>JARLIM010000035.1 GCA_031291725.1 Acetobacteraceae bacterium
CGATCAAGCTACGCTACAGCCACCAAGGGCTGAGGGTACAAACGATCCGCCGCCAGCCGCCCCATCGTGGAGGGCAATCCACGGTGGGGCATCCCTTTTCGGAACAGGTCAAACATAGACGATTTTGCTGTCACAAGGGTGGGATGCCGCAAGGCACCCCACCCCCGCATCAATAACCACCCGGAACAATAAAGCGACACCTCTGCCGCGCGCCTCAGTCACGCATGCAAAACCGTCGCTTTCGCACCGCCGTCAACACGCCCCTCGGCAGCGGAATCCGCCCCCAATCGACCGGCGCCCGCTTTTTCCGCAGCCGAGGCTTCACCGCGCGCAACACCGGTTCCGGCGGGATCGCCCCAGGCTGCAACAGCGACGTCTCAATCGCCAACATCCGACACACCGGGCGCAACATCCGCGCGGCTTGCGGTGCCGCCTTGAGCAATTCCACCATCTCCGGCTGCTCCAGAATATGGCGCAACTGTGCGCCATGGCCCGCCGCCTGATGCGACGCCGCCCTGACCAGCCAGCCGAACCGACGCGGCCATATCCGTCGGCCCGTCTTGACAGCGGCACGCGCCCCAGCCTCGGCCTGCGGTGCACGCCGCCACAGCCGCCCGGCCTGAAACCGCACCATCAGCCGCTCAATTTTCCCGCAGATTTCGCCCAATCGCCGATGCAGCAGCAGCGCCAACACATGATTGAACACCCCCCGCTTTTCCCAACCGCCCACCGCCCCGCGCAGCGCACGCAGCACCGCCAGCAGGCTCAGAGAAGGGGAAAGGGGTGCGGAGAATTCCATCCAAACTAACTGACATGTTATTTGGTCTAACTCAACATAAATCCGCATCTCCCCCCACCCGTCATTGTGGCGCACAGCGCCGCAATCCACCGCGATGCCGCCAAACCCCGCGATGGATGGCCGCCCTTCGTGCCGCAATGACGGAGGGAACACCACCACACTCCACCCGTCATTGTGGCGCGCAGCGCCGCAATCCACCGCGATCCAGCCAGCCCCCGCGATGGATGGCCGCCCTTCGTGCCGCAATGACGGAGGGAACAACCCCCATCACCACCACCCCGTCACCCCGTCACCCCAACCCACCCCCACCTTCCGCAGGCTGATCACGCCCTTTGTGGCGGGCTGGGGCTAGACCACCGCACAGGATGATGCGAAAGCCTGCGCGGTCGGGCGGAGTGTTCTAGATGCGCGCAGCTACATCGCTGGTCCTCGCCGGTTTGGCCGTGCTCGCCGCTGGCTGCGTGGCCCCGCCGCCGCCGCCCAATGCGGGCAACGCGCCCGCCCACCAGATTGCCGTCACCGCCAACCCGCTCGCCACCGCGGCCGCCATCGACATGCTGCGTCAGGGCGGCTCGGCCGTCGATGCCGCCATTGCCGCCGAAGCCGTGCTCGGTCTGTTGGAGCCGCAAGCCTCCGGCCTGCTCGGCGGCACCGATCTGCTGGTCTACGCCCCCAGCACTGGCGAAGTGCGGAATTTCGACGGCATGGCCACCGCGCCCGCCGCCGCCACGCAATCCTTGGCTCTCGACACCGACGGCGCGCTGCTTGACCCGCGTCGGCTGGCATTCAGCCCGCGTGCCGTCGGGGTGCCCGGTGTGCTGCCCGCTTTGTTCGCCGCCCATCAAGCCTATGGCAGACTGCCCTGGGACAAGCTGTTCGAACCCGCCTTTACCCTGGCCGTCAACGGCGCGCCGATGCCACGGCAGCTGCATCGCTGGCTCACCGCGCCAGGGGCCGAAGACGCATTATCCGGGTTGATCGCGCCCTATCTGGACGCCAGCGGGCAGGTGATCGCCGAGGGGCGGAATTTCCGCAATCCGGCCTATGCCGCCGTCCTGCGCCATGTCGCACAGCTCGGGCCAGACGGGCTGTTCGCCGAGGGCTCAATGTCGGCCATGCTGCGCGAATTGGGCAAATCCGCCTATCCGTCCAGCATCACCGGCAACGATCTGCGCAAGGCCAGCCCGCGCATCGGCCCCGCTTTGTGCGCGCCGTGGCGCGGCTATCAAATCTGCACCGCCCCCGCCCCGGCCGCGGGCGGCTTCGTGATGCTGCAAATCCTCGGCATGGTGGCACCGGGCGAGCGCAGCGACCCCGCCTTCGTGCATCGCTTCCTCGAAGCCAGCCGCCTTGCCCAGGCCGACCGCCGCCGCTACCTCGCCGACCCGGCCTATGTCGATGTCCCCGAGCGCGAATTGCTCGATCACGGCTATCTCGAACAACGCGCCGGTCTGATCATGCCGGCTGACACCATTCGCCAGCCGCATGCGGGCAATCTGCTCGAAGAGGATGCCCGGCGCGACGACACCGGCAATCCGCAGGCGGGCACCAGCTCGGTGGCGGTGGTGGATGCAAGCGGCATGTCGGTGGCAATGACCAGCACGGTCAATCTGCATTTCGGTGCCCGCGTCGGCGCCCTCGGCATGGTGTTCAACAACGCCCTGATCAACTTCGCCCCTCCGCCGCCCACCACCTTGCCCGAAGAGGGCGGCCATTATGCCAATGAGATGGCCCCCGGCAAACGTCCGGTCTCGCCGATTGCACCGGTGATCGTGCTCGGGGCCGACGGTCATCCGATCCTGGTGGGCGGCGGGGCGGGCGGGCCGCTGATTCCCGATGTGATGGCGATGGCGCTGCTCGACACGCTCGGACAGGGCCTGAAGCTGCAGGCCGCCCTCGGCGCCGGGCATTTCCATGCCGCCGATCCCGATCATATCGTGCTCGAATCCGGCACCGAGGCACAGGCGTTGCAGCCGGCTTTGGAGGCGTTGGGCCACCGGGTTGAGAGCGAGCATGTCGATACCGGCACCGCCCTGTTGCTGCGCGCGCCGCAAGGCTGGAGTGGGGCGGCGGATCCGCGGCGTGACGGCAATGTCGTGGGGATGCCATGAGCCAAGATATCATGCTGCGTGCTGACTTGCTCCAGCTGTACGGTCGCCTGCATCGGCATGGCATGATGATCGGCAGCTCCGGCAATGTCAGCGCCCGCGCGGGCGCGGGCATGCTGATCACCCCCACTGGCTGCGACATCGACAGCCTCGCCGCCGATCATATGGTGGAGATGAGCCTTGCCGGTGCGGCCATCGGCCTGCGTCGCCCATCCTCCGAATGGGAGATGCATGCGGCGATCTATCGCGAGCACCCGGATGCACAGGTCATCGTACACACCCATTCCGATCACGCCACCGCCCTGGCCTGCCTCGGCCGCCCGCTGCCCGCCTTTCACTACAACGTCCTCACCTTCGGCGGGCCGGACATACGTTGCGCGCCCTATGTCACCTTCGGCACGCCGGAACTCGCCGCCTTGGCCAGTGCGGCGATGGCGGGGCGGCGGGGCTGTCTGCTGGCCAATCACGGCATGATCGTGCATGGCCGCGATGTCGCCGATGCCCTCACCTCCGCCCTGTTGCTGGAGGCGATGTGCAAACAATATCTGCTCGCCCTCGCCGCCGGTGGGCCGCGACTGTTGAATGAAACCGAAATCGCCCAGGCCATCGCCCGCTTCGGCACCTACGGCAAACAACCGGAGAATTTGTCATGAGCCATACCGACTCCGTGCTCACCCGCGCCGAGCAGGATTTCGAGAGCCACGTCACAAGCTGGCTCGACTGGCTGCGTATCCCCTCGATCTCCGCCAACCCGGCCCATAACGCCGATTGCCAGACCGCCGCCGCCTTCGCCGCGCGCGAATTGGCAGCGATGGGTTTTACCGTCGAGATCGTCCCAACGCCCGGCCAGCCCGTCGTGCTTGCCTCGCATTTTGGCGCGGGCGAGGCTGCCCCGCATCTGCTCTATTACGGCCATTACGACGTGCAGCCCGCCGATCCGCTGGAATTATGGGATGCCGACCCGTTCGCGCCGCAGATTGTCGAGGGGCCGCATGGGCCGCGCGTCGTCGCCCGTGGGGCGGTGGACGATAAAGGCCAGGTTGCCACATGGCTCGCCGCCTTCCGCGCCTGGTTCGACACCACCGGCGGCCTGCCCGCCCGCATCACCGTGCTGCTCGAAGGCGAGGAAGAGATCGGCAGCCCCAACCTCGAACCCTTCATCGTCGCCCATCGCGACCGGCTGGCGGGCAGCGAGATCGCGGTGATTTCCGACACCAACCAATGGGATATCGACACGCCCGCCCTCACCGCCTCGGTGCGCGGCATGGCCTATGTGGAAGTGCGGCTGAAGGGCGCTTCCCGCGATCTGCATTCCGGCATGTATGGCGGCTCGGCGCTGAACGCGATCAACGCCCTCACCCGCGCGCTCGGCCAATTGCACGACGATCAGGGCCGCGTGCGGATTCCCGGCTTCTATGACGGCGTGGAGGACATCTCCGAGGCGCAGAAGGCCGCATGGCAATCGCTCGGCTTCAGCGAACATGATTTCCTCGGCGAAATCGGCCTGTCCGTGCCGGTGGGCGAGCGCGACCGTTCGGCGCTGGAGCGGCTCTGGGTGCGTCCGACCGCCGACATCAACGGCATCTGGGGCGGCTATCAGGGGCCGGGCAGCAAAACCGTGATCGCCGCCGAGGCTGGGGCGAAGATCTCGTTCCGACTCGTGCCGGGTCAGTCGCCCGCGCATATCGTGGCCGGCTTCAAGCAATTCATGGCCGCCCATGTGCCCGCCGATGCGCAATTGAGCTTCATCGAACACGCCAACGCCCCCGGCCTTGCCATCGACACCGCCAACCGATTCGTCGGGGCCGCCCGCGCGGCATTGCAAGCCGAATTCAACCGCACGCCTGCGCTGATCGGCTGCGGCGGCTCGATTCCGGTGGTGGAAGGCTTCCGCCGCGTGCTCGGAATCGACAGCCTGATGATGGGCTTCGGTCTGGCCGACGATAAGCCGCACAGCCCGAATGAAAAATTCGAAATCGCCTGCTTCCGCCACGGCCTGCGCAGCCATGTCCGCTTTTTGGGCGAAGTTGCCGGCCTGTAGGCCGAACGAGCACCGCACAGCCTGCCATTGCCCCTCACATCCGGGCAATGGCAGCCTGCCCAACACAGGCCACCCCACCCAACGCCGCCTCAAATCACGAAATGTTGAAGGAAATTTGCCGGAATTTCTGACTTAAACTCAAAAAACACGATATTTTTAGACAAATTTTTACCCCCTGAATTCAGCTTTGCTCACGTGTGCGTGTGTCTAATAACATATGTTAATTTATGTATTTTAAAGATGTTGTCACCGGACTACGACTTCGGCTTCATACGTCAAGAAATGTTTGCCTTCGTCAGTTTCGGTAAACATCGGCTAAGACGGGAGTGCTGGTCATGGGTAAAGAATCGCTCGATTTTGCGCGCAGCTCCGCGCCACTCGTTGGCGAAGCCACTGACAATACGGCCTTTGACCGTATCACCCGCCTGGCTTCCACCGTGATGCAAACGAAGATGGCGATGATCTCGCTCATCCAGGATAGCGGCGCGCCGCAATTGGCGTCCGGGCCGGGGATCGAGGCTTTCGATGCCGGGCAGAGCCTGCCGTTCTGCCAATATGCCGTCGCTTCTGACGCACCGATGGTGGTCTCAGACGCGCAAGCCGATCCGCGCTTCGATCACGATCCGCTGGTGGCCGGCGGCCCGCGCCTGCGCTTTTATCTCGGCGTTCCGCTGCGCACCCGCGACGGTGCCACCCTCGGCACGCTCTGCACGGTGGACACCTCGCCGCGCACGCCGAGCGCCGATCAGATCCAGATGCTGGCCGATCTGGCCCGCATGGTGGTCAATGAAATGGAATTGCGGCAGATGTCGTTGACCGACAATCTGACCGGCGCACTCACCAAACGCGGCTTTGAGCAGCGTGTGGAGGCCGAGCGTATCCGCTGCCAGCGCGCAGGCTTCGCGCTCACCCTGGTTGCCATCGATCTCGACCATTTCAAGAACGTCAATGACCGCTTCGGCCACGCCGCAGGCGATTCGCTGCTGCGCGCCGTCGTCGATGTCTGCCGCGACAGCCTGCGCGGCTGCGACATCATCGGTCGCACCGGCGGTGAGGAATTCGTCGTCATGCTGCCGGAAATGCCCGGCTCGGTGGCGGCCAAGGTGGCCGAGCGGCTGCGCATCGCCATCTCCGAACTCCGCCTGCCCGCCAGTGGCGACGCCGCCCAGATCACCGCCTCGATTGGCGTGGCCATGCTCTCGCCCGGCGCACAGACCACGCAACAGGCCCTGCTGCGCGCCGATATCGCGCTGTATGCCGCCAAGGCACGTGGTCGCAACCGCGTGGTGCTGGACCCGGCGATGCTCTGATGCAAGGCTGGGTCCGGGAGCAACCGCCCGGACCCGTCATGCAAAGCAACGCACAAAATCCTCTCGTCATCGCCCTCGACCAGGGCACCACCTCCACCCGCGCCATCGCCTTCAGCACGCCCCAACTCGTGCCACAGGCCACCGCCCGCCGCGACCTGCCGCAGCATTTCCCGGCCTCCGGCTGGGTGGAACACGATGCGGAGGACCTCTTCAGCCATTCTGTCGCGGTTCTGCGTGAGGTGATGGCCGCCAGCGACGCACCGATTGCCGCCATCGGCATCACCAATCAGCGCGAAACCACCATCGTCTGGGACCGCCGCACCGGCCGCGCCATCCATCGCGCCATCGTCTGGCAGGACCGCCGCACCGCCGCCATCTGCGCCGAACTGCGCGCGGCGGGGCATGAGGCGATGGTGGCCGCCACAACCGGGCTGTTGCTCGATCCCTATTTCAGCGCCACCAAGATCGCCTGGATTCTCGACACCATCCCCGGTGCCCGCGCCGATGCCGAAGCGGGCCATCTCGCCTTCGGCACCGTCGATTGCTGGCTGCTCTGGCGACTGACCGCTGGCCGCGTGCATGCGACAGACGCCACCAATGCCAGCCGCACCGCTTTGCTCGACATCCACACCGGCCAATGGGACGACGACCTGCTCGCCCTCTTCCGCATTCCGCGCGCGATGCTGCCGGAAGTGCGCGATTGCGCGGCGGAATTCGGCCTCACCGACCCGGATGTGCTCGGCCGCGCCATCCCGATTCGCGGCATCGCGGGCGATCAGCAGGCGGCGACCATCGGGCAGGCCTGTTTCGCGCCCGGCATGGTGAAATCCACCTATGGCACCGGCTGCTTCCTGCTGCTCAACACCGGCCCCATTGCGGTGGCCTCGCGCAACCGGTTGCTGACCACGATTGCCTATCAATTGGGCGGCCAGCGCAGCTATGCGCTCGAAGGCGCCATCTTCATCGCCGGTGCCGCCGTGCAATGGCTGCGCGACGGGCTGGGGCTGATCCCATCCGCCGATCAGGCCGAGATGCTGGCGCGGCAGGCCGATCCGTCACAGGCCGTCATTCTGGTGCCCGCCTTCACCGGCCTGGGGGCACCGTATTGGGATGCCGAGGCACGCGGCGCCATTTTCGGCCTCACCCGCAATTCCGGCCCCGCCGAACTCGCCGCCGCCACCTTGCAAAGTGTCGCCTTCCAAACCCGCGATCTGATCGGCGCCATGCAGTCCGATTGGCCGGATGCAGCGCCGCCGGTTCTGCGCGTGGATGGCGGCATGGTGGCCAGCGATTGGACCATGCAGGCTCTGGCCGACCAACTCGCCGCCCCCGTCGATCGCCCGCGCGTGCTGGAGACCACCGCCCTCGGCGCCGCCTATCTGGCCGCCCTGCATTCCGGCCTCTGCCCACCCCCGGCGGAATTCGCCGCGCGATGGGCGCTGGAGAGGCGGTTCGAACCCTGCCTGGATCGCACCGGCCCGGATGCGCTCTATGCGAAGTGGCGCGATGCGGTGAAAAGAACATTGTCGTAGGGCGACCTACGGTACGAAGATTGCGAAGCCTCCCCCAACTTTTGGCTCCGGAGAACCCCAATGGCTGATTTCGACACGATCATTCGCGGCGGCACCATCGTCACCGCTGCCGATATTTATCGCGGCGATATCGGCATCAGGGGGGGCAAAATCTCCGCCATCGCCGACTCCCTCACCTCCGGCACCAGGATCATCGACGCCTCCGGCCTGCTGGTGATGCCCGGCGGCATCGACAGCCATGTCCATCTCTCCCAGCCCTCCGGCCCCGGCATCACCATGGCCGACGATTTCGAAAGCGGCACGCGCTCGGCCATCGCCGGCGGCAACACCACCATTCTGCCCTTCGCCGTGCAGCCACGCGGCGAGTCGTTGCGGGCAGTGGTGCAGGATTATCACGCCAAGGCGGAAGGCCAGTGCTACACCGACCACTCCTTCCACCTCATCATCACCGATCCCTCGCCCTCCGTGCTGGGGCAGGAACTGCCCGCCTTGGTGCAGGATGGCTACACCTCGTTCAAGGTCTTCATGACCTATGACGACATGGTGCTCAACGACCGCGAATTGCTCGACGTCTTCGACTGCGCGCGCGGCACCGGGGCGCTGGTGATGGTGCATGCCGAGGGCTACGACTCCATCAAATACATGACCCGCAAGCTGGAGGAATCCGGCAAGATCGCGCCCTATTATCACGGCATCTCACGCCCGCAGATCGTCGAGCGCGAGGCCGCCCATCGCGCGATCAGTCATGGCGAATTGGTCGATGTGCCGATCATGATCGTCCATGTCTCCGGGCGTGAGGCGATGGAGCAGATCCGCTGGGCGCAGCAGCGCGGGCTGAAGGTCTATGGCGAGACCTGTCCGCAATACATCGCCCTGACCGAAGACGACATGAAGGGCTTCAATTTCGACCAAACCGGCGCGAAATACGTCTGCTCGCCCCCGCCGCGCGATCATGATTCGTGGGAGGCGATCTGGGAGGGCATTCGCAGCGGCGTGTTCCAGACCTTCTCCTCCGATCACTGCCCGTTCAAATATGACAGCGTGGAGGGCAAGCTGAACCCGAAGGGCAAGACCTCCTTCCGCTACGTGCCCAACGGCATCCCCGGCATCGAAACCCGCCTGCCGATCCTGTTTCAGAAGGGCGTCACCGAGGGGCGGATCACGCTCAACCAGTTCGTGGCGCTGACCTCCACCAACCACGCCAAGATGTATGGCCTCTACCCGCGCAAGGGCGGCATCGGGGTGGGCTTCGATGCCGATCTGGTGCTGTGGGACGCCAATCGACGCGAGACGATCAGCCAAAGCCTGCTGCATCACGGCTCGGACTACACGCCCTATGAAGGCATGAGCGTGACCGGCTGGCCGGTGATGACCATCCTGCGCGGCGAAGTGGCTTGCGACGATGGCAAGGTGATGGGCGGCAAGGGCGCGGGCGGCTATCTCAAACGCGACCTCTCGCCCTATGCCGTGCCGCGCGGGGTGTCGCGATTTTAGACCGTTATCGCGCGCGCAATGCGGGGCGCTGCGGGTTCAAGCCAAACGCTACACCCTCTACCCCGCCAATCCCTTGTAAATCGTCACATAATCCTGCGCCATCCGCGTGGCACTCCAACGCTGCTCGAACCGTGCTCGGATCGCCTGGCGGTCCAGCGAGCCAACCCGCCCCAACGCCGCCACCGCCTGGTCTTCGTTCTCAACAATGAACCCGGTTCGCCCATCCTCGATCACCTCCGGCACCGAGCCGAGCGGGAAGGCGATCACCGGGCAGCCACAGGCCATCGCCTCGATCATCACCAGGCCGAACGGCTCCGGCCACGCGATCGGGAACAGCAAGGCGCGGGCGTTGGAGAGGAATTCAGGCTTCTGCGCGTCGTCGATCTCGCCGATGAACTCCACGCCGCCGCCTTCCAGCAACGGCGCCATCTCGCGCTCATACCAAACGCGATCCTCTTCACCGATCTTGGCCGCCACTTTCAGCTTGATACCTGCGCGCTGGGCGATGCGGATGGCGCGGTCGATGCCCTTCTCGGGGGAAATCCGCCCGAGAAAAGCAAGGTAATCGCCGCCATCGGCCACCGGGCGCAGCAGATCGGCGGGCATGCCGTGATGCACCGTGCCGGCCCAGCCCAAATGCGGCATCGGACGGCGCTGACTGTCGGAAATCGAGACCAGCTTCACATCCGGGTAAAGCCCGTAAATGCTCTGCGTCCAGTCCTGATCCATCCGGCCATGCAGCGTGGTCAGGAACGGCGTGTTGAGGCGGGAGAACAGCGCGAAGGGATGAAAATCGATGTGGAAATGCAGCACATCGAACTCACGGGATTGCCGCGCGACGAGTTCGAGCATGCGGGCATAAGGCGCGTTGTTGACCTCGAAATTCGGCACAAACCGCCGCGCCTGCGGCACCACCGGCACCAGCCTGGCCTTGGTGGTCGAATCGCCACTGGCGAACAACGTCACGTCGTGGCCCGCCTCCACAAGCGCCTCCGTCAACCACGACACCACACGCTCCGTGCCGCCATAACGGCGCGGCGGGACGGTTTCGAACAACGGGGCAATCTGGGCGATGCGCATGGGGCTCACTCGGCTGGTGCTTTCTTCCTCTGCCATATCTCAGCCGAAGAGGGCAGAGTGATGGCAAAAGCGTTTCAATATCGGAACATCCAGGTTATCCACAGCAATCCACAGGGACCGATCGCCGCGTATGCGCTAGGGTGCTTCGATGAACGCCAGTTTCCTCCCCAATCCCGTCGCCCCGCGCTTGCCCCCCACCAATTTGCAGGCCGAGCAGGCGCTGCTGGGCGCATTGCTCGCCAATAACCGCGCCTATGAGCGGGTGGGGGAGTTCCTGCTGGCCGAACATTTCGCCGATCCGATTCATGGCCGCATCTTCCAGGCCATCCAACGCCGCATCGAACGCCAGGAACTGGCCGACGCCATCACGTTGAAGGCGGAATTCGAGCATTCGGGCATTCTGGAGGAAGTCGGCGGCACCGCCTATCTGGCGCAATTGGTGTCGGCGATGGTGGGCATCATCAACGCGGGCGAATATGGCCGCGCGATCACCGATGCCTGGTTGCGGCGGCAATTGATCGATGTGGGCGAAAACATCGTCAACAACGCCTTCGGCGCCGACACCACGCTGGACGCCATCGAGCAGATGGAGACGGCGGAACAGACGCTGTTCAATCTGGCGGCCAAAGGTGGCGAGACCGGCGGCTTCGTCACCTTCGAACGCGCGCTGACCGAGGCGATCAAAACCGCCGAAAAAGCCTTCCACCGCTCCGGCGGCATCTCGGGGCTGACCACCGGATTGCGCGATCTGGATCGCAAGACCGGCGGCCTGCATCCCTCGGATCTGGTCATCCTGGCCGGAAGGCCGGGTATGGGCAAAACCGCACTGGCCACCAAGATCGCCTTCGGGGCCGCCCGCGCCCTGATGGATGAGGCGCGCGAGCGTGGGCCGGACGTGGTGCCGAAGGCGTCGGTGGCGATCTTTTCGCTCGAAATGAGCGCCGAACAGCTCGCCGGCCGTCTGCTGTCCGAAAACGCCCGCGTCTCCGGCGACAAGATCCGTCGCGGTGAGATCGAACAGAAGGATTTCGACCGCTTCGTGCAGGTCAGCCGCGAACTCGCCGCGCTGCCGCTGCACATCGACGACACCCCCGCCATCTCGATGTCCGCCATGCGCACCCGCTGCCGTCGCCTGCAACGCACCAAGGGGCTGGCGCTGGTGATGGTCGATTACCTCCAGCTGATGCGCCCGGCGGCGGGCACCAAGCCCGATAACCGCGTGCTGGAAATCTCGATGATCACCCAGGGCCTGAAGGCACTGGCGAAGGAATTGAGCGTGCCGGTGATCGCGCTCTCCCAGCTCTCCCGCTCGGTGGAAAGCCGCGAGGACAAGCGGCCGATGTTGTCGGATTTGCGTGAATCCGGCTCGATTGAGCAGGACGCCGATATGGTGATGTTCGTCTATCGCGAGGAATATTACATCCAGCAGCGCAAACCCACGCAGATCGCCTTCCCCGATGACGAGAAATTCCACAAGGCCGTCGAGAAATGGCAGGCCGACATGGAAACCGTGCACAACCGCGCCGAACTGATCATCGAAAAGCAGCGCCACGGCCCGACGGGCAAGATCGACTTGTTCTTCGAAGGTGAGTTCACCCGGTTTGCCGATTTGGATCTGCATCACGGGGATGCGGATTAGCAGCCTGCTAAAGCAACGTCATTGCGCGCGGCATGACGGGGCGATGTGGTCTCGTGTCAACAGAAAATCGTCTTGCTGTCATCACGCGGCGCCGCCGCACGGGACAGGCGGTCATTGATTGCAAGCCCAAGCCCTTCCAGCGGAATCGGCATCACCGCGATGCCGCGCAGACCAGCGATGGCATCGAATGAGCGCAAGCCGTCGAACAGTCGGGCTGCGGCCTCCACCAGATCGCCGGACGCGCTGAGCACGAATTCCGCCCCGGCACCTGGAAGCTTCGGGCCGAAAGACAGCAGCGCCTCATCGGCCGCCACCGAGACAGCATTCAACCGTACCGGCAAGTTCGGCGCGTAATGCGAGGCCATCATGCCCGGCGCCAGCAAGGGCTTGCTCTCATCGGCGATCGGCGCGCCACGCCGCACCGGCCCGATCGCCGCCTCCAACGCCTCCAGCGTGATCCCGCCCGGACGCAGCAGCACGGGGTGCGGGCCGGAGAGGTCGATCACCGTCGATTCCACCCCCACCGGGCACGCCCCGCTGTCGATAATGGCGGCAATCCGGCCATCCAATCCGTCCAGCACATGCTCAGCCGTGGTCGGGCTGACCCGGCCGGAGCGATTGGCGGAGGGGGCGGCGACGGCGCGGCCGGTGGCGGTGAGCAGAGCGTGGGCGTCGGCGTGGGATGGCACGCGCACGGCCAGCGTATCGAGCCCGGCCCCGGTGATCAGCGCCACCGGGCATTCGGCGCGGCGCGGCAGCACCATGGTCAGCGGGCCCGGCCAGAAGGCAGCGGCCAATATGCGCGCGGCATCGGAGGGTGCCACATCGGCGAAGGCGGCCTCCGCACTGGGGTAATGGGCGATCAACGGATTGAAATGCGGCCGCCCCTTGGCCGCGAACACCCGCGCGACGGCATCCGCATTGGTGGCATCCGCCCCCAGGCCGTAGACCGTCTCGGTGCCGAAGGCCACCAATTCGCCCCGGCGCAGCAAATCGGCGGCGTGGGCGATGGCGTCCGGCGTGGGGGGCAGCCTTTCGGTCATGTGGCGGCGGCGACGAAATGCGGGTTGTCGTAGCCGGGCTTGCCATAGCGCAGGCTCTCGCCGGTATCGATGTTGCGCACCGACCCACCGGCTTCTTCCAGAATGATCTGCGCCGCCGCCGTGTCCCATTCCATCGTGCGGCCAAAGCGCGGATAGAGATCGGCCACACCCTCGGCGATGCGGCAGAATTTCAGTGCCGAGCCGGTGTTGAGGATTTCCGCCACGCGCCGCTCGGCCAGATACTCCGCCATGCGCGGATGTTTGCCGAAGCTGCGCGAGGCGATCACCGACAATCCGGCATCCGGGCAGGCGCGGACGTGAATCGGGCGCTCGCCATGCGCATCGCGCTTGATCGCCCCCCGCCCCTTGATCGCCCCGAACGCCTCGCCATGCGCGGGACCGGCCACCACGCCCAACACCGGCACGCCGTCTTCCACCAAGCCGATGCAGACGGCGAAATCGTCGCGCCCGGCGGCGAATTCGCGGGTGCCGTCGAGCGGATCGACGAGCCAGAACCGCGACGCCTGCTCCGGGATGCGTCCGGCTGCCATTTCCTCCTCGGCGACGATGGCAATCTCCGGCACGGCGGCCCGCAAAGCCGTGACGATCACCGCCTCGGCCTCATGATCGGCCGCAGTGACCAGGGACTCATCGGCCTTGTGCATCGTCTCGAAGCCGCGCTTGCGGACGGCCAGAATGGTTTCACCGGCGCGGGCGGCAAGGGTAAAGGCGAGTTCGAGGAGATCTTCATGGGTCATATCCCTGCATAACCGCCCCTCGCACGCCCGCCAAGCATCACGACTGGTCAAGCAGGGCAGGACTGCTAATGTCAGGGCCTGTTCTCCACTTTCGGACACCGCGCATGCTCGACATCGGTTTCGCCAAATCTGCCCTGCCCAAATCCGGCGCCCTCGTGCTGTTGCTGGAAGAGGGCGAGCCACTGGCGGGCAATCTGCTCTCCGCTGTCGATGAAGCCACCGGCGGGGCCGTGCTGCGCGCCCTGACCGCGGCCGAGTTCAAGGGCCGCGCGGGCAGCAATTGCGTCATTCTCGCCCCCGGCGCCGGATTGTCGCGGGTGATCGCCATCGGCATCGGCAAGCCGGACAGCCTGACGCAGCGTGGCGCGGAAGAAGCCGGCGGCAATGTGGTGCCGCTGCTCGCCCGCGAGACACATGCCGCCATCGCCGCCGGTGGCGTGTCTGCCGAGTTGGCAGCGGCGGTGGCGATGGGGGCGGCTTTGCGCGCCTATCGCTTCGACCGCTATCGCACCAAGGAAAAGGCCGAGGACAAGCCGCGCCTGTCCAAGCTCGCCATCCTGGCAGCGCAGCCGGTGAAGGCGCGGGAGGCCTGGGCACCGCTGAAGGCGACGGTGGAAGGCGTGTTCCTCAGCCGCGATCTGGTCTCCGAACCGGCGAACATCCTCACGCCTGCCGAGATGGCCGATCGCTGTGTGGCGCTGGAGAAGCTCGGCCTGAAGGTGGAGGTGCTCGGCCCGAAGGAGATGACCAAGCTCGGCTTCGGCGCATTGATGGGCGTTGCCATGGGCAGCGCCAATGAGCCGCGCATGGTGGTGATGCATTGGAACGGCGTCTCCGGCGGCAAGAAACCCGCGAAATCCGCCGCCCCCCCCATCGCCTTCATCGGCAAGGGCGTCACCTTCGACACGGGTGGCATCTCCATCAAACCCGCCGCCGGCATGGAAGACATGAAATGGGACATGGCCGGCGCCGGGGCTGTGGTCGGCCTGATGGCGACGCTGGCCGGTCGCAAGGCGAAGGTCGATGCCGTGGGCCTCGTCGGGCTGGTGGAAAACATGCCCTCCGGCACCGCTCAGCGTCCGGGAGACGTGGTGACGAGCTATTCAGGCCAGACCATCGAAGTTCTCAACACCGACGCCGAAGGCCGTCTGGTGCTGGCCGATGTGATCCATTACTGCCAGGAGCAGTTCAACCCGCGCTTCATGATCGATCTGGCAACATTGACCGGGGCGATCATCGTGGCCCTCGGCCAGGAATATGCCGGGCTGTTCAGCAATGACGACGCCCTCGCCGCGCAGATCGCCTCGGTTGCCGAGGAGACCGGCGAGAAGACATGGCGCATGCCGCTGGCCGATGCCTATGATCGCGGCCTGAAATCCGACATCGCCGACATGAAGAACATCGCCGGGCGCTACGGCGGCGCCATCACGGCGGCACAGTTCATTCAGCGTTTTGTCCAAGGCGGCAAACCCTGGGTGCATCTGGACATTGCCGGCATGGCCTGGAGCAGCAAAGACACCGCCACCACGCCGAAAGGCGCCACCGCGTTCGGTGTGCGTCTGCTCGACCGGCTGGTGTCAGCCCATTACGAGAATAGCTGATGAAACTGCGCATCGGCAGTTCGGCACCCAGCGCGGTCGCCGTGGCACTGCCGGTGCCACTGGGCGGGGCGGTGCCACATGCGGCGGCCCCGGCGGCGAAGGTGGCGCATTTCAACGGACAGGCCGGAACGTGCTGCGAGGTGCGCACCGGCGGGCGGCTGTTGCTGCTGATCGGCGTTGGCCCCTCCCCGCATGACGCCACCTATCGCGCGGCAGGGGCGATGGCGGTGGCGCGGCTGTCGCATCTGAAGCGGATAGCACTGGACGCCACCGGCCTGTTCGCACCACAGGCGGCGGCCTTCGCCTTGGGGGCGATGCTGCGCGGCTGGACTCCGCCGCAGAACCGTCGCACCGCCGATCCCGATGCGCCGAAGCTGACCCATGTCGATCTGATCAGCGAAATCCCCGGCATCGAAGCTGCCTGGGGCGATGCCGAGGCGGTGTGGCGCGGCAGTGAATTGGCGCGCGATCTTGTCGCCCTGCCCGCTGACGTGATCACGCCGGATGGCTTCATCGAACGCCTGGAACCGCTGCGCAAGGCGGGGGTGAGCATCACCGTGCTCAAGCGTCGCGATGTGCAGCGCGAGGGGTTGGGGGCGTTGCTGGCGGTCGGCCAGGGCTCGGCGCATCGGCCACGTCTGGTGCTGCTGCAATGGGAAGGCGCGATGGAGGCCAAACCCGTTGTCTTTGTCGGCAAGGGCATCACCTTCGACACCGGCGGCATCTGCATCAAGCCCGCCGATAAAATGTGGGAGATGCGGGCCGACATGGCGGGGGCCGCCGCCTGTGCGGGGACGATGCTCAGCCTTGCACTGCGCCGCTCGCCCGCCCCTGCCTGTGCGGTGCTGGCTCTGGCGGAGAACGCCATCGGCGCCGAGAGCTATCGGCCGGGCGATGTGCTGACCAGTTTCAGCGGCAAGACCATCGAGATCATCGACACTGACGCCGAAGGCCGCCTTGTGCTGGCCGATGCCTTGGCTTGGGCGGTGAAGCGGCTGCGGCCTGCGGCGGTGATCGATCTGGCGACACTGACCGGCAGCATTGTGGTGGCGCTTGGCCATGAGATGGCGGGGCTGTTCGGCAACGATCCGGCGCTGGCGGCCCATGTGGCGGCGGCGGGGGAAGCGGTGGGCGAATGGGTGTGGCGCATGCCGATGGCGGCGGGATATCGCGCGGCGCTGGCATCGGACATCGCCGATCTGATGAACTGCGCGAAAGGCCGTGGCCAGCCCGATGCCTGTCAGGCGGCGGCGTTCCTGTCTGAATTCGTGGGCGAAACCCCCTGGGTGCATCTGGACATCGCCGGTGTGGAATCGCGCGAGGCCGCCGATGATGCGCATGCGGCAGGCGCCACCGGCTTCGGCGTGCGCCTGCTTGATCGCCTGGTCGCCGCCCGCTTCGAAGACCTGCATCGGGCCTGACGACGATGAGCGAGATCGGCTTCTACCACCTTACCCGCACCAGTGCAGACAAGGCGCTGCCGCAATTGCTCGGCCGCACGCTGAAAGCCGGGCACCGCGCGGTGGTGCTCTGCGGCTCAGCGGAGCGGGTGGAGGCGTTGGATCTGGCGTTGTGGCTGGAAAACGAACCCGATTGGCTGCCGCACGGCACGGCGGCGATGGGCGAGGCGGATTTGCAGCCGATCTGGCTGACCGCGCTGGATGAAGCGCCGAACGGGGCGAAATATCTGTTCCTGATCGACGGCGCCAATTCGGCGCGGCTGGAAGCGTTTGAGCGGGTGTTCGATCTGTTCGACGGCAATGACGAACGCGCCGTGCAAGACGCCCGCCAACGCTGGAAATCCGCCAAGGCGGCCGGGCACACGCTGGCCTATTGGCAGCAGGGTGCGCGCGGGTGGGAGAAGATGGCCTAGCTGGCTGCCAGAGCGTTATGATCCAGAGCGTTATGATCCAGAGCGTTATGGAAGCGTGACCGCCCCACCCACTCCGTCATTGCGGGGGCTTGGCCGCAACGCGCGCCCTGATCGGGCGGTGATGGGCCAATTGCTACACCGCCTGCGCATGCTTGAGTTGGGTGCTGGCCGTATCGAGATACGCATCGAACACCGCCGCCACATTGCGCACGAATGGGCGGCCTGCTTCGGTGACGCGAATGCGGGTGCCATCTCGCACCACCAGACCATCCGCCGCAAAACGCGCCAATGCCTCGGCATTGCGATGCAATGCGTCAGCACTCTGCCCCAACCCTGCCGCCACGCTGTCGAGATCGACGCTGAGATGGCACATGATCTGTTCGATCACCGCCCGGCGCAGCTCGTCCTCCGGCGTGGTGGCAATGCCGCGCACGGTGGCAAACTCACCCGCGTTGATCGCCTTGGCATAGGCGGGCACACTTGGCTGGTTCTGCACATAGCCCTGCGGCAGCGTGCCGATGGACGAGGCCCCAATGCCCAGCAGCACCGGCGCGCCATCGGTGGTGTAGCCCTGGAAGGAGCGATGCAACGCCTCCTCCCCGGCCGCCTTGGCCATCGCGTCATCCGGATGGGCGTAGTGATCCAGCCCGATGGCCGTGAAGCCCGCATCGGTCAGCACGCGATCAATCGCCGCACGCTGATGAAAACGCTCCAACGCGCCCGGCAGCGTCTCGTCCTTGATCAGGCTTTGATGCTTCTTCATCCACGGCACATGCGCATAGCCGAACACCGCGATCCGGTCCGGCGCAAGGCCGAGCGCCTTTTCAGCCGTCAGCGCCACGCTCTCCTCGGTCTGCAACGGCAAGCCGTAGATCAGATCGAGATTGAGCGAATCGATCCCCAAACCGCGCAGCGAATCGGCGCAGTGCTTGGTGATCTCATAGCTTTGCCGCCGCCCGATGGCGTCCTGCACACGCTCGTCCAGATCCTGCACGCCCAGGCTGGCGCGGTTGACACCCATCTCCCGCAGCGCCTGCAAGCGCCCCGCATCAAGACTCGTCGGGTCGATCTCGATGGCCACTTCCGCATCGTCATGCAGATCGAACAGCCGCCGTGCAGCGGCCATGATCTCCACCAGACAATCGGCCGGCAAGGTGGTGGGCGTGCCGCCGCCCCAATGCACATGGCTCACCCGTTGACGCCGGCCGATGCGGGCGGCGACCATTTCCAGCTCTGCGATCAGCAGCTTGGCATAGGACCGGCGCGGCGCATCGAGTCGCACCACGGTGGTGTTGCAGCCGCAATACAGGCACAGCCGGTCGCAGAATGGCACATGCAGATACAGCGACAGCGCCACCTCTTCCGGCAGGGCGGCCAGCCATTCGCCATAGCGTGCCTGCGGGAAGCCCGCCTGGAAATTCGGAGCCGTCGGATACGAGGTATACCGCGGCACGCGCCCGTCATAGCGGGCAATCAGATCTGCATCATTCATGCGACCAACCTGCGGTCAGCCGAGCCTCTATCACCTTGATCTCAATCAAAGGCAGGCGTGCAGCGCGTTGGCTGCAACGCAAGCCGAAATGAATTCAGGTGGCGTTGGGCGGATTGAAGCCCGGCATGCGCTTGATCGTCTCGATCACCTGATGCGGGGTGATCAGCCTTGTGCATTCAAACTGCCGATCCGTGCCGGCATGGCGCGGGCACCACATGAAATCCTTGTGGTCGAACCGCAACGCCGGATCGTTCCAACAGGAATTGCAGGCGTGCCAGTTGATCACCCGGCCCGGCGTGTTGAACTCGTTGGTCGGGTGGGTGAAGCCGCTGATCATCACCACCGGCGTGCCCGCCGCCCAGGCCAGCCACGACAGGCCGGACGACAGGCCGATGAACATATCCGCATGCCGCATCCAGCGCGCCCGCTCGGTCAGTGGGCGATCGCCGGTTTCGTCCTCCACCCCGTGCGGGATGTGGTTCCACATCAGCTTCTGGCCATGCATCGGGCTTTGATCGATGCACACCACCTTCCAGCCGCAGGATTTGAGGAATTTCACCACCTCCCGCCAGCCCTGCGGGTTGTTCCAGTATTTCGCCTGGCTGGAGGATTGCACGGCGATGGCCACATAACGCGCCTCCATCGGCCGCCCCCGCTCCACCGCAATGCGTGGCGGCGCTTCGGTGGGATCGACGCCCAGGATGTAACCGGCCGTGCGATGCAGCCCCACCATCCGGAAATCCGTCGGCTGCCAGATGCAGGACGTGTCGTCGAAGAACAGGCCGAGCGAATAGGTGGCGTAATATTTCTCCGCCTCCACCTCGGCATGGCTGACGAACGTCACATCCGGATACGCCGCCTCGAACAGCGGCTTCAGCTTTTCGGAAATCGCCAGCGTCAGCTTGCAGCCATGCTTTTCGCCAAAGCGGATCGCATAGGGCATCCAGCCCATGGTGTCGCCCAGCGTGCCGACCGGGAACTGGATCAGCACCTCCTGCCCGCGCGCATCGTATTCGTGCTTGAAGACGCTCTCCTCACCCGACCACACCTCCACCCCAAAGCGGACATAGAACCGCTTGGAACTGGCCACGAAGGCCGCCTTGGTCTTGGAGTCGAACAGGATATTGCCGGTATCGAGATCGCGCAGCTGCACCCGCCAATCGCCCTCCGGCAACACCACGCGGGCGCCGAGGTTGAAATCGAAGCGAATACCCTGCGTGGCCTCGATATTCGGGCGGGCAGAGGCGGGCGGGAAGGTGGAGGAGCCAGACGATGCGACAGACGATGACGCGGCCGTGCTGCCGCCTGCTGCCGCCTCCGAACTCTCCACCGGAGCGGGATCGGTCGCCTCATCCGGCGGATCGGACGCAAGAGCGGACGTGGCGGAAGAGTTTTCGGTTTGCTGATCGTCCAACACCACTGCCGCCATTTTGAATGTTCCGGTGCCGGACCCTACCTTGGCAAGCTTCGCACAGGCAATCGTCCGGCACGGAAATTCGTTTCTTCAGGCGAGATCAGCGGCGAGCCGGTGCCTTCGGCGCGGGCGGCAGATCCTCCTCCAGCACGACGATCGAGACGGCGTACGAGATCTCGCCCTCATCCTCATCGCGATGAATCGTGCCGATCACCTCGTCCTCCACCGCAATCTCCACCGACAACCCCTTCTTGGCCGGCGGATTGATGCGGATCTTGTCCGAGCCGAGCAGACGGCGAAGATAGGTCTGCACGCGGGCGATATCGGTGGGCGTCATGGGGGTCAGGCTCCTGCAAGTGAGGTCACGATGTGCCCTGACTGCGCGTTGCGGTCCAGCACCCGCTTGCCCGATCCGCGCAATGCCGTCATGTAGAGAAAAATACTTAGGGGGAGAAGTATCATGTCCGATGCCGCCATTGCCTTAGCCATCCAGGAGCTTGTCATCGCCAACCGCATCATGGCGCATGAAAACGTGATCGACGATTTCGGCCATGTCAGCGTGCGCCACCCGCTGCGGGCCGACCGCTATTTCATCTCGCGCAGCCGCAGCCCGGAACTGGTCACGCGCGAAGACATCATGGAAATGACGCTCGACGACGAGCCGGTCGAGCAGAATGGCCGGCCGATGTATAAGGAGCGCGTGATCCACTCGGCGATCTACAAGGCCCGGCCCGACATCAACGCCGCCGTGCATCACCACGCCAAGGAAGTGCTGCCCTTCACCATCTCGGAGGGTGCGCACGCGAAATATCGCCCGGTGATGCATCTCGCCGCCGTGCTCGGGGCCAATATCCCGTTCTGGGACAGCCAGGACGATTTCGGCGACACCAACATGCTCATCGAAACCCGTGAACAGGGCGATAGCTGCGCGCGCGCGCTGGCCGACAACACCTGCCTGCTGATCCGTGGCCACGGTGCGAACTGCGTCGGCCGCAATCTGCGTGAGGTGGTGTTCATCGCGGTGCAGATGATGGAGAACGCCAAAATCCTGCTGAACTCTCTGCCGCTCGGCCCGGTTGTCTATCTCACGCCGGGTGAAATCGAGCAGACCCGCAACATGCAACTCGGCGGCAACCCGATGACCCGCGCCTGGGACTACCGCGCCGCACGGGCGGGTTTCAGGGGAATTTGACAGGGTGTCGTAGGGTGCCAATTCCGCAGGAATTGCACCAATAAAGTTGTCGTAATGTATCAATTCCGCAGGAATTGCACCTTACGACAACTTCCCCAATCACATCGCCCTAAATCGGGCAAACCCCGCCCGCGCACTGCAGATGCGCCGTGTCCACCGCCTCATGCAGACCCGGATCGTCGATCCGGGCCGCCAGTGCCAGGAAATCGTCGAGCGAGATTTCCTCTTCCGGCAGATATTCATAGCCCAGCGCATGATCCGGCTGGCTCGGCAGAATGGCGCAGCAGCGGATGTCCGGCTGATGTGCCAGCACAATGGTGCGGAAATCCTCCAGCGCGTGGCGATCCGTCAGAATTTTCAGCGTGTAGGACACCTGATTGCCCTGCTCGGCGCCAATCCAATACCGCTCCAGCAGACGCAGCCAGCCATATTGCGACTCCGGGTCGGCTTCCGGGGCCGTCACCAGCTTGTCGCCAATGCCCAGGCGCTGAATGCGCGGCAGGGTCGGGAAGCCGACGATGGACATGCCGGGGAAGCTCGTCAGCGTGCGGATCGGATAGCCCCGCGCCTCATATTGCGCCAAGAGCGGGTCCGCATCGGCCACCCAAGCGCCGTTCTCATCGCGCGTGCCACGGAACTGCACCCAGCGCAGATATTGCCGCTTGGCGGGCAGATGTGCGCCCTCGGTCAGGCCAAACAGCTTAGACGTGGTGCCGGCGGGCTTGACCGTGGTCACGGTGAACGGCTCCGCGCGGCCCAGCTCCGCCGCATAGCGCGCGCCTTCTTCCTTGGCCGCCACCGACAGGCTCTCCACCGCCGCCCAGAACGCGGCACTCTTCTCTTCATCCAGCAGATCATCGAACGCCAGGCCGAAGCGCATCCAGGCCCATTCATGCAGCCCGGTCGGGCCAATGCCCATGCGATTGGTGCGGCGCACCTCCTCGCCATACAGCGCGTCCATCAGGTTCGCGCGCATCAGAAAACGCACACCCAGCCGCACGCTGTCCTCCACCCGCGCATCCCATTCGGCGGCCACTTCGGCGGGCACTGCGCCGGGCACCACCGCCTCGATCTCCATCGGGCAGGCCAGCAACGGGGCGAAATCGGCGATCACGCAATAGCCGCCCGTCACATGCAGCACGATCTCGCCGCACGGATTGGTCGTCGCCGGAAAATGCGCCGATTGCGCACGCCGGGCGAGCTCGCCCAACAACGCCGCCCCGCGATCCGCATGGTAACGATCCGAGCGGAAATCGCGCCCATCCTGATACACCGGCTTTGCCCAGGCCGCCCCGGTGCGGTGATCCTCCAGCTTGTCGCCATTGATGAAGCCCGGCTCGCCATTGATATAGGCGCAGCGTGTGACCTCATCGAACACCGCGCGGGCCGTCTGTGCCAGCGCGTCGCTGCGGTCCTGGCCGTGGCGCAGAATCTGCCAGAATTCCTGATCGACCATCACCGAGTTGTTCGCCGTCCACAGCCCGCCTTCGGATTTGGCGCGGATGAAGCGGAAAATGCCGGGATCGCGCCAGGATTTCGTCGCCATCCGGGCGGCACGGCGCGCACCGCCCACCTGCACCTCCAACGACAGATAATGATCCACCAGCAATGCCTGCTCCCAGGGCAGCATTGCGCTGTCCGGGTTGCGTGCCGGCGCGATCACATGACGATCGATGTTGAGGAAGGCACGCATCAGCGACACCGGCCCGGATGCCGGGCGATCCTGCATGCCCGCTATCGGCGCCCCACGCGGGCGGACGGCCGAGAAATCGAGGAACAGCGTCTCATCGGCACGCTGCTCGAACGCCATGCCCTCCAGCACCTCCACCGCCTTCGCCCAGCCCTCGCGGCTATCCGCGACGGCATGGAAAACGGTGTTGGCGGGCATCGCCGCCGGATCGGCGCAAATCGCCGCCTCCACCTCGTCCACCGCAATCCCCAACTCCGCGGCCAAGGCGGCGAAACCAGCCGCGCCGCGCGGAAAATCGGCGTGGCTCGGGTCCAGCCGCAGCCGCAGCTTCGGGGCCTGCGCCCAATCGACGGCCACCAGCGCGTCGTCATACGAACGCCCGACGCCGCTGCCGTTCAGCAGCAGATAGAATTTCGCGAAGCTGGCAATCGCGGTGGCGCAGTTGGTGAACAGCTCCATATTGCGCCCGGCTTGCCCGGCATCGCCATGCTGAAGATGCCGGCCCGAAGTGATCAGCGCCCCGGTGGCAATCGCGTTGCGCAGGCGGGCCTGCTCCATATGCTCCACCGGTGTGAGCGGACGGCCGAGCAGCGACATATTGCCCTCCGCCACCCGGTCGGCCACCCGGCCGAAGCATTCCTGGTCATCGGGTCTGAACACCGTCCGACGGGCCACCGCCACGCCCATGCCGGGATCGAGCAATCTGGCGGGCAAGGCGCGCTCGCCGAAGCTGGAGCCTGGAATTTGCCGGTTGAGGCCGAAACCCATCACGCCGCCGTCCATACGCCGATCCTTCCGTGCGAGATGCCGGGGCGCCTTCGCTCCGAGTCGCACGAACCAATATATAGTGTCACTTAGGCGATTTGAACACCATATATGGCATTCGATACGATTTTCCCCATTTCAAATTCAATGCATAAAAAAAGCGCTGAAGGCCCAAGGGCTTCCAGCGCTTTTCATCTCGATCAGCCAATATCACCCCATTGGGCGCAATCAGTTGGCGAACCAATCCGCAATCGGGCGCACCGATTCCAGCGTGCGATTGCCCCAGGAAATCTCCGCACGGGCCTGACGCAGAGCGCGCAGCAGCGAGGCGCCGGTCAGCTTGTCCGAGCGCAGCATCGCCTGGGCGTTCTCGACGATCTTGTCGATGCGCTGGAACACCACCGAGCCGATATCGGCCACTGCCAGCTTCTCGATGCGCACCAGCGTCACGCGCGACGGGTCGGCGGCGAGCAGGCGGTCGCGATAATTGCACCAATCGGCCAGTTCCGGCGTGAAACGGCCGAGATATTCCTGCTCGATGATGAACACATGGGTGCGCGGCCCCCAGGAGCAGACATGATCGATCGCCGCCATGCCCGACTCGATGGAGTCGGCCGCCGTGGTAATCGGCACCGCCACGGCCACGCGATCGCCGCCATCGGGAAAGATCGGGCGCGGTTCATCGTCCAAAATCCGGCAGATTTCGGAGAAAGTGTTCGACCCCAGATCGACGATCAGATTGCCGACGCCGATATCGTACAGCAGATCGTCCCACGCGGTGGCGTTCGGATCATAGGCCAGCGCACGCGCCATATCGAACGCCGCTGCGTTGCGGGCGTCGCGGTGCATGATCGAGTTGAAACCGTCTTCCTTGCGGAAAATCAGCGACAAACGCGGCTGACGCTCATATTCGCGCACATCGACAGTGCGCATCAGCGTCGGGTAGCGCTGCAACAGGCTGACCAGCACAGCGTTGCAGCTCGTTGTTTTGCCGCTCGATTTGTCGTTGGCAAAAATCAACGTCTTGCGAGCCTTGAACGGGCTCGACACGGGCCGCATCCCCAGCGCGTCGGATTGTTCGGCGCTCATTCTCATCCCTTCCACAACAGCCTCGCAGCTACAGCGTCTGTAGCATAGAAGCCATGCGATGCCAGCTGCCCGATGCAGCACACCGGATTGTTCTCATCTTGGTTTGTGCAGGATTTCAGCCGGAGTTCAACCCCACCGACATAAATCCAGTGTGAATAACTTCACCAAAATCGCAGGAATCGGCCAAGACTGAAAAATCAGCGTGGCGCGGAACGAAATGGTCGGAGCGGCGGGATTCGAACCCACGACCCCCAGTCCCCCAGACTGATGCGCTACCAGGCTGCGCTACGCTCCGACCGACGGGAGAGTGTCTCTAGCAGCCGAACTCGGCAGCCGCAACGCCTGGGTTGCGATAAAGCATCACGAAAATGGGCAACGGCAATTCATCGGGGGAGGAGCGCGCGCAAAGCTTCCAGTTCCGCCAAAGTCTCCCGCAGCACCAGACGCAGCACCGCCACCTCAGACATCGCCGCCGAATCGACCGATGGCGGCGCAGGCACAGAGACAACCTTGATCTTCGGCTTCCGGCCGCGTGGCGACGTCACAGGGGAAGGCGGCGCTGGCGGTGGCAAGGAAGGGCCGAGGCCCGGCATCGGCAATTGCGGTTCATCTGTATCGTGGAAAACATGCTCAACCGTGCCGGCCTTTTCGTCTGGGGCGGGCGGCGGAATGTCGTCAGCCAGATGGCCACCGCCTTCGCGCAGCAATCGCTGCACACCCTTGATCGTATAGCCTTGCACATAGAGCAGCGTGTGGATGCGCCGCAACAGGGCGATGTCTTCCGGGCGGTAATAACGCCGCCCGCCGCCACGCTTGAGCGGCTTGACCTGCGGAAAGCGGCCTTCCCAGAAGCGCAGAACATGCTGCGGCACACGCAACTCATCGGCAACTTCGCTGATCGTGCGAAACGCGCTCGGCGCCTTGGCCGCACGGGTGCGGGCAGGCGAGCGGTCAACAAATGCTTCCGCCTCATCCATCACCGAGGCGGACTTACTCATTCGTCGTTGCCGTCAACCGGCAGCGCCATGTGATTGACCTGCGCCTTGAGCAACTGGCTCGGTCGGAATACCAGCACACGGCGCGGCAGAATGGGCACTTCCTGGCCGGTTTTGGGATTGCGGCCGATACGCTGGGCCTTGTCGCGCACGGAAAATGTGCCGAACCCGCTGATTTTGACCGATGCGCCGGCTTCCAGCGCCGTGCTCATACGGGCCAGCACCATCTCTAGCAGGGCTGCGGATTCGTTCCGGGACAGACCCACCTGGGTGTAGATGGTTTCTGCAAGATGTGCGCGGGTGACTGTGTTCATGGCCGAACGCTATGCAAGGCATGAACTTTCGTCAAGAACTCGCCATTCGCCCAGCATCGTTGTGATGCTGGAATCGGCGTTTTTACATCCGAACCAGCGCCGAACCCCAGGTCAGACCGCCGCCGAGGGCTTCCATCAGCACCAATTGGCCGCGTTCGATCCGCCCATCGCGCCACGCCTCGGCCAAGGCGAGCGGAATAGAGGCGGCCGAGGTGTTGGCATGATGATCCACCGTCACCACCACACGCTCCGGCGGCAGGCCGAGCTTGCGGCCGATGCCGTCGATAATGCGCAAATTCGCCTGATGCGGCACCAGCCAATCCACCGCCGATTGCGGCAGATTATTCGCCGCCAGCGCCTCATTGACCGTCTCAGACAGCAGCGTGACCGCGTGGCGGAACACCTGATTGCCCTGCATCACCAGATGACCAGGGCGGTCGGGCCGGCCCACCGCGCCATCCACATACAGCATGTCGCCATATTGGCCGTTGGCGTGCAGATGGGTGGAGAGAATGCCACGATCCTCGCCGCGCCCCGCGCCTTCACCGGCGCGCAGGAACACCGCTCCCGCACCGTCGCCGAACAACACGCACGTGCCGCGATCCTCCCAGTTCAGGATGCGCGAATACACTTCCGAGCCGATCACCAGCACGCCACGCGCCTGACCGCTCTTGATCAGGCTGTCGGCCATCGAGAGCGCATAGATGAAGCCGCTGCAGGCCGCCGACAGGTCGAAGCCGAAGCCACCCGCCCCAATCGCCGCCTGCACGCGCACGGCAACCGAGGGGAAGGCCTGATCCGGCGTGGCGGTGCCAACGATGATCGCATCCACATCGCTCGCATGCGCCCCCGCATCGGCCAACGCCGCACGGGCGGCTTCGGTGGCCATGAAGGCGCAGCTTTCATGCGGGGCCGCGATATGGCGCTGGCGGATGCCGGTGCGCTCACGAATCCAGGCATCAGACGTA
This sequence comes from Acetobacteraceae bacterium, assembly GCA_031291725.1. GTDB lineage: Bacteria > Pseudomonadota > Alphaproteobacteria > Acetobacterales > Acetobacteraceae > CAIQQQ01. The sequence continues at coordinate 27,198 of JARLIM010000035.1, forward strand.
TCGACGCGGGCCGCGAGTTCCTCGTTCGTCACCACCTGCGCAGGCAGGTAGGACCCAATACCGGCGATTTGGCTGCGAATTATGTGATCGGTCTTGACCATTCTGCCCTCAGCTCGCATTGGCAAGCGGACCGGCGTTGCCGGTGGCAGAGGCATTGATTGTCTCCGCCTCGGCCGCCTCGCGCACATTCTCGGCACTTTCCGCCCGCAATGCGCCGATCTTGCCCAAACCTTCGCGCATCCGATCGTTGAACCGATGCACAACCATATCCATCGCCACATCGACAGCGTGCGCAAAGCCCTGCGCATCCGTGCCGCCATGCGATTTTACCACAACGCCCGACAGGCCCAGCATCACCGCGCCATTGTAGCGCCGGGGATCGAGCCATTCGCGCAGCCGGTCCAGCCCCGGACGCGCCAGCAAATACGCGATGCGGGCGGCAATACCGTTGGAGAACACCTGCCGCAGCAATTGCCCCACCAGCTTCAACGCACCTTCGCCGGTCTTGAGCGCGACATTGCCGGTAAAGCCGTCCGTCACCACCACGTCGGTGGTGCCGGCGGTGATGTCATTGCCTTCCACAAAGCCGTGGAATTGCGGGGCAAGATGTGAGCGCCGCAGCATTTCCGCCGCGTTGCGCAGTTTATCGTCGCCCTTGGTGTCTTCGGTGCCGACATTGAGCAGCCCGATGGTGGGCGCGGTCAGGCCAAGCACGGTGCGGGCGAAGATGTCGCCCATCAAGGCAAATTCAACCAGATTGCGCGTGTCGCACAGCACGTTGGCACCGAGATCGAGCATGATCACGTCACCGCGCGCCGACGGACTGATCGCCGCCATCGCGGGGCGGTCGATGCCGGGCAATGTCTTGATGACGATTTTCGCCAGCGCCAGCAATGCGCCGGTATTGCCCGCCGACACCACACCCGCCGCCTCGCCCTTGGCCACCGCATCGATGGCCAAACGCATCGACGCCTTGCGCATCCGCAGGGCGATGGTGGGCTTGGTGTCGCCGGCGATGGCGTCCGGTGTGTGCACAACAGTGCAGGCGCGCGCCGCCCGGCGATAGCGCTGCAACAGCGGCACCAGCCGGACTTCATCGCCAATCAGCAGAAAGCGCGCAGAGGGATGACGCTCAGCAGCCAAATCCAGCCCTTCGACCACGATATCCGGGGCCTTATCCCCGCCCATCGCATCGATTGCCAAGCTGTAGTGTTCCTGTCCGCCGCTCTCCGCCATGTCTGCCCCAATGACGCAATCGACCAGCCCGCGCAGCACCCTGCCAGGCTGGTCAGAAGAGAGATCACCGCCAGAGACTGGCGACGCACCACCCAACACCGCGCCGAGGCAAGCCCGCGCGCACTGGATCAGACGCGAACAGCGCCCTTGAGCGTCTTGCCGGCGGCCACGACTTCGCGACCGTCATAGTGACCGCAATGCGAGCACACATGATGCGGACGCTTCAGCTCGCCACAATTGGCGCATTCCGCATGCGCCTGGGTGGTCAGAGCGTGATGGCTACGGCGCATGCCCGCACGTGAGGGCGAAGTCTTTCTCTTAGGAACAGCCATGGGACTAAGCCCCTCCGGTCAACTTAACCTATGCCATCACCGACAGGGTCGGGCACCAGGTTGTGGAATACCAACAATGTGAGCCGCGCCCTCTAGCAGAGGCATTTGCCCCCCGCAAGCAGAACGCACAAGATTCGTCATGTTGTTGCGTCACCCCTCCCCGTCAGCCTTGGGGGACCGGGCCAATTTGGACAGGGCCGCGAACGGGCCGGACGGCTCTTCGCTCAGCTCCGCAGGCAGCTCTGCACCGGGTTTGCGGGGATATGGGTCCAGAATCAGCGCCAATTGCTCCACCGCCGCATCGCCCAGATCGAGGGTGGCACCGCTGTAGGGAATTTCGTCATCCGACTCCGGATCTTCGTTCTCGATCTCGCTGCCTTCCGGCACGAAGCTGATGCGGAACCGCTCGTCGATCTCGCTGGTGAACACGTCGAGCGAGACCACGCATTCCCGCCGCACCCGCGCCTGCAAGCGCCCCTCGGCCCGGATTTCGCCGGCACGGGAGGAGGCGGCAGGGCGGTGCAGCACGAAATCGCAGACAAACGATTCCACCGCGGGCTCCATCAGCCGGCCGGCAATGGCGTTGCATTCATCGGCATCGGCCATGATGTGCATGGCATATTCGGTGTCGCGAATCCGATCGAGAGCGACGGTGCGCGAGAGTTCTGGTGGCGGATTTGTCATGACGCGGCGACTTCCGGATCGAGAAAAATGTCATCCCGCGCGACAATCTGCGCGAGGCTGCGGCGGGAGAGATGCGCGTCCTGGGCATAAACCACGCGCGCCAACCGCGAGGCTGCCGCATCCTGGCGCTCATCTGGCCACAGATTGCGCGCCAGGGCATCGGCCAACGCTTCGGGGCCGGTGGTCATCGCCTCGGCATAGGCGTGTGCACGGCCGTGGAAGGCCTCCCACATCGTCTTGACCCGCTTGCCCACCGCCAGATCGCTCACCCCCATCTCGCGCAGATTGATGTCCATATCGCTGAACATCGCATCGAACACCGCCTGCGACAGTGCCTTACCGTCTGGTTCGGTCGATAGACGGCGAATCAGCAGATAGGCATGCAGGCCAACCATGTCGAAACGGCCATCGAGCGTGTCGGGCACACCCAGCTTGGCATAGAACCAGGGCAGACGCGCCACACGCACGGCTTCGCCATAGAGTTCGTAGCCATTGCGCTCGGTTTTGCCGCGACCAAACAGCCCGAACAGATTGAAGACACCCATCTTGCCTGCCTCGTTTCATCGCGCGGAACGCTGCGTCATCGCAGCGTATGGAAAATGGGGCGTGACGTGCGCCCCGTCTCGCCCTAGATGGAGGACGATACGCCACGCGGCAAGTTCTGTCCCGCGTCGGCCAGACCGTGTCAAAGGACGATCCACGTGCGTTCCATTGCTCTTCGCTCGCTTTCGGTCTTCCTGATCACTGCCGCATTGTCTGCATGCGCGGCACCTGATTTCATGTCCTTCCCGCCGCAAACGCGCGGCAACAAGATCGATGAAGACCAGCTTGCCCAGCTGGTACCCGGCACCTCCACCCGCAACGACGTTGTGGCGCTGGTCGGCTCGCCCACCCAGAAATCCACCTTCGATGACAGCACTTGGCTCTATATCAGCGAAGTGACCAAGCCATTGATCGGAGCGACACAGGAAATTCGCGATCAGAACGTGGTGGTCATGACCTTCGATCAAAAGGGCGTGCTGCGTGGCATCAGCAAGCGCGGCGCGGCCGATGCCAAGGACGTGACAGTGGTCGATCGCGCCACCCCTTCGCCGGGCAACGACACCTCGCTGCTGTCGCAATTGCTGGGCAATGTCGGCCGCTTCAGCGCATCGCCGATCAGCGACACCAGTTCCAACACCACCGGCGGCACCGGCGGTGCCAACAAGTTCTGATCGCCGTCAGCGCCCCTGGTCCGGTCATCCCGCTCCTGGGATGACGGCTCAGGGGCCGCCATACGCCTTGCGAATCGTGGGCTCGATGGCTGCCCCCATGATCGCATAGCCCAGCCAACTCGGGTGCAGACCGTCATAGGAGATATCCTTCGACAGATAGCCGCGCCCATCCAGCAGCACCGGACCGGGATTGACGATGCTCACCGTCTGATCCGCACAGGCTGCCAAACCGCGATTGACCTCGGCCACCTGTGCGCGCGCCGGATCATTGGGCGACTCGCCGCGTGGCAACAGATCGATCAGCACAATCTTCGCTGCCGGCACACGCTGGCGCAGTTCGGCCAGCACCGTCGAAATGCCGGTGACGACATTTTTGATCTGCACGCCCGGCCAAAGATTATTCGTGCCGATCAACAGCACGATCACCGAGGGATTGAGCTTGCTGCCCAGCGGCAGGCGCTGCATCTGCCACAGCAAGGTCTGCGTGCCAGCCCCGCGCGCGCCCAGATTCAAGGCGGCGCGGTAATTGTTGAAATGCGCGAACACCGGCGGGGCCCAGGCCTCGGTGATCGAGTCGCCGAGAAAGACGGTGTGCACCTTGGCCAGATCGGTGGTGCCAAGAATGCTGTCGATGGCGGCAATCCGTGCCTGCCAGTTCGGGTCGGGCAACGGCGCTGGCACCGCCTCGGCCGGCAAGGCCCCTGGCGGAACCGGGCATGCGGCCTTGGCCAGCGGTGACAGCAGACACACAAGCCCGAGAATGGCCGCAGAAAATTTCATGCCCGCACCTTCATGTCTCAACCGGCATCGCGCCGCCGCCCCTGCAGTCTATATCCCGCCCGGCCTGACGGCCACAGGCTGAGGCTGCACAGCGCCGCACTCTCTGGCATACTCCCGCCATGGCACATGCTGACTTCATCCATCTGCGCACCCACACCGCCTATTCGCTGAGCGAAGGTGCGATCAAAATCGACAAGCTCGCGGCGATGGCCAAGGAGCTGAAGATGCCGGCGGTGGCGATCACCGATACCGGCAACATGTTCGGCTCGCTCGAATTCAGCCAATACTGCTCCGGCAAGGGCGTCCAGCCGATCATCGGCTGCCAACTCGCCCTCGCCCGCCCCGATAATCTGCGCATGCCGCCCGACCCGCTGGTGCTGCTGGCGCAGAACAAGGCTGGGTTCGACAATCTGCAAAAACTCTCCAGCCACGGCTTTCTCGACACCGAGACCGGGCTGAAGCCGCAAATCACCCTGGATTTGCTCGCCCACCACGCCGAGGGGCTGATCCTGCTCACCGGCGGCTCCAACGGCCCGATTGCCCGTCTGCTCGCCGAAGGTCAGCGTGCCGAGGCCGAGCGTCTGCTGGCGGCTTTGGCCGAGGCCTTCCCCGATCGCGCCATCGTCGAACTGCACCGCCACAACACCAGCCTCGACCGCGCCATCGAGCCAGGGCTGATCGCGCTCGCCGACGCTGCCGGTCTGCCGCTGGTGGCCACCAACGATTGCTATTTCGCCCGCCGCGAGATGCACGAGGCACACGACGCCCTGCTCTGCATCGCCGAGGGCCGCACCCTGGCCGAGCGCGACCGCAGGCGCGTCTCGCCGGAAAACTGGTTCAAGCCCGCCGATCAGATGCGCGCCTTGTTCGCCGATCTGCCCGAGGCCTGCGACAACACCATCGCCATCGCCAAAATGTGCGCCGTGATGGCCGAAACCCGCAAGCCGCTGCTGCCGGTCTGCCCCAAGGTGCGCGAGGGCCAAACCGAGGACGAGACCGTGCGCGGCATGGCGCGCGAGGGCCTCGAACGCCGGATGAACGCCAAGGCCGCCGATGAGGCCACCCGCGCCACCTATCGCCAACGCCTGGAATTCGAACTCGACGTCATCGCCCGCATGGGCTTCCCCGGCTACTTCCTCATCGTGGCCGACTTCATCCAATGGGCGAAAGCGCACGACATCCCCGTCGGCCCCGGCCGTGGCTCCGGCGCGGGCTCCGTCGTTGCCTGGGCGCTGACCATCACCGACATCGACCCGCTGCCCTTCGGCCTGCTCTTCGAACGCTTCCTCAACCCCGAGCGCGTCTCGATGCCCGATTTCGACATCGATTTCTGCCAGGACCGCCGAGACGAGGTGATCAACTACGTCCGCCAGGAATACGGCAATGACCGCGTGGCGCAGATCATCACCTTCGGCAAGCTGCAGGCCCGTGCCGCCGTGCGCGATGTGGGGCGCGTGCTCGGCCTGCCATACGGGCAGGTGAACAAGGTCGCCGAACTCATCCCCAACAACCCGGCCAAGCCCGTCACGCTGCAACAGGCCATCGATGGCGAGCCGAAGCTGCAAGAGATGGGAAAGGACGACGAATCCGTCGCCCGCCTGCTCACCATCGCCCTGCAACTCGAAGGCCTCTACCGCCACGCCTCCACCCATGCCGCCGGTGTGGTGATCGGGGATCGTCCGCTGACCGAATTGGTGCCGATCTATCGCGATCCGAAATCCGATTTCCTCGTCACGCAATTCTCGATGAAATACGTGGAACAAGCCGGACTGGTGAAGTTCGACTTCCTCGGCCTGACCACGCTGACCATCCTGCAACGTGCGCTTGGCTATCTCAAACCGCTCGGCATCGATATCGACCTCGCCACCGTGCCGCTGGACGACGCGCCCACCTATCAGATGCTGCAAAAAGGCGACGCGGGCGGGGTGTTCCAGTTCGAATCGCAGGGCATGCGCGACGTGCTCAAGCAGATGCGGCCTGACCGTCTGGAAGACCTCATCGCCGCCGTGGCGCTGTATCGACCGGGACCGATGGCCAACATCCCCGCCTATTGCGCCCGCAAACATGGCGAGGCGTGGGAGCCGCCGCATCCCGATATCGCCCATATCCTGGGTGAGACCTATGGCATCATGGTCTATCAGGAACAGGTGATGCAGATCGCCCAGGCGATGGCGGGCTACTCGCTCGGTGGGGCCGATCTTCTGCGCCGCGCCATGGGCAAGAAGATCGCCGCCGAGATGGAGCAGCAGCGCAAAATCTTCACCGATGGCGCCACCGCGCGCGGCGTGCCACCGGAAAAGGCCACCGAGGTCTTCGACCTGATGGCGAAATTCGCCGATTACGGCTTCAACAAATCCCACGCCGCCGCCTATGCGCTCGTCGCCTATCACACCGCCTATATGAAGGCCAACCACCCGGAGGCCTTCCTGGCCGGGTGCATGTCGCTCGCGCTGTCCAACACCGACAAGCTCGCCGCGCTGCGTCAGGAAGCCAGCCGGATGGGCATTCGCGTGCTGCCGCCGGACATCAACCGCTCCGGGGCCGATTTCACGCTGGAGCGCGATGATGAGGGCAAACTCTGCATCCGCTACGCCCTCGCCGCCGTGAAGAAGGTGGGTCAGGCGGCGATGGAGGCTTTGGTGCGCACGCGCGGGGAGCGACCGTTTGCCGATCTGTCCGACCTCGCCGCCCGCGTCGATCCCAAGCAGCTCAACAAGATGCAGATCGAAAACCTCGCCCGCGCGGGGGCGTTCGACAGCCTGGAGCGCAACCGTTTGCGTGTCTTCTCGGCCGCCGAGACGATTTTGCGGCGGGCGCAGGCGAGTGCCGAGGAGAAGAACAGCGGCCAATCCGGCCTCTTCGGCGGCAGCGGCCAGACCGAGGCGCTGCGCCTGCCCAACATCGCCGATTGGGACCCGATGGAGCGTCTCGGCTACGAGGCCGACGCCATCGGCTTTCATCTGACCGCCCATCCGCTCGATTCCTACGGCGCGGCGTTGCGGCGCATAGGCGCTGTCGCCTCCAACAAGCTGGAGGATCGCGCGCAATTGGGGGCGGCGCGGGTGAAGGTCGCCGGCTGTGTGATCAACAGCAAGGAGCGCATCACCCGCACCGGCAGCCGGATGGCCTGGGTGCGTCTGTCGGACAGTGGCGGCTCGTTCGAAGTCACCTTTTTCAGCGAAACCCTCGGCCGCGCGCGTGAGATGCTGGTGGCGGGCAATGCGGTGCTGGTGACGGCCGATATCAAGCTCGAAGGCGATTCGATGCGCATCACCGCGCAGGATTGCGAGGCACTCGATCAGGCCGCCGCCCGCGCCGGGGCGGGGATTCGGGTCTGGCTCGCCCAAACCGAAGCCGTGCCGCATATCCGCACCTTGCTCGAACGCGAAGGCCGTGGCCGTGGCCGCGTCGTGCTGGTGCCGCAGATCGGCGACACCCAGGAAGTCGAAATCCCACTGCCGGGCGGCTTCAACGTCACCCCCCGTCTGGCGCAGGCGTTGAAGCTGTTGGCAGGGGTGGAGCGGGTGGAGGATGTGTGACGCGATGCGGGCCCACGTAGGGTGCAAATCCGCCAGGATTTGCACCGAACAGCCACCAAACCGCCACCAAACACCCCCCGAATGCCGCGCAACAGACGGCGCAATTCCTGCGGAATTGCGCCCTACGACTACTTTTTCAGTCACACTCTGAGGTTCACATGGGAGACGGGCGCATGGGTCGGGTGGGATTCCAAATCATAATCGCGTCGCTGCTGATCGGCTGCGCTGTTCCAACACCGGTATCAACCTCAGCCGCACAGGCTGCCTCAGGCTATCCAGCTGCAGCGGATGGCACGCCGTTCCTGCCTTCGTTGCCTCCGCCTGAAGACGCTGCGGCACCGGCCGACAGCGCCTTGCAGCACGGTCTGGAATTGCAAAAGCAGGCGTTCGGTTCCTCGGATTATGCCGACAAAAATCGCCTGTTCGCACAGTCCGCACGGTGGATAAACCTGGCGGCCCATGAAGGATCGCAGGAAGCGGAATTGCTAATGGGCAAGGCCTATAACAGCATCGAGATACAGCCACCACGTCCGAAATTCGCCGATTTGAACTCTGATGCCGGGCAGCAATGGCAGCTCATGGTCAATGCAGCATCGCTGTATTGGCTACGCAAGGCGGCCTCGCAAGGGAATGCGGAGGCTACCTACCGGCTTGGCTTGTCATATGGTCAGTCTGGTCTATATGGCGAAAAATGCCCGGAAAATCTTGAGATATTGCTCTATCGAATGGCTCACCAAGGGTTTGCAAAAGACGAAGCGACAGCCGAATCGGCCCAAGCGAACTGCGCGGCGCAGAGCGAGAGTTGGCTGCGTCAGGCTGCGACTATGGGCCATGCGCGCGCGCAGTTCACGCTCGGGGCGTTGCTCCAGACCCGTGCCGGCACGACGGAACAAACTGCGCGTTCGGCGCTCTATACCGAAGCGCTTGGTTGGTACCTCAAGGCTGCTGCCCAAAGTGCCGACCGGGGTGCGGAGGCCGATGCCAAGGCCGCGATCGCAGCCGCCTATCGCTATGGCAGAGGCGTGGCCGAGGATAGCGCGATGGCACTCCAGTGGCAGCGTGGCGCAGTGGAAATCGCGCCCGGCAACACCGGGCTAAAGGCCGATCTCGCCGAATATGAGAAGCGCGCCAGGAACCATCTTGAGGCAGAGGCGATGGTCCGCTCCTATCGCAACATGCTGAAGGCCGCAGCCGCCGAACAGGCGCGGGCGGAAGCGGCGTTCGCTGCCCTACCGCCTGAGCAGAAGCGGATAGTGCGCGCAAAACAGTGCCAACAGGCCTGCGAAACGGACTATGCCAGTTGTCGATCGCGCAACAGTGGAAACGAGCTTGTGGCCCATCTCAGCTCCACCCCAATGGTGGTCGGCATGGCTTTGGGCAGCGTCCGAAATTGCGGTAATGTCGAGTTGTGCCAGGCGAGTTGCGGTCGTTGATGGCCAAATATCAAGCCTTGGTCGCTCATTGTATATGAGCCTTTCGGTGTTTGGCATTTCGACTATGTGGTGGAACCGCTACGCGGGCCCACGTAGGGTGCAAATCCGCCAGGATTTGCACCGAACCGCCACCGAACCGCCACCGAACACCCCCCGAATGCCGCGCAACAGACGGCGCAATTCCTGCGGAATTGCGCCCTACGAGCGTCTTGGAGAGGCCCGACAGGCCTCCGGCATTGAAATTGCTCGCCCCTACAGAGGGTGTATGATCATCCCACACGGCCATCGGCACGTTGAGGAAAATTTAATTGTTGTGCCAACAGTCTGTTGAACAGCAATCGCATCGCGTAACACAGTCCTCGCGGCCCCGCCTTGTGGCAGCAGCTTTTGGCACGCCTGCGTGCAATCAATGCGTTCGGAGCCGGTGAATGACCGATACCAAAGAACTTCTCACCGGCTATCAAAACCAATTACGCACATCCAAAAGCTTCGTGATCATCTGCATCGAAGAGCCGGTGGCGAACTCTACGGTGCATGCCGGCGGAAAAATCGCTGGCAAAGGTTGGGTTGTCGCCAATGTCGAACTCGATTCGATCCAGATCTATATCGGCGGTCATTTCTGCGGCTCGGCCATCTATGGCGAATGGCGCCCGGATATCGCCAAGCAATTCCCCACCTACCCGCAGGCCGACCAATCCGGCTTCGTCTTTTCCGTCAACGCCCCGGAGGATCTGACAGCGGATCATCACGAGATGATGATCGTGGTGAAAACCGTCCACGATGAAGAAATCAAACGCATCGTGCCACTGGAATTCACCCAGGCTGCCGACGAGACCTTCACCCACACACATATGGGCCTCGATTTCCGGCCGATCCGGGTGTTTGTCGACGATGCCCGGATTGATGAGAACGGTATTTTCCGGGCGCGCGGCTGGGCGGCCTCGCTGTCGCCGCTGCTCGAATTGCGCATGTATCTGGGCAAGGAACGGCTCGGCGAGCCAGAGATGGGCCTGGCGCGGCCAGACGTGGCGCAGAGCCATCCTGAATATTCCAACGCCGACAACTCCGGCTTCCGGCTGGCGCAGCAAGTGGATGATTCAATCGGAGACGCCTCGGTTCTGCGCGTGCAGGCGATCTGCGCGGGTGGGGTGCGGCGGCATATTCTGGTGCCGGTGGAACGCAGCCAAATCCGGCGGCGCAGCAGCAATGCCGTCGCGGGCGCGAATTTCTGTCTCGATACCGCTGTCGTCAACACGCTCGGGCGCGTGAGTGTCTCCGGCTGGGCTGTGTCGGAATTCGGCGTGACGGATATCGTGGTCGAGCTTGATGGCGTCTCCATCGGCTCCGCGCAGACCGGATTGCCCCGCCCGGATGTGGGCAATCGCTTTCCGCGCATCGCCTCCGCCCGCAATGCCGGCTTCCGCTTCACGCAGGAACTCGGCTGCGAGATGTCCGGCGAGCATCTGCTCAACCTGCGCATGCATGAGGGCAATGGTGAGACGCGCGATATTTTGCTGCCGGTGCAGGCGGAAGCGGGGATCGCCGAGGCCGTCCTCCGCGACGACACACCCGCAAGCGCCATTAAATCCGATCTCGATCTGCCCATTTTATCCGGCGATCACGCACGCGACCCAGTGCGGACCGCCCTCACCATCACCGGCTGGGCGATTGCGCCGGAAGGAGTTGATTTCGTTGAAGTCAAAGTGGACGAGGCACCGTTTGGCCGCGCCTATTACGGCATGCGCCGTGAAGATGTGGAAGCCGTGTTCCCCACCTATGACACCGCATTGCTCTCCGGCTTCACCCTGGTCATTCCCGCACGCTCGCTGAGCGAAGGCGAACATGGCGTTCAGGTGATCGTCCACAGCAAGAACGGCGAGACCGCGCAGCGCCGTTTCACGGTGCTGTGCGAGAAATCCGACGAAATTCCGCACCACGAAATGCTACGCGACCGGGTTGGGCAGGCCGAAATCAACTATGGCAACCGCGTGCTCCAGGCCTTTGCGCCGGTACGTTTCGAGGTCTTCATACTCCTCGATGACGGCTTGGAGGAATGCGCGCAGCAAGCCCGTCAGACCCTATGCTCGCTGATTGCCCAGACCTATCGCGACTGGCACGCCCATATCGTCATCCGGCAAGAAGATGACGCGGCCCAGGATTTTATTCTCGGCTCGCTCGACGCCTCAAACGTATCGGTCGGCCTGCATGATTGGTCGCAGCGCCTCGGTGCGGAGCACAGCTACGTCCTGCGTCTGCGGGCGGGCGACCGGCTGAGCGTGGATGCGTTGATGGAATGGGCGCTGCATGCCGCGCAGAACCCACATCAGACGGTGATCTACGCTGACGACCGTCGCCACAACGCAACCGTCGGGCATGATGGACCGTTCTTCAAACCGGATTGGTCGCCGGATCTGCTGCTGAGCTTCAACTATATTGGCCGCGCATACTGCGTGCGCGCCGCCTCCGTGGTGAACATGGGCATCGGCACGTTCGATTTCCAAACTGCCAGCGATCATGATTTCGTCTTGCGCCTGACCGAGCATGCCCAAGCGGTCGGACATGTGACACGGCTTTTGCTGGAATCCGCGACGTGCGATCCGCGCGATCAGATGGATGTCTCGGCGGTCGAGGTCGCTTTGCAGCGTCAAGGCGTGGCGGCCAGCGTGTTGCCGGGGCGGGCCGTCGGCACGTGTTGGGTGCAGCGGCATCTCGTCGCCCCTGGCCGGGTGTCGGTGATCATTCCCACCATCGCCGCACGCGGATTGATCGAAACCACCCTCAAGGGCCTGCGGGAAAACACCGCATGGCCGGACCTGGAAATCATCTGCCTGGACAATATTCCGCCCGGCGAGACCGCGCATTGGAAAACCTGGCTGCGCGAACATGCCGATGTCGTCGTGGAGATTGCCGAGCCGTTCAACTGGTCGCGCTTCAACAATATCGGTGCGGCGGCGGCAACGGGGGAGTATCTGCTCTTCCTCAACGACGACATCGAAGTGCTGCATCCCAATTGGCTGGAAGTTCTGGTCAGTCATGCCCAGCGCCCGGAGGTGGGGGTGGTGGGGCCGCAATTGCTGTATCCAGACGGCAAAGTGCAGCACGCCGGCATCGTGATGACCCCGATCGGCGGGCGGCATATCTTCCGCTTTGCCGATGGCGACGAGCCCGGCCCGTTCGGCATGGCGCTGTCTGAACGCGACATCCTCGCTGTCACCGGAGCCTGCATGCTGATGCGGCGCGCGGCGTTCGAGGCGGCAGGGCGGTTCAACGAGACGCACAGCGTGGTCAACAACGACGTCGATTACTGCCTGCGCGCCCGCGCCGCCGGCCAGAAGGTGATCTTCACGCCGCATGCACGCTTGGTGCACCACGAATTGGTCAGCCGCGCCAAGATCACCGACATCTATGACAAGGACGCCTTCCAGAAAGATTGGGGCAATCTGATCCTCAAGGGCGATCCCTATTTCAACCCCAATCTCGATTTGGGCTCAGATCAGTGGCAACCCGAGGCGGAGCCGAGCCAGATGGTCTATGCCGGCCATCCGCTGTTCGACCACAGCCGCGTGCAGCGGATTCTGGCCGTCAAGCTGGACCATATCGGCGATTTCATCACCGCCTTGCCCGCCTTACGGCGGCTGAAGCAACGCTTCCCCAATGCCGAATTGCACGTCCTCGTCGCCAAGGCCTCGCTGGCTTTGGCCGAGCTTGAGCCCTGCATCGATCAGACACATGAATTCGCCTTCTTCCACACCCGCTCTGGCGAAGGCCAACGTGCGGTGACGGAAGATGAATTGCTGGAACTGCGCGCGCATCTTACGCCATATGCATTTGATATCGCTATTGATTTGCGCATGCAGCCGGAAACCAGACGGGTGCTGCAATACACCGGCGCGCGCTTCCTGGCTGGCTTTGAAGGCATGTCGCTGTTCCCTTGGCTCGATCTCGCCATTCCGTGGGAAGGCGATCAGCAATTGCAGGCCAAACGGCTGCATGTCTCCGACCGCATGACCATGCTCGTCGAATCATTGTCCGTGGCTGGTGAAAATGAGCGCCCGGTCTTGGAGTCCATCAGTCGGCAGATGGCGATGGAATACCTTCGGGCTCTGCCTGCGCTGGCCGAATTGCCGGATGGTTTCTTCAATGGCACCGTCATCTGCGTCCATCCCGGCGTCGGGTCAGATACCCGCCAATGGCCCGCCGCGCATTTTGCCGGGCTGATCGACCTGTTGGTCGGCGAGGCCGGGGCGAACATCATCCTGATCGGTGCCGGAGAAGAAGCCGCGATTGCCCTGGAAGTGCTTGAACGCCTCTCCCGGCCAGACGGTGTGCTCTCGCTTGTCGGCAAGACCAATCTGCGCGATTTGCCATATATCCTGCGTGTATGTGACGCCTATGTCGGCAATAATAGCGGCCCGAAACACATCGCAGCCGCCCTTGGCGTGCCCACGCTGGGGGTTCACTCAGCCGTGGTGGACACCACGGAATGGGGACCGCTGGGGCCCAACGCCGCCGCCATCCGGCGCAATGTGTTCTGCGGCCCGTGCTATCTGGCCTATGCCTCGCAATGCGCCCGTGGCTTGGCATGCATGACCGGGCTCCTCCCCGCCGACGTCTATCGTGCCTGCCGGCGTATGCTCGCCCTGGCAAATACAGATAAATCACGGATCAAAATGGTTGGCTCGGATTAAAAATTACATTAGTATTTTGTAATCATATTACATCACGAGATCACTGTGCATGGCCATTGTCATCCCTTTCAAAACGCTGTCTGAGCGGTTTCCAGACCTGATCAGTGGAGCGGGTCTGGCCTATGGCCTGCAGGACCAGATGAAGACCTTGATTCGGCTGATGCTGGCGCCCGTGCGGGTGGATGAAACTTGGTATTGCAGCAAATACCCCGATGTCGCTCACGCAATCAGGGCTGGAATCTTTACATCCGCCACACGGCATTTCGTCGATCATGGCTATTTTGAAGGACGGCAACCGGGCCGGATGGAGGTCGATGAGGCGTGGTATTTGCGGGCATACCCCGACATCGCCGAACTGGTCGATGTCGGAGAAATCGCCTCAGCAACTGAGCATTTCAATCAGCACGGCTATGACGAAGGACGCCTGCCAGTCCCATTGCCGGACTGACAGGCACCGATCTTCAGCGGCCGTTCTGCTTGCGCCATTGCGCGAACGCCACCAGATTGCTCTCATCCGTCGGCGGATACAGCCCCAGCGTGATCGCCCCGTTGCGCACGCGCTCCTGCACGTAATCCTCGAACACCGTCATCTCCACCGCCTCATCGGCGATCTCCTCGGCCATGTCGGCCGGGATGATGATCACGCCGTCGCAATCGCCCACCACGATGTCACCGGGAAATACCGGCGCGTCGCCGCAACCGATCGGCACGTTGATGTCGATGGCTTCGTGCAGCGTCAGATTGGTGGGGGCTGACGGGCGTTGATGATAGCTGGCGATGTTCATGCCCGCGATATCCGCGCTATCGCGGAAGCCGCCATCCGTCACCACACCCACCACGCCGCGCACCATCAGGCGGGTGACGAGAATGCCACCGGCCGAGGCCGCGCGGGCATCCTTGCGGCTGTCGATCACCATCACGCAGCCGGCAGGCGCTTCCTCCACGCCCTTGCGCTGCGGGTGGGCGTGGTTGCGGAAGACCGTCATCGGGTTGCGATCTTCGCGCGCCGGAATGTAGCGCAGCGTATAGGCCGGTCCGACCATGGATTTGCCGTCTTTGGGCAACGCCAACGGCACCACGCCCTGCACCATCTGGTTGCGCAGGCCGCGCTTATAGAGGGCCGAGGCAATCGTTGCCGTGCTCACGCCGCGCAATTTGGCGCGGGTGGTTTCGTTCATCGAGATCATGATCCGTCCCCTCAATAGATCGCGGGCTCACCCACGGGCGCGCCGAAATCGGTGCGCAGGAAGTCGAAATCGCAGCCCTGATCGGCCTGCTGGATGTGCTTGCTGAACATCTGGCCATAGCCGCGCTCATAGCGTGGCGCGGGCGGCACCCAGGCGGCGCGGCGGGCGGCAAGTTCAGCGTCGGAGACTTCCATGCGGATCGTGCGCGCCTCCACATCCAGCGTGATGATGTCGCCGTTGCGCAACAGCGCCAGCGGCCCGCCGACATAGCTTTCCGGCGCCACATGCAGCACGCACGCGCCATAGGATGTGCCGGACATCCGCGCGTCGGACATCCGCAACATGTCGCGATGGCCTTCCTTGAGCAGCTTCTTGGGCATCGGCAGCATGCCCCATTCCGGCATGCCCGGCCCACCCTGCGGCCCAGCATTGCGCAGCACCAGCACGTGATCGGCCGTGATGTCCCAGCTCTCGTCCTCGACGGCTTTTTTCATGCTCGGATAATCGTCGAACACCACCGCCGGGCCGGAATGCTTGAGGAATTTCTGATCCATCGCCGCCGGTTTGATCACGCAACCGCTGGGCGAGATATTGCCGGTCAGCACGGCCAGCGAGCCCTCGGCATAGATCGGATCGGACAGCGAGCGGATCACGTCGTCATTATAGACCTTCGCCCCTTCGATGTTCTCGCCCACCGTCTTGCCGGAAATGGTGAGGCAATCGAGGTGCAGATGCTCGCGCATCTTGTTCATCAGGCCCAGAATGCCGCCCGCGTAGTAGAAATCCTCCATCAGATAGGTCTTGCCGGTCGGGCGCACATTGCCGATCACCGGCACCTTGCGGGAATAGCGTTCGAAATCGGGCAGGCCGATCTCCTGGCCGGCGCGGCGGGCCATGGCGATCAGATGGATGATCGCATTCGTCGAACAGCCCATCGCCATCGCCACCGCGATCGCGTTCTCGAATGCCTTGTGCGTCTGGATTTTCGACGGCTTGAGGTCTTCCCACACCATTTCCACAATCCGACGGCCGCTCTCCGAGGCAAGGCGGATATGGCCGGAATCGGCGGCTGGCATCGACGAGCCACCCGGCAGCACCATGCCAACCGCTTCGGCAATCGCCGTCATGGTGGACGCCGTGCCCATCGTCATGCAGGTGCCATAGGAGCGGGCAATGCCTGCCTCCACACCCAGCCAATCCTTGTCCGTGATGGTGCCCGCGCGCAGCTCGTCCCAATATTTCCAGCTATCCGAGCCGGAGCCGAGCGTCTTGCCGCCCCAGTTGCCGCGCAGCATCGGGCCAGCCGGCAGGAAGATCGCCGGAATATCCATCGACGTCGCGCCGAGCAGCAAACCCGGCGTGGTCTTGTCGCAACCGCCCATCAGCACCGCACCATCCACCGGATGCGCGCGCAGCAATTCCTCCACTTCCATCGCCAGCATGTTGCGATAGAGCATGGAGGTCGGCTTGAGATAGCTCTCCGACAGCGACAGCGCCGGCAGTTCCACCGGAAAGCCCCCGGCCATCAGAATGCCGCGTTTGACGTCTTCCACCCGCTGCTTGAAATGCATGTGGCAGGGCTGAAGGTCAGACCACGTATTGATGATCGCAATGACAGGTTTGCCGGTCCATTCCTCGGGCGAATAGCCCATCTGCATGGCGCGCGAGCGATGGCCGAAGCTGCGCAAATCGGCGGGGCCGAACCACCGCGCCGAGCGCAAATCCTGGGGCGAGCGACGCGGGGTCTGGCTGGTCATGAATCGTGCTTCCTCGATCTCGATCGGATCTCTACATCCGTTGCGGCACGATGACACGTTAACGCTAACATGGCTAGTCCGTCAGGCGTTGCATTGGCTGCTTGGCTCCCAGACGGCTTCGGCATTGGGGATAAATGTTGTGCGATGCAGCGTGGCGATGAGTCAGTCGAAGGCAGGGGTGACACCATGCGCGCGATAGGCATCGGCAGCCTCGGCTGTGATGAAACTGGCGATCAATGCCGAGGCCGCAACCGGATCGGCGGCGTCACGGGTGACGGCAGCGGAGAAGGACGAGACATTCTGCACCGCATCCGGGAACGGCCCGATGATCTCCACCCCCGGCACCACCATCAACTCGCTGACCTGCTGCACCGCCAGATCGGCCGCACCCGAGACCAGGCACTCGGCGGTGAAGCCCTGCGGAATGATGGTCGCGCGCGCATTGATGGCCTCCGCAATGCCAAGCCTGTCGATCAGCTTCTGGAAATAGATGCCCGAAGCGCCGCCCCTGGAATAGGCCACTGAACGTGCTGCCAGCAGCGAGTCGATGAACGCCGCCTCGCTGCCGATCTCCGGCTGGATCGCGCCCGCCACCACCGCCACCCCCAGCAGCGAATGCGCAATCTCTGCCCGGCTGGCGGGATTGATCGCGCCCTGTTCGGCCAACCGGTCCATCGCATCGACCATCGCCACCACCACATCGGCCCGCTCACCGGCGGCGAGCTTGGCGATGATCACGGTGGTGGGCGCCCAGAATGTCTCAACCTTGATGCCGGACCGCGCCTCGAATGCCGGCAAAATCTGCGCCTCGAACGCACCGCGCACGGCAAGCGCGCACATCATCGTCACGGTCTGTACCATTGGATTGCTTCCCCTCCCCCGTCATGGCGCGCGCAGCGCAGCCATCCATCGCGATGCCACCAAGCCCTGCAATGGATTGCGGCATTGTGTGCCACAATGACGGGTTGGGGGAAGTCAGGATTGCACCATCACCCCCCGTCACCCCCCCGTCACCCCCACCCGTCATGGCGCGCGCAGCGCAGCCATCCATCGCGATGCCACCAAGCCCTGCAATGGATTGCGGCACTGCGTGCCACAATGACGGTTGAGGTGGTCAGGATGGCACCATCACCCCCGCAACAGCTGCGCCGCCTTGACCGCGAAATACGTCAAAATCCCCGAGCATCCGGCGCGCTTGAACCCCATCAGGCTCTCCATCATCGCGCGATCATGATCTATCCAGCCGCGCTCCACGCTGGCCATGATCATCGAATATTCGCCCGACACCTGATAGGCGAAGGTCGGCACATGGAACGTCTCATGCACGCGGCGGCAAATGTCCAAATAGGGCATGCCCGGCTTGACCATCACCGAATCGGCGCCCTCCGCCAGATCATGCGCCACCTCGCGCAGGGCTTCATCGGTGTTGGCCGGGTCCATCTGATAGGTCTTCTTGTCGCCCCCCCGCAGCGCGCCCGAACTGCCCACCGCGTCGCGGAACGGGCCGTAAAACGCCGAGGCGTATTTGGCGGCGTAGCTCATCAGGCCGACATTGATGAAACCCTCCGCATCCAGCGCCTGCCGCAGGGCGGCGATACGGCCATCCATCATGTCCGAGGGGGAGATGATGTCGATACCCGCCCGTGCCTGGTTCAGCGCCTGGGCGACCAGCTTTTCCAGCGTCTCATCATTGGCGACATAGCCATCGCGGATCACGCCGTCATGGCCGTGATCGGTATAGGGGTCGAGTGCCACGTCTCCCAACAGCCCCATATCGGGGAATTCCCGCTTGAGCACGCGCGAGGCACGGCAGATCAGATTGTCCGGGTTGGCCGATTCCGTGCCCTCGGCATCCTTCAAATCCGGCGGTGTGGCGGGAAACAGCGCAAGGGCCGGAATCCCAAGCTGCGCCGCCGCTTCCACATGCGCCGCCAGACGATCCACCGAGACGCGCTTCACCCCTGGCATGGCGGCAATGTCGCTCTCCTGCCCCTCGCCTTCCATGATGAAGATCGGCCAGATCAGATCATCCACCGACAGCGCATTCTCCGCCATCAAACGCCGCGTCCACGGGGTGAGGCGGTTGCGACGCAGGCGGGTGTTGGGGAAGGCGCCGAGGCCGAGGCTGGCAGTCATAGTGGCCGAAACTCCCTGAAACGTGCCCGGCATCGGGCGCTGCGC
Organism: Acetobacteraceae bacterium; assembly: GCA_031291725.1. GTDB lineage: Bacteria > Pseudomonadota > Alphaproteobacteria > Acetobacterales > Acetobacteraceae > CAIQQQ01. Next base: position 46,229 of record JARLIM010000035.1, read on the forward strand.
CATCGTTGCACCAAGTCGGGCGTGCATGAAAGATGCGCCGCGTCCCTTACGGGAACAACCCGCGCAATTGCTTGCCCGCCCGCACGCGCTCCACCCCGATGGCCAATGCCGCCATCCGCATCGAGATCCGATCCTTCGCCGCCCGTGCGCTCACCTGCGCGAAGGTGCCGTCAAGCAAGGAGCGCAGCTTGGTGTTCACCTCCGTCTCGCTCCAGAACAGCCGCTGCAAATCCTGCACCCACTCGAAATACGACACCACCACGCCACCGGCATTGCACAGAATATCGGGAATGACGAACACATCGCCGCGCAGATCCAGAATGGCGTCGGCCTCGGGTGTCGTCGGGCCGTTCGCGCCCTCGGCCAGGATGCGGCATTGCAGACGGCCCGCATTGGCGGCATCGATCACCCGTTCCACCGCGCAGGGGGCAAGAATGTCCGCTTTTTGCAGCAGCAATTCCGCCGGATCGATGCGCGGCGCTTCCGTATAGCCGGACAGCACGCGATGGGCGGCGGCGTGGGCGGCAAGCTTGGCCACGTCCAGCCCGTTCGGATCATGGAATGCCGCCGTGTGGTCAGACGCCCCCACCACCTTCACGCCGTGTTCGGCTTGCAGGCACAAGGCAGTGACGCTGCCCACATTGCCGAAACCCTGCACGATGGCGGTGCTGTTGGAAGCCCGCATGCCCAACCGCTCGCACGCCCGCCCGATCAGATGCGCCACACCACGCCCGGTCGCCTCGCGCCGCCCCTCGGTGCCGCCCAGGGCCACCGGCTTGCCGGTGACGATCTCGTTCACCGAATGGCCGTGATGCATCGAATAGGTGTCCATGAACCACGCCATCACCTGCTCGTTGGTGCCCATATCGGGCGCCATCACATCGGTGTGCGGCGAGACGAACGGGATCATCTCCTGCATGTAACGTCTGCTGATGGCTTCCAATTCACGGCGGGAGAGGATGCCGGGGTCGCAGGCAACGCCCCCCTTGGCCCCGCCATAGGGCAGATTGGCCAGCGCGCATTTCCAACTCATCCAAATCGCCAACGCCGCCGTCTCGCCGACATCGAGAGAGGGGGCGAAACGTGTGCCGCCCTTGGTAGGGCCGAGGGTAAGATGGTGCTGCACCCGATAGCCCTGAAACACCTCGGTGCGGCCATCATCCATATGGACGGGCACCGAGACGGCAATCGTGCGTTTGGGATAAAGCAGCCGCGCCCGTTCGTCCTGGGCGATGCCGATATGATCGGCAATGGCGGCAAATTGTGTGGCGGCCATCTCAAAGACCGGCCCGGTGTAGATAGACATACTGCACTCCCCTGAAGGGCTACGTGTCATTTCGTCACGGCCACCGGGGTAGCACGGCCAGGAAAAGCGGCCAAAGCACGCTTTGTTACCTGCTGTCGCAGTCCGGGATCAGGAGAGCAGAGTCTCGCCCACCAGCGACACATCGACGCTATCGCCGGTGAGTTCGATATACAGATGCACCGCCTGCACCTCCCCCTCGCCGGCCTGCACCGCCAAATCGGCCACCGGGAAATCCGACATCCGAATCGCCTCGCCCTCGACGAGCATGGCCGCACTGGTCTCGATGGTTTCCACGATCCGGCTGGCATCACCGAAATCGATCTCAATCCAAGGTCGCAGCGGCGGCAACAGGCCAGGCTGCCGGCCCGGCTCCTGGGCAACTTGCAGAAACAGCAGATCCTTCGATTGCAGCACCGCCAGGTCGAGCTTGTAGCGCAACATGAACCGCTCACCGCCACGACGGCGATAGAGCACGCCGTTGGCATCCACCACCCGCAACCGCCGCAGCACCGGCAGAATCGAGCCCGGACGGCCCAATTCCTGCGGACGCGGCGGCATCTCGGCCGTCATCTCCAGGCGCAGTCCGGCATGCGGGATATAGGCGAACAGCGCATCGGCATTCGGCAACGCCCGCGCCTGCACATCGAATCCCTCCGGGCAGGCAGCGATATCGATCTTGTGCAGCATCACATCCGCGCCCAACGGCAGGCCGATGATGATGCCCGATAATTGCCGCAACAGCGGCACCGCGCCGCAGGATTGGCCCATGATCTGATGCCACAGGAACAGCGTGCGCCCCACAAAGGTGCGGTTGCGCGTGCGGGCGAGCTGCTCGAAGACCGGATTCATCCGAGCTCTCCCCTGCGCATGCCGTCTGCCACGGCTTCCATCCGATCCATCATCGCCGCCAGACGGTCAGTGGCAACGACGGAGCCTGCTGCGGGATCGTCGCCGACGCCGGAGCTGAACATCAGCATCACATTATGTCGGCAGGCACCTGCGGCATGCAGGGCGGGAAGCGGCAGGTCTGGGTCGGTGTCCGCATGCAGCAGGCCCAACACACTGCGCCGCGCCAACGCCGACCAAATGCCCAGCCGCGACGGTGCGATCACCACACTGGCATCGCGCAACAACGCCGCGATGTCATGCGGCGTCGCGCGGTCGGGATCGACCACCGCATAGCGCCGCTCCCGTGCCAATTGCGCCAATTCGCTCTGATTGAGGATCAGGCTGCCCGGCCCGATCACCATCACCTTGCCCGTGGGGCGCGGGGCGGTGAGCGACCAATTGGCATGTTCCAGCGGCATCGTGGACACACGGCGCCAGAAACGGTCGAACATCGCCGACCGGCTGGCTTCAGACGGGCTGGCAGCGGGTGAGGCCAGGATCAGGCGGCTGAACAGCACATGCGCGATATCGGTGCGCACGAATGCCGCGCCGAAACCGCAGACAGCCAGCATCTCGCGCGTCCAGCCATCCACGCCGTCGGGGCAGACCAACTCCACCCCATCCGCACCGCGCTTTTCCTGTTCAATCAACTCACTGAGCAAATCCAACCGTGGCAGCAACATGGTCAACGCCGACGCGCGGCTTGCCGCCCGCCCCAGCAGCAGCGCCGGACGCGCCACCACCTCGTCCACCAGGCCGAGTTCCGGCAATGTCAGCTTGCCCCAGTCATGCCGCCCGACGAACGGATCGAAAGTCGCCATGCCGGAAACCGTGCGGACCACCAAGGCGTCGCCCGCGCGTTGCAGCCGCGCGGCGGTGAGGTCGAGGCGCAGGAAATCTCCCGGCACCGCCCGCAGCGCATTGCGTTGCAGTCCGTGCAGCGCCGCCCCTGCATTGGTCGGCGGTGCGTCGCCGAACACCTCAATCAACAGGCCACCCGCCGTCGGGCTATCCTCCAACGGCGACGCCACCACGCCGCCGGAGACAGCGGGCCGGGGCGAGAGGTCATGCCAGAAGGTGATGTCGTCACCGACCGACGCTGCCACGGCCACATCCCGTGGCGCGCGCGGTGAGAGGGCTTCGAGGCAGAGCAGCAGATCCATCCGCGGCTCGGCATCCTCCCCGGCGGGATCGCCTTCGCAGGGCAGCAGGGCGACCGGCTTGACCGGCCAATTCGGCAACGTCGCCACCAAAGCACTCAACGCCTCGCCGGGCAGGCGGATCACGGCGCGGGTGTCGTGGGTGAGGAAGCGATCGAGGCTTTGCAGCCATTGGCCCAATGCCTGCACGTCCGGCACCGAGGCGGAGAGTGTCGCCAGATCGCGCAGCCCCAGATGCCCGCCGCATAAGCTGCGCAGATCGACACCGTCCAACTCCACCGAAGCCCGCCCGGGCATCTGCAATCCGGCGCGCGCAGACGGCTCATGCCAGGAGAGAATCGTGTGTTCGCTAGAGGCTCCGAACAGCAGGCGCGCCGGTGCGCCGATCAACCGAAGGTCAAGATGCCAACGGCCCGGAGCGGGCACGGAACTGCGGGCGAGCAGGTGGCTTGCGATGTCGTAGCCATTGGGCACCACATCCACGCCGGAATTGGCCGCCAGATCGCGGAAATACGAGGCCAGATGCGCGTCCGTCAGCCGCAGATGCGCGCCCGGAAGCCCCCATCCCTGCAACGCCTCGGTGTCCGGGCGCAGGCGCATACGGTCGAACAGCCTGAACCAGCCCAACGGGTCATCCCTCTCTTGGCGTGCCGCCGCGATTCACTCCGTCAATCGCACAATAGTTATGAAATCCCCACGCCGTGTTGACCAGACCCACACAGGGGAAGCGACGACCGATTTTCAGGGGAAATTGGAGGTCCGGGCCGGAATCGAACCGGCATACACGGATTTGCAATCCGCTGCATCACCACTCTGCCACCGGACCATGGTGGGCCGCCCTTATCACGCCTCAACATAGGCGCGGTCAAGTCCGGTCTGAATCGCATGTTTATGTTGCGTTGCGGGTTGGCGGCTGGGCGCTACAATCTTATAAGCAAGCAGATGATTGTCGGCCGGTCCGACCTGGAGTGCACATCATGGTTGCTCTGTCTCCCGAAGTCTTTGCCCAAGCCCGCACCATGATGGTGGATAGCCAATTGCGTCCGAATCGGGTGAATGACGTGAAGCTGCTCGGCGTGTTCGGCAGCCTGCCCCGTGAAATTTTTCTGCCCGCCGCCATGGCTGCCCGCGCCTACACGGATGAAAACATCCGCATGCCCAACGGTCGCGCGATGCTGGCTCCGATGGCCACCGCCCGCCTGATCCAGGACGCAGGCGTGCAGCCGGGCGAGAATGTGCTCGTTGTCGGCTCCGGTACCGGCTATGCCGCCGCCGCGCTCGCCCAGCTCGGCGCAAACGTCACCGCGCTGGAAGAAGATAATGGCCTTCTCCAGATCGCCCGCCTCGCGCTGGCGCAGTTGGCAAGCAAGGTGGTGCAAGTCACCGGCCCGCTCGCCGCCGGTTGGGCTGCCAAGGCCCCTTATGACGTCATCCTGATCGAAGGTGCTGTTGATCTGGTGCCCGAGGCGCTCGCCAACCAGCTTGCCGCCAATGGTCGCATCGTGCTGATTCGCCACGACAATGACCGCGTCGGCTGCGCGGCCGTGGGAACACGCAGCGCCGGTGGGATCGCCTTTGTGCCGAAATTCGATTGCTCCGCTCCGCTGCTGCCGGGTTTGGCGCGCGAAGCCGCGTTTGTTTTCTGACGAAACAGACCGGGCCCGATCGGAATTTTGCGCCCGCATGTCGATTTGCGGACGATACCGGCATCTGTCTGGCTTGGCGAAATGCCGCCTGATGTGGCACACCTGATGCAATCGCCGCTGCGGTCGCATTTGGATGCGATGCTGTGGTGGCCATACATGGATGGAGAGACGGGCAATGTCGGTGCATGTTCAGTCGAATGAGCGCCTCGTGCGGAGCAAGGCAACCCCGACCAAGCTGCTGATGTCGTTCGGTGTTGCGATGTCGGCCCTGCTGGCCGCCTCTGGTGCGCAGGCGCAGACCAAGACGCTGCAAGACGCGATGATCACGGCCTACTCCAACAATCCAGCCCTGCAGGCGGCGCGCGCTCAGCTGCGTGCGACGGATGAAAACGTCCCCGCCGCCCTGGCTGGCTGGCACCCGACGGTCACGCTCTCCGGCACGGCTGGCCCAAGTTGGGGCACCCAGACCAACCCGAACGGCCTCGGCGGGCTGACGACAACCAACGAGAAACGCTACGTCACCAGCGGCACGGCCACCGTCACCCAGCCGATTTATCGCGGTGGACGCACGGTTGCCGCCACCAACAAGGCCGAAAGCCTGGTGATGGCACAACGCGCCAGCCTGCTCGCGCAGGAGGAACAGACCTTCAGCGACACCGTGACCGCCTATGTCAACGTGATCGCCGCTCAACAGACGCTGGATCTGGATCGCAACAACGAAGAAGTTCTCACCCGCCAGTTGCAGGCGACGAATGACCGCTTCCGCGTCGGCGAAATCACCCGCACCGATGTCGCCCAGGCCGAAGCGGCCCTGGCTGGCGCGGTCGCCACGCGTGAGACGGCGGAAGGTGCGCTGCAAAGTGCCCGCGCCAGTTATCAGAAAACCGTCGGCGAACTGCCCGGCACCCTCATCCCGCCGCAGCCACTCGCATTGCCGAGCAAGACGCTGGAAGAAGCCAAGGCGCTGGCCCGTGGCAATAACCCCAACGTTGTCGCCGCTGTGTTCAAGAATGCGTCCGACAAGGACAATTTCGACCTGCAATACGCGGCCCTGATGCCACAGGTTGCGCTGCAAGCCACCGGTTCGACGGCGAAGAACCAAACCTATCGTGACTATTACAACCAGGGCAGCCAGGTTGGCGTCACCGTGACCGTGCCGCTCTATCAGGGTGGTTCGGAATACGCGGCCATCCGTCAGGCCCGTCAGAGCGAGCAGCAGAGCCATCAGTTGATCGACGATGCGCGTGCCACCGCCGTGCAGCAGGCGATTTCGGCGTGGGAGACCTATCAGGCCACGAAATCCTCCATCGCCAGCAATCGCCAACAGATCAAGGCCAACGAGGTCGCACTCGAAGGTGTGCAGCGCGAAGCCATCGTTGGCAGCCGCACCACCTTGGACGTGCTGAACGCTGAGCAGGCACTGCTCACCAGCCGCACCCAATTGGTGCAGAATCTGGCCACGCTGGTGGCAAATTCTTATGGGGTTGCAGCCGCTGTCGGTCGCCTGACTGCACGAGATCTTAACCTTCCCGTGCCTTACTACAACGAGAAGGCTTATTACGAGGCGGTGCGCAATCTCTGGATCGGCACCGGCGATTACGCACCCAGCCTGCCGGGAAAATGATCTCCGGGGGCTGGGAGAGGAGTTGAACAGTGAGCAACACCCCCCACCCCGGCCCCGATCTGCCGGAGAGTGCCGTTTCTGATCCGTCGATGGACGATATTCTCGCCTCCATCCGGCGGATCTTAAGCGAGGAAGACGAGCAGCACGCATCAGACGCACCGCATGATGGCGATGACGATGTGCTCACCCTCGACTCGTCGATGTTGCTGGAACCCGACACTCCAGCGCCCCCTCCGGATGAGTTGCCACCGCCGCAACCAGAACCGCTCGCGCCCAGCGTCGTTGCGCCCAGCGTCGTTGCGCCCAGCGTCGTTGCGCCCAGCGTCGTCGTGCCCAGCGTCGTCGTGCCGAGTTTTGTCGCGCCCGCCCTGCCGCCCCTCCCGCCGGTGGAAGCGCCGATCATGAGCCAACCCAATTCCCTGCTCTCCAGCACCGTTGCCGCCACCGCCACCCAGGCGATGAGCGAACTTGTCAATTCCCTGCACACCGAGCGCCAGACCGCCGTCTATCGTGGCGGTCCGACGCTGGAGGATCTGGTGCGAGACGAAATGCGTCCGCTATTGGCAACATGGCTCGACACACACCTGCCCGAGATGGTCGAGCGCGTGGTGCGCAACGAAATCGAACGTCTGGCGGGGCGGGCGTTGGCCTAGCAGGTTGCTGAAAAACTGTTCGCGGAGGGGCGGCGAGTCATTTTTCGTGCCAGAAAGGCCAAGGCGAGGACACGATGTGTGTGCATCGTGGCAAGCCTTGAACGAATCTGGCGCGGAAAAGGGCCGCCGCGCCGACCGACAGAGTCTTGCAGCAGCCTGCTAACCGTTCACCCGCGCCAACGCCGCCACCACGCTTGCGCGTGCCTCGGCCCCAAGCGGCGCTTGCGGGGGCAGCGGGTTGCCCACGTCGAAACCTTGCGATTCCAGCCCGGCCTTGATGCAGGCGGCCAGATTGTGGCGGGCGAAGACTTCGTTGATCGACCACAGATTGCGCTGCAAAACCATCGCCTCGTCCCACTTACCGGCGCGGCACAGATCATACAGCCGGATCGAGGGCACTGCCGCCACGCAGGCCGGCCCCGCCATCCACCCGGCCCCGCCCAACATCATCACGCAGGCCGGGATATGGGCGGAGGCGGAGAAAACCTTCATCCGCTCGCCCACCGCGTTCATGATCGACAGCAACCGCCCGGTGTTGGACGACGCATCTTTCAAATACCTGATCGTCTCGATGCGCGAGAGCCGTTCGATGGAGGCTATCGAGAGATCGGCGCGCTGGAAATTCGGATTGGTGTAGAGTGTGACCGGCAAATCGGTCGCCGCCGCGATGGCCGCGAAATACCCCTCGATCTGCGCCTCGTTGAGCGGGAAATACGCCTCCAGCACCGCCAGAATACCATCCGCCCCGGCGCGCGCCGCCGATTTCGCCTGCGCCACCGCATCGGCAATCGTGGTGGCGGCCACGCCCGCAATCACCGGCACGCGCTTATTGGCAGCCTCAATGGTGACAGCAATCACCCGCTCTTTTTGCGGCGTGTTGAGGTACGCGAACTCACCCGTGCTGCCCAGCGGCACCAGCCCATGCACACCCTGGCCGATCAAATGCTCGCACAGCCGCGCCAGCACCGCCTCCTTCACCCGGCCCTCGTCATCGACCGGAGAGACCAGATAGGGCATCACCCCGTGAAAATCTTGCGGCATGAGGCCTCCTTTTTCTCAATCTTATCCCAATCTGCGGTCATTGCGAGGCGCAATGACGGTATAGAATAGGGCCAGGAGATCCGCTTTGAACCACATGCCCATGCTGTTCACCCCCGTCAAGCAACCCGCCAAGCCCGTCACCATCCCGCTGCAGGTGGTCTCGGAATACGAACCGGCGGGCGATCAGCCCAATGCGATCAAAACCCTCGTCGCGGGCATCGAGGCGGGTGAGCAGGATCAGGTGCTGCTTGGCGTGACCGGCTCGGGCAAGACGTTCTCGATTGCCAAATGCATCGAGGCCGTCCAGCGCCCCACCCTTGTCCTGGCCCCCAACAAAACCCTCGCCGCCCAGCTTTACGCCGAGATGAAATCCTTCTTCCCCAACAATGCGGTGGAATATTTCGTCTCGTATTACGACTATTACCAGCCCGAAGCCTATGTGCCGCGCACCGACACCTACATCGAAAAAGACAGCCAGATCAACGAGCAGATCGACCGCATGCGCCACTCCGCCACCCAGGCGATGCTGGAGCGCAATGACGTCATCGTGGTCGCCTCCGTCTCGTGCATCTACGGTATCGGCTCGGTTGAGACCTATGGCCGCATGGTGGTCAAACTTGAAGTCGGCGGACGGATTGACCGCGACAAGCTGGCGCGTGGCCTCGCCGAACTGCAATACCGCCGCAACGACGCCGCCTTCCAGCGCGGCACCTTCCGCCTGCGTGGCGAGGTGGTGGACATCTTCCCCGCCCATTACGAAGACCGCGCCTGGCGCATCTCGCTCTTTGGCGACGAGATTGAGACGATTCACGAATTCGACCCGCTCACCGGCGAGAAAACCGCCGAGCTGGAGGGCGTGACCGTTTACCCCAACAGCCACTACGTCACCCCGCGCCCAACGCTCAATCAAGCGATCGGCGACATCAAAATCGAGTTGCGCGAGCAGTTGGCCAAATTCGTCGAAGAGGGCAAATTGCTCGAAGCCGAGCGACTGCAACAGCGCACAACCTTCGACATCGAGATGATCGAGACCACCGGCTCGTGCAAATCGATTGAAAACTATTCCCGCTATCTCTCCGGCCGCAAACCGGGCGAGCCACCGCCGACCTTGTTCGAATATCTGCCGGAAAACGCGCTGCTGGTCGTCGATGAAAGCCATGTGACGGTGCCGCAGATCGGCGGCATGGAGCGTGGGGATCATGCGCGCAAATCCATCCTGGCCGAATTCGGCTTCCGCCTGCCGTCCTGCATCGACAACCGGCCGCTGAAGTTCGAGGAGTGGGAACGCTTCCGGCCAATGTCCATCTTCGTCTCCGCCACGCCCGGCCCGTGGGAGATGGAACGCACTGGCGGCGTGTTCGCCGAGCAGGTGATCCGTCCCACCGGCCTGATCGATCCGATCACCGAAATCCGCCCCGTCGAGCATCAGGTGGACGATCTGCTCGGCGAGGTCAAAAAAGTCGCCGCTGCCGGCGGGCGCGTGTTGGTCACCGTGCTGACCAAGCGGATGGCCGAGGATCTGACGGAGTATCTCACCGAACACAGCGTGCGGGTGCGCTATCTGCATTCGGATGTGGACACGCTTGAACGCATTGAAATCATTCGCGACCTGCGCCTGGGTGCCTTCGATGTGCTGATCGGCATCAATCTGTTGCGCGAAGGGTTGGACATTCCCGAATGCCAACTCGTCGCCATTCTGGATGCCGACAAGGAGGGCTTCCTGCGCTCGCAGACCTCGCTGATCCAGACCATCGGCCGGGCGGCGCGCAATGTGGACGGCAGGGTGATCCTCTATGCCGACACCATGACACGCAGCCTGCGCTTCGCCATCGAGGAGACCGACCGCCGCCGCAACAAGCAGCGCGCCTGGAACGAGGCGCATGGCATCACGCCGATGTCGGTGAAGAAGACAATCGGTCAGGCGCTGCAATCGGTGTTCGAGCAGGATTACGTCACCGTGGAGGCGGTGCCGGAGGCCGGGATCACCGATTTCGTCGGAAAGGATTTGAAAAGCACCATCGCCGAACTCGAAAAACGCATGCGCAAGGCCGCCGCCGATCTGGAATTCGAGGAAGCCGCCCGGATGCGCGACGAGATCAAACGCCTGGAAGCGCTCGATCTCGGCCTCCCCGCCCCGCCGCCTGCCGCCAATTCAGGCGGGGGGCGCGCCAAGAAGGATTGGATGCCCAAGCCGGGCGGGCCGGGGGGTGGCGGGTATGAGAAGAAGCCGAAGGGGCGGGGGCGGCGGTAGGACTGATTATTGCGAGCGGCGCGAAGCAACCCAAGAATCGCTTGGCGTGACACCTGGATAGCTTCGTCGCTACGCTCCACGCAATGACGCGTGAGACTCGACGGAGATCGACCATGACCACCACCTTCCACATCGGCGACATGACCATCCATCGCATTGTCGAGATGGAAATGCCGCTGCTGCCCGCCCTTGACATGCTGCCGGGCCTGACGCCGGAGGTTCTGGCCGAGAACCGGTCCTGGTTGCAGCCCAACGCGCTCAACGCCGAAGACTGGTTCATGCTCTGCTTCCAGAGCTACGTTGTCCGCACGCCGCATCACACCATCCTGCTCGACACCTGCATCGGCAACGACAAGCCGCGCCCGCGTCCGGCGTGGCATTTCAAGAAGGACGACGTCTACGCCAGCCAACTCGCCGCGCACGGGCTGCGGGTGGAGGACATCGATTTCGTGATGTGCTCGCATTTCCACGCCGATCATGTCGGCTGGAACACCAAGCTGGAAAACGGCGTCTATGTGCCCACCTTCCCCAATGCGCGCTACGTGTTCAGCCAAACCGAACTCGATGCCTGGACGGCCAAACACGCCCAAGCCGCCATTCAGCCCTTCGCGGACAGCGTTTTGCCGATCATCGAAGCCGGGCGGGCGGATATCGTCAGCGACACGCATCAACTCGGCGACCATGTGCGCCTGATGCCCACCCCCGGCCACACCGAGGGCCATGTGGCCGTCCGGTTGGGCCGCACGGGGGAGGAAGCCGTCTTCACCGGCGATCTGCTGCACTCGCCCCTGCAGGCGCGTTACCCGGAATTGTCGCCGAAATTCGACGTCAACCCGGCACAGGCGGCCATCACGCGGCGGGCGTTTCTGGAGCGGTATTGCGACACGCAGACATTGTGCTGCACCGCGCATTTCCCCTCGCCATCGGCGATGCGGGTCAAGCGCTGGGGCGATGGGTTCAAGTGCGAGATGGTGGGGTAATTCGCTCCAGCATCCGCAACCCCACCGCCCGATTGCCATGCGAGCGCAACACGCTGGCCTGCCCTTGCAGCGCCAGTGCGCGCCCACGCGACGGATCGGCGATCACCGGCAGCAATTGCGCCACCGCGTCATCCACATCCGCCTCCGCCCAGCTTTGCCCCTCGCCATGCGGATATTCCCCCGCCCCCACCGGGATAAGGCGATATTCCACCGGCAACCCGGTTTCGTGGGTCAGGAAATCGGTATTGCCGGACCAATTGGTGCCCATCGCCAACCGCCCCAACGCCATCGCCTCGCCCAGGCCACGCCCGAAGCCCTCAGCCCGGTGCAGCGAGACGAAACAGTCGCAGGCGGCGATCAGGCCACGCACCGCCTCACTGTCCAACGGGCGGTCGATCAGCAGAATTTGGCCGGAAACGCCATGTTCGGCCAGGAAATTGCGCGCCCAATCCTCGGCGCCGAACTCGCCCTGTTTCACCTTCAGCACCAACTGAAGATCGGCAAACGGCACCGCCTGCCGCAGGCGACGGAACAACTCCAGCACCGCACCGGGATTCTTCCGGCTCGCCCAGGAGGACAGATCGAAAAAATGCAGCAGCACGAACGCGCTTTCCCGCATGCCGAAATGGCGGCGCGGCAGCATCGGGCCGGGGGCTTGTTGCACGGATTGGCCAATCAGATGGCTCTCCACCCCTGCCGCCGCCAAGGCTTGCTGAATGAAGCGGGACAGCGCCCAGATTTCATCGAAACCGCGCAACGCCTCCGCCCATTCGGCAGGATAGACCGGCAATTCCCAGGCCGGGACGATGATGTTCCGCCCGCCCTCCCACGCGAACCCACGTGCCGCAAACGCCGCACGGGCATTGGCGATCTCGTCTCCATTGAGATGGAAAATCCGCACCCCGCCCCGCTCACCGCTGGGCACATCATCCACCTCACGCCCGCCCACCAGCGCCGCATGGGCGGGATCGGCGCGGGTGGCGAAGCGGAAGATGTCATAGACGCCGAATTCGGCATGCACCGAGGCCAACGCCGCGATGTGGCTGCGCAATTGTTCTCCCATGCCGATCGGGGCGTAAGGATGGCCGATCAGGGTGATACTCATCGGGCCGCCATCCCGTCCAGCGCGTGGCGCAGCGCCTCCAACCAGCGATGGCCGAAGCCCGAATCCGGCTCCAGATGCGCCCCTTCCGCCCATTCGTTCCAGGCATTGATGAACAGCAGCCGTTCATCGCCCACGTGGAAATTCCGGATTTCAGTAAGCTTTTCCTCCACATATGCCCCGAACGCCTCCGGTGTGGCGCGGTCGAAACAGGTGCCGCGACGCGGCTGGCGCGGTGTGTTGTCCCAGCTTGGGAACACGGTCGGATAGCGCGTATGCCCCGCCGAGGGCCGGGTGACGAACTCGCACACCGTCTCCGGGTAGTCGTAGCGATAGCCCTGCCAGCCTTGCTTGATCACGTCGCCCGAGGGTTGCGCCTCGGCGGCATGGCCGTGGGGCGGGAATTCCACGCTGGCATCGAACCCCAGTTCCGCAGGCGTCAGCCCCGCCGTGACAATCTCCATGCTCTCCACATAGGCCAGATGCACGCCCGCAAATCCGGCCTGCGCGAAAGCCGCCCGGCAGGCGCTGGCGAAGGCTTTCGGATCGGGCAGTTTCAGCGGGCGATAGACGAGGAAAAGCGGCAGGCCGTTGACCGTGATCGCCCGAGGATCGCGCGCCGCCTCCACCGCATCGGCGATCACCGAGGACAGCGTGGCGTCATCATAAAGCTGCTCGATCAGCAACTCGCGCGCGCCGCCATCCCAATGCCGCGTCCAGTTCTCATTGGCCCAGCAGAGGCAGAACTGAATGTCGATCTCCGGATGCGCCCGCAGCACCTGCAACGGGCGATCCAACAGCCGCCGCGTGCCGAAATTATAGTGATAGATCACCCAGCCATCCACGCCATAACGCGCCGCCAGACGGGCTTGCGCGGCCAGCGTCTCAGGCAGGCGGAGATCGTAAAAACCCAGATCGCTGGGCAGATGCGGCTGATAATGCCCCTCATAGCTCGGCATCGCCCGCGTCACATTGGCCCATTCCGTGAAGCCCTGGCCCCACCAGAGATCGTTCTCCGGTGTGGGGTGGAATTGCGGCAGGAAGAATGCCAGCACCCGCACCCGATCCATCCGCCGCAGCGTCTCGCCCCAGCGTTCGGCCAGCTTTTGCTGATTGCGCGCCGCCAGTTGCCGCCGCCGCGTCTCGCTCTCCAGCGCCGTGGAGACGCTGAGGTGATGCACCACCACCGCCCGATGCACATAGCCGATCCGCCAACCCGCCGCCCGCAGACGCAGGCAGAGATCGACATCCTCGCAATAGGCGGGCGCGTAAGACGGGTCGAACAGATCGCCAGCGATCGCCACCCGCCGCACCATCAACGCGGCCCCGGAGCAATACGCCACCGTGCGGTCTCGGCAGAACCCGGCTTCCTTCGGGTCGGCAAACAGGCCGGTCATCCCGGTTTCGCCCGAGGGCTTGATATAGCAACCCGCCTCTTGCAGCCGCCCATTCGGATAGATCAGCTTCGCCCCCACCGCCCCCAGATGTGGGTCGGCGTCCAGGGCAGCGGCCAGATGTGCTATGGCGTCCGGGGCAATCTGGGTGTCGTTGTTCAACAGCAGCACGTAATCGCCGGTGCAGGCCGAGAATGCCGCATTGCACGAGGCGAGGAAGCCGAGATTTTCGGCATGGCGCACCAATGTCAGCCCCGGCACCTTGGCCAGCTTCGCCATCGTCTTTTCTGTCGATGCGTCATCGGCCACCACAATCTGCGTCTGCCCGGCCATTGTGCTGCGCGCCAGGGCAAGCAGACATTCGGCGGTCATCGCCGCCTGATTGAACGCCGGGATCAGCACGGAGATGCGCGGTGTGGCAACGATGGGAAAGCGGAGTTTCGCCAACGCCTTGCCCGCATCGCCGACTGACAGCAGCTCCGGCGGCGTCACCCGCACCAGATCCTTCCAGGCTTGCCGGGTGGTGGCAATGCGGGTGCGGATATCGTCATCCGCCTCCCGAATGGTGGCCGCATCACAGGGCAGCGGGTGGCCGGTCGGCAGGATTTTCACCGCCGCCAACACCGCCGCATCCGCCGCCACCTCTCGCCGCTCATGCCGTCCGCGCACAAGATAATGCATCAATGGCGGCAGGCCGGAGACCGCCACATCCGGGTAGCGTTTGCGGTAATAGACAGGATCGAACGCCGCCGACGGTGCCCTGCCCTCCCGGTCGCCAAGAATGATGAAATGCCGCGTCGCCATCCACGGATCGGCGGGCACATCGGCATGCTGCGCCTGATACCACGCCGGATCGAGGAACTCCGTGGGCCGCCGACCCGCTTGTGCCCCTTGGCTGAGGAAATCCTGCAGCGACGCGCCTCGCGCCTCGCCACGCTGCGGTGCGTAGAAATCCAGTTCGAAATACGGGCCGGGGTCGGCCAGATCATGGTCGAGCAGATCCATCACCCCATCCACCGACGGCACCTCCCCCAACAGCAGCGGATCGCGGGAGACGACGTAGCGCAGATCGATCAGCGGATGCGGCGAGCGCAACGCCGGCAGACCGTGCTCCAGGAAATGCAGCAGCGGATCGTCGCTCTCCGCCAGCCCGTCACCCAATTGCGCGCGGTAATACGCCGCGTCGAAAAACAACGACAACACCGGACGTTGCGCGGGCGGCAAAGCGAGATATTGCGCGGTGGCGTTCATATCCGCGCGCGGTGCCCCGAAGGCTGCGCGAAACCGCTCCTCAGAGACAAAGCGCGAGCACAGCAGGCGATGCGCCCGAAACAACGCCTCCATCACGCGCGTCCGTTCCTTTTCCGTCAAGGACATACGCCATTCGGGCGTTTCCAGGACCGAGCGTAAGCCGAGATGCGTCATTCCGCCAGAATCGCCGCCCAGCGATCTGCCACCGGCCGTTGCGCCGGGTTCGCCAGACGACCCTCGGCGGCCCCGGCGCGCAGATAATGCTCCTGTGCCGACGTGATGTCGCCACGCCGCATCGCGTCACGAACATCCTTATAAGTTGCAAGATAGAACGCTTCATCCACCAGCGGGCGGGCGGCAACCCTGCCTTCCAGATAGCCCTGCTCGATAAAATGTTCATGCAGATCGACAATCTCTCCGCGCCGAAACGCCGCATCCAGATCGGGATTGGCCTCGCGATAGAACGCCTCATCGAATGGCTGATTGCGAATCGCCTCGGCCAATAGCACCCGCAGCAAGCCGGTGCCGATGGCCACTTTCGAACGCACCCCCAGCCGATCCCGCGAAATCCGCAAGGATTGGAACAACAGGGCCGCATGGGGAAGACTGGTCTGGCTCATCGTGGCTCACCTTCACAAGGTCCGATGGGCAGAGTGAGCCACCCCGGAAAATCCACTGTGACAGAGCGCGCAATTCAGCGCCAACGTCGCACAATCGAATCGTGAACCGCCTTGTTACATGACAAGAGCCGCCGCCTCGCTTGCCGCGCTGTTGTCTGGCTGTCATGTTGCGGCGCGATGTGTGTGATTGTCTGAGGCTTCGCCGATGACGCTGGCGACAAGCGTCGTGCAGACGATCCCGCTGCGTCCGGACAAGGAGTGGGTGATGCCAAGTTTGGCGGAAAGCGCGAGGGTGTTCGGATGAGCGTTCTGGTTCTTGGTGGCAGCGGGCAGGTGGCACGTGCTCTGATGGCGCAGGGCGACGATGTGCCGTTGGTGCTGCGCGGCAGGCCCGCGCTGGATTTCGACGCCCCAGACCAGATCCCGGCGCTGCTGACGGACATCAAGCCGCGCCTGATCCTCAATGCGGCAGCCTATACGGCGGTGGATAAGGCCGAGAATGAGCCGGAAGCGGCGGATCGGGCGAACCATCTCGGCCCTCGATTGCTGGCGGCGTATGCGGCGGCACACGGCATTCCACTGCTCCATATCTCCACCGATTACGTCTTCGACGGCAGCAAGCGCGGCCCGTATGTCGAGGAAGACGCAACCGGCCCAACCGGCGTGTATGGCGCGTCAAAGCTGGCCGGTGAGCACGCGGTGCTGGCCTCCGGCGCACAGGCGATCATTCTGCGCACCGCCTGGGTGTACGCCGCCGAGGGCAAGAATTTCGTGCGCACCATGCTGGGCGCGGCGCAGCGAGTGCCGAAATTGCGCGTGGTGGCGGATCAGATCGGCAACCCAAGCTGCGCGGACGATCTGGCCGCGGCGATGCTCGCCATCACGCGGCGGATTTTGGCCGAGGGCTTCCAGCCGGAATTCGGCGGCGTCTTTCACGCCTCGGGCACGGGGGCGACATCCTGGTATCACTTCGCCGTCGAAATCTTCCGCCTCGCCGCAGCCCATGGCCGTCCGATGCCCGAAGTGGAACCGATCGCCACCGCCGACTACCCCACTCCCGCCAAACGCCCGGCAAATTCACAGTTGGATTGCGGGAAGTTGGAACGGGTGTTCGGGTTGGCGTTGCCGAGGTGGCAGAAAAGCCTGGCACGGGTGGTCGATAAGGTGTGTGCGGCCCCATAGGGCGGTTGTGAACCCGCCCTATGCCTGCGTAACCCCACACGCAGCCAACGCCGCCCGCATATGGGGCGGGGGGGGGGCAATGGCAGAAACCGGGCTGTCCGGCAGCGCCAATGCGCGGGAGAGCAGATGCAACCCGCCCGACGCCGCGCCGTAGAGCGCATCGCCCACCATCGGCCAGCCCAAATGCGCGCAATGCACGCGCAATTGATGGGTGCGGCCGGTCTTGGGGGTCAGTGCCAACCACGTCCGGCCATCGCCGCGCCCGAGCACCTGCCACAACGTCACCGCCGCCTGCCCGTCGCGGCGCACCGCCATGCGCCAGCCGCGCCCGTCGGTGATCTTGGCCAGGGGGGCGGAGATCTCGCCGAAATCCTGCGCAGGCCCACCCTCCACCACCGCCCAATAGGTCTTCGCCACCCGGCCCTCGGCAAAGGCCACCTGTGCCGCGATCAGCGCCTGTTTGCGCAAGGCAACCAGCAGACAGCCGGATGTGTCGGCATCCAGTCGATGCACCAGCCAGGGGCCGTCGCGGCGTTTGCTCAGGCTGGGGAGGTCATCTTCCACACTCGGCCCACCGCCCGGCCCGGCATGCACCTTCAGCCCGGCAGGTTTGTTGAGCACCACATAATGCGTATCCGCATAGAGAAGGGGCAGGTCTATCACAGAGGGACATTGACAGCAGCGCCGCGTCGGCGGAAGGCAGCTTGATGAACACCGACACGATTTGCGGCCTCAACGCCGTCACCGCCCTGTTCCGCCACCGCCCCGAAGCGGTCGAGCGGCTGTTCTACACCGAAGAGATGAAGCCGATCGTCGGCCCCTGGTGTCACAACCTTGCCGCGCAGCGCAAACCCTACCGCATGCTCGGCGTGGAGGAGATGAACGCCGCCGCCTATACCACCCATCACGGTGGCATCGCGGCGGTGGCAAAGTCCCGCTACATCCCGATTCTCGACCTCAACGCCATTCCCAAACATCAGTTCCTGCTGATCCTGGACGGCATCGGCAACCCGCATAATCTGGGGGCGATTGCCCGCTCGGCGGCATTCTTCGGCGTCAAGGCCATGCTGATCGGCGAAGGCCCCGGCCATGCGCTGCCCTCCGATGCCGCCTATCGTGTGGCCGAGGGCGGGTTGGAGATGCTCGACATCTATCGCACCCGCGCGCTGCCGCAGGCCATCGAGGCGATGCGCAAACATTACCGCACGGTTGCCACCGCCATCGGGCCGGACACTGCCAGCATGACCGATCTGCCGCATGACCGCCCGATTGCGCTCGTGCTCGGCAACGAGGAAACCGGGGTCGCCCCCGACGTGCTCGCCGTCTGCCGCCGCCGCGTGCAGATCGTGGGTGCGGGCAAGGTGCAGAGCCTCAACGTCGCCCAAGCCGCCGCCGTGCTGCTGTCGCATCTGGCGATGACGTAATCTACCCCACAATGCCCCAGAATTTGGCAATCTCATGCGCCGCTGAAATGCCGGTATCCAGCGCCGTCGGGTAGACATGCCCCGCCATGTCGAGTTCCCACAGCTCAACCTGCGGCGCCGCAGTCCCGCCCCACAGCGTGTGATGCATCCCCGCCCCCACCGGCTTGGTGACGGATTGGCCGAGCCCATGCAGGGCGGCGAATTGTGTCGCCACGTCCCGCCCGTTCGAGGAAGCAACCACCGGGTCGATCAAACCGTGCCAAATCGAGACGCGCGGATAGGTGCCCAGATACAGCGGCGGCCCCAGACGGCGGGCGAGGCCGGCCCATTCCATCGGGTCATGCGCCGATCCCCGCCCAGCCATGCGCGACATCGCGGTGACGACATTCCCAGCAGCCCCCGCCGGCAGCCCAGCCACCACCGCCCCGCCCGCGAACACATCAGGATAGGCTGCCAACAACGCCGCCGTCATCGCACCGCCGGCGGACAGACCGGTGACAAAGACGCGCTTCGGATCGCCACGGGTCTGATGCAGAACGGCGCCAACCATCTCGACGACGGATTGCACCTCACCATGACCGCGCTTGATGTCGCCTGGGCGAAACCAATTGAAACAGGTCTGCGGGTTGTTCGCCTCCGTCTGCCCCGGCATCAGCAGCGCGAAATTATGCCGCGCAGCGAGGTAGCGCCAGCCGGATTGCGTTGCAAAATCCTCGGCTTGCTGGCCACATCCATGCAGAAGCACCACCAGCGGCGCACCGGCTGGCAGATGGTGCGGCAGGTAGGTGTGCAGTTCCAAGCCGCCAGGATTGATCAGCCCCTGTAAACTGCTCCGCGCGATCTCGGATGGCGTTTCAACGACCGGCGATGGCATCGCATGCGGCATTGGCTCGACCATCAACCGCGACACCTCCTGCAATAATCGCTGAGTCTGCCGCCGGAACCATGTCTGCCCGTCCACCATCAATAACAGCCTTTTGCAGTGCAGCATCACTTTGACACATGCCGTGTCGTGAACGAAGGGGCAGCAATTTTTATACAGAAATCATCACCGGCGCAGCATCACATAATTGTTTATCATTTGATACTCACGGCAGGTTTGACAAAGCGCTGCTTCACAAGATTGTGGGTGGCGCTAATGTCATCAAACCGCAGACGATGCGACATCAGAAGCGCGCTAAGCGCCTGTGCGTGACGTGAGGAGACTTGTCGATGCCTACCACCCATTCCACCGGTCCGGCCCAGCCGAAGACCGAAGCGGTGCGTGCGTTGATGGCGCGCCTGAAAGATCCCGCATTGCTCGCCGATCTGCTGTTCCTGGAACGCTGGGAAGCCGAGCCTGCCCATGGTGCGGGCAGTGTGATGCGCGTGGCACAGATTCGTCGCGCATTGCCAGATCTGGCCGCAGCCGTCCGGGCGGAGATCGCTCACGCGCGTTGATTTTGCTTTTCCGGTCGGGCAGCAGTTGCCCGGCCCCTGCTGGTCTGGCAAATCAGTCAGGTCCGCAGAAGGGAAGCAAAATGGCGATCAATAAGGTCTATCCCGACGCTGCCAGCGCACTCGCTGGCGTTGTTCATGACGGCATGCTGGTAATGTCCGGGGGCTTCGGCCTATGCGGCATTCCCTCCGTGCTGATCGAGGCGCTGCGAGAGACTGGGGTGAAAGACCTCACCGTCGTCTCCAACAACGCCGGCATTGACGATGCAGGTCTCGGGCTGCTGCTGCAGACACGGCAGATCAAAAAGATGATCAGCTCCTACGTTGGCGAAAACGCCACCTTCGCCAAGCAGTATCTGGCGGGCGAGTTGGAGATTGAATTCAACCCGCAAGGCACGCTGGCCGAGCGCATCCGCGCGGGTGGCGCCGGCATTCCGGCCTTCTTCACCAAGACCGGCGTGGGCACCCAGATTGCCGAGGGCAAGGAAGTGCGTGAATTCGACGGGCATAAATACGTCATGGAGCGCGGCATCTTCGCCGATCTCGCCATCGTGCATGCCTGGAAAGCCGACACCGAGGGCAATCTGGTGTTCCGCAAAACGGCGCGCAACTTCAACCCGATGATGGCAACGGCGGCCAAGACGACCATCGTGCAGGTGGAACATCTGGTGCCGACCGGCGAGATCGACCCGGATCACATCCACACGCCGGGCATTTTCGTCAATCGCATCGTGCATGTGCCCCATCTGGAAAAGCGGATCGAGCAGCGCACCGTCACCAAGCGGGCTGCGGCCTGAGCGGAGGAAGAACAACATGCCCTGGACCCGTGACGAAATGGCGGCCCGCGCCGCCCGCGAACTGGAAGACGGCTTTTACGTCAATCTCGGCATCGGCATCCCAACGCTGGTGGCCAACTACGTGCCCGACGGCATTCAGGTGCAGTTGCAGAGCGAGAACGGCATGCTCGGCATCGGCCCCTTCCCGCTGGAAGGCACCGAGGATGCCGATCTGATCAATGCCGGCAAGCAGACCGTCTCTGAACTGCCGACGACGAGCTTCTTCGACAGCGCCAGCAGCTTCGCCATGGTGCGCGGCGGCCATATCAACCTGTCCATCCTGGGCGCGCTCCAGGTGGCGGAGAATGGCGATCTGGCGAACTGGATGATCCCCGGCAAGATGGTCAAGGGGATGGGCGGTGCGATGGATCTGGTGGCCGGTGTCAAGCGCGTGATCGTGCTGATGGAACACACCGCTGGCGGCAAGCCCAAGCTGCTCAAAGCCTGCACCCTGCCGCTGACCGGCCAGGGCGTGGTCGATACGGTGATCACCGAACTGGGCGTGTTCAAGATCGCACATGACGGCGTGATGCTGCTCGAACTCGCACCGGGCGTGACGGTTGAGGACGTGCGTGAGAAGACCGAAGCGACGGTGCACGTCGCTCCGGGCGTTCAACAGGCGGCATAAACGCCGCCATCGTCATTGCGAGCATAACGAAGCAACCCATCGATATTCAGCCAATGGCGCGATGGGTTGCTTCGTCACGGCGCTCCTCGCAATGACGAACAACTCTATGTTTTATCTCTTGTTTTTATCCTACACGTGCCGCAGCACCGCCTGCCGCCACGCCCGCAGTTCTTCCAGTCCGGTGGACAAGGCCAGCGCGAAGCCGATGAAAATCTCGCTCTCGGCCCCTTCACGCAGCTCCAGCGCAATCCGTGCCGGACGCAACAGGCCGAACGCATTGGCCTGAGCGGCAATCTCACCCGCCCGCGCCACCTCCGCCGCACCGGATGCGCCCGCCCGCAACGAGGCGATCAGTTCCGCCGATTGCACCACGAAGCTATCGATCGCCTGCGCCAAAGCCGCATCCTCTTGCCCTTCAGCGCGACGGGTGGCGAGCAGGGCGTCGAGCATAGCGGGGTCAAAGCGACGATTTTCCTGCGCCAGCGGCACCGCATTGCGCCCGGCTCCCACCGCCTGTGTGCCGGCCGCCAGCACCGCCGCATTGGCCGTCAGCGCCTGTCCGATGGCTTCAAGCAGCTTGGCGGCTGATATCGGCTTGCTCGCCACCGCATTCATCCCGGCCTCACGACAGGCGGTCAGATCTTCCGGCTGAGTGTTGGCCGTCAGCCCCACCACGGGAATCAGCGCCATCGGCGTTGGCAATGCGCGAATGCGGCGCGTGGCTTCCAGCCCGTCCATGCCGGGCATCATCATGTCCATCAGCACAAGATCGAAGGAGTCATGCTGGGTTGCCATCACCGCCTCATGGCCGTCATCAACGGCAACGACGGTGTGGCCATGCCGTTCGAGCACGCGGCTGGCAACGACGCGGTTGGTGGCGTTGTCATCGGCGATCAGAATGCGCAGCGGCGGCAAGGCCGCATGTTCCGCTGCCTCGGGCGCGGGCGGCGGTGGCGGTGGCACCTCGTTGCTCTGCAGACGATCACTCGCACGACGGGCGGAGAGAAGTGCGGTGAAGCGAAATATGCTGCCCCGCCCTGGCATGCTCTCCACAGTGACGTCACCGCCCATCATCCGCACCAATTCGCGTGAGATCGCCAATCCCAACCCGCTGCCGCCGAAGCGGCGGGACGTGGAACTGTCGGCCTGCTCGAAGGCGTTGAACAAACGCGCCTGAGCCTCGGCGGAAATGCCGATCCCGGTATCGGCCACACTGAATTCGATGCGCACCAACGCGCCGTCATCCTCGATCATCCGCACGCCCACCGCCACCGATCCGACATCGGTGAATTTCAGCGCGTTGCCGACCAGATTGAGCAGCACCTGCCGCAATCGCGACGGATCCCCCGCCGCGCGCAGTGGCAAATCCGGGGCGAAATCGATGCTCAGCGCCAGCCCCTTCTTGCGCGCCTGCACCTGCAACAATTCAACCGAATTGCGCACCAGCCCGCGCAGATCGAACGCCGTGCGCTCCAATTCCATCCGCCCGGCATCGATGCGGGAGAAATCGAGGATGTCATTGACCAGTTGCAGCAAGGCCTGACCGCTATTGGCGATAATGCCCAGCGAATCGCGCTCATCCGGGCCGATGCGCGTGCCGGTCGGCAATTCCTGCAGCAGCCCGACCATGCCGAGAATGCCGTTCAACGGGGTACGAATCTCGTGGCTCATCACCGCCAGGAAGTCCGAACGCGACCGCCCGGCGCGCGCTGCGGCCTCTTTCGCCGCGGCGACATCACGGGCAAGCGTCACCTCTGCCCGCAGATCGGAGACGATCTCAATCTCCCCACCATCGGGCAGTTTGACGGTTCGGGTGCGGCGCAGGGCTGAATCCAGCCCTGCCAGTTCTTCGGCCAGTGCATTGCTCTGCCGCACCTGCCCCTGAGCATCGCGCAGAATGATGCCTTCCGGCAGTGCCGCCATCAGCGCGGCTAGAAAATCCTCAGCGGCGACCGACATTTGCTGCGAAGCTCCCTCGCCTCAGGCCGCAACCTCCAACATGATGAAGGGCGTGCCGAAGGATCGCAGCTTCGGCAAGAAAAATCGAAACACGAAATGTCATGGGGAAGCGGATGTTCGATCTTACAGGCCGGGTGGCGTTGATCACAGGCGGCAATGGCGGGCTGGGGCTCGGCATGGCCAAGGGTTTGCAGCAGGCCGGTGCCCGCGTGGCCATCGCCGGACGCAACCGCGCCAAGGCCGAATCGGCATTGGCCGAACTTGGGCCGGAAGCAATCTTTCTGGAAACCGACCTCGCCGATCAGGCCACCTGCCATCGATTGGTGGACGAATGCGCCCGCCAATTGGGCGGCCTGCACATTCTGATCAACAATGCCGGCATCGCCGTGCGCAAGGCGCCGCAGGATTTCACCGAAGCCGAATGGCGCAGCGTGATGGCGGTCAATGTCGATGCCGCCTTCTACGCCAGCCAGGCTGCGCATAAGCATATGAAGTCGGCCGGTGGCGGCAAGGTGATCAATATCGGCTCGGTGATGTCCGTCACCGCCAACCCCTATGCCGCCCCTTACGCCACCTCGAAGGCGGCGATCATGAACATGTCCAAGGCCCTTGCGGTGGCGTGGGCCAGCGACAACATCCAGGTCAATGCCATCCTGCCCGGCTGGATCGATTCGGAGTTGACCGTGAGCGCACGCGCCCAAGTGCCCGGACTGCATGACGCCATTCTCGCCCGCGTGCCGGCAGGTCGCTGGGGCAGCCCGCGCGATCTGGCGGGAACGGCGGTCTTCCTCGCCTCCGCCGCCTCGGATTTCGTCACCGGGGCCTCGCTGATCGTCGATGGCGGCTATCTGGCGCGTGCCTGATGAGCCTGCCTGATCCGCGCATCCGGCCGGTCTATGTGTGGAGCGACATTTATCGTGGCTCCACCTATGGCCCGAAACACCCGCTGGCCATCCCGCGGGTGTCGAGCTGCACCGATCTGATCCGCGCCCTGGGCTGGCTTGACCCGAAATTTTGCGTCGAAGCGCCGATGGCCACCATCGAGCAACTCGCCCGCTTCCATGACCGCGACTACCTCGCCGCCCTGCAACAGGCTGAATTGACACAGGAAGTCTCAGCGGAGGTGCGCGCTCGGCATCGGATCGGGGCGGAGGGCAATCCGGTCTATCGCGAAATCTTCAGCCGTCCGGCCACCTCGGCGGGGGGAACGATGCTCGCCGCCCGCCTGCTCGCCCAGGGCGGCGTGGTGCATTGCCCCGGCGGCGGCACCCATCATGGCCGCAAGGATCGGGCGAGCGGCTTTTGCTATCTCAACGATCCGGTGCTGGCCATGCTGCAATGGCTCGATCTCGGTTTGGAGCGCATCGTCTATCTCGACCTCGATGCCCATCATGGCGACGGCGTGCAGGACGCCTTTGCCGATGAGGGGCGTGTGCTCACCATCTCCATCCACGAAGCCGGACGCTGGCCCGGCACCGGGCTTGCCACCGACCGTGCAGGCGGGGCGGCGCGCAATCTGCCGGTGCCGCCGGGGTTCAACGACAGCGAGCTGCGCTATCTGCTGCGCGAGACGGTGCTGCCGATGATCCACGCCTTCCGCCCGCAGGCGATCTTTCTGCAAACCGGCGCCGATTCGCTGGAGGAAGACCCGCTGGCCAGGCTCTCACTGTCCAACAACGCCTATTGGGAGGCGGTGCGCGCCGTGCGCCGTCTGGCGCCGCGTCTGCTGGTGGTCGGCGGTGGCGGCTATAACCCGTATACGGTGGCGCGCTGCTGGGCGGGCATCTGGGCCAGCCTGAATGATGTCGCCATCCCCGACCATTTGCCGCGAGAGGCCGAGACAGTGCTGCGTGGTTTGGTCTACAACCGCGCCGCCGGTCGCAATCCGCCGCCGCACTGGTTCACCACGTTGCGCGATTCGCCGCGTGAGGGTTCGGTGCGGGCGGAGATTGCCGTGCTGGCGGATCTGTTTCGAGACGAGGTTTTCGCATGACCCTTCGCCGCTCGCTGCTCGCCTTCGCCGTGCTCGCCTTCGTGCTCCCGGCCCGTGCCGATGAAGCCAACCCCACCGAGGCCCAGCCCAAACTGCCCACCGAGAAACTGACCATCACCACACGTGATGGCCGCGTGCATGAATTCGACGTCGAGATGGCGACGACTCGCGATCAGCAGACTATCGGCTTGATGTTCCGCAAAAGCGTCCCCGAAGGCACCGGCATGCTGTTCGACTGGGGTGGCCTGCGCACCAGCGATATGTGGATGCGCAACACCCTCGCCTCGCTGGACATGCTGTTCATCGATCCGGACGGAAAAGTGCATCATATCGCGGAAAATGCGGTGCCGCAGAGCCTGGCGGTGATCTCCAGCGGCGGCGAGGTGCGCGGCACGTTGGAGTTGGGCGCGGGTACGGTGGAGAAGCTCGATATCCATGTGGGTGACGTCGTGCGTCAGCGCATTTTCGGCAATGCACCATAATCTGCGAGTATCGCTTGCAACATGGCGCGCGGAAAACTAGGTTGCGCCGGCAGTCGGGGTGTGGCGCAGCCTGGTAGCGCATCTGCTTTGGGAGCAGAGGGCCGGAGGTTCGAATCCTCTCGCCCCGACCACTTTGCGAAGGATTGGTTCGATGGCATCTCGCGCGCGCATCTACCTCAAGCCGAAGAACGCGATGCAGTCCGGCGCCGCTGGGCGTGACTGGATGCTGGAATTCGAACCCTCCGAAAAGCGCCGTGCGGACCCGTTGATGGGCTGGATCGGCAGCGGCGACACGCTCGGTCAGTTGCGCATGCACTTCGCCACCAAGGAAGAAGCAATTGCCTATGCCGAGCGCGAGGGCATTGCCTATGATCTGGAAATCCCACGCGAACGCCGTGTGAAGCCGAAATCCTATTCCGACAATTTCAAATTTGGCCGCGCTGAAAACTGGACTCACTGATCGCGCCAACCTGCGCCCTTAGCTCAGTTGGATAGAGCAACAGCCTTCTAAGCTGTGGGTCGGTGGTTCGAATCCACCAGGGCGCGCCAATTTGAAGCCTGCCACTGTGTGTGACGTGACACAGAAATCAGCAATCGTCTGCGCTAAGGCATGACGATTGAGGGTTGACCCAGCATCCCCCCGTCATTGCGCGCGCAGCGCAGCAATCCATCGCGGTGAAGCCAACATGGCAATGAATTGCGGCACTTCCTGCCACAATGGCGCCGTGGGCGATCGGATTCAAAATCATATTTCTCAGTCACCCGACAGCCACGCCAACCGCCCCGGCGACGGCAGTCATCCCCTAACCCGTCATCCCAACCCGGCACAGCGCCGAGGTGCGCTGATAATGCGCCATCAGGGCGGCCACGGCGGCATCGACGTCGCCTGCAATCGCATGCCGCGCAATCGCATCATGTTCAGAGATTTCATCGCGCGGTTCGGTGGCGTGGAATTGCGCCAATTGGCGATAGAGATAGGCGTGATCGGCCAATTGCCCGCAGAACTCCAACAGCCAATGCGAGCGGCAATTGGCGATCAGCGCGCGATGGAAGGCGCGGTGCAGCACCTCCCATTGCGGATTCGCCTCATCGCCCGCCTCGTTGCGTCGCGCCGTGCGGTTGAGACGGTGCAGGGTGAGCACCACCTCCTCCTCCCACGCCGCATCCCGATGCGCGATGCTCTCCCGCAGGGCGCGCTCCTCCAACCAACAGCGCGTGCGGGTCAGTTCCTCCAGATCGGCCAGCGTGACCATGCGGGCGTAAAACCCGCGCTGATCATGACGATCGAGCAGACGTTCCGCGGCAAGACGATTCAATGCCTCGCGCACCGGCGACGCTCCCACGCCATATTGCGCGGCCAGCCACTCCACCCGCAGCTTGCTGCCGGGCGGCAGGGCACCGCGCAGCAGATCGTCACGCAGGCGCGCATAGACGCTGGTGGCAAGCGTGGTGGCGGGTTCGATAGGGGTGGGGGTGGGTTTCATCCGGTATAGCGCAAAATCGAGAGGCCTGCATTGGTGTCGGTCACGTACAGCAAGCCGTCGCAATCCACCAGCACGTCACAGCTTTGTGTCACCGCCACCGCACCGGCGCGGATATCGACCAGTTTGGTGGGAGCCGCCGGCACCGCATGCGCCACGTCGCGCGGCTGGAACGGGTTGCTGATGTCGAACGCCCGAACGCCGGCATTGTGCCATGTGGCGAAGATCAGGGTTTCGCTCTGGAAGGTGCCGGGGCGATTCTCATGCAGATTATGCGGGCCGAATTTGCCGCCAACAGCGCAGTAATCGCGCTCGCCGGGCTGCGGCAAGGTTGCGAACGGCACCGGGTTATCCGGCGCATGAACATCGAAAATCCACGTATGGGCAAGGCCGTTGGCACAGGCATTCGACGTCGCTTCATCGGCCAGCAGACACAACCCGCGTCCCGGCAGCGGCAATGGCGTGTGCGAGCCTCCGGCGAAAGGCGGCGAGAGCAGACGGTGCGCCACCAGTTTGGGGGCCACCGGGTCGCTGAGGTCATGCACCGAAAATCCACCATCGCGCCACGCGGCATAGCCGTATTGTCCGGCCTGAATCATGTGATGCAGCGCCCAGCGCTTGCCCGGCATCGCCTGGGTTTCCTCATGGCCCGCGCGATGCATGCCCGGCAGATGCCATGTGCCCGCGAGTGTCGGTTGCGTCGGGTCGGCGACATCGAAGATCGCCAGAATATGGTCGCTGTAGCCATCGAAATGGCAAGACGCATAGGCGTAGCGCCCGCCCGTCCACCAGATGCGATGCAGGCCGATGCCCTCCACCGGGCAGAAGCCGATCTCACGCGGGGCGGCGGGCGTGGCGAGATCGAAGATGCGCAACCCGGCGGTGAAATTGCGCTGCCGCTTGGTGAAGCTGTCGGCAAGCGACTGGGTGAAATACTGGTCTTGCGACTGATATTGCTGCATCGCCCAGATATTGGCCGAGTTCGTCACCAACATCAGCCCGTCCGCCACCTGAAGATGATGCGAGCGGGTGTTGGCCGGGCAGGCGATGAAATTCACCGGCGCGGGCGCACGCGGATTGCGCACATCCACCACCGTGATGCCGTCGGAAAACATGTGGCCGATATAAAGATGGCCCGCATGCAACATCACCTGCACCCCATCCGGCCGCCCTCCCTGATCGGAGTGGCTGACGAATGCGATGTTGGGGGAATGGGATTGCAGCATGTTCGATCCAAATCCTGATCAGTGAACCCCGACCGTCATAGCGAGAAGCCGAAGGCGACGAAGCAACGCAGGAATCGGTTGGTGACATTCCGGGATTGCTGCGTCGCTTCGCGCCGCCCACTGACGCGGCGTGTTACTTCACGCCCCAAATCGCCTTGTAGTGATCGCGATAGCCGTTATCCGGATCGAAGCGGTTATTGGCGCCGCCATCCTTCATCACGTTGTCCTTCGTGACCAGATGCACCGACGTGACGTAACCGCTCCAAGGGGCGGCGTTGAAAGCGCGGTTGAGTTCGTCAATCGCCATCCAGCCTTGCAGGTTCAGCGGCTCCGGAACCGTCGCCACCTGATAATTGCCCTCCTTGATGCGACCATAGGCCGACACCGAGCCGTCACCGCCCGAAACCAGGAACGGTGGGCCACCGGCTGGCGCGTTGGCGGCGCGCAGGGCGGGCAGCGCGAAGTCGAAATACAGATCGTTGATCGCCAGCATCCACGTCAGCTGCCCGGAGAAGCGCTGCATCAGCGAGGCGGTCAGCGGGGTGACGCGGGTGGAGGTTTCCACAATCGGGATCACGTCAAACGACAGCACCTTGCACTCCGCACAGCTTTCCACGCGCGCGCGCATCAGATCGCCCTTGGTGCGGCCGATCAGCGTCTCGGAATTGCGCATCACCGCCACCTGGGCCTTACCGCCAGACTGCACGATGGCGTAGTCGGCCGCCATTGTGGCGATCTGGTCGGGCGGCGTGGTGATATTGGCCACCAATGCCGGGCTCTCCATCGGGCCGGGCTTCGGGCTGGAATGCCAACCCACCACCTTGATGCCCAGCTCAATCGCCTTCTCGATGGTTGTCTTCTGCCCCAGCGCGTCGATGGTGCCGAGGATGATGCCATCCGGGCGCAGCGCCAGCGCCTGACCGATGGCCGCTGTCTGCTGCGGCACCGAGCCCTGACCGTCGATCACCTTGACGTTCCAACCGATGGCCTTGGCCGCCTCGACCACGCCGTTGGAGACACCGAGGGCGCCGCCATTGCGCTGATCGGCGGAGATGTAGATCACCGTCTTACCGGCAGCAGCCTTCGGTCCGGTCGTCGGTCCCTCCCACGTGGAGGCCGGAGCGGTGGCCTTGGCGATTTTGGCGCGCAGTTCCTCCATGCCTGGCAATGGGCCGGTGGTGACGGTTTGGGCGAAGGCGGGCAGAGCCAGGGCGGTGGCGAGTGCCACGGCACCGATGCCGGATGCAAAGCGTTTCATGCGGTTTCTCCCTAAGATCCGGCCGTTTCGGCCTTGGTGTTGGTCTCACGCACTGCCTGCGCCGCATCGCGCGACGCCCGCAATCGCCGTCTTGAAGCCCAGCCCGCCATGCCAACGGCCACGATCAGCGTCGCCCCGTTGAACAATGGCTCAACATAAAACGCGCCCCCCAGCTGCTCGATGCCGGAGATGCCGACCGCCAGGATCAGCACCGCCACCACCGTGCCCCAGACATTGACCCGCCCAGGTTTCACCGTCGTCGCCCCCAGCAGCGCGCCCACGAAGGCGGGCAGCAGAAACTCCTGCCCCACATTCGATTGCCCCACCTGAATGCGCGCGGCCAGCACCAGCGAGGCCACCGCCGTGATCAGGCCAGAGACCATGAAGGCGCCGATCACCATCCGGTCCACCCGAATGCCCGTCAGCTCCGCCGTGCGCTCATTGGCCCCGATCACGTAGAGATAGCGGCCCACCGGCAGATATTCGAAAACGATCCACATCCCGAACGCCAGCACGATCACCAGACAGGCCGGCAACGGAATGCCGAGCAGGCGGATATGGTCCAGCGCCACGAAGGCCTTCGGCAATTCGCCGATAATCTGCTCACCGCCGGTGTACCAACCGGCCAAACCATAGGCCAACGTGCCCACGCCCAGGGTTGCGATGAAGCTATCGATCTTCGCCTTGCGCACCAGCAGACCGTTGATGAACCCCATGCACAACCCGCAGGCCAGGATGATCAACACCACCAGCCCCCATGGCAGCCCGGCATTGACGATCAGGCCGATGGCAAGAGAGTGCAGCAAACTGACGCCGAAGCCGGTCGAGAGGTCGAACTGATTGGCGGAAATCACCACCATTTCGGCCAATGCCAGGAAGGCGATCACCGCCTTGTCGGACAGGATGGATTGCACCGTCAGCATGGTGGGGAAGGTGCGCGGCATCAGGAAGGAGAACAGCACAATCAGCGCCACTGTCAGCAGCAGCAACGCATGCGTCGAAACCAGATGAAAAAGGCCGCCCTTGCGCGTGGTGTCAGACATGAAGTGCAGCTCCTTCGTCCGCTGGCACACCCGCGCCGCCGACATGTTCCAGCAGGTTCGAGACGCTGAGTTCAGCGCCGTGCAACTCGGTCGCCACCCGTCCCCGGTCGAAAATCAGACAGCGTTGGCAGAGGGCGGCGATTTCTTCGAGGTCGGACGAGACGACGATCACCGCCCCGCCCTGTGCCGCTTGACGGTCGAGCAGCGCGTAGATGTCCGATTTCGCGCCGACATCCACGCCCATCGTCGGCTCCTCCAGCACCAGCACGCGGCGGGATTGGCCAAGCCAGCGGGCGATCACCACTTTCTGCTGATTGCCGCCGGAGAAGGTGTGAATGGCCGGCTCCGTCACCAACGGCTTCGCCCCCACATCGCGCAGACGCGACAGGGCCTGGACCGCCTCCTTCGCCTCTGACAGCGGCGCATACCAACGCCTGCCTTCCACCAGTGGGTTGACGAACAGATTTTCGCGGATCGCCAATGGCAGCGCCACGCTTTCCTCGGTGCGTTTGGAGGAGACGAATGCGATACCATCCTCCACCGCATCGGCGGGTGTGGGATGGATCGCGGCGATGTTGCCCACGATCTTTTCGCCCGCCACCTGCGCCTCGATGCCGCAAATCGCCCGCCCGATGGAATCCTGCCCTGCCCCGCGCAGCCCGGCAAAGCCCACGATCTCGCCCGGGCGGATCTCGATATCCACCGGCCCGGCCTCGGCCGTGGCAAACCCCTTCAGCCGCAACACGGGGGCCCCGTCGCGGATCACCACGCGCGTCGGCGGATGCGCCGGCACGCGGCCGACGATCAGGCTGACAAGTTCGCGCGGCGTGGTATCGCGGATATTCAACGTCGCCACCCGCGCGCCATCGCGCATCACTGTTACCCGGTCGGCGATGCGGAAGATTTCATCCAGCCGGTGCGAGACATACACCATCCCCCGCCCCTGCCGCCGCAGCCGATCCAACACCGTGAACAACCGCCCCACCTCGGCCTCCGGCAGCGAGGCCGTCGGCTCGTCCAACACCACCGCATCGGCCTGCGTGGCCAAGGCACGGGCAATGGCGACGATGGATTTGTCCGTGCGGCTGAGATCGGCGATGCGGGTATCGGGGGCAATGGGGCAGTCGATCAACGCCAACGCCGCCTGCGCACGGGCATTGGCGGCGTTCCAGTCGATCAGCCCACGATGGCGCGGAAATCCGGTGGCGAGGGCGATATTCTCCGCCACACTCATCCATTCCACCAACCCGAGATCCTGATGCACATAGGCCACCGGCAGCCGGTCGGACATCGGGTCGACCGCATTGCCGTCAATGCGTACCTCGCCCGCATCCATCGGATGCACGCCCGCCAGCACCTTGATCAGCGTGGATTTGCCCGCACCATTGCCGCCGAGAAGTGCATGCACCTCACCGGGGCGAACGTCGAAATCGACATCGGCCACCGCCCGGGTGCCACCAAAACTTTTCACGATCCCGCGCATCGAAACGATGGGCGGATT
Source organism: Acetobacteraceae bacterium (assembly GCA_031291725.1). Classification (GTDB taxonomy): domain Bacteria; phylum Pseudomonadota; class Alphaproteobacteria; order Acetobacterales; family Acetobacteraceae; genus CAIQQQ01. The sequence goes on from JARLIM010000035.1 coordinate 78,595, forward strand.
CGGAGGCTGATTCTTGTCGCTGCCGATAGCTGCCACGGCGCGCTTCCTCGTTTTTTCGGAAGCCTATCAATCCTGCCTCGGGCACACAATGAAATATCGACAAATTTTTCTCGACAGAATTTTTATCGAGATTTCCTCAATGGAATGGGAAGCCCAATGCAGCCAGCGCCCCGCGCATGATCTCGCGCCCGTTCAACCCGCGCATCGTTCCGATCCGCTCGATCATCCGCGCCACCCAGCCCGAGGGCGGCAGGCCCACTTGGCGCTGATGGGCGGTGAAGCGTTCGTCATAGAGCGCGATTCCGGCGGCTTCCTGGCTGATGTCGTAACGTTCGTGATGCAGCACCACCGATTGCGGCAAACGCGGGCGGATTTCGGACGGGCGCGCCGGATCGGGCCAGCCGATGCACAGGCCGAATACCGGGAAGCATTGCGCCGGCAGCCCCAAAGCCTCGGCCACCGCCTGCGGCTTGTTGCGCAGCGCGCCGAGATAGCAGGTGCCCAGCCCGAGCGATTCCGCCGCAACCGTGGCATTTTGTGCCGCCAAGGCCGCGTCGATCATCGCCACCATTGCCATTTCGGTATAGGGCAGCGTGATCATCTCCCGCCCCTGCGCGGCGCCGATCCGCTCACTGCGCGACAGATCGGCGAGCCAGACCAGCACCAGCGGCGCTTGCTTGACATGCGCCTGATCGTTGGCCCAGGCGGAAAAATTCGCCCGCATCGCAGCATCCGTCACCGCGATCACCGACCACGTTTGCATGTTCGATGACGTCGCCGCCGATTGGGCGGCAGCCACCAACGTTTCCACCACGCCCTCGGGGATCGGCCGATCGGTGAAAGCGCGCACGCTGCGATGGCGCATCAAGGTGGCAAGCGTGGCGTTCCAATGACCGAAATCCGGCATCGCCGCCCCGTAGCGGGCGAACATGGCATCGGCGGCTTCGGTATTGGTGTGACAATCGGCCATCAGGGAAGGCTCCGGCTCAACGTTTATGCGCGCTCATCGCTTCAAGCACGGCGCAGACAGCGGCGGTATCCTCGGCACCATGCCCCTGCGCCTGCGCCGCCGCATAGATCGGGATGGTGGCGCTGAAGGTGGGGGTGGGCACGCCGAGCTGCGTGGCGAAATGGCCGATCACGTCCATGTCCTTCTGCCAGATGTCGATCTTCATCGTCGCCGGCAGATATTCGTTGCGCGCCATCATCGGCGCACGCAATTCCCAGATCCGCGAATTGCCCGCCCCCCCGGCGATCAACTCGTTGATCTGCTGCGGATCAAGCCCCGCCTTCATCCCCAGCACCATCGCCTCGGCGGTGGCAACGTTGTTGATGGCCACCAGCAGATTGGCCACGTATTTCATCTTGGTGCCGTTGCTGTAGGCACCCACATTGTGCACCGCGCGGGTGAAGGCGGCATAGAAGGGCCGCAGCGCCTCGATGCTGTCGTGATCGCCCGAGGCATAGATCACCAAATCCTTCGCCGCCGCCTGCGAGCCGGTGCCGCTGATCGGGCAATCCAGCGGCTCGTGCCCTGCGGCCTTGAGCGTGTCGTGGAAGAACATCTTGTCCGGCAGCGCCAGCGTGCTCGCCTCGATCACCACACGGCGCGGGGCACCCGATTCGGCAATCGCGGTCGCGGTGGCGGCGCACGCCTTGGCCGAGGGCAGCGAGGTGAGCAGGATTTCCGCCCCCTTGGCCACATCGGCCACTGTCGCACACGGCACCACGCCATCGGCGGCCAGTTCGGCCAAACGCGCGGCACTGGTGTCGAAGCCCAGCACGTTCCAACCGGCGGCAACCAGATTGCGGGCCATCGCCCCGCCCATGATCCCGAGACCGATGATTCCAACCGTTGCGGACATGTGATCCCCCCTTGGCTTTTTATCGGTTGATATCATATTCTGTCGGCAAGAGCGCCACAAGACGTCGTTGAGGGAGAGTTCGATGCGCATTGCCATGATCGGTCTGGGCAAGATGGGCAGCGCGATGGCGCAGCGCCTGATGGAATGCGGTCATCATCTGGTGGTCTGGAACCGCTCGCCGGAGAAGGCCACCGCTTTGGTGGCCGCCGGTGCCACGCTTGCCACCTCGGCGCGGGCGGCGGTGCAGGACAGCGAGGTGGCAATCTCCTCGCTCTTCGATGCCAGCGTGCTCACCGCCGTCTATCTCGGCGAGGGCGGGCTGACCTCCGGTCCACTTGATGGCAAACTGCTGATTGAAATGAGCACCGTGCGTCCCAATGTGCAACGGGAGCTGGCGGCAGCGGTCGAGGCCCGGGGGGGTGCTATGATCGATTGCCCGGTCGGCGGCACCACCGGCCCGGCAAAGCAGGGAAAACTGCTTGGCCTGGTCGGTGGCGACGCAGCCGACGTGGCGCGCGCCATGCCGATTTTGGAACAACTCTGCCGTCGCGTTGAGCATATCGGCCCGCACGGGGCAGGCTCGGCGATGAAGCTGGCGATCAATCTGCCGCTGGCCGTCTATTGGCAGGCGATGGGTGAGGCGATGGCGCTGGTGCGCGATCTTGGCAAAGACACCAGCTGGATGATCGACCTGTTCTGCGACACCTCGGGGGCCGCCAATGCCCTCAAAGCCCGTGGCCCGGCGGTGGCGGCGGCGCTGGCGGGCGGCGATGGCGGCATGGCGACGTTTGATCTCGGCGGGATCGCCAAAGATCTCAGCCTGATGGTCGCCGAAGCCCGCGACAAAGGCTTCGACGTGCCGGTCGCCGCGGCGGCACAGGCGGTCTACGATCAGGCGGTTGCCGACGGCTACGCCACCAAGGACACGTGTTGGGTGCCCAGTTACTGGGCTCGAAAAGGAGACGCATAAATGTCGCAGACCAAACTGACCGCCGCCTTGTGCGAACAGATCGCCACAATCGCCTTGCAGGAAGGCCGCAGCCGCAACCTCGCCCCGCTGGTGGTGGCGGTGCTGGATGCCGGGGGGCATCTGATGAACTTCAAACGTGAGGACAATGCCGGAATCCTGCGCTTTGACATCGCGTTCGGCAAAGCCTGGGGCTCGCTTGGCATGGGCTTCGGCTCACGCGAATTCCTCGCCCGCACCCAGATGAACCCCACCTTCGTCGCAGCCCTGGCCACCGCCAGCGGTGGGCGCGTGATCCCGGTGCCGGGCGGCGTGCTGATCAAGGACGCTGATGGCAGCGTGCTGGGCGCCGTTGGCATCTCGGGCGACGTGTCCGATCAGGATGAAGCCTGCTGTGTCGCCGGCATCGAAGCGGCAGGGTTCGCGGCACAGATCGGCGCCTGACGTGACAGGGCGGGGTCATACCTGCCCATCACCAAGAGTGATGCCCCAAAGCAGAACTCATTATGTGCGCTCTTGTTTATCGCTTGCTAAGTTAGCGCAGCCGTAATCAACAAGAATGGGGGGCTTCCATGAACCTAGGCTTCTTCACCATGCCGATCCATCCGATCGACAAGGATTGGCGCAAATGTCTGCATGAAGACCGTGAAGCGTTCATCTTGGCCGATCAGCTCGGTTTCACCGAAGGGTATTGCGGTGAGCACACCACCGATGCGGCGGAGAACATCTCGTCTTGCGTGGTGTTCATGGCCTCCCTCGTCGGCCATGTGAAGAACATGCGCCTGGGCACCGGCACGGTGAACATGCCCAACACCCACCCGGCCCGCGTGGCCGCCGAAGTGGCGATGCTGGATCACATGCTGGATGGCAAATTCAATTTCGGCATCTCGCCGGGCGGTCTGCCGTCGGACGCCGAGGTGTTCGGCACATTGGATAACGACCGTCTGGAAATGTTTGTCGAAGGCATCGATCAGGTGCTGGAAATCTGGCGTTCCGAGCCGCCCTATAACATCCGCGGCAAATACTGGAACATCACCACCGAGCGCACGATGATCCCTGAAATCGGCCAGGGCGTGTTGCCCAAGCCGTTGCAGCGCCCGCACCCGCCGATCATCGGCACGGTTGTCGCCCCGTTCTCCAAGGGCGTCACCCTGGCCGCCAAGCGTGGGTGGGATCCGATTTCGGCCAACTTCCTGCTGCCACAATGGGTGGCCTCGCATTGGCCGATGTATGCCGATGGCTGCAAACAGGGCGGTCGTCCGGCGCTGCGGGCCAATTGGCGTGTGGCCAAAAGCATCTTCATCGCCGATGACGAAGCCACCGCGAAGGAATACGCAACCGGCGCGAAAAGCCCGTATCGCTTCTACTTCAACCAACTCGTCACCAAGATGAAAAAGGCCGGTCGCGGCGAGTTGTTCAAGCGTGACCGCTCTGAGCCCGATGATGTGGTCACCACCCAGCGCGCGCTGGATGATTGCGTGATCTACGGCACACCGTCTCAGGTGGTCGATAAATTGGAAGCCTTCCGCGATCAGGTCGGCGATTTCGGCACGCTGCTCTATGCCGGTCATGACTGGGCCGATGTGGATCTGGCCAGGCGCTCGATGGTGCTGCTTGCCGAGAAGGTGCAGCCGAAGCTGCGTCCGCTGATGGAGATGCCGCAGGCAGCGGAATAAAATCAGTGCCGACCCGACGCGGGTGCTGGCGCGTCGGGTCCGGCTTTGGTTAACTGACGAACGATCCGGGCCAAGCCGGACAAGTAAGAACCGATCAAAGTCCAATCGCAACGAACCCTGGGGAGGCGTTCCATGTTCACACTCTCGCGCCGTGACGTATTCAAGACTGGTATCGGCGTCTCCGCCCTGGCGCTCACCGGGCGTGCCGTTCGTGCGGACGAACCGCTGCGCATCGGCTTCCTGACCGTCAAAACCGGACCGCTGGCGGCCGGCGGCATTCAGATGGAACAGGGGATGCTGACCTGGCTGAAGCTGAACAACAACAAAATCGGCGGACGCACCGTCGAACTGATGGTCGCCGACACCAACGGTGTGCCCGCCACCACCCGCACCAAGACGGCCGAATTGGTTGAGCGTCAAAAGGCGCATCTGCTCATCGGCCCGCTCGCCGCCTTCGAGGCGCTCGCGGTGGCGGATTATACCGAGTCGCATCACATGCCCACGATGGGGCTGGCCGCGTTCGACGAGGGGACGCAGAAGGGCGCGCAGAAATATTTCGCCCGCCCCACCGCCTCGGCCGGGCAGGCGAGCCACGCAATGGCGGCCTATTGTTATTCCGAACTCAAAATGCGCCGCATGGCGGTCATCGCCGACGATTTCGCCTATGGCCATCAGCAGACCAGCGCCTTCCTGCGGGTGTTCGAGGATATGGGCGGCAAGATCGTGCAGAAGATTTTGCCGCCGCTGAACGCACCGGATTACGGCACCTATATCTCGCAGATCAAAACCGATCTGGACGGCATCTTCATGGGCTTTGCCGGCTCGAACGGCTTCCGCTTCACCAAGGCCTTCTTCGAATATGGCCTGGGCGGCAAGATCCCGCTCACCGGCGGTCTGACCGCGATGGATGAGGCGATCCTGCAGCAGACCGGTGAGGATGCGGTGGGCATCATGACCGCGAACTATTACTCCGCCGCCTATGACAACGCCGCCAACAAGGCGTTCGTGGCGCAGATGAACAAGGATTATAAGGCCGATCCGGGCTATTACGCCTCCGGCCCGGCGATCTGCGGCGCGGTGCTCGATGCCGCCATCACCAAGCTTGGCGGCAAGGTCGATGATCCCGATCTGCTGATCAACACCATCCGCTCCAACGTGGTGGAAAACACCATTCGCGGCCCGGTGAAATTCGACGCCTACGGTCAGGCCATCGGCAACATCTATATCCGCAAGGTCGAACGCAAGGCTGGCCACAACGTCAACACCGTCATCAAGACCTATGAGAATGTCAGCCAGTTCTGGACCTATGATCCGGTGGAATTCATGAAGAACCCGACCTATTCGCGCGATTGGCCGGTCGCCAAGAACCTGGAAAACTGACACGTGCAGTTCTGGATCATCCAGACGCTGAACAGCCTCGCGATGGGCGGGTTGTTGTTTCTGCTCTCGGCCGGATTTTCGTTGATCTTCGGCCTGATGCGGATCCCCAACCTCGCTCATGGCGGCCTGTTTATGCTCGGGGCCTATGTGGGCGCGATGTGCATGCAGTGGGGTGTGCCGTTCTGGCTGGCGGCGATTGCCGCGGGGCTGGCGGTGGGCGCGCTGGGCACCGTGCTGGAGGGGGGGCTGCTGCGCCGGATGGCGGGCAATGAACAGGGGCAGGTGCTGATCACGCTTGGCATCTCCTTCATCATTGCCGATCTCTGCCTGCTCACCTGGGGGGGCGATCCGGTGCCGTTGGACGCGCCACGCATGCTGCGTCCGCCGGTGTTCCTGGCAGGCTTCGCTTTTCCCGGCTATCGGCTGGCCGTGCTGGCCTTCGCGCTCATCGTCGCCCTCGGCCTGTGGCTGTTGCTGGAGCGCACACGATTGGGGGCGATGATCCGTGCCGGTGTGGATGACCGCCTGATGGCGCGCAGCGTGGGCATTCGCGTCTCACGGCTGTTCTCGGCGGTGTTCTTCCTCGGTGCGTTCCTGGCCGGGCTCGGCGGCGTGATCGGCGGGCCGATCCTGTCGGCCTATCCCGGCCTGGACACCGACATGCTGCCACTGGCCTTGGTGGTGGTGATCCTGGGCGGCGTGGGCTCGCTGCCCGGTGCCTTGGTGGGGAGTTTCCTGGTGGGGATTATCTACAATTTCGGCACCGCGCTGTTCCCGGATTTCGCCTACGTGATCCTGTTCCTGCCGATGGTGGTGATGCTGGTGGTCAAACCCAGCGGATTGTTCGGGCGGGTGACACGATGACATTGCGTGGTTCACGTTTCTGGGCGTTGATGAGCCTGTTCCTCATCGCCCTGCCCTTCGCGCTGCCAAGCGATTACTATCTTGGCATCGCCACCCATGCCCTCGTTTTGGCCATCCTGGCATTGAGCCTGGACATCCTGATCGGCCAGGGTGGCATGACATCGCTTGGCCATGCGGTCTATCTCGGCCTGCCTGCTTATGCGGCGGCCTGGACAATGCAGAACGCCAACTGGCCGCCGGAACTCGCCATCCCCTTCGCCATCGCAATGGGCACCGCCGTCAGCGCGCTGTTCGCCGTGTTGTCGCTGCGGGCACGCGGTTTGGGTTTCCTGATGATCACCCTGGCCTTGGGGCAGGTGATGTGGGGGGCGGCCTATCGTTGGGTGGGGCTGACGGGGGGCGATAACGGCATCCGCATCCCGGTGCGCCCACCCGTGCTGGGAATCGACATCAGCTCGGTGCGCTCCTTCTACGTGGTGGTGGCTCTGGCGCTGATGGTGGCGCTGGTGTGCATCTGGCATCTGGAGCGCTCTCCCTTCGGCGCCTGCCTGCGCGGCACCAAGGATCAGCCGAAGCGGATGAACATGCTCGGTCATGATGTCTGGTCGATCCGCTTCCTCGCTTTCGTCTTTGCGGGCTTCTGGGGCTCGATTGCCGGCGTGTTGTATGTGTTCGACTATCTCTACGTCTCCCCCTCCTCGCTCTCGCTGCCGCAATCGGCGGAGGCGCTGTTGATGGTGGTCCTCGGCGGGGCGGGCACGCTGACCGGGCCGGTGGTGGGCGCGATCATCATCACGGTGATCAAAACAGTGGTCAGTTCCTATGTCGATCGTTGGTATTCGCTGCTGGGGCTGACCTTCATCATCGTCGTCTCGGTGATGCCGCGCGGCTTGGTGCCGGGGCTGAAAGCCTGGTTCGCGCCGAAAGAAGGAGGTGCGAGATGAGCCATTTTGCCCTCGAAGTGGATGATATCTCCAAGCGCTTCGGCGGTCTGGCCGCCACACGCAATGTCACGCTGCGGGTCAAACCCGGTGAGCGCCGATTGCTGATCGGGCCGAATGGTGCGGGCAAGACCACGCTGTTCAACCAGATTGCCGGCGATTTTCTGCCCGATAGCGGTGCGATCAGGCTGTTCGGTCAGGAGATGACCCGGCTGCCCACCAAAAAGCGGGTGCGGATGGGCCTCTCGCGCACCTATCAGATCCTCACTTTGTTCCCCAACGACACGCTGCGCCACAACGTCGCCCTTGCCCTGCTCGGCACTGAAGGCGGCGGCTGGTCGTGCTGGTCGTCGCTGGCCGCCAAGCGGGACATGATGGCGCGTGCCGATGACGCCCTCGCCGCCGTCGGTCTGGGCGATGCCGCCGGGCGGGAGGTGGCACAAACCTCCTATGGTGAGCGGCGGCGTCTGGAATTGGCGATGGCCTTGGCGCAAAAGCCGAAAGTGCTGCTGCTCGACGAACCTTTGGCCGGTCTGTCCGCCGACGAGCGCGAGACGGTGCGCGCCCTGCTGGAACACATCCCGCGCGACGTGACCATCGTGATGATCGAGCATGACATGGATGTCGCCCTCGCCTTTGCCGACCAGATCACACTTCTCAATTTCGGTCAGGTGGTGCTGGAAGGCACGCGGGCCGAGGTGATCGCCGATCCGCGCACGCGGGAGGTTTATCTTGGCCATTGATGCGCTCACTCTCACCGATATCGACGCCTATTACGGCGACAGCCACGTGCTGCACCGCGTCTCACTCACTCTGAAACAGGGTGAATTGCTGGCCCTGCTCGGGCGCAATGGGGCGGGCAAAAGCACCACGCTTGCCACCGTCATGGGCTGGCTCAAGCCGCGTCCGGGCCGTATTTCGGTGTTCGGCGAACAGATCGGCGGATTGTCCCCCGAGGCCATCGTCGCCAAGGGTGTCGCCCTGGTGCCACAGGGACGGCGCATTTTCCCGTCGCTGAGCGTGCGCGAGAACCTCATCGTCGCTGCCCGAGGCAAGGGGCGCTGGGATATGGAGCGGGTGTTCGACACCTTTCCCCGCCTGCGCGAACGCAAATCGCAGGCGGCGGGCTCGCTCTCTGGTGGTGAGCAGCAAATGCTCGCCATCGGTCGCGCCTTGATGAGCAATCCGCGCGTGCTGATGATGGATGAGCCATCCGAAGGCCTCGCCCCGCAGATTGTCGCCGAAGTGGGCCGCATCATCGCCGGTTTGCGGGAAGAGGGGCTGTCGATCCTGCTGGTGGAACAGAATCTCGACCTCGCCATGTCTTTGGCCAATGACGTGGTCATCCTCAACACCGGCCGCGTCGCAGCCTTCGGCAATGCCGCCGATATCGCCCGCAACCAGGACGTCATCGACCAGAATCTGGGCGTCTTCTGATCCAATCACACGTAAGGACTACACCGATGGAAGAGACCAACCATTACGGCCTGACCTCGGCGCGCGCCCATGGCCGCCCTGGCCGCGAAACCCGCCCGAAATCCCTCACGGTGGACATGCATTCTCATATCTACCTGCCACACGCCGACGCCTTCGCCGGTCCGCAGGTGGATTTCAGCACCATCCCGATGGCCAAGTTCAGCACCAACCCAACCCGCGCGCTGAACCGCAAGCAGGATGTCGAGCGCACGCCGAACATGCGTGAGTATGACATTCGCCTCAAGGACATGGAGCAGGCCGGGATCGACGTGCAGGTGATCATGTCCGCCCCGCAGCAATGCTACACCACCGTCGCACCGGAGGTGGCCGTGAAGGCGGCAACCATGGTCAATGACGGCATCGCCGAATGGGTATCCAAAATGCCGGACCGCTTCATCCCGCTCGGCTCGGTGCCGATGCAGGAACCGGAAGCCGCCGTGGCCGAACTGGAGCGCGTGATGGGGCCGCTCGGCTTCAAGGGCGTGCAGATCCTGACCAATATCCATGGCCGCGAGCTTTCAGACCCGATGTTCGCCCCGTTCTGGGCCGCCGCCGAGCGGCTGGGCGCCGTCGTGCTGCTGCATCCGTTGGGCTTCACCCATGGCGAGCGCCTGTCGGAATTCTACTTCAGCAACGTCATCGGCAACCCGCTGGAGACCACGATTGCGCTGCATCACCTGATCTTCGGCGGCGTGCTGGAACGGCATCCGAAGCTGAAGCTGGTGGCCGTGCATGGCGGTGGCTATCTGGCCAGCTATTCCGGCCGCATCGACCACGCCTGGGGCGCGCGCTCGGATTGCCGCGGCACGCTGCCCTTGCCGCCCTCGACCTATCTCAAGCGGGTGTTCGTCGACAGCGTGGTGTTCACCCCGCATCAATTGGACGCGCTGCTGAAGGTGTTCGGCCCGGATCAGGTGCTGATGGGCACCGACTATCCGTATGACATGGCCGAAGCCGACCCGATCGGTCATCTGCGCTCGCTGGAAGGGCTGGATGAGAGTGTGGTGCAAAAGCTGGCAGGTGGGAATTCGCAGAAACTGTTCGGCATCTGAGACGCCGTAGGGCGGGTTTGCTCTTTTTCCGTCATTGCGAGCGCCGCGAAGCACCCCATCGCGCCATCGGCCCGGCTTGCGGCGCGATGGGGTGCTTCCTCGCTTGCGCTCCTGGCAATGACGACCTCATACATAAGGCTCCGAAACCCACGGAGTCCCGATGGAATGGCAAGCGCCCGGCGTGGTGCTCGATGTGCGGCCCTATGGCGAGGCAGACGCGATTGCCACGATTCTGACCGAGGAATACGGCGCCCATCGCGGCCTCGCCCGTGGTGCGCAATCCCGCGGCAAGGCCGCGCTGTGGCAGAAGGGCAATCTCATCCAGGCGCATTGGGTGGGCCGATTGTCCGACCAGCTCGGCAGCTTCTCCGCCGAACTCGTCCACCCCGCCGCGGCCCCGATCATGGACGACCCGCTGCTGCTGGCCATCCTCACCTCCTGCTGTGCCGTGGCCGAGGGGGCGTTGATCGAGCGCGAGCCGCAGCCGGAGGTCTTCGATGGGCTGGTCCATCTGCTCGCCCGCCTACCGCTCGGCCCCGTCATGCTGGCCGACACCATACGCTGGGAACTCCGCCTGCTCGCTGGGCTGGGCTATGGCTTGGATGTCAAAGCCTGCGCCGTCACCGGGATGAATGAACGCCTCGCCTATGTCTCTCCCCGCACCGGCCGCGCCGTCACCGAGGCGGCGGCGGGGGTGTGGAAAGAACGCCTGCTGCCTTTGCCCGGCTTTCTTCTCACCGACTCGGTGGGCAATGCGGCAGAATGGGTCGATGGGTTGCGACTGGCCGGGCACTTCCTGGCGCGTGACGCTTTCGGCCACCACCATCGCCCCTTGCCGCAAGCCCGGCTGGCCCTTTACGACCGCGCTGTACAACTGGCGCTGAACGAGACGACATGAGCGACGACCTGACCGCAGGCCATATCGAAGACACCAAGCTCTATGACGCGCTGAGCCAGCGTTATCTGGCCTATGCGATGTCCACCATCACCTCGCGCTCGCTGCCCGATGTGCGCGATGGGCTCAAGCCGGTGCATCGCCGCATCGTCTATGCGATGCAGTTGCTCAAGCTCGACCCCAATGCCGGGTTCAAGAAATGCGCGCGCATCGTGGGTGACGTGATGGGTAAATTCCATCCGCATGGCGACAGCTCGATCTATGAGGCGATGGTGCGGCTGGCGCAGGATTTCGCCACGCGCTTTCCGGTGGTCGAAGGCCAGGGCAATTTCGGCAATATCGACGGCGATAACCCCGCCGCCATGCGCTACACCGAAAGCCGCCTCACTGACGTCGCCAAAGCCTTGCTCGCCGGCATCGATGAAGACGCGGTGGATTTCCGCGCCACCTATGATGGCGAGGAACGCGAGCCTGTCGTCCTGCCCGGCGGCTTTCCGAATTTGCTCGCCAATGGGGCGGCAGGCATCGCCGTCGGCATGGCCACCTCCATCCCGCCGCACAATGCGGGCGAGGTGTGTTCGGCGGCCATTCACCTCATCCAACACCCCAACGCCACCACCGCCGATCTGCTCGAACACATGCCCGCGCCGGATTTCCCCACCGGCGGCGTGCTGATGGAAGAAAAGGCGTCGCTGATCCAGGCTTACGAGACCGGGCGCGGCGGCTTTCGCACGCGGGCGAAATGGGAGGTCGAGAAGGGCAAGATGGGCGTGTGGTCCATCATCGTCACCGAAATCCCCTATCAGGTGCAGAAATCCCGGCTGATCGAACAGATCGCCCAGCTGATGGAAGACAAGAAGCTTCCCTTGCTCGGCGACATCCGCGACGAGAGCACCGATGTCATCCGCCTCGTGCTGGAGCCGAAAAATCGCGGCGTGGAGCCGGAAGTGCTGATGGAAACCCTCTTCCGCGCCACCCCGCTGGAGAGCCGCTTCCCGCTGAACATGAACGTGCTCACCGCCGACCGCACCCCGCGCGTGCTCGGGCTGAAAGAGGTGCTGCGCCACTGGCTCGACCATCGCCATGAGGTGCTCATCCGCCGCTCGAACCACCGTCTGGCCGCGATTGAGAAGCGCCTGGAAATCCTCGACGGGTTCATCAAGGTCTATCTCAACCTCGATGAGGTCATCCGCATCATCCGCTACGAGGATGAGCCGAAAAAGGAACTCATCCGCGTCTTCGACCTCAGCGAGATGCAGGCCGAAGCCATTCTCAACATGCGGCTGCGCAGCCTGCGCAAGCTGGAGGAGATGGAAATCCGCGAGGAGCACGCCAAACTCACCGCCGAACGCGCGGGTCTGGCCGCCCTGCTGTCCGATGAGGGGCTGCGCTGGGCGAAGATCACCTCTGAGATCTCGGAAACCCGCGAGAAATTCGGATCTGGCCCACTCGGCAGCCGCCGCACGCTGCTTGGCGATGGTGCCGCCACGGTGGAAGTCACCATGGATGCCTTCGTCGAGCGCGAGGCGATCACCGTCATTCTGTCCGACAAAGGCTGGCTGCGCGCGGTCAAGGGCGCCGTGGCCGATCCGTCCGAGCTGAAATTCAAGGAAAGCGACCGGCTGCGCAGCATCGTGGCGTGCGACACCACCGACAAGCTCTGCCTCTTCGCCACCAACGGCAAAGCCTACACCCTCAAAGCCGCCGATATTCCGCGCGGGCGCGGCGATGGCCAGAATGTGCGGGTGATCATCGATCTCGGTGATGGTGAGGACGTGGTGCGGCTGTTCGTGCATCGCGACGGCCAGAAAAAGCTCGTCGCCAGTTCCGCCGGACGCGGATTCCTGATCGCCAGCGACGAACTCTCCGCCGAGAAGCGCACCGGCAAGCAGATCCTCAACGTCAAACCCGACGAAGAGGCGGTGGCGTGCTGCGATATCGAGGGCGATACCGTCGCCGTGGTGGGGCAGAACCGCAAAATGGTGGTCTTCCCGCTCAACCAAATCCCCGACATGCAGCGCGGCCAGGGGGTGATCCTGCAACGCTACAAGGATGGCGGCATGAGCGATCTGAAGGTTTTTGTCCTCGCCGAGGGTCTGAGTTGGAAAACCGGTGACAAAATCCGCACCGAAGCCAAGCTGATGGTCTGGCAGGCCGATCGCGGAAGCCAGGGCAAAATGCTGCCCAACGGCTTCCCCAAGAGCGGCAAATTCGGCATTTAGCACGCAAACTAAGGGTTTTTCGCTAGTTGCATTGCAAGCATCACAATTTGTTTACCAGTTGGGAGTGTGCTACCGATAATACTGGTCAACCGGATTGCAAAACGCAGTGCCTGACATCCAAAGGCAACATCGATCCAATCGGTGGGTGTTGTTAACATTTGTAATTTTCGGTGTATTGGGGCTTGTTCTGCCAACGGCAGCACAGACACAGAACCAGCGCACGCCCAGTGAGTTACTGCTCGACAAGGCCGAATTCTGGTACGAACACGGCCAAGAAAATGTCGCGCTGCAAACCTATCAACGCGTGCTGTCCTTCGATCCGTCCAATATCGATGCCATGATCGGTGCGGCGCGGATGGCGCTGGATGTGGGCGACACAAACCTCGCCCGCGACTACATTGCCAAACTGCGCAATCTCGCACCGAATGACCCCGCCGTGGCATCCTTGATGGTCACGCAGGGACGCAGCCCGGAGCAGGTCAGCGCCCTGGCGGCCGCCCGCCACCTTGCCGCCGCCAACCAGCGCAAGGAAGCCATCGCGCGCTACAAGGCGCTTTTCAAGGATGGCCAGATCCCTGATGACCTTGCCGGAGAGTATTACTTTCTCGTGCTGCAGGAAGTCGAAGACGGCTCAGTGGAGAGCGAGGATATCGTTGATAAAATGACGGCCATTGCCGCCGCCCATCCGAAAGACCTCAATTACCGCCTCGCCCTCGCCCATTGCCTGGTTCTGCTCGGCGACCATCGCCCCGACGCGATCGATATCTACGCCCAACTTGCCCGCAACCCGGCTCTGTCCGTGCGGGTGCGGCCATTGTGGCGTGAGGCGATTTTGTGGTCGGGCATCGATATTCGCGCCCGTGAACAATTGCTCGACTACCTCTCGCTCTACCCGTCCGACCCCGATCTGGATGCGGTTCAGGCCAAAATGAAGGCCGACCTGCCCAGTCGGGCGCTGATGGCCGTGCTGCTCGGCAACACACAGGCTGATGACGGCAAGATCGATGAGGCCGAAGCAACCTACAAACAGGCCATCGCGCTCGATCCGAAGGAAGTGCAGAGCTATGTGATGATGGCCGTGCTGCTCGCCAAACATGGCCGGATGGCGGAAGCCAAGACCTATGCCCACCACGCCGCGCAGATGATGCCGTCCAACCGGGATCAGATTTTATCCATCGTGCGCGAAGGCAACGCGATGAGCATCAAGCAGGATCCTGAGGCAATGCGGCAGATCCTGGCGAAATATCACGAGGTTGCCCGGCTTGCCGATGCCGGTCAGATCGCCGAGGCAGAGGCGATATTGCGCAAGCTGATGGGGGACACCGAAGACCCTGGCAGCTTGATGATACTCGCCGATTTGCGCCATCGCGCCGGGGATGACGTGGCGCAGCTCACGCTGCTGCAACGCGCGGTGACATTGGGGCCGACCAACGGCGATGCCCTGCTCGCCCTCAGCGCGGCCCAAGCACAACGCGGTCAACTGGACGCCGCGCAAGCAAGCTACGACCGCGCCGCCGCTGTCTTGAACGGCTCGGAGGCCAAGGACAAGCTTCTGATATTGCGGCAGGTTCACAACGAATTGCTGCGCCAGCAAGCCTTGCGGGAGCCCGATCCGGTCAAGCGGCTGCACATGCTGCAAAACGCTGTCGCCAACGATCCAGACAATCCCTGGACCCGGCTGGAACTGGCACGCATCCAGGATGATCAGGGCAATCCGCAAGACGCCAGCGCCACCATCGCCCCGGTTCTGCACGCAGCCGACGCCGCCGACGCGCCGCGCACCACCGCAGGGGGAGAGGCCATTCAGGTGGCGTTCATCTGGACGGATTCCCACAATGCCCGCGAGCAATCGATCCGTCTGGCAACCTTGCTGCCGGAAGGTAAACGCTCAGCCGCCATGCAGACCGCTTTGGCCAGTGAGGCGTTGCGGCGGCAGGTGGTCAGCGTGCTGGAACATACCGATTCCCTCCGCCAACTGCGCCTCCTCGCCGCCCAACCCGACCCAGACGGTGTGCGCGGGCTGATCATTGGCAAGGCCGTGCTGCGGGCGCGTGGGGTGGCGGCGATGCGCACCGTGCTCGCTGACGGGCTCACAGCAACCCCCGGCCCCGCCAATGTCCTTAAAGTCCGTTATGCCGAGTTGCTGGTCGAAAACCATCAATTCGGCGCCGCCAGCGCCCTGCTCGATGCGGTGGACCCCACAGGTCTGGACGCATTGCAGCGCGAGGAATTCGAGCATAGCGGGGATTTTCTTGCCTCGGCGGAAGTCGGACAGTGGTTGCAGAAAAAAGATATCGCCCACGCCGAGAAATCCCTCGCCCGCCGCAGCACACGGATTGCCACCAGCACCGCGCTCAAAACCGCCGCCGCCCGAATTGTGATCGCCCGTGGCAACCCCGCCGCCGCTTTGGCAACCCTGCAGGCGATGCTCGACCACGATCCAACCGACGCCAATATCCGGGGTGCGGCCATCGATGCGGCGATTGCCAATTCAGACCTCCGCCACGCTGCCGCCCTGGCCGGCGAAGGCATGCGGCTCAACCCCGACAACCCGTTCATCGCCGTGCAAGCCGCCACCGTCGCCCACCAACTCAACCGGGACGCCGAGGCACTCGATGATCTGCGGCGCGCCCGCGAGTTGCGCATCGACGAATTGACGCAAGACCTACCCATCCCGGTCGCCACGCAATCAGCGGTGCGATAGGGCGCAGCTCAGCCCTGTGCGGCGATATCGCGCGCCACCGCCTCCGCCGCCTCGATGCCGTCCACGCCTGCCGAAAGAATCCCCCCGGCATACCCCGCCCCTTCACCGGCGGGATACAGCCCATGCGTGTTGCAGCTTTCATAGGTTTTCGGATCGCGGGTGAAGCGCACCGGGCAGGAGGTGCGGGTCTCCACACCGGTCATCACCGCATCCTCCATGTCATAGCCCGCAATCTGGCGGCCAAAGGCCGGAATCGCCTCACGCAATGCCGCGATCACGAAATCCGGCAGGCAGCGCGACACATCGGTCGGCGTCACCCCCGGCTGATAGGACGGCACCACGCTGCCCAGTTCCGTGCTCGCCCGTCCGGCCAGGAAATCGCCCACGCGCTGCGCCGGTGCATGATAGTTCTCACCGCCGGCGACATAGGCCAGGCTCTCCCAATGCCGCTGATATGCCACACCGGCCAGCAGCCCCTCGCCATAGCCCGCGAAATCCTCCGGTCGCAGATCGACCACCAAGCCGGAATTCGCATTGCGCTCGGCCCGCGAATATTGGCTCATCCCGTTGGTGACCACCCGCCCGGCTTCCGACGTTGCCGCCACCACCTGACCGCCTGGGCACATACAGAAGCTATAGACCGTCCGCCCAGCGGCCAGCCCCTCGGTGCAATGATGCACCAGCTTATATTCCGCCGCCCCCAACGCCTGATGCCCGGCAAAGCTGCCCCAGCGGTCGCGGTCGATCAGCGATTGCGGATGCTCGATGCGCACACCGATGGAAAACGGCTTCTGCTCGGCAAACACCCCACGCGCGGTGAGCATATCGAACGTCTCGCGCGCCGAGTGGCCAATGGCGAGAATGACATGGCGGGACAGCAAGTGCGTGCCATCCTCCAGCACCACACCGCGCAATTGCCGTCTGCCATCTGCCGCTTCATCGATCAGCAGATCGGCCACCTTGGTCTCGAAGCGATATTCACCGCCCAGGGCTTCGATGCTGGCGCGAATGCTCTCCACCATCGTCACCAAGCGGAAGGTGCCGATATGCGGATGCGCCTCGGTGAGAATATCCTCCGGCGCCCCCGCACGCACGAATTCCTCCAGCACCTTGCGGCCCAGAAAGCGGCGATCCTTGATGCGCGAATACAGCTTGCCGTCGCTGAACGTGCCCGCGCCGCCCTCGCCGAATTGCACGTTGGACAGCGGGTTCAGATCCGACCGCCGCCACAACCCCCACGTATCCTTCGTCCGCTGCCGCACCGCGCGGCCACGTTCCAGCACAATCGGGCGAAACCCCGCCTGCGCCAGCACCAACGCCGCCATCAGCCCGCACGGCCCGGCCCCGATCACCAGCGGGCGCTCGGTCAGATGTGCCGGGGCCTGTGCGGGGAAATGATAGGTCATATCCGGCGTGCGGATGATATCGGCACGCACCAGCAACCGCTCGGAAGCCGCCGCGTCATCCAGCTCGACATCGACGGCATAGCTCAGCCGAATGGCCGATTTCCGCCGCGCATCCACCGCGCGTTTGAACACGCTGTAGCGCAGCAAATGTGCCGCCTCCGCGCCCAAACGGTCACGGATCGCAGCTTCGAGGGTCGCGTCATCGGAGTCGAGCGGCACGCGCAGCTCGGACAGGCGCAGCATGGTATGTGACATCGCGGGCAGTCTTACGCGCGCGGCGCAGTTTCGCCCATATCGTCATACAGCCCGCGCAATTTGGCGAACCACACGGCGACAATATCGCTGTCCTCCAAAATCTCGAACCGGCTGACGCAGCGCGCCCACATCAGCGAGCCGCCGAGGATATAGTCGGCGTACGAGGGTTGCTCGCCGCCGAGCCATTCCTGCGCCTTGAGCACGATGCGCACCGGCTGCAAGGCACGGCGGAACTCCAGCACCGTCTCATCGCGATTGGCGGTGACATCTTCCAGCTTGCGACCGAACAATGTCTCACGGCTCTGACGGAAATAGTGCTGATCCTCCGGGCGCAGTATCTTGATGATGTCCGAGACCACCATGCGCGAGAGATACGGATGAATGATGCTGTCCGTCCACGCATTGATGAAACGTGCCTCTGCCGTGCTGCCGGAGGGGAAGAGCGGCGGGTGGTCGGAATATTCTTCTTCCAGATAGGTGGCGATCTCGAAGCTCTCATGCACCACGCGCTCGCCATCGATCAAAACCGGCACACGCCCCTGGCCAGAGAATTCAATCGCCTGCTTATCGGTGAAGTACCAAGGCAACGTATCGACGGCCAGATCCTTGTGCGCCAGAGCAAACCGGATGCGCCAGCAATAAGGGCTGAAGCGCAGGGCGGGGTCGTTTCCGGCCAGTTCGTAGAGCGTGCGGGCCACTGCGTTTACTCCTGCAGACAATGGGCGATGTGATGTCATAGCAATTAGACACCCAACGTCGCCAGAGTTCTGCACAAAATCGGGGTGGAATGCACTGACGAACGCAGAAGCCGATTGCAACGCAGCCCCTGGGCACGATACTGCGTGTCATGAACATCATGGCACCCAAACGGGCGAAAATGCAGGTGGAGGTCGTGCACGATCTCGTCTGCCCGTGGTGTTACCTTGGCCTGAAGCGGCTGTTGCGCACGCTGGCAAGCCGGCCGGACATTCAGGCCGAACTGATCTGGCGCCCCTTCCTGCTCAATCCAGACATGCCGCGCGCCGGCATGGCACGGGCGGATTATGTGGCGCGCAAATTCGGCGGCGAGGAACGCGCCAAACGGCTTTACGCCTCGATTGCCGAAATCGGCATCGCCGAGGGCATTCCCTTCCGCTTCGAGCGCATCCGCCGCACGCCCTCCTCCATCGATGCGCATCGTCTGGTGCGGTGGGCTGATGCGCATGGGCGGGGAACGCACATGGTCGAGGCACTCTTCGCCGCCCATTTCTGCGACGGCCGCGACATTGGCGACTGGCAGGTGCTGATCGCCATTGCCGGGGCCTGCGGTCTGGACGCAATGGCTGCCCATGCCTTTTTGCACTCCGATGCGGAATCAGACGCGATCCACGCCGAAAATCTGCGTGCGCATCGGCTGGGCATTAACGGTGTGCCGTGCTTCGTCATCGCCGGGCGCCACGCCATCGCCGGCGCACAGGAACCGGAAGTGATCGCGCGTTTGCTCGATATCGCCGTGGTGGAAAGTGAAGAGTACTAGGTCCCTGGCGATTGTGAACGGCTTCGGGATGAGCCTGGGAGACTCGATCATCGGGCTTCAGGCTCTCTTTGCCGCCCACCACCTCGGCCAACTCCCCCGCCCCACGCTGATCCGCCGCACCGATTGCCGCCCGATGGTGCGCGCACTCTATCCGCTGGCGGCCGATTTCGCCGAACTGGAGGATTTGCCCGCCGGCCTGTCCACCACGCCGCCGCCAGCCTTGCCCGATTCAGTTATCTCAGGATTCGCACGGGTGATCGACATCCGGGATTTTGCCTTCGACCCGGAATTTCGCGGCGTGGCGATGATCGATTTCTTCCTCCGTCGATTGGGCCTGACGCCGCAGCATATCCCGCCCGCGCTCTGCCGCAATTCCTGGCTCGCCCCGCGTCTGCGGCCATGCCGGGTGTCGGGATTGCCGCAACACTATGTGCTGTTCTGCCCGCGCGCCTCCATGGCACAGCGCGATGTGCCCACATGGGCGCAACGCCGCATCCTCCGCCTGATGCTCGACACACAGAGCCTGCCCGTGGTCACGCAGGGAGATGCAGGTGCCGCATGGGGCGGGCGGGTGATCGCAGCGCCCACCCTGGAGCGGATCGACGATCTCTGCGGTCTGGTGGCGCATGCGCGGCGCATCGTCTCCACCGACACCGCCATTCCCCATCTCGCCGATGCCTGGAGCGTGCCCTGCCACGCCATCTTCACCACCCATCGCCCCGAATGGCGGGTGCGCGACTATCCGCAGTGCAGCACCACCGCCCTGCCGGTGCAGGGATTGCCGGACGCGCTGGAATTTCTGCGCTCGGAGGAGGATTTGCAGGCGGTGCAGGCGGCCTGGCATGAGGGATGGCCAGGAATGCAAGCGGATTTGGAACGGTTTCTTTCGTCTTAAACCGCAGGGCGGACGGTGCTGCGCCAATCCGCCCTATGGTCGTCGCCTCAATATTTCCGCAGCAATCCCACCAGCCGCCCCTGCACCCGCACCCGATCCGCCGGGAAGATCCGCGTCTCGTGCCGTGGATTGGCGGGCTCCAACGCAATCGACGCCCCGCGACGGCGCAGACGCTTCAACGTCACTTCGCCTTCATCGACCAAGGCCACCACAATCTGCCCGTTATCCGCTGTCTCACCCTTGCGGATCAGCACGGTGTCGCCATCCAGAATGCCGGCTTCGATCATCGAATCGCCCGCGACTTCGAGCGCGTAATGCTCGCCGCTGCCCAGCATCGCCACCGGCACCTCAATATGCGCCCCCGAATCCCGCATCGCCTCGATCGGCAGACCGGCGGCGATGCGGCCATAGAGGGGCAATTGCACCGCGCCGGCTTCCTCGGCCGCTTTGACACCATTGAAGCGGGTGGAGAAATCGCCCTTGATCACATTGGGCGAGAAAGCCGGGCTGTCTTCATCCTCATCGGGCAGATAGGCCGTCCGACGGCCCAGATCCTCCGGCAGACGCACCACTTCCAACGCCCGCGCCCGATGATGCCTGCGCGCCAGGAAGCCGCGCTCCTCCAGGGCAGAGATCAGACGATGAATGCCCGATTTGGATTTGAGGCTGAGCGCCTCCTTCATCTCCTCGAAACTGGGAGAGAATCCGGTCTCACGCAGGTGCTTGTCGATGAACAGCAGCAGCTCGTGTTGTTTGCGCGTCAGCATGGCCAACCCCCCACCACGGGATTTCGGCAACGATTTGGTCCGAATCGACGGGAACAAACCGGAAACCTTGCCGATGTTCTATGTTGGTTCTCACGCGCCGGTCAAGCAATGTGTGGATAAGTGTCTGCGACAGAGGAGGAATTCGCTATGAACAGAGTTTCCTGCCAAACCCCTCTTGCACCCTGGCAATGCAGCGGCTAGAGACACGCCCCTGCACGGCGCTGCTGTAGCTCAGTGGTAGAGCACTCCCTTGGTAAGGGAGAGGTCGAGAGTTCAATCCCCTCCAGCAGCACCATTTCTGGCAGATCATCCGCGACGCGCCGGGCCTTCATGGCTCGGCCGCCCCGTCGCCGCCACCATCTCCCGCACCTCGCGCGCAAATTCCGCCACCTGACCGGAGCTGTCGATCTGCATGGCCAGGGCCACGTAGCGATCCGGGCGCAGCAGCAACAGCAGCGTGCCGCCTGCCGCGGGCGTCAGCACCGCCAAGCGGCCTTCCACGTCCCGCCCGGCCAGACCAGCCCCGGCATCGCGCTGCATATTCCAATCGCGCGGCGTGATGGCCAGATGCACCGGGCCGGACAGGCCAGGATCGAGCGCCGCCACCGCGTTGGAGACCGCCTGCGCCTGATAGCCATAAGCGATGACGGCGAAGTTCTGGCCGATCACATCGTCCATCAGCGCGCGCGCGCCGTCCTGCAGCTCCAGCACGGGCTGCGGCAGCATGCGGCCGACAATGCCGTGGGTGATGCCCGCGCTCAGAAAGCCTTTTTGATAGAACGGCTTGGGCTTGTATTTCATCTCCGCGAAATAGGCCTGCACCTGCGGCAGCACGCGGGCGGCGCGGAAGCCGGTTTGCACCAGCCAGGCTTGCAGCCGTGATTTCGGCATCATCACCCGGCCCATCTTCACCGCCAGCTGAATCAACGCCCAGGCATGCGCAGGCCGCTCCTCCGCATAGGAGCGCAGCAGCCCAGGCCCGAGGCGACCCTGGACGACCTGCGCCAGTTTCCAGCCAATATTATGCGCATCCCGCACCCCGCTGTTCATCCCCTGCCCCGCGAAGGGCGGCGTGAGATGGGCGGCGTCACCGGCGAGGAAGATGCGGTTGCTCGCCCAGCGATCCACCATGCGGGCATGGAAGGTGTAAGCCTGTTGCCGCACCACCGGGGCATCCCGATCCGGCCCATGCTTGGCGAGCAGATCGCGCACGAAGACATCGGACTGCGCCAGCTCGTCCGTCTCGCCATCGCGCAACATGAATTCATAGCGCCGCGTGCCATGCGGCCCCGGCAGGCAGATCGCCGGGCGATCGGGGTTGCACAGCACCCGCGTCTGTCGAAACCGCTCGACGGTGCTGGCAAGATCGACGATCAGCCAGCGTTGCTGATAAGTCGCCCCGCCCAGCGTGGCGCCGATCACCTTGCGCAGCATCGACCGCCCGCCATCGCTGCCGACGACATAGCGCACCCGAATGCTGCGCGCCTCGCCCGCCACTGTCAGCAGGCCGAGTGTGACGCCCTCGGCATCCTCCTCCACCGTCTCACAGGACGTTTCGAACCAGGTCTGCACGCAGGCATAGCGCGCCAAGCCCTGGCGCAGGGTGTTCTCCAGTTTGGGTTGCAGAAAGGCATTGCGGCGCGGATGGCCGAATTCGCGGGTCTTCGGCTCCACCTTGAGGAAAATCTTGCCGCTGGGTGTGAGGTAATGCGAGCCGTAATCGGGGGCGATGTCGCGCAGCAACTCCGGCAGCAGGCCCAGGCTCTGCATGGTGCGCAGCGATTCGTCATCGATAGAGACCGCACGCGGCTCGCTCACCGTGCTGGCATTGCGCTCGATCAGCACGGTGCGCACGCCCGCCGCGCCGAGCAGATTGCACACAGTCAGCCCCGTCGGCCCGGCGCCGACAACAGCGACGTCGACATCAAAATCCGTCATGATGGAATTCCAATCCGCTCAGGCGCGCAGGCTGTCAGGCGTGGGTGTCATCGGGCTTTCCCCTTGTTGGGACGATATGGTCGTCGCATTTTTCTCATTTTATGGGAATATCCTCGTCGCCCCACGTATGAGAGGCATCGGGCGGCCGCGTTCGGCCAGATGGTTGGCGCGGCGGCGGGCGGGCGTCAACCGCGGCATAGACGACCGGGCATCTGCGGGCGTAAACCAGCGCGTGCGGGGTGACGGCTGGGGCGAACCAGCCAAGGAATTGAGTGTGCGATGAGTGAAGCCAACGCCGAGACTGCCCCGAAGCCATCCGCCTATGAGCGCATCGGGGGAGCTGCCGGACTCCGGCGTCTGACCGCGCGTTTCTATCAATTGATGGACGAATTGCCGGAAGCCGCTGCCTGCCGCGCCATCCATCAGGAAAGTCTGGCAGGCGCCGAGCAAATGCTGTTCGAATATCTCAGCTTCTGGCTCGGCGGCCCGCCCCTGTTCACCGAACGCCACGGCCCGCCCATGCTGCGCGCCCGGCATTTGCACGCCCCCATCGGCAATGATGAGACCGTCGGCTGGCTGGTCTGCTTCCATCGCGCCTGGACCGAGACGGTGGACGACCCCGACCTGGGCAAGGAAATCCTGCCCAGCGTGAACAGCCTCGCTTTGGCGATGCGCAACAAGGAGGGCTAAATTCACATTTTTAAAATGTGAATTTCTCACCGCGTTGGGTGGAAAACCGCAGCGTCATCCACCACGGCCCGGCTTATGGCGAGAAAAGCAGATGTCGCCCCAACGCCCCCACCCCACAAAACAACGTATTTTCAACATTCTATGAAGTTTTCACCACTTAAAAATGCCTATCGTTAAATTAACACAGTATTTTTTGTGAAATTTTAATAGACTCCCGATGGAAAATCGTTGAATAGACAATCAACGATTTTCCTCGGAGCCTGGCCGTGCCGTCTCTCACCACACCCGAACATATTGCTGCCGAGTGGGGCACGCTGTCGCCTGCACAGCGCCTTGTCAGCCTGCGCCGGAATGTCGCCGGGCGGTTGGTGTTCACCACCAGCTTTGGCGCGGAGGACCAGGCGCTCACCCACATCATCGCCGACGCGGGACTCGACATCGAACTCGCCACGCTCGACACCGGACGGCTGTTCCCCGAAACCTATGATGTCTGGGCGGCGACCGAGCTGCGCTATGGCCTGCGCATTCGCGGCTGTTATCCGCAACAATCGGCACTTGCGTCATATGTCGGTGAGCACGGCATCAACGGCTTGCGTGACAATGTGCAGGCCCGCAAGGAATGCTGCGCCGTCCGCAAGGTGGAACCGTTGCGCCGGGCATTGCTGGGCGCTGTCGGCTGGATCACCGGCCTGCGGGCCGACCAATCCGACGCGCGGCAAAGCGTGCCTTGGCTTGCGCGAGACGACGGGTTCGGTCTGCTCAAGGCCAACCCGCTGCGCGATTGGAGCCGCGATCAGGTGTCGGAATTCCTCGACGCCCATGACGTGCCGCGAAACGTGCTGCACGCGCAGGGCTTCGTCTCCATCGGCTGTGCGCCGTGCACCCGCGCCATCGCGCCCGGCGAATCCGAGCGCGCCGGGCGGTGGTGGTGGGAGGCGAGTTCAAAAGAATGCGGCCTGCATGTGGGGCCGGATGGCCGCCTGGTGCGCGCCCAGAAGCAGACGGAGCAAGTGGCATGAAAATGCTGGGTCATCTGGATCGGCTCGAAGCCGAAAGCATTCACATTCTGCGCGAGGTGGCCGCCACCTGCGATCATCCGGTGATGTTGTATTCCATCGGCAAGGATTCCAGCGTTCTGCTGCATCTGGCACTCAAGGCGTTCTACCCCACCCCGCTGCCCTTCCCGCTGCTGCATGTCGATACGACATGGAAATTCCGCGAGATGATCGCCTTCCGCGACCGAAAAGCCGCCGAGCTCGGCTGCGAGTTGATCGTTCACGTCAATCAGGAGGGCGTCGATCGGGGCATCAACCCGTTCGATTCCGGCTCGCGCCTGCACACCGACGTGATGAAAACCCAGGGCCTGCGTCAGGCGCTGGATCATTACAAATTCGATGCCGCCATCGGTGGCGCGCGCCGCGATGAGGAAAAATCCCGCGCCAAGGAGCGGGTGTTCTCCCTGCGCTCGGCCGAACATCGCTGGGATCCGAAAAGCCAGCGCCCGGAGCCGTGGAAGCGGTTCAACACCCGCAAACGCGCGGGCGAGAGCTTCCGCGTCTTTCCGCTGTCCAACTGGACCGAGCAGGATGTGTGGGACTACATCGCCCGCGAAGGCATTGAGGTGGTGCCGCTGTATTTCGCCGCCTCCCGCCCGGTGGTGGAGCGTCAAGGCGCGCTGATCATGCGTGACGATGACCGCATGGTGCTCGCCCCCGGCGAGGTTGTGCAGCACCGCATGGTCCGCTTCCGCACCCTCGGCTGCTATCCGCTGACCGGCGCGATTGAGAGCGAGGCGGCAACGCTGGACGATATTATCCGCGAAATGCGTGACGCCCATGTGTCTGAGCGCCAAGGCCGCCTGATCGATCATGACGGTGCTGGCTCGATGGAACAGAAGAAGCAGGAAGGCTATTTCTGAGATGAACACCGATCTTCTGGAACGCCCGGAATTGCGCGATGCAGCCACCCAGGCCCGCATCCAACCCGCCATCCGCCCCACCTCCCTGCTGCGCTTCCTCACCTGCGGCTCAGTCGATGACGGCAAATCCACCCTCATCGGCCGCATGCTGCACGATGCCGGTCTGGTGCCCACCGATCAGCTCGAAAGCCTGGAGAAGGACAGCCGTCGCTATGGCACCACCGGCGGCGTCGATTATGCGCTGCTGGTCGATGGTCTGGCCGCCGAGCGTGAGCAGGGCATTACGATTGACGTCGCCTATCGCTATTTCGCCACCTCCAAACGCGCCTTCATCGTCGCCGACACACCGGGTCATCAGCAATACACCCGCAACATGGCAACCGGGGCGGCAGGGGCCGATCTGGCGGTGATTCTGGTCGATGCCCGCAAGGGCATTCTGCCGCAGACCCGTCGTCACTCTTTCATCGCGGGCATGCTGCGCGTGCGCCATCTGGTGCTGGCGGTGAACAAGATGGATCTGGTCGGATTCGACAAGAACAGCTTCGACGCATTGGTGGCCGAATATCGCCGCGCCGTGGAGCCGTTGGGCTTCGCCTCGATCACCGCCATTCCGCTCTGTGCGCGGGAGGGCGATAATCTGGTGCTGCGGTCGTTGCGCATGCCCTGGTATTCCGGCCCCACCCTGCTTGGCCTGCTGGAGACCATCGACGCTGGACAGATTGCCGACACCACCGCTGCCCTGCGCCTGCCGGTGCAGTGGGTGAACCGCCGCTCGGAGAATTTCCGCGGCTATGCCGGCACGATCGCGCATGGCTCCATCGCCCCCGGCGACAAAATCCGCGTGCTGCCCTCCGGCCTGCGCGGCACGGTGGCGCGTGTGGTGACAGCCGATGGCGATCTGCCGCGCGGCATTGCCGGTCAGGCGATCACGTTGACATTGCGCGAGGAGATCGACATTTCACGCGGGGACGTGATTGTGGGCGAAGCAGACCGGCTCACTGCCACGCGCGAGCTCTCCGCCCGCATCCTGTGGATGGATGAAAAGCCGCTCGATCCGGCAGCCGAATATGAAATCCGCATTGGCTGCAACACCGCAAATGCGCGGATTTCCGCTATTCGTCACACAATCGACATCCATTCCTATGCCCCCACCCCCTCAGCCGGACTGGAAGCCAATGGCATCGGTCTGGTAGAGTTAAAGCTGGATCGGCCAGTGGTGGCCGCCGCTTACGACGAGGATTGCGACCTTGGCGGATTTATTCTGGTCGATAAGCACTCAAACGCCACGGCAGCCCTCGGCATGGTAACGGAACAGGAAACTGCCGCCCCCGCGGCGTCGGCACCCGCGCTGCGCGAGTGGCATGGTCGCAGCTTGATCAAGGCCGCCAGCTGGCGCGCCATCGGCTCTATCGACACGTTCATTCTCAGCTGGATTTTCACCGGCCAGGTCAAAACCGCAGGCACCATCGCCTTCACGGAAGTCTTCACCAAAATCGGCCTGTATTATCTGCACGAACGCGCTTGGGTGATTCTGCCCTGGGGCAAGGTGGGCGGATCGATTGCCGGTGAAGGCTACCTGGCAGGCGTCATGCGGAAGATCTTCAAAAAATAGGGCGCAAGAACCAAAACCGTCCTCTGCCATTCGTGCCGGCAGCACGATCGGCGGAGGACGCTTGCCTCAAAAATGCCGCACAAGCTCAATCCCAAGCCCGACCATCCCGCCGTAAAAACACCGTCGGAACCATAAAGGTGAAATGCGGCTGCGCACCACGGTGCCGATCTGCATGCCGATCAGCGCCGGCAGCACGGCGATGCACGAGGCGATCAGCAATTCCTGGGTCAGCGCATGGCTGCGCAGCAGATCGACGGTCAGACCCAGCGTGGAGACGGTGAAGGACAGCCCCAGCGCCTGCACCAGATCCTCACGGTCCAACCCATCCAGCCCGGCGAGGTAGGGCACCAGCGGCAGCATGAACAAGCCGGTGGCCGTCGTCACCACGCCGGTGGCCAGCCCGACCAGTGGGCCGAGCCAGTTTTCCCATCGCGGTTGCACCCGATAGCGCCGTGCCAGCAAACCGAACACGCCATAGCTGGCCAGCACAATGCCAAGCCATAGCCGGATCTGCGCGGTGTTGCCGCCCGAGAGCGTGCCACCGCCCAGATACGTGCCAAGCAAAATGCAGATCAGCAGCGGCCATAACCGGCGAAACACGCCGCGAAAATTCGGCCCGGCCGCCAATTGCCACACATTGGTCACACTCGACGGCACCACCAAAATCGCCGCCGCCTGCACCGGAGGCATCACCAGACCGATCAGGCCGACGCCAATAGCGGGCAGCCCCAGGCCGATCACCCCTTTGACAAGGCCCGCCAACAGCAGCACCAAACTCGGCCACCACGCCTGTGCCAGCGTCATTTTGCGCCCCCCCGTATCGGCCGATCATTTTGGCATGTTGATATCGCAGACCACGCCACGTGCTGCACCTGCGTTCTTGTCTTGAGATTGACGCATTCTTATGAGACATGAATGTCATCCCCCCGCATGGGCGCCCTGCACGCTTTGCACGGAGTCGGCTCTGCGCGCCTCAAAGGACCACGCCGATGCTCTATGCGATGTATGAGCTGCAACGCGCCTCGCTCGCTCCGATGCGGCTATTGGCCAGTTCCGCCCTGCAAGCGATGGATGGGCCGATCAACCCCTATCGCGAAACCGCCATTGGCCGGGTCACCTACGCGGCACTGGACAGCTTTGAACACACCACCCGCGCTTTCGGCAAACCGCCCTTCGAACTGCCCTTCACCGAGATTGACGGTCAGCCGATTGAAGTGACGGAAGAGATTGTGTTGGAGAAAACCTGGGGCAATCTGCTGCATTTCAAGCGCGCGGTGTCGCAGCCCGACGCCCCGAAGGTGCTGCTCGTCGCCCCAATGTCCGGCCATTACGCCACCCTTCTGCGCGGCACCGTGCGGGAATTTCTGCCCGATCACGATGTCTACATCACCGATTGGAAAGACGCCCGCGAGATCCCGCTTTTCGCGCCGAACTTCGATCTGAACGATTACGTCGATTACGTGATCGAATTCATCAAGCTGCTTGGCCCGAACGTGCATCTCATCGCCGTCTGCCAGCCCGCCGTGCCGGTGTTTGCGGCCATCTCGCTGATGAACGAGAACGAGCCGGACGCCGCCCCGCGCTCAATGACGCTCATCGGTGGCCCCATCGACACGCGCGAGGGGGTGACGGAGGTGAATAAATTCGCCAAGAAGCACAATCTGGCGTGGTTCGAGAACAACGTGGTGCACCGCGTGCCATTCGGCAATCCGGGCTTCATGCGCCGTGTCTATCCGGGTTTCCTGCAACTGGCAGGCTTCATGGCGATGAACATGGAGCGCCACATGGATGCCCATCGCCAGATGTTCAATCATCTGGTGCAAGGTGACGGCGAGTCGCTCGATGCCAAGCGGGCCTTCTACACCGAATATCGCTCGGTGATGGACCTCTCGGCCGAGTTCTATCTGCAGACGATCAACACCGTCTTCCTGGAACACGAACTGCCGCGCGGGCTGATGCAGCACCGTGCGCAGACCATCAACCCGGCCGCCATCACCCGCACCGCCCTGCAAACCATCGAAGGCGAGCGCGACGATATCTCCGGCATCGGCCAAACCCGTGCAGCGCACACGCTGGCCACCAACCTGCCCGAGGCCATGCGCGAGCATTTCGAGCAGCCCGGCGTGGGCCATTATGGCCTGTTCAACGGCCGCCGCTTCAGCAGCGACATCGCCCCGCGCATCAAAGCGTTCATCGCGGCCCATCGCTGATTTTCGCTCCTCAACGGCATCGATCCCTGCTCTAATCCCCTGAAACGGCTGCCAAGGCCGGGTCAGGGAGAGCGTTCATGTTCGGGCTCATGCAGGACAGCCAGTTGCTGATTGCTGGCATCATCCGCCACGCCGCGCGTAATCATGCGCATGCGGAGGTGGTGTCGAAGAATGTCGATGGCAGCATCCATCGCTACGGCTATCCCGCCCTCGAAGCCCGCGCCCGCCGCCTCGCCCGCGCCCTTGCCCGGCTGAACATCAAAGCCACCGACCGTGTGGGCACGCTGGCCTGGAACGGCTTCCGCCATCTTGAACTCTATTACGGCGTCTCCGGCAGCGGGGCGATCTGCCACACCATCAATCCGCGTCTGGCGCCTGCCGACATCGCCTATATCGTCAACGATGCCGGCGATCGGCTGATCTTTGCCGACATCACCTTCGCCCCCTTGCTGGCCGCCATCGCCGAGCACATCAAGGCGGGCGTGCGCGCCATCGTCTTCATGTGCGATCCGGCGGAGATGCCGCAGATGGCACTGCCAGCGGGCATGGATCTGCTCTGCTACGAGTCGCTGATGGCGGAGTCGGATGACGATTACGTCTGGCCCAGCTTCGACGAACGCAACGCCGCCTCGCTGTGCTACACCTCCGGCACCACCGGGCGGCCCAAGGGCGTGCTGTATTCGCATCGCTCAACCGTGTTGCACGCCATGGCCACCAACGTGCCCGATGTCTTCGGTCTGCGCGCGCAGGATCGGGTGCTGCCGGTGGTGCCGATGTTTCACGTCAATGCCTGGGGCACGCCCTATTCCGCGCCGATGGCCGGTGCCTCGCTGATCATGCCGGGGCGGCATCTGGATGGGCCGAGCCTGTCGGCGCTGATCAATCAGGAGCACGTCACCATGTCGGCCGGGGTGCCGACGATCTGGATGGGCCTGCTCGCCCATCTGCGCAGCAGCGGTGAGCGCATCGACACCGTGCGTCGCCTCGGCGTCGGCGGCTCTGCCTGTCCGCGCATGCTGATGCAGGCCTTCGAGCAGGAATATGGCGTCACCATCGTGCATGCCTGGGGCATGAGCGAGACCAGCCCGGTCGCCTCCGCCAACGCGCCCACACCCGATTCCCTCACCCTGACCGGGGAAGCGGCGTGGCGGGTGCGTGACAAGCAGGGGCAGGCTTTGTTCGGCATCGAGATGAAAATCGTCGGCAATGGCGGCATGGAGTTGCCGTGGGATGGGGTGGCCCAGGGCGATTTGCTGGTGCGCGGCCCATGGGTGGCCAGCGGCTATTGGGGCAATGCCGCCGGCAGCGCCTGCGACGAAGATGGCTGGTTCGCCACCGGAGACGTGGCGACGATCGACCCGAGCGGGCGGATGGAGATCACCGACCGCTCAAAGGACGTGATCAAATCCGGTGGCGAGTGGATCAGTTCGATCACATTGGAAAACATCGCCGTTGAACATCCGGACGTGATCGAGGCCGCCATCATCGCGGCCCGGCATCCGAAATGGGACGAGCGCCCACTGCTGCTGGTGGTGCCGCGCGCGGGGGCTGAGATCGTGCCGGAGGAATTGCTCAAAATTTATGAGGGCAAAATTGCCAAATGGTGGCTGCCGGATGCAGTGATCGTGGTGGACGAACTCCCCCACACCGCCACCGGCAAGCTCCACAAGCTGACATTGCGACAGAAATACCAGGATTGGTTGACGCGGGAGTGACGTTCACACCGGCTCGGTATCCAAAGCATACCCCGCCGCCCGCACCGTGCGCACCACGTCCAACTCGCCTTCGCCGTTGATCGATTTGCGCAGGCGACGGATGTGAACGTCCACCGTGCGGGGTTCGACATGAATGTCCGCCCCCCACACCGCATCCAGCAATTCCTCGCGAGAGAACACCCGGCGCGGGTGTTGCAGGAAGAACTCCATCAGACGGAACTCGGTCGGCCCCAGATGCACCGCCCGGCCATTGCGGCTGACGCGGTGGGTGGACAGATCCATCGTGATATCATGAAACGCCAGCGTGGCCTTGGTCGCCACCGTGTTCGACCGACGCAGCAGCGCGCGCATGCGGGCGAGCAATGCGTCCATGTTGAACGGCTTGGTGATGTAATCATCCGCCCCGGTGTTCAACCCCCGCACCGCATCCTGATCTTCCGCGCGGGCGGAGACCATGATCACCGGCAGATCGCGCGTATTCGGACGACGGCGGATTTGGCGGCAAACCTCGATACCGGACATCACCGGCAGCATCCAATCCAACAGCACCAAATCGGGCTGCGTCTCGGAAATCCGCGTCAGCGCCTCCTGCCCGTCAGCGGCCTCCTCAACACGAAACCCCTGCTTTTCGAGGTTGTAGCGCAGCATTGTCGCCAACGCGGCCTCATCCTCAACAACGAGCACCAACGGCTTGGCAAGGCTCGAATGAGCGTCCAACATCGCGCTCACTCCCGACCGGGCCGCACCACCGCATAGGCCGAGGTATCACCCTTCGGTCGTGCGCTGGTCAGCGGTTCGCCGGTGACGGAGTAATACAGCGTCTCGGCAATGTTGGTGGCGTGGTCGCCAATGCGTTCAAGGTTCTTGGCGATGAACAGCAGATGCGTGCAGGGCGTGATGTTGCGCGGATCTTCCATCATATAGGTGATCAACTCGCGAAACAGCGCATTGTAGATCGCATCAATACGCTCATCGGACCGCCAGACCTCCAACGCCTTTTCGGTGTCAGAGTCGCCCACCGCATCGATGATGCTCTTGAGGTTTTCCTGCACCAACTCGCCCATATGCGCGAGGCCGGAGAGGGTGAAGGGCAGCGAGAATTGCTGCAGCACCACACTGCGCTTGGCCACGTTGGCCGCGTAATCGCCGATGCGTTCCAGATCGCCGGTGATCTTCAGCGCCGAGACAATGCGGCGCAGATCGCCCGCCACTGGCTGACGCAAGGCGAGCAGGCGGATGACGAATTGTTCCATCTCGCGTTCGGCGGCATCAACCGCCGGGTCAGCCGACACAGCGGCCGTGGCGGCATCGGCGTTGCGGTTGACCACCGCCTCGCAGGCATTGACCACCTGAAGCTCCACCATGCCGCCCATTTCGGCGATCTTGGTGCGCAGGCGATTGAGTTCGTTTTCGAAGCTCTTGACGATATGTTCAGCGTCGGACGCCATGTCGCTCTCCCCTCACCTCACCCGAATCGGCCGGTGATGTATTCCTGTGTCCGCTTCTCGCGCGGTGCGGTGAACATCTGCGTGGCAGAGCCCACTTCAACCAATTCGCCCAAATAGAAGAACGCCACCTGATCGGCACAACGGGCTGCCTGCTGCATATTGTGCGTAACAATGGCGATGGTGAATTCGCTTTTCAATTCATCGATCAATTCTTCGATCTTCAAGGTGGAGATCGGATCGAGTGCCGAAGTTGGCTCGTCGAACAGAATCACTTCCGGTCGCACGGCAATGGTGCGCGCGATGCACAAACGCTGCTGCTGCCCGCCGGACATGCCGCCTGCCGGTGCATTGAGGCGATCCTTCACCTCGCCCCAGAGAGCTGCACGGGTCAGCGACCACTCAACGCGCTCATCCATCTGCGATTTGGTCAGCTTCTCGTGCAACTTCACGCCAAAGGCGATGTTGTTGTAGATCGACATCGGAAACGGCGTGGGTTTCTGGAACACCATGCCGATCTTCGAACGCAGACGGTTCAGGTCCAGGCCGGGGGCGATGATGTTCTGGCCGTCCAGCATCGCCTCGCCCGTGGCACGCTGGCCGGGATAGAGGTCATACATCCGGTTCAGCACGCGCAGCAGCGTGGATTTGCCGCAGCCGGAGGGGCCGATCATCCCTGTCACCTGCTTGTCGGCAAGGTTGAGGTTGATCCCCTTCAGCGCCTTGTGGGTGCCGTAGTAGAAATCAAGGTTTTTGATCGCAATGCGTGGCTCATTGGCCACCGCCTGCGAGGTCGGTGTCATCGCCGCCATGGCGATCGGGGTAGCCTGACCGGATTCAGCCTGATTGGTCGCGCTCATGGTTCGGTCCTCAGCCACGTTGCCGCAAAACGACGCGGGCCAGAATATTTATGAACAAAACACCGAAGGTGATCAGCAATGCGCCGACCCAGGCAAGCTGCACCCAATCTTCAAAGGGGGAGCCTGCATATTGATAGATCGTCACCGGCAGGCTGGACATCGGCTCGTTGAGCGCGGTTGACCAATTCAGATTGCCCAGAGACGTGAACAGCAGCGGTGCCGTCTCACCGGCCACGCGGGCGATGGCCAGCAGCACGCCGGTGGCAATGCCGTTCAGCGCCGCACGGTAGCAGATCAGCACGATGGCCTTCCATTTCGGCGCGCCCAACGCCACCGCCGCCTCACGCAGCGCCGTTGGGATCAGGGTCAGCATATCCTCGGTGGTGCGCACCACAATCGGGATCACAATCACCGCCAGCGCCGCCACGCCGGCAACACCCGAGAAGCCGCCAAAGGGGGCAACCAGCAACTGATAGATGAACAGGCCGATCAGGATCGACGGTGCGGAGAGCAGCACGTCTGAGACGAAGCGCACCACATTGCCCAGCCAGGATGTGCGGGCATATTCCGCCAGGAAGGTGCCGACCAGCAAACCAACCGGCGTGCCGATCAGCACGCCCAGCACGGTCTGGATCAGGCTGCCGACGATTGCATTGAGCAATCCGCCGCCCGATCCGGGGGGTTTGGTGATGTTGGTGAACACCGACCAATGAATGCCGCTGCCGCCGAGATAGAGCAGCGTGCCCAGGATCGCCAGCAGCAGCACCACCGCGATGCCCGTGGCCAGAAAGCACAGTGACTTTGCAATCAGATTGACCCGGGCGCGCCGCTTGGACAGGCTCTCTGCAATCTTGTGGCTCTTCTGGATCGGCAGAGAAGCCGTTGTTGTCGTGCTCATTTCTGCCCCTTAGTGCCCAGCAGCATGCGAGAGATCGCCAGCACGATGAAAGAGATCACGAACAGCAGGAAACCCAGCGCCAGCAATGAGGACAGCTTGAGGCTGCCTCCCGGCGCTTCAGGAAATTCCAACGCCACGATAGAGGCGATGGTGTTGCCCGGCCCGAACAGGCTGGTTGAGATGCGATTGGTGTTGCCGATCACGAATGTGACAGCCATCGTCTCGCCCAGTGCGCGCCCCAGACCGAGCATGATGCCACCGATCACCGAGGCGCGGGTATAGGGCAGCACGATGGAGCGAACCACTTCCCAGGTGGTGCAGCCCAGCCCATAGGCCGATTCCTTGAACATCGGCGGCACGGTCAGAAACACGTCGCGCATCGTCGCCGCAATAAAGGGCAGGATCATCACTGCCAAAATGAAGGCCGAGGTGAAAATACCAGTGCCGAATGCCGGCCCTTGAAACAAAAACCCGATACCGGGCAGATCGCCCAGATTGTCGATCAGGAAGGGCTGCACATAATTGCCCATCAGCGGCACGATGATGAAAAAGCCCCACATGCCGTAAATAATCGATGGCACGGCAGCGAGCAGTTCAATGGCCGTGCCGAGCGGCGCACGCAGCCAGTTCGGCGCCAGTTCGGTCAGGAAGAAAGCGCATCCGAAAGCGAGGGGGACGGCGACGAGCAGTGCGATGACGGACGTGATCAGCGTGCCATAGACCGGCACAAGCGCCCCATAATTTTCCTGCACCGGGTCCCAATCGGTTTCAAAGATGAAGCCAAGACCGAAATGCCTGAACGCAGGCAAGCCACCGATGAAGAGCGAGACGATAATCGCGCCCAGCAGCACCAACACAAACAATCCGGCCGCACGGGTGAGCACCGCAAATACGCGATCGCCGACGGATGATCCTCCCGGCGAACTGGCTACAGCATCTGACACGGCAAACCCCACGATCCGGAGAGCAGACCACATACAAAACCAGCGGGGGCAGATGCAATCCGCCCCCGCTGGAATGTCACTTTACAGATCAACCCTTGATCTGGGCAGCCCAAGCGGCACGGATCGCGTTCTGCACAGCAACCGGAAGCGGCACATAGAGCAGGTCGGTGGCGATCTTGTTGCCGTTGCTGAAGGACCAGTCGAACAACTTGGTCACGGCCTTGCTCTGCGCCGGCTCCTTGGCGTCGGTGGGCAGCAGCACGAAGGTGGCCGACTCAATCGGCCAGCTCGCCGCACCCGGCTCGTCGTTCAGGTCGATGGCGAAGTTCTGCACAGCCGACCAATCGGCCGAAGAAGCAGCAGCCGAGAAGGCCTCCATCGTCGGCGTGACGAAGTTGCCTGCCTTGTTGCGCAGCTGGGTGGTGACGAGGTGGTTCTGGAAGGCATAGGCGCTCTCGACGTAGCCGATGCCGCCCT
This sequence comes from Acetobacteraceae bacterium, assembly GCA_031291725.1. Lineage (GTDB taxonomy): Bacteria > Pseudomonadota > Alphaproteobacteria > Acetobacterales > Acetobacteraceae > CAIQQQ01. The sequence goes on from JARLIM010000035.1 coordinate 114,183, forward strand.
TGACCTGATGCACAGTCGCCGCAACGCCCTCAGAACCCTTCGCACCGTTGCCAACCGGCCACTTCACGGAGGTGGAGGAGCCAACGGCGGTCTTCCAGTTCGGGTCGATCATCGACAGATAATCGGTGAACACGAACGTGGTGCCCGAACCATCGGCGCGATAAACCGGCGCGATGGCGAGGTTGGGCAGGTTCACGCCATGGTTCAGCTCAACCAGCTTCGGGTCGTTCCACTTGGTGATCTTGCCGAGATAGATTTCAGCCAGGATTTCACCGGTCAGCTTGATCTGGTTGGCTTCGATGCCGGGCAGGTTGACGGCCATCACCACGCCACCGATGGCGGTCGGGAATTGCAGAAGGTTATGCGCCTTCAGATCGTCCGCCTTCACCGGCATGTCCGACGCGCCGAAATCGACCGTGCGGTTGTTGATCTGGTTGATGCCGGCGCCCGACCCGATCGACTGATAATTCAGCTTGATGCCGGTCGGCGCCGAGGCGGCTTCCGCCCACTTGCCATAGATGGGAGCAGCGAAGCTGGAACCGGCGCCGGTGATCTGCTGGGCTTGCGCACCGAACGAGATGGCGGCCAGAGCAACAGCAATGGCGGAAGATGCGAGTTTCATAAAACCTCCGTGGGGTCGCTGCCGGGACATCCGACACGCGGGCCAGCCGGGGCGCTTCCCCGGCCGATCAACACGCGGCGGAACCTAGTCTTGCTTCGCGACTCTACGATTGCAGTTTGATGAAGCTTTTATGACAGTCCACGATCTCATATTCGATGCAACATCAGACCAATTCCAACAGGGCGTCCCGCCCGAGGCGCTGGCAGAAATTCCCAAATTCCTCAGCGGGTTGACGCCCTGAAGCGAAGGCTTTGAGCAAGGGCGCCAACGCCGCCCCAATGCCTGATTCCGCCACGCGCTCATGCAGTTTGAATGACAGCCGCGTGCCGACGAAATCACCACCGACGAACAACGCATAAAAGCCCGGCATCCGCCCGACGAGGCCGATATCGCCGGCATAGGAGCGTGCGCAGCCATTCGGGCAGCCGGTGATGCGCAGGCTGATCCGCTCATTCTCCAGACCGAATTTTGCCAATTCGGCCTCGATTTGCGCCATCAACGGACCACGCGCCCGCTCAGCCTCCGTCAACGCCAAACCGCAGGTCGGCAGCGCCGGGCATGCCAGCGTCCAACGCGACAGCGGCGACAGGCTCTCGGCCGAGACCACACACGCAGCGGCCAAAATACCGTCGATCTCGGCGCGATGGACGATGTCGAGGTTGGAGAGCAGAATGTCCTGTTGGGCTGTCACAATCGGGTCGGCGCCGAAGCGGCTGACAATCTCCCGCAAGGCGCTGCGCAGCTTCACGCTGCCCGTGTCGGCGATCCGGCCCGACGGCACGGCCACGCCCAGCCAATATTTGCCATCGCCCTGCGCATGCCAGCCCAGGATTTCGGGAATTTTGAAGCCCTGCATCGGCAGCGGATCGGCGAGTTCGCGACCATACAGCCGGGCGAGTTCGGCGCGCGTCCATGCCTCGCCGTGATCCTGCACAACGTACTTCAATCGTGCGCGCTTGCGATCGCCACGATTGCCGTGCTCGCGATGCAGCGACACCACGGCCTTGGTCACGGCCAGCAATTCATCCGGCCCGACCGAGGCCAGAATGCTGCCCATGCGTGGGAAGGTATCGGGGCGATTATGCGTCATGCCCAGGCCGCCACCGACGGCCAGATTATAGCCGATCAACGTCTGGCCATCGAAGACCGGGATGATGCCGAGATCGTTGGTCAGCACGTCGATGGAATTGTCGTCGGGCGAGGCAATGCCGATCTTGAATTTGCGCGGCAGATAGGTCTCGCCATACAACGGCTCCACCTCTTCGCCGCCGCTGCTGTCTTCATCGAGGAAAATCTCGTGATAGGCCCGGCTGGCCGGCAGCAATGCCTCACTCAACAGACGCGCATCAGCTTCCAGACGGGCATGCTGCACATCGCGCAGCGGGGCCGGGCTGGTGGTGACATTGCGCACCACGTCGCCGCAGGCAGCAAGCGTGGTCAGCAGCGTCGCGTTGATGCCGGCAATGGCCGATTTCAAATCGTGCTTTTTAATAACGTGGAATTGGATCGCCTGACGGGTGGTCAGCCGCAGCGTGGCATTGGCGTAGCGATCAGCCAGACCGTCGAGCGCGAGATATTGCGCCGCCGTCAGCCGCCCCCCCGGCATGCGCACGCGGCTCATGAAGGAATACTCCTTCTCCAGCCCGGCCTTTTTGCGCGGAGTGGCTGAATCGCGGTCATACTGCTCGTATGTTCCATGGAATTTCAGAAGGTTATACCCATCTTCCGAAACCTGATCGCCCGCCGCCGCCAGTTCCTCCGCCAGCGCGCCACGCAGGCGATTGCTGGTCTGTTTGAGGGTCTCAACCCCGGTCAACTTCACTGGCGGCGCAATCAGGCTCAGACCATCGGGCGGCGTCATCGCATTCTCCAGGCAGAAACAGGCCAAAGTTCAATTTACATGTTGAACTCGCATGTAAGGTTCTTATATACCTTTTCAAGAATGTGAAATGGAAATCCTACCATGAGTGCGCAGATCACCGCATATCTCCCCACCGGCGAACGGATGACGTCGCAGCGTGCCGCCTCGTTCTGGTCGCGCATCCGCGGCTTCCTGGCGCTGGCCAGTGAAGCGGTGTTTTTGGTCGGCTAATTTCGGCGCTGCCGGGCGGGCTTAGATCGCGAAGCTAATCGGCTCGTCGCTAGCCCGGCGCAACCCGGCCAGACCGGCGCGCTTGATCAGATCGTCCAGGCTCAATTTTTCCAACGCCGCACGCGCCACCGCGTCCAGCTCATCCCAGAGCGGATCGATCACTTTCGTCTGCAATGGGCCAGCCGGGCCATCGCCCGCCTCGCTCGGCTCGGCTGATCCCAGCGCGACCGCCACCGCCACCACTTCAGACAGCAGAATATCCCGCCTCGGCCGCCCCAGCCGGTAGCCACCGCGTGGGCCGCGCACGGAATCGAGCAATTCGGCGCGCGACAAGGCTTGAAGCAATGGCTCCATGCCGCGCCGCGCCAATCCCAGACGCTCGGCAAGGTCGGCGGCACTGACGGTGCCGGTGCGTCCGGCATGGAAGGCGATGTCCAGCATGATGCTCACCGCCACCATCGCGCGATCACGACGAATCAACATACGCCCCGTCCCCTCCCCCTAAACCACGACGCAAGGATGTGGTAATGAGGCCGTATGAGCAAGTCTTCCGCGCACAACGCTGCCGAATTCTCCCCTCCGCCCCCGCGCGGTCGTATCTACAACTCCATTTTGGACACGGTGGGCGGCACGCCGCTGGTCCGAATACCCCGCATTTCGGCAGCCGACGGGCTCTGTGCCGATCTGGCGGTCAAGCTGGAATATTTCAATCCGCTTGGCTCGGTGAAGGATCGTGTGGGCCTGGCGATGATCAACGCTGCCGAAGCGGCGGGGGAGATCTGGCCGGAACGATCAACCATCGTCGAGCCGACCTCCGGCAATACCGGCATCGCACTCGCCTTCGTCGCCGCCTCGCGGGGCTATCGGCTGTTGGTGACGATGCCGGAAGGCGCCTCCATCGAGCGGCGCAAGATGCTGCGGTTGATGGGTGCCTCGGTGGTGCTCACACCGGCGCGCTCCGGAATGGCCGGGGCGATTGCCAAGGCCGAGGAGATCGTCGCCTCCACACCGGGGGCCTGGATGGCGCGGCAATTCGACAATCCGGCCAACCCGGCGATGCATGAAGCCACCACCGCCGAGGAAATCTGGGTGGACACGGATGGCCGCGTGGACATCATCGTCGGTGGCGCAGGCACTGGCGGCACCATCACCGGCATCGCCCGCCGCCTCAAGCCACGCAAGCCGGGGCTGCGCATCTGCGTGGTAGAGCCTGCGGAAAGTGCGGTGCTCTCGGGTGACGAGCCGGGGCCGCACGGCATTCAGGGCATCGGGCCGGGCTTTCTGCCGGAAAATCTCGATATGTCGCTGGTCGATGAGGTGCTGCGGGTTTCCGAACGCGACGCCATTGCCACGGCGCGGCGCTGTGCCCAGATGGAAGGTCTGCCTGTTGGCATCTCCTCCGGTGCGGCGCTGCGGGCAGCTCTCGATCTGGCGCGCAACCCGGCCAATGCGGGTCGCCTGATCGTTGCCATCGCGCCATCTTTCGCCGAACGCTATTTGTCCACCGCCCTGTTCAACGGCCTTTGATTTTAAAGGATTTTTCAGTGGCCACTCTGCAAATTGCCGTCATTCCCGTCACGATCTTCCAGCAGAACTGCGCCATCGTCTGGGACAAGGACACGCGTGACTGCATGGTTGTCGATCCGGGCGGCGAGCCAGGCCGGATTGTCGATGCGCTCAACCGCTTCGATCTACAGCCGCAAATGCTGCTGCTCACCCACGGCCATCTCGACCATGCGGGCGGAGCCAAGGCGCTCAAGGGACTGATCGACGAAAATCGCCTCAAGCAGGGCTTGGCTCCGGCACCGCTGGTGGGCCCCGATCAGCGCGATACTTTCCTGCTCGACAACATCGAGTCGCAGGCGCTGGCCTATGGCATGACCGGACTGCGCAATGCCCAGCCGGACCGCTTCCTGACCGAGGGCGAAGTGATCAGCCTCGGCGGATTGCGATTTGACGTGCTGCACTGCCCAGGCCACACGCCGGGGCATCTGGTGTTTGTGGAAAAGACCGCCCGCTTCGCATTGGTCGGCGACGTGCTGTTCCGTGGCAGCGTTGGCCGCACCGATTTCCCTTATGGCAGTCATGAGCAATTGCTGGAATCAATCGAAACCAAGCTGCTGCCGCTGGGCGACGATGTGCAGTTTCTCTGCGGCCACGGCGAAGGCTCATCGATTGGCGTTGAACGCCAGACGAACCCGTTTCTGAAAGATATGGCGTGACCCTGGGATACGCACCGCAATCGGGCGCTTGGGTGAACCAGCGTCTATGGGGCGGGATGGTGGGCGATACAGGGATTGAACCTGTGACCTTCCCCGTGTCAGGGGGACGCTCTCCCGCTGAGCTAATCGCCCGCTGGTTCGGCGCTTCTATATCGCCCCCCGCTGGGCCGCAAGTGTTACAGGATGTCTGTTCGACATGGCTGGGCGGCCTCAGCGCGTGAACGAAAGGCTTGCGGAATTTGCGCTGGCTGAACTCACGCCCCCCGTGGAGTTGCTCGCCCCCACAGCCCCACGCGTGCCAGTGCTGTTCACCTCCGCCCATTCTGGACAGATCTACCCATCTGATTTCATTTCAGCTTCCCGGCTCGATCCGGCGGGATTACGGCGCAGTGAGGATAGTTTTGTCGATGAATTATTCGATATTGCTCCCCGACTCGGGGCCCCCTTATTGCGCGCCCGCTTCCCTCGCGCGTTCTGCGACCCCAATCGGGAGAAATGGGAACTCGACCCCGCAATGTTCAGCGAATCGCTGCCGCATTGGGTGAACACCAAAAGTCCGCGCGTGGCGGTGGGCCTGGGCACGGTGGCGCGGGTGGTGGCGTCGGGCGACACGATCTACCGCACGAAACTGCGTTTCCCCGAGGTGCAAAGCCGCATCGAGCATTGTTGGCAAAGCTTTCACGACGCACTCGCCGCCGAACTCGCCACGATTCGGGCGCGATTCGGCATCGCTGTGCTGATCGATTGCCATTCGATGCCCCGCTCCAGCCAATCCCGCGCCGACCGCGCCGATATCGTCATCGGTGATGCGCATGGCACCGCCTGTGCGGCCGAATGGGTGCGTACGGCCGAGGAGCGGCTGCAAAGCCTGGGCTTCCGCACCCGGCGCAACGATCCCTATGCCGGCGGCTATATCACCCGCCATTACGGCCGCCCACCCGAGGGCGTGCATGCGATCCAGCTGGAAATCTGCCGCTCGCTCTACATGAACGAGACGAATTTCACCCGGGCGTCGAATTTCGAGGATGTCCGCAACAGACTCAGCCATTTCGCCACTGATATCGTGCGACATGCCTCCGCGATGGCAGGCCAGGCTTAGAATTCTGGGCAAAAAAAGTGGCGGTGCCCGAGAGCACCGCCAAGTTTAGGGAGGAAACGTCCAAGAAAGCAGCAGTGGCAAAGCCATCATGCTGCGATGCACAAGATATGTTTCGCCGCTTCGAAATGCAAGAACTTTTTTGCAATGCAGCATAATCGATTTTTGACAGCCCCGCGCAGGGTGCGTTAACGAATTTTAAAGGTTTTAACGGCAGAGTATGCAAATGCCCTGCTCCGCCCCTCGCTTTCGAACATTGATTTTTCCCCTGGCTTGGGCGCTGTTGGCCGTTGTTTTTGGACTGATTTTCCCTGCCTGGGCCGATGTAAATTCACCACCAAACCCGAGCAACACCGCCGCGCTCGCCACCCGTGATATCGCAATCCAGTGCGACATCGCGGCCAACATGGCTGGCCAGATGGCGGGCATTCCCAATCGGGTGATGCAGGCCATAGCCTTGGTGGAAAGTGGCCGTCGCGCCGCAGATGGCCGTCTGCATCCCTGGCCGTGGAGCATCAATGTGGAAGGCACGGACCATATATTCGAAAGCCGCGCATCTGCCATTGCCGCCGTGCAGGCATTTCAAGCGGCGGGATCGCGCTCGATCGATGTCGGTTGCCTGCAGGTGAACCTGCTGCATCACCCGCACGCCTTTGCCTCACTGGAACAGGCATTCGACCCGATGACCAATGCGCGCTACGCCGCCCTGTTCCTGCGCGATTTATATGGGCAAACCGGCTCCTGGTCGAAGGCCATCGCCGCCTATCATTCAGCCACTCCCGCCTTGGGCGATGCCTATCGGCAGAAGGTGATGGCAATGCTCAACGCCAATGGGGGGGCTGGGGAGATTGCCAATGAACCGCTCATCGCCGGGGGGGCAGGAGCCAGCGGGGTGGGCGGGGCATTGGCGATGCGAATGCCGGGCTGGATGGCCGCCCATGCTCTGGGAACGCGATCAGGCTCGGCGAACGCGCCCATCACCGCCACCGGGCGCGGGCTCGATTCCTATCGGCTTCGTGCCATCGCGGGCTGGAGCCGGCTGCCGATGAAGCCGGGGTGAGACCGTCGCCAACGGCATCGTGCGCCGATAAACATTGACGTAACCCAGGGCACGGCGCATCAGGCGGTCTGCCAGACGGTTGGACGACCGCTGTCGGATGCAAATCCGGTGGAGGAAAGTCCGGGCTCCACGGAGATACGGTGCCGGTTAACGACCGGCGGGGGCGACCCCAGGGACAGTGCCACAGAAAACAAACCGCCAGGACCGGATCTCCTTCGGGAAAGCCGCTTCAGGCAAGGGTGAAACGGTGCGGTAAGAGCGCACCGCGCTTCTGGTAACAGCGGCGGCAGGGCAAACCCCACCGGGAGCAAGACCGAATAGGAGCGGCCGGCGGCTGCGAAAGCAGTGACGCAGGGGCATTTCCGCCCTGTCGCTCGGGTTGGTCGCGCGAGGCGTGCAGCAATGTATGCCCCAGAGGAATGGTCGTCTCGTGCCTCGGCACGAACAGAACCCGGCTTACAGACCGTCTGGCAATTTTCCTCCCAATATCCGCGCCTGCCCCCTCCGAACGGAGTTGCCCCATCTCGGAAATTCCCTGCCGCGACGTGAATGATTAACCAATTGTGAATGTTGCGTTTTTCTAAATGCACCCCGAGTCGCATGACCAGATTCGCTTTGACGCCCAAATCTGCCCATGATATCCCATGTCATCCCAAATCCGGCTGGCCGCGCAGTGCGTCCGACCCGGTTTTGGCGACAGTCGCGCAATGGAAAGGCCCAACAGGGCAGCATGACCATCTTCATGGGGCACCAACTGAGCCGGCTTGATGCCAAGGGGCGCGTGAGCATCCCTGCCGGTTTCCGCTCGGTGTTGCGTCAACGCTCCGCTGACGGCGAAACCCCCAGCCTGATTCTGCGCTCGCATCACCAATTCCGCTGCATCGAAGGTTGGGCGACGGCTGACTTGGAAGCCTACAGCGACAAGCTCGATGCGCTGGATGATTTCAGCAGCGAACTCAACGATCTCACTTTGGTGATGTTCGGCGACGCACAGCCAGTGCCGATCGACAGCGAAGGCCGCATCGTGGTGCCCGAGCAGTTGTTGCAGCATGCCGGGATCGACAAGGCGCTGTGGTTCGTCGGCACCCGCAAGACCTTCCAAATCTGGGAGCCCGAAGCTCTCGAACGCCGCCGCGCCGAAGCGCGCGCCGCTGCCCCACACATCAAACTGCCGGGGGCATCGTCATGAGTGCGCAAGGTCATATTCCGGTGATGCTGGCCGAAGTGCTGGAGTATCTCGCCCCGGAAGCTGGAGAGACGCATCTGGACGGCACGTTCGGCGGAGGCGGCTATGCCGCGGCGATCCTGGATCGCGGCACCACGCTCTACGCCATCGACCGCGACCCCGACGCCATCGCCCGTGGCGCGGCCCTGGCGGCACGCCATCCCGGCAAGTTGCACCTGCTGCATGGCGGCTTCGGCGACATGGCCAGCCTGCTCGACAGCGTGGGAATCGGCCAACTGGATGGGGTGGTGCTCGATTTGGGCGTCTCGTCGTACCAAATCGACGATCCCAACCGTGGCTTCTCATTCAGATTTTCAGGCCCCCTCGATATGAGGATGGGGCAGGATGGGATGTCCGCCGCTGATCTGGTGGCAAGCCTGCCCGAGGCCGAACTGGCCGACACGATCTATCGCTACGGCGAGGAACGTGCCTCGCGCCGGATTGCCAAGGCCATCGTGCTGGCCCGCAGCCAAGCGCCGATCCTGACCACGCTGCAACTGGCCGAAGTGATCCGCTCGGTGATGCCGAAAAGTAAAACCGGCATGGACCCGGCCACCCGTACCTTCCAGGCGCTGCGCATTCGGGTGAACGACGAACTCGGCCAGATCGAACGCGCGATGGCGGCGGCGGCGAAGCTGTTGGCGCCGGGCGGGCGCTTGGTGGTGGTGTCGTTCCATTCGCTGGAAGACCGCATCATCAAGCAATTCATGATCGAAGCCTCTGGCCGCACACCGGCCCCGTCGCGCCACAATCCGGCGAGCCTGCTGGAGCGCGAGTCCCCCGCTTTTCACATGCTGACAACGCGTGCCGTGCGCCCCTCCGACGGCGAGTGCGCCACAAATTCGCGCGCCCGCAGTGCCAGGTTGCGCGCTATGCAGAAATTGGCGGAGGCAGTATGATCCGGCGTTTCACCCTGATGTGTCTCATCATCGCCGCCGTGTCAGGTCTGCACCTGTATTCGGTCAAGCGCGATGCGCAGTTGCAGGACCGCGAAATCGTCCGCCTTACCCATGAGGCCAAGGATGTCCGCGCGCATGCGGCGCTGTTGCATGCGGAGTACGATCTGCTCAGCGACCCGGATCGGCTGAAGGACTTGGCCGGGCAAGTGCTGAAATTGCAGCCGACCGATCCGAAGCAATATGTCGCCTACGCCGATCTCGACAAGCGCCTGCCCGCCGTCGCCCCGCTGCCCGCCCTGCCCGCCCCGCCGACACCGCCAGAGGTCAAGGTTGAACCCGCCCCCGCGCCAGAGCCTGCCCCTGCGGCGGGCGAGACGCCGAAGCCGGAATTGGTGGCCAAGGCACCTGAGCGCCCGGCGATAGAGCCTGGCTCTGACAAAGCGGGCCAATTGGCGCGCGTGATGGCCGCGCTTGATACACCCTCCACACCGGCGCCCAAGCCCGCACCGGTCATGACAGCGGCCCCGCTGGCCGCCGCACCCGCGCCGAAGCCAGCTCCGAGGCCGGTTGCGGTCGCCGAAACCCGTCCGCCGCAGCCACGCCCAACCGCCGCCCCAGCTCCGGCATATGCGCCTGTGGCATCACGACCGATGCAAACGGCCGCCAACGCACCGCCACCACGCCCAATGCCGGCAATGGCGCCGCCGGTGCCTGCCCCCACTCCTTATGTCGGCTCGTCTTTGGGCATGGCGCGGATGCATGCGGCACCAGCACGCTACGTTCCTCCGAATAATGGGGATGACCCATGACGCAGGCACCGAACGCCGCCTCCCCGGCCCGCCGCTTCGGTGCCCCGCGCGCGGCGTCGGTGCCGAAAATCGAGAATGTCCGCGTCACCGCCCCCGACCTTGCGCGTCGCGCCGTGTTGGAAAAGACGCGCGGTCGGCTGGTGCTGGCGGGCATGTGCTTCGTCGCCCTGTATTTGGCCGTCGATCTGCGGCTGGCCTGGGTGACGGTGCTGTCTCCGAAACTGCCGAAACCGGCTGAGGTCGAACAGGCACAGATGCCGATGGCAGCGCCGGTGATGAAGGCCGCCGCCCCCATCGCCCCCGCAGCAGCCGCCCCCATCGACAGCCCGCATGCCCGTCGCGCGATGATCACCGACCGCAATGGCGAGGTTCTGGCGCTGTCACTGCCCACCGCCTCGGTGATCGCCGATCCGCGCATGATCCTCGACGCCGCCGATGCGGCACACAAACTGAAATCCGTACTGCCGCAAATTGACGAGCAAGCCACCGCCGCACGACTGACGGACCGGACGAAGAAATTCGTCTATATTGAGCGTCAAGTCTCTCCGCGCGATGAGCTGGCGATCAACCGGCTGGGCATTCCCGGCATCGATTTCGAGCGCACCGAAAAGCGCCGCTACCCGATGGGCCGCATGGCCGCGCAGATTCTGGGCGGCGTGGATGTGGACAGCCACGGCATTGCCGGCATCGAAAAGCAGTTCAACGAGCGCCTCGTCAGCGATTCCACGCCGCTGCGTCTGTCCATCGACGTGCGTGCCGAAGCGGTGGTGCGCGAGGAATTGCTGGCCGCGATGACCGAATTCCAGGCCGAGGGTGCGGCGGGCATCGTGCTGGATGTGCGCACCGGCGAAGTCATTGCGATGGTCTCGCTGCCCGATTTCGACATCAACGACCCGCGTGGCGCAACACCCGACCAGCGCTTCAACCGCGCGGTGACGGGCGATTACGAGCCGGGCAGCACGTTCAAGCTGCAAACCGTCTCGATGGCACTCGATTCCGGGTTGGTGCATATTTGGAACGGCTTTGACGCCACCAACCCGATCAAGGTCGGCCGCTTCTCGATCAACGATTTCGAGGGCAAGCATCGCTGGCTCGCCGTGCCGGAGATCATCGCCTATTCTTCCAACATCGGGGCCGCCCGGATGGCCGAGGCCACCGGCACACTCGCACAGCGTGCCTGGATGGCGAAGATGGGCATGATGAAGCGCACCGGCATCGAATTGCCGGAAGCCGCCGCCACGCTGTTCCCGCCAGTGTCGAACTGGAAGGAAGCGGCAACGCTGACCATCGGTTTCGGCCACGGCATCGCCGTCACGCCCCTGCATGTGGTCTCCGCCACCGCGGCGGTGGCCAATGGCGGCGTGAAATTGCGCCCCACCTTGCTCGCCCAACAAAGCGACGATCTGCGCGCCACCGGCAATCGGGTGATGCAGCAAGGCACGTCGGACATCGTGCGCAAGTTGATGCGACTGGTGGTGACGGACGGTTACGGCAAGGCCGCCGAAGTGCCGGGCTATTTCGTCGGCGGCAAGACCGGCACGGCGGAGAAAGTGTCTGGGCACGGCTACAACAAGAAATCCAACGTCGCCGCCTTCATGAGCGTCTTTCCGATGAACGCGCCGCGCTACGCCGTCTACATGATGCTCGATGCCCCGCACGCCAACGCGGCAACGCATGGCTATGCAACGGCTGGCTGGGTGGCGGCCCCCGCCGCCGGCCGGGTGATCGCCCGCGTGGCGCCGATGCTGGGCCTGCTACCCGAGGTTGACCCGCAAGCCGCCGCCACCCAGGCCAGCCTCGCCATCCCGATGCAACCCGGCCGTCCGGCAGGCGCGATTGCCACCCCGCCGCCGATGCCGCAGCCCTCCAACCCGCCGGCGATTGCCGCCGAAAAGCCGCGTGCACTGCCGGTCGCACCGCAGCCTTCTCTGCACGATCTGCGTCATAATGCGAGCTACATCTCCAGCCAGTCTGGCGCACTCCATGCGGGGCAGTGAGCTCTTCGCCTCCATCGGCCTGCCAGCACCGGCGGAATTGGCACGGATAGAGATCGGCGGCATCACCGCCGATAGCCGCGCTGTGCGCCCCGGCATGATCTTCGCGGCTCTCCCCGGCACGAAGGCCGATGGCAGCGGCTTTATCGGGCAGGCCGTCGCGGCAGGGGCTGTTGCGGTATTGGCAAGCGAGGGCACCGCATGGCCCGCGGGCGTGCCACCACGCCCATTGATCGAGGCCGCTCATCCCCGGCTGAAACTCGCCCGCATCGCCGCCTGTCTGGCAGGTCCGGCACCCGAATGCGTGGTCGCCGTCACCGGCACCAACGGCAAGACCAGCTCTGTCGATTTTCTGCGCCAATTCTGGACCCTCTCCGGCCTGCAGGCGGCGAGCCTGGGCACGTTGGGGGTCATTGCTCCCGGCCATGCGGGTGGTGGCGGGTTGACGACGCCCGATCCGGTGGCCCTGGCCGAGACGATGGCGACGCTGGCGCGCGAAGGGGTGACGCATGCGGCGCTGGAGGCGTCGTCGCATGGGCTGGATCAGTACCGGCTCGATGGCGTGGCCATCGCCGCGGCCGGATTCACCAACCTCACCCGCGACCACCTCGATTATCACGGCACGATGAGCGCCTATCGCACCGCCAAGCTGCGGCTGTTTCAGGAACTTTTGCCCGATGGCGCGCCTGCGGTTGCCAGCGACACGCTCGATGCCGACACGCTCGCCGCCCTCCACGACATCGCCGCCCGTCGCCGCCTGATGCTGCGCGTGGTGGGGCCGGAGACCTGCATCGCCCGCCCGGATGGTCAGGACATCCGGGCGTTTGGGCGCGACGTGTTCCTTCCGCTCGCCGGGCGTTTCCAGGCCGATAACGCCGTGCTCGCCGCGGCCTTGGCCGAGACGACAGGCGTTGACGATCCGCTGGCGTTGTTCGGCCGCCTCACCGGCGTGCGCGGACGCATGGAGCTTGCCGCCAAGCTGCCCAACGGGGCCGCTGCCTATGTCGATTACGCCCACACACCGGATGCCATCGCCCGCTTGATCGCCGCCTTGCGTCCGCACACGCAAGGCAGGCTGGTCATCGTTTTCGGCGCGGGTGGCGACCGCGATCCGGGCAAGCGTCCGTTGATGGGCGTGGCCGCGACAGCCGCTGATATTGCCATCGTGACAGATGACAATCCGCGCAGCGAAAACCCGGCCGCCATCCGCGCCGCCATCCGCGCCGCCATCCCCGAAGCCATCGAGATCGGCGACCGCGCGCAGGCAATCGCAGCGGGCCTGTCCATGCTCGGCGCGGGTGACGTGCTGGTCGTGGCGGGCAAAGGTCATGAACTCGGGCAGATCGTGGCTGGCACCACCCTGCCCTTTGACGATGCGGCGGTGATCCGTTCGCTGGCAGGTGTCGCATGAGCGTCTTGTGGACCGCGGCCGATCTGATCACGGCCACGTCAGGTGAGATGATCCGGCCCTTCAACGCCAATGGCGTGTCCATCGACAGCCGCAATGTGGCGCAGGGGCAGCTGTTCATCGCCCTGGTTGGTGAGAATGGCGACGGTCATCGCTTCGTGGCCAAGGCGTTGGACAATGGTGCTGCGGGCGCGCTGGTGCATGCGATCCCGGACGGGCTTGAAAATGCGCCCCTTCTGAAAGTCGCCGATACGTTTGACGGCCTGAACGCGCTCGGCCGCGTCTCCCGCGCGCGCTTCACCGGCAGGCTCGCCGCCGTTACCGGATCGGTGGGCAAGACGACGGTGAAGGAGATGCTGCGCTGCATTCTCTCCGCCCAAGGCAGCACCCATGCGGCAGAGGCGTCCTATAACAATCATTGGGGCGTGCCGCTCACGCTGGCCCGCATGCCGCAGGATGCGCGCTTTGCCGTCAATGAGATCGGCATGAACCATGCGGGCGAAATCGCCCCGCTCGCCCGGCTGGCACGACCGCATGTGGCGGTGGTGTCCACCATCGGCACCGCCCATATCGGCCATCTCGGCAGCGCCGAGGCGATAGCCGATGAGAAGGCAAGCATCGCGGCGGGATTGGAGCCGGGCGGCGTGCTGCTGCTGCCCGCCGACAGCCCGCACTTCGATCGGATGCGCAGTGCCACCGCCGCCCGCGTGGAAAGCTTCGGCAGCGCCACCCACGCCACCCATCGCCTGCTGCACGCCGCGCCCGATGCCGACGGCACCGATCTGGTGCTGTGCGTGGGCGGCCAGGAACTGACATTGCGTCTGCATGCCCCCGGCCTGCATATGGCCTCCAACGCGCTGGCGGCCCTGGCGGCGGCGCATCTGATGGGGGCCGATGCGGCGGCGGGCGCGCGGGCGCTGGCGTCGTTCTCCCCTGGCGCCGGGCGCGGCGCGCGGCATGACCTGAAGCTGCCCGTGGGGCGCATCACGCTGCTCGATGAAAGCTACAACGCCTCCACCTCCGCCGTGCGGGCCGCCCTGGCCTTGCTCGGCATGGTGCCGGCACCGCGTCGGGTTGCGGTCCTGGGTGATATGTTGGAAATGGGCGACCAGGGTATCGCTGAACATGTCTCGCTGGCTGCCGACATCGCAGCACATGCGGATCTGCTGTTCACCTGCGGCCCCTTGATGCGGCACCTGCATGATGCCATCCCACCGGCACTGCGCGGTGCCCACGCCCCGGATTCGGCCAGTCTCGCCCCGCTCCTGCTGTCTGCCTTGCGCGACGGGGATGCGGTGCTGGTCAAAGGTTCTCTGGGCAGCCGCATGAAAACCATTGTCGGTGCGATTGAGGCCACAGCGTCTCCCTCCGAGTTTCCCAAGGACATGCACTGATGCTGTTCAACCTTGCGCGCCCGCTGTTTGAGCACCACGCGCTCGCCAATCTGCTGATCTACATCACCTTCCGCTCTGGCTGCGCGTGCATGACGTCGCTGGTGATGAGCCTGTTTTTCGGCCCCTCGCTGATCCGCTGGCTGAAATCGGTGCAGGGCCAAGGCCAGCCGATCCGACCGGATGGGCCGGAGAGCCATCTGATCACCAAGGTTGGCACCCCCACGATGGGCGGCGTGCTGATCCTGTCCACCATGACGCTCTCCACCCTGCTGTGGGCCGATCTGCGCAATCAATATGTCTGGGCGGTGCTGCTGGTCACGCTGGGTTATGGCGCGCTGGGCTTTGTGGACGACTACATCAAGCTGTCCAAAGCCTCGTTCCGTGGCCTGTCCGGACGCGGCAAGCTGATCGTGCAATGGGGTTTGGGCCTGGGCGCGGCGTTGTGGATCATGAGCATCACCCGCGAGCCGCTGGCCTCAGGCCTCGCAGTGCCGTTCTTCAAGGACGTGCTGATCCCGCTCGGCTTCGGCTTCCCACTCTTCGCCGCCTTTGTGATGGTCGGCTCCTCCAATGCGGTCAACCTGACCGACGGGTTGGACGGGCTGGCGATTGTCCCCACGATCATCGCCGGTGCGGTGTTCGCGCTGATCGCCTATCTGGCGGGCAACCACGTGTTTGCCGAATATCTGAAAATCCGCGAAGTGCCGGGCACGGGTGAGCTTGCGGTGTTCTGTGCGGCGATGATCGGTGCAGGTCTGGGATTTTTGTGGTTCAACGCGCCCCCCGCCCGCGTCTTCATGGGCGACACCGGCAGCCTCGCGCTCGGCGGCGCTTTGGGCGCGATTGCGGTGGCAACCAAGCATGAAATCGTGCTCGCCATCGTCGGCGGCCTGTTCGTGGTTGAGACGCTCTCGGTGGTCATTCAGGTGTTCTGGTTCAAACGCACCGGCCGCCGCGTGTTCCTGATGGCACCTTTGCACCACCATTTCGAAAAGAAGGGCTGGGCGGAGCCGACGATTGTGATCCGCTTCTGGATCATCTCCTTCATCCTCGCCCTGATCGGGCTTGCCACGTTGAAAATCCGTTGAGCGCCCTGTCGCATCTCTTCGCGGGCGAACGCTTTGCCGTCGCAGGCCTCGGTCGCGCCGGTCTGCCCGCCGCCCGCGCGCTGGTGGCGATGGGTGCGGATGTGACGGTGTGGGACGATCAGGAAGCCGCACGCGCAGCCGCCAGCGACCTCGTCGTGGCCGAGCCGGATATGGCGGCCATTGACGCGCTGATCCTCTCGCCGGGCATCCCGCATCTGCTGCCCAAGCCGCACCGCCTTGCCGAAGCCGCGCGTGCGGCTGGCATTCCAATTCTGTCCGATGCCGATCTGCTCTATCGCGCTGTCCGCAAGGCGGGCTCGGCCGCCCGGTTCGTCGGCATCACCGGCACCAACGGCAAATCGACGACGACGGCTCTGGTGGCCCATATTCTGGGCCGCGCGGGCGTGCCCGTCGCCGCCGGTGGAAATCTCGGGGATGCGGCGCTTTCCTTAGGGATTTTGCCCAATGGCGGCGTCTATGTGCTGGAGATGTCCAGCTATATGTTGGAACGACTCGCCGCCTTGCGTTTCGATGCGGCAGCGATGCTCAATCTCAGCGCCGATCACATCGACCGCCACGGCGACATGGCCGGATATGCCATGGCCAAACGCCATATCTTCGACCGCCAAACCGCACAGGATGTGGCCGTGATCGGCTGCGATGACGCGCTGAGCCGCGAGATGGCTGCCGATCACGGCCCGGCCCGGTTGATCAGCATCTCCGAAGCCGACCCTCCCATCGCCACCGCCGCCACGCTGCCCGGCAGCCACAACGCGCAGAACATCGCCGCCGCCACAGCACTGTGCCGTGCGCTGGGTTTGGCCGATGATGTGATCGCCGCCGGTATCCGCACCTATCCCGGCCTGCCGCATCGGCAGGAATTGGTGGCCGAGACCGATGGCGTGTTGTGGGTCAATGACAGCAAAGCCACCAATGCCGACAGCACCGCCCGCGCGCTTGCCTGCTACGACCGGATGATCTGGATCGCCGGTGGCATGGCCAAGGAAGGCGGCATTGAGACGTTGGCGGAATTCTTCCCGCGCATTCAGCACACGCTGCTGATCGGTCGCGACGCGCCGATATTTGCAAAGACGCTCACCCGTCACGGCATGGCCTTCACCATGGCGGAGACGCTGGAGAACGCGGTGACCCTGGCGGCCCGGCTGATCCCCACGCTCTCCCCGGCCCCGCAAGCGGTGCTGCTGTCACCAGCCACGGCGAGTTGGGATCAGTTCACCGGCTATGACCAGCGCGGCGACCGCTTTCGCGACCTCGCCCAAGCCGTGGCAGGAGGGGGCATCTGATGGCCGGACCGTCGCGCGCTGATAATTCCCTGCTGGGCCGCTGGTGGTGGTCGGTCGACCGCTGGACGCTGATGGCGATCTTCGCGCTGATCGGCCTGGGCTATGTGATGATGCTCGCCGCCTCGCCCGCGGTGGCCGAGCGCATTCATGAAAGCCGCGATGCGTTCATCCTCAAGCAGGTGCTGTTCCTGACGATTGCCGCAGCGTTGGTGTTCGCCCTCTCGCTGCTCTCCGCGCGCGGCGTCAGGCGGCTGTCATTTGCGATTTTCGGCATTGCGCTGGTGCTGACGCTGGCCACGCTGTTCATTGGTGCCTCGATCAAGGGGGCAACGCGCTGGATCGCCCTGCCCGGCTTTTCGCTGCAACCCAGCGAATTTCTCAAGCCGTGTTTCGCGGTGGTGACGGCCTATCTGCTGGCACAATGGCAACGCAATGGCAGCACACGCGATGCAATGATCGCCGTCGGTCTGTATCTGGTCATCGCCACGCTGCTGAAATCCCAGCCTGATATCGGCATGCTCGCCGTGGTGACGGCGGTGTTTCTGGTGCAATTCTTCCTCGCCGGCCTCGATTGGCGACTCTTCGTGGTCGGCATTGGCTGTGCCCTGCTGGGCGGTGTCGGTGCCTATGCCTTCCTGCCGCATTTCCGCTACCGGCTCGACAGCTTCCTCGACCCCACCAAGGGCGACCATTACCAGATTGACCGCTCGCTGGAGGCGTTCGGCAATGGCGGCCTGCTCGGGCGCGGTCCGGGTGAGGGCATGGTGAAGGACCACCTGCCGGACGCCCATGCCGATTTTGTCTTCGCTGTGATGGGTGAGGAGTTCGGGCTTATTCTGTGCACCGTGCTGGTGCTGATTTTCGGCTTCATCGTGCTGCGCGGCCTGGCGCGGTTGCTGGCGGAAGGCGATCAATTCGTCGTCCTCGCCGCCTCCGGGCTGGTGTCGAGCTTTGGGTTGCAAGCCTTCATCAACATGGGCTCCTCCACCGGATTGCTGCCAACCAAGGGCATGACATTGCCGTTCGTCTCCTATGGCGGCTCATCGGCGATGGCGGTGGCGTTGGGCATGGGCATGCTGCTCGCCCTCACCCGCCGTGGTGGGGCTGGGGAATTGATATGAACCGCACGATTGCCATCGCGGCCGGCGGCACTGGCGGGCATTTCTTCCCGGCCGAGGCGCTGGCGGCGGAGTTGCAGCAGCGCGGGCATAAAGTGGTGCTGTTCACCGATGCCCGCTCCTCCGGCGAGACTTCGGCAGCCTTTGCCCAATGCGCGCGTTACGTGCTGCCCGGTGCCGGGATTGCCGGACGGGGTGCGATGAAGGCGCTCAAGGCGGTGCTGTCACTCGCCTATGGCACGTTGAAGGCGCATGCGATCCTGCGTCGCGTGCGCCCTGATGCGCTGGTGGCATTTGGCGGCTATCCGTCTGTGCCGCCGGTGCTGGCCTCGCGCCTGATCTCACCGCGTCCGAAGGTGGTGCTGCACGAGCAGAACGCCGTGTTGGGCCGCGCCAATCGCGCTTTGTCGCGCTTTGCCTCCACCATCGCGCTCAGCTTCAGCAACACCAGCGCCATTCCCGCCGGTGTTGCCACCGTGCTGACCGGCAACCCCGTCCGCCCGGCCATCGCGGCCTTGGCGGGGCGGGGGTATTTCTCGGCACAGGAGCGGTTCCGTCTGCTGGTGCTCGGGGGCTCGCAAGGCGCCAGGGTGTTCTCCACTCTGATCCCGGAGATGGTGTCGCGCCTGCCGGTCTCGGTGTCGGCGCGGATGGACATCACCCAGCAATGCCGGGCGGAGGATCTGCCCCAGGTGCGGCAACTCTATGCCGAACTTGGGTTGAGTGCCGAGCTGTCGCCCTTCTTTTCAGATATTGCCGACCGCCTGAACACCGCCCATCTCGTCATCGCCCGCGCCGGGGCGTCCACCATCGCGGAGCTGGCGGCGTTGGGCCGACCGTCGCTGCTGGTGCCGCTGCCGAGTGCGATTGACGATCATCAGCGCGCCAATGCGGCGGCCTTGGCCGAGGCGGGCGGGGCTTGGATGATGCATCAAAGCACCCTCTTCCCCGCCGATCTCGCCGAATTCCTCATCCCCCTGCTCGGCCGCCCGCAAGAGCTGGCGCCATTGGCCGCCGCCGCCGCCGCTTTCGGACGTCTGGACGCCGCAGCGCGTCTGGCCGATCTGGTCGAGCACACCATCCAGCCGAAGGACGCCGCCTGATGCGAGCCCTCCCCCTCTCCATTGGCACTGTCCATTTCGTCGGCATCGGCGGCATTGGCATGTCCGGCATTGCCGAGGTGCTGCACAATCTGGGCTATATCGTCCAGGGCAGCGACATTTCCGAGAACGCCAATGTGCGCCGCCTGCGCGCCGCGGGCATTCAGATTTCCATCGGCCACAAGGAAGAGAACCTGGGGGCCGCCCGCGTGGTGGTGATCTCCACGGCGGTCAAGGCCGACAACCCGGAAGTCCGCGCCGCCCGCGCCAAGCTGATTCCGGTGGTGCGCCGCGCCGAAATGCTGGGCGAGTTGATGCGGCTGCGCTGGGCGATCGCCGTCGGCGGCACGCATGGCAAGACCACCACCACCTCGATGGTGGCCGCCGTTCTGGAAGCCGCCAAGCTCGACCCCACGGTGATCAATGGCGGCATCATCAACGCCTATGGCTCCAACACCCGCATGGGTCAGGGCGAATGGATGGTGGTGGAGGCCGACGAATCGGACGGCTCCTTCCTCCGCCTGCCCGCCACCATTGCGGTGGTGACAAACATCGACCCCGAACATCTCGACCATTGGGGCACCGCCGAGGCGATGACGGCGGGGTTCGATCAGTTTGTGCAGAACATCCCCTTCTACGGCTTTGCCGTGCTGTGCATCGACCACCCGGCGGTGCAGCAGATGATTCCCCGCCTCGCCGATCGCCGCATCGTCACCTATGGCTTCTCGCCACAGGCCGATGTGCGCGCCATTCCGAATTCGATGGACCGCAACGGGGCCACGTTCAGCGTGGAAGTCACCGACCGCGCGCGCAACCGCAAGCGCACGATGGGGCCGTTCCGTCTGCCGATGCAGGGCGCGCACAACGTCTCCAACGCGCTGGCGGCGATCACCATCGGCATTGAGATGGAAATCGACGAGGCGACATTGGCCAGCGCGCTGCTCAACTTCAAGGGCGTGCAGCGCCGCTTCACCAAAACCGGCGAGTCGGGTGGCATCACCGTCATCGACGATTACGGCCATCACCCGGTTGAAATCGCAGCCGTACTCAAGGCCGCCCGTCAGGCGGGGGCGCGGGATGTGATCGCGGTGATTCAACCGCATCGCTACTCTCGCCTCTCCACCTTGTTCCGCGAGTTCTGCACCTGCCTCAACGACGCCGGCACCGTGGTGGTGGCCGATGTCTATGCCGCCGGCGAAGCGCCACTGCCGGGCATCAATCGCGACACGCTGATCGAGGGTCTGCGCTCGTCCGGCCATCGCTCGGTGGTGCCGCTGCCGGGGCCGGAGCATCTGGCCGAGATGATCCACGCCATCGCCAAACCCGGCGATTTCGTGGTGTGTCTGGGGGCGGGCAACATCACCCAATGGGCCAACGCGCTGCCCGCGCAGCTCACCGCCCTACAGGCCGGGAGTGGCCGCAAATGATCGCGCTTCTGCCGCAACTGCGTGGACGGGTGCAGGAGGGGATCAGTCTTGCCCCCAGCACCTGGTTTCGCGTCGGTGGACCGGCAGAGGTTCTGGTGCGCCCGGCGGACAGCGCCGATCTGGCGCAATTCCTCGCAGCCCTGCCGCATGAAGTGCCGGTGACGATCATCGGGGCCGCCTCGAACCTGATCGTGCGCGATGGCGGCATTGCGGGAGTGACGATCCGGCTGGCGCGCGGGTTCAACTCTATCAAGCTGGAAGCGGACGGCATGATCGTCGGTGCCGCCTGCCTGGATGCCACCGTCGCCGAGCACGCCGCCGCAGCCGGTCTGGAGGGGCTGGAATTCCTCTCCGGCATTCCCGGCACCATTGGCGGGGCGGTTGCGATGAATGCCGGAGCCTATGGCGGCGATATCGCGCATTGCCTGGATTGGGCAGAGATCGTCACCCGCACTGGCGAGGTGATGCGGCTGAATGCCGGTCAACTCGGCTTCTCCTATCGCCATTCCAAATTGCCGCCCGAAAGCGTGGTGGTGCGCGCCCGCTTGGTGGCACGCGCGGGCGACCCCACCACGATTGCCGCCCGCATGGCCGACATCCGCAACAGCCGCGAGGCCACGCAACCCGTCCGCGCCCGCACCGGCGGCTCCACCTTCCGCAATCCGCCCGAGATGAAGGCGTGGGAGTTGATCGATGGCGCGGGCTGTCGTGGCCTGACACGCGGCGGGGCGCAGGTGTCGGAGAAGCATTGCAACTTCCTGCTCAACACCGGCGACGCCACCGCCGCCGATCTGGAAGGTCTGGGCGATGAGGTCCGCCGCCGGGTGAAGGATGCCTCGGGCATCGATCTGCATTGGGAAATCCGCCGCGTGGGGAGGCCCGCCTGATGCGCGTTGTGGTTCTCATGGGCGGCCTGTCCGCCGAACGCGAGGTCAGCCTGTCCTCTGGCGCGCAGGTGGTGATCGCCCTGCGTTCGCTCGGCTGGGACGTGAGCGCGGTGGATGTCGGCCCCGATCTGCGCACGTTGATCGACGCGCTGACGCCCGCCCCCGATGCGGTGTTCAACGCGCTGCATGGCCGTTTCGGCGAAGACGGGGTGATCCAGGGCGTGCTGGACATGCTCGGCATCCCCTACACCCATTCCGGCGTGCGGGCCTCGGCGGTGGCGATGGCCAAGGCGGCGGCGAAGGCGGTGTTCATCGCACACGGCCTGCCCGTGGCCGCCGGTGGCGTGATGGAGGTGGCGGACCTCATCGACGCCGATCCGATGCCCGAGCCTTACGTGATCAAACCGCTCAACGAAGGCTCCTCGGTGGGGGTGGAGATCATCCGCCAGGGCGATAATCGCCGCGCCGCCGTGGCCCGTGGCTGGACATTCGGCCGCACGGCGATGGTGGAGGAATTCATCCCCGGCCGCGAACTCACCGTGGGCGTGATGGGGGATCGGGCGCTGGCGGTGACGGATATCGTCGCCACGCAGTCCTTCTACGATTACGAAAGCAAATACGCCGAGGGCGGAAGCCGCCACGTTCTGCCTGCGCAGATTCACCCGAAGGCCGAGGCGGAGGCGAAGCGGATCGCCCTTGCCGCCCATCATGCGCTGGGCTGCCGTGGCGCCTCACGCGCCGATTTCCGCTACGACGACACCAACGGCGAGCCGGGGCGGCTGGTGCTGCTGGAGGTCAACACCCAACCCGGCCTCACCCCCACCTCATTGCTGCCCGAACAGGCCGCTCTCTGCGGCATCGATTTCCCATCGCTGTGTCGCTGGATGGTGGAGAACGCCGCATGCCGCGCGTAAAGCCGCAAGGTTCCCCTTCGCAGAATGCGCGCGGCCAATCCTTCCGGCCACGCCCGCAACAAGCCGCCCTGCCGGATCGGCCGGGCCGGACGAAGATGGCGCTGCGTCGGTTCCGCAGGCTGTTGCGCCCGACCCTGTTCGTCTCTGTGGCGGTGCTGGCGCTGATCGTCGGCTCCGGCGCGGTGCGGATGATCGGCCATGGCGGCTCGATGCGCGAAAGGCTGGGGGCGGCAACGGTCGATCTGGGTTTCGATGTGCAGAACATCGTGGTGCAAGGCCAGGAGAAGACGCCGAAAGAGGTGCTGTTCAAGGCGCTTGCCGTGCATCAGGGCGACCCGATCCTGTCGGTTTCGCTGCCGGATGCCAAAGCGCGGCTGGAACATATCGCCTGGATCCGCGCTGCCACGGTGGAGCGCGTGCTGCCGCACACGCTGCGTGTGGTGCTCGATGAGCGGCGGCCGTTCGCGGTCTGGCAGAACAAGGGCAATTTCGCCCTGATCGATCAGGCCGGCAACGTCGTCACCGACTCCGACATCGCCGCCTTCGTGCCGGTGCTGCCGGTGGTGGTGGGCGAAGGGGCACCGACCGAAGCGGCGAAGCTGCTGGCGTTGTATGACAAATTCCCGCCACTCGCCGGACGCATGCTGGCGGCGATCCGGGTGGGGCAGCGGCGCTGGGATTTGTGCATGACCAGCGGCGCCATCGTGCAATTGCCCGAGGGGGCGGAAGAGCCCGCTCTGGGCAAGCTGGCTGAATTGCAGACCGAGAAATCGCTGCTCGACCGCCCGTTGCAGGACATCGATCTGCGCTTGCCGGACCGCCTGCGCATGACCCCGCTGACCGGCACGCCCTGTGGCCACACGCCGTCGCCGGCCGAGTCGGACGCCACCAAGCCGCAAACGCCCGCAAGGAAGCCCGCATGAGCGCCGTCGGCACGCCCCGCACGCCCGATGAGATGCCGGTTTCGCTGCCGGAAGACACTCCACGTCCGCGCAGCCGCCAAGCGCCGCGCCAGACCGGGCCGTTTGGCGTGCTCGATATCGGCTCATCCAAGATCGTCTGCCTGATCGCGCGCACTGAATCCGACGGCTCGCTGCGCGTGCTCGGCACGGGCTGGCAAAAGGCACAGGGCGTGCGCGCGGGCGGCATCGTCGATGTGGTGGAAGCCGAGCGCGCCATTCGTGCCGCCGTGGGTTTGGCCGAGGAGCAGGCCGATACCCGCCTGCGCACCATCACCGTCAACGTCTCGGGCGGGCAGCCGGAGAGCCGCCTGATCGGCATTCGCTGGCATATTGGCGGCCGCGCCGTGACGGAGCAGGATGTCCGCCGCGTGTTGCAGGAAGGCCGTGGTCGGGCGGCGAGTGAGGGCCGTCACATCATCCATGCCGTGCCGTTGAATTTCTCAGCCGACGACACCGCAGGCGTCGATGACCCGCGTGGCCTGTTCTGCGACGACCTGACCGCGCGGCTGCATGTGGTCGATGCGCAGCAGACGGCGTTGCGCACGCTGGAAGCCTGCCTCGCCCGCTGCGATCTCGGCATTGGCGGCCTCGCCTCCGCCCCGATGGCGGCCGGCATAGCCACCCTGGTCGAGGATGAGAAGCAGTTGGGTGCCACCGTGCTCGACATGGGCGGCGGCACCACCGGCATGGCGGTGTTCGCCGATGGCCAATTGCTGCACACCGCCCTCATCCCCATTGGCGGCCAGCATGTGACGCAGGATTTGGCGCGCATGCTCTCCACCCCCATCGCCCATGCCGAGCGGCTGAAGACGCTGTATGGCAGCGCGCAGCACAGCCCGGACGATGAACGCGAAATGCTGCCCGTCCGACTGGTCGGCGAGCCGGAACATCACATTGCCAAGGTGCCGCGCAAGGCGGTGGTTGGGATCATCATCCCGCGTCTGGAAGAGACGTTCGAGATGGTGCGCGAACGGCTCGACAGCCTCGGCTCGATTGCCGGAAACCGGGTCGTGCTGACGGGCGGCGCATCCCAGTTGCAAGGGGTGCGCGAATTGGCCAGTTCGATTTTGGGGCGTCCGGTGCGCATTGGCCGACCCGCCATGCCACGCGGCCTTCCCGAGTCGGCGGCAGGTCCGGCATTTGCAACCGCCTTGGGCCTGCTGGCCTGGGCGGGCGGCGATGGAAGGTCACCGATGGATCTTGATCTGGAGTCTGAGCGTCCAGATGGAATTCTGCGACGTATCGCGAATTTTCTGCGTGAACGCATGTAAGCCTACTGACGAATCGACCGTCATCAATACAACATACTCCCCCGGGAGGAGCCGCCCATGACCCTGAACCTCACTTTCTCGCCGCAGACGCACATCGATTTCTCGCCTCGGATTACCGTGATCGGTGTCGGGGGTGGTGGAACAAACGCTGTCAACACGATGATCGCGCTCGATTTAAAGGGCGTGGAGTTCGTTGTCGCCAACACCGATGCGCAATCGCTGCAAAATTCGCGCGCTGATCGCCGCATCCAGCTTGGCCCGCATCTGACGCTCGGCCTCGGCGCGGGTGCCAAGCCCGAAATCGGCAAGGCGGCAGCCGAAGAAGCGGCGGATGAGGTTTATCGCCATCTCGACGGCGTTCACATGGTGTTCATCACCGCCGGCATGGGCGGTGGCACCGGCACGGGGGCGGCCCCGGTGATCGCGCGCATGGCACGTGAGCGCGGCATTCTCACCGTCGGCGTTGTCACCAAGCCGTTCAGCTTCGAAGGCGCGCGCCGGATGAAGGCGGCCGAGCAAGGCATTGAGGATCTTCAGCAATGGGTGGACACGCTGATCGTGATCCCCAACCAGAACCTCTTCCGCCTGTCGAATCAGAGCACCGGCTTCAAGGAAGCCTTTAAGATGGCCGATAACGTCCTGTATATGGGCGTTCGTGGCGTGACCGATCTGATGGTCGCCCCTGGCCTGATCAATCTCGACTTCGCCGATATCCGCACCGTCATGGGTGAGATGGGCAAGGCGATGATGGGCACCGGCGAGGCCGATGGCGAAGGCCGCGCGATGCGTGCGGCCGAATTGGCGATTAACAATCCTCTGCTCGAAGACACCTCGATGTCCGGCGCGCGCGGTCTGTTGATCAACATCACCGGCGGCGACGACATGACGCTGTTCGAAGTCGATCAGGCGGCCAACCGCATCCGCGAGGAAGTGGACGAAAACGCCAACATCATCTTCGGCACCGCCACCGACGAAAACCTCACCGGCCGCATCCGCGTCTCCGTGGTCGCCACCGGCATCGAGAACGCGTTGGCACTCGGTATTGAGCGTCCGCATCTCGCCTCGGTTGGCGGCCTCAACACCGCCCCTGCGCCGATTCACGTGCCGCCGATGCATTCGCAGCAGCAGCCTGCAGCAGTTGCAGCCCCTATGGTGCAACCGATGGTCGTCAATGCTTCGGCTGTTGGGTATGCGCCGACGATGGACACCGACTACGCCGCTGGTGCAGCCACTGCCCGCAATCTCGGCAGTGCCTTGGCTCGCGAACCGGCCCCGCGCATGGTGCCGCCCGCTCCGCGTCCGTTCAGCCCGATCCAGGGCGGTATGTCGATGCCAGCGCCGGATATGCGCGGCGCGGAGTATCGCGCGCCGGAGCGCCAGACCGATACCCGTGCCGAGGTCGAAGCGGTCGCGATTGAGGAAATCCCGTCCGCCCCGCGCCAAATTCCGGCGCATCTGCAACAGCCGCTGCGCCCGATGCAGCCATCGGCCCGCCCAGCGCAACCACGTGCCGCCGAGCAGCAACGTCGCCCGGCGCCGCAGCCCGAGCAGACGGTTCCGGCTCGCAAGAGCCTGTTCAGCATCGTCACCGGTGCCATTCGCGGCCAGGCAGCGGCCCATGCCCCGGCACCCGAGCCCATCGAGCAGGCGCCGGTCTCACGGTCGGAGCCGCATGTGACGGACTACACCTCCGAGCCGCCACGCCCGGCGAGCCGCCCGCAGGTGACAGATGATATTGGCGTGGAAATCCCGGCCTTCCTGCGCCGCCAGACCTAATCCATCGTTTGCCCACCAGAACGGGCGTCGTCGCACATGCCGACGACGCCTTTTTTGTGCGCAAAATCATCCGTACACAGCCATGCTGCGGCGCGGTGAAATATGTCTAATTGTAACTGATGCGTTGCAATTTTTATAAATAAATTCAACGTCTTATGGCGAAATATTCGGAAACAATCATTGACTGGCGCGGTGTTTGCGGCATGCATAATATGCATAGTGGTGGTGACGTCAGAACTTTGCCACAAAGCCGTGCCATCGTGGCGCGACACAGGAAATTGGGATTCACCGCGTGATGGATGGTCTGCCGCAGAGTCTGACGCTTCAGACCGCCATGCAGGTGCAGCGCACACTGGGCGGGTCGATTGCCTGTGTCGGCGTTGGTCTGCACAGCGGTCGCAAGACCAATCTGGTGCTGCATCCGCTTCCGGCCGGCAGCGGTATTGTCTTCCGCCGGACCGATCTGAACCCGGCCCTCGGCCCAACCGACATTCCCGCCCGCTTCGATCACGTCGTTGACACCCGCCTGTGCACCGTGATCGGTCATCCTGCCCGCCCGGAATGCCGCGTCGGCACCATTGAGCATCTGATGGCTGCTCTGGCCGGTTTCGGCATCGACAATGCCCTCGTTGAGATCGACGCACCGGAAGTGCCAATCCTGGACGGTTCGGCCGCTGATTTTGCCTTCCTGATCACCTGCGCCGGAGTGGTGGAACAGCACGATCCAATCACTGAAATCGAGGTTCTGCGCACCGTGCGCGTCGAGCAGGGTGAGGCGTTTGCCGAGTTGCGTCCGAACGCGCTGGGCTTTGATATGGCGCTCTCCATCGATTTCGATGCCCCCGCCATCGGGCGTCAGGCCTATTCGATGCGCCTGTCGCCAGAGGCATTCCGCACCGAACTCGCCGATAGCCGCACCTTCACGATGGTCCAGGAAGTCGAAGCGATGCGCGCGATGGGCCTGGCCCTGGGGGGCAGCCTGGACAATGCGATCGTCGTCGATGGTGCCAAGATCCTGAACCCAACGGGCTTGCGCTCACCGGACGAATTCGTGCGCCACAAGATGCTCGACGCCGTGGGGGACCTCGCACTTTCTGGCGCGCCGCTGCGTGCCCGCTTCGTCGCTCATCGCACCGGCCACGCGCTGAACAACAAGCTGCTGCGGGCTTTGTTCGCCGATGACGCCAATTGGCGTCTGGTGGTCGGCAATGCCGCCGCCAGCCCGCTCTGGCAGCCGATCTCCGTCGCTGCCTAAGCCGCGAGACCAGCACGCCGCGTTCGACGCCCGGATGATACAACATCATCCGGGCGTTTTTGCGTCAATGGCCCGCCGCCGCGCCACGTCAGACCTCATGACACATGAAAAAGGCCAGTCACGCATGCGCGCAACTGGCCCATTTCAATACGACAGAAAAAAGAAAGCTCAGGCCATCTTCTTCTGCAGGTTCTCATCCAACTTCGCCAGGAAGTCCTGGGTGTTCAGATACGGTGCCTTCTTGTCGATCAGGATGGCCAGATCCTTCGTCATGAAGCCCGATTCAACGGTTTCAACGCAAACCGCTTCCAGCGCCTGGGCGAAATCGATCACGTCCTGCGTGCCGTCGAAGCGGCCGCGATAGATCAGGCCGCGCGTCCAGGCGAAGATGGAGGCAATCGGGTTGGAAGAGGTCTGGTTGCCCTTCTGGTGCTCACGATAATGGCGCGTGATGGTACCGTGCGCGGCTTCGGATTCGACCGTGTTGCCGTCCGGGGACATCAGCACCGAGGTCATCAGGCCGAGCGAGCCGAAGCCCTGTGCCACGATATCGGACTGCACGTCGCCGTCATAGTTCTTACAGGCCCACACATAGCCGCCGTTCCACTTCAGGGCGCAGGCAACCATGTCATCGATCAGGCGATGCTCATACGTCAGGCCGGCAGCCTTGAACTTGTCGGCGAACTCGGTGTCGAACACGTTCTGGAAGATGTCCTTGAACACACCGTCATAGGCTTTGATGATGGTGTTCTTGGTGGACAGATAGACCGGATAGCCACGGGCGAGGCCATAGTTGAAGCTGGCACGGGCGAAACCGGTGATCGATTCGCTGGTGTTGTGCATGCCCATGGTCACGCCAGGGCCCTTGAAGTTGAAGATATCCACCGTCTGCACCGGCGAGCCATCGGCCGGGGTGTAGACCATGGTGACGCGGCCAGCGCCGGGGATCTTCATCTCGGATGCGCGATAAATATCGCCATAGGCGTGACGGCCGATCACAATCGGCTGCGACCAATGCGGCACCAGACGCGGCACGTTGGAGCAAATGATCGGCTCACGGAAGATTGTCCCGTCCAGAATATTGCGGATGGTGCCGTTCGGGCTCTTCCACATTTTCTTCAGACCGAACTCGGTCACGCGGGCTTCGTCTGGAGTAATGGTGGCGCATTTTACGCCGACGCCATACTGCTTGATAGCATGCGCTGCATCGATTGTAACCTGATCATCAGTCTGATCGCGATATTCGATGCCAAGGTCATAATATTTGAGGTCAATATCAAGATAAGGCAGGATCAACTTGTCTTTAATGAAACCCCAGATGATACGGGTCATTTCATCGCCGTCGAGCTCCACGACGGGCGTTTTTACCTTGATCTTTGCCATTCTGCCCTCTTGAAATTTTCTCAGACGCGCCCACCGCGCTAAACCTGATGCGACCGGACAATGTCACCAGCATTGCAGCGGAGCAAGGCCCGCAGGCTTTCTGGGCTCGTTCTGGGGCATGCTGGTTTCAGCGGGTTGTTGCCGGTTTTATGCAGAACTCGCTACTGTGCCCGCAACACGACAATCGGGGATCAGGATGGGCGCTCATGCTTGAGCGGCAAGCCGAGCGCAGGGGCCAGGCATTGCTGATCGAAACCGCCACGGGAATCGTGGTGGCTTTGCTGATTGCCGTCACCTGGATGTTCACCTTGGCCTTCACCCACGCCGATGAGCGTGAAGCGGAGCATTGGCTGGCGGGCAGCTTGGCCAATCAATCCAGTTCCGTGCAGTGGCAAATGCGGCAATCCATCGAGCGCGGCCGGGCCCTGCTCGACGAGGCGGCCAGCGATTGGACGCATGAGTCTGCCGCATTCAGCGTCGGCGAATGGTCGCTCAGCCACGGCAGCGATCTGGATCCCAATCTTGAGATGATGCAGATCGACATCACCGGCCGGGTGCGCACCGCCACCGACCCTGAATTGATCGGGCGAAGCTTCGCGCGCGACAGCCGCTTTGTCGATTTCGCGCGCTCAATGCACCCATTCGGCAAGGATGGGGCCATCGGCTTGGGCGCAAGTCCGGGTGAAATCCTGCTCAGCCGCCCGCTCCGCTGGCCGGATGGCACCGATGCCGGCACGCTGTTGATCGATTTCGACCCTTGGCGCGGCATGAATGATTTGCCGAACTGGCAGCTTGGCCAGCACGGCGTCATCGCCCTGCTGCGCAAGAATGGCGGGGCGCGCATCCTGTTGCCCACCTCCGAAATCAGCGAGCCGGATCGAGATCAGGTATTGTCGATCTTCGACAGCGCAGCCGGATCGGAGGAAGGTGCCTGGAGCGGCACATTGCTGCGCGATCGCGTTGATCGCGACGTCTATTTCACGCGCCTCTACGATCTCGATCTGGTGCTGCTGATCGGCGTCGGGCGGGAAGAGGCCTTGGCGCAGACACTCAATCGGTCGGAGGCTGTCAAGATCTTCGCCGCCGTCGTCTCCACCCTGCTCGCTCTCGGCGCGCTGCTGGTGATCCGGCAGGTGGATTTCGTCCGCAAACGCGAAGAGCGATTGTCGGAAGATCGCAATCTGATCGAAATCGCCTATGGCGAGTTGGCGATGGCGAAATCGAATTCCGAACGCAAGAGCGCGGAAATCGAGGCCACGCTGGCCGGGATGACCGATGGCGTGATGATGCTCGATTCGGATCTGCGGCTGGTCAATTGGAACGACCGCTTCCCCGAGCGCATCGGCATTCCACGCGGCATGCTGCGCGTTGGGCTGAATATCGAGGAGGTGCTGCGCTATCAGGCCAATAATGGCGAATTCGGTCAGGTTGATATCGAGTTCGAAGTGCTGCGTCGGATGGCTGCGATGCGCAGCATTCGGAGCAATATCACCGCTGAGCGACTGCGCCCGGATGGCGCGACGATTGAACTGCGCCGCTCGCGCATGCCCGATGGTGGGTTGGTGACGCTGTATATCGACATCAGCGCGCGCAAACAGGCCGAAGGAGCAATGCGCGAGGCACAGCGTATCGCCGAGGAAGCGACAGACCAAAAATCGCGCTTCGTCGCCATCGTCAGCCACGAGATTCGCACGCCGTTGAATGCGGTGATCAACTGCCTTGGTCTGCTCGACGAATCAGAACTCTCCATCGCCCAGCGCCGCTTGGCCAACACCGCGCGTGAGGCTGGGGAGGCGTTGATGGAACTGGTCAACGACATCCTCGAACTCTCCAACGCTGAAGCCGGCAAGGTGGAATTGCGCCCGACGGTGTTCGAACCGACCGCGCTGATGGAGGGGGTGCGCGCGATGTTCCAACCGGGGGCAACCAAGCGCGGCATTCGCATCGTGCTGGACATTGCTCCCGAACTGCCGCGCCATATCCGCAGCGATTCCGGGCGGCTGCGGCAGATTTTAATGAATTTGGTCTCCAACGCCGCCAAATTCTCCTCCCCTGGCGCGGTGACGATCCGGGCGGAGATGCAGCTGGCCGGTGGCAAGAAGCCGATGTTGCAGGTGCTGGTGCAGGATCAGGGGCCGGTCATTCCGGCCGAGGAGGCGAGCAAGCTGTTCGTGCCGTTCTCCCGCCTCAGCAACGCCCGCAGCTCCGGCTCGCCCGGCACCGGATTGGGTTTGGCGATTTGCGAGCGGCTGACACGGGCGATGGGGGGAGAGCTTGGACTGCGCGTGGCCCCCAGCGGCGGCAACGAATTCTGGTTCATTCTGCCTCTCGAAGCCGCCACCGCCCCGACCCGCCATGCGATGCCGGTGGCCAACACGATTTCGCTGATGCAACGCCCGCGCGCGCGCATTCTGATTGTCGAAGACATCCCCGCCAACCACCTCGTCGCCGCCACCCTGCTGCGGCGCGAGGGCTTCCGGGTGGATGTGGCGGAATCAGGCCCTGCCGGCATCGCGATGGTGCAGGGTATGCCTTATGATCTGGTGTTCATGGATTTGATCATGCCGGAGATGGACGGGCTGGAAGCCACCCGCCGCATCCGCGCCTTGCCCGGCCTTGCCTCGCGCCTGCCGATCGTGGCGCTGACCGCCACCACCTCGTCCGACGATCGCACGCGCTGCATCGCCGCCGGGATGGATGACATGCTGGGCAAGCCGATCCGTCCGGCGGCGTTGTTCGAATTGGTCAATTCCTATGTCGGCAGCCCCACCCGCATGGCACGTTTCGCCGAAGCCCCGGTGGCGTTGGCGGCCAATGACAGCCCCGATGTGATCGACGACGCCCGTCTGGGCGAATTGCGCCAGGGTCTGCCGCCGGCATTGGTGATGTCGCTGGTCGATCAATGCCTGGACGATATCCGCCTGCGACTGCCCGCCCTCAGAACCGCGCTGGCCGGGGGCGAGCACAAGCCCATCGAAATGGCCGCCCACGCGCTGGGCGGCATGGCGGCATCGTACGGCTTGGCCGCCTTTGACTCCCGCATGCGCCGCATCATCCGCCACGCCCGCGCCGGAGAGATCGACGCCGCGCGCAATGCGGGTGAAGGGGCGGAGGGCGATTTCGCCGTCGCCGCCGAGACCATCAAACTGCATCTGCGCGACGCGGTCGCCTGACCGTTTCCTCTCTTTCACCACAAGGCCGAACTCTCATGGTGCTCGCCCCGCCCCGCCCCTCGCCCGATATGCCGCCAGTGCGCGTCAACCTCTATTCAGATACTCAAACCCGCCCGACCTTGGCGATGAAACAGGCGATGATGGCGGCGGAAATCGGAGACGAGCAATCCGGCCTCGATCCCACCATTGATGCCCTCTGTGCGCGGATGGCCGATCTGGTTGGCAAAGAGGCGGCGGTGTTTCTGCCGAGCGGGACGATGTGCAACCAGATTTCGCTGCTGGTGCATTGCACACGCGGCGACAGCGTGCTCGCTCATCGCACCGCCCATCTGCTGACCAGCGAGGGCGGCGGCACAGCGGCGTTGTCGGGCGCACAGGTGATGCCGCTGGAAGGCGCGGGCGGACAATTCTCCGTCGAGACGCTGAAGGCCGCCATCACCTCTCCCTCACGCCATGCGCCACCGCAGACGCTGGTGGCCGTTGAGCAGACCGCCAATCTGGGCGGCGGCACGGTCTGGTCGCTGGCCGATCTCACCGCCGTGGCTGAGCTGGCGCATAGCCACGGCATGGCCACCCATATGGACGGCGCGCGCCTGCTCAACGCCGTGGTGGCCAGTGGCGTCTCGGCTGCCGAGATGGCGGCGGACTATGATTCGGTCTGGCTCGATTTCACCAAGGGATTGGGTGCGCCACTCGGGGCCGTGCTCTGCGGTTCGACGGCGTTTATCGACAAGGCATGGCGCTGGAAGCAGCGCATGGGTGGGGCGTTGCGGCAGGCGGGGATGGATGCGGCGGCATGTCTGTATGCGTTGGATCATCATGTCGCGCGTCTGGCCGATGACCATGCCAATGCCGCCCAGCTTGCCAAGCTCTTCGCCGCTCTGCCGGGGATCACGGTGGAGACGCCGCAGACCAACCTTGTCTTCCTCGACACCACCGGCACCGGACGAACCGCGGGGGAACTGGCACAGGCGCTGCGCCGTCAGGGTGTGATGATCTCGGCAATGGGTCCATATCGGCTGCGCGCCTGCACACATCTGGACGTCAACGCCGCCGAAATCGCCGAGGCGGCCGAGATTTTCCGCATAATTCTCGCCGCTTGACGCCGGATTGTCGCAGCTCGCTCGCAGTGTTCACGCGCGGCTGGCGGGGCTGCGTCATGGTGGGGGCCTTCCCGTCAGGAGAGTGCCATGCGTCTTGCCATCCTTCTTGCAGCCATTCTGCTGCCGCTGACCGCCTTCGCCCAGACGGCACCGGCGGCTTCCCCTGCCGCCCCGGCCAAACCGGCGCGCCAGACCTTCCGCGAGCATTTCGACAGCGCCAACACCACACATGACGGGCATCTGACGCTCGATCAGGCCAAGAGCGCGAAATGGACGGCGGTGGTGCGGCGCTTCGACAAGATGGATGCCGATCACAAGGGCTACGTCACCGCGCAGGACATCTACAATGAATTCGCCCGTGAACGCGCCGAGAAGGCGAAAGCCACCGGCACCGCGCCATCGGCCTCGGCTGGCAGCAAAAGTTAGACTATCGGCGATGATTGAGGGTTGACCCAACATCATGGCGCTCTGCTATCGCCGCGCCCTATGCCGCTTGCGTTCCGAATGCCAGCAACCACGTCCGCACCGCCGCCTGCACCGAGCGATGGATTTCCGCCTCGCTCGGCTCCGGCAGCACTGACAGGCTGCGGCGGAGGAACACGCCCGAACGCATCAGCGCCATGAACTGGTCGGCGGCGACACCGCGATCCGCCTCGTCCACCTGCACCAATCCCGCCGCCTGCAACACGCCCAACCACGCCACGAAGCGCTCACGCATGCTGCAAGGACCATTGGCGTAGAAGGTGCGCCCCAATTCCGGGAAACGTGCCGCTTCGGCCAGCGCCATGCGGTAGAGTGCCAGGGTGCGGTCACGCAACATGAAACGCAGCAGGCGCTCCCCCATCATTTCCAGATGCAGACGCAGATCGGCCACGATGTCGGGGAACATCCCTTCATAAAACGGCGTCTCCAGCCCCTTATCCTGCATGATGGTGGCAAACAGCGCCTCCTTGGAGGCGAAATGCGCATAGAGCGTCGCCTTGGACACATTGGCCGTGCGCGCCACCTGATCCATGCTCACCGCACCATAGCCATGCGACAGGAACAGCTTCTCCGCCGCCGCGCTGATCTGTCGGCGCTTGGGCGAGACGTCGTGAATGGGATCCGGGCAGGCGCAGATGGTTTCACTCATGCCCCCTATCTGCGCATTGCTGCTCGTGCGGTCAAGGGTAAACTGAACAGTTCAGTTCAGCCTTGACGTCATGCTGCACTGCGCTATGTAAGGTGAACTGAACTGTTTGGTTTACCCAGGATGGCCACGATGAATGCCGTGACGGACAAGACGACGCTCGCCCCAAGCCAAGCGAGCAGAGCGGCCGAAGCCCCCTCGCGCAGGATGCTGTTGCGCGGCGTGGCGCTGGTTGCTGTCCTGGTGGGGGCCGCCACGGCTGCGAATTGGTGGTTCACCGAGGGGCTGTATATTCAGAGCACCGACAATGCCTATGTCCAATCCGACATCGTCGTTCTCGGCCCGCGCATCGATGGGATCGTGGCCAGTGTGAACGTCGATGACAATCAGGCCGTCAAGGCCGGTGACGTGTTGTGGACGCTCGACCCTGCCGACCGGCAGGCGCAACTCGATCAGGCCCGTGCGCAGGTGGCTGAGGCCACGCAGGCCATTGTCGTCGCCGAGCGTCAGGTGGCACAGCAGCAGGCCGTGATCGCCTCCGCCGAAGCCGGCATCGCCGCGGCCCGCGCCGAACAGGACCGCGCCGGCGCCGATGCCCTGCGCTCGCAAACCCTGGTCGGCGCAGGCTGGACCTCGCATCAGGCAGACGACCAGGCCCGTGCCGATCACCTCAAAGCCGACGCCGCCACTGCGACTGCCATCGCCCAGCGCGACTCAGCGGTGCAGGGTCTGTCGGTGGCACACGCCAATCTTGCCGCCGCCCAGGCCCGCCGCGTGACGGCTGAAGCGCAGGCGCATATTGCCGAGGTCAATCTGGCCTACACCGTCATCCGCGCGCCCAATGACGGCATCGTGGGCAACAAGGCGGTGCGGGTGGGCATGTATGTCGCCCCCGGCCAACAGCTCCTCGCCCTCACCCCGCAGACGCTGTATGTGGTGGCCAATTTCAAGGAAACCCAGCTGACCCGCATGCAGCCGGGCCAGGATGTCACGCTGACCGCCGATATCGACCCCGATCATCCGGTGATCGCCAAAGTGGACAGCATCGCGCCTGCCACCGGTGCGCTGTTCTCCCTGCTGCCGCCGGAGAATGCGACGGGCAATTTCACCAAGGTGGTGCAGCGCGTGCCGACCAAGCTGGTGATCTCCCCTGAAGACGCCGCCAAGGCACCCTGGCTGCGCGCCGGTCTGTCGGTGATCGCCGAGGTGGACACCCGCGCGGGCCATCCGAAGCGTCTGGGCGTGATCGGCGCGGCCCTGGCACGTCTGGGGCTGAACTGAGCATGGCCATGCCAGGGGCGCATGCGATGGGTGAGAAGCCACTCACCTGGCGGGAATGGCTTGGGTTCATGTCGATGGTGCTCGGCATGTTCATGGCCATCCTGGACATTCAGATCGTCTCCGCCTCGATCTCCGAGATCCAGGCGGGCTTGTCTGCCAGCCCCGATGAGGTCTCGCGCGTGCAGACCTCCTATCTGATCGCCGAGATCGTGATGATCCCGCTCTCTGGCTGGCTGTCACGGCTGTGGTCCACCCGCACGCTGTTCACCATCTCGGCGATGGGCTTCACCATCTGCTCCTTCGCCTGCGCGATGGCCGATAACCTGACCACCATGGTCGTCTTCCGCGCGATGCAGGGCTTCATTGGCGGCGCGATGATCCCCACGGTGTTCGCCACCTCCTTTCTGCTCTTCCCCGGCAAGAAGCGTGCACAGATTTCGATCCTGATCGGGCTGACCGCCACACTTGCCCCCACCGTCGGCCCCACCTTGGGCGGCTGGCTGACGCAGGAATTCAGCTGGCATTGGCTGTTCCTGATCAACGTGCCGGTGGGTGCCCTGGTGGCGTTCAATGTCTGGAGCTTTCTGGACATCGACAAGGCACACCCGGCCTTGGCCAGGCATTTCGATCTGCTCGGCCTGATCTTTCTGGCCGCCTTCCTGGGCTCGCTGGAATATGTGCTGGAAGAGGGCAACCGCAATGACTGGTTTGCCGATGCGCTGGTGCGCGACCTCGGCATCGTCACGGCGGTGGCCAGCGTGCTGTTCTTCTGGCGCATGTTGACCAGACCCGAGCCGCTGGTGGATCTGCGCGCCTTTCGCAACGCCAATTTCGCCTTTGGCTGCCTGTTCAGCTTCCTCGTCGGCATCGGGCTGTATGGCTCGGTCTATGTCATCCCCCTGTTTCTGGGCCGGGTGCGTGGCTACAACTCGATGCAAATCGGTGAGACGATGTTCATCACCGGGGCGGCGATGTTCGCCTCCGCCCCGATCATCGGCCGCCTGTCCGGCATTCTCGATTTGCGACGGATGTTGACGGCGGGGATGATCACGGTGGGCGTGTCGATCTATCTGCTCGGCAAGCTGACCAATCAGAGCGCCTTCTGGGAACTGGCCCTGCCACAGGCGCTGCGCGGGGCGGGCACGATGCTGTGCATGCTGCCGGTGAACCAATTGGCGCTCGGCACGCTGCCGCCCTCACAACTGAAGAACGCCTCGGGCCTCTACAATCTGATGCGCAATCTGGGCGGTGCCATCGGGCTTGCCGCGATCAACACGGTGGCCACCGCGCGCGAGCGGGTGCACACGCTGCATCTCGACGAGCAAGTCACCTGGGCGCGCGCGGCGGTGGGCAACACCATGATGGGCATGACGCAACTGATGCAGCCGGCTTTCGGCGAGAACACTCAATTGGCGATCCTGAAAAAACTCTCGCTGATGGTGGAGCGGGAGTCGCTCACGCTGACCTACAACGATGTCTTTCTGCTCATCGCCGTGATCTATTTCGCAGCTGTTCCGTTGACCCTCTTGCTGCGCAAACCGGCCGGTCCGGGTGGAGCGGGGGCACATTAGAAAGCGGAAACATCGCCTAAGACCGCTTGCCAACCACACAAATCTCTGTCCTCATTTCCGCATACCCGCGCCAAGCGGGAGGGCAATTTGGGGGCGATCATGAAAGCATCAGTGCGACTGTTGTTGGCGGCATCGGTGGGGGCAGGGCTTGCCGCACCTGCAATGGCGGCAGACCCGATCAAGATCGGCGTGATCGCGGAAGCAAGCTCGATCAGCGGCGCTGCCATTCCAAATGCCGCCAAGCTGGCAGCTGATGAAATCAACGCCGCCGGGGGTGTGAATGGCCGGATGATCGAGATTGTCGAATACGACGATCACAACTCCGCCGCCGACGCCGTGCGTGCCTTCCAGCGCGCCTCCAGCCAAGATCATGTCAGCGCGGTTATCGCCAGCTATGTCTCGGAAGTGGTGTTGGCGCTGGAGCCGTGGTCGGGC
This sequence comes from Acetobacteraceae bacterium, assembly GCA_031291725.1. GTDB lineage: Bacteria > Pseudomonadota > Alphaproteobacteria > Acetobacterales > Acetobacteraceae > CAIQQQ01. The sequence continues at coordinate 152,181 of JARLIM010000035.1, forward strand.
CGGCTGAAACTGCCGATGGTCACGCCCGGTGCGGCGTCCGACGTCATTTCGCATCGCATTCACGACGATTACGCCGCCAACAAATACACCTTCCATGGCTATATGGCCTCGACCTTCCTGTCTGATTCCGTCTGCGACGGCATGAAGGCGATTGCCCCGAATCTGGGCTGGAAGAAGGCTGTGGTGGTCAGCGAGGATGCCGCCTGGACGATCCCGCTGGACGAAGAATATCTGAAATGCCTGCCGAAAATCGGCATCGATGTCATCGACCATATCCGCATGTCGCCGGACACCACCGATTTCACACCGATCTTCAACAAGATCGAAGGCGAGAAGCCGGATGTGATGGTGACGGGTATTTCGCATATCGGCGTGCAGCCGACGGTGCAGTGGCATGACCAGCAAGTGCCGATTCCGATGATCGGCATCTCCTCGCAAGCCACTTCCAGCACCTTCTATAAGGACACCAACGGTGCCGCCGAGGGCGTGATCTATCAGACGATCTCCGCCCCCGACGTGGGCGTGACCCCCAAGACACTGCCGTTCGTGAAGGCCTATGAAAAGCGCTTCAACATCACGCCTGCGTATTGCGGCTACACCACCTATGACGAGGTGTATTACATCGCCGACGCCATCAAGCGCGCCGGCAGCACCGACCCGGATAAGATGGTCGATGCGCTGGAGAAGACCTCCTTTGTCGGCACCATCGGCAAGGTGGAATTCTACGGCAAGGACAGCCAGTTCACCCACGCCATCAAAGTCAGCCCCGAATATATCGGCGGTATGCTGGTGCAGTGGCAGGGTGGCAAGCAGGTGACGATCTGGCCGAACGACATCGCCAACGCCAAGATCAAGTTCCCGGCTTTTGTGAAGACCGGCGGGAACTGACCCTCGCGCCACCACGACGTCATTGCGAACGAAGCGTGGCAATCCAGAAACCCTGGCCGGGCAATCGGCCCCTGGATTGCCGCGTCGCTTTCGCTCCTCGCAATGACGTCCACTTGTTATTGGCAATACCTAAATGAAATTTCTCCAAATTCTGGTCGATGGCTTTGCGATCAGCAGCCTGTACGGCGTGGGGGCCATCGGCTTTACGCTGATCTTTGGCGTCTCAGGCGTGCTCAACCTCTCGCATGGCTCGATCATGGTTGCGGCTGCCATCGGCGCTTGGGCGATGGCCGGTGATCTCGGCTTCGGTGCCGTCGGTGGGGCGGCGGGCGGTGTGGCGGTGGGGGTGGCGCTTGCGCTGATCACCTACACATTGGTGGTTCGCCCGATCCAAACCTCCAGCCGCATCGCGCGAGAGGAGAAGGAGATCTTCGTTCTCACCGGCACGCTGCTCTGGGGCATCATGGTGCAGGAGGCTTTGGCCTATCTGTTCACCTCCAACCCCAAGACCGTGCGTCCGCTGATAGCAGGCGTGGTCGATATTTTCGGCGTGCGCACGCCGACGCAGGAAATTCTGACGGCATTGATCTCCTGGGCGGCCATCGGGCTGCTCTGGCTGCTGGTCAACCGCACCAAGGCGGGCAAGGTGCTGCTCGCCGCCTCGATCAATCCGCGCGGTCTGACCCTGCTCGGATTTGAACTGCCAACGATCTATTTCTGGGTCTGGGCGCTGTATGGGCTGCTGGCCGGCGTGGCCGGCGTGCTGCTCGGCTCGTTCCTGGGCGTGTCGTCGGACAATGTGGGTCAGCTGACAGCAAGCGCATTCTCCATCGTCGTCCTTGGCGGTCTCGGCTCCGTCACCGGCTCGCTGATCGGTGCTTATGTGGTGGGCTATCTGGAGACCATCACCGCCTATTCCGGGGCACCGTCGATCCGCACCGTGCCGGTTCTGCTGCTGCTTGTGCTGGTGGTCTATATCCGCCCGCAAGGCTTGATGGGGCGACGCTGATGTTGAAATCAAAGACATTCCCTTCGCTGGTGGGCATTCTGCTCCTGCTGGCGCTGCTGCCCTTCGGCGTCTCCGGCTACATCCTCGGTCTGCTCACGCTGGGCTATTACACAGCCGTGTTTGCGATGTCGTGGGATCTGCTGTTTGGCTTCGCAGGTGAGGTGAACTTCGGCCCCAGCTTTCTGATCGGCGTGGGTGCCTACACGGCGGGCCTGCTGAACCATTACTATACCTGGCCGATCTGGGCCTGTGTGATCTCGGGCGGGGCGATGAGCATCATCGCGGGCCTGTTGCTGGCCGTGCCCGCCTTGCGGCTGAAGGGGCCGTATTTCGGCCTCGTCACGCTGGTGGCGGTGCTGATGTTGCAGAACTTCATCGTGCTGTTCGCGGGCATCACCGGTGGTGAAATCGGACTCGATCTGCCAGACGTGCTGGCGGTCGATGACGGCAGCAATTACTGGATCGCGCTGGCGTTCATGGGGGTGTCCGGACTGATCCTGTTCGGGCTGTCGCGCTCGGCGGTGGGGCTGATTTTGCAGGCGTCCGGTCAGGATGCGGTGCAGGCGGGCGCACTCGGCTTCAACGTGACCAAACACAAGCTGGCCGCCTTCTGCATCTCGGCTTTGTTCTCCGGCCTGTCGGGGGCGATGCTGATCTTCTACGAGGGCACGGTCTCGGTCGGCACCGTGGTCGATATCGCCGTGGGCGTTCAGGTGATCATCGCCGCCGTGCTCGGGGGCAGGCGGACCATTCTGGGGGCTGCCTTGGGCGCTGTCTTCCTGATCGGCATGGGCGAAATGCTGCGTCCGCTCGGCGAGGCCTCCACCTTCGTTGTCTCGGCGATCGCGCTGGTGACGATTATGTTTGTGCCGGGTGGTTTCCTCGGCGCGCTGCTGCATGGCGAGAAGCGATAACACATGAAAAACCTTCTCGAAGTCACCGGCCTCACCAAGCGTTTCGGCGGGCTGGTGGCTGTGAAAGACATGCATCTCACCATCCAGGGTGGTGAGATCCTCGGCCTCATCGGGCCGAACGGCTCCGGCAAATCCACCGTGATGAAGCTCATCATGGGCATCGAGCGTCCCAATGCGGGCAGCGTGAAAATCGATGGCGAGGAAGTCGCCGGCCTGGCGTCGCACCAGATCGCGCGCAAGGGTGTCGGCATCGTCTTCCAGCATTCGCGGCCGCTGCATCGTCAGACGGTGCTGGAGAACATCAAGCTTGCCTTGTTGCCCGACTCGCTGTTGCAACTCTTCGCCGCCGCCCATGTGGAAGAGCGCGCGCATGAGATCGCGCGGCGCGTGCATCTCGATCACGTCGTCAACCGCCTGCCCGGCACCCTGCCCTTTGCCGATCTGCGGCGGTTGGAACTGGCACGCGCCATTGCCCGCAATCCGAAAGTCGTCCTCGTCGATGAGCCCTTCGCGGGGCTGACCGCGCCGGAAGTGGCCGATTTCTCCAACCTCATCGCCTCCTTCCGCGAAGAGGGCCATGCGGTGCTGCTGGTCGATCACAACGTCAAGGGTGTGGCCAATCTGTCCGATCGCATTCTGGCGATGTACCTGGGTGAGTTCATCACCGAGGGCAGTGCCGAGGATGTGATGCGCAACGAGACCGTGCGTCGCGTCTATCTCGGCGGCGCCATCGGTCATGCCGCCCGCCCCGAGGCTCCGGAAATGCGCGACGAGTTGCTGCGCGTGGAAAATGTCTCGGTTTTCTATGGCAAGGCGCAGGCGCTGGAAGATGTGTCGCTGCATGTGGGGCGCGGCGAGTTTGTCTCTGTCGTCGGCTTGAACGGCGCCGGCAAAACCACTCTGTTCAACGCAATCTCCTCCCTGGTGCCGAGCACCGGCGTGGTCAGCTTCGATGGCGCGGATCTGGACGGCAAAACCGCTGGCCAAATCGCGCGCGGTGGCATCGTGCAATGCCCGGAAAGCCGGGAATTGTTCGGCGAGATGTCGGTGCGGGAGAATCTCGATCTCGGCGGCCATCATCTGCCCACCGAGGAAGCGCACCAGCGGTTGGAATGGCTGCTCGATCTGTTCCCCATTCTGAAAACCCGCGCCGGCCAAGACGCGCGCACCCTCTCCGGCGGCGAGCAGCAAATGCTCACCATCGCCCGCGCCTTGATGATGAAGCCGCGCCTGCTGATCCTGGACGAACCCACGCTCGGCCTCGCCCCGGTCATTCTCGAACAACTCTCCAAGGCCTTGGAGACGTTGCGGCAGACCACCGACATCACCGTTCTGCTGGGCGAACAGAACGTCACCTTTGCTTTGCCGCACGCCGATCGGGTGTATGTTCTGGAGCATGGCCGTTTCGTGTGGGAAGGCCCACCCGACCGGTTCGCCACTGAAGCCGGAGCACAGTTCCTGTGATCGATTCTCGCGTCGAAGCCGCCCGCCTTGCCGCTGGCCTTCCCGGTGTTGCCGTCATCTCCGGCACCGCCGACAGCATTCTGCACAGCGGGGCCTATGGGCTGCGCGGCGATGTGCCGATGACCCTCAACAGCGTCGGCCGCATTGCCTCCATGACCAAGGCCATCGTCTCGGCCACCGCCTTGCGTCTGGTGGCGCAGGGGCTGTTGACCCTGGATGAGCCAATCTGTCGCCTCGTGCCGGAACTCAGCGCGCCGATGATCCTCACCGGCTTTTCCGAGTCCGGGGTGCCCATCCTGCACGCCGCCGCACGGGCGATCACGCTGCGCCATCTGCTCACCCACAGCGCCGGTCTGGCCTATGACACCTGGAGCCCGGATGTTCAGCGCTATCTCAAGCAGTTGGGCCGCGGCCGCATGCCCGCCGATTCGGAGGAGTTGCGCACCTACCCGCTGCTGTTCGAGCCGGGCACGCGCTGGAATTACGGCATCAACATCGAAATCGTGGGCCTGGCCATCGAACGCGCGGCGGGCCGCCCGCTGGCCGAGCTGGTGGCCGATGAGATCACCATTCCGCTTGAGATGGCCGACACCTCCTTCCTGCCCGGCCCCGAGCACGTCTCCCGCCTGATCCCACTCGGCAAGCGCGGTGCCGATGGGCGGATCACGCCGATGGATGTGCCGGTGCCCACCAGCCTGCCCTTCGTCTATGGCGGCGGCAATCTGTTCTCCACCGCGCCGGATTACCTCCGCTTCCTGCAAGCCGTCATGCGCGGCGATCTGCTGCCGGCCGCACTTCAGGCCGAATTCCTCCGCCCGCAACTCCCCGCCGCCCCCGAAATCGGCGTGCTGCGCAGCGTCGATCCGCGCTCCAACGATTGCGACCTGTTCGCCGGCCAGCCCGCCAGTTGGAGCCTCGGCTTCCTGATGAACACCCAACCCACCCCGCAAGGCCGCAGCGCGTTCAGCCATTGCTGGGCCGGGATCAACAATTCCTATTACTGGATGGACCTCACCCGTGGCACCTGCGGCGTGGTGATGGCCCAATTGCTGCCCTTCGCCGATCCGGGCGCGATCGGCCTGCTGGCTGAATATGAGTCTGCCATCAACGGCCTCTGACCACCCCACTCGGGTGCGATTCCGGCGGAATTGCACCCAGAGCGGCGCCATTTGATAATGACCCGGAACGTTTTGATGGCCTTTCTACGCCAGCGCCCAAAGCCGTTTTAAGTCGTCTCGCGCGCGTTCCAGCCGCTTCTCCCGCCGCGCCCAGCTGATCACCCCGCGCGGGAGTGGAATCTTGTAGGTCTCCGGCTCCGGTTCCGGCTTGCGCGGCTTGCGAGATTTGGGCGGACGCGGCGGTGTTGCCACCCACGCAATGTCATCAACGCCCAAAGCCCGCAAAAGCGGCCGCAACACACGACGCGTTTGGGGGTACGATTCCAGCATCGCCGCCAGCTCTGGCTCGGTCGTCAGCAGATGCACGAGCTGCGAGCGATATCCCATCGCCCGATACCCAACCGCTCCCACGAGCCACCCAAATGTCCGAGGAAGGCGGAGTCCACGCTCCGCCTGGGAGACAGACCCCCTCTGTCCGCCCCCCCGCGCAGGCCAACACCGCAATTTACCCGCGCGAAACCGCACCAGCATCCGCTCAAACCGCGCGAAGATCTGTCCAGTGCGCTGGTAGAGCGCCATGGCGTGTAGCGCCTCCAATCCCCACGTGCCCAGCAAAGACCGCAGCCCAGCCAAAATCATCCGCAGTCGCGCGGGGATGTCGGGCACAGAGTGTAGGGCGGGGACGAGATCCATCCGGAAGTATAAACGATAACCCCGGCATGGCGGTCAATGTAAATCGACGTCAAAAATCCGTCATGGCTGCGGGCATGAAGTTGGCAATGGCCAGCTGGCGTGGGCCGACACCCCTGCCATCCCGTCAGTGTGTGCAGACATGATGGCGAAACATGGAATGCCTGACGGAGCATTCTGACACCGCCTTCCATTTCGCCCGACACCGCACCCGCATGAAGAATAAAACCATATATGAAATAACCAAATTTTAATATTTTTATGAAGAAAATTTTAAATTCGCGCTCCACACATATCCACAGGCAGAATATTTCTGCATTCGTATATGTATTTCATAATTTACAACCATAATTCAATCAGATTTCAATTAACAATATCCGATTTATAATTATTATAAACTTCAAAGTTAACTCGTTTTGTAAATACATTCTGTTTTTGATTTTTTGTTGCAATTATATACATATTGGCGGATTTTTGCCGATTTTTTAATACTTTTTATCAATCCAATCTTTTGCCACTCGTTCGATTTCGATATATTTTCGGTAATCGTTCTGAAGGACAAGACAATGCGCAAGCTGAAGCTTACCGCATTCGCCGCGATTTTCTGCGTTTGCGCTGCCCAATCTCAGGCACAGGCCTCGACCTCGCTGAGCGTCGCCAGCAACTACGTCGTGGCCGATACGCGATATGAGGTCGTCACCCAGGACGGCGGCGACGTGTTGGTGACCCAAACCGCCGGCATATTCGGTGCCTATATCGTCGCATTTGCCGACGCCGCTTCGATTGCCGGCACGCTGACCTTCACCATCACCTATTCCGCCGCCGACGCCGCTGCCTCGGTGTACACCTACGCGCCAGCTTACCAAGATTATAATTTTGGCTCCGTCAGCGCCGGCTTCTCCGAAACTGAAACTGTGGACCTTTCCGGCCTTGTGCCTGGAAACTCTTTCTCAATTTTCCCAGACTACGCGTTCCAGGGTACTATTTTGATCACCAGCACGGCGCCAGCATCGGTTCCTGAGCCGATCACGCTGTCGCTCTTCGGCGCGGGCCTGTTCGGCCTTGGAATGGCTCGCCGCCGCACAGCCCGTCCCGCCGCCAGTCATGACGCGCGCAGCGCAGCCATCCACCGCGATGCAGCCAAGCCGCACTGCGTGCCACAATGACGGTTTGGGGTGGGCAGGGCCGCACACCCCTCACCCGTCACCCCCACCCGTCATGGCGCGCGCAGCAGCCCATCACCGCCCTTTGCGCTTCTTCCCCTCTTTGCGCGCCACCGCCGGAGCCGCCACCGCCACCGGATGCTTCGGAGCCCCCGGATTGGCCGCCCCCGCCGCCCGCAATTGCGCAATCGTCGCGCGTGAGGTGATCTGCTCCGGGTTCTGTCGCAACTCGATCACGCTCGGCTTGCCGCTCTTGGCCGCCCTGCGGAACGCCGGCAGGAATTCCTCCGTGCTGTTGACCACCTCGCCATGCCCGCCAAAGCTCTCAATGAACTTGGCGAAATCCGGGTTGGTCAGCGACGTGCCGGACACGCGGCCGGGGAAGCTGCGTTCCTGATACATGCGGATCGTGCCGTACATCGAGTTGTTGAACACGATCACAATCGGGTCCACCGCATGATGGAAGGCCGTTGCCAATTCCTGGCCGGTCATCAGAAAACCGCCATCGCCGACAAACGCCACCACCTGACGCTCCGGATGCGCAATTTTCAGCCCAATCGCCGCCGGCACGCCATAGCCCATCGCGCCATTGGTCGGGCCGAAATAGCGCTGATCGTTCTGCAAATTCAGAAAACGCTGCGGCCATGTGGCGAAATTGCCGGCGTCGCAGGTCAGCAGCGCGTCCGGCTCCAGCACCTCTTCCAAATCGCGCATCACCTGCGCCACGTTCAGCGGGCCGTCATAGTTCGGCACCTCGCAGCCCTTCAGGCGCAGCGCGCGCAGCTCCTGCGTCCAATCCGCCCAATCGCATTTGCCCGGCTTCACCTTCGCCGCCGCCGCCGCAAAGGCGTTCAAATCCGAGGCAATGCCCAATGCCGGGCGGAAGACGCGGCCAATTTCCGAGGCTTCCGGATAGACATGCACAATCGGCGTGGCACCGGCGAAATCGAACAGCGTGTAGCCCTGGCTCACCGCCTCGCCCAGTCGCGTGCCCAGCGCCAGGATCAGATCCGATTCCTTGGCCTTGGCAATCAACGCCGGATCAGACCCCACGCCGATATCGCCGACGAAATTCTCGGCCTGCCCGTCATAGAAAGACTGCCGCCGGAAGCTGACCGCCGTTGGAATGTTGTGCGCGCGCAGAAACTTGCCAATCGCCGCCCGTCCCGCATCGCTCCAGCCACCGCCGACAATGGCCAGCGGCTTGGAGGCCTTCTTGAGCAGCTTCGCCATCTCCTCCATCGCCGCCGGGTCGGGATGCGGGCGAGAGACATAAGCGGGGGCGATGTCGGGCACCGTCACGATATGCTTCTGCATCTCCTCCGACAGCGCGATCACCACCGGGCCGGGGCGGCCGGAGGTTGCCACGTCCACCGCATGGGCGACGAGCTCGGGAATCCGCGATGCGTCATCGATCTGCGTCACCCATTTGGCCAAAGGCGCGAACATCTTGCGGTAATCAACTTCCTGGAAGCTCTCGCGATCCGTCTCGTTGAACGGAATCTGCCCCACGAACAGCAGCAGCGGCGTGCTGTCCTGCTGGGCGATGTGCACGCCGATCGAGGCATGGCACGCGCCAGGGCCACGGGTGACGAAGGCTGCCGCCGGCCGGCCATGCAGCTTGCCATAGGCTTCGGCCATATTCACCGCCCCCGCCTCAAACCGGCAGGTGACGAGATGCAGTGAGTTGCGCACCGCATACAGACCGTCGAGCACATCCAGATAGGATTCGCCCGGCACCGCGAAGACATGATCAATTCCCTGCGCCACCAGCGCATCGGCCAGCACCCGCCCGCCGGAGCGCGACTCGACACTGGATTTCGGCTTGTTGGCGCGCTTGCTGGCCATGTCGGCAATTCCCCCGTTGAGATCGCAAACATGCTACCCCGATGCCCAGCCCACGCAACGGTTTGTGGCGCGCCTGTGGTTCGTGGCAGAGTTCCGCCAAACGATGGAGTGCCGAGCGATGCGAGCGATCTTTGTGCAGATCAAATGTCAGATGGGCCAGGCCTACAAAGTGGCCAGCCTCGCACAGGATGAGATCGAGGAATTGTCGGAGCTGTATTCCACCTCCGGCCAATACGATCTCCTGGCGAAATTCTACCTCTCCGCCGATCAGGACACCGGCCTGTTCGTCACCGAGCGCGTGCAGACGCTGCCGGGCGTGGCCGACACCTACACGCTGATCGCATTTAATGCGTTTGTCGGGGGATGATTGGATTTCGCGCCAAAATTGAACTAAGTTGAATGAACCCAGTCAGGTGGCCCTCATGCAGACCGTCAACATCGACGAAGCCAACCGGATACCATGACATCGGCATCACCAGCGCCCACACCGCAGCCGTGGCTGATTTGCCGCCGGTGCACAAAGACCCGTTCGACCGATGACTGATCGCACAGGCCAAGCCTGAGGGCCTGACACGGCCTATTTCGCAAACCGCGCCGCCACCCGCTCATACCAGCCCGGAATCCACGCCAGCCCGGTATCGAATGGCTGGCCGATCTTGGTGCCGAATTCCAGGAAGGCGAACAGGAAGATATCGGCCAGCGTGAAGCGATCGCCGCAGATCCAGCTTCGCCCCGTCATCTGCGCATCCAGCCACGCCGTCTTTTCGCGTGCGATGGTCTTCAGCCCGTCCGACGCCTCAGGAATGCAGCGCAGACGGCTTTGGAACAGCGCCAGACCCTCGCCGAAGCGATAGCCGTTGGTCAGCGGCTCGGCGATGGTCAGATCGATCCGCCGCGTCCACATCCGCGTCTCGGCACGCTCCAGCGCCGTGCTGCCGATCAGCGACGCGCCGGGGGTGACCTCGTCCAGATATTCACAGATCGCCGTCACCTCGGCGATCACCGTGCCGTCATCCAGCGCCAAAGCGGGCAGCGTGCCGGTTGGGTTGATGCGCATAAACGCCTCGCCCCGGTTCTCGCCGCCGCGCAGATCAACCTTGACGATCTCCGGCTGAATGCCGCGCGCGGCCATGAACAGCGAGACCACGCGCGGATTGGGGCCAATCGACGTATAATATTTCATGGGTGTCTCTCCCTCAGTACCCCAGCGCCAAGCCGTCCTTGCGTGGGTCGGAACCACCGATCAGCACGCCGCGCGCATGGTCGATATAGATCGCCTGCCCACCGCCATGCGGCTTTTCGATCATGTCCATCTCATGCCCCATCGCCGCCAGGGCTGCGCGGATATCGGGCGGAATGCCGCGCTCGCTCTGCACTTTTCCAAGGCGCGGGAAGATGCGGGCCAGATCGATGGCTTCCTGCACATCCAGCCCGTAATCGAGCATGTTCGACAGCAGCAGGCTCTGCCCCATCGGCTGGAAATGCCCGCCCATCACGCCATACGGCATCACCGGGCGGCCATCCTTGGTCAGCATGCCGGGAATGATGGTGTGCATCGGGCGCTTGCGCGGGGCGATGCAATTCGGATGGCCACGCTCCAGCCGGAACGAGAAGCCGCGATTGTGCAAAAACACCCCCGCTTTCGACGCCCGGATGCCGGAGCCGAAACTCTCGAAGATCGAGTTGATGAAGCTGCACGCATTGCCGTCACGATCGACCACCGACAGATAGACCGTATCCTTATGCGGCGGCAGCAGCGTCTCGCCCGCCAGCGGCATCACCGGCATCGCCGCATCGTCGCGGATCAGGGCGCGCAGGCCGCTCAGATAATCCTCCCCGGTCAGCCGCCCCACCGGCACCTCCACCTGCGCCGGATCGGCCAGGAAGGCGTCACGGTCGCGATAGGCAAGGCGGGCCGCCTCGATATGGCGATGCAGACGCAGCGCGCTCAGCGGGCCTTCGGGGGCCGGATCGAAACCGCGCAGGATGCCGAGCAGCATCAGCGTCACCATGCCGGAGCCATTTGGCGGGCATTGCCACACATCATGGTCGCGATATCTGGTGGTGATCGGCGTGACGAACTCCGCCCCCGTCCGACCCTCGGCGAAATCCTCCTCGGTGTGCAGGCCGCCGCGCGCACGCAGCGTTGCCACCATGTCAGCCGCCACCTCGCCCTCGTAGAACGCCCGGCTGCCATGTTTGGCGATCTTTTTCAGCGTCTCGGCCAGTTCCGGCTGCCGCAGCATGTCGCCCGGCTTCGGCACCGGCCAGAAATCCCCCGCCCCACCGGCCGCAAGCTTGCCCTCGCACTCCGCCCAGTCGAATGCCACGCGCGGGGTGACGGGGTGGCCATGTTCAGCGAACCCGATGGCCGGGCGCAGCAATTCGTCCAGCCCCTTGGTGCCATGCGCCGCCAGCAGCGTCTCCCAGGCCGACACCGCGCCGGGAATGGTGACGCTATGCGGCGACAGCGGGGTGAGCGCCGTCATGCCCTGCGCTTCATACCAATCGATCGAGGCCGCCGCCGGAGCGCGGCCCGAGCCGTTCATCGCGATCACGCCGCCCTTGGCCGGGGCATACAGACAGAAGCAATCGCCCGCGATCCCCGTCGATTGCGGCTCGATCACCGCCAGCACGGCAGCGGCGGCGATGGCGGCATCCAGCGCATTGCCGCCTTGGCGCAGCACATCGACAGCCACCAGCGTCGCCGCCGGCATCGAGGTTGCCGCCATGCCGTTATTGGCGAAAACCGGGCTGCGTCCCGGCTGATGAAAATCGCGCATCGTTCCCCCTCGGCGTGTTCTGGCGACGCTGGCATGCACGCCCTTGCTTGGCAATCCGGGCAGATGTGGCAAACATGCGCCCAGGCAAGGACACCCGCGCATGGCCACCATCGACGATTTCGAACTGCTGGATATCCGCGTCGGCACCATCATTGGCGCCGCCCCTTTCCCGCAGGCACGCAAACCGGCCTTCAAGCTGGACATCGATTTCGGCGGCGAGATCGGCGTCAAACGCTCCTCCGCGCAGATCACCCAGCTTTACACGCCCGAGGGGCTGGTGGGGCGACAGGTGATGGCGGTGGTGAATTTTCCGCCCCGGCAAATCGGCCCCTTCATCAGCGAAGTGCTCACGCTGGGTGTTCCGGACGACTCGGGGAACGTGGTTTTGCTGCATCCTGGGCGCAATGTTCCCAATGGCGGGAGACTCTTCTGATGGCGACGCATTATTTCACCGTAACCTGGGACCAACTGCATCGCGACGCCAAGGCGCTCGCCTGGCGGCTGATGGAGGGCGGGCCCTATAAAGGCATCATCGCCATCACCCGTGGCGGCATGATCCCGGCGGCGATCATCGCGCGCGAGTTGGAACTGCGCCTTGTCGATACAATCTCCGTCGTCACCTATGACGAGGAAGACATGGGCGAGCCGCACGTGGCCAAACCGGCAACCGTGTCTGCCGATGGCGAGGGCTTCCTGATCATCGACGATCTGGTCGATACCGGCAGCACGGCCAAAGTGGTGCGCGGCCTGCTGCCGAAAGCGCATTTCGCCACACTCTACGCCAAACCCGCCGGCAAGCCGCTGGTGGACAGCTTCGTCACCGAAGTCTCGCAAAGCACCTGGATTCTGTTCCCCTGGGACACCGAACCACAATTCGTCGCCCCACTCGGCAAACGCCGCAACGACGCCTAAGTTGCAGTGCAGCATTCAACTCCGGTTGAAGACACATTTTGTTAATCAATTTCTGCGAGGATTGCGCTAGTATGATCCGGCGGGGGCGTTTGCGCGCCCTTTCGCCACGAAGGACCAAGGGAATTCACCCCATGCGTGCACATTTATACGTTTCACTCGCATCGGTATTTCTGGTTGCGGGGTATCTCGCGTCACCGGCGGTGGCCTTGTGGAGCTTGGTTTCGGCGATGAACTCCGGCGATGTGGCGGCTTTGCGGCGTGGCGTGGATTGGGCGTCCGTGCGCGCAGGCATGAAGCAGGACGTCAGCGATGGCATCATCGCCGCCTTCGGTGGCCCGTCCAGCGCCACGCAACTTGCAGCCAACGTCTTGCCGCCCTTCGGGGCCTCCTTCGTCAGCAGCATCGCGGGCAATGCCATCGATCATGACGTCACGGCAGAAAACGTGGTCCACATGGCGCAACAATTGGGCCGTGGCGATCAATCTGATCCGCTCGTCACCCGCATCGCCCATGCCGGCTTCAATTCCCTCACCGATTTCACCATCGCCCTGCGCGGTGACGATGCGGATGACGGGATGCTGAAGTTGCATCTGTCGCTGCAAGGCGGCCATTGGGTGCTCGATCGCGCCTGGATTCCGCAGGACATGGTGGAGTGGGTCTCGCAGCGGACGTAACGCTTCCCTACCCCGCAGCCCCGTCACAATACGCGCCCAACACCGCCTCCCCCGGCAAATGCCGCAACACCGCCTGACGCACCCGATCGCCGGGAATTTGTGGCACGCGCTTCACGCTGGCATGCAGGCCCGAGGCGATGGCGGCATTCATCGTGCTCACGTCCACGCTCTCGCCCTCCCACACCCGCGCCCGTGTGGCCACGATGCGATCTGAGGAGCCGAGCAGAATGGGCAGCAGCGTGGGGAAGATCACCTCCTCCAGCGGATAGAGCGGCTCCGGCTGTGCAAGCGCATCGGGCGGGTAGAAACGATGCAGCAGGGCGAGCAATTCGTCGAAAAGCCGCATCGGCATGAACACGCCATCCGCCCGGCCAATGCGCATCTCGGCGCCCAGATGCGCCAACAACGCGGTAAGATACGGGTCGGCGGCGGCGTGGTTGGCCCAAAACCAGTGCGCATGCGGCGCATAGGTCACGGCTGGCAGCCCGGCATCGGCCTGCTCGATCTCCATGTCCAACCCCGGCATGACGGCATACAGATAGGGTGAGGCCAGGCAGAGATGCGATGCCGCCATTCCCAGCCGCCGGGCCATCAATCGGTTGTGAATCAGCATCGGCAAGGCCGAGCCGAAGCGCGTGGGGATCGAGACCGGATTGATCACCAAACCGGGGGCGGAGGGCAACACACCGCATTCGGCGGCCTCGGCCAGCATCGCCGGCCGCGTGGTGGCGGAAAGATGGGCAAGCGTGGTCATCCGCCCGGACAGGGCCGATTGCCAGTTCAAATGAAAGCCGGTCAGGGCGGCCAGATGTTCATGAAACGAGGTGGCCAGCAGGATTCGGAATGTCATCGACCCTCTCGCCTCAAAGCCTGCCCCATCTTGGCCAGCCCACCCGGCACCGACAATCCGGGGAACCCCTTATCCCCACCCCGTCATGGCGCGCGCGCAGCGCAGCCATCCATCGCGATGCAGCCAACCCACACCACATCCGTCATTGCGAGGAGCGCAGCGACGAAGCAACCCATCGGCATGCCGTCTCGGGTTTCGATGGGTTGCTTCGCCGCCA
>JARLIM010000036.1 GCA_031291725.1 Acetobacteraceae bacterium
CTGGGGCAGCCGGAGATGGTGGAACTGCTCAACGCCACCCCGCAAGCCGCACGGATTTTGCAGCCGGTGTGTCGGATGTTGGCGATTGAGACGTCGCTGTTGCGGCCTGGGGCGATTCCGCCGGAGCCGGTGGCGCGGGAACGCAAGCCTCGGCTGCGCAAGCCGCGACCGAAGATCGATTGGGGGCGGATTCCGCTGCCTCGGGGCGTGTTGACGGCGGTGCGGCGGCGGCGGTTTTGTTTGGCTGACTAGGGTGTGCGGAAGACGTGTCGCCTTATTGTTCCGTGTTGTTATCAAAAACCGCCATCGCCGCGCTTGCCATGACGGTTGGGGTTACACGAAGGTGAAATCGAACCGTGCCTTTTGGGCAAAACTCGGGTCGAAGACGCGATCGGCCATCACCTGACAGCGTTTGATCAGGCGGGGCTCATCGGGCCGGTAATCGGGGATGGCGTTGTGCAGGGTGCATAAATCGTCCCAGATCAGCAGGTCGCCCTCGGTCCAGCGATGGGTATAGCGATATTCGTCTTGCAGTTGATGGGCGAAGAGATAGTCGAGCATGGCGTCACTCTCCGCGCGGTCCCAGCCGTCGATCCACATGGTGTAGCCCGGATTGGCGTAGAGGATTTTGCGGCCCGTGACCGGATGGCGCAGCACCACCGGCTGCGACACGGGCGGCTTTTTGCGGCGCTGTTCCTCGGTGAGCGGCTGGCGGGTGGAGCCGGGGCGGCTGCGCATCACCTCCCAGAATTTGTTGAAATCATGCGTCGCCGTCACCCCGGCCAGCCGATCCTTCACCTCGTCGGGCAGGTCGTCATAGGCGGCATACATATCGGCGAATTCGGTGTTACCGAGCACCACGCCATCGCGGCGCGGGATGACCATGCCGTAGAGCACATTGGCGAAGGCCACCTGCGCCGAATAGGACATGTCGGTGTGCCAATCCTGCCCGGCATCGGACAGGCCGATGGGTTTGCCGTCCACGACGATGTTCGACAGCGTCATCACCTCGGGCAGGCCGGGTTCCTGGAAGGCGCCGGCGACGTTGATTTCCAGCGTGCCGAACCGGGCGGCGAAGGCTTTGATATCGGCCGGTTGCAGATTTTGGCCGGGAAAGCGCAACACCCCGAAGGCGCTCAACGCCCCCAGGATCAACGCCGCATCGGCCTCGCCTAAAGGCTGCGACAGATCGACATCCAGCGCATCGGCGCCCAGGGAGGATTCATGCTGTTTGAAGCGAACGCCACTCATTGCCCCACCGCCTGTTTTGCCAGCGCCACCACATCGGCCGGTTGGCTGTAGATGTCGGCCAATCGCTTTTCCACTTCTGCCGCCGGAACCGGGGCGACATCAAGGCCGAGCTTGTCGGCCTCGGCGCGGAATTCCGGGCTGCTGATGGTGTCCATGAACGCGCGGCGCAGCACCGCCAGCCGTGCCGGATCGACGCCCGGCGGTGCGGCATAGGGCCGCGCCATCGCCTGGGTGGCGAGGATGAGGGAGAGGGCGGCGCGTTTTTTCGGGTCGGTGAGTTTGTCGAGCATTTGCGGCGCCACGATTTGATCGTCGCCGCCCGCCGAGGCTTTCACCAGAATGTTGATCTTGTGCCCATCGATCCAATCGCGATGCCGACTGAGCAGGCTGGACCAGGACAGGCCGCAAAACCCGTCCAACTCGCCGCGTTCCAGGGCGAGGGCCATTTCGTTGTTGCCGGGATAGCCGGTGACGAGGCGCAGATTGGAGCCGAACAGGGTTTTGAGGATGGAGGCATACACGTCCGGGTCTGACCCGTTGGCCTGACCGCCCATGCGGGCCTGTTTGGTCATCAGATCGTCCCAGGTCTTGATCGGCGAATCGGCCCAGGAGACGCACAGGCTGCTATCGGCGGTGATCGAGCCGAGCCAGGAATATTTGCGTGGGTCGAATTTCGCCCCGCTGAACAACGGCTCCAGCACCACCGAGCGCCCAAAGGTGCCGAAGGTGGCGCCGTCTTTGGGGGCGATGGAGGCGAGGTAGAGAGCGGCTTTCAGGCTGCCGGCGCCGGTCATGTTCTGCGGCACGACGGTCGGCTTGCCCGGCATATGGTCGCCCATGAAGCGGGAGAGCAGCCGGGCATAGAGGTCGTATCCCCCGCCGACGCTGTAGCCGATGATCACGTTGACGGTGCGATCCTTGTAGAATTCGTCCGGCGTTTGCGCCCGTGCCATCGGGGCGGCCGTCAGGGCCAAGAGTCCCAGCAGGGCAGCCCGTAGGTGTTTTATGGTCATTGTTCTCTCCCCAGCCCGCATGTCAGCCTACACCAAACCACTTACCGCCCGCAGCCACGGCCAGGCATCGCCCAGCACTGAATCCGGCCAGGGCGTGGAAAATATCCGGTCGAAGACGAGCCAGAAGAACAGGCTCATGCCGAGCGCAAGCAACCCCGCCCGCTTGGCCGGTTCGCCGAATTCGCGCCAGGCGAGGCAGAAGATCGCAAGGGCCAGACCCGGCAGCAGGCCGATCAGCGTGGCAGCGATCAGGGCCGCGGCCAGCCAGAGGAAGAAGCGCCAGGCGCGGGCACGTTCCTGCTTGGTATGCGCTTTCGCCGGTCCTTCGCCGGGGGCGGCTTGCGGCGCATGCCCCACCGCCAGCCCGATCTTTTTCGCCAAGGCCATCGGGTTGCGGCGCTGGCCGAAGGCTTCGGTGATCAGCACGCCGAAGCCGAACAGCAAGGCGGCAAACCCGGCCGCCTGCGGCACGATCTGCGCATGATCGGGCCAGTCGGTGGAGATGACCAGCGCATGCACCACAATGGCGAGCAGCAAGGCGGCGAACCCGGCATTCCAACTCCAGCGCGGCGCGATCCAGCCCATCGCCAGTGCCTGCCGGTTGTTGAAGATACGCCGGGTGGACAGCACCACCGGACGCAACACCACATAAGCCGCCCCCAGCAGCACCACGGCGACCACCGGGCGGCTCAAGGCGGACCAGCCGAAAAGTTGCTGGGTGATGAACAGATAGCGTTCGAACATGCTGCCGAGCACAAGGCCCAGGATCAGCGGCGGACGCGGCCAGTTCAGCTGTTTCATCGCCCAGCCGAGCCCGCCGAAGATCGCCACCGAATACAGATCGCCCCAACTCTGACTGCCATTGAACGCCCCGAGCAGAATGATCGCCAGCACCGACGGCACCAGCAGCCCCACCCGGATCAGCGCCAGCTTGGCAAACAGCCCGGAGGCGGCGAGGCAGATCAGCGCCCCCATGATGTGCGACAGCGTGAGCGTCCAGACGATGGAATAGGTGACATCGAGATGTTTGGTCAGCATCTCCGGCCCCGGCTGGAAGCCGTGCAGCAGGAAGGCCGAGAGCAGCAATGCCATCGAGGCTCCGGCCGGCACACCGAAGGCAATCGTCGGCACCAGATGGCCGCCTTCCTTGGCGTTGTTGGAGCTTTCCGCCGCGATCACCCCGCGCACGTCGCCATGGCCGAAGCCTTCGGTGTTCTTCTCGGTTTGCAGGGCGTGGCCATAGGCGATCCAGTCGATCACCGCCGAGCCGATCCCCGGAATGGCACCAAGCAGCGCGCCGAGGCCGGAGCAACGCAGGATGAGCTTCCAGGATGTCAACGCATCGCGCACGCCATCCCATTGCGTGGCTTGCGACATCAACGCCTTGGCATCCCCTTTGAGGAAATTCCGCCGCACCGCCATCTCGGCCAGTTCCGGCACGGCAAACAGGCCGAGTGTGGCCGGCACCAGCGGCAGATGGTCCCACAGATAGAGGGTGTCGAAGGTCCAACGCTGGGTGCCGGTCTCGGGATCGGAGCCGACCATCGACAGCATCAGCCCCAAGGCTGCGGCGGTCAGCCCGCGCATCGGTGCCTTGCCGGACAGGACTGCCACCATCGACAGGCCGAAAATACAGAAGGCCAGCAATTCCGCCGAGCCGAGATAGAGCACCAGCGGGCGCAGAATCGGGATGGCGAGGCCGAGCACGAGGGCGCCGAAAATTCCGCCCGCCAGCGATGCCGCATAGCCCGCGCCGAACGCCCGCGCCGCCTTGCCCTGCTGCGCCATCGGATAGCCGTCCAGCACGGTGGCCGCGGCCCCCACCGTTCCGGGCACACCGAACAGCACGGCGGGGATGAAATCCGACACCGTGGTGACGGAGGCCATGCCGAGCAACAGCGCGAAGGCCGAAGGGGCATCCATATGGTAGGTGAACGGGATCAGCAGCGCGAGGCCGACAATGCCGCCCAGGCCGGGAATGACGCCCAGGGCGAGGCCGAGCAGGACGCCGCCGAACATAATCGCCAGCCGCATCGGCTCCAGGATGAGCAGAAGGGCATGATAGGCAGCGTCTAGCACGTGGATTTGCCCATTCGGGTCATGATGATGTTTCTTCCCTGGATCGCCACGCCTGGCGCGTGATGGCGGCGTCTTACAGTCTCATCGCCCGCTTTGCCTTGCGCACGAGATAGTCGAAATTCACCTGATACTGATCCGGCCGCGTCAGCTTTTGCCGCAAGGCTGCCACATCCTCGGGCGGAAACGCGAACCCGTCGAGCCCGATCGCACTCGCCTGCAATTGAATCCGCGCTGCTTCCTCCAGCATCACGCACAGCACCACCGCCTCCGCCAACGACCCACCCGCCATCGCCACGCCATGGCTGCGCATCAGCACCGCATTGTCCTGCCCCAGGCACGCCGCCACCGCAGCCCCCTGAGCCTTGTTGCGGATCAGATCCATCGTCTCGACAAAGACCGGCAAATGACCGGAGAACATCGCCCCGCCCTGGTTCAGGGGGCGCAATGCCTGCCCGGTGGCGGAGAAGGCGATGGTGTGCAGCGGGTGGGCGTGGATGATCGCCTGAATATCCGGACGCACGCGGAAAATTTCGGAATGGATGTAACGCTCGCTGTGCGGCCGGGCGGTGCCGCCGACCACCTCGCCTTCGATGTCGATGGTGAGGATGTTTTCCTCGGTGATTTCATCGAAGCCGATGGAATGCGGCTTCATGAAGAAATGCGCCGGATTGCCCGGCACCCGCACCGAGACATGGCCGCGCGTCATGTCGCCAAAGCCCTGATGCTCCAGCACGAGGCCGGCGTGGATCAATTCCTGGCGGGCGTGGGCGATGGCACTCATCTGGCGTCGACTCCTGTGATGGCGACGGAAGGGTTGTGGCGGGTCTGCATCTCGTCAGCGGCGAATATGGCCGCCATGTGCAGATCTTCCACCTGACCGCGTGACAGGGCCAGGCGCATCCAGCCCAGGCCGGGATGCAAGAAGCACAGCTCCAGCATCGGCGCGTCGGCAGCGGGGCGGACATGCCAGAGCAGATTGTCCAGCGTGTGCAATTGCGCCGGATCGCACGGTGGCAGGGCAGGGTGCGGTGCCGGATCAGCCGCGCGGGCGGCGGCGAGGCGGCGGATCTGAGCGTCAAGCTCGGCGGCGTTCATGCGGGCTCCTCCAGGGCATATTGATGGACGAGGCGGACCGGAGCACCGATTTCCGCCGATTGCATCACCGCCAAGCAGACTTCCAGATTGGCCAACCCCCATCGCCCGTCATGCAGCATCGTCCGCCGCCCGGCGAGGCTGTCGATGAATTCGTCGAGCAGCATCGCGTGCGGAATTTGCCCAGATGGCAGCGCGATCTCCTCGCGGCCTTCCGGGGAATAGACGATCAGGCCCTGTGGCGATTGCCGTATATCGCCGCGCTCGCCGCTGACCACCGTCAGGCCGAAATGCGGCTGGAACGGCGCCTGCGATTTGTCCGATGCCTGGGCGCGGCTGCGTTTGGCGGCGGCGATATCGGTGGGGGGAATGCGCAGGCTGGGCACGGTTTGCGGTTCCGCGAAACCCCATTCGCCAATGCCGTGCGTCAGTTCCGCCATGCCGAGGCCGCCATAGCCGTTATAGAGTGCAGTGGCGGTGGCGCCCGAGGCGAAACGGAGAAACGCCTGATGCGCGCCGATGCCGGGGCGGTTCGGATCCCAGTCGAAGGTCTGCGCCGTCACCTCCAGCAGATCGCCGCCACCAAGCAGACGGATGATGTCGAATTGATGCGCCCCTTGCCGCATCACCACCCCGCCGCCCTGCTGTGCGTCGAGTTCATCCGGGCGGCGTGGGCGATACATCCAGTCAGTGTAGGCGGCGGTCTGGATCATGCGCACGCGGCCCAGACGACCCGAGGCAATGATGGCGCGCATGCGCTGCACCGGCAGATCGAAGGAATGCGAATGCCCGATCAACACAGCGCGGCGGGCGATGCGGGCGGTGCGCTGGATCATCTCCGCTTCGGCCAGATTGGTGGCCATCGGCTTTTCAAGAATGACATGCTTGCCCGCCGCCAGGGCCGCGGTGGCGTGGGCGCAATGCAAGGGGGTGGGGGTGGCGACGATCACCGCATCCAACCCGTCATGCCCCAGCATCGCCTTCAGGGATGGATAGGCTGCGACATCCGGCGGTCTGGCCGCGTTCGGATCCGGATCGGACACGGCGACCAGCAAGGCGTCCTGCCGCGCCAGCAAGGGCGGGATGAAGGCGAGGCCAGCGGTGCCCAGGCCAGCGATGCCGAAGCGGATGGTCACGCGTTATCCCCTTCGCCGTCGGCGCTCCTCGCCATGTCGGACAAGAGCGTCGGTTCAACCCGCAAGACGAATCGGCCCCGGCTTCGGCGTCTCGAAGATGTCGATCAGATCCTGCGCAATCGGGGAGAAGCGACCATGCGTGCGCAGCAGGAACTTGCCGAAGCCGTCGGAGAAATGGTGCTTGTTGCGTTCGTTCGGCAGGTCGATCACCTCGTTGCGTGCCGGATCGCGCAGCGTGCCCATCGGGTCTTCGCCATTGGCCACCTTCTGCATCTCACGGCGCAGCATACGGCGATACAGCGCGATGCCCTGGTCGGTGGAGCCGAGATTTTCCAGCGTGCGATCCGCAATCGCCCCCTGCGTCACCCAGGCCATCATGTCCTGATTATCCACGGTCTCGACGAGGAACTCGCCGTCCGCGCCATACAGCGGCACATCATACAGATGCACCGTGCCCTTCAGATGTTCGGGGATCTTGGAAGGGTCCTGCGGCTGATAGGAGGTGTACCACATATGCATCGTGTGGGTGTCGTCCACCGGCACCCGGATTTGGAAGGCGTAGGAGCGCAGATGCGCATCGCCGTTGCCCACCGCCAGCATGGTCGGGAACACGATGGGATGCCCGACCTTCCAATCGTCGCTCTCCTCGGATTGCCCGACGAGCAGGCGATGCTTGGTCATGCCCCATTCGAATTCCTTGAAGGCGATCTTGGCGTGATGCGCGGAGATTGCCACCTTCTCGCCCAGCTGCTCCTTGAGGAATTCATAGTGATGGCCGTGCAGCCATTCGGTGTGAATCGGATCGGCGGAGTTCTCCATGATCTGCAGCCAGTTCACCGGAATCAGGCAACGGCCGAGCATGCGCACCGTGCCCTCGGCCACAAAGCCATCGAAGCGCGGCAGCAGCGGCTGCGTCTCCGGCGGGCCCATATAGGTGAACAGCATGCCGCCGAGTTCTTCCACCGGATAGGCGGCCATGCGCATCTTCTCGCGGAAGCTGGCTTTGCCGTGATCGGTCTCGTTGGGCATGTCGGTGCAATGGCCCTGGCCGTTGAATTCCCAGCCATGATACGGGCAGCGCAAACCTTCCTGTGTGGGAATGCCATGCACCATCGAGGCGCGGCGATGCGGGCAGAGTTCGCCGATCAATCCGCGCTTGCCCTGGCGATCGCGATACAGCACCAGATCCTCGCCGAGCAGGCGGATCTTCTTGGTCCATTTGGTGTCAAGCTCATTGGCCGCTGCGATCGGGTGCCAGTAGCGGCGCATCATGTTGCCCATCGGTGTGCCGGGGCCGATGCGGGTGAGCATTTCATTTTGTTCGGCGGTGAGCATGTCTCTGCCCTCTGGTGCATTTCCTGCGAATTGTGTTGCAGTCCTGCGCCATGCGGTAAAATGATTTTATCTGATCTTTTCATGCCGTGGAGACATGGATATGGCCGAGCGCATTCCCGACACCGCGCAACTACGTGCTGCCCTGGCGGTGTGGCATCTGGGCGGGGTGACGCGGGCGGCGGAGGAGATTGGTCTGACTCAGCCCGCTGTCAGCCGTTTGGTGGCGGCGTTGGAGAGTGAGCTCGGCTTTCAACTCTTCACCCGCGACAATCGCCGGCTGATGGTGACGGCACCGGGCGCGGCGTTTTTGCAGCAGGCGGAGGCTGCCCTTGGCGGGTTGGGTCGTTTGCGCGAATGGGCGGCGGCGTTGCAGCGTGGGCGCTCAGGTATTCTGCGCATCGCCGCCGTCTCCGCCCTGGCGCACGGCCTCGCCCCGCGCGCCTTGGTGGCGTTCAAACAGGATTATCCGGATCTGGCGGTGGAGGTGATCGAAATTGATCGCAGGCAGCAGGTGGAGGCGCTCGCCTCACGCCGCATCGATGTCGGTCTGGTGGCCCTGCCCGCCTCGGCACCGGGGTTGCGGGTGGAGATGATCGTCGAGGGGGAGGCGGTGTGTCTGTTGCCGGAGCAGCATCCGTTGGCCGCTGCCGAAATGCTCGATCCGCCCGCCTTGGCCGGGCAGAGTTTCATCCGCCTCAACGAGCCGCGCCTGCTGCAATCGATGGTCGATGCCGCGTTCGACCGTATCGGTCTGGTGCGCCATGTCTCGGTGGCGGTGAATGCCACGCCGCTGATGATTTCCTGCGTCGCCGAAGGGTTGGGTCTGGCGATCACCCATCGGATGAGCACCTTCGTGCTGCCGCGCGGCGTGGTGGCGCGCCCATTCCGCCCCACGATCAGCTTCGCCTATGCGGCTCTGCGCCGGATGGATGACCCGCCAAATGCCTTCATCGACGCCTATGTGGCACAAGCGCGCGCGGTGGGGCGGGCCTGGGCGGGCAATTCGTAAGGTGGGATGCCGTGCGCATCCCACCACCTTCAGGCTTCAAGCCGCCGCCGGACGCCAATCGCGGAAGAACGGGGTGCCGATTTCCGCTGCCAGCAGGATCAGGTCGCGCTGCACGCCGTCGAGGAAAATGTGCAGGCCGTCATTGACGATCTTGTCCACCGATCGACCCAACAGACCGGCGCGCAGTTCTTCCACCCGCTCCAGCCCCGCCACCGTGCCGCGCAGGCCGTAGCGGCTGCGCAGACGGCTGAGATGCCATTCGATGCCTTCCAGACACACCGCCACCGAGCGTGGGAATGATGTGTCGCGCAGCAGGAATGCCACCACATCCACCGGCGTGAACGTCGCCCCCGCCACGCGGCGGAAGGCATGATAGCCGGCAAGCGCCCGCAGAACGCCGCCCCATTGCGTCGCCTCTGCCTGTTTGCGCTCCTCTTTCCCGCCGGGCACCAACAGATGATAGCGGATGTCGAGCAGACGCGTGGTTTGGTCGGCGCGTTCGATCAGGCGGCCAAGCTGATAGAATTCCCAGCCCTGATCGCGAAAGAACGTGCCCTCGGTGATGCCGGTATGCGCCTGCACGCCTTCCTTGATCTTGCCGCACAACCGCGACAATTGATCGCCCGCCACATCCGCCTCGGTCAGCGAGAGCATGTCGCGATGAAAGACATTCATCTGCATCCACATCTCCGTCGAGATCAGTGGGCGCAGCGTGCGGGCATTGGTGCGGGCGGATTCGAGGGCGGACGGGATGGAGGTGGGGTTGGAGCGATCGAGCAGATAGAACCGCTTCACATTCTCCGCGCTCAGCCCGCCGCCGCGTTCGGCAAAGCCCTCCTCGTCGGCGTTGATGCGGATCATCGCCAGCCAGGATTCCGCCTCACGGCCCGGACTTTCGAAATTCTGCGTCACATCCACCAGACGCGCAAGGTTCTCGATGCGCTCCAGATAGCGCGCCATCCAGAACAGGCCTTCGGCATAGCGGGCCAGCAACGGCATATCTCGGCTCATCGGCGTTGCTCCTGCGACTGGAATTGGCCTTGGGATTGTGACTGAGATTGCGACTGTGACGGCGCATCCTCCGACAACACCCAGGTATCCTTCGACCCGCCACCCTGCGACGAATTCACCACCAACGAGCCTTTCTTCATCGCCACGCGGGACAGGCCGCCCGGCAACACCCAGGTGTCGCGGCCGGTGACGGCGAACGGGCGCAGATCGAGATGGCGCGGCTGAATGCCGTCATCGGTCAGCGTCGGCGCCACCGACAGGCTGATCACCGGCTGGCTGATCCAGTTGGAGGGATCGGCGAGCAGGCTGGCGCGCGCCACGTCAATCTCGGCCTTGCTCGCGCGCGGGCCGATGGTGATGCCGTAGCCGCCGGATTCGCCCACCGGCTTGAGCACCAGCTTCTCGATATTGGCCAGCGTGTAATCCAGCCCCGCCTTCTCCCGGCAGATATTGGTCTGCACGTTTTTCAGGATCGGCGTCTCTTTGAGGTAATATTCAATGATGCGCGGCATATAGGCATAGATCGCCTTGTCGTCGGCAACACCTGTGCCCACCGCGTTGGCCAGGGTCACATTGCCCTTGCGCCACGCCCCGATCAGGCCGGGCACGCCGAGCATGCTGTCCGGTCGGAAGACGGTGGGATCGAGGAAATCGTCGCCGATACGGCGATAGATCGTGTGCACCGGGCGCAGCCCCGCCGTGGTGCGCATATAGACGCGGTCTTTCTCGACCACCAGATCGGCACCCTCCACCAACGGCACGCCCATCTCACGGGCGAGGAAGACGTGCTCGAAATAGGCGGAGTTGTAGATGCCCGGCGAGAGCAGAACCACTTGCGGGTCGTCCACGCCTTCGGGGGCAACCTCGGTCATGGCGGCGAGCAGACGCGCACCGTAATCGTCCACCGGGCGCAGTTTCATCCCGGCCAGCAGGTCCGGGAAGGCGCGCGACATCAGATGACGGTTCTCGACGACATAGGACACGCCGGAGGGCGTGCGGGCATTGTCTTCCAGCACCAGGAACTCACCCGCCTCATCGCGCACGATATCGGTGCCGCAGATATGGACATAGGTGCCGAAGCGGATCGGGAATTGCTCCATTTCCGGGCGGTAATTGGCATTGCCATAGACAAGATCGGCCGGCACCACGCCGTCATTGGTGATGTGGCGCTGGTGGTAGATGTCATGCAGGAACAGGTTCAACGCCGCCACGCGCTGCTTCACGCCGCGCTCGATGGTGTCCCATTCGCGGGCGGTGAGGATGCGCGGGATGCAATCGAACGGCAGAATCCGGTCGATCGCCTGGCTTTCCGAGTAGATCGTGAACGTGATGCCCAGATTGATCAGATCGTTCTCCGCCGCCGCCGCGCGGGCGCGCAGGGCGTCGAGGCCGATCTTGCCGATGCGCTGGCGCACAATCGCCGCCGCTCCCGCATCGTCTGGTCTGTCTCTGGTCAGCTCGCAGAAATACGGGCCGGATTGATAGTCTTTGAATGGGTCAGACTGGGTCTGAGAAGCGGATTGAGACATCTGAACAAAACAGTCCCTGGATCACGCCGCGTGGTGCGACGTTTCAATAGCATAGCAGATGCGCGACGGATGCAATCCCCAATCCGAGGTATTCCCGTTGCGCAACGGAGTGTGCCCACTCTGCCGCAAAATGCCCTGCAATTCCGGGACCACCTGCAAAACCGGCGGTTAAGTGGCGTTTGGGGTTCCGGCGCGACGGGTGCGTCGCTAAAAGGCGCGGGATCGACTGACTCGACGCATTCAAGCCGCTTCGGAGAGATTCATGCGCAAAGTGTTGCCCCTCGCCATTCTGACCGCCCTGGCCGGTTGCGCCACCCCGCCGCCACCGCCGCCGCCGCCCGCGCCTGTCGTCGTCGAGCGTCCGAAGCCGGTCTTCCCGGCACCCACGCCGGCCCCGATCTGTGGCAAGCCAGCCGAGAAAGTGGCTTTTGCCGTGGCGGCGCTGCGGATGCAGATGTCGGTGATCGAGATCACCTGCGATGCCCGAGGGCAGTTCAACGCCTTCACTGTGAAGTTCCGCAACGATGTCGCCGCTCAGAACAAGGTTGTTGGCGGCTTCTTCGGTCGCGCCTATGGCAACAAGGGTGTGGCCAATCAGGATCAATACGAGACGGCGCAGATCAACCAGATGTCTGAAGCCGGTCAGTATTATGGTGCGGATTTCTGCAAGACCTCGCTGCCGATGATGGATCAGGTGCTCGCCCTGCAAGACGGCAAGGCGCTGGGTGAGTATGCGGTTGCGCAGAAATTCGATCAGGTGCTGGCGGTCGAGGAATGCACCGCTCCGCCGCCGAAGACGCCCAGCACGGCGACGCCCGCCAAATCGTCTACCCCGGCCAAGTCGCAGGCCGTGAAGAAGAGTTGAGCCGCCCGCCGGAGCAGCGGCCAAACAAAAAACCCTGCACCCGGTGGGGCGCAGGGGTCTTTTGAAGTCAGAGCGTGCTGAGGATTACTTCAGGACGATTTCGACGCGACGGTTCTGCGGCTCGCGCACGCCCGGAGCGGTCGGCACCAGCGGCTTGGTGTCGCCGAAGGCGGTGATGCTGATGGCAGACTTGGCAACGCCCAGGCGAACCAGCTCGGCGGCC
>JARLIM010000005.1 GCA_031291725.1 Acetobacteraceae bacterium
CAGATAAAGTAACAGCCAAGCGCCGCCAACGTATCCCTTCCATTCCAGATGCAATTTTCAAAGAACAACCTAAATTCAACTTGCCGTCTTCTTGCGAAGAAAACCAGTCAACGTCGGGAGGCGGCTTTTACGTCCACATACGGAGGCTGTCAAACGAAAAGCGACGATGTTTTGAAATTTCTTTATGCGCGCTTCTCCAGCAAGCCATTTGGCGCGGAATGCGGCCGCGTGCCGCCATAGACGGCCAAGCCCGGTGCTGGCAGAGTTTTGCCGAAGGCGGCCGCCCCTTGCGGGGACAGGCGGGCAGCATCGGGGGCGTGTCAGATGAGCCAGACCACAGCATGGACCGCCGCGCCGCGCCGCCGGGGGCATCGCCATCGCGGCCGGGCGATGGTCCGGGCGCCGGCGGGCGCGGATCGGCTTGCGCGACTGTTGCCCACAGGATGATCCGCGCCTTCTGGAACTCCGCCTGGGCGCTGCTGATTGCGGGCAATCTGTTCTGGGCGGGCAATATCGTCCTCGCGCGCGGCATGGCCGGGCAGGTGCCGCCGATCGCGTTGGCCTATCTGCGTTGGACCGGCGCGTTCCTGGTTGCCTTCGGCTTCGCGTGGCCGGGCTTGAAGCGGGATTTTCCGATCATTCTGCGACATTGGAAGATCATGTTGGCGCTGTCGGCCACCGGCATCGCGTCGTATAATTCGATGTCCTATATCGGCGTGCGCAGTACCACCGCATTGAATGTACTGCTGATGCAGTCGGCCACGCCGCTGATCATCGTGGTGTGGGCGTATCTGCTGTTTCGCGAAAAGCCGTCCATCCGCCAAGCCTTGGGGGTTTTGCTGTCCTTGGCGGGCGTGGCCACGATTTCCGGCCGGGGCTCGCTGGCGGTGCTGGCGCGATTCCAGATGAACCGGGGCGATCTGTGGGTGCTGGCGGCGCTGGCGATCTATGCGTTTTATTGCGTGATGCTGCGCAAACGGCCCAAGGTGCCGCAATTGAGCTTCCTGGTGGCGGCGATGGGCATCGGCTCGATGATGATGCTGCCCTTTGTGGCGGCGGAATACGCCTCCGGCGCGCGCATTCACCACAGCACGGCGACCTGGCTCGGCGTGGCCTATATGGCGGTGTTGCCGTCTTTCGTGGCGTATCTGTTTTTCAATCGCGGGGTGGAGTTGATCGGCGCCGGTCTGGCAGGACAGTCGATGCATCTGATGCCGCTGTTTGGCAGCATCCTGGCGGTGATGTTCCTGCATGAGCAGTTTCATCTCTACCACGCGGCAGGCTTTGCCACGATCGCGGCGGGGATCGTGTTGGCATCTTCCACAAAGGCGGCGCCAGGGTAGCGCGCGGCGGCGTCGGTTGCGGGGAAACCCATGCCCGCCCTGTGGCGTGACGATGGCGGGGTGCACCCGCCCGACGATTTGCCTTGCGTTATTCCAAATAACATGCGTTAGTTAGTGAATGACCTCTTCCGCGCCCCTTTCCGCCTCTCTGAGCCTGCTGACGGTGCTGCATGCGCTGCGCGGGAGCGTGGGGGGATGGCAAAAACGGGGGGTGTTCAACACCCTGCTGGCGCTGCTGCTCCATCGACGGCTGGGGGAGATTTGCGGGAAGATCGCGCGGCTGATGACGCGGTTTCGGGCCGGGCGGCTGGTGCGTCGGGCGTCTGGGACGCCGCAGGGCGTGCGCGGTGTCGCCCAGCGCGGTGCGCGGTTCTGGCCGGGGCGGTTCGGCTGGCTGGTGCGGGCGGTTTCGTATGAGGCGGCTGGCTATGGCAGCCAATTGCGCCATCTGCTGGAACAGCCGGACATGGTGGAACTGCTGACGGCAGCCCCGCAAGCCGCTCGCCTTCTGCGTCCGGTATGTCGGATGTTGGCGATTGAGACGACGGTGCTCCAGCCCGGTGCGCTCACGCCGGAGCCGAAGATCCGAGAGATCAAGGCTCGGCCGCGCACGCCGCGTCCGAAGATCGATTGGGGGCGGATTCCGCTGCCGCGCGGCGTTCTGTCAGCGGCGCGACGGCAGCGGCGGTTTTATTGGAACGACTGAGCGCCGCCGCGGACAGGCGACTTCTTTGTTCCGGATGATTAACCATATAAGGAACGACCGCTGGAATTACGCCCGAAAACTCGGATCCTTCCGGTCCAGCAGACGCAGCAGGCCGGGCCATTCCATCACGCCATAGGGGCGGCGGGTGCCGGGCTGATATTGGTTCCAGGTGTTGTTCAACACTTCGGCCGAGACCGCCTGAAACGGCGTGTTGCAGGCCATCGCCGCCAGCTGCGCCTTGCAGGACAATTCCAGCCGATGCATCCAGTTGAACGCCTCCCCCACCGTGCGCCCGACGGTGAGCAGGCCGTGATTGCGCAGGATCAGCGCCTCGGCATCGCCCAGATCGCGCACCAGCCGCGCCTGTTCCTCCAGGTTGAGCACCACGCCTTCGAAGTCGTGATAGGCGATTTTCAGGAACCGCATCGATGTCTGATTGAGCGGCAGCAAGCCGCAGGCCAGCGAGGAGATCGCCATGCCCGGCCAGCTATGCGTGTGGATGACGCAGCCGATCTCCGGGCGATGCCGATGCACGGCGCTGTGCAGGATGTAGCCGGGAATGTTGATGCCATAGTTCAGATCGCCGAAATCCGGCTTGAGCAGCACGCGGCCATCAATGTCGATCTTGACCAGCGAGGAGGCGCACATCTCCTCATACATCAGGCCGTAGGAATTGGTCAGAAACGCGCCTTCCTCCCCCGGCACGCGCAGGGTGATGTGGTTGGCCATCATGTCGTCCATGCCGAAATGCGCGATCAGCCGATAACAGGCGGCCAGATCGACCCGCGCCTGCCATTCCTCGGCGGAGACTTCGCCTTTGAGAGATTTCACATACAATCGGCCCGGTTGCTGGACAGTCTGAGTCATCGGTGCGGCCTCCCAAGGCGTGCTTTGGTGTTCAGGAGGACGAGTGTGCCAAGACGTGTCGCCGCCGACCAGCCCCGCCCGCATCGCACGGCATGGGCTTGCCCTGGCGCCGCTTTCGTCGAATGGGTGGGATGTTGGGCGCCGCATCGCGGGCGCATGGAGACACAGATGCGCAGGAGCGAGACGATCGAGGCCGGTGTCGGCATGTGGCGGGCGACGCTCGCGGGATTTTGCGCCTGTCTTGTGGGCATCGGCCTGGCGCGATTCGCCTATACGCCCCTGCTGCCGGCGATTATCGATGCAGGCTGGTTCGCCGCCGCCGCTGCCGCCTATCTGGGGGCGGCCAATCTGGCGGGGTATCTGGCCGGCGCGCTGCTGGCCCGACCGATGGCCGCGCATGTGCCTGGGCCGGTGCTGCTGCGGGCGATGATGCTGTTGGCGAGCGCGATGTTCTTCGCCTGTGCGTTGCAGCCTGCCTTTCTGTGGTTTTTCACCTGGCGTCTGCTGTCCGGCATCTCCGGCGGGGCGCTGATGGTGCTCGCCGCCCCGACCGTGCTGGCACATATCCCGCCCGCGCGACGCGGCCTGGCCAGCGGGGCGATCTTTGCCGGGGTGGGACTTGGGATTGCGGCCTCCGGCACGCTGGTGCCGCTGTTGTTGCGGCTGGGCGTGCAGCAGGCCTGGATCGGGCTGGGCGGGCTGGCGCTGGTGCTGACTTTGATCGCCTGGAGCGGCTGGCCTGCCCCAGCAGCACCTGCACCCCCTACCGCCGTCGCCCCCCCGGCTGTGCACCCGACGCGGCAATTGCGGGCGCTGTATGGCGAATACGCGCTCAACGCGGCGGGCTTGGTGCCGCATATGATTTTCCTGGTCGATTACGTCGCCCGCGATCTTGGCCAGGGCCTGGAGGTGGGGGCGCATTATTGGGTGCTGTTCGGCCTGGGTGCCGTCGCGGGGCCGGTGGTCAATGGCCATATCGCCGACCGCATCGGCTTCGCGGCGGCGTTGCGGCTGGCCTTTGTGGTTGAGATCGCCGCTGTCGGGCTGCCTTTGCTCAGTTCCGGCGCGATGGGGTTGGCGGTTTCGAGTTTGGTGGTGGGCGCCTTCACCCCCGGCATCGTGCCGCTGGTGCTCGGCCGGGTGCATCAATTGCTGCACGGCGACGCGGCCGCGCAAAAGGCGGCCTGGAGCACGGCCACCACCAGCTTCGCCCTGCTGCAGGCTGGTGGTGCCTATGGCATGTCGTTCCTGTTCGCCCATACCGGCGGCGATGACCGGCTGCTGTTCGCGCTCGGGGCGGTGGCGATCGTCTTGGCGCTGCTGCTGGATCTGACGACGATGCGGCAAACGCGCTGAGGCGGCTCAGGCGATCGTCGCCACCCCGCCGGCGATATGGACATGACCGGCGAGCAGCGAGGCGGCCGTCATTGTGGTTGGTTGATTGATCAACACCACGCCCTGCGTCAGCCCGCCCCCGGTCAGCGCGATGGCGTGCGCGCCGTTATAGAGCGTGTTGAACGCATTCAGCGCCGTCAGACTGCCCAGACTGAGTTGCAGCTGATCGAGGCCGAATTGGAAATTGGCAATCGTCTCGATGCCGCTGCCGCCGGTCAGGCCCGCCGTGATCGTCGCCGCCCCGCTGCCCAATGTGACCACGTCCGGCGGGGTGATGAAATTCATCGCCGCCGCACTCAGCCCGCCAGTGACGGTTGCGGTGTCGCCGCCCAGATCGATCGCGACCGGCGCGGAAATCCCGGTCAGGTTGAGCGTATTCGCCCCGGTCGTGCCGGTGATGGTGATGCCGGTGAGCTTGTTGTCGGTTCCGAGCACAGTCTTGCCCGTGACATCGGCGGCGGTATCGGTGATGGAGAAACCCGCCACCTGCGCATTGCTCTGCAAAGCGGCCGCCTGCGCCACGGTGGCAGCGGCCACACTGACCGAGGCCTTGGCGGGCAGCAGTGCCAGCAATGTGTGATCGCTGCTCAATTGCGCATCTGTCAGCGCCACCGTCCCACCGCCGGTGATCGCAACGCTCGACAGCCGCCCGGCTGCCGCCAGGGTTTGCAGGGCATTTGCCTCGGCGCCGATATTGGCGGCGGTGTCGGAGACGGCGAGCATGCCAGTGCCGGTCGTGGCCACGGCTTTCGCCGCCGTCACCGGCACGGGGGCGGTGACGCTGACCGTCAATGCCGTCCAATCGCCCCAATAGCTGCCGTTATAGGCGCGCACTTCCACCGTATCGCTGCCTGTCGCGCCACCTGCTGCCAGAGCGAGGCCGGAGAGACTGGTCAACGTGCAAGCCGTGGCCGCCGAGACCGCCGTTTTATTGGCCACCCCCGACAAGGTGAGCGTGTCGGCGGCGTTGGTGTCATAGACCTGATATTGCGTGATGCTTTGGCCGGATTTCGGGTTGGTTGCGCTGAAATCCGCCGCAAGCGTCACGCTTGCCCCCTCGACCACCGAAACCGCGGCACTCGTCGCCGTCACCACCGGGCAGTCGAGTTCATAGACCACCACGGACGCGGCATTGACGCCGTTGAACTCGGCACTTGCGGCATGGGGGGCTTGCACGATGACGTCGTTGGCCGAACCGTCATTGGCCGCATCGGCAATGCTGCCATTGGCGTTGACGTAGGTGATGTTGTCCACCAACTGCGCGCTCGCCCCCTGCCCCGACACCACCGTGGTGATGTGGCCGCCGCCAGAGGTGGTCACGAAGCTGACCATCTCACCGGCAACAAGGTTGTTCTGCCAACCCGCATTCGCCGAAACCGGGCCATTATAGGCGACGAACCACTCGCCATTGCCGATACCCGCCACTGCGACCATCGAACTGGTCAGAGGCAATGTCGCCCCGGCCTTGGCGGAGATGTCCGAGGCGAGCACCCAGCAGCCTTCACTGTTCCAGGCGTCGCCGACAAAGCTCAATGCCACGCTGACGATGCCACCCGGCGTGGCGCTGGCGGGCGATGTTGCCGCATTCGCAGCCGTTACAATGGCAACCGAGCCGTAATCGGTGACAAGGCTCGGATTGGCGCACAATACCATCGGCTGCGCGGCATATTGCGTCGCCACCGACGCGTTGTTGGTGCCAAACAGAGAGAAGGTGGCGGTGTCACCGGCATTGGTGCCGGTTTTGAACATCACCTGACTCAGCGAGCCATAGGTCGCATTGATATATTGGCCGGTGGCGGCCTGATAGGTGAAGACCACATCGACCGACCATGCATCGGCATTGGAATTCACAAACCCCTGCGTCACGCTGCCATCGACCAGGTGCCCCATCGCACCCGTTGCGTATCCGGCGGTGTATTCCACCCGATCCAGACCGCTGAGGATCAGATAAGTCGGGTCGGCGGCAGATGCGCCGACGCTGAACAGGGAGGCCAGCGACACGCTCTGCCCCTTGGCCGCCAGCACGTCATGCGCGGTGGCACCGATCGGGGCGGAGGCCAGCGATGCCGCGCCGCTTGCCTGCCCAGCCAGCACCACACTGGATGTCACGCCGGTCGTGGCACCGGCGAGCACACCATATTGTGCCTCCTGTATATCCTGTGGCGGCGGAATCTCGGGCAGAGCGATATCCGGCTGCACGATATCGGAGAGATCAACAGCCAGACCATCAGCCAAATAAAGGTTGAAACGCATCGTGATACCTTTCGCCATAGGGAAGGCCGATACGTTTTGTCCGGCAGGAGAGACCTCGTGCGGATCAAAATCCGGGATTTTGGTTAAGGCTCCGTGAAGATGACGGCAGAAATTTTGCGCAGTCTCATCGCATGACACACCTCCACGCGAGACAACGCCTCTGGCGACAGCCGCGCCAGCGCCCCATCTTAGGCGAGACAACTTCGAAAGGCGGGGTTGATCGCCGCACGTCCACAACAGGAGTTCGCCGCATGAGCGACACAGCAGAATATGTTCCGGCCAAGGTCTGGACCTGGAACAAGGCCAATGGCGGGCGCTTTGCCAACATCAATCGCCCGATCGCGGGGCCGACACACGACAAGGAGCTCCCGGTTGGCCGCCATCCGTTGCAGCTTTATTCACTCGGAACCCCCAACGGGGTGAAGGTGACGATCATGCTGGAGGAGCTGCTCGCCCTCGGCCATCAGGGGGCAGAATATGATGCCTGGCTGATCCGCATCGGCGAAGGCGATCAGTTCGGCAGTGGGTTTGTCTCCGTCAATCCAAACTCCAAAATTCCGGCCCTGATGGACCATAGCGGCCCCACGCCGATCCGGGTGTTCGAATCCGGTGCGATCCTGATGCACCTGGCCGAGAAATTCGGAGCCTTCCTGCCCACCGAGACCGCCGCACGGGCAGAATGTCTGTCATGGCTGTTCTGGCAGATGGGCAGCGCGCCCTTCCTGGGCGGCGGCTTCGGCCATTTCTATGCCTATGCGCCGACGAAGATGGAATACCCGATCGACCGCTTCGCGATGGAGGTTAAACGCCAACTCGACGTTCTCGACCGCCGTCTGGCTGAGAACGCTTATGTGGCGGGGCCGGATTATACGATCGCCGATATAGCGATTTTCCCCTGGTATGGCGGTCTGGTAAAAGGCTGGCTCTATGGCGCGGCCGAGTTCCTGGACGTGGAGAGCTACAAAAACGTCCAACGCTGGGCCAAGGCGGTGGGGGATCGACCGGCGGTGCAGCGCGGGCGGATGGTCAACCGGGTGCAGGGCGAGCTTTCAAGCCAGCTGCATGAACGCCATGATTCCAGCGATTTCGACACCAAAACCCAAGACAAGCTGACCGCTTCCGGTTGATTGCCGAGGCGGTCTCTAGAAACATATGATTTTAGAGCGACTTAGCCCGACCATATCGGACCGTCACGGTTCAATATGGTCGCGCGTCGCTCCGGCGGAGAGTCATCCGACCCCAAGCCCACCAGATTGGAGGCACTCGGCGCCGGGCATTCGAAGGGGCATAATATATTTCATTTTTTGTCAGGCAATCAATTTATTTTGATCCGAT
This sequence comes from Acetobacteraceae bacterium, assembly GCA_031291725.1. GTDB lineage: Bacteria > Pseudomonadota > Alphaproteobacteria > Acetobacterales > Acetobacteraceae > CAIQQQ01. The sequence continues at coordinate 7,900 of JARLIM010000005.1, forward strand.
CGGCGGTTTGAATTTAACATTATTTACGTTTATTGTCGCATTCACTCATAACTTACACACACCATCGATTTGGTAAGTTTTTGGCCGACGCAATCAAAACACATGCGACAACAGCACGGGGCTGATGTAAATATCACATCGACACTTCTAAGCAGCAGTTGCGACGTCCATATAACGCCCGATCTTTCACCGCATTGTCGGCAGTCTGTGAATATGTCTGAGAGGAAATAAGCCAATGTCCGATCCGAGCGCTGAATCGAACAACACTTCCGCAACTCAACCGGAACAGCGCCGCCGCGATTCAGTTGATATTGTAGAAAATATGTTCTCCCCTGAAGTATTTGCTTCTCTGGCGACGAGTTTTTCGATCAATGCCGGCTGTGTGACGATCAAGTTTATCTCGCTGCGCTGGGATAATTCAACTGAGCCTGCCGTGCAGCGCGCTGTTGTCGTCGCACGTGTGACGATGCCGTTGGAAGGCGCGCAGAGCCTGGTGGGAGGGCTACAATCTTTCTTGTCGCAATATGGGCTGAACAAAGGCCCAAGTCCGCGCCCGAAGACCCGCGCGACGGATGTTTTGGCGGAATCGTCGCTCTGACGTCCTCCGCGCCGAGTATGTGTTGCTCGTCTGTCCGGTCAGGTCGATAAACCTCCTCCGCGCAAGGAGGCGGCGAATCGGGATATGACGGTTGAGATCGAGATGGGGCAGACCACAGCAGGCGCTTCGGCAACGCTTGACTTGGAAGAGTTGCTGGCCACACGCCTGCTGGTTCAAGGCAACTCAGGCTCAGGCAAGTCCCATCTGCTGCGCCGCCTGTTGGAGCAGAGCAGCCCTTGGGTGCAGCAGGCGATCATCGACCCGGAAGGCGATTTCGTCACCCTGGCCGAGCGCTTTGGGCATCTGGTCATCGATGCCGAGGCCCACACGGAGCAGGGCCTGCAACTGGCGGGCGAGCGGGCGCGCATGCATCGCGTCTCCACCGTCCTCAACCTCGAAGGGCTGGACGCCGAAAACCAGCTGCGTCGTGCAGCGGCCTTTCTGGGCGGCATTTTCGAGGTGGATCGCAACCATTGGTATCCGATGCTGGTGGTGGTCGATGAGGCGCAGCTTTTTGCCCCGGCGATTGCCGGCGAAGTGTCCGACGATGCCCGCAAGCTCTCACTCGGCGCGATGACCAATCTGATGTGCCGAGGCCGCAAGCGCGGTCTGGCCGGGGTGATCGCCACGCAACGCCTGGCAAAGCTGGCCAAGAACGTCGCGGCCGAGGCATCGAATTTCCTGATGGGCCGCACCTTTCTCGACATCGATATGGCGCGCGCTGCCGACCTGCTCGGCATGGAGCGCCGTCAGGCCGAGGCGTTCCGCGATCTGGAGCGCGGGCATTTCATGGCGCTCGGCCCGGCATTGTCGCGTCGCCCGCTCAGCTTGCGCATCGGCGTCACCCAGACCCAGCCGCGCAACGCGATCCAACGCCTGACGCCGCTGCCGACCGCGTTGGAAGACGCGCGCGCGGTGATCCTCGCCGCCCCTCCCCCCGAGGCCGCCCGACCGCAGCGCCGTCCGCCAGCAGCGCCGGCACCGGATCTGCTCAGCCAGTTGATGGCCGCCAAGCCCGCCGTGGCCGAGGGACAGTCGGAGACGGAAGAGGCCATGCCGAGCCCGGAAATTCTCGCCGAACGTCGCGACCGGCTGGAGCGTATTCTGCGCGCCATCCTCGCCGACCCCGAGGCCGGGTTCCGCGCCATCGGCGTGCTGTATCAGGATTTTCTCGTCCGCTGCCGCATTGAGGGTTTGGGCTCCGGCGTGCCGGAACTGGCCGCCTTCCGCCGCATGCTCACACGGGCACGGGCCGGGATCAGTGCAGAGATCGCCGAGGACGACATCTGGCAGGATGTCACCCGACGCGCAGCACTGCTGCCCGAGGATATGCAGGGCATTTTCATGATGATCGCAGGCGCCGCCCGCGAAAGCCTGCCCTGCCCGAGCGATCTTGCCATCGCCCGCGCCTATGGCACACGCTCGCTGGGCCGCGCCCGCCGGGTTCTGACCTATATCGAGGAACAAGGGCTGATCGTCTGTCAGACCGACGGTGCCGGACGACGGATTGTCACGCTGGTCGAACTTGCCTGGGCCACCGCACCCGGCGATCCGCATGCCGAGGACGTGCTGGCAAGCTGAGCGGCGGCACATCATTCTTCAACCGCCCAGCCCCCGGATGGGCTGAGCTACGGGCGATCAAACGCATGGATCAGCAGCTTGAATTCGGACTCGATACCTTTGGAGACGTCACCTTCGATACGGCCCAGGGCGGGTTGCTGTCACAGGCCCAGGTGATCCGCAATGTGATCGACGAAGGCGTGCTGGCCGATCAGATGGGGGTGGATTTCTTCGGAGTCGGCGAGCACCACCGCGACGATTTCGCCATCTCGTCGCCGGAGATCGTGCTGGCCGCGATTGCCAGCCAAACCCACCGCATCCGCCTCGGCACCGCCGTGACGGTGTTGAGTTCCGATGATCCGATCCGGCTGTTTCAACGCTTCGCCACGCTCGATGCGGCGTCCAGCGGGCGGGCGGAGGTGATTTTGGGCCGGGGCTCGTTCACCGAATCCTTTCCGCTCTTCGGCTATGATTTGGCGCAATACGAGGCGTTGTTCGAAGACAAGCTCGATCTGTTCGCCGCCCTCATCCGACAGGAGGCGGTCAACTGGCAGGGCAGCTCACGGCCGCCCTTGGTCGATCAGCGTGTGTTTCCGCAATTGGAACATGGTCGGTTGCGCTGCTGGATCGGCGTGGGGGGCAGCCCGGAATCGGTGGTGCGGGCGGCGAAATACGATATGCCGCTGATGCTGGCCATCATCGGCGGCGACCCGAAGCGTTTCGAACGCTATGTCGATCTGTCGCAGCGCGCACATGCCCATTTCGGCACGGCCTTGCAACCGATCGGTGTGCACTCTCCCGGCTATATCGCCGACACCGACGCGCAGGCGCGCGCGGAATTATGGCCGAGCTACAAGCAGATGCGCGACCGGATCGGACGTGAACGCGGCTGGCCGCCGATGAATCCGGCGGAATTCAACCAGGAAGCCGATCACGGCTCGCTCTATGTCGGCTCGCCGAGCACGGTGGCGCATAAGATCGCCGCCACGATGAAGGCGCTGCGGCTGTCACGCTTCCAACTCAAATACAGTGCAGGCCCGATGCCGCATGAAAAACTCATGCGCAGCATCGAACTCTATGGCCGCGAGGTCATCCCGATGGTGCGTGCGCTTCTCGCTGACCGGACATAGTGCGATCATTCGGCGTTCGGCTGCCAATCCTCAGCTTTTGATTGTTGGAAACACCCTGATGTCCAAGTCGATATTTATCCTCAACGGCCCGAATTTGAACCTGCTCGGCCAGCGCGAGCCGGATATCTACGGTCACACGACGCTTGCCGATATCGAGGCCCGCTGCATCGTCCGTGCGGCGGCCCTCGGCCACACTGTCGATTTCCGGCAGAGCAATTACGAGGGTGCTTTGGTGGAATTCGTCCATGACGCCCGGCTGAACGGTTCGGCCATCATCATCAACCCGGCCGGCTACACCTTCACCTCGGTGGCGCTGATGGATGCGCTGAAAATGTTCGACGGCCCGAAGATCGAGCTGCATATCTCCAACGTGCACAAGCGCGAGGCGGTGTACCACACCTCGCTGATGTCCGCCGTCGTCACCGGCCTGGTCGTCGGCATGGGAGCCTATGGCTATGAGCTGGCGGTGGATGCCGTCGCCAATTTCCTCGCCAATGCCTGACCAGATGGAGAATAAGGTGGACGACGCCACGATGTCAGACTTGGCCCAGGCCATGTTCCAGCGCGCCCTCGGCGACGACCGCCACGTTTTTGGCTCCTTCTTCCTGTCCCGCCTCCTCGGCTTCGACGTCAGCTATGATGGCGAGAGCTGCACGGTTGCCTTTCAGGCCATCCCGCCTTTGTTCAATCCACAGGGCACGCTGCATGGCGGCATTCTGGCAACGGCGATGGATGTCTCGATGGGACATCTGTTGCACCACGTCGATGCGGCCGGGACGACGCTGGAAATGAAGCTGCAATATCTCGCCCCGGTCCAGCGCGGGCGCGTGTGCTGCCAAGCCTCCTTCCTCCGACGCGGGCGCAGCCTCTCGTTCCTGCAATCACATGCCCGCAATGAAGACGGCCAGCTGATCGCGCATGCGACAGCGACATGGAAACGCCTGCGCCAAGCGGGAGCGACATCAGCGTAGGTATTTACCCATCGGAAACATGTAACTGAACGCGCACACGCCGGCTGAAATTTTGTATAGTTTTGTTGTAATTTATCATAAATTTATGCGACATTATAATTACTACTTTTCTATTGGCGATATATTTTATTTATCATACCAATATAACATCACATCGATGACGATTTGAGGGATGGCGGGCATGGCAAGCTCATCAGGCGAAGGCCAGAGTGCAGTTCTGGTCGTTGATGACGATGAGGCGCTCCTCCGGGCCATCAGCGAGGCGCTCTCACAGAGCGGCATCATCTGTCGGACCTGTGCCGATTGGCACAGCACTCTCGCCATGTTGGAGGGCTGGAAGCCCGATCTGATCGTACTCGATCAACGGTTGGGTGCCTTCGACACGCTTCTCCATTTCCCCAGCATCCGAAAACTCACCTCCGCTCCGATCTTGTTTCTGACGGGCTCCCAAAATGAGGCGGATCGTGTGATTGGGCTGGAATTGGGGGCGGATGATTTCCTGCTCAAACCGATCAGCAGTCGGGAATTGGTGGCGCGCGTGCGTGTGCATTTGCGCCGAGCCAATCGTGAGGTGCCGGCAGCACCGCAAGGGCAGTGGCGGATCACGCATGTCGAGCGCCGGGTCTATCGCCCTGATGGCTCCGTGGTACAGTTGACGTCGGCGGAGTTCGAATTGTTGGAAACCCTGGCGGCCACGCCGGGAACGCCAGTCACCCGCGATGCACTGTCCCGCCAGGTACTGCGCCGCCCCAACGTGGATGATGACCGCTCGCTCGACAATCTGGTGCACCAAATCCGCCGGAAACTGGGCTTCAGTGACGCCCGCGAAGTGATCGTCAGCGTTCGCAATGTGGGCTACACATTCCGCGGCTTTCCGGAGTGAGGGCTGCTTCGGCACGCCCTAGAGCGGTTTCCGACCAGACTGACCGCGCAGCGGTTCGGTCTGGTTGGACGTTGCTCTAATCGAGCGATTTGTTGAACCGCAGCACGCTCAGCGTGAGCAGCACCACGCCGAGAGCCGCCAGCGCCAGCATGGACGGCCATAATACCTCCGGCCCCACCCCCTTGAGCAGAACAGCGCGAATCACCACCAGAAAATAGCGCAGCGGGTTGATTCGGGTAAACCACTGCAACACCGCCGGCATGGCTGAGATCGGAAAGGCAAAGCCGGATAAGGTCATGAATGGGTTGACGAAAAAGAAGTTCAACGCGAATGCCTGCTGCTGGGTGCGCGACAATGTGGACAGCAACAGGCCCATGCCGAGTGCTGCAATCAAGAACAGCGACGCCCCCAGCAACAGCACCCAGATGCTGCCGACAAACGGCACGCCGAACCACAGCACGCCCAATGTCGTCACCAAGGCAACATCGACCAGACCGATCAGGAAGAACGGCACCGTCTTGCCGAGGATGAATTCATAAGGCCGGATCGGACTGACCATAATCTGCTCAAGCGTGCCGACCTCTCGCTCCCGCACCACCGCGAATGCCGTCAGGCTGACAACCTGCATGAAAGCCAGCGTGCCAATCACGCCGGGGATGAAGAACCAACGATCCGCCAGATCCTGATTGTACCAGGGCCGCTCGCTCATCGAGACCGTCAGGCCCGGCACCGCAGCCCCAGCCCCGGCCGGCCACGCGCTCTGCGCCGCATGGCTTTGAAAGCCCGCGACGATCTGATTGACATAGCCGAGCGCGATCAGCGCGGTGTTCGAATTGGTGCCATCGACCAGCACTTGCAGCGGTGCGGTTTTGCCGCTGTCGAGCGCCCGGGCAAAGCCTGCATGAATGATAACGCCCACCACCGCCCTACCGGCATCGATATCGGCCTCCACGGCGTGCTGCGAGGTGGCACGATCGACCACATCGAAACGCCCAGAGGCGACGAAATGGGATACCAGTTCGCGACTGCCTTGGCTTCGATCCAGATCCAGCAATGAGAGGCTGACGTTATTGACGGTGAAGGTGGCCGCATAGCCGAAGACAATCACCTGGATCAGCAACGGCACGATCAGTCGGAACATCGCCCAGCGGTCGCGCCGCAATTCGAGCAACTCCTTCATCAACATCACCTGCAGACGGCGGATCATCGCTCATCCAATCGCTTATGGAAGCTGCGCGCGGCGATGCGGATGATCAGCACGGCAAAGACAACCAGCGCCAGAATGGGGCCGATCAACTCTGACAGCCCGCTGCCCTTGAGAAAAACCGCGCGCAAGATGGTCACGAAATAGCGCGGATAAACCGCATAGGTGATCATCTGAACGAAATGCGGCATCTGATCGATGGGGAAGGTGTAGCCCGATAGCAGTGTGGTCGGCAGCATCGTCAACAGCAGCGCCACCTGACTGGCACCGAGCTGGCTGCGAATCCGCACCGAGACCAGATAGCCGATGCCCAGCACCACCAACGTGTAGAGCATCGTGGTGGCGGCCAATGTGCCGAACGCCCCCCGGAATGGCACCCGAAACCAGAAAATCGCCGCGATCAAGCAAAACCCGGCATCGACCAGCCCGACGATGAAATACGGCATCAGCTTGCCGATCATCAACTCCAGCGCCGTCACTGGGGTTGAGATCAACTGCTCCATCGTGCCGCGCTCCCACTCCCGCGAGACGGTCAGCGAGGTGAGCTGCGCGCCCACCAGCCCGAGAATGACGGCCACCACGCCGGGAATGATGAAGTTCCGGCTATCGAGCGCCTCATTGAACATCACACGTGGTTCCAGATCGACCGAGCCTACGGTTTGCGCCAATTCGCCATGCATGCGCAGCCAGTTGCGTTCGAAATCGGCCGTGACCAACGCGATCACCCCTTGGGCATAACCGATGGCGATGTTGGTGGTGTTGACATCGGTGGCGTCGAAGATCGCCTGCACGCTCGCTGTGCCGCTGGAATCGAGCGTGCGGGTGAAATTGCTGGCAATGGTGATCGCGCCGATGCAGACACTGCGATCCATCGCATCGCGCAATTCGGCTTCATTGTGCAGTTGGCGCACCACAGCGAACCAGTTCGACGACGCGAAATCCTGCACCAATGCCCGGCTGATCTGGCTGTTCTCCTGATCGTAGACGCACAACGCAACGTGGCGCACATCCAGGCTGACCCCATAGCCCAGCAATCCCATCTGCATCAGCGGCATCAGCAGCGCGATGGCCAGACTGCGCGGGTCGCGCCAGATTTGCAGCGTCTCCTTATAGGCAATGGCGAGAAGTCGTTTCAGCTTCATGTCTGCCCCGCCACGCTGCTGCGTGAGACCAATTGCACGAACACATCCTCCAGGCTCGGCGCGATCGGCACCGGCTGACCCGCGGTGACGCCGCGCGTGGCGAGCCAGGGTTGCAGTGCCTCGACGGAACCGCGCATGAGCACATGCAGCTTATCGCTGAAAATCGCCGCGTCGATCACCTCCGGCATCTGGCCCAGCGCGGTGACGGCGGCACCGAGCGCTTCGCAGCTCAGTTCATAGAGCGTGCCGCCCAACGCGTGCCGTCGTAATTCGCCAGGGCTGCCGATGGCCACCAATTGCCCGGCGTTGATCAAGGCGATCCGGTTGCAATATTCGGCCTCCTCCATGTAGTGCGTCGAGACCAGGATGGTGACGGATTGTGACGCCAATTGATGGATCAGTTCCCAGAATTTCCGCCGCGCCTCGGGCTCCACGCCGGATGTCGGTTCGTCGAGGAACAGCACCGGCGGACGGTGTAAGATCGCGCACCCCAAAGCGAGGCGCTGCTTCCAGCCACCGGCGAGCGTCTGCACCAGCACATCTTCGCGGCCCTCAAGGCCTGCCATGCCGATCGCCATGTGCATACGCGCCTCGATCTCGCCGCGCGGCACCTGATACAGCCCACCGAAGAACAGCAAATTCTCACGCACGCTCAGATCGCCATAAAGCGAGAATTTCTGCGACATGTAGCCGATATGCGCCCGCACCGCCTCTGGATCGCGCGCCACATCGAACCCCGCCACTTCGGCGCGCCCTGCACTCGGCTTGAGCAGACCGCAGAGCATGCGGATTGTGGTGGATTTTCCCGCACCGTTCGGCCCGATAAAGCCGACCACCTCGCCCTTGGCGATACTGAGATCGAGGTTATCGACAGCGACGAAGCTGCCGAAGCGCTTGGTCAAACCAGTGGCTTGAACGGCAATGTCCATCATGCCTTCCCCTGCGATCCGACCAGGGCGACAAAGACATCCTCGATGGAAGGCTCGATCCGGCAGACCTCCGCGTTGACGATGCCGTGCTGGATGAGCCATGCCGCGACGTCCGCCCGACGGAGCTCCGCATCATCGACGCGAACATTGACGTGATCGCCCATCAGCAACAGGCCGAGCACACAAGGCGCGCCGATCAGCGCCGCATGCACATCGCGCGCGCTGGTGCCCGGCGAGGGCGTCACGGCCAGCAATGCGCCGGGCATCGCCTGTTTCAGACGCGCGGGCGTGTCGCAATACCGCACCACGCCTTCATGCAGCAACGCCAGACGCGAGCACCGCTCGGCCTCGTCCATATAGGCGGTGGAGAGCACGATGGTGACGCCCTGCTCACGCAGACTGTAGAGAATGCCCCAGAAATCCCGGCGCGATACCGGGTCCACCCCGGTGGTGGGCTCGTCGAGCAGCAGCACTTGCGGGGTGTGAATCAGCGCGCAGACCAGACCGAGCTTTTGTTTCATCCCTCCCGATAACTGGCCGGCCAGACGGCGACGAAACGGGGTGAGACCGGCGGCCTCCAGCAATCCCGCGCCCCGCTCACGCCGGACCGGTCCGGGCACCTCGAACAACGTGGCGTAGAAGAAAATATTCTCGTCCACCGTCATGTCTTCATAGAGGCCAAAGCGTTGCGGCATGTAGCTGAGATAGGGCTTTGCCCGCTCTGGCTCGGCCACAACGTCGATCCCGGCGAGCCGGATATCGCCCGCATCCGGCCCCATCACACCCGCGAGCATGCGCATGATGGTGCTTTTGCCCGCACCGTCGGGGCCGACCAAACCGAAAATCTCGCCGCGCAGGATATCGAAATTCACCCCAGCCACCGCAACCACCGATCCGAAGCGGCGAATCAGCCCATGTGCGCGCACCACCACCTCATCCTGCGCGCTGTTCATCTCACGGACCCGGAGCCAGCGCCGTCATACTGGCATCGGCAGGCATGCCGGGCAGGAGTTCATGGGTTGGATTGTCGATGTCGATCCGCACCCGATAGACCAGATTGACCCGCTCTGCATGCACCTCGACGGTCTTGGGGGTGAACTCGGCCTCGGGCGAGATGAAGCTGATATGGCCGCGATAGATCTTGCCGGGATAGGTGTCGGTGCTGACATCGACCGGCTGGGCCAAACGCACTTTGCCGATGTCTCGCTCACTGACATAGGCGCGCAGCCAAACGTGATCGAGATCGTCGAGGGTGAAGATCATCACACCCGGCCCCGCCAGCTCGCCGCGTTCGGCCTCACGCACCGAGATCACCCCATCGAAAGGGGCAGTCAGAATGGTGTCGTCGAGGATGACCTGATCGGCCTGAACTTTCGCCGTCGCCACGGCAAGATTGGCCTGCGCCAAACCGAGCGTCGCCTGCGCGACCGCGACTTCCGCCAGATCGTGCGCCAAAGTCGCCGCGGATTGCTCGGCGGCTGTTTTGGCCAGATCACGGGCCTGGAGCGTGCCGGCATTCGTCCGCGCCAAATTTTCGGCACGTTTGGCGTCAAGCTGCTTTTCGGCCAGATCGAATCGGTCGCTCTCCACGCTTTTCTGAGCAGCGAGCAGCGTGCCTTCGCCCACCTGCACTTGCGCCTGTTGCACCTGCACGTTGGCCAAATCGATGGCGACTTGTTGACGGTAGAGCCGGTCATCGACCCGCGCGAGCACCGCCCCACGTGTTACATGCGCGCCTTCATCGAATGGCAGTTCCACGATCTGGCTCTGAACCTGTGAGAAACTCAGCAGGCTCTGATGAGCTTCGATGTTGCCCGACAGGCTGATTCGGCCCGTCTCCGGCGGCGGCTCGAACAGCGCCGTCAGCCACGACGTCTGCTTGCTCCACACCATGTCGCCACCGACGGCAAGCGCGATGATGGTGGCGAGTACAGCGATCCGTCGGATATTGGTCATGGCTGGATACTATCAGCACATCTCCGTGCCACCGTTGATTCAAAACAACCGGCCTGGCCGATACGCGGTCTTATCTGCACTGCGTCGGCAAGAAGGTTGCCGCGCAGGGCGGCGCATTGTTGACAACCCACATGTGAAAGCCCAACAGCGCCTAACACCAAAAACAACCGACCACAGGCGATCGGGATGGCCACGCTTTTCGACAAAATCTGGAATGCTCATGCTGTCGGCCAGCGCGCGGATGGACGCTGGCTGGTCTATGTTGATCGGCATGTCATCCATGATCTGCATGCGCCTCATGCGTTCAGCAAATTGCGCAAAACGGGCCGCGCCGTGCGGAGGCCGGATCTGACGGTGGCCGTCACCGATCATATGGTGTCCACCAGCGCCGGACGCACCGACACCACCATTCCTGGCAGCGCCCCCTTTTTGGCGCAAACCCGCGCCGGAGCGGCGGAGTTCGGCATTCATCTGCTCGGCACAGACAGCGCGATGCAGGGCATTGTTCACGTGATCTCGCCGGAACTGGCCATCGCCTTGCCGGGCAGCACCGTCGCCTGCCCGGACAGCCATGCCTGCACCGTCGGCGGCATCGGCGCGCTGGGGTTGGCGACGGGCACGACTGAAGTGGTGCATGTTCTGGCCACCCAGACCATCGCCTGGAACAAGCCACGCCAGATGCGGATCACACTCAATGGCACGCTTGCCCCGGACGTGACGGCGAAGGATCTGATTCTGTTCGTGATCGGCCATTGGGGCTCGGACATGGCGCGCGGCCACGCGGTGGAGTTCGCCGGTCCGGTTGTGCGCGCATTGCCTGTCGAAGGGCGGATGACATTGTGCAACATGGTCACGGAACTCGGCGGACGCACCGGCTTGATCGCCCCCGATCACAGCGTGACCGATTGGCTGCGCGGGCGCGCCTGTGCGCCGCAAGGCGCTCATTGGGACGCGGCGGCGGCCGATTGGTCGTCGCTGTGCAGCGATGACGATGCGGTGTTTGATCGGGATCTGAGCGTGGATTGCACAGCCCTGGAGCCGCACATCACCTGGGGCACCGACCCGGCCCATGTGGTGGGTCTGTCGGGCCTGATCCCCGACCCGCGCCACGCTCCGGCAGGCCTGCAAGACGACCTTCACCGCGCGTTGGACTATATGAAACTACAGCCCGGCCAGCCAATTGCCGGCACGCCGATTGATCGGGTGTTCATTGGCTCGTGCACGAATGCCCGTCTGTCCGACCTGCAGGCGGCAGCAGGCGTGGTGGCGGGCCAGCATGTGGCGGCCACGGTGCGGGCCTCCGTTGTTCCTGGCAGTACGACCGTTCGGCGCGAGGCCGAGGCTTTGGGCCTGCATCGCGTGTTTATCGATGCCGGGTTCGAATGGGGCGAGGCGGGCTGTTCGATGTGCGCAGGGGTGAACGGCGAAGAAGGCGCCCCCGGACAGCGCATCGTCTCCACCACCAACCGCAACTTCGCCGGACGCCAAGGGCCGGGGGTGATGACCCATCTCGCCAGCCCCGCCACCGCCGCCGCCGCCGCCATTGCCGGGCGGATCGTCAATCGTCGGGGGACACAGTGATGCAGCGCTTCCTGCGGCTTCACGCTCCAGCCGCCTTGCTGGATCGCGACAACATCGACACCGATCAGATCTTGCCCGCGGCCTTCATGCGCGGGATCAGCCCCGATTACGCCGCTGGCCTGTTCGGGCTGTGGCGGCGCGACCCGGCTTTCGTGCTGAACCGACCGGGCTGGACGAACGCCGCCATCCTGGTGTCGGGGACGAATTTCGGCTGCGGCAGCACGCGCGAGCATGCGTGTTGGGCATTGGAAGAATTCGGCATCCGCGTGCTGATCGCCGGCAGCTTCGGCGAAGTCTTCCGCGACAATTGCGTGCGCAACGGCATTTTGCCCATCATCGCCGCCCCCGAGGCGCTGGAGACATTGCGCCAGCTGCTGCGCTCCAGCGCCTCGCCGGTGCAACTAGATGTCGATCTGCCCGCACAGCGCGTCACAGCCCCCGATTTCACGATGGATTTTACCTGCCCCCCTGCCGACAAAATCGCCCTGCTGGAAGGGCTGGACGAGATTGGCATGACCCTGCTGAATGCAACGGCGCTGAGCCAGTGGGAAGCCCAGGAGCGGGACAGACGGCCCTGGCGGCAAAGCTTGGAGATGCCAGAATGAACCCCAGTCATCACAGCCCCGGCGCAGAATTGCGCGCACGTCTGGCAGAGCCCGGCATTCTCGTGCTGCCCGGCGTGCATGACGCGCTCTCCGCCCGAATTGCCGCCCGTGTCGGCTTCAGCGCCATCATGGCCGGTGGCAATGCCGCCAACGGCACGCTGTTGGCAGCCCCCGATATGGGGCAACTCGGCATGCGCGATCTGGCCGATCATTACGGCCGCATCGCCGCGGCTGCCGGGGTGCCGGTGCTGGTTGATGCCGATACTGGATTTGGCGGCGTCCATAATGCCTCGGCCACCGTGCGGGCATTCGAGCGTGCGGGGGTTGCCGGGCTGTTCATGGAAGATCAGGTGACGCCGAAACGCTGCGGCTATCTGGCGGGCAAGGCGGTGGTTCCGGTGGCCGAGCAACTGGCCAAACTGCGCGCGGCGCTGGACGCACGGCGTGACGGGGATTTCCTGATCTGCGCGCGCACCGATGCGCTGGCGGTGGAGGGCTTTGATGCCGCCCTTGAGCGGGCAGCACTCTACAAGCAAACCGGGGTAGACATGGTCTTCGTCCAGGGCGCCGACACCGCGGAGAGCCTCAGCCGGGTCTGTCGGGCAATTCCTGGCCATCACTTGGCCAATGTCTCACAGGCGGGCGGTGCCACCAAATTGTCCGTGCCCGAGGCGCAGGCGGCGGGGGCGGCGGCCATCATGTTTCCCATCGCCGCTTTGCTGGCGGCGGCATCTGCCATGGAGCATGTGATGCAAAGCCTCTATCGCGACCATTCGCTCGATGCCGTCGCCGCATCGCTCATGCCAATGGCACGATACAATGATCTGACCGATCTGGCGGGTGCGCAGGCCCGTGAGGATCGCTGGACCAGGGGCTGAAACCAACATCGTCGCCATTGAAACGGCTGACGCAACAATCGCTCGAAACAGAGCGCAAGGGAACGGATACGATGAAGCGCAGCACTCGCGGGGATCTGCAAAATGTCGGCTTGGCCTCTCTCGGCGGGCTGCTGGAGTTCTTTGACTTTCAGGTCTACGTCTTCGTCGCCGCCGCCCTGAGCAAGGAGATGTTTCCGCCCGGAGACTCGCCCTGGAAGGCGCAGGTTCAGGCCTTTGCGATCTTCGCCATCGGCTATCTGGTCCGCCCCGTCGCCGGGATGATCATTGCCCATTATGCCGACCGCATCGGGCGCAAGAAGCTGTTCGTCTTCACCGTGCTGCTGATGTCGGTGCCGACTTTGCTGATGGGCGCGCTGCCGACCTATGCGATGGCGGGATGGATCGCCCCGGCGGCACTGCTGTTGCTGCGTATTCTGCAGGGCTGTGCCTTGGGCGGCGAGTTGCCGGGGGCGGCAACCTTCATCTGCGAACACGCCCCGGCCCGTCGCCTGGGTGTCTCCAGCGGCATTTTTATCGGAATGGTGAATTTCGGCCTGCTTCTGGGTGCCGCCGCGGCTTTTATCGCCAAGCAGATCTCCGGATTGGACCCGGTCTTGGCATCGTTGGTGTGGCGTCTGCCGTTCGTCCTGGGCGGACTGGGCGGGCTTCTGGCCGCATATTTGCGCCGACACCTCGCAGAATCGCCTCTGTTTGAGGCGATTCGGGCGGAAAAGCGTCTGTCCACACGTATGCCATTGGCGGCCGTGCTGCGGGATTATCGCTGGCAGTGCATGTATGCCATCGCCCTCACCTTCGCCTTCTCGACGACGCCGGCGATTTATTTTCAATGGCTTCCCACCTACCTGATCGGCTTGCGGCACATTCCGGCCAATACGGTGTTTCTGGCCAATGTCTGCGGCGTGGCGGCGTTTGTGATTGGCATGCCCAGTTGGGGGGCGCTGCGCGACGTTCTCGGCTGGAAGCGGCTTCTGGTGATGGGCGGCGTGCTGAACGCGGCCGTCGCCATATTGTTTTTCACCTATTTGCCGTCATTTGCCGACAGCTTGCCGATCCTGGCGGTGGCCTTGGTGATCGCCGGCGCGTTGTGCAGCATCATTCACGCCCTCATTGCGGGTCTGATCTGTAGCCTGTTCCCGACCGCCGTCCGTCAGAGCGGCTTCGCGTTCCCCTACAGCATCGGCACGGCGATCTTCTCCGGCCTGACGCCGTTGGTGATGGCAACCTTGGTGCGCAATAACGGCTTGGGTGCCCCGGTGATCCAGGAAGTGCTGGGCGGCGCGGTCGCGTTGATCCTCGCGGGAACCCTCCGCTATCTGCCGCTGCATCTGGGAACGTCAGAGGCCAATGCCAATGACGGCTCAAGCGTGACGAACATCTAAGGCGGCTTCGTCACGGCAGCAAGCTGCTGTGGCAGCCTTCCCGCAGAAGCGCCTTCCGGCGCGTCGCGATTTCGGGCACATCAGAGGCTATGGACGCACCCGCCTTTTCCGAACTCACCACCAAACGCCTCACGCTGCGCCCGTGGCGCAACACCGACGTGCCGGGGCTGCACCGGCTGATGAACGATTGGGAAGTGATCCGCACGCTCACCCGCGTGCCCTTTCCCTACGCCCTCAAGGATGCCGAAAGCTGGATCGCCACCTCACGCGAGCGACTGGAGCAGGGCAGCGCCTACAACCTCGCCATCACCGGGCTGGATGGCGAGAAAGAGGTGCTTGTCGGCGGAATCGGGCTGAATGTGAACGCGGAGAGCCGCATCGGCGAGTTGGGCTATTGGATCGGACGCACCTTCTGGGGCCACGGTGTCGCCTCCGAGGCCGCCGACCGATTGGCGCGATGGGCCCTGGCCAATCTGGCGATCGATCATCTGCACTCCACCGTGCTCACCGACAATGCGGGCTCGATGGCGGTGCTGCGTAAGATCGGCTTCCGGCAAAATGGCGAAGGCAAGCAGATGTCCGTCGCCACCGGCACCGAGCGCCGCGTTCTGCGCTTCGAGGCCAGCCGCACCGACCTGTTCGGCGATCACGGCAGCGCCGAACCTGCAACGGTTGATGCCGACAGCGCAGCGCCCGGCATGGCGCGCAAAGTGGTGCTGGTGGCAGCCGTCGCGCTGATCGACGCCGATATGCGCATCCTGCTCGCCCAGCGCCCCGAGGGAAAATCGATGGCCGGGCTGTGGGAATTCCCAGGCGGCAAGGTCGAACCGGGCGAGACGCCGGAAGTGGCGCTGATCCGCGAATTGCGTGAGGAACTGGGCATCGACGTCTCCGAAGCCTGCCTCGCCCCGTTCACCTTCGCCAGCCACGCCTACGAGAAATTCCATTTGCTGATGCCGCTCTATCTCTGCCGTCGGTGGAAAGGCAATGTGATGCCCAAGGAAGGCCAGCGTTTGGCCTGGGTGCGGCCCGATAAGCTTGCCGCGTATAAGATGCCGGCCGCCGATGTGCCGCTGGTGCCGCTGTTGCGGGATTTTTTGTAAACCGTCCGGGGAGGGACATCATGACCGCCAACCCAACCGCCTGCCTGCTGGTGATCGGCAACGAGGTGCTGTCCGGCCGCACGCAGGATTTGAACATCAATTTCATCGCCAAGGGTCTTGGCGCCATCGGCATCCCGCTGCGTGAGGTGCGGGTGATTCCAGACGTGCCGGAGACGATCATTTCCACCGTCAATGAGGTGCGGGCGACATTCGATCACGTCTTCACCACCGGCGGCATCGGGCCGACGCATGACGACATCACCAGCGAATGCATCGCCGCCGCCTTCGGCGTGCCGTGGGAGCCGCATCCGGAAGCGTGGGCGCGGCTGGAGGCGCATTACGCCAAGACGCCGGACGGTGTGGCCTCGTTCAACAAAGCCCGCCAGCGTATGGCCACCATGCCACGAGGGGCCAGCCTGATCGACAATGCGGTGTCCATCGCGCCGGGCTTCACCATCGGCAATGTGCATGTCATGGCGGGCGTGCCGCGCATCATGCAGGCGATGTTCGCAACGCTCGCCCCCACACTGGGCGGCGGCGTGCCGGTGATCTCGCGCGCCGTGCACACCACCGGCGCCGCCGAGGGACAGATTGCCGAGCCATTGGAGGCGATACAGAAGCGTTATCCGGAACTCGATATCGGCTCATATCCCTATTACCGCGCGCACGGCCAGGGTGTGGCGATTGTTGCCAAAGGAACCAGCGAAGAGCAGGCCATCGCCGCCATTGCCGAGGTGACTCACATGTTCGAAAGCCTGGGCGCCACGCCGGTTCAGGGCGAGCCGGCGGCTGCGTGATTATACCCTATCACGCGGTTTTGTCGGGTAAATCGAGTGAGTATTGGACATACTGAATTCCTGAAGGAGATTCGGTATGTCGGCAGCGTTGGCGCAGATGGCCGGGGAGACGACGACGGAGACACTCCGTTTCGGCGCACAGGGCGATGGCGCCGACTATGCCTCTGTGCCGATGATGCGCATCACCAGCGACTTTCTGAACGCGCCGGAGTTGCGCATTGCGATGTCATGCGATCCCGCCGGCGAGAACAGCCACGGTTTTGACCGCGTGTTGCGGTTTTTCGGGCTGGCGGGCTGAAACACAATATTCCCTCGTCATTGCTTTGCTTTGCTTGCCATGACGAAAAATAGTCGGCCAGGGCGCAATTCCAACGGAACTGCGCCCTGTATTCGCATCACGCCGTACGGTCGCCGCCCACGCCGAGGGCTGCCTGTGCCGCCGCCAGACGTGCCACCGGCACGCGATAGGGCGAGCACGAGACGTAATCCAGGCCGGTCTGCTCGCAGAAGGCGATCGAGGCCGGATCGCCGCCATGTTCGCCGCAAATGCCCATCTTCAGGCTCGGCTTGGTCTGACGACCGAGCTTGGCCGCCAGCGCGATCATCGCGCCCACGCCCTCGATATCGAGCGAGACGAACGGGTCTTTCGGCAGGATTTCCTGTTCCACGTAGCTCGGCAGGAACTTGCCCGCATCGTCACGCGACAGGCCGAAGACGGTCTGCGTCAGATCGTTGGTGCCGAAGCTGAAGAAATCGGCCGATTCGGCAATCTTATCGGCGGTGATCGCCGCACGTGGCAGTTCGATCATCGTGCCGACAGTGTATTCCAGCGTGACGCCGGTTTCGGCGAACACTTTGGCGGCCACCGTATCGACCACCTTGCGGGCGATCTCCAGTTCCTTCTTGATGCCGACCAGCGGGATCATGATCTCAGGCACCGGGGCGTTGCCGGTCTCGCGGGCCACCGCAATGGCGCCCTCGAAAATGGCGCGCGCCTGCATCTCGTTGATTTCCGGGTAGGAAATCCCCAGACGGCAGCCACGATGCCCCAGCATCGGGTTGCTTTCCGACAGCTCATCCAAGCGACGATGCATCGACGCCACATCGGTGCCGATGGCTGCCGCCACTTCGGCGATTTCCGCCTCGGCATGCGGCAGGAATTCGTGCAGCGGCGGATCGAGCAGGCGGATCGTCACCGGCAGCCCCGCCATGATGCGGAACAGATCGGTGAAATCCTGACGCTGGAACGGCAGCAGCTTGGCCAGGGCGGCGCGACGGCCTTCCTCGTCATTGGCCATGATCATCTGACGCACGGCCAGAATACGCGCCGGGTCGAAGAACATGTGCTCGGTGCGGCACAGACCGATGCCCTCCGCGCCGAACTTGCGGGCGGTCTCGGCATCGAGCGGGGTTTCCGCATTCGTGCGCACCTTCAAGCGACGCACCGCATCCGCCCAGCCCATCAGCGTGGCGAACTCACCGGCCAGTTTCGGCTCCACCATCGGCACCGTGCCCAGGAAGACCTCGCCCGTCGCGCCGTCGAGGGTGATGGTGTCGCCCACATTGATGATGTGACCGCCCGCCGAGAGCGTCTGACTGCCGTAATCGACATTGATGCCACCGGCCCCCGACACGCAGGGACGGCCCATGCCACGCGCCACCACGGCGGCGTGCGAGGTCATGCCGCCGCGCGTGGTCAGAATGCCACGGGCGGCATGCATGCCGGAGATGTCTTCCGGCGAGGTTTCGATGCGGACCAGAATGACCGCCTCCCCCTTCGCCGCACGGGCTTCGGCGTCGTCGGCGGAGAACACCACGGCACCGCAGGCAGCCCCTGGCGAGGCGGGCAGGCCCTTGGAGATCAGCGTGCGCTTGGCCTTGGGGTCGAGCGTGGGGTGCAGCAATTGATCCAGCGAAGACGGGTTGACGCGCTTGATGGCTTCGGTGCGGTCAATCAGACCTTCCTCCGCCATTTCCACCGCAATGCGCAGCGAGGCTGCGGCGGTGCGCTTGCCGTTGCGGGTTTGCAGCATATAAAGCTTGTTCTGCTGAACGGTGAATTCGATGTCCTGCATGTCCTTGTAGTGACGCTCCAGCGTCTGACGGACCTGCATCAGTTCGGCATAGGCGTTCGGCATCGCCTCTTCCATCGACACTTCGCCCGGCTTGCTCTTGGCTTTCGCCATCGGCTGCGGCGTGCGGATGCCGGCCACCACGTCTTCGCCCTGGGCGTTGACGAGATATTCACCGTAGAAGCTGTTCTCGCCGGTGGACGGGTCACGGGTGAAGCAGACGCCGGTGGCGCAATCCAGGCCCATATTGCCGAACACCATCGCCTGCACGTTCACCGCCGTGCCCCAGGAGGCCGGGATGTCATGCAAACGGCGATAGGTGTTGGCGCGCGGGTTCATCCACGAGCCGAACACGGCGGTGATGGCGCCCCAGAGCTGTTCATGCGGGTCCATCGGGAACGGGCGGCCGGTCTCCTGGGCCACCATGTCCTTGTAGCCCTCAACCACGCTCTGCCAGTTCTCCGCCGTCAGCGCGGTGTCTTCCACCACGCCTGCATCAAGCTTGGCCGATTCGATGATTTCCTCGAAGCGGTGATGGTCCACGCCCAACACCACCGAGCCATACATCTGAATGAAGCGGCGATAGGAATCCCAGGCGAAACGCTTATCACCAGAGGCCTTGGCCAAGCCCTGCACCGTGGTGTCGTTCAGGCCGAGATTGAGCACGGTGTCCATCATGCCCGGCATGGAGACGCGCGCGCCGGAGCGCACGGAGACCAGCAGCGGCTTGTCGGCATCGCCGAATGTCAGCCCGACGGCTGCCTCCACCCGGCCGAGCGCGGTTTTCACCTCGGCATCCAGATCGGCGGGATAATTCTTGCCGTTCTCGTAATAGGCCGTGCAGACCTCGGTGGTGATGGTGAAGCCGGGCGGCACCGGCAGACCAATCGACGCCATTTCGGCGAGATTGGCACCCTTGCCACCGAGCAGGTTGCGCATCTCCGCGCGGCCCTCATTGAAGCCTGCGCCGAAGCTGTAAACCCATTTGGACATGATCGGCTCCTTAGCCATCAATCTTCGAAAAATCCGCCGCCACATTCATGGCAGCACGCACGCGCGCCAGAAGACGCAAACGATTATGGCGAAGTTCGGGCCGCTCGTCGTTCACGGTCACATTGGCGAAGAAATCGTCCAACGGCGCCCGCAACGAAGCCAGCTCGGTCATTGCCAGCACGAAATTCTCCCGTGACAGAGCGTCTTGCACAGCAGGCTCGGCCTTGTCGAGGCACTGAATCAAAGATTGCTCCTCGGCAAGCATCAACAAATTGGGATTCACCGCCCCCGCATGCGGCCCGTCCTTCTTTTCCTCGATGCGTAATATATTAGCAGCCCGTTTCGCCGCCGCGAGCAGGTTGCGGCCGTCTTCGGTGCCGAGCAATGCGGTGACGGCTTCGGTGCGGGCGAGCAGGCGGACGAGATCGTCGTCCAGCCCCAGGCCGAGGACTGCGGCCAGCACATCGTGGCGGGCACCCTCGGTGCGCAGCTGCACGCGCAGGCGTTCGGCGAGGAAGTCGAGGAGTTCAGACGCCTCGGCCAGCCCGGCTTCACGGATCAATGGCCCAAGCTGCAAGCGCAGCCCGTTCTCACGCACAATGCGGATCACGCCCAGCGCCGCCCGCCGCAGCGCGAACGGGTCGCCTGAGCCGGTCGGCTTTTCACCGATGGCGAAGAACGCCGCCAGGATGTCGATCTTGTCGGCCAGCGCCACGGCGATGGAGACCGGCGTGGTGGGCACCGAATCACCGGCACCTTTCGGCAAATAATGATCGCGCACCGCCTCGGCCACCGCCGGGTTCTCGCCGTCATGCTTGGCATAATAGCCGCCCATCACGCCCTGAAGCTCCGGGAATTCACCCACCATGCCGGTGGTCAGATCCGCCTTGGCCAAGAACGCGGCGCGGCGAGCATGCGACGGGTCAGCCCCCACCAGCGGCGCAATCTTGCCCGCCAACACTTCGATGCGGCGTACCCGCTCACCCTGGCTGCCGAGCTTGGCGTGGAAGGTGATGTTGTCCAGCGCCGCGACACGATCCGCCAGCCTCGTCTGACGATCCAGATCCCAGAAATGCCGCGCATCGGCAAAGCGCGCCCGCAACACGCGCTCATTGCCCGCGATGATCGCAGCGCCACCATCCTTCGCCTGGATATTGGCGGCAAAGGCGAACCAGGGAGCGGCCGACCCATCCGCATTGCGCAGCGCGAAATAGCGCTGATTGACGCGCATCGAGACCTGCATCACCTCGGCGGGCAAATCCATATACGCATCGTCGATCCGGCCGAGCAGGCACACCGGCCACTCCACCAGCCCTGCCACTTCATCGAGCAGGCCCGGATCATCGACAATCGTGGCCCCCTGCTCGGCGGCCAGCGCATTCACCCCCGCCTCCACCAGCGCGCGACGCTCGGTGGCATCCACGATCACATGACGCGACCGCAGTTCTTCCGTCCACTGCGCCACCGAGGTGACGGTGAAATGGCCGTGGCTGAGGAAGCGATGGCCTTCGGAGATGTTGGAGGCATGCAGCCCATGCGCCGCGTCATCGCCATCGCGCAGGTCGAAAGGCACCACCGCGCCATCGAGAATGGCGGTGATCCGGCGCAGCGGGCGCACCCAGGTGAAGGGCGAGGTGCTGCCCCAGCGCATCGATTTCGGCCAGGGGAAGCGGCGGATCAGCCCCGGCATCGCGCGGGCGATCAATTCGGCGGCGGAGGCTCCGGGGACAACGCGGTCCAGCACCCAGAAATCGCCTTCCTGAGTCAGTTGCTCCTTGGTGGCACCATGCTTGCGCAGAAAGCCCGCCAGTGCCTGCTCCGGTGCGCTGGCGCGCGGGCCGCGTTCGGAGATGCGGGATTCCGGCACCGAGGCATCCAGCTCCACCGAAATCGCGATGCGGCGTGTGCCATAGAAGCGCGCCACATTGCGCGGCTTCAGGGCAGCAACGGCCTCGCCGAACAGGCGGGCGAGATCCTCCGCGCCCTTGGCCTGCATGCGCGCGGGGATTTCCTCGCTGAAGAGTTCCAGGAAAAATTCGGGCATGTCAGTTTTCCTCGACCACTCGCGAAGCCATCGCCACTTGGCGTACCCTGGCTTCGTTCACTGCATCACCCAAAGTCTGCAGGTGTGTTTCTTTAAGGGGCATTCCCTGAACAACAGCCAACTGGAAGAGAAGATCAGTGGCTTCCTCGTTCAATTTGAGGTTTTTCGTCATCACACGCCCTCACCCGCCAGCCAGGCCTCGCAGCACGCCTTCGCCAATGTGCGCACCCGCCCGATATAGGCCGCCCGCTCGGTGACGCTGATCACGCCGCGTGCGTCGAGCAGATTGAACAGATGGCTCGCCTTGATGCACTGATCATAGGCCGGCAGCGCCAGATCATGGCCCAGCAGCGATGCGCATTCGCCCTCGGCGTCGGCGAAATGCTGCATCAGCATCGCCGTGTTGGCATGCTCGAAATTATGCGCCGAATATTCCCGCTCCGCGCGCAGGAACACATCGCCATAGGTGACACCCTGACCGTTGAAATCCAGGTCATAGACGCGCTCGACATTCTGCACATACATCGCCAGACGTTCGAGGCCATAGGTCATCTCGAAGCTGGGCAACACGGTGGCGATGCCGCCCACCTGCTGGAAATAGGTGAACTGCCCCACTTCCATGCCATCGCACCAGACTTCCCAGCCCAGCCCCCAGGCGCCGAGCGTGGGGCTCTCCCAGTCATCCTCCACGAAGCGGAAATCGTGCAGCAGCGGGTCCAGGCCGATGGCGCGATACGAATCGAGCAGCAGCTTCTGCGCGTCCGCCGGGCTCGGCTTCATGATGACCTGATATTGATAATAATGCTGCAACCGGTTCGGGTTCTCGCCATAGCGGCCATCGGACGGGCGGCGGGAGGGCTGCACATAGGCGGCCTTCCACGGCTTGGGCCCAAGGGCACGCAACGTGGTGGCCGGGTGGAAGGTGCCGGCCCCCATCTCCACGTCATAAGGTTGCAGGATCACACAGCCCTGCGCCGCCCAGAAATTATGCAGGCGAAGGATGAGGTCTTGAAAGCTGGGCGGCTTGGTCTGGCTATCGGCGAGGGTCATAATGTGCAGCACTCGGATTTCTGATCGCGGCGCACCATAGTGATATGACACCGCAGCAACAAGGCAGCGACGACAGATGAGCATCGACGGACTGGCAGATAGCGACATCCTTTCCATTCTGCGGGGCACGCAGCGCGTGGCGGTGGTGGGGGCCTCGGCCAAGCCGGATCGTGCCTCGTTCTATGTCGCCGCCTTCCTGGCGCAACAGGGCATCACCGTCATCCCGGTCAATCCCGGTCTTGCCGGGCAGAGCCTGCACGGACAGGCGGCGGTGGCCTCCCTGGCCGAGGCGGCGCCGCTCGATATGGTCTACATCTTCCGCGCCGCCGATGCGGCAGGAGCGGTGGTCGATGAGGCGATTGCCTTGGGTGCCAAGACGATCTGGCTGCCGCTCGATGTCATCAATCACCAGGCCGCCGCACGTGGCCGGGCGGCGGGGTTGCAAGTGGCGATGGACCGCTGCGCCAAGGTGGAATGGATGCGGCTCGGCCTGCCGGCTTGAACCAGCCCCCCGGAAGCGCCACCTTGGCTGTGTAACCTCCAACTCTGGTGCATCATGACCAACGAGGAACGCGACCTCATCTCCCAGTTCGTCGCCCGCACGGGCGGACGCCCTGCCTCCAGCGGCTTTGCCGCCTCGGTGCCGCAGGTGGGCGGACCGGAATTGCCGCCTGTGGAACCGCAGGCCGATGCGCTGATCGCCGATCTGTTCGCCCGCTATCCCGAAGCGCGCTACCGCATCACCCAGCTTGCCTTCATCCAAGAGCATGCGCTGGCGGCGGCGACCAATCAGATCCAGCAATTGCAGGCGCAAATGCAGCAGATGCAGGCGCAGATGCAACAGATGCAGCAACAGCAGCAGCAGCAGCAGCAGGCGCCCTCGCCCTGGGGTGCTGCCGCGCAGCCGCAGCCGCAGCAATCGCGCGGCTTCTTCGGCGGGCTGTTCGGCGGCGGTCAGCCAGCAGCACAGCCGCAACCGCAACCGCAATACGCGCCGCAATATGCCGCCCCGCCGCCGCAATATGCGCCGGGCTATCAGCCGGGCATGTTCCAGCGCCCCGGCTCGGGCTTCCTCGGCTCCGCCCTGACGACGGCCGCCGGTGTGGCTGGTGGCATCATGGCCGCCGACGCGATCACCGGGCTGTTTGCCGGGCATCATGAGAGCCAAATGGGCGGCTTCGGCGGTGGTGGCTTCGGCCAGCAGCCGGGCTATTTCCCGGCTGAATCAGCCTCACCCTGGGGCAATGCGCCGCAAGGGGCAGACCCGTTCGATCAGGGCGGGGCCGCGAAATCCTATGGCGATTCGGCATGGGCACCGGCACCCGTGCAGGATTCCGGCTGGCAGGATGCCGGGCAGTCGCAAGACAGCGGTTGGCAGGATGCCTCGGGGGGCGATAGCGGCTGGACCGACAGCGGCGGCGGCGGCGATTTCGACACCTGATCGCGCCGTCATTGTCATCCAGCCGGAGGGAAAGGCCCGCATGCGACGCATCGCCTTGGTATTCGCCGCAGTGCTCGCCACCACCGCCGCCTGGGCGCAGGGCGTGCCGTCCAAATACGCCCTGCCGATCGCCCACGTCGCCCCCACGCTGATCGACGTGCCAACGCCGCGGGGCGTGGTCGAATTCCCGGTCTATGCCTCCGCCGACTGGTCGCAGCCCATGCCGGAGGTCAAGCGGGTGGTGCTGATCTTCCACGGCCTGCTGCGCAATGCGGATGCCTATTTCAAAGCCGGCCTGCAATCGCGCGATGCGGCGGGGGAGGCCGGGCACGGCGTGCTGGTGCTGGCCCCGCAATTCCTCGCCGATGTCGATATCGCCGCCAACCGCCTGCCCGCCAACACGCTCGGCTTCGATTACGATCATTGGGCGGGCGGCGAGGCGGCCCTCACCCCGGCCCCGATCAGCGGCTTCACCGCCATCGACGCCATCCTCGCCCGGCTTGCCGACCGCCGGGCGTTCCCAGCATTGGACACTGTGGTGCTCGCCGGGTTCTCCGCCGGAGGGCAGACGGTGCAGCGCTATGCCGTGGTGGGCAATGGCGAGCAGGCTTTGACCGCACAGGGCGTGCAGGTGCGCTATGTGGTCTCCGACCCGTCCTCCTACCTCTATTTCACCCCCGCCCGCCCCTATCCCGTGGCGGGTTGCAAGCAGGCGGATGATTGGCGCTATGGCTTTCATGCCAAGGTGCCCGATTACGTCACCATGGCCCCGGAGGCGTTGGAACAGCGCTACATCCACCGCAACGTCACCTATCTCGTCGGCCTCGCCGACACCGACCCCCATCATCCGGTGCTCGACCGATCCTGCGCCGGTGAGGCGCAAGGTCCGCATCGGGTGGCGCGTGCCGATGCCTATTGGAGCATGTTGACCGCCCGCCACGGCAGCGACCTGAATCAGCATTTTGTCACCGTCGCGGGGATCGCGCATGAGGGGCAGAAGATGTTCAACTCCCCCTGCGGTCAGGCGCTGCTGTTCGGTGCCGATACCTGCCCGGACTTGGAGAAATAAGCGTGTTTGCAGGCTTCACCCCGGCAGCGACCGGCTTTCTGGCAGACCTTGCGGCGAACAATGAACGCGCCTGGTTTCTGGACAACAAACCCCGCTATGAGCGCGATGTCATCGCCCCCTATCGCGCTTTGCTCCAGGCCGTCAGCCTCGGTCTGGCCGCGCGCGAGATCCCGCTCGGGGCTGATCCGGCAAAGGCGCTGTTTCGCATTCATCGCGATGTGCGTTTCAGCAAGGATAAGCGGCCCTACAAGACCAATGCCGGGGCGATTCTGGCGCGCGATGGTGGGAAATCGCCGGATAATGGCATCGTCTATATCCATCTCGACCCCACCGGCAGCTTCATCGCCGCCGGGTTCTACATGCCCGAACCGGCCAAGCTCGGTGCGCTGCGCGAGGCGATTTATGTCGAGCCGGAGCGGTTTGCAGCGGCCTTGGGGGGGTTGGAGTTATCCTCCGAAGACAGCCTCACCCGCCTGCCGCGCGGCTATGAGGAGGCGGCGGGCAAGCCGATGGCCGATTGGCTGCGGTTGAAAAGCTTCCTCATCCGCAAGCCCGTGCCCGATGCACTGATGTGCTCGCCCGATCTGGTGGGCGAGATTGTCGATTTCGCCGAGGCCGCCCTGCCCTTCCTGCGCTTCGGCTGGGCGGCGTTGAGCACGGTGGACCCGGCGGATCTCAAACGGCGGAAATAGTCATCCATTCCGGCTTTTGCGGCATCAACACCGCCGCACCGCATTCCAACGACACCGCGCCGATCGCCTCCAGCCGCAACAACGCCATCGCCATGCCGCCGACACCGAAGCGCAGCGTGCCAACCTCGTCGCCATGATGGGTGATCGGCGTGCCCGCCTCCGGCAGCGGCCCCATCACCCGCACCGGCACCAGCCGCCGCTTGAGCAGGCCGCGATATTTGGTGCGCGCGGTGAGTTCCTGACCGAGATAGCAGCCCTTGCTCCACGACACCCCGTGCAACTCGTCAAAGCCCGCTTCGAGCAGCACGGATTTCTCCGCCTCCATATCCCGCCCGCCATCGGGCAGTCCGAGGGCGATGCGGTGCTGGTGCCAATCGGCGACGCTGGCATTCTGCGGCAAGGCCTCCGTGGCGATCACCCGCCAGCCCGCATGCGGATGACGCGGATCGGCGGCCATCACCGCCGCGCCCGTCTGCGGCATCTGTCCCCAGGCGACATAGACCGCGTGCGCATCGGACACATCGCGCAACGCCACCTTGGCGCGCAGCTTGTAACGCCCCAACGTTTTCACCAGCCACGCCGCCTGCGCCCGCTCACACTCAAGCAACAGCGCATCCTCGGTGGCCAGAATGAAGAAATCCGCCTGCCATTTGCCCTGCGGCGTCAGCATCGCGGCCCAGACCGCCTGACCGGGGCGGGCCTGGGTGACGTCGTTGGACACCAGGCCCTGCAGGAAGCTCACCCGGTCCTCGCCGGAGATTTCCACCACACCACGATCCGGCAAGTGCACCAGCATTCCGTCATCCCATCCGTAGGGCGGATGATTCCCGCCCGATGTCTATGTGGGGGCGCACCCACCCGATCTCAATTCAAAAACAGCTTGCCCGGATTCATGATCCCCTTCGGATCCAGCGCCACCTTGATCGAGCGCATCACCGCCAAGGCCTCGATGCCCGCTTCCTGTTCCAGGAATTCCCGCTTGCCGATGCCAATGCCGTGCTCACCGCTGCACGAGCCCTCCAGCGACAGCGCACGACCGACGATTTTACGGTCCAGTTCCATCGCCTGCTCCATCGCCGCCGCATCGCCGGGCGGATAGAGGATCAGCGTGTGAAAATTGCCGTCCCCCACATGGCCGACAATCGTGCAGGTGAAGCCGGAGGCCACACAATCTTCCTTCACGCCCACCACCGCCTCGGCCAGCTTGGAGATCGGCACAATGGCGTCCGTCGTCAGCGAGCGAAAGCCGGGCTTGAGGGCGAGCGCCGCCCAATAGGCGTCATGCCGCGCCTGCCAGAGCTTGCCGCGCTCCTCCGCCGTCACCGCCCAGCGGAAGCCATGCGCCCCGTGATCGACGGCCAGCGTCTCGGCCAGAGTCGCCTGCTCAGCCACGCCCGCCTCGGTGCCGTGGAATTCGAAGAACAAGGTCGGCGCTTCCTCCAGCCCTTCCAGCTTGGAATAGGCCACACAGGCGGCGATCTGCACCTCGTCCAGCAGCTCCATGCGGGCGACGGGAATACCGGCATGCAGAATGCCGATCACCGTCTCCACCGCGCCCTGCAACGACTCAAACTGGCAGATCGCCGACGAGATCGCCTCCGGGATGCCGTGCAGACGCAGCTGAATTTCCGTCACGATGCCCAACGTGCCTTCGCTGCCGATCATCAGCCGGGTGAGATCGTAGCCGGTGGAGGATTTGCGCACCCGCCCACCGGTTTTGATCACCCGGCCATCCGGCAACACCACTGTCAGCCCGAGCACGTTGTCGCGAATCGTGCCGTAGCGCACGGCGTTGGTGCCGGAGGCGCGGGTGGCGACCATGCCGCCGATGGTGCAGACCGAGCCGGGATCGACGGGAAAGAACAGCCCCATATCGCGCAGATGCGCATTCAATTGCTGCCGGGTCACCCCCGCCTCAATGCGGCAATCCATATCCTCGACATTGAGTTCCACAATCCCGGTCATCCGACTGAGATCGATGGAAATACCGCCGCGCACGGGCGTGACATGGCCTTCCAGCGACGTGCCCGCGCCGAACGGGACCACCGGGATGCTGTGCGTGTGGCACAGCATGATCAGCCGGGAGACTTCCTCGGTCGTCAGCACAAAGGCCACTGCATCCGGCAGCACCGGCGGAATCGGGTCTTCACCGTGCGAATGCTGTTCGCGCAGCGACAGATTGGTGGTCAGCCGATCCCCCAGAAATTCACGGGCGGCGGCGAGGACAGTCTCAAGAGGCGTGGTCATGGCGGCGATCCGAAGCGGTTGGGTCGCCACAGATTACCGATTTGCGAGCAACCCGCCATAGAGGACCTTGCCGGTGATCTTCCCGCCGGTGCTGCCACCATGCGGTTCCAGCGAAATCACCAGCTTGGCCCCCTCGGGCGGCATCTGCGGCGGGGTGAACACGCCACCGGCTGGCGGCAGCACGCCGAGCGCAATCGCGCGATCCGAATTCGGCATGAACATCCACAGCTGCAAATCATTGCCCGCTGGCACTTCGATATCGGCCAGCGGCGTCATGCGCAGCTTCGAGTCGCCGAGTTCAGCCAGGAAGATCGGCGCCGGGGCGTTGACCACGCCGAGCGGGGCGAGAGCAATGTCGAATCCGGCCGGCCGGAACAGCGTCACACCGCCCAGCGCCAGCACAGCCACCGCCAACAGCAACGTTGTCACACGCCAGAAGATCAGCCGCTGGAACAGCCCCTCGCGCACCCGGCGCGGCGGCACGACCATTTTCGGCTTGGCTGGCGGCGCAATCGGTGCGGCAGCAACGGGTGCGGGTGGGGCTTCCGGTTCCAGCTCTTGCGGCAGACCGGCCAGGGGCTCCTCTGCCGGGGCATATTCCGGCTCCAACTGAAGGGCCGGTTCATAGGCGGGCTGGAAGGGCGGGTGGTACTGGTCCTGATATTGCGGCTGCGGTTGGGCATAGGTGATGCGCGGATCAAGTTCCTGCGGCGCCACCTCACGCACGCGGGGCTCCGAATGTGCCAGACGCTCCTGCCAACGACCGATGGCGCCGAAAATATCCGGGTCAATCTCGGTCTTCAGCGGAGTCTCCTTGACGATCTGCACCGGTGTGGAGGGCGACGGCTCAGGCGTGCGCAATTCAGGCGGCTCCTGTGGCGGCGGCTGCAGTGGGGTGAGCAGATTGACCGAGCGTGTCGCCGACTCGGCCACACGACTCAGCGCCCAATCCGCGGGAAGGGCGCTGGAGGATGAATCCGCGTCGTTTGGGGCTTTGGCCTTGGGCATGTCGGCATTCAACCACGAAAATGAGGATGGCGGGCAAGACCCGCGTCGTTTCGAGATGTGCCATGAAAAGGGGGGCGGGCGGAAGCCTGATGCGAGGCTTCGTTGCACATCGCCTCAGAGTTCATCCGCCGGTCATGCGATTGCGCAACACTCCCACACCCGCAATGGCCACTTCCACCACCATTCCCGGCCGCATCGGCATCGCACCGAGCGAGGTGCCGCAAGTGATCAGATCGCCCGGCAGCAGCACGATTTCGCGTGAAATCAGGCTGACAATCGCAGGCGGCGGGAAGATCATGTCCGTCACCGGGTAATTCTGCCGCTCCCGCCCATTGAGCAGGGTGCGAACCGTCAGCGTTCGCCAATCCAGCCCGGTTGCAATCGCTGGCCCCACCGGTCCAAACGTCGCACAGCCCTTGGCGCGCGCCCATTGCGGGAAGCTTGGGTCGGCCTGAAGGAAATCCAGCGCCGTGACATCGTTGACACAGGTATAGCCGAAAATCCCGGCCTCCGCCTCGGCCTCGTTGGCGTTGTGCAGTCGGCTGCCAATGACGATGCCGAGTTCGCCCTCATAGATCACACGCCCCTCATAAAACGGCGGCGGCACAATCTCTGCCTCCGGGCCGACGATGCTGGAGGGCGATTTCAGGAAGGTCAGCGGCGCATCGGGGATGGAGTAGCCGTGCTTGGTGGCGGCGGCGTGGAAATTGTTCCACAGGCCGATGAAATTCAACGGGCTGCACGGTGCAAGCAACTCCGCACCCTCGGCGGCGATGCTCTCCCCCACCGGCGCGGGGGATGCCCACGGCAGACCGCGATGCAGGGCGATCTGTCCATCGGCCAAAATTCCGTACACCGGCTCACCATGATGCCGGCAGCGCACCCAAACACTCATGTCGCGACTCCCAGACACACAAAAGGCCGGGGAATCCTCCCCGGCCTTTCACGCTTATGCAAGCCTTCGGATGCTGGCTTCGCCGATCAGGCGACGCGCACCGCAATGGCTTCCGGACCCTTCGTGCCCTGCACAACTTCCACAACCACGCTCTGCCCTTCGGACAGGTTGGTCAGGCCATTGCGCTGCAGCACGGAGGCGTGAACGAAGACGTCCTTTTCCGCGTTCGGGACGGCAACGAAGCCGAAGCCCTTGATCGCGTTGTACATCTTCACGGTACCGTTCATTTCCTGACCGGAACCCGGCAGGGACGGACGACGCGGGCCAGCGCCCATGCGGGGCGCGCCAGCACCCGGACCGCCGGGACCACGGCTCTGCGGAGCCTGGGCAGTGCTTTCGTCAACCGACAGAACTTCGGTGACCTGACGGCCCTTCTGGCCCTGACCGACGCGCACGCGCAGCGTGGCACCGGGGGAGACCGCCTGATGGCCGCTCGGGGACAGGGCGTTGATGTGCAGGAACACATCGCCCGAACCGTCCGACAGCTCAACGAAGCCGAAACCCTTTTCCGGGTTGAACCACTTCACCGAAGCGTTGATTTCCGGGCCGAAACCGGCCGGAGCAGCGCCGTAGCGGGGGGCGTCCGTCGAAGGAGCACCGTAGCTCGGGCGCTCGCCGTAGCTGCTGCGGGGTTCGTGGAACGACGAACGGTCAGAACCGAAATCGTCGTCGAAGCCGCGACCGCGCGATTTGCGACCGCGGCCATGGTTGGTCATGCTCAAGAGAAACTCGTCCTTTGTGGTGGCTCGACAGGATTACCAGGCGATCAAACTGCGTCGAATGCGGCGGACATCGCCACTCCGGCCGCGGTGCCGAGATCGCCCAGCCCCGCCAGCGCCCAGCACCATACGCGAGTTTTCCGCGCTCGCCTAGCAACAACTCGCATTTTTGCCCACGCGACATCATATGTTATCGAATGGCTTCCCCGACAATACGCCGCAGGGCAATAATCCCGCTCTCCCGGTGCCGGGTCGGGTGCACGCGATTGGTCAGCAACGTCCAGGCAAGCCGCGCCTGTGGGTCAATCCACAGGCCGGTTCCGGTGAAGCCGGTGTGTCCGATACTGGCCGGCGAGCAGGTGGAACCGCCCGACCAACGCGGCGTCATCGCCTCCCAGCCCAGCGTGCGCGCGGCCCCGTGACGACAAAACATTTCCATGCGCAGTCTCTCGCCCAGCACCTGCCCGGACATCAGACCGGCGACGAAATCGAGCAGCGCATCGGCGGTGCCGAACAGCCCGGCATGTCCGGCAGCCCCGCCCAGGGCATGGGCGTTCTCGTCATGCACCTCACCGCACATCACCCGCCCGCGCCACTGACAGAGCTCGGTTGCGGCACAATCGACGGGGTTGGGGTGGAAGCTGAGGCCGAATCCGGGATCAAGATTGCCCAATGGCGCGCCATGCAGCCGTTCCAGTGCGATGCCAAGAAGAATGTAGTTGATATCTGAATACACATTTTCCCCAGCCTGCCACGCCCGTTGCAGCACGAAAGCGCGCAGTCGGGCCGGGTCGTCGCCATAGGTGTAGATCGGCCACACCGCCGGCAGATGAGTCTGATGGGCGAGGCATTGCCGCACTGTCAGCCGGCGTTCCGGCGCGGCGGCGACGTCATATTGCCGCAGGTCGGGAATGACGCTGGCCAAACCATCGTCCAGCCCGATCCGCCCCTGCTCCACCGCCTGCAAAATCCGCGTGGCGGTGAAGACTGGCTTGGTGAGAGAGGCCAGATCGAACATCGTCTCCGCCCGCATCGCCCGACGACCCGGCACGATTTGCGCGCTGCCGCCACAACGCAGCGCGCGCGCGCCGCTGTCCAGATCGAGCACGCCCAGCACCGCACCGGGGATGCGCCCCTCGGCAATGGCATGTTCAATCGGAGCAAAACCGCGTGCGGCGCGACGAGAGGGCGTGGTCATGACGCATGATGACGAGGAGACGGGGGAGGTTGCAAGCGGCTGGCGACGGCATGACATCTCGCCCATGCATGGGCGTGGCTGCGTCAGCGACGCTTGAAAGCAAACGGCACTTGGCCGCACAACCACACACCCCATTTCGCGCGTTTCATGCTTTTGCACCCACACATCACACCACGCCTGCCCACATTGCCACCCGCGCGCGACCCCGACCCGCGCAGGAGCCCGTGGGCGCGCCTGTCGCGTGCCCCACATTGGCTGCTGGCCGCCCTGCTGATATCGCTGCTGCTGCATTTCGGCGCGCTGCTGCTGGTGCTGCTGGAGCCGGCGCACACACCTCGCGACGATTCTCGCGCCAGTTCGCCGATCGAATGGCGGGTGGAAATCGATAAGCCCAGTTCCAGCCCGCCCGAGCAGACCGCACATGCCGCACAACCGCCAATGCCGCCACCGCCCGCCCCGGCACCGGCACAGGCACCGCAGCCTGCCCCGAAAGCCCCGCCCACTCCTGCGCCATTACCCGCGCCAGCCCCCGTGCCGGAGCCGTCGCCAATTCCCGCCCCGCCCATGACCGCCACTCAGACGGTTCCGGCGGCAGTGCCCAAGCCGCCACCGCCAGCCCCGCCCGCCAGCGCCGCCGCTGCAAAGCCGGTGATTCCGTTATCGCCGATGATCTCAACCTCGCCGTTTCAACAGATCGCCCCTGCCCCCAAGACGCCGACCAAGGCACCGCCGATGCGAGCGGATGCGATGAACCTGGCCATAGGCAAGGCCGAGCGATATGTCGCCGAGCCGCCGCATCGCAACCCCAATGACGATTCCTTCGATATCCAGGTCACCGGCGCACAACTGGGATCTGACTGGATGCGGCAGTTGCGGCTGTATTGGATCGAACATCGCCGCTATCCGCAGGAAGCCGTCATCAATGGCGATGAGGGCACGGTGGTTGTCCGCTTTGATGTCGATCGGCTGGGCCATGTGTCGCATTACGAGCAATTGCAAACCTCCGGGTCGCGACCGCTCGATCTCGTCACCCGCGCGACGTTTGCCAATGCCCAATTGCCACCCTTCCCCTACAACACCCCAGAAAACACCGCGACATTGACGCTCAGCGTGACCTACAGCCTCATCCGTTGAGGCGTTCGGTGGGCTTCCAGCCACGCAGCAGCAACGCATTCGTCACCACGGCCAATGACGAAAACGCCATCGCCGCCCCCGCCAATGCCGGCTCCAGCCGCCCCAAAGCCGCCAGCGGGATGCCGATCATGTTGAAGCCGAACGCCCAGGCCAGCCCCAGCCAAATCCGCCGCTCGGTGCGCGCGGCAATGTCCAGCGCTGCCGCCACCAGACGCGGATCGGGGCGCATCAACACAATCCCCGCCGTCTCCGCCGCCAGATCGGCGCTGCCCGCCATGGCGATACCGAGATCGGCTTCGGCCAGGGCGGGCGCGTCGTTGATGCCGTCACCGACCATCGCAACCGGACCGCTCTCCCGCAATTTCGCCACATGGGCGGCCTTCTCGGCGGGCAGCACACCGCCGATGGCCGCGTCCAACCCCAGTGTGGCTGCCATCGCCGCCACACTGGCCGGATTGTCGCCGCTGAGCAGCACACAGCGCAGACCCCGCGCCTGCAACGCCGCCACCGCCTCGGCAGCCCCGGCGCGCGGTGTGTCGGCAAAGCCGAGCAGGCCGAGAAGCCGCGCCTGCGGGGCAAGCTCAAACAGGAACGACACACTCGCCCCTTCATGCGCCAACGCCGAGGCGGCCTGCGCCAACTCCCCCGCCTCCAGTCCGGCCTCCCCCAACATGCGCGCATTGCCGAGACGGAAGTGACGTCCCTCAACCACCCCGCCCACGCCACGGCCTGGAAATTCCTGCATCTGTGCCGCCGCCTTGTCCAACGGAGCCACCGCCAACAGGGCATGGGCGAGCGGATGCAGACTGCCCTGTTGCAGGGCAGCGGCGATGCGCAGCACGTCGTCCTCGGTCGAGGCTGCCACCGGCATGCAGGCCATCAGGCGCGGCTTGCCTTCGGTCAATGTGCCGGTTTTGTCGAACACCACCGTTCGGATGCGCTGTGCCGTGGCCAGCACGTCCGGATCACGCAGCACGATGCCATGCCGCGCCGCCGCCCCGGTGCCCGCCATGATCGCGGCGGGCGTGGCCAGACCGAGCGCACACGGGCAGGCGATCACCAGCACCGAGACCGCGTTGACAATCGCCACCGAGGCCGAAGCGCCGTGCAGCATCCAGCCAAGAAGGGTGACCAGCGCAATCCCCAGCACCACCGGCACAAACACCGCACTGATCCGATCCGCCAGTTTCTGCACCGCGGGCTTGCGCCCCTGTGCCGCCTCCACCAGCCGCACCGTGCGCCCCAGCGCTGTCTCCGCCCCGATCTTCTCGGCGCGCACCAACAGCAGACCGGATAGATTGAGGGCACCTGCCAGCACGGCATCGCCCACCGCCTTGTCACGCGGCAGGCTTTCGCCGGTCAGGGCGGCTTCATCCTGTTCGCTGTGCCCCTCGACAATCACCCCGTCTGCCGCCACCCGCTCGCCGGGGCGGATGCGGAAGGTCTCGCCGGGACGCAGGGCGAGCAGATCGATCTCCTCCGCCGTGTCGCCGACGATGCGGGTGACGCGCGCCGGTTGCAGTCGCGCCAGATCGCGCAAGGCCGCCCCCGCCTGTCGCCGCGCACGGCCTTCCAGGAAGCGGCCGAACAGCACGAGGGCGATCACCAACGCCGCCGAGTCGAAATAAAGCGGTGCCATCTCCGGCATGGGGTGCAAGAGGTTGAACAGGCTCAGCAGAAACGCCGCCCAGGTGCCGATGGCCACCAGCGCGTCCATGCTCGGTGCACCCACGCGGATCGATTTCCAGCCGCGCACCACGAACCCTGATCCGAACCACAACAGCACCGGGGTTGCCAGCACCAGTTGCAGCCATCCCGGCAGCATCGTGCCGCCGAATGCCGCCACCAGCATCGAGATTGCAATCGGCAGGCTGAGCGCGAGGGCGATTCCCACCGGCCAGAACGGCTCCGGCGGCGGCGGGGCGGCGGCGGCGGTGTAGCCCGCGCGGGCGATCGCCTCGGCGAGGGATGCCGTGCTGACAATGCCCGCATACCGCACCCGCGCCTGCCCGGTCATCAGATCGACCTCCGCCGCCGACACGCCCGGCACACGCTTGAGCACTTTCTCGACGCGAGAGACGCAAGCGGCACATGTCATGCCGCCGACGATCAGAACCTGCTCAGCGTCGGCCATCGGGCTACTCCTGGGCGGCAGCGTCCTGCAGGCCCAAGCTGGCCGGATCAGGGGCCACACGTTCGTCAAACACGAAACATTCGCCCTGCCAGCTGCGGGCCTCGGCGGGCATCTTTTCCAGATAGGCCAGAATGCCACCCTGCAAATGATAGACCTCCTTGAACCCATGCGCGAGCAACAAGGCACTGGCCTTCTCGCAGCGAATGCCGCCGGTGCAGAACATCGCAACCCGCGTGTTCTGCTTGGGGTCCAGCTGGCTTGCCACAAAGGCCGGAAATTCGCGGAATGTGGTGGTGCCCGGATCGACCGCGCCGGGGAAAGTGCCGAACTTAAATTCGAAGCTGTTGCGCGTATCGATCAGCAGCACATCCGGCTCGGCAATCAGCGCGTCCCAGTCCTGCGGGGCGATGTAGTGGCCGACTTGCAGAGTGGGATCCGCCTCCGGCACGCCGAGGGTGACGATCTCGGGCTTGACCTTGACCTTCATCCGCCCGAACGGCAGCGCCTGCGTGCGCGCCCATTTCAGCGTGAGGGCGTCAAAAGCCGGGCCGGGCGAGATACCCGCCTGGAGATCGGCCACGAAAGCACGCAGAGGTGCAGGCTCACCGGCAATCGTGCCATTGATGCCCTCGCGCGCCAGGATCAGCGTGCCACGCAGACCGGATTCGGCAGCGCGGTTTCGCAAGACAGCAGCGAAGGCATGGGGGTCATCGACGCGGCGAAACTGGTAGAGGGCGGCGATCAGTATGGGCAATTCGGATCCGTTTCAGGCTGTCACCTGATCGGCATACAACGCCGTGCCGGCCTCGTCGATAAAGCGATAGGCAATGCGGCCAGCCGAAATCTCCATGGTCATAAATCCATGAGATTTCGCTGCGAACTGGCCGGGGGCGGCCTCCTTGACCTTGCCCAGCGCAGCCCCGCCACCGCCACAGGTGAGGAAGCATATACCGTCGCGGCTGATCTTCTGCAGGTTGTGATCATGCCCATTGATGTAGAGCTGCACACCGTGGCGGAGCAGCAGCGGCTTGACGTGTTGGATCAACTCCGCCTGATCGCGCTTGCCGCCGGCGCTGGTGTGGATCGGGTGATGGCCCACCACAATTTTCCACTTCGCCTGCGACCGCCCCAGCACGGCATCCAACCACGCCAGCTGGGCGGGCACATTCTGATCGTCGATCCGCACCTTGGTGCCGCGATACATCGACAGCATCGGCGAGGTGTCGATGTAGAAAAAATCGATCTGCGTGCCGTCGGTCAGCATCTCGCTGCGGATGAACACGCGCCCCGGCATCGTCCAGCGTTTGGACAGACGCGCATAATCCAACTGCGCCTGCACGCTGCCGCGATAATCGTGATTGCCGAGAATCACATCCCAGCGCGTCTGCAACGATGGCGCGGTGTAGATCGCTTCGAACGAGGAGTGCCATTGGCTGTCGGCAATCGAGGTGACGCCGTCCTCATAGAAATTGTCACCGACCGAAATCACCAAACGGCTGCCGATCGCCGCCGCACTGCGCCCCATCGCATCCGCCACCGCGCGTTGTATGGGCGAGCCGCGTTCGCCCCAATCGCCCAGCACCACCAGGGGCAACGACGCAGCGCGTGGAGCGGCGGGCACGGCGCAGGGCAGCAGCAACGTGCCGCCTGCGCCGAGAACGACATTGCGGCGAGACATCAGAAGGTTGCTCATGCCGCGATGGTCCTTGTGGTCAGAAGGTGATGTTGCTTCGGATGCCGCAAATCACCTCGTTGCCGAGCTTACGTCCAGTGACAGGATTGTTAACGCCGCCGCCCGGGCTCATCACATATTGCAGGTCGGGCTGCACTTGCAGCCAGGGCGCGATCTGCGCCTGATACGTGGCTTCGATGAAGGTCTCGCTGGAGCGCACCGGCGTGAGGTTGCCGTTCAAAATCGCCACATCCCGATCATAGGCCTGCGCGCGGCTGGAGAGATGCGCATAGCCAAAACCCAGCCCCACGGTATCGTCATCGCGGCCTTCCAGCGGCGCGGTCAGTGTCAGCCCGCCATTGAGGCTGACATCGATCAGGTTCTGCTTGGTCGGTGCCGTCAGCCCGCGCAGGAACACGCTCAGCACGCGCGGCGAATCCGGGGCCGGCTTCCAAATGCCCTGGTCGATCATCGCATAGAGCGCATTGTTGCCCTGTACCTTAGCCGGTGACAGCTGCGGATTGGCCGCCAACCATGTGCCGTTGGCGGCAAGCTGTTGGTCGTTGAACTTTGCGGTGTCGACATACAAGCCGATCTTCATCGAGGTCGGCAGACCTTCCGGTGCCTTGGCGTCGCCCGGTGCCTTCACATTGCGATTATATTGCGCCTCGGCGATGAACAGCGCGCCGGTGTGCAGATGGAGATTGTCACCCCACCGGCTGGTGCCACGCAACTGGCTGTCATTGCTGAACGCGCCGCCCGGCGGATTGTCGCCGAACACGCCGGCGAGGAAAGTGACATTCTCCGGCGCGTTCACCCGCAGCCGCCCCCCCAGCGACGACAACGGATAGGCCGGGCCGCCCGCATACAGATCCGCCGACGGCACCACCGGCCAGCCCATCATCGTGTTGACAAAAATTGCGGCATTGGTGCTGGCCAGGAATTCCTGATCCAGGCTCTGCTGGCCGATTTTCACGTCGAACAGACCGTCGGCAAAACTCTGCTGCGCCCAGATTTCCCATAGCCGCGTCGTGGGGCTTGCCTCAATGCCGCTCGCCCCCTGAATGTTGCCCAGATAAGACGGGCTCAGCGCGCGGCCGTGAATGTTGAGCAGGCTGACATTCAGCGTGCCGCCCACCCAGCCAAACGCTTTATCGGTGTCGATCTGCGCGCCCAGCGTGGTCAGACCATTCGCCGTCGCCCCTTGCTTCAACCCACCGCTGACATTGGCTTTCACCTCGTCCTGTTCGGTGAAGGTCAGCGTGACGCCATGATCCACAGCCCAGGATCGCACCCCCCCCATATCGCCCAACAGATTCGCGCGCTCCCAGATTGAATCCGGGGCAGCATCATCAGCCCAAGCGGCAGGTGCTGCGGCGAGGAAAGTGGTAGCAAGCAAAACGGCAAAAAAACGCATGACCAAGCACTCCGGCGTAAGCGTATTATTATAAATTCGGCGCTTGAATGCTGATCACTGCACAACAAACGCCAAGGTTCTGTGCCACGGAGGGGAAATCTTATCCATACAGAAGGTATAGGGATGCGCGTGACATTTTAACGTCAGGCCGCCGTGCCGCCCACCGTCAGGCCGGAGAGTTTCAGCGTCGGCTGCCCCACCCCCACCGGCACGCCCTGCCCGCTTTTGCCGCAGGTGCCGATGCCGGGATCGAGCGCCATGTCGTTGCCGATCATCTGCACCTTGGTCAGCGCGTCCGGCCCGTTGCCGATCAGGGTGGCGCCCTTCACGGCGGGGCCGATCTTGCCGTTCTCGATCATGTAGGCCTCAGACGCCGAGAAGACGAATTTGCCCGAGGTGATATCCACCTGTCCGCCGCCGAAATTGACCGCATACAGGCCGCGCGGCACCGAGGCGATCATCTCTTCCACCGAGTGCGAACCGCCCAGCATCACCGTGTTGGTCATGCGCGGCATCGGCGCATGCGCATAGCTCTGCCGACGCCCGTTGCCGGTGGCGCGCACGCCCATCAGGCGGGCGTTCAGACGGTCT
The DNA here is from genome assembly GCA_031291725.1 of Acetobacteraceae bacterium. Lineage (GTDB taxonomy): Bacteria > Pseudomonadota > Alphaproteobacteria > Acetobacterales > Acetobacteraceae > CAIQQQ01. Next base: position 47,073 of record JARLIM010000005.1, read on the forward strand.
TGCATGTATTCGCGCAGATAGCCGTCCTCAATCAGCACGGTGCGGCTGGTGGGGGTGCCTTCATCATCCACGGTCAATGATCCGCGCCGATCCGGGATCGTGCCGTCATCGACCACCGTCACCCCCGGTGCTGCGATGCGCTGGCCCATCAGCCCGGCAAAGGCCGAGGTTTTCTTGCGGTTGAAATCGCCTTCCAGGCCGTGGCCGATCGCCTCATGCAGCAAAATGCCAGGCCAGCCGGCGCCCAGCACCACCGGCATCTCACCGGCCGGCGCTGCCACCGAATCCAAATTCACCAATGCTTGCCGCAGCGATTCATCCACCGCGTGCTTCCAGACATTCGGCGTCAGAATGCGGTCATAACCGTGCCTGCCGCCGAGACCATACGACCCGCTCTCCCGCTTGCCGCCCTGTTCGACGACGACCGAGACGTTGAAGCGCACCAGCGGTCGCAGATCGGCCACGCGATGGCCATCGGCACGCACAATCTGCACTGCCTGCCACTCACCGAACACGCTGGCGCTGACCTGCACCACCCGGCTGTCCTTGGCCCGCGCATAGGCGTCGATCTCGGCGAGAAGGCCGGTGCGGGCGGCGAAACCATCGTCGGAGAGCGGGTTCAACGGTGAATACAGCCGCGAATTCGTCGCGCGCGGGGCGGCCGCCTCCACGCCGGAATGCCCGGACGCCACGGAAGAGACCGTGGCTGCGGCCCGTTTCAGCGCAGATTCGGAAATATCGTCCGCATGCGCATATCCCGCCGTCTCGCCACAGATCGCGCGCAGGCCGAAGCCGCGTGTGGTGTCGAAACCGGCGCTGCGGATGCGGCCATCGTCGAGCACGATGCTTTCGCTTTCGCGATATTCCAGGAACAACTCGCCATCATCGGCATTGACCAATGCCTGCCGCACAATGCGTTGCGCCGCATCCGCATCCAGCGCGTGATTGCCGTAAAACAGCGAATCGGTGGCAGCGAGCGGCGTGTCGAAATCGGCCATACGAAAGACGTCCCCGTGGGAAAATAAAAGAAAGAGCCTCAGTCGCGCAGCACGTGACGCAACGCCAGTGCCGCCGTCAGCAGCAGAACCGCACCGGCCTGATGCAACGTGCCCAGTGCCACCGGCACGACATAGATAAGCGTGGCCACACCGAGCAGATACTGCACAGCCACAACACACCCCACCGCCGCCAATGCCCTGAACAGCGCACCGCTCGGCTGAACCGACAATCCATATGCCGCCGTACACAGCCCCAGCGTGACGGTGCTGGTGGCAAGCAGGCGGTGATCGAATTGCACCGAGGGGATGTTCTCGAACAGATTCTTCCACCAAGGCTGCAACGCCGACCAACCATCGGGCACCAGATGGCCATCCATCAGCGGAAAGGTGTTGTAGGTCAGCCCGGCCTTCAGCCCTGCCACGAAGCCGCCGGCCAGAATGGTGAGCGCGACCAGGATCAGCAACAGAATCGAGGCGGTTCGCAGACCCGGCGGAACAAGCAGCTTCGGCTTGGGCGCTGCACGCCGCACGCTCATCGCTGTCCAGAACAGGGCGGCGTAGAGCGACAAGGCGAGCGCCAGATGCAGCACCAGCCGATAGGGGGATACTGCCGTGCTGTCCGCCTCAAACCCAGAGGCGACCATGAACCACCCCACCGCCCCTTGCAGCCCGCCAAGCACCAGCAGCACCGCCATCCGCACCCACAACCAGGACGGCATCGCCCGCCGCAGCCCGAACCACAGCAACGGCCCGAGCAGGACCACCCCCATCAGGCGCCCCCAAAGGCGATGCGTCCATTCCAGCCAGAAAATATGTTTGAAGCCGTCAATGCCGAAACCCTGATTGATCAGGGTGTATTGTGGAATCTGCTGATACAGCCGGTACAGCCGTTGCCATTCCGCCTCCGACCACGGCGGCAATGCGCCCATGATCGGGTCCCACTCCATGATCGATAGGCCCGAACCGGTCAGCCGGGTCGCTCCGCCAAGGGCGACCATGACCAACACCATGAAACACAACACAAACAACCACGCGGCAATCGCCGGGCGGGCACGTTCCTGGATATCGCGGGCAGTCTGGGGGCGCAGATCGAAGGGCATGGCCGAGTATATAGCGCGACTGGCCCAGAGAAACAGAGGGATGCGCGCGTCACTGCGCGCCGCGTGTGGTCCAATCAAATTCTTGCCCTCGCGCGCCAACCCCGGCACGATCGCTGCGTCGTCACAACGACATCAGCACGACCGGGAGAGAATCCCGGCACAATTGAGGGGAAACCAACATGAAGCGACTCGTTCTGCCGCTTGCGGCGCTTGCCATGCTCGCCAGCGCCCCCGCTTTCGCCCAGCCTTCACCCACACCGGCCCTGGATGTCATCCCCCAGGCGATGCCGTTCGACGTGCCTTACGGCACCTCCATCACCCTTGAACGCGCGCAACAGGTGGTGGCAGCCGCCATGGCCGAGGCAAAGAAGCGCAATTGGAAAATGAATGTCAGCGTCGTCGATCCGAACGGCGATTTGCTGGCATTCGGCCGCATGGATGGCGCGCAACTCGCCTCCGTCGAAATCTCCCAACACAAGGCCCGCACCGCCGCCCGCTATCGCCGCAACACCAAATTGTTCGAAAACGGCATGCAAGGCGGCATGGTCTACCAGCTCACGCTCGACGGCGTGATCGGCTCGCGCGGCGGCATTCCGCTGGTTGAAGGCGGAAAAATCATCGGTGCGATCGGCGTCTCCGGCGGAGCAGGCTCGCAGGATGAAGTCTGTGCCAATGCCGGCGCTGCCGTCATCAACAAATAGCGGAGCTGGACTGCAATTCTCTAAGGCGCCGAATAGGTCAGGTTTCTTGACTTTCCTTCCCGGCGAGCTCACATGTTGCAGCGCAGCAAATGCTGCAACGCAACATGTGAGGCATGTCATGGCCACGTTCTGGCACAACGTTCCGCAATCTGTTTCCGCTCCGGCCGCCACCCCGTCATTCGGGCTCGGCGCGATCGGTCGTGTCTTCGCCTGGATCGGCGAACGTCGCGCGGAAATCGAAGTTCGGCGTGAACTTTCCCGCCTGGATGATCGCGATCTGCACGATCTCGGCATCTCATCCTACGACTTCGACGCCATCGCGCACGGCACTTTCCGCCGCTGAGCGAGACGAGCATGGCGGGCGACGGCAAAATTCCGTCGCCGCCCATGCACGCTTGAGGGTTCCCCCCGCGCCCTTGCATGCGTAATGCATTGGCTTGTCTGGCCTCGGGGGCGACATGCACAACAACGCAGCCAACCGTCTGGCCCTGCTGATTGCAGGCGCCTTCTTTATGGAAAATCTCGACGGCTCGATCATCGCGACCGCGCTGCCCCATATGGCGGGCAGTCTGGGCGGATCTGCTGTGGCGCTGCATATCGGCATTTCCGCCTATCTGTTGACGGTGGCGGTGTTCATTCTGCCCGGTGGCTGGGCTGCCGAGCGGTTTGGGCCGCGCAATGTGTTCACCTCGGCGATGGCGATCTTCGTGACCGGCTCCGTGCTGTGCGGCATGGCGCAATCGGTGCCGCAATTCGTCGCCGCCCGTATGCTGCAAGGCTTTGGCGGCGCGATGATGGTGCCGGTGGGGCGTTTGATCGTGCTGCGCACCACCGAAAAATCCGACCTGCTGCGCGCCATCGCCCTGCTGGTCTGGCCGGCACTGACCGCCCCCCTGCTCGGCCCGCCTTTGGGCGGCTTCTTTGCCGAGCATCTGTCCTGGCGGCTGATTTTCTTCATCAATCTCCCCCTCGGTCTGATTGGCCTTGGCTTGGCCCTGCATATGGTGCCCAGGCTGGAACGCGGTGCCGCGCGGCCTTTCGATGGCTGGGGCTTTGTGCTGGGCACGTTGATGCTGGTCGGTATCACCGCAGGCTTGGATCAGGCGGGCGAGCGCGATGCCAATAAGATGATCGCCCTGGCGCTCGGTGTGGTGGGCATGATCTCCGGCGGCGTCTTCGCCCGCCATCTCAACCGCGCCCGCCATCCGCTCGTCGACCCCAGCACGTTGCGCATCCCCAGTTTCCGCATGGTGATGACGGGCGGCACGATGATGCGGCTGTTGATCGGCACGATGCCATTCCTGCTGCCGTTGATGTTCCAATTGGGCTTCGGCATGAAGGCGACAGATGCGGGTTTGCTGGTGCTGGCGCTGTTCCTGGGCAATATCGGCATCAAGCCGCTGACCTCGACCATTCTGCGCCGCTTCGGCTTCCGCCGCACGATGATCGGCAATGGCCTGCTGCAAGCCGCCACCATGCTGGCCTGCGCCACGTTCACGCCCGCCACCCCCGTGCCGGTGATTCTCGGCCTGCTGGTGATCTCCGGTGCTTCGCGTTCGATGCAGTTTACCTCGCTCTCCTCGCTCGCCTTCGCCGATGTGCCGCAGCCCTCTATGCCGTCGGCGAATACGCTGTTCAGTGTCTCGATGCAGCTCGCCCTGGGCCTTGGCGTGGCGCTGGGTGCGATGACGTTGCAGGCTGTGGGGCGGTTTCAAGGTGAGACGGGCGGACCGAGCACTGCGGATTTCCATGCCACCTTCATCGCCATGGCCATCCTGATGCTGCTCACGGTGTGGGATGCGATGCGTCTGCATCCCGCCTCCGGTGCCGTCGTCGCCAGCCGGGCGAAATAGCCCAACGGTTCCGCCGCCACGACGTCCTTAAATCTTCACGACTCGGTGGCAGATCAAAGACGGCTGCGATTTGGAAATGCTTCCCTTGTGCGCGAGCACCGCTGAACTCAAGCCGGGGGGCGGCGATGGCGGTGAAACGGGAAGGGGTGTCGGCGGTGATGCGCGCGGGAGATATTTCGCCAAGCAACGTACGGGGAGGACAATAGACCATGTGTCTTGCCGTCCCCGCCTGCATCGTCAGTGTCGCCAATGACGAAGCCGTGCTCGACATCGCCGGGATTCGCCGCTCCGGCAGCGTGGCACTGATCGACCATCCGCAACCGGGCGAGTGGGTGGTGCTGCACAGCGGCATCGCGCTCACCCGTATCGATCCGCACGCGGCGGACATCATGCTCGGCAAACTCCGCCTGCTGGGAGAGGTCGCATGAAATTCGCCCATGAATATCGCGACAAATCATTGGCATGGGCGGTTGCCGAAACCATCGGACGGCGCGTTGACCCTGCGCGCGACTACACTCTGATGGAGGTCTGCGGCGGCCACACCCATGCGATCTGCCGCTATGGCATGATCGATCTGTTGCCGGAGAATGTGCGCCTCGTGCATGGGCCGGGCTGTCCGGTCTGCGTGCTGCCGATCGGGCGGATCGATCAGGCCATCGCGATGGCAACACAGCCTCATGTCACGCTCGCCACCTTCGGTGACATGATGCGCGTGCCCGGCTCAGACCACAAAACCCTGCAAGGGACGAAATCGGCCGGAGCCGACATCCGCATCGTCTACAGCGTGCTCGACGCCTTGGAGGTCGCCCGCAAAAACCCGGACCGACAGGTGATCTTCTTCGCCATCGGCTTTGAAACCACCGCCCCCGCCACAGCGCTGGCGCTGCAAATGGCGGCGCGAGAACGGCTGGGCAATTTCTTCGTCTTCTGCACCCATGTCAGCACCCCCTCGGCCATTGATGGTATTTTCGCCACCAATGCGGCCAGAAGCGGTCAGATGCGGATCGATGGCATCATCGGCCCCGGCCATGTGGCCGCGATCACCGGCAGTGACTATTATCAAGACGTCGCCGCCCGCCATCGCCTGCCGATGGTCATTTCCGGCTTTGAGCCGCTTGACCTGTTGCAGTCGATCCTGATGTTGATCGACCAGATCAATGATGGCCGCGCGGAGGTTGAGACCCAATATGCCCGCGCCGTCACCACCGGCGGCAATGCCCGCGCACAGGCGATGATGCGCGATGTGTTCGTGGCGCGAGACAGCTTCGACTGGCGCGGATTGGGCGAACTGCCCGCCAGCGCCCTGCGTCTGGCCCCCGCCTATGAACGCTACGATGCAGAACTGATCTTCGGCATCGACTATCGCCGCGTCGCCGACAATCCGGCCTGCTCGTGCATCGATATTCTATGCGGCGTGAAGCAACCCTTGGATTGCCGCCTATTCGGCAAGGTTTGCACCCCAGAGACCCCGGTCGGCGCCTGCATGGTTTCGCCGGAAGGCACCTGCAGCGCCTATTGGCAGCATGCCCGCCACCGCGCCGGAGAAACCGCATGACCGCTCGGCGCGGACGACGCCTCGATTTTGAGCATGGTCTGGTCGAACTCACCCACGGCGGCGGCGGACGGGCGACGACGCAACTGATTGAAGAATTGTTCCTGCCCGCCTTTCACAACGATCTGCTGGCCACCCGCAACGATCAGGCGGTGATGCACATGCCAGCCTGCGAGATGGCGATGTCCACCGATTGTTTCGTCGTCTCGCCGCTTTTCTTCCCCGGCGGCGATATTGGCGCCATGGCGGTGCATGGCACGGTCAACGATGTGGCGATGTCCGGAGCAATGCCACTCTACATCTCCGCCGCGTTCATCCTCGAAGAGGGCCTGCCGTTGCACGATTTGCGCCGCATCGTGCTCAGCATGGCCGAAGCGGCGCAGGATGCCGGGGTGCGGATCGTCACCGGCGACACCAAGGTGGTTGAACGCGGCAAGGGCGATGGCGTGTTTATCAACACCACCGGCATCGGTATCCGCATGCCCGGCGTGGCCCCCTCGGTCGAAAAAGCGCAACCGGGGGATGCGGTGATCGTCTCCGGCACGTTGGGCGATCATGGCATCGCCATCCTGTCGCAGCGTGAGGGCATTGGCTTCGAAACCGACGTCATCAGCGACTGTGCCTCGCTGCATCGCATGGTTGCCAGCCTGATCGAGACCTGCCCCCATGTGCGCGCGATGCGCGACCCGACGCGCGGCGGTCTGGCGGCGACGTTGAATGAAATCGCCGAAGCCTCCGGCGTGGGCATGATCCTCAACGAAAGCGCCCTCCCATTCGACCCGCAAGTGGAGGCCGCCTGTGAATTGCTCGGGCTGGACCCGCTGCACATGGCCAATGAAGGCAAGTTGGTGGCCATCGTGCCGTTCGACGCCGCCGAAGACGTGCTGGAGGCGCTGCACGCCGACCCGCTGGGCCGACGCGCGGCACTGATTGGTCGCGTGGTGGAAGACCCACGCCATTTTGTGCAAATTCAAGGCGATTTCGGCGGCACGCGGGTGCTGGACTGGCTGGCCGGGGAGCAATTGCCGAGGATTTGTTAGAGCCTGATGAACCAGACCCAGATGATTGAGGGCTAAACCACCCCACACCCCACCGGTCACGGCGCACGCAGTGCCGCCATCCACCGCGATGCAGCCAAACCCCGCGATGGAGCGCGGCGCCACCAGCTACATTGAGGGAGAGAGCGGGCGATCAACCCGCCGATTTCGTTAAAATATCGGAACGATAAGGGCGCCATTCCGCGTCCGCCCCGTCATTGCAGGCAAAATCGCCGCTTGCGCACCGCCGTCAGCACGCCCCTGGGCAGCGGAATCCGCCCCCAATCGATCTTCGCCCGTGGCTTGCGCAGCCGGGGTTGCGCCGGGCGCGGCGTCGGTGCGGGCACCGGTGCGCCAGGGCGCAGCACCGACGCCTCGATCGCCAGCATCCGGCACACCGGGCGCAGAATCCGCGCCGCCTGCGGGGCCGCTTGCAGCAAGTCAACCATCTCCGGCTGTTCCAGGATCGACCGCAGCTGCGCGCCATACCCCGCCGCCTGATACGACGCCGCCTTGACCAGCCAGCCGAACCGCCGTGGCCAGATCCGTGTCGTCACCCGTGCCGCGGCGCGGGCGCCCGTCTCGGCACGCGGCGCGCGCCGCCACAGGCGACCGGCCTGAAACCGTGCCGCCAGACGCTCGAACTGCCCGCACATCACCCCCAGCCGCCGATGCAGCAGCAGCGCCAACACGTGGTTGAACAGGCCGCGCCGCTCCCAACCGCCCACGGCGCCGCGCAGCGCACGCAGCACCGCC
>JARLIM010000006.1 GCA_031291725.1 Acetobacteraceae bacterium
CCCATTGCTTTTCCCAACCGCCCACCGCCGCGCGCAGCGCATGCAGCACCGCCAGCAGGCTCGGAAAGGGGGATGGGGGCGTGATGAATTCCATCCGCAACTAACGTCACGTTAGATGGTATAACTCAAGAGAAATCGTAAGACTGATGATCAAGCGCTGAAACCGGACACCCCACCCCGTCCCCACCCCCACCCCGTCCCCACCCCGTCATTGTGGCACGCAGTGCCGCAATCCACCGCAGGGCTAGGCTGCATCGCGGTGGATGGCGGCCCTCCGCGCGCCATGACGGGTGGGTGACGCGGGGTGACGGAGGATGACGGACGGGGATGTTAGGCAACCCTGACCACCCCACCCCCCATCCCCCAACCCGTCATTGTGGCACGCAGTGCCGCAATCCACCGCAGGGCTTGGCTGCATCGCGATGGATGGCGGCCCTCCGCGCGCCATGACGGGGGGGGGCGGGGATGACGGCGCAATCTCGCCCCCGTCCTGAGTCACCGCTCCAAACCCCGCCGAAAATCCCGTGGCGTCTGCCCGGTCTGGCGTTTGAAAAAGCGGCAGAAATAGGCGGGGTCTTCAAACCCCAACTCCCATGCCAGCCGCGAGATTGGGGCCGCAATGTAGGTCAGATGCCGGCACGCCTCGCGCGTCAATCGCTCCTGCACCAATTCCAACGCCAATTGCCCGGTTTCTGACTTCACCAGCCGGTTCAGCCGCTCCGGCGTGATGCCCAGCGCATCGGCATAGCGCGTCAGTGGCCAATGCGCGCGGAAATGCGCCTCGACCAGCGCCAGAAACCGGGTGAACAGCGTCTGCCGTGCCCGCCCATTGCCCTCCCGCCCCCGCTCTTCCCGCGCCGACCGCCCGGCGAGCAGCCACACCGCCGCCCGCGCGAGCCAGACCGGCACCGGCGCGCCCGCCGCCCCCGGAGCGGCGAATTCGCAGGCCAGGGTCGTCATCATCTGACCGAAGCGCAGCGCCTCGGCCTCCTCGCCGTCAAAGGTCAGAATGCGGGCGGTGGCGAACAATGTGTCCATCGCCTCCCCCATCGCGGGCAGATCGCCCTCGATCATCGCCGCCGGATCGAAGGTCAGCACATGGCCATCGGTCTGCTCGGAGAAGCGGAATTCATGCACCACGCCGGGCGGGATCACCACCGCCAACGGTCCTTGCAGCGTCTCGCGCCGCTCATCGAGGGCAATGGTCGCGGGGCCGGACGCCACCCACAGCACCTGATGCAGGCCGCGATGCGTGTGGGCGTCGATCTCCCAGGCATACAGGCTGGAGCGCGACTGAATCGGCTCCACATGCAACGCCTCCACCGCCATGCCGGAGGATTCACCATAGAGGCGAAAGGCAGGGATGGTGGTGTTGCGGTCAGGGCGGGCCATATTTTCTCATGGCTGAAACATCGTAAAAGTGCAAGTTTTTATCGTCCCCGCCCCTCACCCGCCGCGCAACGACACGCCTAGTCTGCACGCATGGAACGCCACCTTTTCTGCGGTTCCCAAGATGTGACCGGGAGTGACAGCCATGTTCAGCTTCGACCCCTACGCGCCGTCGGTGGATGCCGACCCGTTCCCATATTACAAAATCCTGCGTGACGAGCATCCCTGCTTCTGGTCCAAGCAGGCGCAGATGTGGGTGCTGTCGCGCTATGCCGATATCGTCACCGCCGGTCAGGATTGGCAGACCTATTCCTCGGCCAGCGGCAATCTGATGACCGAGCTGCCCAATCGCGCCGGCGCCACGCTGGGCACCACCGATCCGCCACGCCATGACCGTCTGCGCGGCCTCGTGCAGCACGCTTTCATGAAGCGCAATCTGGAAGCGCTCTCCGGCCCGATCCGCGAGATCGCCGCCGGGGTGGCCGAGACGTTGCGCGACAAGCGGCAATTCGACTTTATCGACGATTTCTCCTCGATCTTCACCGTCCGCGTGCTGTTCGCCGCCCTCGGCCTGCCGATGGGCGATGAGGCGATGGTGCGTGAGAAAGCCGTGCTGATGGTGCAATCCGATCCGGTCACGCGCGCCAAGGGGCCGCAGCATCTGGAAGCCTATAACTGGATGCAGGATTACGCCGCCGGTGTGATCGCCGAGCGCCGCGCCAACCCGAAAGACGATCTGATCTCGCATTTCTCGGCGGCTGACATCGACGGCGACAAGCTCGACGAGCGCGAAGTGCTGCTGACCACCACCACGCTGATCATGGCCGGCATCGAATCGCTCGGCGGTTTCATGACCATGATGGGTCTCAACCTCGCCGATCATCAGGATGCCCGTCAGGCGGTGGTGGATCATCCCGCCCTGGTGCCGGACGCCATCGAGGAATCGCTGCGCTTCAACACCTCGGCCCAGCGTTTCCGTCGTCGGCTGCAAAAGGATGTCGAACTGCACGGCCAGACGATGAAGGCGGGCGATTTCGTCTGTCTCGCCTATGGCGCGGGCAACCGGGACGAGCGGCAATATCCCAACCCGGACAGCTACGACATCGCCCGCAAACCGCGCGGCCATCTCGGCTTCGGCGGCGGCGTGCATGCCTGTCTCGGCACGGCGATTGCGCGTCTGAGCGCCAAAATCGCGTTCGAGGAATTCCATAAGGTGGTGCCGGTCTATCGTCGGGTGGCCGAACATCTCGCCTGGATGCCCTCCTCCACCTTCCGCAGTCCGCTGCGGCTGGACCTTGCGGTGCATTGACGAACGCCGCAGGGCGGAAGAGCGTAGCGACGTTGGAACAGAGAGAATGAGACAACATGGTTGACATCGTCTTCGTCGAACCCTCCGGCAACCGCGTGGCGGTGAACATCAACGAGGGCTGGAGCCTGATGCAGGGTGCCACCACCGGCGGCGTCGATGGCATTCTGGGCGAATGCGGCGGCTCCTGCGCGTGCGCCACCTGCCATTGCTATGTCGATGAAGACCGCCTGGGCGAGTTGCCCGCGGCGGGCGAAAGCGAGTTGGACATGCTCGACAACGTCGCCGCCGAGCGTCGTCCGAACAGCCGTCTCGCCTGCCAGATCAAGGCAACCGCCGCCCTTGCCGGCCTCGTCGTCACGCTGCCGGACACCCAGGAGTGAGCGAGAGCGCCGCCCAGCCGGGCATCGTGATCGTCGGTGCCGGTCAGGCCGGTCTGCAGGCCGCCGAATCGCTGCGTGCGGGCGGCTATCAGGGCAGCATCACCCTGCTGGGGGATGAACATCACGGCCCCTATCACCGCCCGCCTTTGTCCAAGGCATGGCTGGCCGGTGAGGTGGAGGCCTCGCAACTGGTGATGCGCGCGCCGGAATTGCTGGCGCGCAAGGGCATAGACCTGCGCACCGACACCCGCGTCGCCGCCATCGACCGTGGTGGGCGGCTGGTGCAACTCGCCGACGGCACCGCTCTGCCCTATGCCGGTCTGGTGATCGCCACCGGCGCCACGCCGCGCCTGCTCAGCCTGCCCGGTGCCGATGCCGCCAATGTGCTGGCACTGCGCTCGCGTGAAGATGGGGCGGCGATCTCGGACGCCTTCGTGCATTGCCGTGCGCATAACCGGCCGGTGGTGGTGATCGGCGGCGGGTTCATCGGGCTGGAAGTCGCCGCCACCGCCCGCAAACTCGGCCTCTCCGTCACCGTGCTCGAAGCCGCCCCGCGCCTGCTCGCCCGCGCACTCACGCCGCGCCTGTCCGACTGGTTCGCCGATCTGCATCGCGGCCATGGCGTGCAATTGGTGCTCGGCGCCAGGATCGGCCACATCGAAACCGAGGGCGGCTATGCCACGGCGGTGCTGGCCGCCGACGGCACGCGCTATCCGGCGGGACTGGTGGTCGTCGGCATCGGCGTTACCGCCAATGACCGCCTCGCCCGCGTGGCCGGGCTTGAATGCGATCGCGGCATCGTCGTCGATGACTGCGCGCGCACGGCGGATCCCTTGATCGCCGCGGCAGGCGATTGCACCGCGCGTCGGCTGCCAGATGGCGGGATGTTGCGGTTGGAATCGGTCAACAACGCCACCGAACAGGCCAAATCCGCCGCCGCCGCGTTGCTCGGGCAGGCGCGTGCGTTCACCGGCACGCCGTGGTTCTGGTCGGATCAATTCGGCTGGAAACTGCAAATGGCAGGTCTTGCCGCGGGCGCCGATCGGGTGGTGCTGCGCGGCGACATGCAGGGGGCGAGTTTCAGCCTGTATCACTTCCAGGGCGACACACTGCGCTCGGTGGACAGCCTCAACGCCGCCCGCGATCACCTCACCGCGCGCAAACTGCTCGATGCCGGGCTGTCGCCCACACCGGCGCAGGCGGCGGATCGGGCGTTCGATCTCGGCGGTTTGGTGGCGAAGACGTAGCTTACAGCCCGTGATGCGGTGCGGTCGGGCGCAGCCTGGCCGTCACCACCAGCGCCCCACACGCCAGCGCCACCGGCGGGAAGACCACCCAATTCACCGCATCCCAGCCGTGATTGGCCAGGATCTGGCCCGACGAGAACGAGCCGACCGCCGTGCAGCCGAAGACCAGGAAATCGTTGAAGCTCTGCACCCGCGTGCGCTCCTCGGGCGTGTGGCATTGCAGCACCATCGACGAGGCGCCCACAAAGCCGAAATTCCAGCCCAGCCCGAGCAGGATCAGGGTGGCGAAGAAATGCGTGTCGCTGATCCCGGTCAGCCCGGTGATGGCGGCACAGACCGTCAACGCCAGCCCGGCGGCGACGATCTTCGACGCGCCGAAGCGGGAGATCAGGCTGCCGGTGAAGAAACTCGGCGCATACATCGCCACCACATGCCACTGAACCGCCCAATTCGAGGACGTCACCGGCAGGCCGCACATGTGCATGGCAAGCGGGGCTGCCGTCATCACCAGATTCATCAACACATAGGCCACCACGCCGCACATCACGGCCGCGATGAAGCGCGGTTGGGCGGCGATCACGCTCAAGGCGCGGCCCGCATCGCGCGCCGCCGCCGGGCGCGGCAAATCGACGCCGGACAGCACCCACATCGCCAGCAACGCAACGCCTGCCTGCGCCAGATAGGAGGCGGCGAAGATGTAGGGGGCCCACAGATCCATCGTCCAGGTGACAAGCTGCGGCCCGATCACGCCGGCGAACACCCCGCCCGCCATCACCCAGGACAACGCCCGCGGCTTGAACGCCTCGCTCACCCCGTCGGCCGCCGCGAAACGGAAACTCTGCACCACCGACGCATACAGCCCGGCGCATAACGTGCCGCAACAGAACAGCGCGAACGAGCCCAACCACACCGCCACCGCCGCCACAAGGCCGGTCAACACCCCGAACCCGGCGCCCACCATGAAAGCAGCGCGACGGCCATAATGGCGCGAGATCCATCCGGTGGGCAGCGTGCCCAGCGCCATGCCGAAAATCAGCACCGACAGCGGCAAGGTGGCCAGCGTGCGGTCCGGTGCGAGTTGCGCGCCGATGATCGAGCCGGTGGCGAACACCACCGATGCATTCGCCCCCGCCAATGCCTGCGCCACAGACAGCCGCAGCACGTTGCCGCGCGCACCGGCATCGTCTGTGGATGAGGTCATCGCAGCAGCAGAGGACATGGAAAATTCTTCCCTTTTCCGCCCATCGAACAGACGTCTCCTTCCTCTCTCGCAAGCGCGAGACGTTCTGGCAAAAGCCGAGATGACGCAGCAGCCATGATCTGCCGCCACATCCCGACAACGAGTCGAATATTTGACTATTTTTTAAGCAACTCCTGATCGTTTCGATTGAATGCATATATTTTAACCAGATACCGCGCCAAAGCTGGTAAAAAATGCCGCATTTTCTTGCAAATTCACCACGATGCCCTGGCCTGATTGTTGCAAAATAAGGCAAGTGTGCGGGCGCAGTGTCGTGACCGCGTAAGGTATGCAACCTGATGGACAACATGCTGCCCGTCTCCGCTGCACCGTCTGCCTTTGCGCTCAGGCCAGCGCAGAGTGCGCTTGTGATCATCGACATGCAGCGCGACTTTCTCGAACCGGGCGGCTTCGGCGCGGCATTGGGCAATGACGTCTCGCAATTGCGCCGCGCCATCGCGCCCAATCAGCGCCTCCTTGCCGCATGGCGGGCGGCGGGCCTGACCGTCATCCACACCCGCGAGGGCCACCGCCCCGATCTGGCCGACCTGCCGCCCGCCAAACACCGCCGCGGCGATGCACCGTTGAAGATCGGCGATGCGGGTCCGATGGGCCGCATTCTGGTGCGCGGCGAGGCCGGGCACGACATCATCGCCGAACTCTATCCCATCGCGGGCGAGCCGGTGATCGACAAGCCCGGCAAGGGCGCCTTCTTCGCCACCGACCTGCACGCGATCCTGCAAAATCTCGGCATCGCCCAACTCGTCGTCACCGGCGTCACCACCGAGGTCTGCGTCAACACCACCATCCGCGAGGCCAATGACAGGGGATATGACTGCCTCGCGGTGGCCGATTGCTGTGCCTCTTACTTCCCCGAATTCCACGAAGCCGGCCTGCGGATGATCTCAGCGCAGGGCGGAATATTCGGCTGGGTCGGGAATTCTGCCGCGATCATCGAAGCCATCAGCCAGCGGTCCGATCCAGATGCCTGAGCCCAGCTATCTGGCGAATCGGCCCGTCTTACAGGGGGAGCTTGATATGACTGCCTTGACCGCCAAACCGAAATTCTTCGTGCCCGGTGACTGGAACGCCCTGTTCGGGTTCGGCACCAATATTCTCGTCAACGTGCTCGTGCTCACCGGCCTGCTGAAATACGTCATCGGCATGCCCGGTGATGTGCTGTTCGGCCGCATCCTGCCCGCTCTCGGGCTGATGCTCTGCCTGTCCACCTGCTATTACGCCTTCCTCGCCTACAATCTGGCGAAAAAGACCGGCCGCACCGATGTCTGTGCGCTGCCCTCCGGCGTGTCGGTGCCGCATATGTTTGTCGTCACCTTCGTCATCATGCTGCCGATCAAGATTGCCACCGGCGATCCGATGGCCGCCTGGGGTGCCGGGTTAACGTGGGTGTTCGTGCAGAGCTTCGTGCTGATGGCGGGCAGCCTGATCGGCCCCTATATCCGCAAGATCACCCCGCGCGCGGCGCTGCTTGGCTCGCTGGCCGGTATTTCGATCACCTTCATCTCGATGAGCCCGGCGGCGCAGATGTTCGCAACGCCCGTGATCGGCGTGATCTGCTTCATCGTCATTCTGGCAAGCTGGTTCGGCGGGGTGCGCTATTTCAACGGCATTCCGGGCGGGCTGATCGCCATTGCCGTGGGCACCATCATCGGTTGGGGATCGAGTGCGCTCGGCCTTGGCTATGGCGGGCTGACCTTGAGCGGTCTGCATGACAGCTTCAGCGGCTTCGGCTTCTCGGTGCCCTATCCGGCGATCGGCGTGCTGGCCGGTGGGTTCAAATATCTCGGCGTGATCCTGGTCACGGCCATTCCGTTCGGCATTTACGATCTCATCGAGGCGCTGGACAACGTGGAATCCGCCGCGGCGGCGGGCGATTCCTACCCCACAATGCGCGTGCTGGGGGCCGATGGCGTGGTGTCGCTGATCGGCTGTCTGATGGGCAACCCGTTCATCAACGCCGTCTATATCGGCCATCCGGGCTGGAAATCGATGGGCGGGCGCATCGGCTATTCGGCGGTGACGGGGCTGACGGTTCTCGTTCTGACCTGGTTCGGCATCATCGCCGTGCTGAGCGCGCTGATCCCGGTGATCGCGATCCTGCCGATCCTGCTCTATATCGGCATGCTGATTGGCAGCCAGGCCTTCCAGGAAACCCCGCCGAGGCACGCTCCGGCGATTGTGCTCGCCCTGCTGCCGCAGATTGCCGCCTGGGGGAAATTGCAGATCGACAACGCCTTGGGGGCCGCTGGCACCAATGCGGCGGCGGTCGGCCTTGGCAAGCTCGCCTCGATGGGCGTGCTCTATGGCGGGCTTGAGGTGTTGGGCGGCGGTGCCACGCTGGCGGGCATCGTGTTGGGCGCGATCACGGTGTTCATCATCGAGCGTGAGTTCCAGAAAGCCTCGCTGTTCGCACTGGCCGGTGCGGTGTTCACCTTCTTCGGCTTCATCCACAACGAAGCCATCGGCGTGATGCGGTCTCCTGAAGTCACCGTCGGCTATCTCGGCGTGGCGCTCACCCTGTTCCTCTGCGCCAAATTCGCCACCTTCGGCCCAATGGTGGAGGAGGTGCACCACCCGGCGGCGATGCCGGAAGCGGCGGAGTAAGACACCACCCATGT
Source organism: Acetobacteraceae bacterium (assembly GCA_031291725.1). Classification (GTDB taxonomy): domain Bacteria; phylum Pseudomonadota; class Alphaproteobacteria; order Acetobacterales; family Acetobacteraceae; genus CAIQQQ01. The sequence continues at coordinate 8,205 of JARLIM010000006.1, forward strand.
GTGAGCGTGGTCGCTATGCGGCAATCACGCTCACATGCGCCGCCACCACGCGCCAGCCTTCCGGCATCCGCGCCCAGCTTTGCATCTGCCGCCCGATCGTGCCGGGCTGGCTGTCGCGATAGAACAGCGTGGATGCCGTGGCGAAATCCTGGCCGAAGCTGGTGATCACGGTGCGGTCAATCCGGCGCTCCAATCCCACCGGCGAGCGCGCGGCCCGGAAGGCGCCGATCTCATCGTAGCCATAGAGATTTTCCCCGCCGCCATACCGGATCGTCAGCGACGATTGCCAGAAATAGCCCTGCAAGGCCTCGACATCATTGGCCATCAAGGCCGCCTCATACCCCGCAAAGGCCGCCTCAACCTCTGCCAGCACTGCCGGATTGTTAATCTCCATTGGCCTTCGTCCTCCTTTCCCCGTCATGGCGGCACTGCGTGCCACAATAATGGATGGGGTGATGGGTGGTCAGGGATTCATCTCACATATCCACAATAAACACGTCATTGCGAGAAGCAGAGCGACGAAGCAACCCATCGATATGCCATCTCGTGTTCCGATGGATTGCTTCGTCGCCACTGGCGCCTCGCAATGACGAAATAACAGCCGCCAAACACCGCGATGGATTGCGGCACTGCGTGCCACAATGACGGTCTGGAGGCCGTCAGGGCCGAACCCCCATTCCCCATCCCCCACCCGTCATGGCGCGCGCAGCGCAGCCATCCATCGCGATGCAGCCAGCTCAGCGATGGATTGCGGCACTGCGAGCCACAATGACGATTAAACCGCACGCGCCACGCCGGCCGCCTCCAAATACGAAGCCACCCGCAACGCCAGATCCTCGCGCCACGGCGCGGCGATGATCTGCACCGCCAGCGGCAGGCTCGCCCCCGGCAGCTTCACCGGCACGGCCACCACCGGCAAGCCGATGAACGAAATCGGCTGCGTGTAGATGCCGATATTCGCCCGCAACGGCACCTTCTTGCCCCCCAGATCCAACTCGGTCTGCCCCAGCATCGGCGCGGTGCAGGGAGTCGCGGGGGCGAGCAGCACGTCCACCCCCTCGAACATCCGCAGCACCTGATCGTGATACCAGCGCCGGAAATTCTGCGCCTTGGCCACCAGGGCGGCGGGCACCAGCGCCCCGGCGATCAGACGGTCCCGCACCGCCGGATCGAAATCCGCCCCGCGCCTGCGCAACCGCTCCAGATGCAGCGCCGCCCCTTCGGTGCAGGTGATCACATAGGCCGCAGCCCTCGCGCGTGCCGCTTCCGGCAGTTCCAGTGTCTGCACCGCCCCCAGGCTCTGCGCCAGATGATCCAGCGTCGCCAACACCTCCGCCGTCGCCCCGTGCCGGAAATAGCCGCCGAGCACGCCGATTTTCAGCCCGGAAATTCCCTTGCCCAGATCTGCACTCACCCACTCCGGCGCGCGATCCGTGCAGGCGGCATCCCCCGCATCCGGCCCCTGCATCGCATCATAGGCAGCGGCGAGATCGCCCACGTTGCGCGCGAACGGGCCGAGATGATCCAGGCTCGCCACGAACGGAAAACTCCCCGCCCGCGACAGCCGCCCATAGGTCGGCTTCAGCCCGAAAATGCCGCAAAAGCTGGACGGCACGCGGATCGAGCCATTGGTGTCCGACCCCAACGCCAACGGCACCAAATCGCCACCCACCGCGGACCCCGAACCGCCGGAGGAACCGCCCGCCATGCGGCTGTGGTCGTGCGGGTTGCGCGAAGCACCGTCATGCACGTTCTCGCCGGTGAAATCATAGGCATACTCGCCCATGTTCAGCGCCCCCACCAGCACCGCCCCCGCCGCCTCCAGCCGGGTGATCAGCGTGGCGTCCTGTGTGGCGGCTGGGCGGTCGCGGTTGATTTTCGAGCCTGCCAGGGTGGGCAGGCCCGCAATGTCGATCAGGTTCTTCACCGCGAACGGCACGCCCTCCAACGGCCCAGCCGCCCGCCCGGCCGCCCGCGTGGCGTCAAGCTCGGCGGCACGCGCGCGGGCACGCTCGGCGGTGATGGCGGTGAAGGCGTTGAGCACCGGATCGCGTTCGGCAATGCGGGCCAAGGTCGCCTCGATGCGGGCGAGCGCGCTCATGGCGTGTACACCGGCGCCGGTTCGGCCTCGTCGGGTAAGCTGAACTCCTCCACCAAGCGCGCCAATGTCAGCGACACCTCCAGATTGGCCCGAATGGCGGGCAGCCAGTCCGGCCGCACCGGAATGCCCAGCAACGCCGTCCCTGCCGCGATCATCTGATCCAAAGAATCGTCCACCATCACGCACCCTCCCCCGGCCGCCCCGCCGCCAGCCATCCGCGCCAGCCGCCATATTGCGTGATGTCCAACGCCGCCGCCAACCCGGCAGGCTCGGCCAGAAATCCCAGGCACGGCCCATCGGCCAATGCCACCGTGCCGAACCCGAGCGGCGGCGGCACCTGGGCAAGCAGGGCCCCGATGGCGCAGCTGGGCAAGGCCCACACCTCTCCGGCAATCGCCGCCCCATTCTCCACCCGCAGCATGCCGGGGCGATTGCCAAGCGCCGCCAGCCGATACAGCGGTGCCGTGCTCGCCGCGCGCACGAACCGCCCGCCCAGCGCGGTGATCTGCCCATTCAACGGCAAGCCCGCCATATGGCCGCCGACGCAGAACAACGCCGTCTCGTCGGCTTGCACCGGATCGGGGGCGGCCTCCAGCGGCAAAGGCTGGCCGGTGGCACCCACGATGTGCACGCAATGGCGATGCACATGATCGGCCAGCGCCGCCAACCTGCCCTCCGACCACGCCGGCCCCAGCAGCGTCACCCCCACCGGGAAGCCCCGCGCATCGAACCCGGCCGGCACGGCAAACGCTGCAAGGTCGCAGAGATTGACGAAATTGGTGAACGTGCCCAGCCGCGCATTCGGCCCCACCGGATCGGCGGCAAGCTCCGCCAATCTCGGCGAAAACGGCGCCGTCGGCACCAGCAGCGCATCGCAATCGGCAAACAAACGCTGCGCCATCCGTCGGACTTCAGCGAGCCTGTGGAAGGCTGTAAACGCATCCACCGTCCGCCGCTGCAACCCGCCTTCCAGGATCGCGCGCGTCACCGGGAAGCAGTCTTCGGCGTTGCTCGCCAGAAACCCCGCCAGCGCCGCCGTGCGCTCGGCCACCCACGGGCCGTCATACAGCAGGCGGGCCATGTTCAGGAACGGCGCGATATCCACCGCCTCCGCCCCCAACATCTTCGCCACCGCCTGCGTCGCCTCGGTCACCTCGGGCGTGCACAACTCCCCCAACGCCGCCACCTTCACCCGCGGCACGGGCGACAGCGCGGAGCGGCGCAGATGGGCGAACGGGGCCGGGCGGGCATACGGGTCGGCGTCGTCATAGACGGCCATCACCCGGCAGACCGCCAGCGCCTCATCCACCGAGCGGGCGAAGACCGAAATCGTGTCGATCGACCGACAGGCCGGCACCATCCCGCGTGCCGAGACGCTGCCGATGGTCGGCTTCAGCCCCACGATATTGCCCAACCCCGCCGGCACCCGGCCGGAGCCTGCGGTGTCGGTGCCAAGGGCGAACGGCACAATCCCCGCCGCCACCGCACAGGCCGAGCCGGAGGACGAGCCGCCCGGCACATAGGCCGGATCGAACACGTTGCGCGGCACACCATAAGGGCTGCGCACCCCCACCAGCCCGGTGGCGAACTGGTCCAGATTGGTCTTGCCGATCAGCAACGCCCCCGCCGCCAGCAGATGCGCCACCGCCGGGGCGTGGTCGCCGGGCGTATAGGCAAACGCCGGACAGGCCGCCGTGGTGGGCAGCCCTGCCACGTCGATATTGTCCTTCACCGCAAACGGCACCCCCCAAAGCGGGCGACCGCGCGGGCCTTCCTCGGCCAAGATCCGGGCCTTTTCGCGGATGGCCGCGTCTGGCAGCCGGGTGATCCAAATCGCCGGATCGCCATGCGCGGCATCGGCGGCAAGAACGGCCTCAGCCGCTGAAATGGGGTCCAAGATGGCAACAGCCCCTCATGGTTGAACCAAGCACCAGCGCAACCAAGCAATTCCAATGCCAGAGTCAAACGAACACGGACCGCTCACGTGCAGGTTTCGCATGCAGGACGGCCATGAAGCCGCTGACGAGAAGCAACTATCCAAATCCACCGCCAGCGGCCATCGTTGCGGCGAGCACGAGGCTGGGCCCAAAGCTCCGGCCAGGAGGGAACAATGGATCGCGCACATCCAATCTTCGACACCACTGCATCCTGGCCCGGCGAGGGCAGCAGTCGGGTGCCGTTCTGGGCCTATACCAGCGAGGCGCATTACAAGCGCGAACTGGAACGCTTCTTCTACGCCAAACATTGGTGTTACGTGGGCCTGGACGCCGAAATCCCGGAAGCGGGCGATTTCAAGCGCACCGTCATCGGCGAACGCTCGGTGATCATGACGCGCGACCATGATGGCGAGATCCATGTCGTCGAAAACGTCTGCGCCCATCGCGGCATGCGCTTTTGCCGCGAAAACCGGGGCCGCGCGAAAGAGCTGCTCTGCCCCTATCACCAATGGACCTACAGCCTGAAGGGCGACCTGCAGGGCGTGCCGTTCCGACGTGGCGTGCGCAAGGATGGCAAGATCAATGGCGGCATGCCCGCCGATTTCAAACCGTCCGAGAACGGGCTGACGCAACTGAAAGTGGCGCGGCGCGGCGGCGTGGTGTTCGCCTCGTTCGACCACGATGTGGAACCGTTCGAGGAATTTCTCGGCCCCACCATCCTGGAATATTTCGACCGCGTGTTCAATGGCCGCACGCTCAAGCTGCTCGGCTACCGCAAGCAACGCATTCCGGGCAATTGGAAGCTGATGCAGGAGAACATCAAAGACCCCTATCACCCCGGCCTGCTGCACACCTGGTTCTCCACCTTCGGCCTCTGGCGCGCGGACAACGATTCACAGCTGAAGATGGACGCCCATTTCCGCCACGCGGCGATGATCTCCACCCGTGGCAAGGGCGGCAAGGTGGCCGAAGTGACGGCGGGCGTGGACAGCTTCAAGGAATCGATGAAGCTCAACGACCCCCGCCTGATCGACATCGTGCATGAAGAGTGGTGGGGCGAGCCGACCGTGGTGATGACCACCATCTTCCCCAGCGTGATCCTGCAACAGCAGGTCAATTCCGTCTCCACCCGCCACATCCAGCCCAACGGCCATGGCAGCTTCGATTTCGTCTGGACGCATTTCGGCTTCGAGGAGGATGACGACGCGATGACGCAGCGGCGCCTGATCCAGGCCAATCTCTTCGGCCCGGCCGGCTTCGTCTCCGCCGATGATGGCGAGGTGATCGAGTGGTCGCAGGAAGGCTTCGAGCAAAAGCCCTCGCACCGCACCCTCGTTGAAATGGGCGGCACCGACACCGCAGATGCCGACCACATGGTCACGGAAACCCTGATCCGGGGCATGTATGCCTATTGGCGCAAAGTGATGGGGGAATAAGGCGATGACCAGCCAGATCTACACCGAATTGCTCGCCCTCTACGCCGATTACGCCGCCGTGGTGGATTCGACGGATTGGAACCGATGGCCGGAATTCTTCCTCCAAGACGGCGCCTATCGCCTGCAACCGCGCGAGAATTTCGACGCCGGATTGCCGCTCTGCCTGCTCGCCCTGGAAAGCCGGGCGATGATCAAGGATCGCGTCTATGGCGTGCGCGAGACGATGTATCACGACCCGTATTATCAACGCCACGTCGTCGGCATTCCGCGCCTGCTCTCGGTCACCCAGACCGAGGCGGGCGAGGTGATCGAGGCCGAGGCGAATTACATCGTCTTTCGCACCAAGCGTGACGGCGTCTCCGAGGTCTTCAACGCCGGCCGCTACCGCGACACCATCCTGCGCACGCCGGACGGGCTCAAATTCCGCCTGCGCCTGTGCATCTACGACACCGAGATGGTGTCGAATTCGCTGATCTACCCGATCTGATCCCCCCAGACCCCGCGCCAATCCGGCAGGAGATAATTGCATTAAATAAATCATTGCGTCTTACGCAAAACGATAAAGCCTGATCTTGCCAGACAAATTCGATACGGCAACCCCGCCGCTCCGAATTGTGTCTGCTGAATGATCTCATCGAGATCCGCGCCCGGCGCATCGAACGGCAGCCATTCGGCGAATGGGGATCGCCGTGATGTTGTCTGATCAAAAGGGGTTTCCGATGCGGAAGCTTGGCACTGCGTTGCTCAGCCTCTGGGGAATGCTGCTCATCCTGGCGACTGCTCCGGCGCAGGCGCAGCTCTCCACGAACCTTGAAATCAACTATTACACCATCGGCCAGGGCGATCAGGATTTCGGCCATCTGGCGGGCGGCCATTTCAGCAATGAGGTGATGACCACCTTGAGCCGAATGGCTTGCCGGTGCTCAACACCGCTCAATATGGTTGCATCAGCAGCCTGCTAACGTCACCACCCAGCCATCAGCCCCGATCACGGATGGCACCACAGCCCCGCTGACCTTGCAACAACAGGTTTCCGGCGGCGCCGTGCCGGAACCGGCCTCAATGGCGCTTCTCGGCAGCGCGCTCATCGGCGGCGGCGTCATTCCCGCTGGAACTGTCGCGCCAAAATCGCCTGCGCATCCGCCTGGATCTGCGACAGATGCGCCTTGCTGCGGAAGCTCTCGGCATAGATCTTATAGACATCCTCAGTGCCTGACGGACGGGCGGCGAACCAGCCATTCTCGCTCGTCACCTTGATGCCGCCAATCGCCTGATCATTGCCCGGCGCCCGTGTCAGCTTGGCGGTGATCGGCTCATCGGCCAGCATGGTGGCCGTGATCTCATCCGGGTTCAGGCTCGACAGCACCGCCTTCTGCTCAGCCGAGGCCGGAGCATCGATGCGTTCGTAATACGAGGTGCCAAGGCCTTCCGTGACGGCGCTGTAATACTGGTTCGGGTCTTTCCCGGTGCGCGCCGTCATTTCCGCCGCCAGCAGGCCCATGATCAGCCCGTCCTTATCGGTCGTCCACACCGAACCGTCACGCCGAACAAACGACGCGCCAGCGCTTTCCTCACCGCCAAACAGCAGCGAGCCATCGATCAGCCCGGCGCTGAACCATTTGAAGCCAACCGGCACTTCCACCAGCTTGCGCCCCTGCCTGGCCACCACGCGGTCGATCATGCCGCTGGAGACGGCGGTCTTGCCGATCGCCCCCGCGGGCGACCATTCCGGCCGGTTCGCGGTCAGATAGGCGATGGCGGAGGCGAGGAAGTAATTCGGGTTCATCAACCCGCCCGACGGCGTGACAACACCATGCCGGTCTGCATCGGTGTCGTTGGCAAAGGCGATATCGAACGTATCGCGCAGCGCGATCAGCGACGTCATCGCATAGGGCGATGAGCAATCCATGCGGATATTGCCGTCCCAATCGAGCGTCATGAAGCGGAAAGTCTGATCGACTGAGGCATTCACGATGCTGGCGTTGATCTTGTAGCGTTCGATCAGCGGCTGCCAGTAATGCACCGCGGCACCCCCCAGCGGATCGATCCCGATGCGCACGCCCGCAGCCCGGATCGCATCCATGTCAACGATGTTGGCCAGGTCGGCGACATAGGGGGTGATGTAATCATGCGCATGCACACAGGCGGTCTTGCGCGCCCGTGCGTAGGGGATGCGTTTGACGCCGCTCAACCCGGCCTCGATGAGCGCGTTGGCGGTCTTCTCGATCCAGCCGGTCACGTCCTTATCGGCCGGGCCGCCATTGGTGGGATTGTATTTGAACCCACCATCCTCCGGCGGATTATGCGAAGGGCTGATCACGATGCCGTCCGACAGGCCGGATGTGCGGCCGCGATTATAGCTCAGAATCGCGTGCGAGATCACCGGCGTGGGCGTGTAGCCATCATGCTCATCGATGATCGTCTCCACCCCATTGGCGGCCAGCACCTCCACGGCGGACGCGAAGGCGGCCTCGGAGAGGGCATGCGTGTCCATGCCCAGAAACAGCGGCCCGGTGATGCCGGCATGCTGACGATACAGGCAGACGGCCTGGGTGATCGCCAGGATATGTGTCTCATTGAACGCGGTGGCGAAGGCCGATCCACGATGGCCGGACGTGCCGAACGCGACCCGCTGCGACCGGATCGCCGGATCGGGCACCAGCGCAAAATAGGCCGTCATCAACCGTGGCACATTGACCAACACCGATTGCGGCGCCGGTTTACCGGCCAGCGGAACGATGCGTTCGGACATCTCAACCTCACAATATCCCCGAAACGACCCGCACCCGGCGCCCAAAGCCGTTATTGATCGAGGGAAGAAATAACGTGTTTGCCTGTTGGCAGCATATCTCGATCACACCCAATGGAAAGGCGGCACGCCCCCCACCACGCGGAATTTACCTCACGATTGCTGCAAGCGGTGCAAGACTTTGGTAGAGTCGGTTGATTTTTTTGAAAAACTGCGCGGATGGCTGCACTGCCACAGGGTTGGACGAACAGCCGAACGTGACTGCAAACCGTTAAGCGGACAGCAGGCAAATCATTTATTCTAAAGGAAATTTGGCGGAGGGGATGTCTGCCGAAGTGAAATCTAGCCCGATGCACGAGGAATTTTTTATCATATATTTTTCAATAAATTATACGGTGCAAAATCTACATCAGTCTATGCGAAAGCACCGATGGCCCAAGCAGCCTTGTAGGTCAACTTGTAGGTCGTATAATGTCTCCGCCTAACCCGGAGATCGCAAAATGGCAGGCAGTTTGACGGCTATCGAGGTGCGCAAGGCGAGCCATCCCGGCAACCTGAAAGGACCGCTGATGCTCGCCGATGGGGATGGGCTGTATCTTCAGATTACCCCGGCCGGGTCAAAATCTTGGGTGCTGCGCTACACGCTGCACGGCAAGGCGCGCGTGATGGGGTTGGGAACATTCGGCGAGAATGACGGCGGCGTATCGCTCGCCAATGCGCGCGGCTTGGCGGCACATGCCCGCTCCCTATTGCGCGACAAGCGCGACCCCATCGAAGCCCGCAAAGAGGCGGTCGCCGCCGAGCGCCAAAGGCAAGCAGCTCTTGCAGCCACCGCGATCACCTTCAAATCCGCCGCCGAGGACTACATCGCGGCGCATTCGGCCGGGTGGAAAAACGAGAAGCACCAAGCGCAGTGGGAATCGACACTGAAGAACTATGCCTACCCCGTGTTCGGCAAACTGCCCATCGCCGAGGTGGATGCGAACAAAGTCGAGGCGGTGCTGAAGCCGCTCTGGTCCCGCGTTCCCGAAACGGCCTCACGCCTGCGCGGCCGGATTGAAGCCATTCTGGACTTCGCGACGGCACGTGGCTGGCGCAGCGGCGACAACCCGGCACGCTGGAAGGAGAGCATGAAGCACCGCTTGCCGAAGGTGTCGAAGATCAAACGGCAGGAGCATCACCCGGCCCTGCCCTGGCAGCAGATCGGAGCCTTCATGGCCGAACTCGGCACGAAGAACGGGATGGCCGCCAAAGCGCTCTCCTTCGCGATTCTGACGGCTGCGCGGTCGGGCGAGGTGCGCAAAGCAACCTGGACTCAAATGGACCTGGAAGCTGCAATTTGGACGGTGCCGGCCGAGCATATGAAAGCCGGGAAGGAGCATAGGGTTCCTCTGTCTGCGCAGGCCGTTGCAATCCTGAAGGCTGTCCAGCCGCTGCAGAAGAAGCCAACCGATCCGGTGTTCCCCTCCTCCAAAGGCGGAGCAATGACGGACATGGCGTTTTCCATGTTGGTGCGCGGCATGAATGAAGCCCCCGAGGGCGAAGCTCCGAAATGGGTCGATGCCAAAGGCTCCCCCGTCGTGCCGCACGGGTTCCGCAGCACCTTCCGCGACTGGTGCGAGGAAGCCACCAACACGCCGCGCGCAGTCTCTGAGGCGGCACTGGCGCACGCAGTGGCCGACAAGGTCGAGGCGGCTTATCGGCGGACCGATCTATTCGAGCGGCGCGTGACCCTGATGCGGGAGTGGGGCGAAGTTTGCGCACATGCACCACAAAGCCGATCTGCTGGCGACGCCGACAGCCACCGCCGCGATCACGGCGATTTAACGTGACGCGTTTCGGATATTTCGATTAACCTCCCTTGCCCCATCTTCGTCATGGGAGGGAAAACACCATGTCCGCCACCGCACACCGCCCCACTCCGACGATTCCTGACGAAGCCATTCGCCGGGACGCCGAACACGCCAGCCGTATTCTCGCCCGCCTCGCCGGACAGGATCGGGTGCGGGTTGAAGCCGCGTCGGACGATGGCGCGCCGCTTACCTTCGTGCTGCCCTCGTCCGCCATCCGTCTGCTGACCGATGTGATGGCACTGCTCGCCCAGGGGCAGGCCGTGACCGTGTTCCCCCAGGAGGCTGACCTGACCACCCAGGAAGCCGCCGACATGCTCAACGTCTCCCGACCGCATCTGGTCAAGCTGATCGAACAAGGAGCCATTGCTTGCCACAAGGTCGGCACGCATCGCCGCGTGCGCCTGGAAGACCTGATGCGGTATCGCGCCGAGGCAGATGCGCGGCAGCGGCAGGCGGCGGCGGAATTGGCCGCTGAAGGGCAACGCTTGGGTATGGGATACTGAGGGCTTTGGCCTTTACCGCCCTCTTCGACGCGTGCGTGCTCTACCCCGCCCCGCTGCGTGACCTTCTGATGCACCTCGCCACCACCCGCCTGTTCCGGGCGCGATGGACAGAGGAAATCCACACGGAATGGATCCGGGCTGTCCTTCGGGAAAGACCCGAACTGGCCGGGCGGCTGCAACGCACACGGGAATTGATGGACCAAGCGGTCGAAGATGCGCTGATCGACGGATACGAGGCACTGATCCCGGCCTTAAACTTGCCAGACCCCGATGACCGCCACGTTCTGGCTGCAGCAATCGTGGGGCGGGTGGATGTGATCGTCACGCGCAACCGGAAAGATTTCCCGCCCGCAGTCCTCGACCCGCTCAAGGTCACGGCGCAACACCCCGACGTATTTGTGCGGCACACCATCGACTTGGACGAGGCAACCTGCCTGAACGCCATCCGTCGACTGCGACAGGGGCTTGCCAATCCACCGATGGATGCCGAGCAATATCTCGACATCCTGTTGCGCCAGGAAATGCCAGAGACCGTGGCGTTTCTGCGGGGAAGGATTGAGCTGATTTAGCCCGCTATTCGTTGTGATAAGCCTCAGAATGGCATGACGGACGGCAGCATCCGCGTTATCGTCAGGATCGCATCGCGAACGGAGAGCCAGCCGCTCGGCATCATCGGACTGCCTGCACACTTCCGGTGACGGTGCATGTGCCCCCCGTTTCCCCATCAGACGACCGGAGCATTCAAGGATACCCTGCCATGGTCGACGTATTGGCCATTAATCGCGTGCTGCCCGCCATCGGTGTGCAGACCGACAACATGGCGGACATCATTGGCCAGACGCCCGGCAATATGTTGGCGTTGCTCGTGCCGCCCGCTGGGTGGATGCATCCGGCGGTGGAGCCGAAGGCACTGTTTCGCTTTGCTCTGATCGAAGCGGGAAGCGGCGCGACGGAAGCAGAAGCCCATGCGGCGGAATGGGCGACGGATATTCTGGCGCGCTTGCCGCTTCAACAACGCCCGTTTCTGCTGGGCTGGGGAATGGGCTTGTTCGGCGCCCCCTGCGTTCCCCTCCCTGACGCGTTGGCGGCGTTGAAAGCGCATGGCGGGCGTCTGGACGCTCTGGCGCAAGCGATCCTGCAATTTGCCGAAGAAGCCGCCGCCGCACCACTGTTCGTCTATGGCGAATTTGGCAAAGCAGGACGTTCACTCCGGGAACTAGGCACTGGGCCGTTGGCAACGGGAATGACGGAGTTCATGCCCGGCATCTATTGCTGCCTGCTGGACCTGTCGAACGATGACCCGGAAATGCCGGCACGCCTGGATAAATGGCGCGAAGAGATCATGCCGATTATTGCCGAGCTGGAGGCGAAGGCCGGCACACAGCTTTACCATTTTGCCATTCCAGGCGCCGTCCCTGACGACGATCTCGCGCACCGCTTCTTGGCTCTCGACTGCATTTGCACGCTGTTCCCGCAGGCAAATTTTGTGCGTTATATCGTTGAAATTGCCGGCGCGACCTCGGCACAACACCTGCGCCACGCGTTGCAGCACCCTTCAAGCTATGCACTGGAATTCAGGCTGTATGATGCGTTCTTGGGGCCGCAGATTGACAAATTTATCACATATAAATTGGATTAGGTTTATGAAATTACGCAACAACACATGGAAGCGGCACAAACATAAATCCACTCAGCACACCGGACCGATGCAATGCGACTTATTATTGTAATATTGACCTGGATTAATCGAAAATTTTCCCTGGGAATAACTGCATTCTTACCCCACAACTACGAATTTAACGATATAACTACATCTCAATTAGTTTCAACTGAAGCCCCGGCCGGACAACCGGCTATTTCGCCAGAACCAACTCCGCCACTCGCGGAAGAAGCAGGTCTGGTTGAGCCCGAACAGCAGGTGCGACAACTCATCAAGCAGGCGCTCGAAGCACCCACCCCTCAACAGTTCGTGGATTTTTTCGATTTCACTTTGCGTTTTCGACGTCTTTCCGTGTGGAACGCTCGGATGGCCCACATCCAACGTCCCGGCGCTTCCGCCATTGCCACGGAAAATGAATGGCGTTCGATCAAGCGCTACGTGCTGCCTGATGCGGTCCCCATCATCATTCTCTGGCCATTTTCTCCCATCCGATTTGTCTACGAACTGGCCGACACCGGCCCGCCCGTTGACCGGGAGGCAATCGGCGACCCATTCGCAACGCCCGGCTCGTTCAATGACAAATTGCTCTCTCACCTTGTCAATAACCTGAAAAAGCAAAAGAACTTCGTTGTCGAGGTCGAGTTTTTACGACAGGGCTATGACCTGGCTGGAAGCGCGTCGTTTCAGGGCACTTCGAGCCCGCCACCAAGTCCCGACTGGACCGAGCAAGCGCCCAATCCTCTAGGATTTTTTGCGTCGGCGCACACCTACACCCGACCAGAGGCAGGAAATGCAAGGACCAAAGCCCCCCTATACCGGGTTCTTGTGAATGATCGCCTCCTTAACAAGGAGCGTTTCGTGACCCTCGCACATGAGTTGGGGCACATATTCTGCGGTCATCTGGGGGCCTGCCTACCTGGGAACGGCAAAGACGAGGAATCTGGCTGGCCGGACCGCAGAAACACACCCTTGAAAATCCGCGAAATCGAAGCTGAAGCAGTCGCCTTTCTCGTCGCTGGACGAGCGGGGTTAACTCCAGCCTCCGCAGCCTACCTGCGGCCCTACGCGCAAACCGTCGATCCCGGTTGCGTCGAGATGGACCTCATCGTTCGTGCGGCGGGGCGGATAGAGCGATTGGCGAATGCTCACTACGGAAAAATGCAGTTCAAATGACGTGTACCCCTGAATGTTACCGGTCAAAAGTAGCATCCAGCTGCTGATTGTTGGTTGATGTTTGCGTTGTTTGCAACGCTGGCTGGGGCATGCCCCAGCCAGCGTTGATTGGCGATTTGGGTCGGGGTTCGGCCTCCAAGTTTCGAGTGGGGTCTGACGGTGTTGTAGTCCGTGCGCCAATCGGCCAGGACGCCACGGGCATGAGCGATTGAAGTGAACAGGGTCTCGTTGAGACATTCATCG
>JARLIM010000007.1 GCA_031291725.1 Acetobacteraceae bacterium
AGTGCCTCGACATAGCCGGCCAACCGTGATTCGCTGCTGCCTGTATCCAACGAGAGAGCCACAACCCGCCTCCACGAGTGAGAATCTCCACTCGTACACACAGGCCGTCGAATCGTACAAGAGGTTTGTGACACAGTAAGATTAGCAGGCTGCTGAAAAACTCTGTCGGTCGGCGCGGCGGCCCTTTTCCGCGCCAGAGCCGTTCAAGGCTTGCCACGATGCACACACATCGTGTCTTCGCCTTTGCCTTCCCGGCGCAAAATGGCGCGCCGCCCCTCCGCGAACCGTTTCCAGCAGCCTGTTAAAGGTGGGTTATCCGGAATGGTTTCGAAATGCAAGATTTCGATATCGTTCTTATTGTGAAATCCGAATTTCATCGCCGATCGCAACATGGCCAAGCAACTGACCGCAGCGCAGAGCGCGCAATCCGATCGTGATGGGTTCCTGGTGTTTCACGACCTGTTGTCGCCCGCCGAAGTGGCCGCGCTGAAGCAGGATCGGGTGCGCGGCGGCCCTTTTCCGCGCCAGAGCCGTTCAAGGCTTGCCACGATGCACACTCATCGTGTCTTCGCCTTGGCCTTTCTGGCACGAAAAATGACTCGCCGCCCCTCCGCGAACAGTTTTTCAGCAACCTGCTAGATCCGGATGATTTTGGGGGGATGTGGTCAAGTTTAAGGCCTCAGTCACAACGCCCTAGAACAATCACCCCGCGACCTTGACCACCATCTTGCCGAAATTTCCACCGCTGAGCACCATGGTCAGTGCCTCCGGTGCGTTTTCCAGGCCGTCGATCACCGTCTCGCGATAGGCAAATGAGCCGTCCAGAATCCAGGGCGCGGCCAGGGCCCGCCATTCGGCGAAGCGTTGGGGTTTGTCGAAGACCAGCATGCCCTGAATCTTCACCCGTTTGGCCACCGTGAAGCCCAGATTGGGGCCGGGCGGGAATTCGGCCGCGTTATATTGCGCCACCATGCCGCACATGATCACGCGGGCGAACATGTTCAGCGCATTGAAGGCCGCCGCCTGCACCCGGCCGCCGACATTTTCGAAATACACATCCACCCCGTTCGGGCAGGCATCGGCAATGGCGGCGTCCAGATCGTCGGCGTGGTGATCGACGCAGGCATCGAAGCCGAGTTGTTCCTGCACATAGAGGCATTTATCCGGCCCACCGGCGATGCCCACCACCCGGCAGCCCGCGCGCTTGGCCAATTGACCGGCCACCGAGCCCACAGCCCCCGACGCCGCCGAGATCAGCACGGTCTCACCGGCTTTCGGCTCGCCAATGTCCGTCATGCCGGTATAGGCGGTCACGCCGGGCATCCCGAGCACGCCGAGATAGGTGGAGAGCGGGGCCAACTCGCCTTCCAGCCTGGTCAGGGCGGCGGCCTTGGAGAGGATGTGGCTCTGCCAGCCGCGCGGGCCGACGACGATATCGCCCACCGCAAAGCCCGGATCGGCGGAGGCGATCACCTCGCCCACCGTCTCACCGGTCATCGGCTCGCCGATCTGCACCGAGGGGGCGTAGCTTTTGCGGGCGGAGAGGCGGCCGCGCATATAGGGGTCGATGGAGAGATAGAGGGTCCGCGTCAGCACCTCGCCCGGCGCGGGCGTGGGCATCGGTTCGCTGATCAGATTGAAATGCCGGGCATCCGGCATGCCGTCGGGCCGCTCGCGCAGCACCCAGGATTGACGCAGACCACTCATCTTCTGTTCTCCAATTCTCAGGCCGCGTCCGCGCGCAGCACCAGACGGCCGTTCACCTTACCATGATGCAGCCGCATCAGGGCGGAATCCGCATCGCGTTGCGGCACTTCCTCCACCGGCAGGGCTTGCAGCGTGCCGGCCTGGGCGAGGGTGACGAGTTCGCGCAGTTCCTTGGGGTTGCCGACATAGGAACCCTGCACGGTCAGCGCGCGCATCGCCATGATCGGCAGCGGCAGGCTCAACTCGCCGCCGAACAGACCGACCTGGATCAGCTTGCCGCCCTTGCGCAGCGCATCGAAGGCGGCGCGGGCGGAGGCGGTGCCGTTGACGAGATCGATGATCGCCAGCACCGGACCACCGGCCGCCTCCACGATCCGGGCCGTGGCGTCCGGCCCGCTGCCATCGACGGCCTTGGTGGCACCGGCGGCGAGAGCGGCCTGGCGTTTGTCGGCGCTGACATCGACGGAGATGATGTTGCGATGGCCAAGCGCCTTGAGCACCGCAATCGCGTTCAGCCCCAGCCCGCCCGCACCGACCAGCACAATCGCCTCATCGGGCGAAATCGGCATCACCTTCTTGATGGCCGAATAGACCGTGATGCCGGAGCAGGCATAGGTTGCGGCCACGGCCGGGTTGAGATTGCCGGGATCGACCAGATGGCGCGGATGCGGGGCCACCACATGGGTGCCGTAGCCGCCATTCTGGTAAACGCCCAATGCCTTGCCGGTGAGGCACATATTATCCTCTTCCGCCAGACAGGCCGCACAGGTGCCGCAGCCGACCCAGGGGAAGACGATGCGCAGATCGCCCAGCTTGACGCCCTCGGCATCCGGCCCCAGCGCCACCACGCGGCCGACGATTTCGTGGCCCATCGCCAGCGGCAATGTCACACCGCGATCCTTCAGCGACATCCGCTTGCCACCGCCGAGATCGTAGCCGCCCTCCCAGATGTGCAGATCGGAATGGCACACGCCGCAATGCGTGGTCTCCAGCAGCACTTCCGTGCCGGTGGGCACCGGCGTCGGCAATTCGATTTCCTGCAACGGTGCCCCGTTCTCAACCACGGCCCAGGCGCGCATGTGTCTCTCCATTCGGTATTTTTGTGCGTCGTCGCATGTCTCGCAATGACGGTCAGGGAACTTCGTTCAGCGTGCGGATTGGCGCACCGGCCAGCCACGCCGCCAGGTTTTCGGCGGATTCGGTGTAAAGCCCGGCCATGTTGCCCTGGGTGACATAGCCCAGATGCGGGGTGAGCACGGTGTTGGGCGCTGTCCGCCACGGATCATCGGAGGCCAGCGGTTCCTGCGCATAGACGTCCAGCGCGGCGACGATGCGGCGCTTTTGCACCTCGGCCAGCAAGGCGGATTGATCGATCAGACCGGCGCGTGAGGTGTTCACCACAATCGCACCATCCTTCAGCTTGGCCAGTTCGGCCGCCCCCAACGTGTTGCGCGAGCGGTCCGACAGCACGAGATGCAGGCTGACCACATCGGACCGCGCCAGCAGCTCATCCTTGCTGACCCGCACAGCCCCCGCTTCGGTGGCGGCCTCATCGGTCAGGTTCTGGCTCCAGGCGATCACGTTCATGCCGATGGCATTGGCGAATCGGGCGAGGCGGCCGCCGAGTTTGCCCAGGCCGATCACCCCCAGCGTCTTGCCCATCAATTCGATGCCGGGCGTGGTGTTCTGCTGGAACCGCCCGGCGCGGATTTCGGCATCGCCCAGCGCAATCTGCCGGGCGGCGGCGAGGATCAGGCCGAGGGCCAACTCAGCCGTGGCGAAGGTGGCGGGCTTGCCGGTGGTGTAGCAGACCAGAACGCCATGCTTGGTGCAGCCGGGAATATCGATGGCGGCGTTGCGCGCGCCGGTGAAGCTGAGCAGTTTCAGACGGGGTAGCCGGGCGAGCAGGCGTTCGGGGAACGGCGTGCGCTCGCGCATGGCCACCACGGCGTCGAAATCGGCGAGTTTGGCGGCGGCCTCGTCTTCATCGGCGAAGGCATTCTGAAAGAACACCACCTCAGCGCCCGCACGCACCGCCGACCAATCGGCGAGGTGTGTCGCCTGGTTCTGCCAATCATCCAGGATTGCAATGCGCTTCATGAGTTGTCCCCCTTTTGCTTTCTGCCAGCCTGCGTCGCGCCCGACGATTGCGCAAGACGGCTTCGGGTGGTTCGATGCGGCAAAACGGAGGAAGCAACATGGACAAAATTGCAGTGGTGGGTGGTGGGCTGATCGGTCGGGCGTGGTCGATGGTGTTCGCCCGTTCGGGGTTTCAGGTCTCGCTGTTCGATCAGTCGCAGGAAGCGGCCTCCAACGCTCTCGGCTTCATCGCTGCCCGTCTGCCGGAACTGCATGCGGCGGGACTGATCAAAGACACACCCGCGGAGGTTCTCGCCCGCATCTCGCTCGCCCCCACGCTGGAGGCCGCCCTCGATGGCGCGATCTATGTGCAGGAGAATGGGCCGGAGCGCGCTGAGGCGAAGATTGCGCTGTTCACCCGGATGGACGAGATCGCTGCGCCGGACTGCATCCTGGCCAGCTCCACCAGCGGCATTCCAGCCAGCGTGTTCACCGCCCCGCTGAAGGGCCGCCATCGCTGCCTCGTCGCACATCCGGTCAACCCGCCTTATCTGGTGCCCATCGTGGAACTCTGCCCGGCACCCTGGACCGCCCCCGATGTGGTGACGCGGTCGCGTGCGTTGATGGAGCGTGCCGGGATGGTGCCGGCGACGATCAAGCGTGAGGTGAATGGCTTCGTGCTCAACCGCCTGCAAATCGCGCTGGTCTCTGAAGCGTTCCGTCTGGTGGCCGATGGCGTGGTCAGCCCGGAGGATTGCGACGCCACGATCAAGCACGGCCTCGGCCTGCGCTGGTCGATCATGGGGCCGTTCGAGACCTGCGATCTGAACGCGCCGGGTGGCATTGAGGATTATTGCGAACGCTATGGCGGCCTGTATGCGCAGGTGCAGGCGGAACAGACGCCGGTGGATCTGACCCCTGAACTGGTGGCCGATGTGAACAGCGCCATGCGCGCGCATCTCAGCCTGGACGATCAGGCCGCCCGCCAGGAATGGCGCGACCGCCGCCTGATGGCGCTGCTGGCGCATAAGGCGACGCAACCGGAGTGAGATTCGGGGCGCGGCTGGAAGGTTTTGGAAGGCTCTGCTAGGGGTGAGCCGTGCCAGACGGCGACACACGGGAGTGACGATTTTTGGCTTCCATCCGCAGCCTTCTCGGCCGCATCAAGCGGGAACATCTGCTGCGTCTCGGCCCCGGCCTGATCACCGGTGTGGCCGATGACGATCCCAGCGGCATTGCCACCTATTCCCAGGCTGGCGCGCAATTCGGCCTGAACATGCTGTGGACGATGCCGCTGGCCTTTCCGCTGATGTCGGCCATTCAGGCGGTGTGTGCGCGGATTGGGCGCGTGACCGGCCGCGGGGTGGCGGAGAATATCCGTCGGAGCTTTCCACCGTCGGTGCTCAAGGCGGTGGTGGTGTTGTTGCTGATCGCCAACACGCTCAACATCGCCGCCGACATCGCTGCCGTCGGGCAGGTGGTGGAGATGGTGACGGGGCTGAACAGCCACGCGATGGCGGTGGTGTTCGCGGTGGGCTCCACGCTGTTGCAGATATTCGTGCCGTATCGGCGCTACGTCACTTTCCTGAAATGGCTCTGCCTGTCGCTGCTGGCCTATGCGGCGGTGTTGTTCACCGTGCATGTGCCGTGGGGCGATGTGGTGGCGCGGACTGTGTGGCCCAATCTCGATTTCAACGCCGATGCCGCCGAGATGGTGGTGGGCGTGTTCGGCACCACCATCAGCCCCTATCTGTTCTTCTGGCAGGCATCGGAAGAGGTGGAGGATATGCGGCGCGATGGCGGTGAGACATCGCTGATCATCGCCCCCGAATCCGCCCCCGCCGAGCTGCGCCGCATCGCGTGGGATACCTGGAGCGGCATGTTCTATTCCGACATCAGCGCCTATTTCATCATTCTGGCCACCGCCGTGACGCTGCATGTGGCCGGGGTGACGGATATCGAAACCGCTGCCCAGGCGGCGAGTGCGTTGCGGCCGTTGGCGGGGGATTTCGCCTATGTGCTGTTCGCGGCGGGCATTGTGGGTGTGGGGCTGATCGGGGTGCCGGTGCTGGCGGGTTCGGGCGCGTATGCGATGTCAGAGGCGATGGGCTGGCGCTGGGGATTGGAGAAGAAGCCGCGTCATGCGCCGGGGTTTTATGCGGTGATCGGGCTGGGCATGTTGGTGGCGCTGATCATTCAATTCTCGCCGATCAACCCGATGCATGCGCTGGTGTGGAGTGCGGTGATCAACGGCGTGGTGGCGGTGCCGCTGATGGCGGTTATCCTGATATTGGCGGCGCGAACCAGCGTGATGGGGAATTTCACCGAAAATCGCTGGATCTTGGGGTTGGGCTGGATTGCGGTGGCGGTGATGGGGGCGGCGGCGGTGCGGATGGTGTTCTGATCACCGCCCGCGTGGGTCCAGCGCGTCCCGCAATCCGTCGCCCACCAGGTTGAAGGCGCTCACGCACAGGAAGATTGCCGCCCCCGGAAAGATCGCCAGCCAGGGCGCCTGTTCCAGAAAGCGTTGTGCCGCGTTGAGCATGGAGCCCCAGCTTGGTGCGGGGGGTTGCTGGCCCAGACCGAGGAAGGACAAGGCGGCCTCGGCGATGATCGCCCCGGCAATGGCCAGCGTCGCCTGCACCAGCAAGGGCGGCGTGATGTTGGGCAGAACGTGGCGCAGCGCCACCCGCCAGGGCGGATTGCCCAGCGCGCGGGCGGCTTCGATATATTCGAGCGATGCCACGTCAATCGTCGCCCCGCGTGAGACGCGCATGAAGGCGGGGGTGGCGGCGATGCCGATGGCGATCATCGCGTTTTGCAGCGACGGCCCGAGCATGGCGGCCAGCGTGATCGCCATCACCAATTGCGGCACGGCGAGCATGGTATCGACGAGGCGGGAGAGTATGGCATCCACCCGCCCGCCTGCGAACCCCGCCAGCACCCCCAGCGGCACGCCGAGCGAGGCGGCGATGGCCACCGAGATCACGCCCGCCGCCAACGAGGCCCGCGCCCCCCAGATGACGCGGGAGAAGACATCTCGTCCATTCTCGTCCGTGCCCATCCAATGGGCCAGCGCCGGGGCCTTGCGCACCAATGTCCAACTCGTCTTCAGCGGATCGGCGGGGGCCAGCAAGGGCGCGGCCAGGGCGATGGCGATGAAGAGGAGCACAACGGCCAGCCCCGCCACCGCCGAGGGTCGCCCCCGAAAACGCCGCCATGCCAGAGAGAGCGGGGATTGCGCACGCTCAGTCATCCGTTTCGCAGCCTTGGGTTGATCGCCACATAGAGGAGGTCGGCGGTGAGATTGAGGAGGATGGTCAGGGTTGCGGTGACGAGCACCACGCCTTGCACCACCGGATAATCACGGTTGAACACCGCGTCCACCACCAGCTTGCCGAAGCCTGGAATGGTGAAGACCTGCTCGGTCAGCACCGCGCCGGCGAATAATGTGCCCAATTCGAGGGCACCCAACGTGACCACCGGGATCAACGCATTGCGCAGCGCATGACGCAGCACCACGCGCCATTCCGACAAGCCCTTGGCGCGGGCGGTTCGGACGTAATCCTGATCGAGGGCGGAGAGCATCGCCGAGCGCGTGTGCCGCATCAGCACGGCGGCGATCGCGTTGCCGAGCACGAAGGCGGGCATGATGGTGGTGGCCAGGGATTGTCGCCAATCCTCGGCCAGCGAGACATAGCCCGAGGGCGGCAGCCAGCCGAGATGCACGCTGACCAACAGAATGAGCATGATGCCGAGCCAGAAATTCGGCGTCGACAGGCCCGCCAGGCCAATCGCATTGGCCAGATGATCCCACCACGTATTGCGCCCAACGGCGGCGACGATGCCGGAAGGGATGCCGATCAGCACCGCGATGACGAAGGCCATAGCGCCCAATTGCAGTGTGACCGGCAATTTGGTGGCGATCAGATCGGCAATCGGTGTGCGGTTGCGCCAGGAGATGCCGAAATCGCCATGCAGCACACCGCCGAGCCAGTGGAGATATTGCACGGGCAACGCACGATCCAGCAGCAATTCATGCCGGATTTGCGCGATCAGGATCGGGTTCTGGTCCTCCCCTGCCAGGATCGATGCCGGATCGCCCGGCATCGCCTGTTGCAGCAGGAACACCAGCATGCTGACCAACAGCAAGGTGGGCAGCGCCTGAGCGGCGCGGCGGGCGATGGTGGCAAGCATGCTACTTCGCCAGTGTCACGCCTTGCAGCCGCACGATGCCATCCGGCACCGGCACGTAGCCGCCGACCTTACGACTGACCCCCACCAGATTGCGCAGACCGTAGAGGTACAGGATCGGCAGATCGGCTTCCTGCTGCTGCGCCACTTTCTCATACAGGGCGGCGCGGGATGGGATGTCGGTGGTGGCGCGGGCGGCTTCCAGCGCGTGATCGACATCGGGGTTGGAATAGGCCGGATAATTCAACGGCCCGCCGGTGTGTACGAAGTTCCACAAATTGCCATCCGCATCGGTGCGCCCAGACCATTGGATCAGATAGGCCTCGAAATCCCCACGATCCGCGGCATCGAGCGATGTGGCGAATTCCATCGTGTTGAGTTTGAGATCAAACCCGGCCTCGCCCACCATCGCCTGCACCACTTCCATCACCTGGATCAGTTCGGGCGAGTTGGGCACGTTGACCGTTACGGTGACGGGCGGTTTTACCCCGGCTTCGGCCAACAATTTCTTCGCCGCGTCCACATCGCGCGGTTTGGGTTGTACGGATTTGGCATAGAACGGGCTGCCCTGCTGCACTGCCTGTGCGGTGGGGGTGAGCAGGCCGTTGAAGACCACCTGACTGAGCGCATCGCGATCAATCGCCAGCTCAAAGGCACGCCGCACGCGGGCGTCCTTGCTGATCGGCCCGGAGGCGCGCGGGCCGTGATTGAGGTTGAAGGTGATGCTCTGATAGCCCAAGCCCGGCGAGGTGAGGAGTTGCAGCTTCGGATCGGCCTTCACCGTCGGCACATCAGACGGGATCACCCATTCATCCAAATCCACCGCCCCCGAGCGCAGATTGGCCAGCCGCGCGGTGCTGTCCACGATGGGTTGGAAGATCACGCGGTCCACATGGATGTCTTTCGCATCCCAGTAACCGGCGAAACGCTCCAGGGTGATATGATCCTGCGGCACGCGCTCGACGAATTTGAACGGGCCGGCGCAAACCGGATGCAGCGCGAAATCGCGGCCTTCGGCCTCGGCGGCCTTGGGCGAGACGATCATCCCGGCGCGGTCGGTCAATTGGGCCAGCAGCGGGGAGGTGGCGGATTTGAGGTGTAGTTTCACCGTCAGCGGACCAGTGACGTCCACAGAGTCCAGTGTGGAAATCTCGCCGCGCCGTGCGCTGCCCTGCATCGTGAGGTGGCGCATGAGCGAATATTTCACCGCCTCGGCGTCCATCTCGGTGCCATCCTGGAACTTCACGCCGGGGCGCAATTCGATGCGCAGCGTTTTCGGATCTTCCCAGGCATAGGCCGTGGCCAATTGCGGGACGATTTCAAGCTTGGCGTTGATGTCGAACAGCTTGTCGCACAACGAGGCGAACACGATGCGCCCGACATAGGAGCGGCCCAGCGATGGGTCGAGCGCGTCGGCATCCTCACGCAGGGCGATCTTCAATGTCTGGCCCGGAGCATCCTCCGCCCAGGACAGGGCAGGTACGGCCAGAGTGACAAGAATGGTGGCGGCGAACAGGCTGCGCATGGCTTCCCCCGAAATCACGACAACTGAAGTGTGGCACCGTTTGCGATGTCAGCAAGAGTGAAAGCCAGATTCATGCCAACTCACGGTGCGCAATGGCTGACGTGGCATCTGTGTGATTTCGATAAAAATGCGACGTGATATAAATATAAAATATTAATCAAAGTAGATTATGGTAATAAAACTGTGAGATAGTGTCATTCTTCGTCAAAATTATATGTTATTTATTATTGATTGGTTAAGATGTAAAAAATAGGCTTTTTAAAAGAGGGATTATTTTTTGTTAATCGTTGCCGTGGGCTGCGAAGAGTGGAGATTCGGTCATGCGTGCTGTGTCTGTGCTGTCTGCGGCGTTGCTGTGTTGCTCGGTGGGGGCGGCGCGCGCCAATGTGATCACCTATGATTTTTCATTGCCGCTCAGTACGGCCTCTTGGGTCGACAGCGTGTCCTATGCGCTGTTTAACCCGTCATTGGGCACGCTGAACTCGGCGGAGTTGAGCGCGTCGATCACCTCGTCGGCGTCGTATCAGCTGCAAAATCTGGCATCGGCGTCCACCTTTGTGGTGCGACCGACAGTGGATTTGGGGCTGTATTTCGCAGATGATACGCCGGTGATTGACACGGTGGTGACGGGCGCGCTCGGCATTGTGTCGCTGCCGGCCAATGATGGCCTCACCGGGCCTGCCAGTGCGGCTTATACGGCGGGCTCAGGGCTGGCGGGCTTTGGCACGCTGGACACGCTGCTCACCGACCCAACCTCGCTCAGTTATTTCACCGGAGTGGGCGATACCACGTTGTATATCGTGGCGCAGGATATGTCGTCGATCGGTGGCGGATTATTCAGCGGTCAGATCGCCAATAACGTGGCCGCTGATGTCACGCTCACGCTCACCTATACCCCAAATGCCCCCGGCCCTGGCGCGGGCAGCGTGGTGCTGCCGGAGCCGGGGGCGGCTGCGGTGTTCGGCGTAGCCTGTCTGGCGCTGCTCGGGGTGCGTCGTCGGGTTCGGCGCTGACGGCTATGGGTGCGGGGCGGCGAGGGTGGCCTGGAATTCGGCCCATTCGCGTTGCCCCATCCCGCTGGTCTCCCGCGTGACCGCCTCACCGGCCAGCATGCGGCGCAGCACGGCGAGCATGGAGGCGGAGAAGGTGACAGCGCCCATACGGTAATCACGGAATGCCGCATAACAGGCAGGCACCCAGGCTTCGACCGTCTTGAGCATCGCATCGGCGTAGACGCGGATTTCGTATTGCGCGTGACTGTCCGCCCGCAATGACAGGAAATGCAGCAGATTGTGCAGATCCGTCTTCCAATACCATTGGGTGTAGGTGTTCAGCGTCAGGTTCATCCGCGCCAATTCGCGCGCAAGGCCGGGGCGGGACGGATCACGTGCCTGGCCGTCATCGTCCTCGTTGAGCAACTCCATGTAATGGTCATGCGCGCGCAGCGAATCCTCGCGCAGCAGATCCAGCACGCGGGCGGCGTTCTCGCCTTCCAGCACCGCGCCGCGCCCCTGGCGGTTGATCTCGCTTTGGGCGGCCAGATGTTCCGGGGCGGGCAAATAGAATTCGCGGTCGAGAATGGAATAGCGTGCGGAGATTTCGTTCACGTTGGCGGTGCGATGGCGAATCCACTGGCGCGCGACGAAAATCGGCAGCTTCACGTGGTATTTGATTTCGCACATCTCGAACGGCGTCGAATGGCGATGGCGCATCAGATACCGGATCAGCCCGGCATCTTCCGACACCTTGCGGGTGCCGCGCCCATAGGAGACGCGGGCGGCCTGCACCACGGCGCCGTCATCGCCCATATAGTCGATCACCCGGACAAAGCCGTGATCGAGCACCGGAAGCGCGGTGTAGAGCATTTCCTCCAATGCCGGCACGGTGGCGCGGCGGGTGGGGAAGGACTGGGCGCGGATCGCGTCGATATCCGCTTGCTGTTTGGGATCGAGGGCCATGATGGGGGTTTAGCGCGCCTGTTCGTCGGGGACTAGAGTGACCCAGATCTCAACGCCGCCGTCGCCGGTGGCCGGGTCGAATTTCGGCAGGAACAGTTCCAGCATCACCGGCGGCATTTGGAAATGGCGCCCTGGCACCGGCCATGCGTTGAAAATGCGGTCATAGGTCTGGCCGATCGACGTCACCGGGCCTGCATGGCGGAAGACGGCATATTCGGCGGGCGGCAGGCTGCGCTGGATCATGCCGTTGGGTGGGGCGGTGGGCGCGGTGATCTGCATGGCACACAGATAATCAAAGCGGGTGTCCGGCCCCAAAATGCGGGCAAGCGCCAATGGCGGCTGGTTGATGGCGTTGGGAATTTCCACATGCCGCACCATGAAACGCCGCCAAAGTCCGGCGATTTTCTCGCTATCATTGGGGGTGAAGCAATCCTCCACGCCCATCAGATGCAGGCTATCCTTGCGGGTGATCCGATACGGCAATGCCCCCGCCGCAACACCGACCTCGCCTTGCGACATCGCGCAACCCTTTCAATGCAAACGCCGAGCACCTATAATCACAGCGTCGGCTTGCCGACTATGGTGATAAACGGTGCGTGGAATAAACGTTGTGGACCCGGGGGCAGTGCCCGGCGCCTCCACCAATATCCTGGGTTTTCGGTTCGAAAAACAGGGGTTTGGGGGCGAAACAGTATCGACACGCGTGGTAAAGACCCACCTTTTGCCCGGCATGATACCGCCGTTATCGGGTCAACACTACAAGTGCCAATGACAATCATGAAGCACTCGCTCTCGCTGCATAAGCGTTAGCGCGGTTAGGGGGGCCCCGGGCAACAGAATGCCCCCCACTTTCCTCTCTCCCCATGCTTCGACCAATACGCGTGAAGCTGCGTGAACATTTGACATTGCAGGTGCGAGAGATTGCGATAAATTGCGTGCAAATGGGGTGGTTGGTGATGAAAATAACCGACTGGCTCAAAATCATGTAAAGGCTTTGCCGCGTGTCCCGTCCCCTGATCGGTCGCAGCGTTCGTCGTATTCGCCTGGAGCGCGGCCTGTCGCAGCAGGCTTTGGCGGTGAAGCTGGGCATTTCCGCCTCGTATCTGAACCTGATCGAGCATGATCAGCGCGGGGTGACCGCCTCGCTGTTGATCAAGCTGAGCGAAGTGCTGGCCGTCGATCTGGCGACGCTGTCCGGCAGTGCGGAGAAGCAGAGCGAGACGCAGTTGCGGGAGGTGTTCGCCGACCCGCTGCTGGCCGCCGATGCGGTGCCGGATGCCGAGATCGAGACGATTGCCGCGGGCTCCCCCACCGCCGCACGGGCGATTTTGGCGTTGTATCGGGCGTTGCGGGTGGCGCGCGACGATTCCGGCGGCATCGCCCTGCCATCCGGCCGCCGCATTCTGCTGCCGACCGAGGAGGTGCGCGATTTTTTCAACGAGCACGCCAATCATTTTCCGGTGCTGGAAGCGGCCGCCGAACGCTTGACGGCGGAATTGGGCGTGGCACCGGCGGAGAGCAATCACGCCATCGCCGAGCGACTCCGGCGCGTGCATGGCATGTCGATCCAGGTGGGGCCGCTGCCTGGGGCTATCCGGCGCTATGATCCGGAAAATAGGCGGCTGATGCTGTCTGAATTGCTGCCGCGTGAGAGTCGGGGCTTTCATCTCGCCTTCCAACTCGCCCTGGTGGAAGGCCGTGAGGCGGTGGAGGAGGTGCTCGCCACCGCAGCCCCGTCCTCCCCCGAGGCGTCGGCGCTGATGCGGGTGGCGTTCTTGAACTACATCGCGGGCGCCTTGCTGATGCCCTATGGCGCTTTCCTCGCCGCCGCCGCCGCCTTGCGCCACGACATGGATGCCCTGGCCGCCCGCTTTGGCGTCAGCTTCGAGCAGGCCTGCAACCGGCTGTGCTCGCTGCAACGCTCCGGCGCGCGCGGAGTGCCGTTCTTCTTCTTGCGTGTCGATCCTGCGGGCAATGTGTCCAAGCGGTTCTCGGCGGCGGGCTTCCCGTTCGCCCGCTTCGGCGGCACCTGTCCGCGCTGGGTGGCGCATTCGGCGCTCTCAACCCCCGGTGTGATGCGGGTGCAGGTGGCGCAACTGCCCGATGGGGCGACATTCCTGTGTTTTGCGCGCGCGGTGGAAAGCCCGGCGATGAAATGGGGCGAACCGGCGCCGGTGCATGTGCTGGCAATGGGCTGCGATATCAGCCATGCCGATCAGATCACCTATGCCGATGGGGTGGATGTGGAGCGCGCGGTGGTGGGCATCGGCCTGTCCTGCCGCCTGTGCGACCGGCCGGATTGCCGCAGCCGCGCCTTCCCGCCGCTGGAACATCGGCTGGCATTGGACCCTCTTACTACCGGCCTCAGCCCCTACCAGTTCGAAGCCAAGAAGTGTTAGTTTTGGCGCATGAGCCAGAATCGAGTCTGCGTGCTGTGTGGCACGCCGTGTCCGCCACGCTTTCGCCCGCCAGCGCCGGAGCTGTCGCCCGATCTCGACCTGCGGCCGGGCGAGCCGACGCGCTCGACAATGGATCGCTGGATGATGGTCTGCACGGGCTGTGGGGCGGTGGCCCCCGATGTGAGCGCTTTGCCGCGCGATGCGGTCGAGGTTGTTGAATCGGAAGCCTATCTCGACCTGTTTGCCCGTCCCGACACCGCCACCCCGTTTCTGCGCTATGCGATGATCTGCCGCCCAGGCGACCGGGCGGGGGCGTATCTGCAGGCGGCATGGGCGGCCGACGATGCGGGCGACGATGAGGCGGCGCGGCATTATCGGCGAGAGGCGGCGGCGAATTGGGGTGAGCCGGATGGCATCGAATCCGCCCTGCGTCTGATCGACGTGCTGCGCCGTGCCGGCATGCTGGCCACCGCCGAGGAATGCGCAGGCGTGATTGCCGGCGACATGATGGATGAGCGCGCCGAGGCGATGCTGCGCTATCAGCGCGCCCGCATCGCCGAGGGCGACACCGGGCGGCATCTGATGAGCAGCGCCGTGCGCCCGCCCGCGCGGATGCCGCATGTGGCGCATGGCAAGAAGAAACTGGCCCCGCTGCCGCCCAAGCCCGGCTTCCTGGCGCGGTTGTTCGGCCGCGATAAAGGCTGACGGCAGTCGCGGCCACAAACAGCCTTGACCCCATGCCCTCGGCACGGGAGGCTTGCCGGATGAGCGACATTTCCGATCTGCATCGCAGCCTGCTGACCATCGACACCCATATCGACATTCCCTGGCCGGACGGGGCGGGATTTCTGGAGCTCAGCAGGCGCTGCGTCGATCTGCCGAAGATGCGGCGCGGTCATCTCGTGGCGGGCTGTTTCGCTGCCTATGTGCCGCAGGGGCCACGCACCGAGGCCGCGCAACTGGCCGCCTATGAACGCGCCATCGCGATGTTGCAGCGGATCAACAGCATGGGCGAGACATCCGCGCGCGTCTGCCGCTCGGCTGACGAGATCGAGGCCGGGCATCGGGCGGGGGCGACGCTGATCGTCCCCTGTGTGGAAAACGGCCACGCGGTGGGCACCGATCTGTCACGATTGGCCGATTTCGCCAAGCTGGGCGCGCGCTATATGACGCTGACCCATAACGGCCACAACGCCCTCGCCGACAGCGCCATTGCGCGCGCCGACCTGGACGACGCGGCGGAATTGCATGGCGGGCTGTCGGATCTCGGGCGGGCGGCGATTGCCGAGATGAACCGGCTGGGCATGGTGATCGACATCGCCCATGTCTCACGGGCGGCTATGCTCCAGGCGCTGGAAGCCTCCCGCAGCCCGGCGATCTCCACGCATTCCTGCATCTTCGCGCTCAGCGACCATCCGCGCAATCTGGATGACGCACAGCTCGATGCGTTGCGCGATGTGGGCGGCATGGTCAACATCACCGCCGTGTCCGGCTTTCTGCGCCGCAGGGCTCGACCGGAGGAGGTGACGGTGAAGGATTATGTCGATCACGTCGATTATGCCGTCAATCGCATCGGTCTGGCGCATGTCGGCATCTCGTCGGATTTCGACGGTGGCGGCGGGTTCTCCGGCTGGAAGGATATTGGCGAGAGTCAGCATCTGACCGCTGAACTGCAGGCGCGCGGCTATGACCGGGCGGCGATTGCAGCCTTGTGGGGCGGCAATTTCCTGCGCGTGTTGCGCCGCGCGGAAGACATTGCCACCGCGTGACGGGTGGCGTTATTCCTTCGGCAGCGTCGCTGCGATCTCGTCGGCCACCGCGTGTTGGCCGCTCTCACGCAGCGCGTCGATGACACCTTGGCGGTCTTCCACCGAGCGGTTCTGGCTCATCTTCCACTGCGCCTCGATCTTGCTGGCCACCATGCGGAAGCTGACGATGCCGGCGAGCATGGCGCTGCGGTATTTTTCGGGCTGGCTGCTGAAATCGAATCGGCCAGGGTCGTGCTCGGCCAAGGCCGCCAGCATGGCCACCGAATCCTCCATCCGCTCCAACGTGCCGTGCAGATGCACCGCGCTGTAATCCCAGGTCGGCACGGAGGGCTGGGTTTTGTACCAGCTGGGCGAGATATAGGCGTGCGGACCGGAGAAAATCGCCAGTGCCGTGCCGCCGTCGAACAGCGCGCATTGGCGGTTCGCCTTTGCCAGATGGCCGGTGAGAACCAGCGTATCGCCTCGGCGCTCCACCACGAAGGGGATGTGCGAGGCGTCCATGCCGTCCGGCCCATTGGTGACGAGCAGGCCGAAATTATTGGCGCGGATCAGGTCCACGATCCGGTCCAGATCGGTCTCGACGAAAGCGGGGCGCAGATGCATGGCGGCGATCCTTCAGGCTGGCGGCAGCGTCACGCAGCGGCGCGGTGGCGGCAAGTGCGCAACACTCAGCCCTGATCTGCCGCCGCCTTCGCCTTGCGTCGCCCGCGCCCTTGCGCCAGTTCGGTGACGACGCCGTGCAGCGTGCGCAATTCCTGCTCGGTCACCTCGCCGCGCTGGAACAGATGGCGCAGATTGCGCACCATGCCGGGGCGTTTCTGGAGATTGGCCAGAAAGCCGCAATCATCCAGTTCACGCACCAGATGGCCGAGGAAATTGTCCAGCTCGCCTTTGGTGGCGATGCAGGTTTCGTTGGTCATCAGACGGCGCGGCGTGGTGGTGTCTTCGGCCATCCACCATTCATACGCCATCACCAGCACGGCCTGACCCAGATTGAGGCTCATGAAATCCGGGTTGAGCGGAAAGCGCACCAGCGCGTCGCTCTCGGCCATGTCGTCATTGTCCAAACCGGCACGCTCGGGGCCGAACAGGATGCCGACCTTCAGATCGCGCTGGCACATCTCGCGCATTTCCGCCGCCGCACCGCGTGCGGTCAGCACCGGCTTGACGATGTGGCGCGGGCGCGGGCAGGTGGCGAAGACGTGGTGCAGATCGGCCACCGCATCGGCCACGCTGTCATGCACGGTTGCCGCTTCCAGCAGACGATCCGCGCCCGAGGCCGTTCGCCACGCCTTTTCCTGCGGCCAGCCGTCACGCGGGGCGACGATGCGCAGATGGAACAGCCCGCCATTGGCCATCGCACGGGCGGTGGCGCCGATGTTCTCAGCCATTTGCGGCCGCACCAGAATCACCACCGGGGAGTTGCCGATGGGCGAGAGGTCGGCGCCGCCGTCACGTCCGGTCATCAGGCGCGCCGCCAGATGGTGCCGCCAGCGCCGTCTTCCAGCACAATGCCGCGTGCATCCAGTTCCTTGCGGATGGCGTCGGCCTGCGCGAAATCGCGGGCCTTGCGGGCGTCGATGCGGGCTTGCACCAGTGCGTCGATCTCGGCGGCGTCGTCACCGCCCCGGAACCACGCGGCCGGGTCCTGCTGCAACAGCCCCAGCTGCGCGCCACCGGCCAGCAATTGCGACGCCGCCTCGGCATGGCCTGCAAATGCCGCATCGGCCAGCGCGTGCAGGGCGGCGAAGGCGAGCGGGGTGTTGAGGTCGTCGCACAGCGCGTCGAGCACGGCGGCGGGCACTTCAGCGGCCCGCTCCACACCGGGATGACGTTCGAGCGCGCGATAGAACCGGTCCAGATCGCGCTTGCACTCACCCAGGGCGGCCTTGGAGAAATCGAGCGTCTCGGAATAGCGCCCGCGCAGCAGCAACATACGGATCGCCTCACCGGGGGCCATCTCCAGCACTTGCTGCACGGTGAAGAAATTGCCGAGCGACTTGCTCATCTTCGAACCATCCACCGTCAGCATGCCGTTATGCACCCAGAAGCGGGCGAATTGGCTGCCGGGGAAGGCGCAGCGTGATTGGGCGAATTCGTTCTCATGATGCGGGAACAGCAGATCGTCGCCGCCGCCATGGATATCGAAGCTCTCGCCGAGATATTTCCAGCTCATCGCCGAGCATTCGATATGCCAGCCCGGACGCCCGCGACCCCAGGGCGATTCCCAGCCCGGCAGATCGGCATCTGACGGCTTCCAGAGCACGAAATCACCGGCATCGCGCTTATAGGGCGCAACCTCGACGCGGGCACCGGCCAGCATGTCATCCGGCGAACGGCCGGATAATTGGCCATAATGGGAGTCGGAGCCGACCGAGAACAGCACATGGCCTTGCGCTTCATAGGCGTGGCCACGGGCGATCAGTTTTTCGATCAGCGTGATCATCTCGCCGATATGGGTGGTGGCACGCGGCTCGATATCCGGCGGCAGCGCGCCGAGGGCGGCCATGTCGGCGTGAAAATCGGCGAGCGTCTGGGTGGTGATGTCGATGATCGCAACGCCGCTGTCTTTGGCGCGGGCGTTGATCTTGTCATCGACGTCGGTGACGTTGCGCACATAGGTGACGCGCGGATAGAGCACGCGCAGCAGACGGGTGAGCACGTCGAAGACCACCACCGAACGGGCATTGCCGATATGGGCGCGGTCATAGACCGTGGGACCGCAGACATAGATGCGCACATGGCCGGGGTCGAGCGGCGCGAATTCTTCGCTTTTCCGCGTCAGGCTGTTGTGCAGGCGCAAAATGGGCATCTCGTCTCCGTTGGGGCAACGCTGGTCGGTGTGGGTATCAATTGACACGCGGCGCGGGGCAAGGCCAAACCGCATCAATCATGACAGACCATCCGATCCGATGAAGCTCGCCCTTCTCGCAATCGCCATTGGCGGCGGTGGCGCAATTGCCCTTGTCGCCTGGTTCGGCGCGCAGGCGATCGGGCATGAGGTGTTGCAGGTCGTCTGGATCGTGCCGATCATGATGATGCTGCATCTGACCCAGCTCTATCTGTCGGCGATTGCGTGGCGCATGTCGGTCGGCCAGCGCAAGCCACGGATGATCGTCTATTTCCGGCTGCGCTGGATTCGCGAGGCGGTGAATTCGCTGCTGCCGGTGGCGCAGATGGGCGGCAATCTGGTGGGTATCCGCATGCTGACACAGCGCGGCGTGCCGGGGCAGTTGGCGGGCGCCGGCACCACGCTGGATCTGACCATCGAGGCCTTCACCCAATTCGCCTGGACGATGATCGGCATTGGCGTGCTGATGGCGATCAGCACCGACCAAAGCTGGCGGCCCTGGCTTGAGGGCGGCATGCTGACGATGGCGGCGGGGCTGATCGGCTTCGTGGTTGCCCAGCGTGCCGGAATGATGCGGTTGATCGAGGCGTTCGTGATCAAATTGCAGAAATTCTTCCCCAGCCTGCCGGTGGACTCCGTGCGCGGGCTGCATGATGAATTGATGCGCCTGCAGGAAAACCGCCGCGCGCTGTTCCGCGCCTTTGGCGTGCATCTGCTGGCCTGGATGCTGGGCACGATTGAGGTCTGGGGCATTCTGACCGCGTTGGGTCTGCACCCGAGTGTGCCGGAGGCGCTGGTGATCGAAAGCCTCGGCATGGCGGTGCGCAGTGCCGGTTTCGTGGTGCCGGGGGCGTTGGGCGTGCAGGAGGCCGGGTTCATTCTGGTGTGTGGTCTGTTCCACATTCACCCGGATATGGCGATCGCGCTGTCAATGGCCAAGCGGCTGCGCGAGATGTCGGTGGGTGTTCCAGGGCTGGTGGCGTGGCAATTGGCCGAGGGCAAGCGGCTGGTGCGCAAGCATCGCGCTGAGCGGGAATAACGGCATTCTGCCGCTCCGCATTTCTACGTAAGCTATTCATTTTGCTTTGACTTTAGCCTCTCCGGATTCAGAAATATGTCGAATCTCAGGGTGAGTGGCGATGAGTTCCGAGCAGAAAGATCAACAGAGCAACGCTGAAACCGGACGCAGCGGCTGGGATATCCCGCCGATCCCCCAAGCTAGCCGCCGTTTGATCTGGGCCTCGCCCTTCAGAAAATCCTCGAACGCGCCCAGCAGACGGCAGCGGTGGGTGTCGGAACGAGCACTTCCCCGGCCTCCTCGCCGAGGATCTCCACCGAGGCACAACTTCAGGCCGCCAGGACCGCGTATGCATTCGACCCGAATGACTGCAACGTCGCGGTGTGGAAATATCTGCAACTGACCGGCCAGACGATCAACGGTGCCGATCCCAAAGGCCCCGCACCGCTGGCCAATGACATGCTTGATAGATTGGCGGCAGCGGGGAGTGGCTGGCGGGAGGTCAGCCTGGAAGACGGCATCACATTGGTCAATCACGGGAAAGTGGTGATCGGCGGCGAGAAGGAGCCGGGTCACGGCCACGTCGTCGCAATGTTGCCTGGACCATTGCACAATGCGGGCGGGTTCAAAAATCAGCGCGGGGAGATGATGCGACAGCGTCCAGAACTATACCCGCCAGCATTATCGGCGTCGAAGGCAGACTATCCCGGCACGCGCAGCGACGGGGACAAGACGGTGCGTGATCCGTTTACTCCAGAAAATTGGAAGGATGTACATTGGTATACCCAAGATTGATAATTGCGTTGTGTTTAATATTTATTTCACTTGCAACAAATGCACAAAATGAAAATGAAAAAATTCATTTTGATATAGCTTTGTGCCGCACTGCTCCCGAAGAAATTTTTGATGGGCTCGAAATATATTGGAAAAAATTATCAAAATTCGTTGGCATTTGTCCATTGAGTAATTTTAATCACAAAACAATATTGTATATACTAACATTTCGTGAGGATTTGTGGGGGGTTTATCCAAATGCAGCACGGGACATACTGGAGGGGAATGGTGTAGCACCAGATGATGCGCTAATAATGAATACAAACTACCAAACTATAGGCCATTTCTTGGGGCAAGTTCCCTCGGATGGTCCGGTTCACATGGAAGTCACATTCACCGATTGGCGCGACGGGTATCCGTGGCGCATTGAATTCGCCTACACGGAGCGCCATCGGGATGGCACGCCTCGCGAACCGCCGCCTCCATTGCTCTGGAATGCCACAAACGGCGTCTACCAATAGGATCGACGTTTGGCGCCACTTGCACAAAAGGCGGATTGCACCCGCCCGCCATCCTGTTGTGATGTGAATTGACACACAGGGCTCTGCGGCCCACGCTATGCGTGATATTTCACGAACGGGAGAAAACGGGCCATGGGCCAGGACGATCACGATTATCGGCCGAAGCTGCGCAGCCGTCGGTGGTTCGACAATCCGCATGATCCGGGCATGACCGCGCTGTATGTGGAGCGCTACACCAATTTCGGCCTCTCGCGCGGTGAGCTGCAATCGGGCAAGCCGGTGATCGGCATCGCGCAGACCGGCTCGGATCTGTCGCCCTGCAACCGCCACCACATGGACCTCGCCACCCGCATTCGGGACGGCATTCGCGATGCGGGCGGGATTCCGTTGGAATTTCCGTGCCATCCGATCCAGGAAACCGGCAAGCGCCCGACGGCGGCGCTGGACCGCAACCTGGCGTATCTCAGCCTGGTCGAAGTGCTGCACGGCTATCCGCTGGATGGCGTGGTGCTGACCACCGGCTGCGACAAGACCACGCCTGCGATGCTGATGGGCGCTGCCACCGTCAATATTCCGGCCATCGTGCTCTCCGGCGGGCCGATGCTGGATGGCTGGTATGGCGGCAAGCTGGCCGGCTCCGGCACCATCGTGTGGGAAGCCCGCAAGATGCTGGCCGAGGGCAAGATCAACTACAACCAGTTCATGGATATGGTCTGTGCCTCCGCCCCCTCGGTGGGGCATTGCAATACCATGGGCACGGCACTGTCGATGAACTCGCTGGCCGAGGCGCTGGGGATGTCGCTGCCGGGCTGTGCGGCCATTCCTGGGCCGTATCGGGAACGTGGCGAGATGGCCTATGCCACCGGCCGCCGCATCGTCGATATGGTGCATGAAAACCTGCGTCCGTCGGATGTGATGACGCATGCCGCGTTCAAGAACGCCGTTGTGGCCGCTGCAGCACTCGGGGCTTCGTCCAACTGCCCGATCTCGATGATCGCCATCGCCCGCCACATGGGCGTGGAGCATAATCTGGACGATTGGCAGGAGCAGGGCGAGAACGTGCCGTTGCTGGTGGATTGCCAGCCGGCCGGGCGCTATCTGGGGGAGAAATTCCATCGCGCGGGCGGTGTGCCGGCGGTGATGGCCGAATTGCTCAAGGCAGGCCGCATCGATGGCAGCGTGCGCACCGTCACCGGCAAGACGCTGGCGGAGGATCTGGCCGCGGTGCCGGAGCCGGATCGTGACGTCATCCGCGCCTGGGGCTCTCCGCTGAAGGCGGCGGCGGGTTACGTGGTGATGAGCGGCAATCTGTTCGAAAGCGGCGTGATGAAGACCAGCGTGATCGACGCTGCCTTCCGCAATCGCTTCCTCGCCAACCCGGACCGTCCGAACGTGTTCGAGGGCAAGGCGATCGTCTTCGAAGGCCCGGAGGATTACCACGCCCGCATCGAAGACCCCGATCTCGGCGTTGAGGAGCAATCGGTGCTGATCATCCGCAATTGCGGCCCGGTCGGCTATCCGGGCGGTGCCGAGGTGGTGAACATGCAGCCGCCTGCCGCCTTGCTCAACCGTGGCATCGACGCGCTGCCGACGATGGGTGACGGTCGGCAGAGCGGCACGTCGGCCGCACCTTCGATTCTCAACTGCTCGCCGGAAGCGGTGGTGGGTGGCGGCTTGGCGCTGGTCAATACCGGCGACCGCATCCGCATCGATCTGAACACCCGCAAGGTGGACGTGCTGATCCCCGACGAAGAACTCGCCGCCCGCCGGGCCGCGTGGACGCCGCCGGTGTTGAAGAACATGACGCCGTGGGAGGAGATCTACCGTTCGATGGTCGGCCAGCACGCCACGGGTGCCTGTCTGGAACCGGCCACGCTGTATCTGGATATCGTCAACACGCGCGGTGAAAGCCGGAATAACCACTGACTCGGCGCGATGGTGGGATGGCGTTGCCATCCCACCCTTGTGACAGCAAAATCGTCTATGTTTGACCTGTTCCGAAAAGGGATGCCCCACCGTGGATTGCCCTCCACGATGGGGCGGCTGGCGGCGGATCGTTTGCACCCTCAGCCCTTGGTGGCTGTAGCGTAGCTTGATCGCGTCAGCGCCTTCCTCGGACCCGTATGGTTGCCTGAACTCTAGGTTCGCTCACAAGGCAGGGTCGAAGAAGATGGACGATATTACCCCACGCACAGCCGGAATC
>JARLIM010000008.1 GCA_031291725.1 Acetobacteraceae bacterium
CCAGGAATTTCCCTGGCTCGGGCATGATTTCGTACAAATTTTCGGGTGGACCGTCGAAGAGCTCTGTGTCCTTTAGTTGATGTCCCTTGAGCGTGGCAGGACAGCCAATGGGCGCTATTTCAGCCTTACAGGACAGCGTGCTGAAAGCGACAGCGGACAGAAATGTCAGGAATATTTTGTTATTTGATAACAAAATAACTTTCTCCTCTGTCGACTGCTTCGCGGTTTGGATCGGGATCATTGAAAGGAAGGATCCTTTCTTTTGGCGCATGCTGTGATATAATTTTGTCAGTTTTCTTATCTCGAATATTCCACTGATCAATCACACGGATTCCATGCTCGTCCCGACCAAGATAAATCGCTCCTCTGCCGCCCCGCCGGCATGAGCCCCACCCGCCGAAAGGCACCCAGCTAGGCGGCCCAAAGTCGGGTAGCGCGTCAGGAAAATTCATAAGACAAGCAGACTATTGTTGCTTGTGCGGTGGCGGCAGATCCCGCCAGCCCTGGCCAATCTTATCGTAATGCCCGGTGCTAGCATTCCATTGAAGCGATGGCGCATCGTAATCCCCCATCGCCGCAGCGTTCTTGACCTTAACGTCTATATGGTACGGAAAATCATTTTGCCATTGCGACAGAAAGACTTCGGTGTGTCCCGGCGGATCTGCGGGGAACATATCGGTCAAACGGCCAAGAATTTTGCCACGCATGGTGATAATATATGGCTCCGGCGTCAGACGTGTGGTGAAACCATCAGGATTTAATGGGTGAAGATAAGCGTCATTATATTCATCACTTCCCAGCAAATCCGTACGAATTGTTATGATCCACCACAGAAACCGCTTGCCTTCGGTAAAAACAGGGCACGCCTGAACACCATGTCGATATTTGTACCAACCGTGCAACTCCTTTGGGACAAGATGACGTGTTGTTTGGTCGATATCACGACATCGCTCAGGATCGACGTCAGCAGCGTGAGCCGTACTCATGAAGAGACACAAAAAAAATACCAATTTCCAGGTCATTTATTGTTTTACCCAGTAAGTGACTTGACGAACCTGATCGGATTGCCAAGCATCCGCCACTGTGTTCTGACCCGTGCTGCGGTTTGCACTCCATCCCGGAACGGCGACTCCTCCACCAAATACCTGTGGCGACTGTGAAATTCGTGTTGTCGTTGATGGAGACATCATCTGCTGGCCGATCACCATGATGTGCCCGGAGTGTTCTGGACGCATGTCGGCCAAACCGGCAATCGCGATACGCCCATTGGCGGATTGAAGGACGGCTTCTTCCGCGGTGACCTGCTTCCAGCCGCTGTTTTTTTGTTGGACGAATGCCATGAACTCATTGGCCGTCCGGTAAGGCGTGTCGGCAAACCCCATATTTATCAGGAATGCCTGTAGATAGTGGCTGCAATCCAGAGACCATTTCTTGTAGGCGTCTGCGTTCGCCGCATCGAACTTGGCCTGGAATTCGGCCTTTTCCTGATCGCGCTGCGCATTTCTCCCACCATCCGGGCTGGCATCTGTCGCCCGGTTCGGCGTCTGCAACTCGGCGAGTTGGATTTTCTTGTCGGGCGCACCGTTTGCATCGGCGTTTGACGCCGCGCCGGCCAGGAAGCGCGACCAGGAGTCCAGACCGACGGTCTGCATCGCCTGCGCGACCAACGACGAGGCCTTTGCCAAATCCTGTTGCGACGTGGCCTTGTTGGCCAATTCAGCCGCTTGGCGCAGCCTGTCGACGGCATCGCTATTGGCCGACATGTCGCTCGACGCGCCAGGGAAGTTGCGCTCGCTCAGTGCCGACATCAGGGTGCGGAACTCCGCCAATCGCCTGGCATCGAAGCTGGCGCTGCCGCGGTTCCGGTCCGCCGCCGACAAATTGGCAATTGCCGCGTGCGCGATGGCGTCGAAGCGATCCGACGAATTGGTCGGGTCGAACAGAGCATCTGCGCCGCTGTCCGGCTGCGTGTTCGCGCCCGCTCCCGGCGCACTGCCATGACCGAACCAACCATGCCCTTGCCGCCCCTGATCTTCCCAGCTCATCGCCTGCCTCTCACATCGGAAAGAATGGAACATAACACGAACATCGTGGTCGCAACAGCACGCAGCGCACCGCCAGCAGCAGCGCGCGCCATAGTGACGCGCGCTCGGCCGCGAGGTCAGATCGGGAAAGTCCCTATTGCCGATTGATGGAGGGGGCGAAGGCTTGGACGCCCCAACCTTCATCCGATCAACTGCGCGGCCAGCGTCACCGGCTGCGGCGCGACGACGGCGAGGAAACCGCCTGACCACTTGCGCGAATCCCACGGGACGAAAAGCGGCAGCTTGAACCATTTGGTGGGAATAGGGTGGGAAGCTATTTCGGCCCTGCCGAGAGAAGGTCGCGCGCCACTCTGAAAGTCGTTGATAACCAACGAGAAAAGTGGCGCACCCGGAAGGACTCGAACCTCCAACCCCCAGATTCGTAGTCTGGTGCTCTATCCAATTGAGCTACGGGTGCATCGCCGTGGGAGCCGGGGTATAGAAGATGAGTCCTACCCCGGCAACCCCAAAAATGAATTTTTTTACGCGGCCTGTTTATCCAGTTCGCGGATCACCGCTTCGCCCATCACATGGGTGCCAACCTTGGCGCAGCCTTCGGCCATGATGTCCGCCGTGCGCAGGCCAGAGGCCAGCACGTTGGTGCAGGCACGCTCGATCAGCAGCGCATCTTCGTCCAAATTGAACGAATAGCGCAGCAGCATGGCAAAGCTGAGGATTTGAGCAATCGGGTTGGCGATGCCCTTACCGGCGATATCAGGCGCCGAACCATGAATCGGTTCATACAGCGCATGCCGCTTGCCCGTCACATCAGGTGCCCCCAGCGTGGCCGAGGGGAGCATGCCGAGCGAGCCGGTGAGCATCGAGGCGAGGTCGGAGAGCAGGTCGCCAAACAGATTGCCGGTCACGATCACGTCGAACTGGCGCGGGTTACGCACCAACTGCATCGCACAATTATCGGCATACATGTGCGACAACTGCACATCGGGGAATTCCGTCTCACCCAGCTTCGTCATCACCTGCCGCCACAGCAGGCCGCATTCCATCACATTGGCCTTCTCCACCGAGCAGACCTTGTTGCCGCGTTTGCGGGCCAGCTCGAAGGCCACACGGCCCACACGCTCGATTTCATGCGTGGTGTAGACGTCGGTGTTAAAACCGCGCTGCTCGCCATTGGCCAGCGTCTCAATGCCGCGCGGCTCGCCGAAATAGATGCCGCCCACGGTCTCGCGGACAATCATGATATCCAGCCCCTGCACCACTTCCGGGCGCAGCGTGGAGGCGTTGACCATGGCGTCGAACACTGTTGCCGGGCGCAGATTGGCGAACAGCCCAAGTTCCTTGCGCAGCCGCAGAATGGCGATCTCCGGGCGGTAATCGAAGCCCAGCTTGTCCCATTGCGGGCCGCCGACCGAGCCGAACAGCACCGCATCAGCCGCCGCCGCATCGGCGATGGTCTTGTCGGTAATCGGTGTGCCTTTGGCGTCCATCGCTGCCCCGCCCACGAGGTCTTCAGAGATGTCGAAACTGACCGCACGACGACGCGCCATCCAGTCGATCACGCGACGCACTTCGTGCATCACTTCAGGGCCGATGCCATCACCGGGCAGCATCAGCAGCTTTTTGTTCGCGGCCATGTGGGTCTCCAATGGTTTTACGCATCATTGCGAGGAGCCACCGGCGACGAAGCAATCCATCCAGACCTCAGGCGGCGTTTCGATGGATGGCTTCGTTGCTCACGCGCCTCGCAATGACGGTGTGGTGTGGATCGATGGATTCAGACGCCCGAAATCTCCGGCATCCAGGGCTTTTCGCTCTTCTCGCGGCCTTCGAAACTGTCGATGGCAGGCGCGTGCTGCAAGGTCTGGCCGATATCATCCAGGCCACCCAGCATCAGCCCACGGCGGAACGGATCGATGTTGAACGGAATTTCCTCACCGCTCGGACGCACCACCACCTGACGCTCCAGATCGACCGTCACGCGGGCATTGCCGCCCAGCTTGGCGTCTTCGATCAACCGATCGCACACCTCGCGCGGCAGGCGCACCGGCAGGATGCCGTTCTTGAAGCAGTTATTGTGGAAAATATCGGCAAAATCCGGCGCGATCACGCAGCGAATGCCGAAATCCAACAACGCCCACGGCGCGTGCTCGCGTGAGGAGCCGCAGCCGAAATTCTCATGTGCGATCAGGATTTCCGCTTTACGATATTGCGGCTGATTGAGCACGAATTCCGGGCGTTCCGCGCCGGTTTCGTCATAGCGCAGCGTGTCGAACAGATGCACGCCCAGGCCGGAGCGCTTGATCGTCTTCAGAAAGCGCGCCGGGATGATCTTGTCGGTATCGACATTGGCCAGCGGCAACGGCGCGGCCACGCCCGTCAGAGTGGTGAATGCCTGCATCACACGAGCTCCCGAACGTCAGCCAGATGGCCGGTGACAGCGGCCGCCGCCGCCATGGCGGGCGAGCAGAGATGGGTGCGACCACCCGGCCCCTGACGGCCCTCGAAATTGCGGTTGGAGGTGGAGGCACTGCGCTGGCCCGGCTTCAGACGATCCGGGTTCATGCCCAGACACATCGAACAGCCCGCCTCACGCCACTCAAAGCCCGCTTCCTTCAGGATCACGTCGAGCCCTTCGGCCTCAGCCTGCGCCTTGATCAGACCCGAGCCCGGCACCACCAGCGCCCAGACGCCGGGAGCAACCTTGCGCCCCTTCGCCACGGCCGCAGCGGCGCGGATGTCTTCGATGCGGGAATTGGTGCAGGAGCCGATGAAGACCACATCGATCTTCAGATCGGTCAGCCTCTGGCCCGGCGTCAGGTTCATATAGCTGACCATCCGCTCCAGCTGCACGCGCTTTGCCTCATCGGCCTCATCGGCCGGGTTCGGCACCACACCGGTGATCGGCAGCACCGCTTCCGGGTTGGTGCCCCAGGTCACTTGCGGGGCGATCTCGGCGGCGTCGAGCACCACAACCGTATCATATTGCGCGCCCTCATCGGCGGCCAGCGTGCGCCAATAGGCCACGGCATGATCGAACGCCTCGCCCAGCGGCGCGAAGGGGCGGCCTTTGATGTAAGCGAAGGTGGTGTCATCAGGCGCAATCATGCCCGCACGCGCACCGGCTTCGATGGACATGTTGCACACCGTCAGACGGCCAGCCATGTCGAGGGCGCGGATCGCCTCGCCGCCGAATTCGATCACATGACCTGTGCCGCCGGCGGTGCCGATTTTGCCGATGATGGCGAGCACGATGTCTTTCGCCGTGCAGCCAGTGCCCAGCACGCCATCCACGCGCACGAGCATGTTCTTCGCAGGCTTCTGCAACAGCGTCTGGGTGGCGAGCACGTGCTCCACCTCAGATGTGCCAATGCCGAACGCCAACGCGCCCATCGCACCATGTGTGGAGGTGTGGCTGTCGCCGCAGACGATGGTGAAACCGGGCAGCGAAATGCCCTGTTCCGGCCCGATCACATGCACAATGCCCTGGCGCGCATCGGTGACGGGGAAATACGGCACGCCGAATTCGCGGACATTGGCCTCCAGCGTCTCGACCTGGATGCGGCTTTCTTCCTCAACGATCGGCTGGGTGCGATCGCTGTCGGTGGCGATGTTGTGGTCAACCACCGCAATCGTGCCCTCAGGGCGACGCACGCGACGGCCCGCCATACGCAAACCTTCAAAGGCCTGCGGGCTTGTCACTTCATGCACAAGATGACGGTCGATGTAGAGAACGCAGGTGCCGTCCGGAAGCTGCTCAACAACGTGGGCATCCCACACTTTGTCGAACAAGGTTCTCGGTTTTGTATTTGGCATTGCGTTCCCTCCTCATACCGTATTCGGGCATCAGAATGCAGCCCGAATACGGCGTCACGTCATCCATCTCAACAGCCGGTCAGAGTTGCGCCATCGGTAGGGCGGAAGAGCGAAGCGTCATCGGCCGCTCTTTCCGCAGGCTGGCATGGCGGATGACGGCTTGCGCCTTTTCCGCTCCACGCACCCCTCAGACAGCGCAGTCTATTACTCGGCGGCTTCGGTCGGCTTCACCACGTCGCGGGCGCGCTCGGCGATACGCGCCGACTTGCCGCTGCGGCCACGCAGATAATACAGCTTCGCGCGACGCACATCGCCACGACGCACAACGGCGATCTCGGCAATCGTCGGCGCATAAAGCGGGAACACGCGCTCAACGCCTTCGCCGTAGCTGATCTTGCGCACGGTGAAGTTGCTGTTCAGGCCCTTGTTCGAACGCGCGATGCACACGCCTTCGAAGTTCTGAACGCGGGTGCGCTCGCCTTCGACAACCTTCACGGCCACGCGCAGCGTGTCACCGGGCTGGAATACCGGCACCGGGCGCTCGGCGACGAGCTTGGCGATCGTCTCGGCCTCGTATTGCTGGATGATGTTCATGACCTTGGTCCTCTTGTCTCAAACTTGGGTTGTTGGATGGCCCGCAACGTGGGCTGCCCAGAGATCGGGGCGGCGTGCGCGGGTGATTGCTTTGGATTGCGCCAAGCGCCACGCGGCGATGGCGGCATGATTGCCGGAGAGCAGAATGTCTGGCACCGCACGCCCATTCCATTCAGCCGGACGGGTGTAATGCGGATATTCGAGCAGGCCGTGCGAGAAGCTTTCCTCCTCCGCCGATTCCATCGCCCCCATCACGCCCGGCAGCAGCCGAACGCAGGCATCGAGCAGCACAAGGGCCGCCGTCTCGCCGCCGGAGAGGATATAATCGCCGATGGAAATCTCAGTCAGGTTACGCGCCTCGATCACCCGTTGGTCGATGCCTTCAAACCGCCCACAAAGCAGCACCACGCCCGGCCCTGCGGCCAGACGTCGCACACTCTGCTGATCGAGCGGCGCACCGCGCGGGGTCAGCACCACAACCGGGCGCTCATCCACACAGTCATTCAACGCCGCATCCACCACATCGGCACGCAGCACCATGCCGGCACCACCTCCGAAGGGCGTATCGTCCACCGCACGATGACGGCCGAGGCCGTGTTCGCGCATCTGGCGGGCTTCCAGCGACCAGATCCCCTGCTCCATCGCGCGCCCGGCCAATGACTGACCAAGCGGCCCCGGAAACATCTCGGGGTAGAGGGTGATGACAGTGGCACGCCAGCTCATGGCGCCACCTCTGCATCCACGTCCGCCTGAGCAGCCTGCACAGCTTTCGCCTGCTCCTCGGGCTTGACCTCAATCTCGTCGGGAATCACCACCTCGATCCGGCCAGCTTCGATGTCCACCACCGGCACGCAGGCGCGAGTGAAGGGCAGCAAGCGGGTGCCGATT
Source organism: Acetobacteraceae bacterium (assembly GCA_031291725.1). Classification (GTDB taxonomy): domain Bacteria; phylum Pseudomonadota; class Alphaproteobacteria; order Acetobacterales; family Acetobacteraceae; genus CAIQQQ01. Next base: position 7,341 of record JARLIM010000008.1, read on the forward strand.
TCCAGGAACGTGCCCGCGCCGTAATCGTGCACAAGCTGCACGCGGCCAATCGAGGTACCGTCGGCCAGAAATGCCTCCAATCCGAGCAGATCGGAATTGTAGAATTCCTCCTCCTCGGGCGGCGGCAATTTGTCGCGCGGGATGTAGAGCCGGGTGTTGACCAACGCTTGCGCCGCCTCACGGGTGGTAACCTTCACCCGCTTGCCGGCGATCACTTCACTGATCTCCGCCACACCTGCCGACTGCCAGCGCAGCCGAAACCGTCGGCCCTGCTCGGTGACGAGCACGCCGTAAGCGTCCAGATCCGACGGGTCTGCGGTATAGCTGTGCACATGCGCCAGCCCCCGCACACCTTGCGGCCGTCCGATTACGCCCAACAGGATCAGTTGCTCTGGCACTTATCTCGCTCAGCCAGCCGCCTGGGCCTTCAGACGCTCCTGCGCCTTCTTCTTCGGCGCGGACTGGATCGGCTGCTCGTTGAACTTCGGCATCGGCGCCAGACCGGCATGCCCCAGGAAGCGGGCAACGCGGTCGGTGGCCAGAGCGCCCTGGCTCAGCCAATGCGCGATGCGGTCGTTCTGCAGGCGCACGCGCTCGGCGTGGTCAGACGGCAGCATCGGGTTGTAGCTGCCCACCTTTTCGATGAAGCGGCCATCGCGCGGGCTGCGGCTGTCCGACACCACGATGTGGTAATACGGACGCTTCTTTGCACCAGCGCGGGAGAGGCGGATCTTGAGACCCATATCTGTGTAACTCCGTTCGTGACTTCTAAAGGGTTAAAGGATCGCGGTCAGAAGGGTCGCCGTCCGCCGCCCGGAGGCGACATCTTCGGCATCAGGGCTCCAAGTCCCTGACGCATCAGACCTTTCTGACCAAGCTTGTTCACCCGCTTCATCATGTCCGACATGTCGTCGAACTGTTTCAGCAGTTTGTTCACGTCTTGCACCGTGGTGCCGGAGCCGGCGGCGATGCGCTTCTTGCGGCTCGCCTTCAGCAATTCCGGGTTCTTGCGCTCTTTCGGCGTCATCGAGGAGACGATGGCGATCTGGCGGCTGAGCAGCTTCGGATCGATCTTCGCATCACCCGCCGCCGCCTGCAGCTTCGCCCCACCCGGCAGCATGCCGAGAATGGAGGAGATGCTGCCCATCTTGCCGATCTGCTTGAGCTGGCCGGCGAAATCTTCGAGATCGAAGGTGCCCTTGGCCATTTTCTTGGCGAGCTTCTCGGCCTCGTTCTGATCGACGAGTTCGACTGCCTTCTCAACCAGGCCCACCACGTCGCCCATGCCAAGAATACGGCCGGCCACGCGCTCAGGGTGGAAATCCTCCAGCGCATCGAGCTTTTCGCCCGAGCCGGTCAGCTTGATCGGCGCGCCGGTGACAGCGCGCATCGACAGCGCGGCACCACCGCGCGAATCGCCGTCCATCCGGGTCATCACGATGCCGGTCACGCCCACGGCCTCGTTGAATTTCTGCGCCGTGACAACCGCATCCTGGCCGGTCATCGCATCGACGACAAGCAGTGTTTCAGCCGGGTTGGTGGCGGTGCGAATCTGGCGCACCTCCTCCATCAACGCCTCATCGATCGACAGACGACCGGCGGTGTCGAGGATGACGACGTCGAAGACTTCGCGGCGGCCGGTGTCCATCGCGCGACGGGCGATTTCCAACGGAGTCTGACCGGCGACGATCGGCAGCGACGCCACGCCCGCGCGCTCGGCCAATTGCTGCAGCTGCAATTGCGCGGCCGGGCGCTGGGTGTCCAGCGAGGCCAGCAGCACCTTTTTCTTGTCGCGCTTGAACAGACGCAGCGCGATCTTGCCCGAAGTGGTGGTCTTGCCCGAGCCCTGCAAACCCACCATCAAGATCGGCACCGGAGAGGCGGCATTGAGGTTGATCGGCACCGCACCAGCGCCGCCCAAGGCCTCGACCAGCACATCGTGCACGATCTTGACCACCTGCTGGCCGGGCGAAATGCTTTCCAGCACCTCCGCACCCACCGCCCGCTCGCGCGCCTTGGCGATGAAATCCTTCACCACCGGCAACGCCACGTCCGCATCCAGCAAAGCGAGGCGGATTTCGCGCATCGCCTCAGCCACGTCCATTTCGCTCAGCGCGCCCCTGCGGCGCAGCCGGTCAAAAACGCCCGAAAGCTTGGTGGACAATGCGTCGAACAACGAAACCCCGATGGCCCAGCAGGCCGATAGACCGCACAACGAAAAACGCGCCGCTGCGCGAACACTCGCGAGGCGACGGGGAAGAGGGGGCGAGTATGGTCCTGGTCGGCAAGAGAGTCAAGGGCGAGATTGCATGGCCCGCTGCGACAGCGGCTCGCGCTGGGCGAGCAAACCGTCAATCACCAAGCATAACTCATCTACATTAACAGGTTTGCGGGTGAAACTGGTCAGATTATCACAACTCATTGCCGCCGTTTGGTTGACGCTGCGAAAGCCGCTCATGAACACCACCGGCAGCCCGGACACCCGCTTGCGAATACGCGCGGCAAGATCGCTGCCATCGACATTATTATGAAGCACCACCTCCGTCACCAACACATCGACATCCGCCGTGCCAATCCGCTCGGCATGCGCTGCATCATGCGCTTCGACAACAGAGAACCCCAAGGCGCGCAAACGTTGCGCAACATATGCGCGCACCGGGGTTGCGTCATCGACGAGCAGAATTCGAGGCCCCATCTCAGGCGCCGACACCGGCAGTGACGCCGCCAGTCTGGCGCTTCTGATCTGCCGGAGTCCGGCATCGCCCGGCACAGCCGCTGGGGCCGCGACCTTGAGTCCGAGCAGCAAGCACCACAGCCCCAACCCCACCATCGACGCCGCCATACACCACACCGCAAGCGACACGCCCCAGCGCTGCGGGAACAATGGCGTGGCCTCCAATCCGCCATCAATCACCAGGCTGATCGGCCAATCGTTCAACTGACGATACACCATCACATGCGCACCGTCCTCCATCGGCACCACAAAATGCCCGGATGGCTGAGAGGGACGCACATTGAGCCAAGCCCGCCACACCTTATCAGAGACACCGGACCAACCGACCCCAGGCGGCCTTGAAACCAGGCTGCCGCCTGAGGCAAACAGCCACGCCGAAGTGGCACCACCAGCAATTCCCAGAAGGTCACGACTGCGTACGGCGATCAGCACCTGACGTCGCTTACCATCCGGCCCAATGGGGGTGTAGGCGCGCAGCGCCAACAGAGAATCGTCCGCCGACTCTGCCACGCTGCGCAACAACATGGCATTGGCCAAGTTTCGCGGCGGACCGACTTCGGTGAATTGCACCGCAAGCGGCGTCAATCCGCTCACACTATGCTGCAGCAACAACGTCCGACCCGATGCATCCAGCAGTTCTGCCGAAAATACCGACGGCAATCGCATTGCCTCTGCCAGCAGACGGGACGCCCCCTCGGACGCCCCTGCCACAGGGGCGGAGGGCATCGCCTCTGCAATAATCTGTGCGGCAGAACCGAGCGAACCAAGAGCACCTTCAAGGCTCGGCCCCACCCGCTCGACGGTTGCGGTTGCGGCAGGTGCGCGCTGAAGTATCCCGCCTTCCTTCAAGAAAAACAGGCACACCAAGGTGACGACGACCAACGATACGCCAATCGCCAGTCGCTGGGCCTTGAGACGCGCGCCAGCGGAGAGCGGGGCTATACCCCGTGTGTCAGGCGCCACCAATCCATGATAGCCAGCCTCCATTCCGCCCCTCCTGCCGTTGCAGCACGCCAGAACACGCCGCCCCATCGACGTCTACACAGATGGGGCGAACGGACGGTATCATTGCGAAATCTTTCACGTCGGTGACATAAGTCATAAAAAAAATGCTGTCGGCGCCAATATCGGTACCGACAGCATCACTTTTTTGTGAAACGACTTTCTGTTATACATGTCTCATTTAGCGAGGCGTCAACACCATCACCATTTGACGATTTTCAAGCTTGGGCATCTGCTCAACCTTGGTCAGGGCGTCCATATCCGCGCGAATCCGCTCCAGAACCTTAATACCGAGATCCTGATGCGCCATTTCGCGACCACGGAAGCGAAGGGTGACTTTCACCTTGTCGCCTTCCTCAATGAAGGTCTTCATAGCGCGCATTTTGACATTATAATCATTTTCATCAATGTTCGGACGAACTTTGACTTCCTTGATTTCAATAACTTTCTGCTTTTTCTTGGCTTCATTCTTTTTCTTCTGCTGTTCATACTTGAACTTGCCGAAGTCAAGAATCTTTACCACTGGCGGATCGGCGTTCGGGCTGATTTCCAACAGGTCGAGGCCGACACTGTAGGCGCGCAACAGCGCGTCACGGGCGCTCATCACACCCTGCATTTCGCCTTCTTCATCGATCAAACGCACTTGCAGTGCACGGATTTCTTCATTGACCCGCGGGCCATCGTTCTTTGGGGCGGGAATCGGCGGTCTGGCTATGGTGATCTCCTGTCTCAGTTCTTGGGATGACGCAGGCTGGCTTCCGGCCAGACCACGTGGAATGGGTTGTGCCGCTATCGCGCGGTTTGATCAAGCAATGTCACGCAAACGCTGCACAGAATTGCATCAAGCGACGGTATCGATGCGCGCAAGATCGGGCGGCATCGCCTCCCGCGCGAGCAGAGCCACCGCATCTTCGAGCGGCAGCACCGTCTGTCCGTCCGATCCAAGGCGACGCAGAGCAACCGTGCGCTGCTCTGCCTCCTTGCGGCCGACAACGGCAATGACCGGCACGTGGTTGACCGAATGTTCACGGATTTTGGCCTGAATCTTGGAATTCGCGGTATCGGTCACCACAGCCATCCCGGCCTTGCGGAACGCCTCGGCGACGTCGTGCGCATAGGGATCGGCATCCGAGACAATCGTGGCCACCGCCACCTGCACCGGCGACAGCCAGAGCGGGAAGCGGCCGGCATATTGCTCGATCAGAATGCCAAGGAAGCGCTCGAAGCTGCCCAAAATCGCGCGATGCAACATCACCGGGCGGTGACGGGCACCATCTTCGCCGACATATTCGGCGTCGAGTCGCTCGGGCAGCACGAAATCCACCTGCAAGGTGCCGCACTGCCAATCGCGCCCAATGGCATCGCGCAGCACGAATTCCAGCTTCGGACCGTAGAAGGCGCCCTCACCCGGATTGAGTTCATACTCCACCCCGGCAATCGCGCAGGCTTCCTTCAGCGCACCCTCGGCACGATCCCACACCTCATCGGAACCGGCACGCATGTCGGGGCGGTCGGAGAACTTCACCCGGAAGCTCTCGAAGCCAAAATCCTTATAGATGCTGTCGAGCAATGCCACGAACTGCACCGTCTCGGAGGCAATCTGTGCCTCGGTGCAGAAGATATGCGCGTCATCCTGGGTGAAAGCCCGCACGCGCATGATGCCGTGCAGCGCGCCGGACGGCTCATAGCGATGACACGCACCGAATTCCGCCATACGCAGCGGCAATTCGCGATAGCTGCGCAGACCTTGGCGGAAGATCAGCACATGGCACGGGCAGTTCATCGGCTTGAGTGCGAGTGTCTTGTCCTCGTCGGCCACCTGAGCCTGGAACATATGCTCGCGGTATTTCTCCCAATGGCCAGAGGCTTCCCACAGCGCGCGATCCACCAATTGCGGCGTCTTCACCTCCTGATAGCCGTTCAGGTTCAGACGGCGACGCATATAATCTTCGGCGGTGCGGTAGAGCTTCCAGCCCTTCGGATGCCAGAACACCGAGCCCGTGGCCTCTTCCTGGAGATGGAACAGCCCCATATCCTTGCCGATGCGGCGATGATCGCGCTTTTCCGCCTCTTCGAGCATCTTCAGATAGGCGTCGAGTTCCTTCTGATCGCGCCATGCCGTGCCGTAGATGCGGCTGAGCATCGGCTTGGTGTGATCGCCGCGCCAATAGGCACCGGCCACCTTCATCAGCTTGAACGCCATGCCGATATCGCCGGTGGAGCGCATATGCGGCCCACGGCAGAGATCGAGCCACTCGCCCTGCTTATAGAAGGTGATTGTCTCGCTCGGCGGCAGATCGCGGATCAGCTCGGCCTTGAAGGCCTCACCGCGTGCGGTGAAGAATTCAATCGCTTCCTGGCGATCGTGTTCTTCGCGCACGAAGGCGGCGTTCTTCTGGATGATCTCGCGCATCTTGGCCTCGATGGCCGCGAAATCCGCCGTGGTGAAGGGCTCGTTGCGCGAAAAATCGTAATAGAAGCCGTTCTCGATGGATGGTCCGATCGTGACCTGCGTGCCGGGGAACAACGCCTGCACCGCTTCGGCCAGCACATGGGCGCAATCGTGACGGATCATCTCCAGCGCGTCTTCATCGCGGCGGGTGATGAAGACAATCTTGGCATCTTGGACAATCAACGTGGCGAGATCGACGATTTTGCCGTCGAGCTTCATCGCCAGCGCCGCCTTGGCCAGACCCGGCCCGATGGCGGCGGCGATGTCTGTGCCCGTCACCGGGCCATCGAACCGGCGTTCGGAACCGTCTGGCAGGGTGATGATGGGCATGAGATCCTCGCAACAGAATAAGGCCGCCTGATATGCCGCTAGGGCAGCGCCGCGACAACCCTGGCGACGGGGAGATCTGCCAGAACCGGTTCGCTTACAACGATGTTGCGCCGCCCATCCACCCCGCGCGGCATATCGCGCTCCGGAACCCCCGCCGCCGAGAACAGCGCCACACAGGGGCAACACGCCGCCCCGCAAATATGCAGCGGCCCGGTATCGTTGCCCACGGCGTATTGCGCGCGGGCGGCGAGGGCGAAAAGTTGAGGAACACTGGTCTGACCGGTCAGATCAACCGCCTCCGGGCAGGCTGCTCGAATAATCTGCCCCAGTTCGATTTCCGCCTTACCGCCAATCACCACCGGGGTGAGGCCGCGCGCCATCAGGATGCACGCCAATTCGGCGAAATTCTGCACCGGCCACTGCTTCATCCGCCGCGAGGGCGACACACCCGGCACCAAGAGCACGAAACGCTCGGGCAGTTCGGGCAACGTCGTGCGCGTCAGAAAGCTGAGATCGGCCACCGGAAATTCGGTGATGCCCGCAATGCGCAACTGATCCTGCTGCCGCTCGATGGTGTGCATCGCCTCCCGCGCCGGTCCCCATTGCCGGTGCGAACAGCCCCAGGAAATACCCGACCATTTCGGGCACCCCGCCAGATAGAAATACCAGCGCGAGCGGCTGGAGGTTTGCAGATCAAAGGTGAAATCGAATCCCGAGATCTGCCGACGCAGCCGGGCGAGACCGGCAAAATCATACCAGCGCGGGCGGGTGTCGATCTCCACCCTGTCAAACCACCCACTATCACGCGCCATCTGCGCGAAGGGCGCGGTGGTGAGCAGGGTGATTTCAGCTGTGGGGTAATGGGCGCGGATGGCGGCGAAGGGGCCGAAGGCGAGCACGAAATCGCCCAACGCACTCAGCTTGATCACCAGAATCCGCGCGCTCATCCCAGCAATTCGCGGTAAACGTCGAGCGTTTTGCGCTGCATTTCAGCGGTGGTGTAGTTCGCCATCACCGATTGCCGCGCCGCCGCCCCCATGGCCTGCCGTTCTTCCAACGTCAGCGACAGGGCGTAATCCAGCGTATCGGCCAGCGCCTGCGCGTCACTCGGCATGAAGCGCCAACCGGTACGATCGTGCTCGATGGTCTCCACAGCACCGCCATGATCGGAGGCCACCACCATCGCCCCCATTGACTGCGCCTCGATCACCACACGGCCAAATGCCTCGGGATCGGTGGAGGGATTGACCACCACATCAGCCAGTTTCAGCGCCGCGGGCATGTCGTCGCAATGGCCGACAAAGCGCAGACGGGTGGACACGCCACGCCGTTCGGCCAGCGCGGTCAATTCCTGCACCAACCGCAGCCGCCCCTGATCATCACCGACCAACACCACACAGGCATCGCGGGTGCGCATCAAAGCCAGCGCCTCGATCAGCACGTCCTGGCCTTTCCAGCGGCTGATCCGGCCCGGCAGCATCACAATGGGATGTCCCACCTCCAGCCGCCACGCATCGTTGAGCTTCATCATCCGCTGCGTGCTGACCAAAGCCGGATCGAAAATCGCCGGATCGACGCCGCGATGGATCACCCGGATACGCTGCGGATCGGTGCCATAGCGGCGCTGCACCAACTCGGCGATGAAATGGCTGATCGCGATGACAATCTCACCCTTGGCCATCACCGCATTGTAGCTGCGCTTGAAGACGGTGCTCTCGTTATAGGCACCGTGGAAGGTGGTGAGGAACTTCACCCCGGTGCGCCGTGCGGCAATCCAGGCCGACCAGGCCGGCGCACGTGAGCGGGCATGCACGATTTCCACGCCATGCTCGCGGATCACCCGCTCCAACAGCGCGGCGTTTTTCCAGATGCGATGCGGGTTCTTGCTGGCCAACGGCAGAATGATGTTGCGGCCGCCGACGCGCTCGACCGAGCTGGCATGCATCCCGCCGGAACTGGCCACCAGGGCCACGCCGCCAGCGCGTACGATGGCCGAGGCCATCTCGACGGTGCCGCGTTCAACACCACCACCGCCAAGGCCCGGCAATACTTGCAGAATCACAGGCGGCGAGGGAGGCGATTGCGACATGATCGCGCTATACCACGCGCGAGACGATTTGGAAGGAGCAGTCATGCAACAATCCGGCTTCATCGACCGTGGCGACGGAATTCGACTCGCTTGGACGCAGCTGGAGGGGCGCGGGCCGTGTTTGGTCTTCCTACCAGGGCTGCGCAGCGACATGCAGGGCTCCAAAGCCATCGCGTTGCATGAATTCTGTGCGGCCAACGGCCACGCCATGCTGCGACTCGACTATTCCGGCCACGGCGCCAGTGACGGCAGCTTCGAGGCGGGCTGCATCGGCGCATGGGCCAGCGACGCGCTGCGTGTCATTCAAGCCCGCACGCAGGGGCCGATTGTGCTGGTCGGATCCTCCATGGGCGGCTGGATCGGCTTACTGCTCTCCCGCCGCTTGGGCGAGCGGGTGGCAGGCTTCGTCGGCATCGCCGCCGCGCCCGATTTCACCGAACGGCTGATGTGGGCCACCATGACGCCGCAGGAGCGCGAAACCATCCTCACCACCGGCATATTGCGCGTGCCGAGCGAATATGGGGAGGACATGGTGATCACCCGTCAGCTGATCGAAGATGGCCGCCTGCAATTGGTGCTCGACAGCAAGCTCGCCCTGCCCTGCCCGGTCCGTCTGCTGCAAGGCCAGTGCGACCCGGACGTGCCGTGGGAACTCGCCCTGACATTGGCGGCCCATGTCGACAGCCCCGATGTGCAGACCATCCTGATCAAAGACGGCGATCACCGGCTGTCCCGCCCACAGGATCTGGCGCTATTGATCGCCACCCTCACCCCGCTCCTCAGCCAGGATTGAGGCGAGGCCTTCGCGATAGCTGGGGTGTTTCCAGCGATAGCCCAGCCGTTCCTGCGTGATGCGGGAGGCGACTTTGCGATTATCGGCCCAAAAACTGCGCGCCATCTCGCTCATACCGAGTGCGGCCTCGGCATAGGCGATGGCGGGCGGTGCGGCGAGGCCCAGCAATGCGGCGGCATAGGCGGTCACGACCGCACTTTCCTCCGGCTGATCATCGGCCAGATGCAGCACGCGCCGCCCCGGCGCGAGGCTTTGCCGCATCGCCGCCAGCACCGCACCTGCGATGTCGTCACGGTGGGTGCGACCGAAAGCGTGGCCGGGTTTGATCACCCGCCGCGCCCGCCCACTGCGCACATCGTCCAGCGCCGAGCGTCCCGGCCCGTAAATGCCAGCCACCCGGAACAGATCAACCGCCACATGATCGGCCAGACGCGCCCATGTCTGCTCCGCCTCAATCCGGCGCGTGGCACGCGGAGTGTCGGCACGGACATCGGAATCTTCATCCACCCAACCGCCTTGCCGATCGCCATACACCCCGGTGGTGGACAGATAGCCCACCCAGCGCAGCTGCGGGGCGGCTTGGAGGGCGGCTTCATACCGCGCCAACACCGGATCGCCCACCGCACCGGGCGGAGCGGTGGCCAGAATATGCGTGGCGAGCGCAATTTCGGGGGCCGCATCCTCGAAGTGGCAGATGGTTGCACCCGGTGGTGCCACCACCCCGGCCGGATCGCGACTGGTGGCCACCACCGCCACCCCAGCCGCGATTGCCGCCCGCGCCACGGCGGCCCCCGTATAGCCCAGACCAAAAATCAACACGCGCATCCTACGAATTCCCTCAGCGCCGTTTGCTCCGGCTCACTCCGGCAGAGTACACTGGGTGGCGATGAAACTGCGGCGCGCAACTCTCTCTGTCCTGGTATTTTTTGCCCTCCTCGCCGGCATCGGCGCGGTGTGGCGGTTTGGCGACACGCCGGCGGTGGATGATGCGGTTGTCGAGGAAGGTCCGGTGCCGCTGCCGCCAGTGCCGCCGCGCATCGCCGAGGGCGGCGATTACGACCTTTGCCTCAGCATGATCGCCGATGATCCGCAAAGTGCGGCCAATTTCGCAGAGAACTGGCAAGGCCATGGCGGCGGCGATCCGGCACTGCATTGTCAGGGGCTGGCAGCCGAAGCGTTGGGGGAGCCGGAAAAAGCGGCCGTCATTTTGGAATCCATCGCCAACACGGGACGCGGCACCCCGCTCAGCCGGGCGACAATCTACGCGCAGGCAGCGCAATCGCGCATGGTCGCCGATGACGCCGCCCACGCCTTCACCGACGATTCGCTCGCCCTGGCCATCGATCCCGACAATGCCGACACGCTGCTCGACCGCGCGATGGCCGCCTTCATGATGGATCGCAACCAGAACGCGATTGACGACACCACCGCCGCTCTCGACATCGACCCCCGCCGCGCCGATGGCTACACGCTGCGCGGCACTGCGTGGCGTCGGGTGGAACGCTGGGAATTGGCCCGCGACGACATCGACCGTGCCTTGCTGCTCGACCCCGATCTGCCGGACGCCCTGCTGGAACGTGGCATTCTGCGTCAGCATGCGCGTGACGCCCGTGGTGCGCGGGCGGATTGGGTGCGGGTGACACAATTATCCCCCGGCACACCGCTGGCCGATCTGGCCGAACAGAATCTCGATCTGCTGGAAGCCGGGCCGCGACAATAGCGCTATCGCAATTCCACCACCGCAGGAATCACCGGATCGAGCGTGAGGCTGAAATGCATGCCACGCCCCAGATCAAGCGCCTGCTGCAACTCCGTGCCTTGCTTCGCTTGGCCAAGCGTGAGCACCACACGCTCCGACCCGCTGGCCACGTGTTTGCCGTCCAGATCGCGCTGAACCCCGGCCAACACCACATCGCCCTGCCGCCACAGCCGCACCGTCACGTCACGCACCGGATGACCGCTCGCGTCACGAACGGTGATCATCGGCACCACGCCCGCCTTGGCCAAAGCCGGGGTCAACGCGGTCTCCTGCGCCACGCCCAGCAAGGCGGGCTGCACACGTCTGCGCAGATGACCATCAAACATCCCAGCCACCCCATCGGCCTGCACCACACCGCCACGCGCCACAAACTGCCGGATGGCGGCCACTTCCGCGTCGGAGAGCGCCAGTGCGCGTGGCAAAATCAGCAACCGTATCGTCTCCGGCACGCCCTGGGCCAGCATCTCCGGCGACAGATAGGTGGCGGGAATGCCCAGATGCGCCAAGCCGCTCGCCGCCCGGTCCAGCGCCACGCGCCAGGGTGTGTCGGCGTAATCGTCATCGACGCTGCGTTTGGTCCAGGAAGTCGTCTCGACCTTGCGGGCAAGCAGCCATTCGATGCGATAGCTCGGCATCGAGGCGAGGATGGCGACCTGGGCCTGCATCGGCTGGCTGGCGATAATCCGCGCCGGAACAGGACCACGCAGGGCACGATAGGTGGGCCCATCGGCCAGCGCCCGGCTTTGCAGCACGCCCTCTGGCGAGGCGAAATTATCCTCGCCATCCCAGATCACATGCCCACGCGCGCCCAACAGAACCTCATGCCACAGACGGTGATGTTCCTCCGGTGAGGCGTCGAAGCTGGTGGTGATCACGATCAGCCTGGGATTGATGGCGCGGGCAATTTCGATGTTGTGGCCGTATTCGTAGATCTCCATCAGATCGACGGCCTGTGCGAGCCGCGCGAAATCATAGCCGCCCCAGCCGGGAATCTGCGCGCCTTCAATGGCGGAGATTGCCTGCGGATCGGCGGCGTGCAGCGCGTCGGTGCCGGTACGCAGCGCTGTGGCGAAGGCGTCATCGGACCATTGTTTGAAATCGCCCCAGCCGGAGACATTGCCATCCGCCCGCGCAATCGCCGCATCGGTCAGTATGGGCTGCACAGCTTCCCAACTGGCGAAATCGCTGCCCCATTGCGCGTTCAATGCGGCCAGTGAGGTGTAATGCACCTGCAACCAGCGGCGGAAATCCGCCAAAGCGGGCGGCGAGATGTCGAAATCCCACGCCCAGCCGGTCTCGGCAATCCCGGTCTCGTCGCCCAAATTATAGAACAGCGGCCGATCATCGCGCATCCGAGCGACCACATCGGCCAGCCGCGCTTGCAATATGTGCATCGTCGCCGGATCGGCCAAGCTCGGATCGCGCATGAACACTGAAGGGTCCGCCGGATTGCGGGCATAGGCGGCACGCACGGCGGTGAAGCGGGCGCTGGAACTGGCCATGTGGTAGGGTGAGAATATATCGGTGGCGATGTTTTCCAGATATATCCGGCTCCCCGCCAGCCGCAGCGCCGCCGCACGATCCGCATCGATCACCCCGGATTTGGCGAACAGCATCGCCGCATCGATGCCGATGCCCTGCAAGGCCCGCATCGCACGGGGCGTGTGCGGCTGCCACATGGCGATGTGATACGCATCCCACGCCCCCTCCGCCCACGCGGCTGGGGCTAGAAGCAAAGCGCAGAGGCAGCCGGTCAACAGACGGATCATAGCCCCTGCATAATCCAACCCTGCGCCGCACACCACGCAGCAGAATCGCCGCACATTCTGACCATTCGGTGAATTTTCGCTGCACCGCACAAAATTTGTCATGCCGCAAGGTGGAGTCACACTTCATCAATCATGGTGCGCCATGATGAGATGCCGCATCATCGCATCCTGGCGACCGCCACCCGATTTTTTGCCGCATGTTGCATTGGGAGACCGGACATGGAATCGACGAACGAGCAACCGGAATGGATTGAAAATCAGATATTTGACGACATCCAGATCGGTGCCACCGCCTCCGTCATGCGCGAATTGACCGAGGATGACATTGCGCTCTTCGCCATCGTCTCCGGCGACGTCAACCCCGCCCATCTCGACCCAGAATACGCCGCCACCGATTTGTTCCACCGCATCATCGCGCATGGCATGTGGGGCGGCGGGCTGATCTCGGCGGTGCTGGGCACCAAGCTGCCAGGGCCGGGGACGATCTATCTGTCGCAGGATCTGCATTTCCGCGCCCCAGTTGGCATCGGCGACACCATCACCGCCACCGTCACCGTGCAGGAGAAGAACGACCACAAACGCAGTGTGGTGCTCGACTGTATCTGCACCAATCAGGACGGCACAGCAGTGATCACCGGGCAGGCCGTGGTGAAGGCCCCCGACACCCATCAACGCCTGCGTCGCTTGTCGCTGCCGGATGTTCGGCTGCAACGCCATGCCCGCTTCATCCCCATCATCGAACAGGCTCGCACGCTGGGGCCGGTGACGATGGCTGTGGCGCATCCCTGCGATCCGGCATCGATGTCGGCGGTGGGGGAGCTGATGTCACTTGGCATGATCACCCCCATTCTGGTTGGCCCACGTGCCAAAATTCAAGCCGCAGCGGAATCGGTGGGGTTCGACCTCTCGCGCTGTCGCGTCGTCGAGGTCGCCCATAGCCACGCGGCCGCCGCCGAGGCCGTCGCCTTGGTGCGGCGGGGGGAAGCTGCCTTGCTGATGAAAGGCTCGCTGCACACCGACGAACTGATGCATGAAGTCGTCGCCACCCTCACCGGACTGCGCACCGACCGGCGGCTGTCGCATGTCTATACGATGGACGTGCCAAGTTACGATCGCTTGCTGCTGGTCACGGATGCGGCGATCAACATCGCCCCCACGCTGGAGGAGAAGGCCGACATCATCCGCAACGCCATCGATGTGGCGCATGTGCTCGGCGTGACGTTGCCGAAAGTGGCGGTGCTGTCGGCGGTCGAGACGGTCAACCCGGCTTTGCGCTCCTCCATCGAGGCGGCGGCCTTGGCGAAGATGAGCGAGCGTGGGCAGATCATGGGCGGCATCGTCGATGGCCCGCTGGCGTTCGACAATGCGGTCAGCCTGGAAGCCGCCGCCCAAAAGGGCATTGTCTCGCAAGTGGCGGGGATGGCCGATATTTTGGTGGTGCCGGATCTGGAAACCGGCAACATGGTCGCCAAGCAGCTCTCCTTCCTGGCCGGCGCCGATGCTGCAGGCGTGGTGGTGGGGGCGCGCGTGCCGATCATCCTAACCAGCCGGGCTGACAGCCAACGCACCCGCATCGCCTCCTGCGCTGTCGCCCGACTGATGGTGCAAGCCCTGATCGCGGAGCGCACCGCATGAGCCTCAATGCGGCTTTGGTGCTCAATGCCGGATCATCCAGCCTAAAATTCGCCCTCTTTCGGCTGGCGGGCGGCAAGAAGCTGGTGCAGGGACAGGTTGAGGGCATCGGTGTGCATCCGCATTTTGTCGCCTTCGATGCCGGCCACGCCAAGATCGACGAATGGCAGCATGCGGGTGCCGCAGAATCGCATGAAGCACTGCTCGAACAATTGCTCGCCTGGGTCGATGCGCATCTTGCGGCGGCGCGGCTGGTTTGTGTCGGTCATCGGGTGGTGCATGGCGGGGCGGAATTCTCGGCCCCGGTGCGGATCACAACGGAGATACTGGCCAAGCTAGAGACGCTCATTCCACTGGCCCCATTGCATGAGCCGCACAATCTCGCCCCGATCCGTGCGATCACGGCCATTCGCCCGGAACTGCCACAGATAGCCTGCTTCGACACCGGCTTCCACGCCACCTTGCCCCATCTCGCCACGCAATTTGCCCTGCCGCGGGAGATCACCGCGCAAGGCGTGCGGCGCTATGGGTTTCACGGCCTGTCGTTCGATCATATCGCGCATCTGCTGCAAACCACCGAACCCACCTTGTTCGCCAGCCGGGTGATCGTGGCGCATCTGGGCAATGGGGCGAGCCTGTGCGCGATGCAAGGCGGGCGCAGCGTGGATGTCACCACCGGCTTTTCCGCACTCGACGGTTTGATGATGGGCACACGCTGCGGCAGCATCGACCCAGGTGTGCTGCTCTATCTGATGCAGCATTGCGGCATGAACGCGGCCGCCATTGAAGACCTGCTCTACAAACATTCCGGCCTGCTCGGCGTCAGCGGCCTGTCCTTCGATCTGCGCGAACTCCATGGCACCCCAGCAGGCGAGGCGGCGATTGATCTGTTCGTCTATCGCGCCGCCCGCGAAGCCGCAGCCCTGATCGGCTCGCTCGGCGGGCTGGACGCGCTGATCTTCACCGCGGGCATCGGCGAACACGATGCCGTCGTGCGCGCTGCCATCTGCGCCCGGCTGGCCTGGATCGGCGTGCAGATCGACGCCGAGGCCAACGCCGCCCAGGCACGCGACATCACCGCCCAGGGCAGCCGCCTGCGCGTGCTGGTCATCCCGGCCGATGAAGAAGCCGCCATTCTGCGACACATGCGCGAGGTGTTGTCGTCAACGCTGCGAGCATCACCCTGACCGGCAGCTTTGGCGGCAGCACCTGCTTGCATAACAGGCAGGATTGACGCCGATCAATGAATTGCTGCGCAAACTCCGCACAATGAGGTCAAGATCGGGCAGCCCCCTCGGGGTGCGAGAGGGCGGTTCGTTAGACGAAACAGGAGAGACGTAATGCAAGCTCAAGACATCATGGCGCGTGACGTGCTGACGGTGATGCCGTCAACACAGATCGAAGTTGCCTTGGACCTGATGCTGCAACGGAAGGTGAGTGGGCTTCCGGTCCTGAACCAAGATGGCACGTTGGTGGGCATTCTCACGGAGGGGGACCTGCTGCGCCGAACAGAAACCGGCACGGGCGATCGCCACCGCTCGCGCCTGCTGACGTTTTTGATTGGGCCGGGCAAGGAAGCCGACGAATTCGTGCATTCCAACAGCCGGTTGGTCGCCGATCTGATGACACCCAGCGTGCTGTCAGTCGCTGAGACCGCGCCACTCGATCAGGTGGTGGCGCTGATGGAAAAGAAGCGCATCCGCCGCGTGCCGGTGGTGCGCGACGGTAAGCTGGTAGGCATCATCAGCCGCGCCGACCTGCTGCGCGCCTTGGCGCAGAAGCTGGCTGGCGAGACGCAGGTGCCGACCACCGATGCCGGTATCGAGAAAGCGTTGTTCGACAAGCTTGCCGGGTCAAGCTGGAGTGCCGCGTCCAATGTGGGCGTCACGGTGAAAGAAGGCGTCGTGACGCTCAATGGCTTTGTCTACGACGAACGTGCCCGCGCAGCTCTGCGTGTGGCGGCCGAAAACACGCCCGGCGTGACGGGCGTGGTGGATCAACTGGTCTGGATCGATCTCACCACCGGCATGACGGTGATGGGATAGATCCAGACGCTTAAACGAAAGAGGCGGTGTGGCTGTCTTGACCGGCAGCCACGTCGAGCAGCCAATGAGGATCGAGGAGTTCAACCTCGTCGCGCGACGGCAATGCAATCTTCCCCTCGCTCTTGAAGCGGGTGAGGGTACGGCTGACCGTCTCGATGGTGAGGCCCAGGTAATCCGCGATCTCGGCGCGCGTCATCGGCAGGCTGATGCGGTCCGACAATTTGCCACACGCCGACGATTCGCCGTGCCGCGTTGCCAGGAAGCTCGCCACCCGCTCTCGCGCCGTTTTGCGTCCCAGCAGCAACATCTGCTCCTGAGCAGCGACAAGTTCGTTGCAGGCGGTCTCAAGCAGGCGTTTTTCCAGCGCCGGGAAATCGTCCAGCAGCGTGCGCAGCTTGGGGCGCGAGAAACGGCAAAGCTCAATCGGCTCAATCGCCTCTGCGGTGAAGGCATATGTCTCCGACACCGCCAGACCCAAGAAGTGCCCCGAGCCCGCAAAGCCGGTGATCTGCTGACGACCGTCCGGGAGCATCTTGTAGAGCTTCACGGTGCCGGACGTGATGTTGAAAAAATCGATGGCCGGGCGGCCCTCCTCAATGAACACTTGGCCACGCTCCAGCTTGCGCGGATTCGCCACGGCAGCCAGCCGTTCGAGATCGCGTTCACCGATCGCGTTGCACACGCTTCTATGACGGGCATCGCACTCGATACAGTGCGAGGCCGAGCTTGGCTTTGCGACAATAACCGGTCGCGAACTCAGAGTGTTCATCCACCCTCCCCGGGGGAGTGCGCACGATCGCGCCTACTCCAGCACTTTAAACCCATCCCCGCGCAAAAAGCGTGTAAAAAATATGGGACGGAGGGTTTCCTTGATTCAAATCAAATTGTCGTTCCATGCATTCGGTATGGTTACGAACAATGACCGGTCTGACGCTCCTCCCTGATCTGATAGTGGAGCCGTTCAATCGTGCGGATGTTAGGGTGCTGTTTCCGTTGATGCGGTTGGCAGAGCCGGATATTGATCTGCCGCGTTGGATGGCGTTCGCCACCAAGCTGACTCGCCGCCGTGACGGTAAGGCGGGGATTCTTGTTGCCCGACGCAGCGTCCGGCGCTTTCCCTGCGGTGCGGTCAGTTACCGCCTGCTGGACGATCTGCGGCATGGCAGCGTGCTGCTTGCCGAACATTTCGTTGCCGCCGACCCGATTGATCCGCAATCCGTGCTGCGCGCGTTATCAAGCCAATTGGACATTGTTGCGCGTGACCTGGGCTGTCCTGCCGTTCGCGTGCTGTCACCCGATGGCCGCACCACCGTTGAACTGCGCCGCGCAGGCCATGAGGGCGCAGGCATGGTGATGTCGAAAATCCTGCCGCCGCCACAGAAAGAATACGCGGCTTTCGAAGTCGCTCAACTGCCGCGATAGGTGGAATAGCCGCCGGGACTGACCAGCAGCGGCACGTGATAATGCGATTGCGGATCGGACACGCGGAAGCGAATCGGCACCACGCCGAGGAATTCCGGCGTCGCACTCTTCCGGGCGGCGAAATAGGCTTCCACATCGAAACGCAACTCATACAGCCCGATTCGCATCTCGCCCTTGGGCAATATCGGCGCCTGGGTGCGGCCGTCATGGTTGGTCTCGAAGCGGCCGAGCACCTGCTCACCCACCTCTCCCAACGCCACCAATTCCAGCGACATTCCGGCGGCTGGGCGACCCAGACCAGTGTCGAGCACATGGGTGGACAGCCAGCCTGCCAACGGATCCTCCCCCTTGCCCTCTACCAATCCAGCCAGACGCAAGCGGGTGATGTGGCCGATTTCAGTCAGCGCCTGCACCATCTCGGTTGCAGCATCGCGCAGCATGCGGGCGCGGAACTGGCTGACGATCGAGCCGAGCGTGTGACGACGGACGCAGATGATAAACGGAAAGCCAAATTGCGCGCGATAGTCGGCGTTGAGCACATCGAACGTCTCGGCGATCGCCGGATTGGGCTGATCCAGCCCGAGCGAGGATTGTTCAGCGGCCGAATGCGCGGCGAGGGTAGAACGGCGGGCATGCTCGCCAGCCAATTCTGGATGACCGCGCAAAAAGGCCAACTGTGTTGAGCGGGGCGCCGCCAGAATCTGGCCGAACATCGCCGCATGCAGATCGTCGATACTGGCGAAGGGCCGCGCCGCCGCCGCCGCTTCGGCCACCCAAGGCGCATGCTCGAACACCCCGCCCAGCACCTGCACGAAGGACTGCACGGTGAGCGTGTTCAACACCGCCAGATCATGCTTGCCGTGGCTCACCCGCTTTTCCTCCCAAAACCCTTCCTGCAAGGAAGCCGCCTCATCGGCAAGCAGCGGCCCCACCACATCAACCACACGCTGACCGGCGGCAAACACCACGCGGCAGGGTAGATCGAGCGTCGGGTTCTCGTCATGCGCACCGGTCTGGCGCTTGAGATCGGCCTCGGACTGACCATAGACCACCCGCCCGATGCCCGACCAGTAGATCGCGCCGGCGCACATCGCACAGGGTTCGGCGGAGACATACATCGTGCAAGCGGCCAGGAACTCCGGCCGATGCGCTTTCGATGCCCGCGTGGCCAACACACGTTCGGCATGCGCCGTCATGTCCTGCCCCTCGGCGCGATAGCCATTGCCTTGCCGCATCAGCACGCTGCCATCCGGCCCGGCCAGAATGGCGCCGAACGGATGATCGCCCGCCTCCCGCGCCGCCTGCGCCACCGCGAAGGCCGCGCGCAGCAGATCGAAATCGCCCTCGTTGACCTCTGACATGATCAGTTCGTCGCCTGGAATGGCCGCCCCAGCATCGCCGGACGATGCAGCCGGATGCGCCGATGGTCACGTGAGATCAGCACCAGCACCACCACGGTTCCGACATAGGGCAACGCCGATAGCATCGCCGATGGCACCGGCACGCCCAGGCCCTGCACATAGAGCGAGAGATACATGATACCGCCGAACAACCAGGCGCCGATCAGCAACCAGAACGGACGCCACGCCGCGAATGTCACCAGCGCGAGAGCCACCCAACCGCGCCCGGCAATCATGTCCTGCGCCCAGAGCGGCGTGTAGGACAGCGACATATACGCCCCCGCCAACCCCGCCATCGCCCCGCCGAACAGCACCGCCAGATAGCGGATGCGGATCACCCGGTAGCCCAGCACATGCGCCGCATCATGCTGATCCCCCACCGCGCGCAGGATCAGCCCGGCATGCGTGCGGGTCAGAAAATACGCCGTCGCCGCCAGCAGGATCAAAGCGAGATAAATCAGCGGATCGTAACTGAACAATGTCGCCCCGAAGAACGGCAGATCCGACAGCACCGGCAGATGAATTTTCGGCAGAGTGGGTGCCGCGATGCCGACATAGCCCGCCCCCACCAGCGCCGAGAAGCCGCGTCCGAAAATCGTCAGCGCCAGACCGGTGGCCGTCTGGTTGGCCTGCAAGGTCAGTGTCAGCACGGCGAACAGGAAGGAGAGCGTCATCCCGGCGGCGATGGCGGCCAGCAAGGCGAGCCAAAGCTGCCCGGTTTCATGCGCCACCGCGAAGCCGGCAATGGCACCCATCAGCATCATGCCTTCGACGCCGAGATTCAGCACCGCCACTTTTTCGACAATCAGTTCACCCGTTGCCGCCAACAGCAGCGGCGTTGCCGCCGCCATGACGGAGACGATAAGATTGACAAGAAGCTCGATCATGCCCGTCCTCCTGCCACGCCACGACGCCGCCAGAGCAGCCGGTTGGAGATCAGCACGTCTGCACCAAGCAGGCAGAACAGCAGAATTCCCTGAAAAATCCCGGTGATCGCGTTCGACAAGCCCAGATTGATCTGTGCTGCATCACCGCCCAGATAGGTCAGCGCCAGCAACAGCCCCGCCGGCACCACACCGGCTGGGTTCAAACGCCCAAGGAAGCCGACGATGATCGCCGTGAAGCCATAGCCTGGGCTGATATTCGTCGAAAGCTGCCCCTGGGTGCCTGTGACTTCGAACATCCCGGCCAACCCAGCCAGACCGCCTGAAATCGCCATTGCCAGCCAGACCAGCCGGTTCTCGCTGAAGCCTGCGAACTTCGCCGCACGCGGGGCTTGGCCCAGCACGCGCAACTGAAAGCCCAACACCGAATGCCCCAGCATCAACCACGCCCCTGCCGCGACAATCGGGGCGGCTAGAATGCCGAAATGCAGATTGGTATTCTCAATCAGCCGCGGCCCATCCGCCGCATCGGAGAACAACGCCGTCTGCGGGAAGCCGAAGCCCATCGGGTCGCGCAGAGGGCCAGTGACCAGATAGATCAACAGATATTGCGCGATATAGGCCAGCATCAGGCTGGTCAAAATCTCGTTGGCGTTGAACCGCGTGCGCAGCCACGCCACGATCAGCGCGTAGAGCACACCGCCCAGAATGCCGAACGCCATCTCCGCCGGGAAAATCACCCACATCGGCGCATCCGGCAGCGACAGCGCGAGCCAGCCCGCGAAAATCGCCCCAACAGTGAACTGACCTTCGGTGCCGATGTTCCAGACATTGGCACGATAGGCCAGCGACAGCCCCACGCCCATCATGATCAACGGTGCGGCCTTGACCGCCAGCGACGCGATGCCGTTCGGCGCAAACAGGGGCGAGATCAGGAAGGTGTATACCGTCAGCACCGGCGGACGGCCCATGAAGGCGAAAATCCCGCCCGCGATCACAGCCGTCAGCACCAAGGCCAAAATCGGCGATGCCCAGGACCAGAACGCCGATGGCGATTGGCGTGGTTGCAGCCTAAGCATGCGAGGTTTCTCCGTGATGTTGCTCGGCCTTCACGCCACCCATCAGCAGTCCGATTTTTTCCAGCGACGCTTCGCCCACCTTCACCGGCTCAGACAAATGCCCCGCCGCGATCACCGCGATGCGGTCGGCCAGCGAGAAGATTTCATCCAAATCCTGGCTGATCACCACCACCGCCGCCCCAGAGGCCGCCAATGCCAACACCGCCTCATGAATCGCCGCCGCAGCCCCCGCATCCACCCCCCAGGTCGGCTGACTGACCACCAGCACCGACGGCTCCAGCATCACCTCTCGCCCGACCAGGAATTTTTGCAGATTGCCGCCCGACAGCGATTTCGCCATCGCCTTCGAGCCCGTGGTACGCACATCGAATCGCGCGATCACCTTCTCGGCGAAATCCTGCGTCTTGTTGCGGTCGATCAACCCGAGCTTGACCAACGCCCCACGCAGATGCGCCGAGAGAAAGGCGTTCTCGGCGAGCGACATCGTCGTCACCGCGCCATGACCGTTGCGCTCCTCCGGCACGAAGCAGCCGCCGAGTTTGCGACGCTGATAGGGGCCCATATGCCCGGCGGCCACATCGTCGAGCGTAATCGTCTCGGGTCGTCCGGCAGGCATTTCGCCCGACAGCGCGTCCATCAACTCACCCTGACCATTGCCCGCGATGCCGGCTATGCCGAGCACCTCGCCGCCGCGCACCTGAAAGCTGATGTCCTTCAACGCGGTGCCGAACTCGCTCGGTGCCCGCAATGTCAGCTTGTCCACTGAGAGGCGGACCTTACCGGTCTCTGGCGGCGGGCGACGATCGGCCACCGGCTTGAGTTCGGCACTGATCATAATGCCCGCCAGCTCGCGCGCGGTCTTTTCCTTCGGCTTCACATGGGCGACCACTTTACCCAGCCGCATGATCGTCGATTCCTCGCACAGCGCGCGGACTTCTTCGAGCTTGTGGCTGATATAGAGGATCGAGCAGCCTTCCGAGGCCAGCCGCCGCAGCGTGACAAACAGCGTCTCCGCCTCTTGCGGGGTGAGCACCGAAGTCGGCTCGTCCATGATCAGCAATTTGGGGTTCTGCAACAGGCAGCGCACGATTTCGATGCGCTGGCGCTCACCGACCGACAGATCATGCACGGTGCGGTCGGGATCGACCGGCAGGCCGTAGCTTTTGGAAACGTCAATGATCCGCTCGCGCAGACCGATGCGGTCCTTGGCGTCGTTGAGGCCAAGGGCGATGTTGTCGGCCACGGTCAGGGCTTCGAACAGCGACAAATGTTGGAACACCATGCCAATGCCGAGTCTGCGGGCATGGGCCGGGTTCTGGATCACCACAGGTTGCCCCTGCCAGATGATCTCGCCCTCATCGGGCTTCATCACGCCATAGATGATTTTGACAAGCGTGCTCTTACCCGCGCCGTTTTCGCCGAGAAGCGCGTGGATTTGATGCTGACCGATGGTCAGATCGACATGATCATTGGCAAGACAGCCGGGGAATTGCTTGACGATCCCGCGTAACTGCAGAAGTGGAGCGGTCATGCCGGAAAGTCCTCGCGAAAACCTCCGTTGCGGGAAGAGGGCATCCCCTCCCCGCTCCGGGATAGTGAAGAAATAGGCGAGAGATCAGCCGAGCTTGCCTTCGATCCCCTGCACCAGCCACTGCATACCGCTCAACGCGCCGTCATCCATCGACACACCAGCCGCAACCTTCACAGCGCCGGTCTGGTCAGAAATCGGGCCGGTGAAGACCTTGTTCTTGCCAGACTTGATCGCTTCCACAGCGGCCGTCGCCTGATTGGCCAGTGCCGGCGGCATGTTGGCGAAGGGCGACATGCCGAGCATACCGGAATCAAACCCGCCCCAGGTATCCGTGCTGGTCCACTTGCCGGCAAGCACGTCACCGATGCGCTTGATGTAATACGGTCCCCACACATCCACGCTGGCAGAAAGCTGCGTGCCGGTGGCGAACTTGGCCATGTCGGTGGACTGACCGAACGCCTTGATCCCGCGCGAGGCGGCAGCCTGCAACGGAGCCGGGCTATCGGTGTGCTGGGTGATGATGTCGCAGCCCTGATCCATCAGAGCCTTGGCCGCATCGCCTTCCTTCGGCGGATCGTACCAGGAATTGGCCATGATGAATTTCAGCTTGGCCTTCGGATTGACACTCTGCATGCCGAGCATGAAGGCGTTCATTCCCTGGATGACTTCCGGCACCGGGATGGAGCCGACATAGCCAGCAGTCCCTGTCTTGGACAACGCACCCGCGATGATGCCTTGCACATACCGCGCCTGATAGAAGCGGATGTTGTAAGTCGAGATATTCGCATCCCGCTTATATCCGGTTGCGTGCTCGAAATAGACATTCGGGAAACGCTTTGCCGCCTTGAGCACGTAGTTCATGTAACCGAACGACGTGGCAAAGATCAGCTTGTGACCGGAAGACGCCAGATCGGCGAGCACCTTTTCGCTGTCCGGGCCTTCCGGCACGTTTTCGACATAGGTGGTCTTGATGGCATCGCCGAATTTTTCCACGGCAGCCTTGCGGGCGGCATCGTGCTGGTAGGTCCAACCGAAATCGCCCACCGGGCCGAGATAGATGAAACCAACCTTCAAAGGATCAGCTGCCAGCGCCTGACGGGATAAGCCCGGCATAGCGGCCAACGTGGCACCGGCACCAAGAAGCCGGTTAAAACTGCGACGATGCATCAGATTCCTCCTTAGAAGTGGTAGCCGGCTTCGACGAAGAACGCATTCTGCTGCGTGCCGACCAGGTTTTTGGATTGGTTGCCGAACTTATTGTACCAATATTCGTAACCGACACCAGCATCGAACTGACCCGGCTTGCCGCCCATCAGTGCGCCAACGTCAACCATCAGCTTGGGGTGCGCCAGGATTTCAGTCCCGGCCTTCGCCTCACCCGGATAGCCGCGACCCTTGGGTGCCACAACGTTGAGGAAACCGGTGAACTTCACCGGAACGCTGCCGACGCTGAACGGATACAGCCACGCTGTTTCCAACTCGGGAACAGCATCGAAGCTCGTCGCGCCCTTGGGAGCGTAAGCGTCGGTGTTCCATTCCTTGGAGATGTGCAGCGAGACGTTCCAGAAGCCCTTCGGCATGGCGATCGAGAACTGCGGCCCGGCAACGACCATGCGCTTATAGGAAGCAAACACGTCATCCTGAGTGCAGATATCGGCACCCACTTCAAAGCCGATATCGGAGAACGGGCCGATGGCGAATTTCTTTGAATTGGTCAGCGCATTGCCGCTCAGCGTGGTGCGGAAGACGCCATAGAATTCCATCGAGGAGGACGTGGCCTTCTGCCCCTGATAGCCGATGATGTTGGCCGGATCCTGATGGCCGAAATTCTCAAGGTCCAGGCTGACGAAGTTCGAGCCATAGGTGTAGGCATTGGCATAGGAGATGTTGAGAGCCGCCTCATCAACCGCACCCGCATAGCCCGGCTGCTTGTCCTGCCACAGATTGCGGACGCTGACATACGTGTCTTGGAAGAAAATTTCCGCAGAGGCCGGTGCGGCAGCGGCCATGCTCACCACGGAAGCCACAGCAAGGGCGGGGAAAAGTCGCTTCATCGCAACGGGTTCCTTTCATTACGGCACCAACTTTCATCAGCCGGCGCCAACCTGAATTCCCTCGCAAACGACGTGCCAACGTGAAGCGGCTGTCATGAAGGGGCAACATTCCCTCTATCGGAACCGCAATGACCCGCATTTAACCTTATGATCAAATTTTAGTCAGATTCGTTGCCTCTTTTTGAACAGCCTGCCGCCTACCATCACGCCCGCAGCGCGTGCAGCATGTCGTCCACGTAATCGGCTCCCTGCGCGACAACCAGCATGCTCGCTATCGGGCGTAATGGGGCGAGCGTGCGGGACAGGTCGGCATCCGGCGTGTCGAGGGCGGCGATCACCAGAGCCGTCACCGGAACGCCTCGCACTCGGCAAGCTTCACCGAACAATGCCCCCGCCTGCGCATCCGCACCGGCAGTGGCGATCATCACCACCAGATCGGCGCAAGCGGCATCGTCAAGCAGGGCTTGGGCGCGTGCCCGCAGTTGCGCGATCCAAGTCTCGTCCGCCGCATCATACGACAAAGCCACGGCTCGCCGCCGCTCCGGCAAACCGGCTACAGCACGTGCCACCACGATCTCGCTGGCCGGATCGAGCGCCATCAGGCTCGCCCAACGCCCAGTGGATTGGGCGTAACGAGATCGAAATGACGCCTCATATGCCGACGTTGCGCGAGTGGATTGACTGAGCGCCATGCGCCCTCCCGTCAAGCGTGACGGACGGTTGGCCGCCCGCCCTGTGTTTTTGCAATCAGACCGATGTCTGCCGCACGCCCGGACGCACTTTCAACGCCTCGGCAGCCGCATCCTTGAATGCCTGATCGGGCGGCAACACCACCGCCGCCGAGCGGATTTTCTGATGTGCCACATTGACACCGGGCGGACGAATCCCTTTTTCTGCCAACGCCTTGGCTGCCCGCAACAGACGCTGACGGGCCATGATGATGCCGTTATCGGTCGAAACCAGATTCTCCATCGTGCGATCGACAATCGGCCCCATGCTCTCCTGCAACGAGGCATCCTGCATGGCGATGCCGGCAACGCCGCTATAGGTATCGCCGCGACGCTGGGCCTCGCGGTCCATCAGATAGTCATTGTCCTTATTGGCCAGCGGGCGATAGGTGCCGGGTGTGTATTGCACATGGATGCCGAACCCATCGATCATCGCCTGCCGCTCTTCCTGGCGCAGCGCACGCACCGGGTGGTAATCAAAACTCCACGCGGTGCAATTTTCATCGTCCACCGGCACCCAGAAATGACCGTGCACCGGGTGATCGCCACGCGGCGGCACCATCGTGAAGCAGGGCATGATCCATGGTGTGATGCGCCAATAATATTTACCCTCTTCGGCGTTGCGACGCGCGCCGATCAGCAGGCCGCCTTCATTCTCCACCACTTCGAACACCGGCTTCATGTCGCCGAGATTGTATTTGTTGCCGCCCGCGCCCTTGAACAGCGGATCAGAAGCCAGATTGCCACGATGCAGCCAGGACACATGGCTGGAATCAATGCCGCCCTCCAGCGCCTGCAACCAGTTGCAATCCTGAAAACGCTTGGAAATGAAGCTCTGCTCGGCGGGCACGGTGGCGAATTCCCATTCCGGCAATTCTGGTTGGAATTCCGGCTTGCCCAGATAGGTCCAAAACGCACCGCCACGCTCGATCAGCGGGTAGGATTTCAGCCGAATTTTCTGGCACATGCCCGACTCTTCCGGCTCGGACGGGATTTCCTGACAGGCTCCATCCACCCCGAATTTCCAGCCATGATACGGGCACCGCAGCCCGCCATCCTCGTTGCGGCCAAACCACAAGGACACACCGCGATGGGCGCAGAATTCATCGATCAGACCAAGCCTGCCCTCGGAATCGCGCACAGCGATCAAACGCTCAGACAGCACCTTCACCCGCACCGGCGGGCACCCGTCGAACGGCAATTCCTCTGACAACAGAATCGGCAGCCAATAGCAGCGGAACAAGTCGCCCATCTGCGTGCCCGGACCCGTGCGGGTGATGAGTTCGTTCTGTTCACGACGCAACATATCTCGGCCCCTCTCCCAAGCATGCGATGGCGCATCTGCACACGCCAGTCTGCCCAATGATTGCTTCTCCCGGAAACGCCGCAACACGCCTACGGCACCGCTTTGCCTCAGTCACAAAACGTTCGCCATGCGCACATTTCAACCTTTCTGCGCACAAATTCGGGGTGTTGACGTCACCTGTCAAGCTGAGGTTGAAACAGAGCTGAATCCTGCGTGGCGCCTCCTTCTGTCGATCAAGCTGCCTGTCGTGGAACGGTTGCGACGAATTGGCGGATGGCTGTTTCGGAATGTTCATCAAACTGAAATTGCAGGCGGAGCGTGCCGCCTTGGTATTCCACCACCCGCCCCCGCAATGCGGCGGCGGTCAACCCGATGATCTCCACCACATCGCCACAGCGCACCATCAGATTGACCCGGATCGCAACACCGCTCGCGGAGATCGTCACCACCTCGCCCGTCACGATTGAACCATTGCCAACCCGCAGATCGATACGCTGCCCGGAGCCAGCCACCGCCCCCGTCACAGCATCGACAAATTTGCCCGCCCGCGCCAACTGATCGGCAAGTTCCTCGGTTGTGGAGCTCGCGCGCGTGATCTGTTCGGTAATCTCCCGACAAGACACCACCAACTCCTCCACCGCTGATGCGACGATTTCGGCATTTTGCTGTGTCTGTTGGGCGTCAACCTCCCACATCCGATTGCGCAGCAAGGCCTCACGAAAGCCGGATAAGGCACGCGATAAATCGCCCAATTCGTCGCGCATCGCGCGTTCATGCTGCACATTGTCCAAATCGCCCTCGGCCAGACGTCGCGCAGCGTGCGCCAATTGCAACAGCGGGCCCACGACCATCGTCTGCGCCACCATGAATATCACCCAAGTCGCTAGGCCGAACAGCAACGCAGTGGCCCCGATACGGCGCCATTGCCTACCTTTCAGATCGTTCAGCCGCTCATCAAGCATGCGCGTCAATTCCGCGCAGGCATGTTCATCGAAATGCGCCAAACCGCCCAGCAGCGAGATTGCCATCGCCGCACTGGCTTCGCCCTTCTGCCGCGCCGTGGTGAAGCGGTTGATCTGCTCATGCAGTTCGGCCCACTCGGCACCGAGAGCCGATTTCAGTGAACCATCCGAGTTGTTATCGAATGCTGACGCCAACGATGCTGATAGACCACCCACCGTGTCGGCCAACCCGTCAGTGGCAATCAGAAAACGGGCTTCGCGTTGTGCCGAGCGCCACTCCGCCCCCATCTCCACCGATGTCGCCACGCGATCAATGAGTTCCGGCAGACGGTTCAACACTGCGTCCATCATGTAATAGCTGTCGAGCGCGTGATCGAGGATCAGGTTCGAACGTTCGCCGATGCGCATCATCAGACCACGCAACTTGGCGCGCACCACCACCCAATCCGCCCGGCCAGACATCGCTTGCACAACGGCCCGCGCTTGGATGTCGGTTTGAAGAGCACTGCCGTAAGAGGCCTGCAATTGCTCCAGTTGCGCAAGCCACTCCGCCGATACCTTGTCATGCTGCAGGCTGGCGCGTGCAGCCTCACGCTGGATATCGGCCACACCGCGCAAATAGCGCACGCCCCGCGCCTCCTGCTGGGCGAAGTCAATCTGAGTGTTCTGCCCGGCCAGCACCAAGGCCATACCGAAACCTGTCAACGCGAGCAAAATAGCCGCCAAGAGCGCGAATTTCGGAGCGATCTTTAGAGAATCGAGCATGGATTGACCCCTGCTGGAGCGTGATTGCCAGTCACGATACCCACACTGCATTGCCGAAACGTAAACAGGGGCCGCCATGGTCGATGCCGCCCGGTTGCCAATACACATGCTGGCAATAAAATGAAGGTGGCCTGGTTCATGCAAAACCAGGCACGCCGCGAATTAGCGCAGGAAGGTGACCATCAGTGGCACCAAAATGGCTGTCACAATGCCATTCAATCCAATCGCCAATCCACCAAATGCCCCCGCCGTTTCGCTCACCAACAGCATGCGCGCCGTGGCCAGACCGTGGCCAGCGACGCCGGCAGCCAAGCCCTGAGCACGCATATCGTGAATTTTCAGGAGCTTCATGCTCATCGGCAACAGCGTAATCGCCGTCAGACCTGTCAGCAGCACGAACACCGCAGCCAGTGAAGGCTGGCCACCGATCTGTTCGGCAATGCCCATCGCTATCGGCGTGGTGACGGATTTTGGGGCGAGAGAGAGCACGATCACCCGCGACGCCCCCATCGCGCGCGCGATCAGCATGGCCGAGGCGGATGCCACCACGGAGCCTGCGAGCAGTGCCGTGATGATCGCGCGGGCGGATCGACGGATGCGGCGCAGATTGGCGTACATTGGTAAGGCCAGCGCCACTGTCGCCGGGCCGAGCAGGAAATGAACGTATTGTGCACCCTGAAAATAGGCCGAATATGGCGTATGTGTGATCAACAGCAGCGGGGCCAGGATCGCCACCGACAACAGCATCGGATTGGCCAGCGGGTTGCTGCCCATCCGCGAGGCGAGTTGATTGGCGATCTGCCAGACCACCAGCGTGACGCCCAATCCGAGCAGCGGAGTGGTTTCAAGATAGACCCATAGATGGAAGATTTTCTCCATCGTTCAGCTCTCCTCATCCGAACCGGACAGGCGCTGCATCACCCAAGCTGTGGTAATCAACCCAGCAAAGGTGGACACAGGTATCGCCACCAGCAGCGCCAGCCAATTTTCCCGCAATGCGTCGAGTTGGTTGATCACCCCCACCCCAGCCGGGACGAACAACAGACCGAAATGCCGCAACAACCAATTGCCGGTGGTCTCCAGCTCAGCATCCGGGCCGCCCCGCCAGAGCAGCCAGAGCAGCAACAGCACAAGGCCTATCACCGGCCCAGGCAGCGGCAGGTTGAGGAAGCGGGCGGTCACCTCGCCAATAAACTGGCAGACCACCAACAGGGTCAGAGCGTTCAACATCGCTACAGGCTTGCGCAGTTCCCTGCGCGCGTAAAGCGGCAAGCGAATTTGAACTCGGTCAATCCAGTTGCAGCCGCAGCGCCAAACCGGAAAGCGGCATGCGCAATTCTCGCAGGCCGGGATTGGTGCTGGACCCCGACGTGAAGCTTTCACCGCGATACCCAGTTGCGGGTCCGCCAAACACCGGTCCAATTTTGATGCGTTGCACCGGCACGCGCGGCGCGCGGGCCTCCATATCCGGGATTGGAGCCGTGGTCTGATCAGGCGGTGTTGCCAGTCTGATTTTCGGAGCCGTCAAAAACGCACTGCCAAAATCTTTGCGCAAAATCTCCGGCACCGCTTGTTGTGCCAAAGCGCCGCGCTGATCACTGAGCACGAGACAAAGCACGGCCCAGAGCAAGGCGTATCGTATGTTGAGCATCACCGTCATGTCGCTCAACAGATGCGCCACGCCTGTGGCGAAGACAAGGCAAAGCAGTCGCAAAACACCCGAAATCAATGCATCAATGCCCGCCCGTCGACATTTACACCGAGAGATCGAGCAGCGACCCACGCGGAAGCGGTTGCCCTGGTGCCGGCGGCAACGGCAAGACCGAGGGCGTCGGTCGCGCCGCCCCCCCGCCTCCCCCAGGAACGGCCTGCACAGGGGCACGGGATGCCGTGGATGCGGGCATCGGACGCACGCCGGAAACCTGCGTGCTGCCGTTCAGAACGGCGGCGGAAAACGCCGCGAGGGAGCCATTGGAGATCATACGGCTCACTGTGGCATCGAATGATTGAGAATGTGTTAACGGGCGCATGGAAAGAGAATGATATTATTCTCTTTCCATGTCCATACGTCTCAAAAAATGATAAAAATCCATGTCAGCCTTCAAGGGCCGCGACACCCGGAAGGGTCTTGCCTTCCATCCACTCCAGGAATGCACCGCCCGCCGAGGAGACGTAGCTCATCTGCTCGGAAACGCCGGCATGGCGTAGCGCCGAGACGGTATCGCCACCGCCAGCCACCGAGAGCAAGGCGCCGGATTGCGTCGCCGCCGCCACGGCGTGGGCCAAGGCCACGGTCGCTGTGTCAAAAGGCGCCGTTTCAAAGGCGCCGAGCGGGCCGTTCCACACCAATGTCTTCACACTGGACAGCTTGGCGATCAGGGCGGCAACCGTGGCGGGGCCGACATCGAGCATCATTGAATCGGCTGGAATATCCGTCACATTCACCGTCTTGACCGGCGGATTGGCGCGGAATTCGGTGGCGGTGACGGCATCGACCGGCAGCACGATCTCGCAGCCAGCCGCCTTCGCCTTGGCGACGATCTCCAGCGCAGTGGCGTGCATGTCCGCCTCCTGCAAGGATTTTCCGACCGAAATTCCCTCCGCGGCCAGGAAGGTGTTGGCCATCGCACCGCCGATCACCAGAACGTCCACACGGCCGACGAGATTGCCGAGCAGATCAAGCTTGGTGGACACTTTCGAGCCGCCGACAATCGCCATCACCGGACGCACCGGCTCGCCCAGAGCTGCCGTCAGCGCCTCCAATTCGCGCTGCATCAAGCGACCGGCATAGGACGGCAGCAGATGCGCCACGCCCTCGGTGGAGGCATGCGCGCGATGGGCGGCGGAGAAGGCGTCGTTGACAAAAATATCGGCATTGGTGGCCAAGGCCTTGGCCAATGCCGGATCGTTCTTCTCTTCACCTGCGTGGAAACGGGTGTTTTCCAGCACCAGCACGTCGCCATGCGCGAGCTTGGCCACGGCTTCGGCGGCAGGCGCGCCAATGCAGTCATCAGCAAAGGCGACCGGCTTGCCGAGCACTTCGGCCAGCGCGGCAGCCATCGGGGCCAGCGACATGTCCGGCACGCGCTTGCCCTTCGGGCGGTCGAAATGACTGCACACGATCACCCGCGCGCCCTTATCCGCCAGCTCGCGGATGGTGGGGGAGAGGCGTTCGATGCGGGTGAGGTCGGTAATCTTGCCGTCGCGCACCGGCACGTTGAGGTCGGCACGCAGCAGAACGCGCTTGCCAGCAACATCGACACCATCGAGCGTACGGTAAGACATCTTTAAGACTTTCCCATTATAGCCGAAAAACGAAGCGCCCGGCTGTACGGGCCGGGCGCTTATTGGAGCAGATTACAGGCTGCCGAGCAGGGCGGCGGTGTCGGACATACGGTTGGAGAAGCCCCATTCGTTGTCATACCAGCTCATCACACGCACCAGGCCGCCATCAACCACGGCGGTCTGCGTGGCGTCGAAGGTGGAGGAGGCCGGGACATGGTTGAAGTCCGAGCTGACCAGCTTCTCGGTATTGTAGCCGAGAATGCCCTTCAGCGCGCCTTCCGATGCGGCCTTCATCGCTGCATTCACGTCCTCTTTGGTGACAGACTTGTTCAGCACCACGTCGAGCGAGACCAGCGACACATTCGGGGTCGGCACGCGGATGGCGGTGCCATCGAGCTTGCCCGCCAGTTCCGGCATCACCAGGCCCACGGCCTTGGCCGCACCGGTGGAGGTCGGGATCATGTTCGTGGCAGCAGCGCGGGCGCGATGCAGATCCTTGTGCAGCGTGTCCAGCGTCGGCTGGTCGCCGGTGTAGGAATGGATCGTGACCATGTAGCCGCGCACGATGCCGAAATTGTCGTGCAGCACCTTGGCCACCGGGGCGAGGCAGTTGGTGGTGCAGGAGGCGTTCGAGACGACCGTCATGTCCTTGGTGAGCGTCTTTTCGTTCACACCATAGACAATGGTGGCGTCGGCGTTTTCGCCCGGCGCCGAGATCAGCACCTTGCGCGCACCGGCGGCGATCAGCGCGGTCGCCTTCTCCTTGGATGTGAAGATGCCGGTGCATTCCATCGCCACGTCCACACCCTGGAACGGCACCTTGGTCGGGTCGCGCTCAGCGGAGACGGTGATCGGGCCATAGGTGCGGCCGTTATGGTGAATGGTGATGTCCTGACCATTGACCACGACTTCGCCGGGGAAGCGGCCATGCACGCTGTCGTAGCGGAACAGATGGGCGTTGGCTTCGACGCTGCCGAGATCGTTGATAGCGACCGGCACCACGTCGGTGCGGCCGGATTCGATGATGGCGCGCAGCACCAGACGACCGATGCGGCCGAAGCCGTTAATGGCGATTTTGACAGCCATGATGATCTCTCCCGTGTTTTCTTAAACAGCCAGACGGCGCTTGACGGCGGCCGCAATCGCCTCCGGCGTGATGCCGAAATGCTTGTAAAGAACGTCGATCGGCGCGGAAGCCCCAAATGTGTCCAGCCCGATGAACACCCCGTCATTGCCAAGCCAGCGTTCCCAGCCAAAGGAACTCGCCGCCTCAACGCCCACGCGCAACGCACCGCCCAGGATCTGGGCGCGATAGCTCTCGTCCTGCTGGGCAAACAGCTCCCAGCACGGCATCGACACCACAGCCACCGACACACCTTCAGCGGCCAGCGCGGCACGGGCGTCCATTGCGATGGCCACTTCGGAGCCGGTGGCGATCAGCGTGGCCTGACGCGGCCCTTCGGCTTCGGCCAGCACATAGGCGCCGCGTGCCGAGCGATTTTCGCCGGTATCGGTGCGCAATGTCGGCAGACCCTGGCGCGAGAGAGCGAGCAGGCTCGGGCCATCATTGCGACGCAAGGCGAGTTCCCAACACTCTGCGGTCTCCATCGCATCCGCCGGGCGGAAGGTGAGAACGCCAGGCATCGCACGCAGGCTGGCCAGATGCTCCACCGGCTGATGCGTCGGGCCGTCTTCGCCCAGGCCGATGCTGTCATGCGTCAACACATGGATCGCCCGGATGCGCATCAGCGCCGCCAGACGGATGGCCGAGCGCATATAGTCGGTGAACACGAAGAACGTGCCGCTATACGGAATCACGCCGCCATGCAGCGCCATGCCGTTCATCGCTGCCGCCATGCCGAATTCGCGGATGCCGTAATGGATATACCGGCCACCGAAATTGCCCGGCGTGACAAAGCCCATGCCCTTGACCAGCGTGAGGTTCGAGCCGGTGAGATCGGCCGAGCCGCCGATCATTTCCGGCACCGCTGGCACCAGCGCCTCCAGCGCCTTCTGGCTCGATTGGCGGGTGGCAAGCTTGGGCTTCTTCTCGGCAATATCGGCGCGCAGAGCGGCCACGGCCTCGTGGAAATTCTCCGGCAGCTTGCCCGCCATCACACGCTCGAATTCGGCGCGCATCGGATGGTGCGCCAGACGCTTCAGCCAAGCGCGCCGGGCAGAAGCGCCACGGCTGCCAGCCTCACGCCACGCATCGGCAACACCTTCCGGCACTTCGAACGCCGCATGATTCCACCCCATCGCCGCCTTGGCAGCCTGCGCCTCATCGGCACCCAAAGGTGCGCCATGCGAGGCGGCGGTGCCGGCCTTGGTGGGGGCAGAGAAACCGATGATCGTCTTGCAGGCGATCAGCGTGGGCTTGGTGGAGCGCATGGCGGCGGCGATGGCCGCGGCGATCTGCGCCGGGTCGTGCCCATCGACCTTCTTGGTCGCCCAACCGGCGGCAGCGAAGCGTTTCACCTGATCTTCCGAGGAGGACAGCGCCACATCGCCATCGATGCTGATCGCGTTGTCATCCCACAGCACGGTCAGCTTGTTCAGCTTCAGATGCCCGGCAATGCTGATGGCTTCCTGGCTGATGCCTTCCATCAGATCGCCGTCGCCACACGTCACCCAGGTGCGGTGATCGACCAGCGACTTGCCGAAGCGCGCGGCGAGCAGACGCTCGGCCAGCGCCATGCCGACGGCGGTGGCCAACCCTTGGCCGAGCGGGCCGGTGGTGGTCTCAATCGCCGGATGCTCGCCATATTCGGGGTGCCCGGCGGCGGGGGAATGCAATTGGCGGAAATTTTTCAAATCCTCGATGCCCATCCCGGCATGGCCGGTCAGATGCAACAGGGCGTAGAGCAGCATCGAGCCATGACCGCCGGAGAGCACGAAGCGGTCACGATCCGGCCAGCGCGGGTCGGCAGCGTCGAATTTATGAAAGCGGGTCCACAGCGCCGTAGCCACATCGGCCATGCCCATCGGCATACCGGGATGGCCGGAATTCGCCTTCTGCACCGCATCGATGGCCAGCGCACGAATGGCGTCCGCCATCCGCCGTTCAGGCGTGATCGGCCGGGCGAGAATGGCGGCCTGAGCGGCCAAAGCGGGGTTGTCACCCGTGATCTCAGCAATCGACGCCATTGCGCACTCCTTTTCTCGGGCCTCCCTGTATAATTACACCGCCGCCCCGGCAAGTGCCGCGCGGTTGGGGCGGACCTGTGCAAACTGGCAAAATGTGCCGTCATCAGGCGCGCAGACGATCAAAGCTTGACCCAAGCACTCCCAATCGGCACCACAGACCGCAACGCCTTGGAGGCATCGATGCGCGATCTTAACGGAAACCACGCGCCAGGAAAGCCCAACTCTGGCCCCAAAGCCGCCCTCCCGGCAGTGACCGCCGACGCGCAGCGCCGTGTGTATGACATTCTGCGTCTGCTGATGCCTTACGATATGCAGGGCGTGGGCAAGCGCCGCATCGGCGGCGATGGCGATGGTGGTTACGTCCTGGCCGATTTGCTCACCCCGGATCAGCCAATCCTCAGCCTTGGCGTCGGCCCCGATGTCAGCTTCGATCTGGAATTGGCGCAGCAGGGGCACATGATCGTGATGTTCGACCACACGGTGGACGAACTGCCCGCCACCCACGCGCATTTCGTCTGGCACAAGCTTGGCATTGCCGCTCAGACCGCCGAGGATGGCGTGTTGCGCAGCCTGGATGACCTCATCGCCCTGCTGCCACAGACCGGAGCCGATCCGGTGCTGAAGATCGATGTCGAGGGGGCCGAATGGGAGTCGCTCGCCGCCGCCAGCCCGCGGAGTTTGCGGCGTTTCGCGCAAATCGCCATCGAGTTGCACACGCTCTTGGATCTCAGCGAGCCTGGGTTCGGCGCACGCGCCCACCGCATGCTGTCCAATCTGGCGACGGATTTCGTGCCGGTGCATGTGCATGGCAACAATTTTGGAATCGCAGGCCTCGTCGGCGGCTTTGCCTGCCCGGAGACGCTGGAGTTGACCTATGTGCGCCGCGATCTGATCACGACCCTCCCGTCAGCGACGTGGTATCCGACCGGCTTTGACCGTCCGAATTTTGACGAGCGGCCAGACCATCTGTTGTGGCATTTCCCCTTTGCACCAGGGAGTGCGGCGGCGCTGCTTGCCTGATGCGGCGCTTCCTGCGAGTTTGCGCCATGGCCCGCCATCTCTCCGCACGTCTTCTTATCGCCGGCACGCTGCTCACGGGCACGTTGCTGTCCGGCTGCGTGCCCGCACCGGACGCCTCACCTTATATGCGGCTGATCGACAGACGGGCGTTTGAGCCCCCTTCAGCCCCCGTCACCGGCGCTCCGCTCGCCTTGCCGCGCCGGGCGTTGGTGGTGATTTCCTATGACAGCCCGTCCGACCCACCCATGGCGGCATTGGATGCGGCGGTGGATGCGGCCTATGCGCGCAAGCAGGACGTGTCGTTCGACATCCTCGCCGCCATCCGCCCCGGCGGACAACCGGATGCGGCGATACAGCGGCACGCAATTGCCCTGGCACATGAAATCGCCGAGCGCGGCATTTCTCCCACCCGGATACATGTCGGCATTGCGCAAGATCAAGGTGCGTCACCGCGCGAGTTGCGTATCTACGTTCAGTGAATTCGCTGACATGTGGATGTGAGGGTCTTCGCCCGCAGTTCATGAATTGCTAATAAAACTGGATCAATCTGACGCGCGGGGAGCATGCGCGTCCGACCGGACCGAGAGAGAGACCAGATGCATCCGTTCCGTACCGCCTGCCGTGACGGCCTTGCCCGCATCCGCGCCGAAGGGCGCTACCGGAATTTCCAGCCGCTGCGCAAATCCGCCAGCCGCTTTCCGGTCTTCACCATCGGCCAAGGCGAGACCAAGCGCGATGTGACGGTGTGGTCGTCCAACGATTATCTGGCGATGGGCGTGCATCCGGTGGTCATCGACGCCGCCGTGAAGGCAGCCCAGGAAATGGGCGCCGGTGCCGGTGGCACGCGCAATATTGCCGGCACATCCGATCTGCATGAGGCGCTGGAACACGAGCTGGCCAGCCTGCACGGCAAACCGGCGGCACTGCTGTTCACCTCGGGCTATGTTGCCAACGAGGCCACGCTGTCCACCATTTTGCGCAGCTATCCGAATTGGCATGTCTTCTCCGACAAGAAGAACCACGCCTCGATGATCGCCGGTGTGAAGGGCGCGCCCGCCACGGTGCATATCTGGAAGCACAACGATCTCGCCGATCTTGAACGCCTGCTCGCCGCCGCCCCCGCCGATGCGCCGAAAATGGTGGTGTTTGAGAGCGTGTATTCGATGGATGCCGATATCTCGGACATCGCTGGCATTTGCGACATTGCCGAAAAATACGGTGCGCTGACCTATCTGGACGAGGTGCATGCGGTTGGCATGTATGGCGCCGAAGGTGGTGGCGTGTCGCAACGCGATCATGTGGCGCATCGCGTCGATATCATCGAGGGCACGCTGGCCAAGGGCTTTGGCTGCCACGGCGGCTACATCGCCGCCGATAGCGAGATCGTCGATTACATCCGCTCGGCAGCCTCCGGCTTCATCTTCACCACCTCACTGCCGCCGACGACGATTGCCGCCGCTTTGGCCAGTGTGCGCCATGTCCGCCAAGACAATGCCCGCCGGGCAGCGATCTTCGAGCGCGCCGAGACGCTGAAGGCGAAATTGCGTTCCGCCGGCCTACCGGTGATCCCGTCCGTCAGTCATATCGTGCCGGTGCATGTGGGCGATGCGGTGCGGGTGAAGGAAGTCAGCCGTGAGCTGATGGACCGTTTCGCGATCTATGCCACACCGATCAACTATCCCACCGTGCCGGTCGGCAGCGAACGCCTGCGCCTGACGCCGACGCCGCTGCATACGGATGCGATGATGGACGCGCTGGTCGATGCGTTGCTGGCCGTGCTGAGCGAGACGAAGCGCGTGGCCGCTTAAGCATACCGCTTCGGTGAAAACGGCGCGCCGTCCAATACGGGCGGGCGCTGCATCAGCATATCCACCGCCAGTCGCGCACTGCCGCACGCCAGGGTCCAGCCGAGAGCACCATGGCCAGTGTTGAGGAACAGTCCCGCCACTGGCGAGGCACCGATCAACGGGCGGCTATCCGGCGTGCAGGGGCGCAGACCGGCCCAACCGATCGGGTCTGAGTCGAGATCGACTTCCAGCGCATCGGCCGCCCCTTTGCGCAGCATCGCCATGCGCTTGGCATCGATCCGACGATCCTCGCCCACCAGATCGGCGATCCCCGCCACCCGGATCACCTGCCCGCCCTCACGCTCCAACGGCGCGAAGACCAGTTTGCGGTCGGCATCGGTGACCGAGTGCACCAGCCGCCCCGCATCGTTGCGCGGACGCAGGGTCAGGCTGTAGCCCTTCATCGGCTCCACCGGCAGGCGAAAGCCGCAGGCACGGGCGAAGCGGGCGGCACCGCTGCCCAGGCAGAGCACGAATTGATCCGCGCCGATCTCCGCGCCACCCGCTTGCACCGCCACCAGCCTGCCATCGCGCAGCACCGGGGTGGCGGAGGCCCCCATCCGCCACGTCACGGTATTCCGCGCGCGCAACTGGCCCGCCAATCCCTCGCAGAACGCCGCGCAATCGCCAACCTCCTCACGCGGGGTGAACACGCCGCCTTGCAGCAATGCCGCCGGAATCCGCAGGCCGGGTTCTTCGCGCAGACATTGCGCCCCGTCGAGCACGCCCTGCGCGGTGCCCAACCCCTTCTGCGCCTCAGCCTGCCTGCGCGCGGTCTGAAAGCTGGTTTTGTCGCGATAAACGACCAGCTTGCCATTGGCTTGCCGCGAGAAACTCAGCGCCGTGCTGGCGGTCAGCCGATCCAACTCGGCGCGACTGAGTGCGGCGAGAGCGAGTTGCGCTTCAGTGGTCTGGCGCACCATCCGCCCGGTGCAGGCACGCAGGAATTCGAGATTCCAGCGCAGAAAGCCGCCATTCAGCCGGGGTTTGATCCGCACCGGGGCTGCCGTGTCGCGCATCAAAGCCGGCAAATGCCACAATGTTTCGGGGGCGGCGAAGGGCGCGACGAAATTATAGGAAAGCTGCGCGCCATTGCCCGCCGACGCTCCGGTGCCCACCGCGCTGGCCGCATCGACGAGAACGACCTCACATCCCGCTTCGGTCAACGCCCAGGCGGTGGTCAGCCCGACCACGCCGGCACCCAGAACACATACCCGCATGGCAAGCCTCGTTTTCTGCCCCTCAGAGGCTGCGTCCGTCTGCCTGCTCGCACCAGCGGAAAATTCATACTTCGTTGCAACAGGGACTCGCGCAATCTTCGCGGCTGCGCCACCATGCCCGCCTGACGCCACATGTCATGGCATTGCAGGGAGACACACATGCGTTTCGCGCCCCGTGTTTTATCGACTGGAATCGGCATCGCACTGGGCCTCGCCGCCCTGCTGCCGCATCAAGCCCGCGCCGATGGCGGCACGCTGCAAAAGATCAAGGATACCGGCACGATCACGCTCGGCTATCGTGAAAGTTCGGCCCCGTTCTCCTATCTGGATGACAATCAGAAGCCGGTGGGCTACGCGATGGACATCTGCACCCGCATCGTCGATGCGGTGAAGAAGGAATTGAGCCTGCCTGCGCTCAAGGTTGAACTGACCCCGGTGACATCGGCCACCCGGATTCCGCTGATGGCCAACGGCACCATCGACCTGGAATGCGGCTCGACGACGAACAACGTGGATCGTGAGAAGCAGGTCAGCTTTACCAACACGCATTTCCTCACCGCCTCGATCTTCGTGGGTAAGAAAAGCGCGAATCTGCATAAGATCGACGACCTGAAGGGCAAGATCGTCGCCTCCACCGCCGGCTCGACCAATATCGGCCAGCTCGACAAGGTGAACGCGGACCGCAAGCTCGGCATTACCGTGGTTCCGGTAAAGGACCATGCCGAGGGCATTCTGATGGTGGAAACCGGCCGTGCGGCGGCGTTTGTGATGGATGATGTGATCATCGCGGGGCTGGTGGCGAGCGCGAAAAACCCGGCGATGTTTGCACTCGGCGACGAGGCATTCTCCAAGCCTGAGCCTTACGGCATCATGTTGCGCAAGGACGATCCGAGCTTCAAGGCGCTGGTGGACAAGACCACGGCGGCTTTCTTCAAAACCGAAGGCCCGGCGGTCTATGCCAAATGGTTCACCCAGCCGATTCCGCCCAAGGGCATCAACATGAACCTGCCGCTGTCGCCCGCGATGGCCAAAGCGATGAAGACGCCCTCCGACAATCCCGATCCGGCCAGCTATGCGCCTTAATCCGACCGACGGACTAAGCGCGTGAATTATCACTGGAATTGGGGAATCTATTGGGAAGCCTCGCCCGAGGGCACCGGCAGCTATGCCGACATGCTCTGGTCGGGGCTTCTCGTCACGCTGGAAGTCTCGGCCATTGCCTGGGTGATCGCCTTGCTGATCGGCGCGGCGATGGGCGTGGTGCGCTCGCTGCCGAGTCCTTGGGCGAAGCGGATCTCTGGTACCTATATCGAATTGCTGCGCAACATACCCCTGCTGGTCCAGCTCTTCCTCTGGTATTTTGTGATGCCGGAACTGGTGCCCGATGCCTGGGGCGATTGGCTGAAGCAAATGCCGGACGCGCCGTTCTGGAACAGCGCGGTCGGGCTTGGCCTGTTCATGTCTGCCCGCGTGGCCGTGCAAGTCTCCACCGGCATCGCCGCCCTGCCGCGCGGACAGCAGGCGGCGGGCACGGCACTGGGGTTCACCCTGCCGCAAACCTATTGGTATGTGCTGCTGCCGATGGCGTTTCGCGTCATCCTGCCGCCGTTGACGAGCGAGTTGATCAACACGATCAAGAACTCCTCGGTTGCGCTCACCATCGGCCTGGCGGAACTGACCGCGCGCACCCGCGCGATGCAGGAATTTTCGTTCCAGGTCTTCGAGGCCTTCACCGCCGCCACCGTGATCTATCTGCTGCTCAACCTCGCCGCCACCTGGGCGATGCGGCTGTTGGAGCGGCGGTTGCGCTTGCCCGGCTATGGGGCGGGGTGAGCGATGTTCAGCGATTTCGACTTCGACGCGATCCTCCGCGCCCTGCCCTATCTGTTCCGCGACGGCATGAGCTTCACCATCACGCTGACATTGCTCTCGGCATTGGGCGGCCTGCTGCTCGGCACGTTGATCGCCCTGGCCCGGATCGGCGGCGGCAAGCTGTTGGCTATGGTGGCTGCGGGCTATGTGAATTTCATGCGCGCCTTGCCGCTGGTTCTGGTGATCTTCTGGTTCTATTTCCTGGTGCCCTATCTCGGCCAATGGCTGACCGGGGCGCCGCGACCGATCAAGGTGGGCGGCTTCTCCTCGGCCTTGCTCACCTTCGTGATGTTCGAGGCCGCCTATTTCAGCGAGATCATGCGCGGCGGCATTCAATCTGTCGCCCGCGGCCAAAGCTCGGCGGCCTTGGCGCTCGGCATGACCGGCGGCCAGTCGATGCGCTACATCATTCTGCCACAGGTGTTGCGCACCATGCTGCCGGTGCTGCTGACGCAGACCATCGTGCTGTTTCAGGACACCTCGCTGGTCTATGTGCTGTCGCTGACCGATTTCCTGGGTGCTGCCTCCAAGATTGCTCAGCGTGATGGGCGATTGGTGGAGATGTATTGCTTTGCCGCCCTGGTCTATTTCCTGATCTGCTTCCTCGCCTCCCAGGCCGTCCGCCGCTTGCAGACGCGCGTGGCCATCATCCGGTGACACATATGAACGCTTCGGCCCCGGTCATCCGCATGCAGCATGTCAGCAAGTGGTACAACCCACACTTCCAGGTGCTGAAGGATTGCAGCCTCGACGTCACGCGCGGTGAGGTGGTGGTGGTCTGCGGCCCGTCCGGCTCGGGCAAATCGACGTTGATCAAAACCGTCAACGCGCTGGAGCCGTTCCAGCAAGGCACGATCAGCGTCGATGGCATCGACCTGCACGGCAAAGGGGTCAACCTGCCCAGGCTGCGGGCGCGCGTTGGCATGGTGTTTCAGCATTTCGAGCTGTTCCCGCATCTGTCGGTGCTCGACAATCTCGACATCGCCCAACGCAAGGTATTGGGGCGTGAGCGGGAGGAAGCGCGGGCGCGGTCGGTGGCGCTGCTCAAGCGCGTCGATCTGTCCGCCCATGCCGAAAAATTCCCCGGCCAACTCTCCGGCGGCCAACAGCAGCGCGTGGCGATTGCGCGCGCCTTGGCGATGGACCCGGTGGTGATGCTGTTCGATGAACCCACCTCGGCGCTCGACCCCGAGATGGTCAGCGAAGTGCTCGACGTGATGGTGCAACTGGCGCGCGAGGGCATGACGATGATGGTCGTCACCCATGAGATGGGCTTTGCCCGCAAGGTGGCGCATCGCGTGGTGTTCATGGATCAGGGCGAAATCGTGGTCGATGCCCCGAAGGAGGAGTTCTTCGGGGCCGTGACCAACGAGCGCGCGCGGGTGTTTCTATCGAAGATATTGGCGCACTGAACCAGCCCATCGCGACTTAAATGATCGATTGCTAAATTCCTTAACTCCGCCAAGAATGCTTCAAAAGCAAGAAGCGGAGGGGAACCATGACCGCCACCACTCTATCCAAAGGCTGGACCGAGGATCGCGACGGCATGCGCGTCGATTGGGACGTGCCGATTGTGATGGACGATGGCGCGATTCTGCGCGCCGATGTGTATCGCCCGATGGCTGCGGGGCAATATCCGGTGCTGCTCAGCTACGGCCCCTATGCGAAAGGCCTGTCATTCCAGCAAGGCTATCCCAGCGCCTGGAACCGGATGGCGGAGAAGCATCCGGATGTCACGGCGGGGTCGTCCAACCTCTATCAGAACTGGGAAGTCGCCGACCCGGAGAAATGGGTGCCGCACGGCTATATCTGCGTGCGTGTCGATAGCCGGGGCTGTGGCCGTTCGCCGGGCTTCATCGACCATTTCTCGCCGCGTGAGACGCAGGATTTCTACAATTGCATTGAATGGGCGGGCGTGCAGCCCTGGTCGAATGGCAAGGTCGGGCTGTCCGGCATTTCCTATTACGGCATCAATCAATGGCATGTCGCCTCCATGCAACCGCCGCATCTGGCAGCGATCTGCGTCTGGGAAGGCTCGGCCGATTGGTATCGGGATATGACGCATCACGGCGGCATTCTCTCCACCTTCTGGGCCAATTGGTACGACATGCAGGTGAAAACCGTGCAGTATGGCCTGGGCGAGAACGGTCCGCGTTCACCCGCCACCGGGCAACTCGTCTGCGGCGATGACACCTTCGACGACGCAACGCTTGCCGCCAATCGCTCGGATTTCGGCAATGACATCCTCGCCCATCCGCTCGATGACGCCTATCACCGCGCCCGCTCGCCAGACTGGTCGAAAGTGGTCGTGCCGATGCTGACGGCGGCGAATTGGGGCGGTCAGGGTTTGCATCCACGCGGCAATTTCGAGGGCTTTGTGCGGGCGGCCTCCAGCGAGAAATTCCTCGAAGCGCACGGCATCGAGCATTGGACGCATTACTACACCGATTACGGCCGCCAATTGCAGCTGCGCTTTTTCGACCGCTACCTGAAGGGCGACACCACCGCCTGGGCCGAGGCACCCCCGGTGCAATTGCTGGTGCGGCATGTGGATAAATTCGTCGAACGTGCCGAGACCGCATGGCCGATCCCGCGCACGCAATGGACGAAATTCTATCTCGATCTGGCAGGCGATGCGCTGACCACCTCCACCCCAACCTGCGCCTTTGCCCGCAGTTTCGATGCGATGGGCGACGGCGTGACGTTCATCACCGCCCCCTTTGCCATCCAGACCGAGATCACCGGCCCGATGGCGGCCAAGCTGTTTGCCTCCTCCAGCACGCAAGATGCCGATCTGTTCCTGGTGCTGCGGGTGTTCACACCGGATCTGAAGGAGGTGGTCTTCCAAGGTGCCATCGATCCGCACACCCCCATCGCGCAAGGCTGGCTGCGCGCCTCGCATCGCAAGCTCGACCCGGAGCTGTCCGAGCCATATCGCCCCTATCACACGCATGACGAAAAACAGCCGCTCACACCGGGCGTGCCGGTGGAGCTCGACGTCGAAATCTGGCCGACCTCCATCGTGGTGCCGACAGGCTATCGCGTTGGCCTGTCGGTGCGGGGACGTGACTACGAATACGCCTTCAGCGGCGGCAAGCTGTCCAATTTCAAGAACGAGCTGCGTGGCTGCGGCCCGTTCCTGCATGACGACCCGCGCGACCGTCCGCCTGCGATCTTCGGCGGCGTGACCACCCTGCATGCCGATGATGCGCATCGTCCCTATCTGCTGCTGCCGATCATTCCGAACTGATTTACCCGTCATTGCGAGACGCGAAGCAACGAAGCAACCCATCGAAATACCGCCCCGTGTCTCGATGGATTGCTTCGTTCCTCGCAATGACGGTTTCGACACCAAAAAGCAGAGGAACCAAACCCATGAACACCTCACGCCGCACCCTTCTCAAAGCCACCGCCGGCACGCTCGGCCTCGCCCTCACCGGTGTCGAGGCCCGTGCCGCCGATCCGATCAAGATCGGTTTTCTGACCGTCAAAACCGGCCCGCTCGCCTCGGGCGGCATTCAGATGGAGCAATCGCTGCTGCTCTATCTCAAGCAG
The DNA here is from genome assembly GCA_031291725.1 of Acetobacteraceae bacterium. GTDB lineage: Bacteria > Pseudomonadota > Alphaproteobacteria > Acetobacterales > Acetobacteraceae > CAIQQQ01. Next base: position 52,023 of record JARLIM010000008.1, read on the forward strand.
CGCAACAACATGATGGCCGGGCGCGCGGTGCAGCTGATCACCAAGGACACCAACGGCGTGCCCGCCACCTCGCGCACCAAAACCCAGGAGCTGATCGAGCAGGACGGCGCACAAATCATCGTCGGCCCGCTCGCCGCCTTCGAGGCGCTGGCCATTGACGATTACACGCAGTCCAAGAAAATGCCGATCATGAGTGTTGCGGCGGCGGAGGATATCACCCAGCGCCATCCGGACCCGTATTTCGTCCGTTGCACCTCCTCCTCGGCGCAATGCTCGCAACCAATGGGCGATTATGCGGCCAAGGTGTTGAAATATAAGCGCGTGGCGGTGATCGCCGACGACATCGCCTATGGCCATGAGCAACTGGCCGGCTTCCTGCGCGTGTTCGAGGACAATGGCGGCAAGGTGGTGCAGCGCCTGCTGCCGCCATTGAATGCGCCGGATTACGGCACCTATATCGGCCAGTTGAAGACCAATATCGATGCCGTCTACATGGCCTTTGCCGGCTCGAACGGCTATCGCTTCACCAAGGCATTCTATGAATACGGCCTGGGCGGCAAAATCCCGCTGATCGGCGGCATGACGGCGATGGATGAATCAATCCTCAAGCAGACCGGCGACGATGCGCTGGGCATCATCACCTCGTGCTACTATTCCGCACAGCTCGACACCCCGCTGAACAAGGCGTTCGTCGCCGCGATGCAGGCGGAATACAAGATCGACCCCGGCTATTATGGTGCCGGCACCTACATCTCAGCCGCCGTGCTGGAAGCCGCCTTGAAAAGCGTTGGCGGCAAGATCGAAGATCACGACGCCTTCATGCATGCCCTGCGCACCAATGTGGTGCAGGACACCGTGCGCGGCCCGGTGAAGTTCGACGCATTCGGCAATGTGGTCGGCAACGTCTATATCCGCCGGGTGGAGAAGAAAGGCGGCAAACTCGTCAATACGGTCATCAAGACCTATGAGGATGTCAGCCAGTTCTGGACCTATGGCCAAGCGGCCTTCCTGGCCCAGCCGGTCTATACACGGGATTATCCGGTTTATAAGAATTTAGAGGGATGATGTGAGCAAGCACCCCATCGGCATGCCGCCTTGGATCTCGATGGGGTGCTTGAACGCAAAGGCGATCGATCCCACGGTCAATCCAAGATCGTCACGCTTTGATCGCCGACCAATACATTGGCTGCCGACCGGCGCGGATCGCCTTGGCCTCATAGCGCGTCGGCGGCCAGCCTTGCGGGCGTTCGAGGGCGGGCGGGGCGACGGCGAAAAGGTTCTGTGCGCCCATCACATCCTTCGTCCAGGCCTGATAGGTCGGGTCATCGGTGGCAATGCGCCACTCTCCGCCCGGCACCAAGGCGCGCGCCACCTCCGGCACCAAAGCCGGATGCACAAAGCGCCGCTTGGCGTGGCGGGCTTTCGGCCAGGGGTCGGGAAAGTTCAGGATCAGCTTGGACAGGCAGCCATCCGGCAACAGACGCAGCAAGGTGCGGGCATCGTCGTCGAACACCCGCAGATTGCCGGGCAATGCGCTGGTCGCCTCCTCGCCCTCATCGGCCAGCTTGGTCAGCAGCGAGCACAGGCCGATCTCGAACACCTCACAGGCAATCAGCCCGGCACGCGGATTGGCGGCAATCTGCGCCAATGCGTGTTCGCCACCACCGAAGCCGACTTCAAGCCAAAGCTGATCGATGGCGCCGGGAAATTGCGCCGTCGGCGCACTTGCGCGCTCCAGATCGAACCGCACGCGCGGCAATGTCTCGGCCAGCAGCTTCTCCTGGCGCGGACGCAAGGAGTGGCTTTTGATCCGGCCATACAGGCGGTCTGGCGGTGGTTTGACGCTGGGGAGGTCGGTCATGTGGCTCAAAACACGTAGGGCGGGTCCGCGACCCGCCCCAATGAGGTGACAGCGCATAGGCGGGTGGTAGCCCCGCCCTGCGGTGTGATATCAGCGGCCGAAAGCAGCCTTCAGCGCCGGGACCAGATCGGTCTTTTCCCAGGTGAACGTGCCCTTTTGCAGATCCGGCTCACGACCGAAATGGCCATAGGCCGATGTGACGGCGTAGATCGGGCGGTTCATGTGCAGATGCTCACGAATGCCGCGCGGCGTCAGGTTCACCAGTTCGCGCAGCGTGCGCTCCAGCTTGCCTTCATCCACGTCCGCGCCGGTGCCGTGCAGATCGACATAGACCGACAGCGGATGCGACACGCCGATGGCGTAGGAAATCTGCAACGTGCAACGCTCGGCAAGGCCAGCGGCCACCACGTTCTTGGCCAGATAGCGGCACACATAAGCGGCCGAACGGTCCACCTTCGTCGGGTCTTTCCCCGAGAACGCGCCGCCGCCATGCGGGGCCGCACCACCATAGGTGTCGACGATGATCTTGCGCCCGGTCAGGCCGCAATCGCCGTCCGGGCCGCCAATGACGAAATTGCCGGTCGGGTTGATGTAGATTTCGTCCGCCGACGGCATCCAGCCTTCCGGCAGCGAGCTTTCGATCAACGGCAGCAGCATCTCCTTGATGCGTGCCTGCGACACGCCTTCCTGATGCTGGGTGGAGACGACCACCGAGGTGGCACCCACCGGGCGACCATCGACATAGCGCAGCGTCACCTGGCTCTTGGCATCCGGCTCCAGGCCTTCAACCGACAGGTCACGCGCACGGCGCAATTCGCTGATCCGGCGCAGGATGAGGTGCGAGTAATACAGCGGCGCCGGCATCAGAGTCGGCGTCTCGGTGCAGGCATAGCCGAACATGATGCCCTGATCGCCAGCACCTTCGTCCTTGCTGCCAGCGCTGTCGACGCCTGCTGCAATGTCCACGCTCTGCGGATGCAGATGAACGGCGATATCGGCGGTCTTCCAGGAGAAGCCGGACTGGTCGTACCCAATATCCTTGATCGCCAGACGCGCCAGATGGGCGAGGTATTCGTGGGTGATGGTGTCCGGGCCACGGGTTTCACCGGCCAGCACAACGCGATTGGTCGTCACCAACGTTTCGCAGGCCACGCGGGCATAGGGATCGGCGGCGAGAAACGCATCGACGACGGTGTCGCTGATCCGGTCGGCAACCTTGTCGGGATGGCCTTCCGAGACCGATTCAGACGTAAAGAGGTATTCGCCCTTGTCGCGCATGCGCGGCTCCCACGGAGTGAGGATAGAAAATCTGGCTTATGCCGGTAAGTGCCCGGATGTGGCCCAAATGGGCCGGGGGGTCAATACCAGGGGGGCAGGTCTGGGATGTGGTGGGTGTTCGGAATATCGCGCCCAGCTTGTAGGGTGCCAATTCCGCCAGGAATTGCACCAGAGGCAATCTCGCCTTGGTCGTTTTCCGCATACCCGTCGGCTCTCATCGGTGCAATTCCTGCGGAATTGGCACCCTACGAGCGAGACAATGCCGAATTACCGCCGGATGCGCGTGCCGGGCGGCACGTATTTCTTCACCGTCGCCTTGGCGGACCGGCGTTCGTCCCTGTTGGTCGAACGTGTCGAACTTCTGCGCGGATCGGTCCAACGGGTGCGGGAATTGCGGCCCTTCCATATCGATGCCTGAGTGGCGCTGCCCGAGCACATGCACGCGATGTGGACGCTTCCGGATGGCGACGACAATTACCGTTCGCGCTGGCAGGCGATCAAATTGCTGTTTTCACGCGGAATAGCCAAGGGCGAGCTTTTGTCGGCCAGCCGGGCGAAGCGGGGCGAGCGGGGCATCTGGCAGCGACGGTGTTGGGAACACACCATCCGCGACGACCGGGATTATGCGGCGCATATGGATTACATCCATTTCAACCCGGTCAAACACGGCTTGGCGGCGAACGCAGCCGATTGGCCGTATTCGACATTCCGCCGATGCGCGGCGAACGGCCAATATCCCGCCGATTGGGCCGGGCCGGATGACAAGATCGCCAATTGGGGAGAATAGAACCCCCGTAGGGTGCCAATTCCGTCAGGAATTGCACCAACAGATGCCGATTCGGTGCAATTCCAAGCGGAATTGCACCCTTGTGACAGCAAAATCGTCTATGTTTGACCTGTTCCGAAAAGGGATGCCCCACCGTGGATTGCCCTCCACGATGGGGCGGCTGGCGGCGGATCGTTTGTACCCTCAGCCC
>JARLIM010000037.1 GCA_031291725.1 Acetobacteraceae bacterium
GACGTGTTTCCAGCGGCCGAGATCGAACTTGGCGATGGATTTTCCATCGCTGGGATCAGGAGAAACGGACCAAATGCTGAAAATTTTGAGCGCCTATCGGCCGGCACACAGGAGCAGATTGCTGTGCTGGTTCGGCTCGCCATGGGCGCGATGATCTGCGATCGCGCTCAGCCCGTTCCGATTATTCTCGACGATGCGTTAGTCTTTTCAGATGACGACCGTATTGAGCAGATGTTCGACGCGCTCAACCGAGCGGGACAGAAGCAGCAAGTCATCGTGCTGACCTGCAGGACGCGAGCCTTTGCGCTGCTGGGCGGGCGACAGCTATCGATCGCGGCGAGTCCGGGATGATGGCAGAGTGGTGTGGAGTGTCGAAGATAAAGTTGAACCACCCTTCTGAGCGAGTGGGGCGTTTGGATAGTGTCGGGTAGCCTGGGGTGCGTTCGGGCGGGAATAATTTATGACGGTAAATCTGACGGTATTATGATTTTAGGACATATAATTCTATCATAAAATCAATATGTTGTCTCTCCCGTTTACAATCGAGTGGGAGTGAGAGGTAAGCGATGAGCCGTCCTGGCGGAGAACGTTCCATCGAGCGCCGGGTTCGACGGGTGGCGACCCGCCTCGGCCTGCATCTGATGATCGCGGACAAGCCCGACGCGCAAGTGCGCGCCCATGGCGGCTATATGCTGCGTGAGCCGATCACCATGCGTATCATCTTCGGCAACAAGGATTACCCCTATTGCGCCGATATTGAGGAGATCGAGGCGTTTCTGGAGGCACGTCAGGAGACCGCGTGATCGCCGTTAACGGTCTTATGACGCGTTGAACGTCGATTATTGCAACGTGCGACTTCATTTTTATTGCGTCAGGCTCGATTGAATAGAAATCAGCGGATACGGCATATGGGAGGCAGATTTATTTCTGCCTCCCATTGAGCATTATTTGATTAACTTATATCGACCTCGGTCAGTATGTTCAAAATATGCACCGTTTACCAAGCGATAGTTTTCGGACGTTGGGCAATGAGACTCTATTGATTGCCTCACCGTTGCCTCTAGCGACTTAGGGACTGATCTACCGCCATTTTTACGAATGCGTTCTACAACCCGGTAAATTTGGGCGAGGTCGGCTTCACCTCCAATCTCCATTAATGCCCCCCGGATGTCATCGACCCAACGCAGCTTGCCCAACGCACCCAAGTTCGACCATTTTGCCATCTCGATTTCCTCTCTCGCTTGATCCGCTTTGCAATTTTTGTATTCGTTTTCCTCTTTTTTGACATCGTTTATCTCCGTCTGTGTCGCTGTGGTAGTTTTTGTCTGGACGTCCTCCGCATTCGGCATTTGACTCAGAACGCGCCTAAGGATCGCATCTTCGTCTGCATCTTGTTCTTTCCAAAAGCTCCATATTTTGTGTATTACATCCGGACTCAATGGGATTGGTCGTTTGTTCATTGGTAAGGCTCCTAGTGCGGCGACTTACCGTAATGTGCCCCACATTGAGCTTGGGGTCAAGAGGAAAACATATACAAATCAGATTTTTTACGCTGGCCCTGGGCCCCGACTACGACATCTCACCTCCAAGCCGCCGGGCACGATTGAGTGGGAGTGAGAGGTAAGCGATGAGCCGTCCTGGCGGAGAACGTTCCATCGAGCGCCGCGTCCGGCGGGTGGCGACCCGCCTCGGCCTGCACCTGATGATCGCCGACAAGCCCGACCAGCTTGTCCGCGCCCATGGCGGCTACATGCTGCGCGAGGCGGAGACGATGCGGATCGTCTTCGGCAACAAAGACTACCCGTACTGCGCCGATATCGATGAGATCGAGGCGTTTCTTGAAGGTCTTCAGCGGACATCAAGATCGCCACGGTGAAAAAGACACTGTCCTGGATGGATGCCTCGGTGGGGCGGCAACCATAGGCCAGCGCGGTTTGCCGCCGCCGCCATTTTTGCTGGCGTGATCTTTTCAACGCTGTATCGACGCGATAGTCTCCCCGCAACTTGGTCGGCGACAACTGAACCAAGGCCAACGAATAAAGCAGGCGGAAGAACGCCTTCTGGGGGAATCACCGAATGTCCTATAACAGACACAGATCCCGTGTATCTGCTGCCGTGTTGGCCAGCATGATCGCAGCGGCGCCCGTGGCGGCGCAGGCGCAATCGACACAGGCACCAATGCCCGCCAAACCCGCTGCCAGTGCTCCGAAAATCAACGTCGGCGCCAAGGATATCGGTGGTGTCGTCTCCAGTAAGATGGGGCCGGAAGCCGGCGTGTGGGTGATCGCCGAGACCACTGACCTGCCGACAAAATACGCCAAAACGGTCGTCACCGACGATCAGGGCCGCTATTTGATCCCCGATCTGCCGAAGGCGAAATACAAGGTCTGGGTGCGAGGCTACGGCTTGGTCGATTCCGCGCGTGTCGATGGCGAGCCGGGCAAGTCTCTGAACCTTGCGGCCACCATCGCGCCCACGCCGGCTGCGGCGGCGAAGTATTATCCCGGCATGTACTGGTATGCGATGCTGCATATTCCAGCCGTCGATCAGTTTCCCGGCACCGGCGACAAGGGCAACGGCATTCCGGAGTTCATGAAGAACCAGGGCAACTGGATCGACTTGGTCAAGAACACCTGCCAATCCTGCCATGCTCTCGGCAGCGAAAATGTCCGCTCGCCGCATGTCAAGGAATTGGGCGAGTTCGCCAATTCTACCGACATGTGGGCACGTCGCATCCAATCCGGTCAGGCGATGGCCCGCATGGCGTCTGGCATCGCGCGCATCGGGCCGGATAAAGGCTTGTCGCTGTTCGCCGATTGGACAGACCGTATCGCCAAGGGTGAATTGCCGGCCACCAAGCCGGAGCGTCCGACGGGTGCGGAACGCAACATGGTGGTCACGGAATGGGCTTGGGCCTCGCCCACCCATTACATGCATGACGCGATTTCCACCGATAAGCGCAATCCGCGTGTGAACGCCAACGGCTATATCTACGGCTCGCCGGAAGAATCGACCGACCTCGTGCCGGTGCTTGATCCGGTGAACAACAAAACCTGGAACATCCCGCACCCCTATCTGCCGGGCACGCCGACGGTTGCCGACGACCCGCATGGGCCTTCGGTGTTTTGGGGCGAGGATCCGATCTGGGATGGTCATACCTCCAACCACAATCTGATCATCGACGCAGATAGCCGCGTCTGGTTCGCTGCCCGCAGCCGTGGGCCGGAGGATCCGGCGTGGTGCAAGGCGGGCGGCGATCATCCTTCGGCCAAGGTGGCACCGCAGGACACCTCTGTGCGGCAATTGTCGGTCTACGATCCCAAGACGAAAAAATTCGATCTGATCGACACTTGCTTCACCACCCAGCACCTCTATTTCGGCCACGACGTCAACAACACGCTGTGGACCAGCGCGGGCTTTGCCAGCGCGACCGTGGTGGGTTGGCTGAACACCAAGAAATATCTCGAAACCCACGACGCCAAGGCGTCTCAGGGCTGGGCACCGCTGATTGTGGACGTTCCCGGCTGGGGCAAGCGCGGCGCGTATAACGAGATCAAGGAGCCGCTCGATCTGACCAAGCAGAAGCGCGTTGTGGCGGGTTTCTACGGTGTGCAGTCAAGCCCGGTGGATGACACGATCTGGGGCCAGTCAATGGATTCGGGCTTCTCGAATATCAACGACCAACCCGGCTACATCGTCCACTTCATCCCTGGCTCTGATCCGACCAACACAGCTCTGGCTGAACTGTTCCAGCCGCCGCCCGGCGCCTTTGGTCCGCGCGGCGTGGACATCGACACCAACGGAGTCGTGTGGACGGCGATGTCCAGTGGTCAGTTGGCCAGCTTTGACCGCTCGAAGTGCAAAGCACCGCTCACCGGCGCCAATGCCGTCACCGGCCAGCAATGCTATGAAGGCTGGACACTCTACCGCTTCCCCGGCCCGCAGTTTGAGGGCGTCGATGCGAAGGGCAGTGCCAACCACGCCTATTATGTGTGGGTGGACCGCGACAACACCTTCGGCCTGGGCAAGAACGTGCCACTGGCCACCACCAATGGCGGCGAGGCGATCACCGCATTGGTGAACGGCAAGATGGTGCAGTTCCATGTGCCCTATCCCGCCGGCTTCTTCACCAAGAACGTCGATGGTCGCATCGACGATCCAAAAGCGGGCTGGAAAGGCAAGGGGCTGTGGACAACCTCCGGCACGCGCGCGGTGTTCCACAATGAAACCGGCAAAACCGAGCAGCCGCGGGTGTTCCACATCCAACTGCGCCCTAATCCGCTGGCAGACTGAACAGGACACGATCCTGATGGATCTGTGTGCGTGAAACGGGGGGCAGTCCTGTGAGGGACTGTCCCCCCTGTCATATTAATTTGACCCTTATCAATGTGAACGACCGCCCCTTTGCGTAAGGAATCGGCATAGCTCAAGCTATGGAGGGGGATATGACCGCATCATCGACTCTTGCAGGACGAGATCCTGCTTCCGTCTTCACGGCCATCGGTCAGTGGTGGAAAGACAAGATCGCCGCGCAGCGCGAGAGCGAGATGTTCGTGGCGTTGGGGCACGATCAGTTCGATCGCATGGCGCATGATCTCGGCATGACAGCCGACGATCTGCAAGAAATCGCCATGAGCGGGCCGCACGCATCAGATGAAGCGCCGCAGATGATGGAAGCCCTCGGGCTGGACCCTGAAGCGATTCAGCAGGATCAGCGCGCGGTATATCTCGATGTGCTGCGCAATTGCTCGCATTGCGACGCCAAACGGCGCTGTGATCATGATCTGACATCGGGACAAGCTGCGGCACATTTCGAGGAATATTGCCTCAATGCCTACACGCTGAACGCATTGCGCGCGATTGCCGCCATGCCGCCACGGCCGGCCGTCAAGGCTTCCTGATCGCGTCGACGCCGGCGTGCAGATGGCGGGACACGCATCACCGCCATCTGCACGCTGGCGTCCTCAGGGCTTTGGGCGCTATTGCTTCTGCGCGCGTCTTATTGATTTCATGCAGCATCCACGGCGCAAATATTTCATAAGCTACTGACTAATATACGATATTCAACGCAGTTCGCGCTATGGCTCCGATTGCGGGCGGGCGGGAGATCGCTTATCAGCGCTGAAATGCCGTGATCGGGATGGCAATCCCCTGCGGCATCTCGCACACTCACCATATGTGTCGCGTTCCACCGGGAGGAGCATAGCAATGATCATCGACTGCCACGGCCACTACACCACCGCTCCGAAACAACACGAAGCGTGGCGCAAGGAACATATTGCGGCCAAGGGCGATCTGTCGAAGTGCTCGCCCTATCCGGTGATCACCGACGACGAAATTCGTCAGTCCGTCCTCAATGGCCAAATCCGTGTCCAACGCGAGCGTGGCACTGATCTGACGATCTTTTCGCCGCGTGCTTCCGGCATGGCGCATCACGAGACGCCGGGCGAGGGCAACGTGCTGTGGTCAACGATCTGCAACGACATGATCCACCGCATCGTCACTCTGTTCCCGAAGAACTTCGTCGGCGTCTGCCAGCTGCCGCAATCGCCGGGCGTGCCGGTGGCGAATTGCATCGCCGAGCTGGAGCGCTGCGTGAACGAACTCGGCTTTGTCGGCTGCAACCTCAACCCCGACCCTTCGGGCGGCAATTGGACCGGCCTGCCGCTGACGGATCGTGAGTGGTATCCGATCTATGAAAAGATGGTCGAACTCGACGTGCCCGCGATGGTGCATGTCAGCTCGTCGTGCAATTGCAACTTCCATGCAACCGGTGCGCACTACATCAATGGCGACACCACCGCCTTCATGCAGTTCCTCACCTCAGACCTGTTCCGCGATTTCCCGACGCTGAAATTCATCATCCCGCATGGGGGTGGCGCCGCACCGTATCACTGGGGCCGTTATCGCGGTCTGGCGCAGGATATGGGCAAGGGCCTGCTGACCGAACATCTGCTCAACAACGTCTTCTTCGACACCTGCGTCTACCATCAGCCAGGCACCGACCTGTTGGCCAAGGTGATTCCGGTGAAGAACATCCTGTTTGCCTCGGAAGTCATCGGCGCCGTGCGCGGCATCGATCCGGAGACCGGATTCTATTACGACGACACCAAGCGCTACATCGATGGCGTGCCGTGGCTGTCGGATGCGGATCGCTATCAGATCTTCGAAGGCAACGCCCGCACCGTCTATGGCCGCCTGAATGCCCAGCTGAAGAAGCAAGGCATCGACGCCTGATGGCTTGAAACGCAGCGGGGGGGAGATGGCCGCCCGCTGCGTTCACATCCGCATGGAAATGTGGTGCTCAGGGGTGTGAACATCTGACCTGTTCAGAAAGCCTGAAGGGATTGCTGCTCACCTGCATCGCCATGCTGGCGTTTGCGGCCAACTCGCTGTTGGCGCGGGCGGCGCTGGCCGGTGGTGGTATCGGAGCGGTTGATTTCACCATGATCAGGCTGACGGCCGGTGCGGCGATGCTGGCGGCACTGATGCTGGGGCAGGGATCACGTGCGTGGATTGGCCGGGGCAATCTGCTCTCGGGGGGGTGTCTGTTGGGATATGCCCTCGGCTTCTCCTTGGCTTATCTGCGCCTGGGTGCCGCCCTCGGTGCGATTTTGCTGTTTGCGTCGGTGCAGGTGAGCATGATCGGCTTGGGCATTGCTGCCGGACATCGGCCCAACTTTCTTGAACTCTTCGGGCTTGCCGTGGCCTCCGTCGCCTTTGGCTGGCTGATGCTGCCCGGTCTGCACGCCCCAGATCCGTTCGGTGCGGCGATGATGATCGTCGCGGGCATCGCCTGGGGGCTCTACTCCCTGCGTGGACGCGGCAGCGCATCGCCGATGGCCGATACGGCGGGGAATTTTCTGCGCGCCGCCTTGCTCTGTATCCCTGTGACCTTGGCCGCCGTCTGGATCGGGCCACGCGCTCCGTTGCACATGGCCAATGTGGAACTCGCCGTCCTGTCTGGCGCGCTGACCTCTGGCGTTGGCTATAGCGTTTGGTATCTCGCTTTGCCGCATCTTCGCCCGTTGCAGGCCGCCAGCGTGCAATTGACGGTGCCGGTGATCGCAGCCCTCGGCGCTGTGGTATGTCTGGGGGAAACCCTCTCAATGCGCCTCGTGCTCGCCGGCAGTGCCATCCTCGCCGGTGTGGCGACGACGATCCTGGCCCGGCGAGCCGATTGAGGCCGCTCAGCCCAACAATTCGGGCTTGGCCAACCACTCACGTCCACGCAGCATCGCCTTCCAATACAGCGGCGGCAGCATGCGTTCCTTCAGCATCCAGGCCAAGCGAGACGGCTGTTGGCCATCGATCACCCAGCTTGGAAAACTGGGCAGCAATTTGCCACCATAGCCGAACTCCGCCAGCACGATCTTGCCGCGTTCCACCGTCAGCGGGCAGGAGCCGTAGCCGTCATACAGGGCGTCGGCCTCATGCAGCGTGCCCATATCCTTCAACAGATTATGCGCCACCACCGGAGCCTGCTTGCGGGCGGCGGCGGCCGTCTTGGCGTTGGGCGCGTTGCAGGCATCGCCCAGGCCGTAAATATCCGGCAGGGTTTTGTGGCGCAGCGTCGTCTGATCCACATCGATCCATCCTGCTGCATCCGCCAATGGCGAGACGCGGATAAAGTCGGGGGCCACCTGTGGCGGCACCACATGGATCATGTCGAACTTCGCCTCGACCTCCGATGTGCTGCCATCCACCTCGGTCCGCTTGAACCATGCCGTTTTGGACGGGCCATCGATGCGCGTCAGCGTGTGCTGGAAGTGCAAGTTGGCGTGGTATTTCTCGATGTATTCCATCAGCGCGGGCACGTATTCCTTCACACCGAACAGCACAGCGCCTGCATTGAAGAAATCGATCTTGATGTTGGACAGACATCCCTGCTTGAACCAGTGATCGGCCGACAGATACAGGGCCTTTTGCGGCGCACCGGCGCATTTGATCGGCATCGGCGGCTGGGTGAAAATCGCCCGGCCGGATTTCAGCCCCTGCACCAATTGCCACGTATAGGGGGCCAGATCGTAGCGGTAATTCGACGTCACGCCATGATGGCCCAATGCGTCGGTCAGCCCTGGAATAGCGCCCCAATTCAGCTTGATCCCCGGCGCCACAACAAGACGGCCATACCGGATAATACGGCAACCATCGAGGATGACGGCGTGGTTTTCCGGCTCGAATGCTGCCACCGCTGCCTTGATCCAATGCACGCCAGCCGGAATCAGCGATCCCATCGTGCGTGCCGTGGTGGCGGCATCGAACACGCCGGCTCCCACCATCGTCCAGCCCGGCTGATAGTAATGCACGTCAGCCGGATCGATGATCGCAATGTCCAGTTCGCTCGCCCGCGCCTTCAGGCTCGATGCCACCGCAATGCCGGCAGCCCCGCCGCCGATAATGACGATGTCATGCCGACGTTCGGCCACATCGGTCGGCGTGCGACCACCATTGGCGACACGACGCATCAGGCCGCTCATATCATACCCGGCCGTCTTGGTCGCCGCCATGATCGCCGAGGGCTGTGCCCCACGGCTGGCCTCAGCCAAAGACCAAAGCGTGGCAGAGCGCGTGCCGGTGCGGCAATAGGCTACCAATGGCTTGGGCAGGCGGTCGAGCAGGGTGCGGAATGCCTCGCCATCGCTGTCGAGGACCTTCCCCGACACCACCGGCAGATACGCCGCCTCAATGCCCGCATGTTTTGCCGCGGCCTCGATCTCGGCAAAATTCGGCTGGTCGTTGCCCTCGCCATCCGGGCGATTGCACACCACCGCCCGCACGCCACCGGCTGCCAGCATGGCAATGTCATCGGCCACAAGCTGAGGCGATACTGAAATAGTCTCTGTCAGGCGCCGAAGGTCCACGCGCTCTCTCCCCATATTGTTATTATCATTAACGGCTCTGTATCGGATCAGAGCGTGTTGAGCGGTACTTTCAGAAAGACCGTACCATTCGCCTCCGGCTCAGGCATGCGACCGGCGCGCATATTCACCTGAATGGAGGGAATGATCAGGCGCGGCATACCCAGCGTAGCATCGCGGGTGGTACGCATGGCCACGAATTCATCCTCGCTGACGCCATCGCGCACATGAATGTTGCCGGCGCGCTCGTCGGCAACGCTGGTTTCCCATTTGATCTCACGACCATTTGGTGCGTAGTCGTGACACATGAACAGGCGTGTCTGTGCAGGCAAGCTCAACACGCGCTTGATCGAGTCAAACAGCACACGCGGGTCGCCACCTGGAAAGTCGCAACGCGCGGTGCCGCCATCGGGCATGAACAGCGTATCGCCCACAAAAGCCGCATCGCCCAATACATGCGTCATGCAGGCGGGCGTATGTCCTGGCGTGTGCAGGGCAAAGCCGGTCATCTGGCCGATCTGATAGCTGTCGCCATCGTTGAACAACCGGTCAAACTGGCTGCCATCACGCTGGAATTGCGTGCCCTCGTTGAACACCTTGCCGAAGACGTTCTGCACAATGGTGATGTTACCACCAATGCCAATCTTTCCGCCGAGCGCCTGCTGAATATAGGGCGCGGCTGAGAGATGGTCTGCATGCACATGCGTCTCGATCTGCCATTCCAATGTCAGATCGTTCGCCCGGATATGGGCGATGATCGCATCGGCCGAACGATAGCTCACCCGCCCGGCGGCGTAGTCAAAATCCAACACGCTATCGACCACCGCGCAGGCACGCGAGGCCGGATCTTTGACGATATAGCTGATAGTATTGGTGTCGGCGTCAAAAAACGGCGTCACCTCGGGTTTGATCGAGACGTCGATACCAGCGGGCAGAGGCTGCATGTCGTTTCTCCTGGGTTTTTTTAATGTTGGTTGAGTGAGCGATAGATGATGTAGGCGGCCACACCGAGCACGAGGGCTGCGAACATGCGGTGCAGCGTGTTGCGTTGGCCGGACAGCCTGATCGCGGCTTTCATGCCCAGAAAGCCACCCGCCACACCGCCAATGATAAACTCACCGGCAATCGGCCAGTTCACCATTCCGGAGAGCGAGTAGTTGATCGCTGTTGTCAGCCCAAAAGTGCCTACGGCGAGCAGCGATGTGCCAACGGCGTAGATCATCGGCATGCCGGTCGAAAGGATCAGGCCCGGCACGATCAGAAAGCCGCCGCCAATGCCAAAGAAGCCAGCCATCAGACCGACGAGCAAGCCGGTGCCAACCACTTTGGCAATGGCCGCCTTGCTCATCACCAAATGGCCGTCGCCGCCCTTGCCGCGCGGGCGCAGCATCAACAGGCCGATGACCACCATCATCAGACCGAACAGCAGGATCAGCCGCTGGCCATCCACGGCCTTGCCCAGTGAGGAGCCGATCATGGCACCAACGGAGCCGGTGACGGCGAAGATGAACGCTACCGGCCATCGCACGTTGCCGGCGCGGGCGTGGCCTGCAAAATTGACGAACGCATTGGCCGACACCGCCAGTGCGCCGGTCCCAATGGCCATATGCGGTTCAAGACCAACTAGGTAAAGCAGCAATGGTGTAGCAATAATAGATCCGCCACCGCCGATTAGTCCCAAGGTAAACCCGACGAAACAGCCGGACATAACGGCCAGAAAGTCACCCATTTCTTGTTTTCCCGACAGTCGTTTTCGGCAATTTCCAACCGGCGACGGCAAATACGCCACATTCGGCATTGGAGGCAGCAATCGGCTGCCGTATCTGGGCAGGCGGCGCCGCTTTTGTAATCTGTGATTCGCCGGAGGGATGCAGGTAGCGATGCAGGGCATCCAACAGTCGGGCCATCCGGGGATCGGCAATCGAATACGTCACCGAGCGCGCTTCCCGGCGCGTCTTAACCAACCCGGCTTCCCGCAATTGGCCCAATTGCTGCGACAGGCTCGGCTGGCGTAACCCGAGTTCGGATTCCAGTCCGCTGACCGAAATATCGCTTTCAAGCAGGCGGTTGAGAATGGCCAACCGCATCGGATGTGCCATGGCGCGCAGCAACTCTGCCGCTGCCTGATGGTCGTGTTCCAACAGAGGGGAGTGTGTTGTCATGTGGATGAAGTCACCGGGCCTGCGGGGCGGGCCGGGGCGCGGGTTGGAGCGTAGTACCAAGTCGGTGCATTGCTGGCTTCACGGGCAGCAACCTCCTGCTCCGTGGTTGGCGGCGGCAGAACACCATCATCGCCCGGCTGCCACCCGGCGGGGGTAGACAGGCCAGATGCGTCGGTTTCCTGCAAGGCGGACAGTGCGCGCACCATCTCGTCCACGTTGCGGCCATTGGCCATCGGGTAATAGCTGATCACCCGCACCGTCCCCGCCGGATCGATCAGGAAGGTCGCCCGCACCGTTGACGTATTGGTATCGCCAGGATGGATCATGCCATAGGCAGCCGCCAGCGCCATCGAGAGATCTTCGGCGATCGGGAATGGTACGTGCACACCGAAGACGGAGCGGATGCTTTGCAACCACGCCAGATGGGAGAACACACTGTCCACCGATACGCCGAGCAGATCGCAGCCCATTGCCTGAAATATCGGGTAGGCCTTCGCGAAGGCGATGAATTCAGACGTGCAAACCGGGGTGAAATCCGACGGATGCGAGAACAGCAACAGCCAGCGCCCGCGATACATCTCAAGCGAGCGTTCGCCCTGCGTCGTGCGCACCCGGAACGGCACTGCGGGCTCTCCGATACGTGGCAGCCGCAATCCTATCGCCTCGTACGCGTCAGCGTCGTATTCGCCACCTTTCGGGTCGCGACCAAATTGATGTTGCATGTTCCCTCCGCGTTTTCGATCAATATATAATTTACGATAATATAAAATTAAATTTGAATTTAGTGTCCTGCCGCAATGAGAAGCGGAGAAATCGTCTTCAAACGAAAATGGCCGCCATCCCGATCGAGATGGCGGCCATTCAGCAGCAACGTCGCGGTGGACTCATTTCACCGTGGCGAGATACGCGATCAGATCCGCTCGCTGAGTGTCATTCTTCAAACCGGCATAGGTCATCTTGGTGCCCGGCACGACGGTCTTCGGTGAGGTCAGATACTTGTCCAGCGTCGCCTCATCCCAGGTCAGACCCGAGTTTTTATTGGCGTCTGAGTAAGCGAAATCTTCCTGGCCCGACTTGCGGCCCACAACGCCGAACAGGCTGGGGCCGATCAGCTTCTTGTGCGGAACAATGGTGTGGCAGGCGGTGCACTGGGCCTTGAAGACCTTCGCTCCCGCTTCGGCATCAGCAGCCTTAGCCGAACCGGCGGAGATGGCCAAAATGGCAACGGCAGCAGCGGCAATCATCTTCATATTCGTCACATCCTTCACTACAGGTTCAAGGTTTCGTCCCACCGCCGCCATCTGCCAGCGTTTCCGCCTCAATTTCAAGGAAGACGCGGTAGGCATTTCCGCGATTGCTCTCCGGGAAGGCGGGCATATGTGCGTAGTCTTTCCAATCCACGCCTTGATAAGCCTCTTCAAACGACAACCAATTGGCCACCGCATCGCCCATCTTCTGGCGAACGAAGTCGATATAGGTCTGGGTGAAACCAATGGCCTCGTTCACCGAGGTCGAGGTTTTCCCGTGCCCAGGTATGATGAATTGCGGCTGCAACTCCCCCACTGACGACAGCGCTTGCAGCCAGTTCTTGGTGTTGACCGCACCGGAGGACATGAACGGCACACGGCCATTCTGCACGATATCGCCAGCAAACAGCACGCGCTCGGGCAGCACGAGCATCATCATGTCGCTCATGGAATGCGCCGGGCCGGCATAGATCATTTGCAGCTGATGCTGACCGATTCGCATCTCGGCCGCGACCTTGAAAGCGAATCCAGGCATGACGATTCGGGTGTTCTCATTCACCCACGGTGCCAATGCCTGCCGACGCTGCTCCAACCTCGGCCCGGCAGCCTCATCATCCAGATTGCCCTCGGCGGTGTAATCAAGCGCCTTTTCCTGTGCAACGATCACCGCGTCAGTCTGGTCGCGGAACGCCTGCAAGCCGTAGATATGGTCCGCGTGATAATGGCTGACGACGACGTATTTCACCGGCTTGTCGGTCACGCTGCGGATCTTTTGCAGCAACGCATTGCCAAGTGCTGGGGTGCCAAGCGCGTCGAACACCACCACGCCGTCATCTGTCACCACAAATCCGGCATTGGAGGTGTGACCCTCGTTGCGCTCATCCGGCACGCCGTAATGGCCGAGCGTGTAATAGACTGAGGTTCCCGGCACGCGCTGAATTTTAATGTCTTCCAACAAGGGCGGAAACATCTCCGCCGCAGCTTCGGCCTCGCCCGGCATGGCGACGGCTGCGGCGACCAGTCCGGCGCACCCCAACAACCCGCGCCGACCGGCCCGGCGTTGTAACCAACTCGAAGCGCCGCAACCGCAATCCTGCGAAAGATCAGGGAGCATAACGTTTAAACCCATAGGGTGAGAGGATGGCGAAGGCTTCATCCGAGCCGATAAATTCCAGCCACGCCTTGGCTGCATCAGGGTGCGGTGCAGCCGAGGTCGCCGCCGCACTGTAAACGGCAAGCACGTTCTGCGCGGCCGGAATGGCAACATGGGCAATCGGATTGCCGGCCTTCTCTTGGAAGATCGCCTCCGATGTCCACGTCACGCCTGCCTGCACCTTGCCCTGCATCAGCCAAAGCGGCGTTTGGCGGTGATGAATCCGGGTCAGAATGGTCGTGCCATCAGCCACTTTGGCGTCATAGACCTGAGCAGCCAAAGCCTCACCGCCACCTTTGACCAACGACGCACGGATCTGTCTCGCCACACCCTCCCACGCTGGATTGGGCATCGCCAACACCATCTTCGCCCCGGCGAGATCGGCCAGCCCCGTCACATGTGCCGGATTGCCGGCAGGCACCATGATTGTCAGATCATTGGTGGCGAACGAGACCACAGGCGCCACCAGCGTGCCTTGTTTAACCCAGGTCTCCGATGCCTTTTGCTCGGCCATCATCACATCAGGCTTGGCGGTGAAGGTCATGTTTCCGGCGGTGATCGTGCCGCCGTTTTGTAATTGCTTCAACAACAAGCCCGGAGGCAGCGTTTCATAGAATATACGGCCGCGCCATTGCGGGTGCTTCTCACCGAACAGGTCAACCAACTTCTTATACGCAAAGAAATTGTTGCCCGACGCATAAATCACCAAGGCCGGATCGTTCAGATTTCCGTGGAAATCCACCATGGTGTCCACTGGCGCCACGGTAAAATCCAACCCCTTATCCAGCGCATCGTTGTTCACGCCATGCTGCCAGGGCGGGAGCAAGGTGTCGGCAGTTTCCATCTTTCCTGCCGGGGAATTGGCGGGAGCCGCTGCGAGGCAGGGCAGGGTGAGGGTGGCCAGTACGATGCTGGCAAGGGCGAAGCGTCTCATCGTGTGTAAGCAAAGCCAGCGGTGGCGAGTTCAACCAGCGTTCCCACAGCACCCGGCGTCAGGATCGCACCCGGGATCAAATGGTTGCTGATCTCAGCGCACATCTGATCGATGGTCAGCTTGTCAGGGTTGATCTCCATGCTGATCAGCCGCTGGCAATGTTCCCAGATTGCATTGTGGCAGACCAAAAACACCGCACCGCGCTTCTGCAACGTCGCCACGGAGTTGCCGGGGGCAGAGAATGCGCCCTTGGCATCCTCGTAATTCGCCGGATCGTGCGAGGCACCTTCAGGCAGCACGATGAAGCTGTTCTTGTCCGGCTTGCCGCCAAGCAGCTTGCTGCCGATCTGGTATTTCTCCCACAGAACGTCGTCATACAGCGCGAACTGCGCCGAGCCATGCGTGGCGGAGACGCAAAGGAATTCCGGGTGTTTGAAGGAAATAATCTGCGAATTCATGGAATTGCGCATCACGTTCAACCACGGGCCAGCCAGATCGGTATTGTCCCAGGACTGTTTTGGGCCGCCAGCATAGTGCAGCACGGCGTCGAGCGCCTCGGCATCCCATTGGTCACGATTGTCGAGGATCATCGGAACCGATTTGTAATCCCGTCGACGTGGCGCCTTGGCGAGATGGCCATGCAACGCTTCCAGCGTCTTGGCCCCTTTGGCAGCGAGCGGTGCTTCCGGGCTTGCCTGCGCAGACCGCGCAAGGCCGGCAGTGGCGGCGACGGCCATCCCAAGCCCCAACAGGCTTTGGCGACGATTCGTGTTCATTATGCTCTTCCCCCTCAAAACGGTTCCGTTAAGGCCGAACCGGCGTGTAGCCGTGTTCCGCCAATGTCATAATCTGGGCCACTCCGGACGGCACGCGACGTGCCTGGGCGCTGATCGGAAATGGCTTTCCGTTGTTCTTTTCCCAGGTGTCGATGGTGTTCTGGCATACGTCGAACACCACGCCCTGCACCTTCAAACTGCGAATGTGCTCGGCATTCGGGTTGTCGTCGCGCAGAAGCACAATGCCGGGGCCAAAAGTGACGACCTCAATGGCCACCTTGTCCGGCCCGAATACCTTCATCACATTTTCGGCGTTGTTGAGAACCTGATGCTGCTTGCCTTCTGAATCGTCAGACAATTGCAGCACCAAACGATGTTCGACGAACGGCCGCTCATCAGGCAAAATCTGCGCCCGCACCACGGAAGCGCCGCACATCGACGCCGCCACAGCCAGCAGCATTCCCCGCCGCTTCACGACATGATGCCCGGATTGCCGTCCACGCCTTTGAGTGTAACGCGGCTCGGCCGTGCCGTCTTGACGGTGCCGACGCTGCGCAGATGCTTGGCCACCGTCTCCCACACCGGGGTTTTGCCCTGCTCCAATGTCACCGATGCCCAGCCTGCAACCTTATAGGTTTTGCCCGCTTCGATCTTGGTGCCGTTGAAGAGCGTCATGTCCGAAATGCGGTTGCCCATTGTGTTGTTCGGCGTGCAGGTGAAATCCATGCCGCCCGTGCGCACCATATCGCCGCCCTGTTGCACATAAGGATCGGGGTTGAACAAATTGTCGCACACGTCTTCCAGCACGGTTTTGATCGTATCGCCGGTCATTTCCTGCACATAGACGTCCGGATAGGTGATCGCCGTGCTCGTCGTCAGCGCATCCATCGTCACCGCCTCACCGGGCAGCAGCGACGTGCCCCAGCGGAAGCCGGGCGAGATGGCGATTTCGGCATCCAATTCCTTGGTCAATGCCTCGCAAATCACATGGTCCAACGTGCCTGCAAAATTGCCCCGGCGATACAGCACTTCGCCTGCGGTGGCGAGCTTCTCATCAAGGAACTTGGTGTGCGGCGCACGAAGCTCTGCGATCTTGGCCGCCATCGCCGCATCTTCCGGCAGCAGATCGGCGAACACCGGCAGCAGCGTGTAGCGAACATCGTTCAGCTTGCCGATGCCAATATCCAGGTCGAGCACGCCCAAAAATTTGCCGTTCGAACCGGCATTGGCCACCAACGTCGTGCCACCGGCATTCTTGACCGCCACCGGTTGCGGAACGGCATCATGCGTGTGTCCGCCCAGGATCACATCGATGCCGGTCACCCGGCTGGCCAGCTTCAAATCGACGTCCATGCCATTATGCGACAACACCACAACCGCATCCGCCTTATCCTGGCTGCGCGCCTGATTGACGACCTTCTGCATGTCGCTGTCACGGATGCCGAAGGTCCAATCCGGCACAAATCTGCGCGGATGGGCGATCGGGATATACGGGAAGCACTGGCCGATCACCGCAAGACGGCGACCGCCGACTTCCTTGATCACATACGGACGGAACACCCGCCCACTTTCCTCATCGAACATCTCGGTGCCGTTCAACGCGGCCTCATCCGTGGCAAACACGTTCTGGGCAACATAGCTGCCCTTGAACTTCGCCAGGTTGGCGCGGAACTGCTCGGCTCCATAAGTCATCTCAAAATGCGAGGTCATCGCATCGACGCCCAGCAGATTGCAGATCTCGACCATCGCTTCGCCCTTGGAAGCATGTGCCACCCACGAGCCCTGCCATGTGTCACCGCCATCGAGCAGCACCGTGTTGGCCGCTCCCGCTTCTGAGCGAAGGCGATTGACCAGCGTGGCGATGTGCGCGTAACCGCCCAGGCGCCCGTATTGGCGAGAGGCCGTTTCAAAGTCGAGGCAGGTGAAAGCATGGGCCAGCGGTGTGTGCGCCGAAATGCCAAAATGCTTCAGAAACGCATCGCCCACCACATGCGGAGTCTTCCCGAGCGCCGCGCCAATGCCGAGATTGACCGATGGCTCGCGGAACCGCACCGGCAGTAATTGCGCATGTGTGTCGGTGATATGCAGCACGCGGGCATTACCGTGCCGGGGCAGGGCA
This sequence comes from Acetobacteraceae bacterium, assembly GCA_031291725.1. Taxonomy (GTDB): domain Bacteria; phylum Pseudomonadota; class Alphaproteobacteria; order Acetobacterales; family Acetobacteraceae; genus CAIQQQ01. Next base: position 17,253 of record JARLIM010000037.1, read on the forward strand.
TAGATATCCGCCGCACCGGATTTGGCACTCTGCGCGCGGGCAGTGTGGGCAAAGGGGCCAGTGGCCAGGGCAGCGGCCACCGCTGCCAGGAATTCGCGTCGACGCGCCTGCATGGAAGTTTCCTGAGCTATGGTTGGCGCTTAGCGGAGGACCGCTTCATGCCGGACTGTTTTCTGTTTATCAGATCGCGCCACAGACCGTTGGGCCGGTGCCGAATTCCGCATGCGCCACGCCAGGCAATGTCGTCGGGTCGGCCTTTGGATCGATGGCACCCGGCGCCGGCTCCACCGCCACCCCGTCCGGCGCGGCGATCGCATCGAGCGGAGTGGCTAGGCAGTGGGGCTGGCGCCTGTTGTTCATGCGATTTTAGCGGTGGCGGTATCGGTTTTGCCGAGATTGTCGATCCAGGTCGCCGTCAGGGCATCGCCCTTGGCAGCACCCTTGAACGAGAACTTCAAGTAAGGGTCTTTGGAAACCGCCGGCCCCCAAAGAGCCGTGAACACGGTCTTGCCATTGTGCTGGAAGACCAGGGTTTCGATATGATGGGGCGGGATCAGATTACCGCTGGCGTCTTTGACAAAGCCGGAATCCATCGGATGCTGCACCAGGGCCTGAACCTCGGTGGTGTCGCCGCTCGCTGCGGCTTTCATGCGAATGCTGGGCATGATCTTCTATCCTTCTCTACTCAGCCGCCGCAGCCGCCAAGGGTCACTTTTACATCGCGCGAAGCAGCATAAAGCTTGCCGTCTGATTCAACGACGGCGATCACCTTCGTCGTCTTTGCCATCTTCAAGCGACACCCAACGGCCGGGTTCGCGCCTTCGCCCAATTTATAGGACGAGGCGAGCGCGTTCGGGTTCTCGGCCACCAGAATGCTGATCGACGTCACGTTCGGCAGTTTGGTATCAACAGAAATCGGTACCACGCCGCCATTCTCGGCGATGTCCGGGCCATCGATGGACACCTTATCCGACATCTCGAACTTCTTGCCGTACAGGGCGACCAATGCCTCATCAGCCGTCTTGGCCTTGAACGCATCGGCGGGCCAGCCGGGAACCGCGTCGGCGAAAGCCGGCATGCTGATCCCATACAGACCAAGCCCGGCCAGCAGGCGCAGGGCGGTTCGGCGGGTTGCCTCTAAGGAGGCGGTGGATTCGAAACTCATGCGAAGCGTCCTGCAGTTAGAGCGAATAGAGAAAATCGAGAATCTTTTCGATTTCGACGGGTGCGAGAATGCTCTCTAGCCCGAAAGTCGGCATCGGCATCGGCATCGGCGTCTGCTGATTGCGTTTCTGTTGATGCAATTGAAACGAAGCGCGATGTGCGTTCATTGCGGTATATCCGTGTCCAACGGGCCGGTCGTGCGCGGGGTCACGCGCGAGCCTTCAGCGGTGGTTGAAATCTTCACACTGGCGACCGGTCTGCAATTTTTCATGCAGTCGCTATCATGCGTGTCCGGGCGAGGGTCTTTCCAGATAAAACCGCCTTCGTTGGGCATCTTCACCTTAGGCAGGCTGTTCTTGTCCGCCACGAAATCATCGCCCACCAGATTGTTCTGGTTCAGAATATAGGCCGTGATGGCGTATACCTTCTCCGGCGGCAGGCTGTGCGGGGCCGGATAGGGCATGGCGCGATTGATGAAATCGAACAGCGTGACCGAATACGGCCAGAACGAGCCCACTGTCTGCTCCGGACGATCGCCCGTCAGCTTGCCCTCGCCGGCCAGACGCGGATACTTGCCACCCTCTCCGAATGTGCCGTGGCACATGGCGCAATTTTCCTGATAGGCGTCATCGCCATCGGAAACCGAGCCCTTGCCCTCTGGCAGACCCACGCCGTCAGGGCGTGCATCGATGTTCCAGGCAGCAATCTGCTCAGGCGTTGCCGTCTGGCCAAGGCCAAGTGACGGTTCGGCGGCATGTGCGGCGGCAGAGCTGAACAAGCCAGCGGCAACCAGTGCCAATAATTTACGCGAGCTGGACATTGTTCACGCTCCCGTCAGCTTTCACTTCCCAAGTCTGGATCGAATTGTTGTTGTAGACACCGTTGGAGCCACGCATCGCACGCAACTCCGCGATGGTCGGCTGCACGAAGCCGGTTTCATCGATGGCGCGGGACTGCAACAGGGCAGGCTTGCCATCCCAGCGCCATTCGCACGTAAAGCGCGTGAAGCATTTCGGCTGCACGGGGCCATCCAATCGAGCGCGCGTATAATTCACGCCACCATCGAAACTCACATCGACCTGCTTGATCTTGCCCAGGCCGGACCAAGCAAAGCCACGCACCTCATAAACGCCGGGGCCTTTGACATGCATTTCCGGGCACGGGAAGGTAATCACCGACTTTGCATAGATCGGCCAAGTAAAGCCGTAGGCTTTACCATCGGCACGTAATTCCGTGTATTTCGAGGTTTCCTCATGGGTAAACCACGGCTTGTCGCCAATCTTGAGGCGGCGCAGCCATTTCACGTTCATGTTGCCTTGCCAACCCGGCACGATCAAACGGATCGGATAGCCCTGTTCGTGGCGCAAACTTTCGCCATTCTGGCCGTAAACCACCATGCAATCATCCAGCGCCTTCTCGATCGGGATCGAGCGCGTCAAATGAGAACCGTCGGACCCTTCGGCCAACAGCCACTTGCCTTCCTTTTTCAGCCCGGTCTGCTCCAGCAGAGTGGACAGCTTCACGCCAACCCATTCAGCGCAGGCGACCATGCCGTGGGTGTATTGCAGTGAATTCAGCTGCGCACCACGCCACTCCATGCCGCCGTTTGCGGCGCATTCAAGAAAGTGCACATGCGTCTCGCTCGGCATGCGCAGGATGTCTTCGAAGGTGAAAATCAACGGGCGATCCACTAAACCGTGAATCATCAGGCGGGTGTCGCGCTTATTCGCTTGCACCATGCCATTATGGTAACGTTCGAAAAACACACCAGACGGCGTGATGATGCCGGTCTGGTATTGCAGCGGCGTGAAGCTGATCGATGAGGTCTGGTCGCCGGTCAACCACGGCACCAGACGGCGTTGCATATCGCTTTCATCCTTAGGCGGCATGCCATAGGTGACGTCAGCAACTGCCGCGCCGATACCGCTGCCCCAATCCTGGGCGGGCAATCCGCTTTCCGCGCGCACTGCTCGACCAAAACCAGCCGCAAGCGCACCGGCCGCGCCAAGGCGGAACAGTCCACGACGGGCGGATTTCAGCCCCCCGACTTGCTCCAAATGAGTGTCCAATTCTGTCATCTCTACGTCTCATCCCGCCACGATCATCTCATTGGAGATCGCCTCCATTTACTTTATTGCTCTGGACCCCTGGCGTCGCGATTAAATTCGATGACATGGTGATACAACACGCACGTTCTGAACTTTGGGAGATATGCCGAGAATGCCTGCCATTCTGGTGATCGAGGACAACCCGGCCACAGCTGAGGAGATTCGCCTTGAACTCACCCGGCATGGTTTTGACGTTCAGGTCGAGGTCAACGGTGTAGCCGGCCTTGATTTGGCACGTCGGCCAGGGTGGAGCGCCTTCGTCGTGGACCGTATGGTGCCGCACTTGGATGGGCTGTCGGTTATTCGCACACTTCGTTCGGAAGGCATTTCCACCCCCGCGCTCGTTCTGTCGGCGCTTGATGCCGTCAATGAGCGAATCGATGGCTTACGCGCCGGTGGCGATGACTATCTGATCAAGCCTTTCGCACTTGGCGAACTCACTGCGCGTGTTGAAGCCCTCATCCGCCGCCCGGCCTCCGGCCCACAGACAGTATTGCGTCATGGTCCGGTGGAGATCGATCTTGTCACGCGTGTCGCCAGACGCAACGGACGTGATTTGGAGTTGTTGGGCCGTGAGTTCCAAATCTTAGAATACCTCATTCGCCGCCCCGATCAGGTCGTCACCCGCAAAATGCTGCTCGAAGATGTGTTTGGCTATCGCTTTGAATTGAAAACCAATCTGCTTGACGTTCATGTCGGTCGCTTGCGGCGTAAGCTTGACCTGCCGGGAGAGGTGCCGTTATTGGCCACCATCCGTGGCACCGGTTTCCGGCTCGATGCCAACGCATAGTCAGCATTTCGTTCCGCTTTGGCGCAGCCGTGGTCTACGTTGGGGGCTGATCGTGGCCTCGATGTTCGCCATGCTGATGCTTGCGCTGTTTGAGTTGGTCGCGTGGAAGGCAACCGACCTTTTATTTGCCACGCTCGACCGCTCGATCAGTGAACAACTCGAACTGCTGGCCGCACGGCCTTCGGCCATGTTGCCCTTCATGATCACCTCACGCATGAATGGCGGCCCGGCGGTGGTCACGCAGGTGGGGTTATTTCTGCCAGACCGCACCTCAGAAGTTGGTGATCTTCTAACAATTCCGCCAGATCTCGTGCTGGATGGCCAACCCCACGAATCCCGCTCAGACGACGGCACTTCCATTCTGCACGCCGCGGGCAAAGCCTTGCCGGACGGGCGCATTCTGGTTGTCGCCCGTGATGCCACCGAATCGCTCGCCGTGCGCCAGGATTTTATCCGCGCCGGACTGACATTGGCGGTGCCTGGCGTGGCCTTCACCATAGCCTTGGGTATCGCATTTGGCATCCTGAGCAATCGTCGTCTGCGTCATCTGAATGACACCGCCGAGCAGATTATGGGCGGTGCCCTATCGCTTCGCTTGTCGGCCGATGTCGAGGGGGACGAGTTGGATCGGCTCTGCGCTATCTTCAACCGCATTCTTGCCCGGCTTGAGGAAGGCATGGCGGCGCTGCGCAACGCGGGTGAAAACATCGCCCATGATTTGCGCACACCTCTCACCGCCCTGCGCGCCCGCCTTGAACGTGCCTATAATGCCGCTGGCGACGATACCCCTGTGGGACGAATGATCGATGACTGCATTGGCAACGTCGATCAGTCCTTGTCCACCATCACCGCCCTTCTGCGAATTGCCGACCTCCAGAATGGCTGGCGGAGCACGGATTTTCAGCCCTGCAACCTCGCTGCCTTGCTGGAAGAGACCGTCGAAATCTTCCAGCCTGTCGCCGAGGAACGGCAGATTTCGCTCAGCGCGGTCATTGAGGCGCATGCATATGTGGACGGTGAGTGGGATCTGCTCGTCGAGGCTGTCGCCAATCTGGTTGATAATGCGCTTAAATTCACCCCACCGGGCGGGCACGTGGGCGTATTTCTGCGCAGCCGCCTGGAAGGTCCGGTGATCAGCGTTGCCGATTCAGGCCCCGGCATTCCAGCAGAGGCGCGCGAATCTGTGCTGCGCCGTTTCGTCAAACTCGATATCAGCCGCAATTCCACCGGGCGTGGCCTGGGGCTCAGTCTGGTGCAGGCAATCTGCGACCTACATCATTTTCCGATTTTCATCCTGGACAACAATCCAGGCTGTAAGATCGTCATTCAATGTTTCCGTTGATGGCAGCCTTATGCGCCGTCCGGACAAGGGCTGACGATGAGATTATCGGTAGGAAAGCCCGCCCTGGCCGCCCCGGCAAGCCAGATATCCGTCCGCCATAGCCGCTCGATCAAGCCGGACGGTGCCTCTCCCGCATGCCCCCAACGCTGCATTTGCCGCAACCACCACTGGCCATGCGCGGTGTGCGGGCAGGAACGGGCAGGGCAGAACTCAGGGGCCGCGAAAGGCTGTTCCATCTCATCTGGACCATAGGGAAGACGTCGCGATAGCGATTGTTCCACAACCGATAACGGCACTTGCGGCAATGCATAGTAATGCACCCATTTTGCCGCCTGCTTCAGATTGGCCTGATCTGCAAGAAATTTGCCGGCCTGGATTGTCGCCGCCACCAACGCTGCCGCCGTCTCCGGGGCGTGTTCGAGCAACTCTGATGACAAAGCAAACACTTTCTCCGGGTGATTGGGCCAGATATCGCCCGTGCCAAGCACAATCCTGCCCGCGCGCAAATCCACCGCCCGCGATCCCCAAGGCTGCCCGGCGCAGAACCCGTCAATCCGGCCCTCGGCCAATTCATCAGCCACCAACGGTGGCGGTACAGCGCGCAGTAAAACGTCTGTATCGGGATCTATCCCGGCCGAGGCCAGCCAATAGCGCAGTAGATAGTTATGAGAGGAGAATGGATAGACAATCGCCAAAATCGGCGCTTCCTGCCCCTTGCGCTTGCGCATCCTGATGGCCGCGGCCAACGCTTCGGCGGGCAGCGGACGCAGCTTGGCAAGCGCCGGGGCAGCCTTTTCGATATCGGCCAGCAGCGTATCACCGAGGGTGATCGTATTGCCCTGGCTTGTCAGCACCGACACCACCGACACTGCACGCGCCACGCTGCCCAGCCCCAGGCTTGATGCAATCGGCATCGGAGCCAACATCTGGCCGCCATCCAATTGTCCGATGGCGATCCGGTCCCGCAGCGCCACCCAGGCATTGAGCGGCGACAATTCGACGCGCACGCCGTGGCCTTGGAACAACCCCAGCATCTCAGCGACCACCAAAGGCGCACAATCGGTCAATGGCATGAAGCCCAGTCGAACCACGTCACAGCCCTTGGTCACGGCAGGGCGGGAGAGCGGCAGCGATCCGGGTTCGGAGATGGACGACACGACAGCAAAACTCCCCACGGTCAATTGTCGCGAATTCGAATAGACCGCCATCGGCCCACCAGATTCGACGCTGCTTCGCCATGTCCGCCGTCGTTGCCAGTATGGGGCCGGCATTTTTCCGGCAGTTTGCAGCGATCTTCATCTATGCAGCCGCCATGCCAAGCGGGTGGCATGCCATGCAGCGGCTGCATTTTGTCCGGCATCCAGGCCGTGAACGATCCAAAGGCACGAAGCTGCTCAGGATTTGAGCAGTTTTTCCATCGCGATCACGTTCGCCGCTGTTTCCGAGAGCTTCTTGCCCTGATCCATCGCCAGACGCCGCAGCGTGCGAAAGGCTTCCTCCTCGCTCATCTTGCGGGTCAACATCAGTAATCCCTTGGCCCGCTCTACAAGTTTGCGATCATTCAACGCCGTGCGGGCCTCTTGCAACTCGGCGCGCAACCCCTGATGCGACTTGAATCGTGCCACCGCCACATCGATCACCGCCCGCACCCGCGTCGGCGACAAGCCTTCAACCACATAAGCCGCCACCCCGGCTTGCAACGCCGCTTCCGTGCTGCCCGGATCTGTACGGTCCACGAACATCACCACCGGGCGCGGCTCATTGCGGTGCAATGCCTGCATGGAGTCGATGGCATCGCGAGAGGCGTGATCCAGGTCACAGACAATCACATCCGCCCCGGTGGAGCGCACCAGGCTGACAATATCGGCATGGTCGGGCACCACGCCCACCACCTCACAGCCATCGGCCAGCAATCCTTGCGCAACCGCTTGGGCACGCTCGGCATTATCGTCGACCAAAAGAATTCGCAGTCTCATACCCCTGTCCCGGATCGAGGGCCGAAGGGCGTCGCTCCCATCCACATCATGCCGATCATACGGCATGACGCAACCTTTCCCTGCAATCCTGGCGCAGTCGAAGCCATGAAGCCGTGCAAGCAGACCTGTCGATCAGACGATGCGCACCATCAGCTCCGGCAATCCGTCAATATGTCCAACCAGCACGTCGCCAGGCACCACCGGCCCCACATTCTCCGGGGTGCCGGAATAGATGATGTCCCCCGGCATGAGCTCGAATGCCGTGCTGAGTTGTGCTATCTGTTCGGCCACCGACCAGATCATCTTCGACAGATCCGAATTCTGCCGCAGCTTGCCATTCACCGACAGCGTGATGGCGCCTTTGGTGAAATGGCCGATCTGCGCCACCGGATGGATCGGGCCGAGCGGTGCCGCATGGTCGAAGCTCTTACCGATTTCCCACGGCTTGTGCTGATCGCCCATCGCGTTCTGCAAATCGCGGCGCGTCATATCGAGGCCGATCGTGTAGCCGTACACAAGGTCCAGCGCCCGCTCCACCGGCACATTTCGTCCACCCTTGTGCAAGGCGGCCACCAGTTCGATCTCGTGGTGATAATTCTTCGTCAGCGACGGGTAAGGGTGATCCGCCGTTGTGCCAGGGGCCACATTCTGCACCGCATCTGTCGGTTTCTGGAAGAAAAACGGCGGTTCGCGGGTTGGGTCAGAGCCACGCTCAATGGCGTGGGCGGCGTAGTTGCGACCGATGCAATAGATCCGGCGCACCGGAAACACCTGTGTGCTGCCGACAATAGGAATCGAAATGCGTGGCACATCAAAAATCGGGCCTGACGTTGCCGCCTGAGCCTCGCGTGGCAGGCCAGCCGTCAGCGGTGCAGCGGCAAGCGCGATACCGGATGCCAGAGCTGCGCGGCGGCTTGTGGATGTGTGGGCCATGATTTTCTCCCGGTTTTTATGTATTTGAATCCTAACCTGCATCCGCCGCATTGGAGGGTCAAGCACAACGCCGCCGCATGACGCTTGCCGCCCGCGCATTCGCACGCCACCAATCGTTCATGGGCGAAGTATCCTCAAAACGTCTATTTTTTACCGTCTTTCCCTCGGTCATGCTGCCGATGTTCCTGGCCTCGGTGGACGGCACGATCGTGGCCACAGCCTTGCCGGCCATCGCGGGCGATCTGGGGCAGGTTGAGCGTGTCAGTTGGATTGTCGTCTCTTACCTGATCGCCGCCACCATCGCCGCACCCGTCTATGGTCGTCTGGGCGATGCGCTCGGCCGCCGCCGGGTGATGTTCTTGGCGCTGGCGCTGTTCATCACCGCCTCAGGACTGTGCTCTATCGCCCCGTCCATTCTCCTCCTCACCGCAGCCCGTGTGCTGCAAGGTTTCGGCGGTGGTGGGCTGATGACACTGAGCCAAGCTCTCGTGGGCGAAGTGGTGCCGCCGCGTGAGCGTGGCCGATATCAAGGCTACACGGCGACCGTCTTTGTCGCGGCCTCCAGCTTCGGCCCGGTGGCTGGCGGTTGGTTGACGCAGAGCATGGGCTGGCAGAGTGTGTTCTGGATGAGCATCCCGCTCGGTCTGATCGCCGTTCTGCTTACCTTCCGCCTCAAGCCGCGTCCGCCCACATTGGGGGCGTTTCGCTTCGACACACCCGGTCTCATCCTGTTCGTGATGACCATTGTGCCGCTGCTTCTGGCGTTGGAAGAATTCCGCAAATTTGATCCGTCCGTGCTACCCTATGCTTTGGGCATGCTGATCTTTTCCGGGTCTTGCTGCACGGTTTTGCTTCGCCATCAGGTGCGTGCCCCGGTGCCTTTGCTGCCGATCAATCTGCTGCGGCAGGAGGCGATTTGGCGCACCAATCTGCTCGCCTGCTGCGCCGGTGCCACCATCGTCTCGCTGATCACCTTTCTGCCGATCTATCTGGAAGTTGTCCGCGCCACCTCGCCCTCCGACACCGGCCTGCGCATGCTGCCACTCACTGCCTTCATCGCGGTGGGGGCGATGGGAACCGGGCAGGTGATCACCCGAACGGGCCACAGCGCCATTGTGCCATCGCTGGGGCAACCTGTGCTGGCGATGCTACTGTTCGCCTTTGCCTTCCTGGCACCGTCTCTCAATCTCGACCAATTATCCGGGCTGTTTTTCTGCACGGCGTTGATGTGTGGCACGGCAATGCCCGTCGTGCAGACAACGGTGCAGATGCTTGCCGGCCCGCGCCAGCTTGGGGCCGCTTCGGCGAGTGTGCAGTTCTCCCGCACCATCGGTGCTGGTCTTGGCACGGCGCTGGTCGGCGCTGTGCTCTTCGGCGCCCTGGCTGCCACCGATCCGCAAACCGCGCATCTGTTCAGCCTGATGGTGGAGGAGGGACCGAAGGCGCTCGCGGGACTCAGTGCAGACCGCGTCAGCGACGTGAAGCTGGAAGTCGCACACGCCTTCCGCGCAGCCTTCATCGCCATCGCCATCTTCCCGATTCTCGGTGCCTTCATGGCTTGGACAATGCCAGTCCGCCGTATCGAATCGCGTCCCGATCCCGTCGAATAGAATGCCTAAATTGGACGTGCCGGGGCACCTGCCACCGTCACACCTGCAGGCACATCGCGCGTCACGACACTGCCCGCACCGATGATCGCATCATCACCCACCGTCACACCCGGCAAAATCATCGCGCCTGCGCCAATCCAGACATTGCGCCCAATCGCCACACTGCGCCCAAACTCCAGGCCCGCTGCCCGCTCCAGCGCGTTGCGTGGATGGTCGGCGGTGAGGATCTGCACATTCGGCCCAATCAACGTTCCTGCACCGATATGCACCGGCATCACATCGAGCACCACGCAGTTAAAGTTCAGATAAGCCCCATCACCGACGTGAATGTTAAACCCGTAATCGCAGGAAAATGGCGGACGAATCACCACGCCATCACCCACTTCTGCCATGATTTCGCGCAGCATTCCCAATAATACCGCCGCCCCGTGCGCCCCGGAGGCATTGTAGCGCAGCATCCACTGCGCTGCCCGCAATTGCTCGGCCTGCAATTCGGCGTCCTGGGCGTTATAGAGTTCACCCGCCAGCATACGCCTCTTCTGGCTCACCGCCTCATTCCTTGACGACGTAGGTATAAAAGCGTGTCTGCCCCTCTCGCGTTTTCTCGCGATATAGCCCCTGGATTTCGTTCTCAAATCCAGGGAACAGATTGGCTCCCCGTTCGAACACCTTAAGGTAGTCGATCATCGGCTGTGCCGCCTCGGTCAACCGCTCACCCGGCACAATCGTGGCAATTCCCGGCGGATAGACCACAAACATCGTCGTCGCCACCCGTCCGGCAATCTCATCAAGCGGCAGGTAATCCACATTGTTGCGTGTCATGTGGCGCACCGCCACATTGGCGGGCATTGCCTGCTCCGGGAAATGACCCACGCGAAACTGTGCGCGTTGCAAGGCCGACGTATTCGCCTCGCGATAATACGAATGCATCTCCGCACACAGATCGCGCAACCGCATGCCGCCATAGCGATGCGGACGTTTGCGGACGAATTCCGGTATCGCGTCTTCCAGTTTCGCGTTGTCGTCATGCAACCGCTTGAAGAACACCAAATTGGACAGCAACGTGCCCGCCTTGCTGCTCTCCACGCCCGGCGTGAGCAGGAACAGTATCGAATTCAGGTCGTTCTTCTCCGGCACAATCCGGTTCTCGCGCAGATACTGCGCCAATACCGGGGCCGGCACACCATGATCGAGATACGCGCCCGTTCTGCGGTCAAATCCTGGCGTCAGCAGCGTCAGCTTGTTGGGGTCGGTGATCGCATAGCCCGGCCCCACATGCCGGAAGCCATGCCATGCCTCGCCCTCACCGAACTCCCAATAGCGCGCATCAGCGGCCAGGGAATCGGTCGGCACATCCTCCCACCGCACCCGCTCACCTTCATGCTCGACGAAATCAGGCACGAACGGATCAACAAACCACTGCCGCACCGGGTCGGTTTCACGCTCAGACAATTCAGCGGCAATCGCGCGTAGCTTCTTGCGCAACTCGATGCCCAGCCTGATCGTGTCATCCCACAAAACCTCGCCCTGCCGCCCCTTCATCATCTGCGCGCCCACGTCCAGCGAGGCGAACAGAGGATAGAATGGCGAGGTTGAGGCGTGCATCAGGAACGTCTCGTTGAAGCGCTTATGCTCTACGCGGCGGCGTTGCCCCTTGATGTGGTTGTCGCGCACGTGAATTTGGCTGGCTTGGCTGAAGCTCGCCAATTGCTTGTGGGTGGATTGGGTGCAGATGATCCCGGGCGACTCTGCGCCCAAATTCACCAACCCCATCGCGAATCGGCCCTTGAACAGCGGGTGGAATTTCAGGAACCCGGCCCAGGCTTCGTCGAACAGGATGTAGTCACACAGATGGCCGATCCGTTCGAGGATCATCTCTGCATTATATATGGTGCCATCATATGTGCATTGCTCGATCACCGCACAGCGGAACGGGCGCGGCTTCTGCCAGGCTTCGGGGTCTGTCACCAGCGGATTGCCGCGAATCGCTTCGCGGAGCTTCGTCTCATCCCAGGCTTCGATGTCGATCGGCCCGATCAGCCCCTGCGGGTTCCGGTCCGTTTCCAGAAACACCGGAATACCGCCGCCAAGCAGCAACGCGCCGTGATGCGCTGCCTTGTGGTTGTTGCGATCGAACAGCACCAGATCGCCATCGGCAATCAGCGCGGAGAGCACAATCTTGTTCGAGGCCGAGGTGCCGTTGAGCACGAAATAGGTTCGCTCGGCGCCAAAGATCTTCGCCGCCTGCTTTTGTGCCTCCAGTGCCGGGCCTTCATGGATCAGCAAATCGCCCAGATCGAGCACAGAATTGTCGATGTCGTCGCGAAAGACGTTCTCGCCCATATGTTCGAAAAAGATCCGCCCCACCGGCGAGCGGCCATAAAACACGCCGCCATTATGGCCAGGGCAGGTCCAAAGTTGATTGCCTTCCTCGTTATAGTCGAGCAACGCGCCAAAGAACGGGGTGCGCAGTGTCTCGGCGTATTGCCGCAAGCGAGAGGCGAGGTTCTTGGCAATAAATTCCGGCGTCTCTTCTGCCAGGAACACGTAGCCATCCGCCTCGTGCAACACCTCGACCGGGATCTCTTCCAGCCGGTGATGGCGCACCAGAATGATGATCGGCGTATCCAGCCCACGTTTGCGGATGAACTGAATCAGCGCCGCCATCTTGCCCATCGGCCCGCGTCTGCCCCAGTCGATCACCACGCATCCAATCGCGGCGTCGGTGCGGATCACCAATTCCGCGTCGTCGGCCTTGCGGGCTTTGACGACACCAAAGCCGATCTTCTCGATCTCAGCCACAATCTGCGCCAGCCGCTGGCCTTCCAAATCCTCGGCGTCAAACACCGGGGCGCACACCAAAAATTTGAAACGGCGCTCATATTGCATCGGCTCGGTGCCCCTTAACCCTGGGTTGTTTTATGCGGCAGGTGAGGGGGCGGGTAGCGACATTTTTGTTGCAGCTCTTATCTCAGACATAACATTCCGCCATCAGGCGGGCGGTGGCGGGGCGGGCGAGCATGCGGGCCCGATGTTCGGCGATACGCGGCAGACGTAATGTTGCATCCACCCCATCCGCCTCCAGCCAACGCGCGACCGCGAACAGATATGGATCACAGATCGTGTAATGCTCTCCCATCACCCAGGGGCCTTGCAACAACCCGTCTTCGATCAAACGGCAGGTTGCTTCCATCGATTCCGGCACTTTCTTCCGAATGGCAGCAAGCGCCACCTCATCATCCACCCAACGCCGTCCTCGGTTCTTGTGCGCGTGGGCCACATGCACCGTGGCGCAAAGATAGGCGTTGAATTCCTGAATTTTAGCAAAGAGGAACGGATTATTTGCAGGAACCAGCGTGGATTCTGGAAATATCTGCGCCAGATATGTCAGAATCGCTGGCGTCTCGGTTAAAATTCCGCATTCAGTTGCCAAAGCTGGCACACGCCCTTTCGGGTTTATGGCTTTGAAATGACCGCTCTGTTGTTCATTCTGCCCGAAATCTACCTTTACAGCGGTATAATCAGCCCCAATTTCATCCAGCACAATATGCGCTGCGAGTGCGATTGAGTTGGGGGAATAATAGAATATCAGGTTCACCTGTGCCTCCAATCGGATGCTCAACATGGCATCGAGACTCTCAGCAACACCCGGTGCACGCAAGGTCTGGCTCAAACAAAAAAAGGCCGCCAAATTGGGCGGCCTTTTTAATCACAAAATTCAAGGCATTAGGCAGACGGTGTCTTAATGACAATGTCCGACGTTGATAGATGCGGGGCATTGAGGAAGGTGAACACAGAGCCATTGCCCAAAGTGACCGTTGTGGCAGCCACACCGTTCACAGTGGTCGAACCGATCGTCTGCGACTCGCCAGCCGTCTCCGTCAGTACCAGCTTGTCTTTGCCTGCGACAAAATCCGCAATCGTGGCGAACTGCGCCGCACCGACGCCGCTGCCGACAACGGTGCTCGCCGTGGTGTTTGTGGTCGCTCCCGCCGCATTGGTGTGCAGATCGATGAAAGCACCCTCGAACGTCACGCCGTTATAGAGCACTCCCGGATTGGTGCTCGTTGCCGTTGAGGTTGAGGCATAGAACGTATCGCCGAGCAACAGACTGCTACCCGCCAGCGTGCTGGCATACATCACATCAGTCCCAGTCGCGCCAGCGTAGAAGGAATCGCCACCGAGCGTATTGGCACCCTGCAACGTCACATTACCCAGACCGCCCGGACCGGCCTTCAGCACATCCTGGATGCCCTGCGCCGTCAAAACGTCGCCACCACCGCCACCGATCAGCGTCGTGCCACCGACAGTGGACGATTCCATCACGTTGCCACCAGCAGTGCCGCCGGTAAACGAGCCGGTGCCGTTTTGCACCGTCAACTGGCCTGTGAATGCAATACCGCCGAACACCGACGAAACATTTACAATGCCGCCAGCCGTACCAACGATTGTCGCATTATGCGCGCCAGGATCGATGAAGGCCGAAGAGGCAGCTGAAGATGCATAATAAATCCCAGACGCCCCCCCGGGCACACCGATAATGGTGTCAGCCGACGACTTCGTGCCGAAGATAGACGTAACCCAACCAGCCGCGCCCGCCACCGAAATCGCGTTATTGCCATCACCAATGAAGGTTGATCCCATTGATGACGGGCTGAACGAAACCGTATTGTTACCGCCGCCGGCAACGATGGTGTCAGATTGGCCAACATCGGTCATGTTGAGCGCGCCGATACCGGCATAGACCACCTGATTGGTGGTTCCGGCGATATTCGTCAGCGTTACAGGACTCGTATTGCTTACCCAAACAGCCGAATCAGCCGCTGGAATAGTCGAATTCTGGCTGCCATCAGAAGCGGGCGCACTGCCACCATAAACAGTGGTATTTTGCGTCGGGGTAGACGCAATAACAGACAGCGCGCTGTTTGCCGCCGCATTGGTGGTCAATGTCGTGACATTCAACACCACCGGGTTCTGCGGCCCAACAACACCGCCACCACCGCCACCAACTGTGGCTGAGGAAGAACCTGTCGACCCTTGCCCGACTGCTGTCATAGGACACCCGCTTTCACATATGCTCGCTTAGCACTTCTCTAGCGCATTATTGCAGTCGCGAGCAAGCTTGGAATAAGCGAATTGGCGTGAACTACTCACGAAAAATACCTTAAATTCCGCGCGAATTAGCGTAACAAATCCATTCGACACTGAATGTGTTTGATCCGTGCGCGGACTTGCGACGATAGCGACCGGCTTGCGTGAAAATTGGGCAACGTGTGGGGTCACTTCACCCAAAATAGCCCAAGCTTTGATCTTAGAGGCGTTTCATTTAACATTTTGGTAACTGCCGAATCGCGATTCCCTGTTCGATGTCGAATCGCTACTTTTCCTCGATTTGGGAAAATCGTCTGGCCATTCGCAGCAGGATTGTCCGGTCATCAGCCTGACAATTCCGGTACAGCCGAAGCAACGCCAACTCGTCCCCCGTCAGCGCGCGCTCGCCAAATTCCTGAGCCAGGCTTTGCGCTGCCCCACCTCGAAGCAGGTGGTCAATTCCCAATCCAAGCACTGCCGCGATCTGAGCCAGATGGCCGCCAACCTGGCCCGCACGCCCGGTTTCCCATTGAGCGACTGCGCTACGTGTTACGCCCACTTGCAGCGCCAAAGCCGCCTGCGTCAGGCCAACCCGCTCGCGTGCCGCACGAATGCGGGCTCCAATTTCAAAATTATCAGCTGGTTGCATTGCTTGTGCCTCCGACTCTCAAACGATATGTGAAAAATTCTAACGGGTCTATGATAATTATATTGACTCTCGTTAGTCAAAACCTCTAACAATGCCTTGGTCAAAATCCGCAACCAATGGGGGTGAACATGCAGGTCGTCACCACACGCGCTGCCGGTCCGGGCTTTCGTGTCAGATGGACGCAGCAATCAGATCAGAAATTGGCCGCAATGCGTAAGCAGGGCATGTCGATGCGCTGCATGGCGCGTTCATTTGGCCTCAGTCGCAGTGTCATCACCGCCAGAGCGCGCGTACTCGGCCTTGAAATTCCCACTCGGCCGCAGTCACCGCCGCAAAATGCATCCGTGCCGCAAGAATCGGGGCGCGAGCCGCTGCCGGCAGGTCATGCACTGACCTGGGGGATCATCACACAGGGCACTTGCCTCGAAGGCAGCTCCTACACGCCGCCCCCTCCGATAAGGGTGAGAAGGCGGCATCAAAATGACGGGAATGCGAACCTTAACGCTGGAGAAACGTGATGGCGTGGCACCCAGATTTTCTGATCCCTCATCTATTGGGACCAACAGTTCAACTTTTAGTGATATCTGGCCTCGTCACCCACGATGATGCGCGCACGATGTTGGCGCAGGCGGACCGTCGGGTGGGTTTGTCACCGTGTATGCGTCACACCATCGGCCAAAGGCCGCCAGGACTGACCAAGAAGGTCGATGCGGCAGAGTTGCGCAGCGCACGTCAGGCAGTGGTCGAGGTGATTCGCGCCGTCGAACCCGCGCACACGCATCCAAAGCGCCTATTCGCCACAGCGCATGCCGCTGCAGCAGGCCGATTGGCGCGGAAAAATGTTCATAGCCTTGTTCAGGCCGAAATTACCCGCCGTCTGTTCCAACAGCGCCGTGCGGCCGCACGCGCTCAACACTTGGCCGCTCATTCCTGAACCCCGGAGCCTCTGATGTCCGTAGGTCTCTCCATCCCGATGTCTGACACCTCAATCACCGCGATCAATGCGAACTCTATCATCGCACGGCTGGAAGAGGCCGGCACAATTCTACTATCCCTGCCGCATTCCGGCCCCAGCACCCGCCTGCGTATGTCGCGCCATGATGTCGTGCATTCGGCCATCGAGGCCTATGGCTGGCAGTCTCCGGACACCCGGCTGCGCCCGGCGGTGCCAGATTCAGCGCAGATTAGTCGGATGGATGAGGCAATGGGGTGGATTGCGATCATCCCGGCCGATAAATACGTCCTCAAGCGCATTGTCGGCGCACGCTGTCTTGTCGGCCCACTCACCGGGCGACACCTCTATCCTTGGCGGCGATTGGCGAGCCTGCTCGGGGCAGACCACAAGGCGATCCAGCGCTGGCATGGCCAGGGAATCGATTTGATAGTCAGCGGTCTCCGCCGCAACGGTTCAGCTGCCTGTTAGAGCGGCTGCAACGTCACCATCGTCACGCCGGCGGTCAAAATGCCAAGCTCTTTGGCAGCTTCACGCGACAGGTCGATGATCCTGGTGCGCGATCCAGGGCGATCATTGATCGTCACAATCACTGAACCGCGTCCATCAGTGCGCATCACGCGCACTTTAGTGCCGATGGGCAGCGTCGCGTGCGCTGCGGTCAGTTTATTCTGATCGTAGCGCTCGCCTGAACTGGTGCGTTTGCCCTGCCAACGCGGGCCGCCATACCAACTTGCCATCCCGGTTTGTTGCCAGGTCACGTTACTGCCTTCCTCGCGCCAGAACGTGCCGTCATCAAGCAGCGCGTGATCAAACCCCTCAGCCGAGGCGCCGCCATCGGCTTGTGCCACGCGGTGAACCTGGGTCAGTGGAATGCCCGCGGCCATCTGCGCCAGGCGCGTGGGGATTGCATACGCAGAGACTGACGATGTCACTTTTCTTGCCACAGGCTTTGCGGCAATTTTCTTGGTTCCAGGTTTGGCGGCGTGCTTGGTTGACAGCGGCTGTGCAGGCTTACTGGAATGTGTCACGACCGCCTTGGGGTGATCTGTTTGATCAGCCGCCAGAGCAGGGGTTGCCAGCAGGAAACCGGTGACAAGCAATGGCCATAAATCTTTTTGCAAAAGCCTTTTGCCTCGCGCGTTCATCTTCTCTCCATCCCGACGATGCCGACCTGTTTGGCGCATTGCCCTGAGCAAAAACACCCCATTATCCGGCAGCTCTTCTTGACGAACAGTCGATCTTAAGACTGCGTTTCACACCCGTTCAAACAGGCACGAACATCTGGCATAAATCCCACAGAAGGGGGGGAGATCAACCCAAAACGTCAAGAAACTGCGCCCTCGTGTTGCCACATTTGCCTGACGCACCTTTCCTAAAGTAAAAATTCAGGTGAACGTTCTTGTTCAATGCGCTGATAATCCACTAAATTTCTTGCGATCTCCGCATGCGGGGGGCGCTTTTGGTTAGATCGCGAGAGAAAATTCCAGGCTGATTTTTGCATTTCATGCCACCTCGCATCTCGCAAATCGGGAAAATAATCTCACAAAAAACAGGTTTTTCTTCCCAACCACCCCGGAATGGCCTATAAGCAACGCCATGATGCGGTTTTGTGGCGTCCACGGCGATGTGATGCATCGCCTGGCTCGCCTGCCGCGTCAGTTCCCGCACCTTCATTGATGCCAGCCAGTGAGCCGCAGCTTTCGCTGTCCCTTTGGCCTGCACCCAGTGTGTCCGGCCCGCTTTCCGACGATCTCCGAAAGGCGTGCCATTTCACATGAACACATCTTCTCAGGCAGACGTCATTCCGCAGTCTGGGTTGTCACTCACTGACTGGTCGGTGGCGGCTTTGAAGTCGGAAGACCAAACGCCAGCGCGGCATCATCGCCTGATGCTCGATAAGCTCGACGCTCTGGCGCGCGGTGATATCGATCGTCTGATGCTGCTGCTGCCACCGGGGCATGCCAAATCGACCTATGCCACGATATTGTTTCCGGCGTGGTTTCTTGCCCGCAACCCGCGTGCCTCGATCATCTCCGCCAGTCACACCGCCGACCTCGCTGAACATTTTGCCCGCAAAGTACGCGATTTAATTCTTACAGAGGGCCATTTATTGGGCCTGTCGCTGCAGAAGAACGACCGCGCCGCTGCCCGTTGGCGCACGTCCTTGGCCAGTGACTATTTCGCCTGTGGCATTCGCGGCCCGATCACCGGGCGGCGCGCTGATCTGGTATTGATCGACGACCCGATCAAATCCCATGCCGAGGCCGAGAGTCCCTCCGCCCGCAACAGCCTGTGGAATTGGTATCGATCCGACCTTACCACCCGCCTCAAGCCCAAAGGTCGCATCGTGTTGACGATGACGCGCTGGCATCCAGACGATCTCGGCGGTCGTCTGCTCGACACCGACCCATCCTGGAGCGTCCTGAGCCTGCCAGCACTTGCCGAGGCCAATGACCCGCTGGGTCGCGCTCCTGGCGAAGCGTTATGGCCGGAATGGGAAAACGAGGAAGCCCTCGCCCGCAAGCGCCGCAGCGTCGGTGTCAGGGTATGGAACGCGCTGTTCCAGCAAAATCCCACGCCGGATGCCGAGGCGCTATTTCTAACCACCCGCATCCCGATCATCGATACACCGCCCCCGCTCAAACGCGAGATCCGCGCCTGGGATCTGGCGGCCACCACGGCCACCGAAGGTCGCGACCCGGATTGGACCGTTGGCCTCAAACTCGCACTCACCGAGGCTGGTCAACACATCGTTACCGATATTGTGCGCTTCCGCTCCGGTCCTGGTGAAGTGGCCGACACCATTCGTGCCATTGCGTCGCAGGATGGGGCAGGGGTGCTCGTCGCATTGCCGCAAGACCCCGGACAGGCTGGCAAACAGCAAGTCGCCTGGCTTTCCCAACGCCTTGCCGGGTTTCGCGTCCGCGCCAGCCCGGAGACCGGCTCAAAGCTTACCCGCGCCACCTTGCCTGCCGCCGCCGTCGAGGCCGGATCGCTGTCGCTTCTGCGGGGGGCATGGAACCGTGCCTTGCTCGATGAACTGCGCGACTTCCCGCATGGCCGCAAGGACGATCAGGTGGATGCATTGAGCCGGGCTTTTTCCCTGCTTTTGACGTCCTCCGCTCCGACCTCTCGTCTCAATATGCCGCATCTGGCGCGCTGACCCTCTCCAACCAAAGGCAGCATCATGCTCGACACCATTGCCGCCCTGACGCCGCCCGACCCTGATTATCCTTTGCGCACCGCCCGTCTGGCTTTGTTCAAACGGGTGCAGGACGGCACGCTCTATGACGTTTTACCCTACGAATTCCAGGACGAGCGCACCGCTGGCGGCGAATACATCCCGCTGCGCCATCGCCGCCCGTCGGTGCGCTATCCCTTGGCCCGCATCGTCGTCGATGACAGCGTGAGCCTTGTCTTTGGTGACGGTCATTTCCCGCAGATCGACACTGACGACGCACTCTTGCGCGCCACACTCGCCGACATCGCCGCCGAATCCCGCCTCAACGCCACCATGCAGGAAGCTGCCCAACGGGGGGCGGTCGGCTCAGTGGCGATACTGCTACGTGTGCTCAAGGGGCGGGTGTTTCTGCGGGTGATGGAAACCCTCTACCTTACCCCGCGCTGGCAAGCTGATGCGCCAGACACGCTCGATACCGTCATCGAGAAATACAAAGTCCCAGGCACCACGCTGGCCCAGATGGGCTATAGCATCGCCGAGCCACAGGCGCAGTATTGGTTCATGCGGGTGTGGGACAATGTGGCCGAAACGTGGTTCCAACCCTGGCCGGTGAACAGCGACGAGCCGCCGCGTATCGACCCAGACCGCACGACCCGCCACGGTCTCGGCTTTGTGCCCATCGTCTGGGTCCGCAACCTCCCAGGCGGCCCCGATGGCGCCGATGGCATCGATGGTGCCTGCACCTTCAAACCCGCCATCGAGACTGGCATTGAGATCGACTACCAACTCAGCCAAGCCGGTCGCGGTCTGAAATACAGCTCCGACCCCACACTCTTGATCAAAGAGCCGGCCGGAGACGCGAATGAATTGATCCGTGGCGGCGGCAATGCCCTCGTCGTCACCGAAGGCGGCGACGCCCGGTTGCTGGAAATCGGCGGCACGGCGGCGGCGGCGGTGATCGATTATGTCCGCTGCCTGCGGGAGATGGCGCTTGAAGGCGTGCACGGCAACCGCGCCAGTGCGGATCGCCTTGCCGCCGCCCAGTCCGGTCGGGCGTTGGAGATGATGAACCAGGGGCCGATCTACCTCGCCGACAATCTGCGCGTCTCTTATGGCGACGCCATCTTGCAGCTCATGCGGATGATCATCGAAGCCAGCAACCGCTTCCCGTTGCTCCTCCACGCCCAGCCGATCTCCGCGCTCGACCGCACCGCTCGCCTGCGCCTGCAATGGCCGCGCTGGTATCCACCCGATGCCCAGGACCGGGCTGCCGATGCGGCAACCCTTGTCCGGCTGATCGACGCCCGGATCATCTCGCCTGAAACGGCGCGTCGCAATGTCGCTGATCTCTACTCCATCCAAGATCTTGCCCTGGAGGGAGATCGCAGTGTTCAGGAGGCAAACTGATCTATGACGCATCAACCCACCACCACAACAACCCCGATCCCTGACCCAACCGTTTCCGATCCTTACACCCAGCCAACAGCACCGGCAGAAGACCCGCGCGTTGCCGCCTTGGAACGCAAGCTTCAGGAACAGACACTGGCGCACCAATCCCGGCTCACGCAGGCCGAGTTGAAACTGCATGCCGTCCGCGCCGGGATGATCGATCTTGACGGCCTCAAGCTCGTCGATCCCGGCCGTGTCCGGCTGACGGACAAGGGCGAAATCGACGGAGCTGACCGCCTAATGGCTGATCTGCGTCGCGAAAAGCCCTGGCTGTTTCACCACGCCACCACCTCCACCCCAGGTGCGGCACCTCCGAGCACGCCGCCATCGGCTAAATCGGCACAGCAAATGTCGCACGCCGAATGGCAGGCGGCGCGGACGGCGCTGCTCAAGCGCCGCTAATCCCCGCCTTATATCTCCCCATCAACGCCGCCTGCCGGATTTGCCTCCGGCGGCGGCGTTTTGTTTGCCCTTCATCCACTAAGGATCTTCCCACATGGGTATTCAGAACTTTCCTGCCGCCTTGCAGCCGATCATCCAACAGGGCTTTTTGGAGCGTGAATTCGAAGCCGCTCTGACCTCGCGTCTCGGCTACCGGATGTGTGCAGACCGCGAGGAATTCTCGGTCGGCATCGGCGAAACCCTCACCAAGACCCGCGCCGGTCTGAAGCCCTCCGTCACCACCCCACTGGCACCAGCCACCAACACCAATCTGGATAACGGGCTGACCCCACAGACTTTCGGTGTTGAGCAATACACCATCACCATCAATCATTACGCCGCCACCACCGACCTCAACATGGTCACGTCGCGCGTCGGCATCGCCTCGCAATTCCTGCTCAATGCCGCCATCAACGGCGAGCAGGCCGCCCGTAGCCTGGACGAAATCGCGCGCAATTCGCTGTTTAATTCCTATTTTGGTGGCAATACCCGCGTTCGGATTACGCTCACCACGGCGGGCCCGGCGGTGGCGGTGGACGATATTCGTGGCTTTCAGACCGTTTTCGTCAACGGCGTGCAGACACCGGTCGGCGGTTCGTCCAGCATGACCGTCACCGTGGGCTCCAACTCCTACACATTGATTGGTGCTGCCGCGGATGCGGTGAACGCCTCCACCGCTCCCAACGGTGTCTCCGGTGTGTTGACCTTCTCCACCAGCGTGTTGGTGGCCGACGCGACCGCGCTGAACGCCGTTACCGCCTCCACTGCCTCGTCGATCATGCGACCGAACAACCGCGCTACCACCACCGGTATCATCGCGGGTGACATTCTCGATATGTCTACCTTGCTCAATGCCGTGGCGCAGCTGCGACTGAACGCAGTGCCGGAAATCGATGGAGCCTATAACTGCTATCTCGATCCGGTCTCCGCGCGTCAACTCTTCTCGGATCAGGCCTTCCGTCAACTCTTCACCGGAGCGACCTCGGCCAATCAGGTCTTCAAACAGGGGATGGTGAACGACTTCCTCGGCCTGCGCTTCATTCCCACCAACGAAGCCTATGTGCAAAGCCATCCGTCTCTCTCCGGAGCTCTTATCCGCAGACCCATCGTTTGCGGCAAGGGCGCGCTGATCGAGGGCGATTACGCAGGCCTTGCCGAAGCCGATGTTGCGCCGTCGGACAGCATCATCTCAGTCGTTGACGGCATCGCGATGGTCACGCGCGAGCCGATTGACCGCCTGCAGCAGATCATCGCGCAGTCTTGGTATTGGATCGGCGGCTTCTGCACCCCGTCCGACACCACCACCACGCCTTCCACCATCCCAACCGCCACCAACGCGAACTTCAAGCGTGCGGTGATGATCGAACATCTCGGCTGACGCAGGAGCATGGGGCGGATGAATGTCCGCCCCACGGCTTTACCCCCCCATCCCAGACCGCGCCGGGGAGCCAACATATGTCATTCACCGACAGCGAACTCACCGACCTTCGTCGCCACATGGGCTACCCAGCCTATGGCATCGGCAATGGCGGTTTCAGCAATTGGCGCTTCTATCAGGCCTACGGTCTGCTCGAATACCGCCTGCAACGGTTATCCGACGCCGAAGAGACCGTCGCGCGCAGCTATCTGAGCACGCTGGCCCAACTCGAAACAGCAGTGACGTCCGCCTCCGCCACACTCGACACAGACAGTGCCGCCGCCTGGGTGCGCAATGCCCGTGAAGTGGCCGAACGGACGCGGCTGTTCGATGATTGGCGACGGCGTCTGTGCGGCTTCTTCGGCGTCCCGCCCGGCCCGGCTTTGGGTGACGGCTCGCTACGGTTGGTGGTCTGATGAACGGCCTCAAGCTGCAAGACCGGCTCAACATTGCCGCCGGTCGCGCCGCCGCCCGCATCGGGCTACCCTGTAACCTGTATCACCCGCCCGACCTCCGTCAGCCTGGCACTTCCGCACTCGATGATCCTACCGGGCAGGAGCGCTTCCGCCTTCGGATAAACGCCATCTTCCTACCTCTCGGCGGCAAAACCCGCCGCCCGGTCCCCGCCACCGACCCCTTATGGGAAGTTGCCATCGACGCGGGTTACACCCAGCCGGGCGACATTCTGATCCGGCGCTACGACGGCGAAGTATTCTACATCGCCGCCCAACAGCCATTACTGCCGGTTCTGTGTGTGCACGCCCCCCGCCGCGTGACGATCAAACGTCCCGCCTCGGCTTCTGTCGCCGGCGTCAATCTGTACGGCGGCACCGTGACGGCATTGGACACCGTGATCGCCGCCCATTGGCCCGCCTCCATCCTTGCCGCAGGGAGTCAGGGCACCGGCCTTGCCTCCATCCCGGCCGAGTTGAATCCCGGCATGTGGCAAGTTTTGCTGCCGCCAAGCCTGCGCATCGGCCTGTTTACCACCGACACGCTCACCGACGACCAGGGCCGCTCCGGGGTGATCGCCAGCATCGAAACCACAGAATACGGCACGCGGCTTACGGTCCAGGCCGCATCGACGTAAGGGCAAATAGTATGGCCGATCTCTCCGACGTCGAAACCGCCATCGCGGCTTTGGTGGAAGCGATCCTGTACCCACAAGGCACCGGTGCCCCGTCCATCCTCGGCACACTCACGCGCGTCTATCGTGGCTGGCCGAACCCGGCGGCATTGAACACCGATCTGGCGGCGGGCAATGTCAACATCACCATCTTCCCAGACGCTCAATCGCGGCGAAACACCACCCGTTTCATCGACCCACCCACACCCGCCACCCCCATCGCGCCAACATTGACCGTCGCAGTTACTGGCCAGAGCGTCACGTTCGGCGGTACCGCCAGCCTCGGCCAACTCGCGGGTCTGCTGATCGACAACGCAGCCTTCGTGCATCGCACCCAGACCGGCGACTCCCCCGAAGGCGTTGCCGCCACGCTGGCCGCCTATATCCGCACCACCCGCATCGCCCACGTCACGGGTGCCAGCATCGCTATTCCTGGCGCGGGCAGTGTTATTGGCCGCGTGGTCGCTGATCAATCTGCGCAGACGGAAACCCGTAGGCAGTTGCAGACTATCCGTCTGTCCTGCTGGTGCCCCAATCCCACCACACGCGACAGCGCCGCCAGTGCCATCGATCAGGCATTGTCGCTTGTGCATTACCTTACCTTGCCCGACGGCACCGCCGCCCGACTGCAGGAAGCAGGCACACTGGTCTTCGACCAAAGCCAGAACGCCAATCTCTATCGGCGCGATCTGCTGCTCGACGTCGAATACGCCACCACGGCCAGCCAAACCCTGCCTGCGCTGATTTTCGGGCTCTCTCAATGGCTGCCCAATGGCAACGCCACCCAAACTCTCCTCGGCTGAAGGATTTTCCATGAACCATCATCTCGTCGTGGTGCGCCCGTTTGGTGTGCATCAGAAGGGCGATGTCATCACCGACGCCGCCACCATCGCGAGCATCCTCGCCTCGCCCAATGCCGACCACGTAGTGCGTATTCCGGCACCGAAGGAGGTCTGATCCATGCCAATTGTCCAGCAAGGCAGCATCAACACCACCGCCCTCGTGGTGCCTGATCTCTATGTCCAGATCGTCCCGCCGCAGAATTTGGTGTTGAACGGTGTGCCCACCAACATCGTCGGCATCGTTGGCACAGCGTCATGGGGGCCGGTTGGTCAACCATCGATCATCGCCACGATGACCGATTATGCCAGCATTTTTGGCCCGTTGATCGCCCGCAAATATGATATGGGCACCCAGATTGCGACCGCGGTGCAGCAGGGAGCGTCGAATTTCCGCTGCGTGCGTGTCACCGACGGCACCGATACCTCGGCCACGCTCACGCTGCCCGGTACGAGTTTCACACTCGTCGCACTCTATACCGGCAGCCTTGGCAATCGGATCGCCATCTCCCTCGGCACAGGTAGCCAGGCGGGCAGCTGGCGTCTGACCCTCTCTCTGCCGGGTCTGCAGCCTGAAGTATTCGACAATATCATGGGCACCGGTGCCAGTTTCTGGACCAATCTGGCCGCCGCCATCAATACGGGCACCGGCCTGCAACGCGGCCCAAGCCAGCTTGTTGTGGCCAACGCTGGCGGCACGTCCACCTCTGTCACCGCCCTGTCCACCACCTTCGCCATAGGCACGCCAGGCAGCGACGGTGCGGGAACGGCAAGTGCCGCTACGCTGATCGGCAGCGACGTCGTGCCGCGTCAAGGCATGTATGCCCTGCGCGGGCAAGGCTGCTCGATCGGTCTGCTCGCCGATGCTGATGACAGCTCGCAATGGACCACTCAGGCCGCCTTTGGCCTTCAAGAGGGTCTCTACATGATCCTCACCGGCCCCGCCGCCGACAACATCGCCAATGCGGTTGCCGTCAAACAGGCGGTCGGACTGGATACCTACGCCTGCAAGCTGATGTTTGGCGACTGGATCTGGTGGAACGATCAGGTCAACGCCACTTTGCGCCTGGTCTCGCCACAAGGCTTCGTTGCAGGCCGATTGGCCAATCTTTCGCCAGAACAGTCCTCGCTCAACAAGCCATTATACAGCGTCGTCGGCACCCAGAAATCCGGGGCGCCCGGCACCACGCAGCAGGCCAGCTACGCCTCCGCCGATCTTGGCGTGCTGCTTGCGGCAGGCATCGATGTGATCGCAAATCCGCAACCTGCCGGTAGTTTCTGGGGTGTGCGCGGGGGCCATAACTCCAGTTCCAATGCCGCCACCAACGGCGACAACTACACCCGCTTGACCAACTATATCGCCGCCACCCTGGCGTCTGGGATGGGACAATATGTCGGGCAGGTGATCAACCAATCGTTGTTCCGTCGCATCCGAGCCACTCAACTCAGCTTCCTGCAGGCGATGCTCAGTCAAGGCTTGCTCGGCAGCACCGACGGCTCGCTGCCATTTTCGGTGATCTGCGACGCCTCCAATAACCCCGCCACCCGCACCGGCCTCGGCTACGTCCAGTCGGACGCACAGGTGCAGTATCAGGCGATCAATGAGAAATTCATCGTCAACATCGAAGGCGGCCAGACCGTGCAGGTTCAGAGCCAAGTTCTTCCGGGCACACCCGGCAGCCTCAACGCATAAGGAGCGGCTCTCATGACCAGCACCGTCTTTTCCATCGGCCGCGACTGTCAACTCGTCGTCCTTGGCCCCTATGGCCGCATCGACCTCACCCACGTCACCGGCTTTGAGGCCCGCCAACTGACCGCCCCCATCCGGGTTGACCGTATCGATGGCACCCAACTCGCCGCAGAATTGCCCAAGGGCTGGGAAGGCCAGTTCGACCTCGAACGTGGCGGCTCGTCGGTGGATGATTTCATCGCTCAGATCGAAGCCGCCTATGTCAACGGCAGCGCCGTGCCCAGCGGCACACTCTACCAATACGTCTCAGAACCGGACGGCAGCACCAGCACCTATCAGTTCGAACAGGTTGTCTTCAAGCTGACCCAATCCGGCCAATGGCGCGGCGATCAGAGCGTCAAGCAGCGTCTGGACTTCTTCGCCGCCCGCCGCGTTCGCGTCTGACCCAAACTCATAAGGTGGAATGGCCCGCCATGACACCTCTGGAGCCACCATGACTCCGACGCAGCAATCACTCGCCAACACAGTCGAGACCATACAGGACGCAGCGGGGCGCGCTATCACCCTGCGCCGCCTGAATGCGCTCGATAAACTTCGCCTCTTCAAAGCCGCTGGACCTGTCTTGGCGCAAAATCCGCTCTGGCTCGGCATGGCCACGCTCGCCTGTGCCACCACCGACATCGACGGTGTGCCTGTCCCGCCGCCGGCGAACGAGGCGCAGGTTGAAGCCCTTGTCGGCAAACTGGGCGACATCGGCATCGCCGCCATCGCCAAGGCGCTCGCCCCATCACCGACCACCCAAAGCTTGGCCGATCACGCGGGAAACTGAGCAGGCACCCCGAGTTGGTGGATTGCCTCTACCTCCTCCGAAACGGGGTGCCGTTCGACATCGCCTTCGCGCTACCGCCTGAAGATCGCCTCGCCTGGATCGTCGCCCTCGGGCGGCTTGATGGGCGGGAGTTCGATTTTGCCCGCATGGAATGGAGGCCGCCTGCATGAAACTCACCCTCCTGACCTCCCGCCTTGGCTCTGATCTGGAGGTTTCACTGGCCGCTGCCCTCGCTGATGAGGCACAGGCTTTGGCCAAGGCGTTACGCGACACCTTCGCCACCGCGCCCGGCGGCCCACACAGCCACCCTTGGCAGCGCTCCGGCACGCTGCACGCCAGTATTGAGGTCGCGATATCCGAGACTGAGGCCGTTATCGGCAGCAATGATCCTGTTGCGCTCTACCAGGAACATGGCGGTCCAACTCTGCCGCCGCGCCCCAGCTTCGGCCCGCTCGCCGCCACCGCAGGCCCCGGAATCGCCCATCGCCTGGGGCAAATTGCTCACGACGCCATCGCACCATTGAACGGGAAGTGACATGGACGATTACCTCATCGGCATCCGCCTCGCCCTCGACAACGGCGTCAGTGCCGGACTGGCTTCTATTCGCGCCGATCTCGCAGCCCTGGACACCGCCATCGCCGCCTCGGCAGAGGGATTGCGGGCGCTGACTGAACTCAGCGCAAGCGCCCCGATGCCCGTGCAGCAAGCCGTGCCACGCCCCGCGTTACCATCGATTACCGAGCAAACCTCCGCCGCTCCGCCAATGGTGCCAGCGAGTATCTCCGCCAAGGCGCAGGGGACGTCACCTGTCAGCTCTCCCATCGTGCGCATCGACCCACCACCCAGCGCCCCGCTCGCCCCATTGCAGACGCCGCAGCCTCCGACATCCAGCAGCGGTGCCATCTCCCGTGACCAGCCTTGCCCGGTGCCCCAATTCGCCGCCGCACCGGTGATCAATCTCACCGCACCGGCCAGTCGCACAACGTCAACGCATCAATCGGCGGCAGCTGCGCCATCAAACTGGCCATCCGCGCCATCGGCGCCCGTTCAGACACCCGATCCCATGGCGGGGGCATCGTCGCCATCCGGCCCGCAACCAACCTCCTACGCCCCACCGCCCACACAATCGTCCAATGCCTCCAGCGGCGGCAACGTTTATCTCGACGGTGAGCGTCTCGGCCATTGGGTTTCCAACCACCTCGCCCGCGAGGCCAATCGCCCCAGCTATGGCGGCACCGGGTTCGACCCCAGCCTCTCCATCGCATGGCCCGGCGCCGCCCAGGGAGGGCAGTGACGCATGAGCATCCCCATTCTCAGTCTCGGTCCGGTCCAGTTCACTGATTTCGAACTTCCAGCCTCTATCATCTGGGGCGGCACGCAGTCGCTCGCCATTCACCGCATGCCCGGCGGTGCCCGCATCATCGACGCGATGGGCCGCGATGACGCACCGATCTCCTGGTCCGGCATCTTCTCCGGCCAAGACGCCATCTCCCGCGCCCACACCCTCGACCAAATGCGCGCCGATGGCAGTGTCTGGCCGCTGAGTTGGCAGGATTTCACCTATTCCGTGTTGATCGCCCGCTTCGAGGCCGACTACCGGCGTTCCAACTGGATTCCCTACCGCATCAGCTGTGCTGTCGTCAGCGACAATTCCGGTGCTCCTGCCGTGGCTTTGCTTTCCGCCTCCCAATCGGTGGCGCAGGATCTGGCGATTGCATCTGCGCTCAGCACGACCGACGTCGCCACGCCCATCGACAGTTTTTCCAGCGGCAGCGTGGACCTCTCAACCGCCTCGGCCCTGGCCGCGAATGCGGCTCAACAGGCGACGGCCTCATTCTACCTTGCCCGCGCCGCCCGCAATTCTCTTCTGGGGTAGACCGCGATGAACACTATCACCACCGCCGGCGGCACGCTCTATCACCTCGCAGCCAGCCAACTTGGCGACGCGACCCAATGGATACGCATCGCCCAACTCAACAACCTTTCCGACCCCATCCTGCAAGGCGTCGTCACCCTACAATTGCCACCCACCAATCCCACCGCCACCGGTGGTCTGCCGGTTGGGTATTGAGATGTCGGGCTCATTTCGTCAGCCCCGCCTGCTCGTGCTGGCCGACGGCATCATGGTACCAGGCGCAATCTCAGCCCAGGTGACGTCCACTGCCCACGCCACAGCCGACCGCTTCCGCCTCACCGTAGCCACCAGCCCCATCACCGCCGCGGCCTGGGCCAACACTGACAGCGCATTGATCGACATCCAGATCAGTCTCGATGGCTATTCCTGGACCAGTCTTCTTCAAGGCAACATAGATCAATTGCAGCTCGATCCGATCTCCGGCCAACTCACCCTCGAAGGGCGCGACCTGTCCTCACGTCTGATTGAGAACCGTGTCGCCGAAACCTTTGCCAATCAAACATCCAGCGACATTGCCAACGCCTTCGCCACCAATGCCGGGCTGATCCCGAACGTGGCACCAACCACCACGCTGATCGGCACCTATTGGCAGCTTGAACACGATCAGATTGCGCTTTCCGCCCATTGCCGTGCGCGCAGCCAATGGGATCTGTTGCTGCAACTCGCCGCTCGTGAAGGCTTCGATCTGTGGGTGTCCGGCTCAACGCTGAACTTCCAGCCCAGCGGGCAGGCGAGCACGATCCCGGTGTCGTTCTCTCCGTCGGATTTCCTGCGCCTGTCGCTCGAACGCAGCCTCACTTTGGCGCGCGACATCTCCGTCACCGTCCAGAGTTGGAATAGCCGTCAAAACATCGCAGTCAAGCAAACCGCCAAGGCCACACACGCCACAAGCGGTGCTGGTGGGGCAGGGGGCGCCGGGCCACTCGCTTACACTTACCTCGTCCCCAACCTGACCGCCGATGCCGCACTTGCTCTTGCCCAGCAGCGCCTGCGCGAATTGAGCCGGCATGAACGGGTGATTGACGCCGAAATGCCCGGCGAACTGCGCCTTGCCCCACGCCAACAGATCGCTCTCACCGGCAGCAACACTGATTTCGATCAGCTTTACTGGATCGACACCATAATCCGCCGCCTCTCCGTCCACTCTGGCTTCACCCAAAGCCTGCGCGCCCGCAACGCCTCGCCGGGCCTATCGATAGGGAGTTCTTGATGGATCGCTTCCTCAACGCCCTGAAAGCCCAATCCGCAGCCCAAGATTCCGGCTTCGGCCAACCTCGCTTCGCCACTGTCACCAGCGTGGACCCCACCCGGCCTGCCGTTCGGGTGACAATCCAGCCGGAAGGCATCGTCTCGGGTTGGTTGCCAGTGCTCTCTCCCTGGGTCGGCGCCGGCTGGGGGATGTCTTGCCCACCCAGTCCAGGTGATCAGGTGGTCATTCTCGCCCAGGAAGGCCACGCCGAACACGGGATCGTCATCGGCCGTGCGTGGTCGGATAAGGCTCAGACACCGCAAGCCCCCTCCGGCGAACTTTGGCTTGTCCATCAAGCCGGTGCATTCCTGAAGCTCACTGCAGACGGTGCCATTCACGCCAATGGCGATTTGCATCTCATCGGCAACATCTTCGCCACCGGCAATGTGTCCGACGGCGTCGGAAGCCTCGCCCGTCTGCGCCAGCATTACGACACCCATGTGCATGGCAGCAGCCCCACCACGTCTCAGCCGGATTGATCCTTCATGCCCGATCTTTCCCACCAATGGGGCAGCGACTTGTCGCTGTCGCCCACCGGCGACTTAGCACTCGCTGACGGCCCCGACCTCACCCGCCAGCGTGTCCTGCGGCGGTTGTTGACCAATCAGGGCGATTATATCTGGCAACTCGATTACGGCGCTGGATTGCCTGGTTTTGTCGGCCAACCCGGCAATCCGCCCGGCATCGCCGCCCTGATCAGGGGGCAGATTTTCCATGAGCCCGGCGTGTCTCAAACGCCGGCGCCGCACATTTCCGTCTCTTCCATTCTTGGCAATGGACCGACCAGCGGTCTTGCCCTCGCCCTGCGCTATGCCGACGCCGCAACGCAGGCGACGCAATCCCTGTCTTTTACCGTGGAGGGCTGAATTATGCAGCTGCAGCTTCAGAACTTCTCAACAATGGTTTCCAACGCCGCAGCCGCTGTGCAAGCGGCCGCATCGGCGCTGATTGATCTGACCGTTGGCTCAACTCTGCGCGCCATTTTGGAAGCCAATGCAGCCCTGGGCCTGTGGATGCAATGGCTGATCGTCGAACTGCTCTCCACGACCAGGGCGGCCACCAGCAATGGCGCGGACCTGGACAGTTTCGTCGCTGATTTCAGCATCACCAGGCTGCCTGCATCGCAAGCCACTGGCAGTGTGCAATTCTCTCGCTTTACCCCGACGCTCGCGGCCCTGATCCCGCTCGGCACCGGCCTACGCAGCGCCGATGGCAGCCTGAGCTTTACCGTCACTCAGGACAGCACCAACTCCGCGTGGTCCAGCGCCCAGAACGGCTATGTCCTGGGTGCCGGCATCGCCAGTGTCTCCGTACCGATCCAGGCGATTGTTCCCGGCAGTGCGGGCAATGTGCAAGCGGGTGTGATCACACAACTTGCCTCTGCCATCCCCGGCATCGATACCGTCATCAACGCCGCCCCCCTCACGGCTGGTCTCGATGCGGAGAGCGATGCGGCGCTGCGCAGTCGTTTTTCCGCCTACCTCGCCACCCGATCACGCGGCACCCCGCTTGCCATCGGCAATGCTGTTCTCTCCGTGCGGCAAGGGCTGGACTACACGTTGCAGGAAAACATGTCGCCCGGCGGTGTGTCTCAGATCGGCTGTTTCGTGCTGACCGTCGATGACGGTTCCGGCACGCCCTCTTCCAGCCTGCTGGCCTCGGTTGCCAATGCGGTCGAGGCCACCCGGCCTATCGGTGCGCTCTACACAATCCAGCCGCCGACGTTGCTGACCGCCAACATCTCGCTCACCGTCACCACCCCGGCCAACGCCAACCACGCCATTATCGTTGGGAACGTAGCCAATGCGCTGACGAATGCCATCACCGCCTTGACCATCGGTGTGCCGTTGCCGTGGTCGCGTATCACTCAGCTTGCCTATGCGGCCGATCCCAACGTGACCAATGTGACCAATGTTCTGCTCAACGGCACCACCGCCGACCTCGTCCCCTCCGCCTCGGGCTTGATCCGCCCCGGCACCATTGCGGTATCCTGACCATGATCGGCGACGCACAGGACATGCTGGCCCGCCTCAAGGCCACGCTTCCCAAAACATGGTTCCCCGATAGCACACCAATTCTCGATGGCCTGCTGTCAGGCATGGCGCAGCTCTGGGCGCATCTTTATGGCCAGCTCTGCTTCACCCGACTGCAAACCCGCCTCGCCACCGCAACAGGTGGGTTTCTGGATGCGATCTCGAAGGATTTTCTCGGCACTCTCCTGCCGCGCCGCCTCTCCGAACCGGATGCGGCGTTTCGCGTGCGCATTCAGAAAGAACTCGTGCGGGAGCGAAACACCCGCAACGCCGTCGTTTCGGTGCTCACCGACCTGACCGGCCGCACACCCGAGGTCTTCGAACCATCACGCCCAGCCGATACCGGCGGCTATGGCATTGGCTCCGGCTATGGCCTCGTCGGCGGCTGGGGAAGTTTGGCGCTGCCCTACCAATGCTTCGTCACCGCCTACCGCGCCCACAGCAGCGGCATCGCCACGGTGGCTGGTTATGGCGGGCCGACTGGAGGCTACGGCACCGGTGCCATCGAATACGCCTCGCTCTCGATGATCCAAGGCCAGATCGCCGACTCAGATATTGAGGCCGCCATCACCCGCGTGATGCCCTGCTCGGCCATCGCTTGGACCCGCATTTCGAACTAGCGCCGCTTTGGTGCTTCCCGCTCACCCGCTCCGAAAGCTCTGATCATGGACCGTTCCATCGTCTATCCGGGCGCGATCCCGCTCGACTCCGATATGCTGAACGTTAACCGCAATGCGATGGTGGCCTTGGGTGCCCTCGCCCAGGCAGTGCTCGGCTCCGCCACGGTCTTCGATGGTCTGACCGTGGCACCCACCACACCCGCCTCCATGCAGATCACAGTCGCCCCAGGCAGCATCACCCAACTGACCTCCGTCGATCAGAGTGCCTATGGCTCGCTCTCTGCTGATACGTCCGACGCGCTGGTGAAAATGGGTGTTAATCTGACCGCCACCTCCTTCACCCTGACCGCCCCCACCACTGCCGGGCAATCCATCGCCTATCTCTTGGAAGCCGCCTTCCTGGAAAGTGATGTCTCGCCGGTCGTGCTGCCCTATTACAATGCGGCCAATCCTTCCGTGCCCTATCTTGGTCCGGCCAATGCCGGCACGGCGCAGAACACTCAGCGCATTCAGCGCGTTCAGTTTCAGCTCAAGGCAGGCTCGCCCGCAGCCACCGGCACTCAGGTGACGCCCAACGTCGATGCAGGCTGGTCCGGTCTATCGGTGATCACGGTAGCTTATGGGCAGACCCAGATCGCCAGCGTCAATATCGCCGCCTTCGCGCAAGCACCGGTGATCCCATACAAACTGCCGAATCTGCGTCCGGGCTTTTCATCGCTCCAGGCCTTCACCAGCTCTGGCAGCTTTACTGTCCCGGCAGGTGTGACCCGGTTGCGAATCAACGTCATCGGCGGCGGCGCTGGCGGCAGTAGCTCGGTCGGACCGGGTGGCGGTGGCGGGGCAGGGGGGAGCGCACTGACAATTCTGACCGGATTGATACCCGGCTCCGTCATCCCCGTCACAATCGGCGCTGGCGGCGTGGCCAGTTCAGGCAGCAGCGGTGGGGCGGGCGGCACGTCCAGCTTCGGCACCTATGTCTCAGCCACCGGCGGTTCGGGTGGTCTCGGCGGCACAACCTACGGTCCGATGGCGGGCGGCGCAGGCGGCTCGGGCGTGGGGGGCATGGTGAATAATGTCGGCAGCTACGGCACCGATTGCATTCTCTCTGCCGCCCGAGGGGGCGATGGCGGTGGACCGGGCAATGGTCGCGGCACCACCGGCGCCCTCACGGGCTATGGCGGCCTGGGCTATGGCGGCGGCGGCGGCGGCGGTGGGTCGAACAGCACAGTCGGCTCCGGCACCGGAGCCCTCGGCGGCAATGGCGGTGCTGGTCTCGTCACCGTGGAGTATTGAGCATGAATACCTATGCCCGAATTCAGAATGGCCTCGTCGCTGAACTGCTCGAAACCGCGTCTGACCCCAGCAGCCTCTTCAACCCCGCCTTGGTGTGGGAGGCGGTGACGACCAGCGGCGTCGCGGTTGGTTGGCTCTTCAGCAATGGCAGTTTCTCTGCCCCTCCACCCGTCTCTCCAGCCCCGGTCATCATCCCAAGCCTACCACAACTGCAGGCCGAGCTTGCCACGATCCAGGCACAAATCGCCGCCCTGTCCAGCACTACCACCAGCGGAGGCTAATTTCCCATGCCGACCACCGCCACCCATGTCTGGCGCCCCTCGGGTGCCCGCCGCGTCGTGCTTGACGGCTTCGCAGTCGTCCCTCGTGGCACTGTTCCAGCCGCCCCCGCCCCGCTGGTCTGGCCGAGCAAGGACCCCAACGATGTGCTCGACTATGAATTCGAGATCGCCGCGGGTCTGCTGGGCAATCGCGGTGACGGGATTGCCACGTTGGATGTCAGCATCACACCCACGGGCAATGCCGGCGATCTCGTGCTGAACAGCGCCACGGCCGATGGTGCAATCGCAGTGTTCTGGTTCAGTGCGGGCAATGCAGGCACAAACTACGTCGTTCAGGTTTCAGTCGGCACCACATCCGGGCGCACATTGTCGCGCGCAGTCATTCTTCCGGTGTTGTCGCTCTCCACCGTCTCAGCGCCAATTGATGTCCTGACGTCCGATACTGGCGCGATCATCACGGATCAGAACGGCAATCCGATCGCGATTGGAGGTTAATCTCCCATGACCACAATTCCCGATCTTCCCTTGGCAATTGCGGCCGCCAGCAGCGATCTGGTGCCGATCAGCCAGGGCGGTGTTACCCGCGCCGCTTCCATCTCGCAGATGACGGCCGGCTTGCAGCCCACGCTTGCCCTCACGGCGGGGCAGTTGCTGGGGCGCATCTCATCCGGCAGCGGCGGCGTGGAGAACATCGCCGTTGGGGCGAATCTCAGCCTGTCCAGCGGAACCTTGAGCGCCACGGCATCGCCGTTCAACGCTTCCACTTTGCCATCGGCGACCACACCTGCCGCCACCGATCTCGTCGTGATGGGGCAGGCTGGAGTCAATGCAGCGCTGCCCTATGCGCAATTTCTCGCGGGCCTATCCAATCAAACTGGTCTTGATATCTCGCGCCTATCCGTCACTCCCACCGGGATCGGCATTGCCCGCCATTTGGCCGATCAATTGGCCGATTCACTGCCGATCGAGGCCTTTGGTGCCGTTGGTGATGGTTCGACTGACGATACATCGGCCTTTGTCTCGGCCCTATCCTATGGGCGGCCAATTCGGCTCGCCTCGAAGACCTACATCGTCAATGGCCAACTCACCGTCACGGTGGCCAATGCAGCGATCGTCGGCGTCCCCGGCCAGAGCACCATTCGCCGTCTGCATCAGATGAGCGGCAGTGCCTGGATCTCCATTCAGGCCAGCGGATTTCATGCCGACGGGGTGATTTTCGACGCTAATAAGGCGGCCATCACCACCGATAATTGGGGCATATTGATTACCAGTGCCTGCATCTCGTCGGATTTTCATCGCTGCGTTTTTACCAATGCAGGCGGTGCCACTCTCGGTCACGGTCTCACCGTTCAAGCCAGCGACCCCGCCACCACACAGCACATCTTGCGGGATTGCGAGTTCTCAGCCAACGCACTCAATGGAGTCTGGGTCCAAGCCGTCGATGGTGTCGTCATCCATTCCTGCCGGTCGCACGACAATGGACAATACGGCATTGTTCTTGACTATAACGACGCCACCTTCGTCCAGAAGCAGCGCCTCGGCCAGGTGATTGGCAATGTCGCTTGGAACAATCAGCGAGGGATTGTCATCGGCAACTACAACGCCACGAACACCACCACGCCAGTCTGGGGCAACGCCAATCCAGACGCACTGAATACGCTGGTACTCGGCAATGTGTCGCATGACAACACAGTGTATGGCATTGACGTCTCGGGCTCTGGCCTGCTTGTGCAAGGCAATATCCTGTCCAATAACGGCCCAACCGGCAGCATCGGAGCCGGCATTCTCGCCAACATCTCCTACAGCCGCGTCCTCGGAAACATGGTCGTCGGCAACGCGCAATTTGGCATTGATTGCGGCGGTTCGTTATCGAGCGACGTCAGCCACAATCACATCACTGGTGGTACAATCGGCATCAATTGCGGAGGCGGCACGGCCATCAAGGTTGAATCGAACACCATTCAGGGCGCCTCGTCCTGGGCGATCCAGGCCAACAACGTCGAGACCGATTCCAACGGTCTGAGCTTTGGCCAAGCCTGTAATCAGCTGGCGCTCGTTGGCAATTGGATCGCCATGACATCCGGCACTTCCGGCGGCATAGTGCTGCGAGACGGACCGCAAGGTGTGCTGGTCGCGCGCAACCACTTCATCGGCACCGGTAGCGCTACAATCTCCAACGCCTTGGCGAGCAACACCGATCAGGTGATCATCGAAGGCAATCGCTGGAATTTTGCCCAGCGTTTCTTTGCCAATCCTACGCTCTATAATGGCCTGCAAACCGTTCTGCTGCCCGATATCGCCGACAGCATCATGGTCAGCACTGCCCCGTCCGGGGTGCAATCCATGCTGACCAATTATCAAGTCGCCACATCCGGCCAGATCACCTTCATCCGCGTGACGGCTGGCGGATCCGGCTACAGCACGGCCACAATTGCCGTTGGCGGCACCGGTAGCGGTGCTACGGCGCGGGCA
The DNA here is from genome assembly GCA_031291725.1 of Acetobacteraceae bacterium. GTDB lineage: Bacteria > Pseudomonadota > Alphaproteobacteria > Acetobacterales > Acetobacteraceae > CAIQQQ01. Next base: position 54,707 of record JARLIM010000037.1, read on the forward strand.
ATGATTTCAGGCGGCAGCATTATCGGCATCGTCGTCACCGCCCCTGGCAGTGGCTATGGTGCTGCTGGCGCCACCGTCTCGGTAACGATCACCGGCGATGGGTCTGGCGCTGCCGCCACCGCCTATGCGTCCATCCCGATCCCCGAAGAACGTCGGATGCGGGTGCGTTGCAATGTTGCCGTCAAATTTTATCGTTCCGGATCCAATCCAGTGCAGGAAAACTGGACACTGACCGACATCGATGTTGCCGCCAACGCAGATGTCGAATGGATTGGCACCTTCAACACGTGGCGAGCTGCATTTTTCTCCAGTAACGACTATCTCCTGCCCGACACAATGGGCGGAGCGTCGCTGCGTAGTTCCAACAATGCGGACGTTCAACTGCACGCGGGCGGTACCGGCCATCTTCGTATCGTCTCCGATGCCGAAGCCATCGGCGCGATGGAACTCATCGGCCGCAACTCACCGCAAGGGGCCGTCACCGCTCCGCCAGGTTCCACCTTCCGCAATCTCAATGGCGGGGTGGGATCGAGCTTTTACGTGAAGCAGACCGGCACCGGGACCACAGGATGGGCTGCCATCGCGTAACGCGCGATCAGCCTGACGGCATCAGTTGCTATTTTTATCCTCATCTGCACCGCCCTGCAGGGGGCGGGGAGAGATCGCATGCCCAGCTTGGAACAACTCCCCGAAGCCGCTCTCACCAACGCCACCGATCTGTTGTTGCTCGATCAGGCGGGCACTTCGAAATCAGTGACTGTCGATGTTCTGCAATCTGGACTGCAACCGAAACTCACCCTCGCGCACGGGGCGTTGCTGGGTCGAGTCTCGGCCACGCCCGGTATGCCGGAGCCTGTCGGCGTTGGGCAAGGTCTTGTCATCGCCGCGGGCGACGTAGCGGCGGACCTTACCGTGCTGGCCCCGTTGGCGTCTCCAGCCCTGACCGGCACACCCACGGCGCCCACGCCGCCTGTTGGGGACGCTTCAAATCAAATTGCCACAACGGCCTTCGTGCAGGCCAAAATCGCCTCGCCGATCACTTTAGGTGGCGATCTGACCGGCTCAGGCCCGGGCAGCAACGGTATTTTGACCGCCACTTTGCCTGCCATCACCACACCTGGGAACTACGCATCCGTCGCCGTCAACGCCAAGGGGCAGGTCACGAGCGGCACGGCTTTGCCGTCTGGCACGGCCGTCGAAGTGCAATCAAACAAAGGGGCACCCAGCGGCTACGCTGGCCTTGATTCAACGGGGAAAGTGCCCGCCTCCCTACTTCCACCCGGCATTGGAGCTATCTCATCAGTGGCTGGGCGTACTGGTGCAATTACGCTGTCAGTGTCCGATATCAGCGGCGCAGCACCTCTTGCATCTCCCGCCCTTACCGGCACCCCCTCTGCCCCCACACCGGCAAGCTCTGACAACTCCACTTCGCTTGCAACGACTGCTTACGTGCAAAGCCAGGGCTACATCACGGCCTCATCGGCCCCTGTGATCTCTGTAGCGGGTCAGACGGGGGCTGTGACCGATCTGAGTGCCGGCACAGTGCAATCCAGTGGCGGCACGACGCGCCGTTCACTGGCCACACGGTTCATCGATGTGCCGCATATTAAGGATTTTGGAGCAGTTGGCGACGGGGTTACCAATGACACGGCGGCGATCAATCTCGCCCAGGCATCCGGCAACGCCTATGCGCTCACCTCCGGCTCCTACTATGTTGATGGAACTCTGAATTCGTCTGGAACGCCCGTGATGGGCTACGGCCCGATCACGCTGTCGCATTACGGTCTCAGCGCCACCACCAACCAAGGTTATTGGAATGGCGCGAGCGGCTTCTATTTTGCCCAGCAGTTCAACAAGAATGTTGGACAAGCTGTCGTCGTTATGCAGGCGGTGAACAATCAGCCCAGCGGGACGACAGGTGAAAGTGGGGTACTTTACGTCGACGTGCTGTCCGAAGCGCCCGGGGCGCATTCAACGGGTATCGGCATCATCGCACAGGCCAGCGCAGCTGCCGGCAACACCACCGCTAGCCTGTGCACCATCAACGGCTACGCCATGTGGGGCAGTGGCACTGGTGGGTCCGGCTCGGTGTCAGAGATGGATGTCTATAACTCTACCGGCACCGACGATGTCTGGCCGATCAATGTCGCAGCGGCCAAAACAGGCCTCTTGCTGGTCAGTGATGGCAGCAATAAGCCGAGCTATGCTGCCGCTATAACCGCGTCAGGTGCCCCTTTCCTAGCTGGGCTATATTTCTTCAACGGTGCGACCAACCATTACGACATTTATGGAGCGGGCAGTGCCGGCGCACGCTGGTCTGTGGACAGCAGTGGCAACATTACCGGCCAGACAATTTACGGCCAATCACTTGAACTTGGCACGTTCTCCGCAGCACCCGCCGCAACGATCACGACTGGTGTTGCCGCACCGACTGCCAGCGCACCCGCCGGTTCGATCTTTATCGATGGCAATCAGCAAGCCGCAAGCAATGGGGCCGTCTACGTCAACACATCCGTTGGCAGCGGCAGCACCTGGGGGAAAGTGGCCACTCAGAACACGGCGGCGTCATTTCCATCTTTGACCGGTGCGGTGCTGTCAGGCGCGTTGAATTTGCTCGATGACGGGGCAGGCAACGCGACCATTCACGGTGTCACCAGCCTCGCCGGCGGCGTGGCCGATGCCAGTTTCTCATCGCAAACACCTACAACTGGTTTTTCCATCACCGTCGGCAATGGCTGCTCGACGCTCCAACTGACGCCCGTCGGAGCTCTTGCCTCGGGCAGCATCACAATGCCGTCCACACCGGTGAACGGCCAATGGTTGCTGGTCGCTTCAACGCAGGCAATCTTAGCAATTACATTCAGTCCGGCCGCCGGTCAGACGATTCTGAACGCACCCACATCATTGCCGGCAGGGGTTGAGGTCTCGTTCCAATACCAAACGGGAACTTCAAGATGGGTGTGTCAGTCCGGCAATGATTCGCGCATCTCGAATTCTGCCACTGCCAGCACATTGCTTTTTGGTACAGGTGTCGATGGCGCTTTGACGCTCACATCGGGCACGACGTCTCTGTCAAAGGATCTGCATTGCACCAGCCTGACGATCAGCGGAACCGGCTCGATTAACACCAATGGGTGGCGGCTGTTCGTCAGTGGAACGCTTGATATCTCTGCTGCAGCCGCTGGAGCCATCACGTCAAATGGAACCGCGGGAGGCAATTCCAGTGGGACGGTAGGTGCATTTGGGCCGAGCGGTCTGAGTATGCGAACTGTCGGCGCGTCACCGATTACCGGCGGCGGCGGGGGCGGTGGGTCAAGCACGGTTGGCACTGCCGGTACGGCTGGTGGCTCGAATACGTATGGCAATGGCGGCGGCGGTGGGTCTGGCGGTGGTGGCGGTGCATCCACCAATGTCGGAGGCAGCGGCGGCACCGGCGGAAGCCAGACGGTCCAGATCCCGCTCAACACACCCACGGTCAGCTTCATGCCGCCCGGTATCGGCGCCAGCATTGCCGCTGGTCTGATCGGCGGTGGTGGCGGTGGCGGTGGCGGTGATGGCGCTAATTCTGGCGGTGGTGGCGGTGCGGCCGGGTCGTTCGGTGGAACAATCGCTTTGTTCGCCCGCGTTATTCAGCGCGGGTCGAATGCCACTGCCTCCATCATCCAGGCGAAGGGCGGAGCTGGCGGTAATGGTGGCAACTCTGCAGGCGGAAATGCCGCAGGCGGCGGCGGTGGCGGTGGCGGTGGTGGTGGCTGCATCTACATCGTCAACGAGAGCCTCTTAGGCAGCACCATCGCAAATGCCCTGGATGTCTCCGGCGGCAACGGTGGGGCTGGCGGCGCAGGCGCAGGCTCCGGCAAGGGCGGTAGTGGCGGAGCGGGAGGAGCCTCCGGTTCAATTCAGGTGTTGAACCTGCTGGCTCCCAGCTTTTTTCAATCGACTTGGAACATTCCAGGCACCTCCGGCAGCACATCCAGCACAACGGCAGGCGGCAGCGCCGGCGCGGGCTCAGTGCTCAAATCGTCTCTCTGAGACCTGCCGACACCATCGAGGAGAAATCCGATGGAAGCCGAATATGTTGTCGCCATTATCAGTTCCGTGGGCGCGTTATTGTTGGGCTCGTCGTCGTTTCTGCTGAAACGACTGCTCGTGCGCATCGACGGAATCGACTCCCGCCTGGTCGCGCTGGACGCAATGACTCAGGCCAAAATTCAGTCTCTTGAACAGACCACGATGGCAAAGATCGCCTCCGTCGAGCACGTCACAGACGCCAAAATTCGCGAGTGCCAATCATCTCATACCGTCCGTGAGGACAGGATTTTGGCAATGGTCGTCGAATACGCCAAAGAATCGGATAGAAAATTTGCCACCGTCCGTGAGGTTTTGGCCTTGCAGGAGCGCCTGCAAGCCATCGACAGCAATGTGCGAGCAGTCTTGTCGGCGTTGGACCGCCTGGCTGGGGCGGAAAGATGATGCCCCGGCAACCCTCCGCAAAATCCATCAGCCTGATCGAGCGTTTCGAAATCGGCGATCCTGACGATTACGTTTCACACCCAGTCTGGCCCGGCGGTGCTTCTGGCCTGACCGTCGGGATCGGCTACGACCTCGGCTATTCCAGCCCGGCTCAGATTGGGCAGGATTGGAGCATTCTTCCCGCGCAGACAATCGCACGCCTGCAATTCTGTGCCGGGAAAGCCGGCAGCAACGCCCAGCAACTGGTTTCGCGCGTGGCTGACATCAATGTGCCTTTCGATGCGGCGAGATCGGTATTCGAAGCACGTGACATCCCTCGAACCTGCATGCTCACCGAGGGCGCATTTCTCAATACCGATAAGATTTCCGCTGACAGCTTTGGCGCTCTCGTCTCCCTCATTTTTAACCGAGGAGCGGGCATGACCGATACCACACCGGGAGATCGGCTCGAAATGCGCCAAATCCGCGACGCGATGCAATCGGGAGATTTTGCGCAGGTCCCCGGATTCATCCGCGCAATGAAGCGGCTTTGGGTCGGTCGAGGCCTCGATGGTCTGCTGGCCCGCCGTGACGCAGAGGCCGACCTGTTCCAGGCCGGTTTGACATCCCAACTCCCCGGAGAAACCTGACATGGAAGCAAATCCCATCCCTGCTTTGATCGCCGCCCTGTCTGCGGTTGGTCTTGACCGCCTCGCTTTGTATGCACCGCTCATTGTGGCCTGCGCCGCAGTGTTGGCTGCGATTTTGCCGCAAGCTCAGACAAGCAGCCCGTGGGCGCCTATGCGCAAATTACTCGATCTCTTGGCCATGAATGTCGGTGCCGCACGCAATGCGCCGCCATCTTCGTCCAGCCCATCAACTCCGACGGCCATTCAAAATCTGTTTGTGCTCGGCGTCTTTTCGCTCTCGCTGACCGCGTGCTCCGCATCCTCGCTGACCACAAACAATGCGCAACTGACCGCCGACATTCAGGCGGCCAACACGGTGGCGGTGCAGGATGCGCGCCTGTTCTGTGCGGTCGTCACGCCGACCGGTCCGCTCGTGGTGGCCGTCGCCGATGCAGCAGGTGCTCCGGTGGTCGCGACAGGTGCGGCGAAAGCCGTCGTCGATACCGCCTGTGCCGCTGCCAATGGCATTCCGGTGGTGCCGCCCGCTGTCGGTAGTCCTGTTGTCACCGTCGCCGCCCCGATCCCGCCCGCCTCGCCAAGCTAGTCTTGCCCTATCATCCCCGGACGGCTTTTGCTGTCCGGGGAAAATGGAGGATTTGCATGAACAGCGATCCCAATTTTTCATCCCTGCTGGCCAGCATCGCACGTTGCGATGCGGTCTATGAGCCGGATGACCAGATTGCCCGCCACCGCTTCAGCCAACTTGGCTCAACCGTGTTGGGCCGATATTGCGACGCGGGTCATCAGGCGATCGCCCACCGCGATCCTGACGGATGGGCAACGTTGACAATCTGCGGCACACGGGTTTCCGAAGGTTCATTGCGCGAACATGCCGTCGATTTATTCGAAGACGTTGATTTTTCCCCGCGCGATATCGGCAATGGTGTTCAGGTGGCCGCTGGTGCCATCGACGGCTTGGGCAGTGTCTATTCCTGGGCGGTTGCACTGCTCCAAGACCAGGAACTCATCCGCGTGGAGGGGCACAGTCTTGGCGGACAGCGCACACATCTCGCACCGCTCTTTGTGCCGATCTCCAGATTGGATCGCGCCATCGCCTGGGAACCGCCCAAGGCGGCCAACGACACGTTTTATCAGACATATGCGCCAGCGATCGCGCGCACCATCACCATCTTGAACGGAGCCGATCCCTGGGCTGCATGGCCTTGGATCAGCGGGGGGCTCGTCCATCCGCCTGGTCCGATCCTGTGGCTGCACAATGCCAATTGGAGTTGGATAACACGAGAATCCTGGCCCGGCGGAGAGATGCTCAGTGCTTCGGATCATGACGTCAGCCAGATCCTGCTTTCCGTTCAACACCTTTCTGCCGCCTTGCCCGGTTAGAGCAACTTAGCCCATCAGATCCAACTCGGTCATCCGCCGACCCAGCATGCGACCCGACCAGATCCAAGTCAGCACCAAACAGGCCAGAGCTGCGACGGCCATCGGCAGTCCGGCAAATCCAAACACTGCTTTGAAATCATGGTTTTGCGAGAGTATTCCGGCAGCAAGTGGGCCAACAAATCCGCCAAGACGTCCGATGCCCTGCGCAAAACCAGCACCTTTGGATCGGATCGATGTCGGGTATAACAGGCCACCGAGCGCGCTGAAGCCAACCTGCGATCCCAGCACCGCGAAACCGTAGACGAAGATCAGAATTTGTACCCCGCCAATGGCAAGGTCCTGCGTTGCCATCACAATTGCCGCAACGATACCAAAGCCAAGCGCCAGAACCAGGGCGATGGCACCGAGCGCATCCAAGCCCACGCCCACGGCGATGCCACCGAACACGCCGCCGATATAGTAGTAGGAAGCGCTCGCATCCGCTGCTTCCGGCGGCAACCCGAGGCTGCGCAGCCCCACCGCAAGCCAGGAATTGATGTAAAAATTGCTGAACATTACCCCCATAAAGCCCAGCCATAGCAGCGGGGTCATGATACGGCGCCTGTTAGAGAACAGATCGGCAATGCGACCGCGGCCATGGTGATGCTCATCAATCACCAATTTCGCGTCAGGCGGGATGATCGTGGCCCCGGCCAGGCGCTGAACGATGCGCATCAGGCTCGCCTGATTTTTGCCGTGGACCGCCAGGTATTTCATCGATTCCGGCATCAACAGCGCGATGATCGGGATCATCGATAAGGGAATGACCGCGCCGATCACATACAGCCAACGCCAAGGAGGGCTGTGCAGGTGGGCGCTGATCTGACCAGCCAATGCGCCGCCGGCCGTTACCCCCATGAAGCTGATCGTCGTCAGCGTCGCCCGGATTTTGGCAGGGGTGTATTCCACCATCATCGCCGCAACGTTGGGCAGCATCGCGCCGAGGCCGATGCCAACGAAGAAACGCAGCCCAATCAGTTCGTTGACACTCGTGGTTTGGCTACAGGCCAGACTGCCGAGGCCAAAAATCATCTGCGCCGCCAGGATGCCAATTTTTCGACCGTGGCGATCCCCCAGATAGCCACCGCTGATGGCGCCCAGCAGCATCCCCAAGATGGCGGCACTGAAGGCGGGGGCCATTTGCGCGCGCGTGATGTGGAACTCCGCGATCACGCCCGGTGCCGTCAGCCCCACCACGCCCAGATCATAGCCGTCAGAGACCTGGCCGAAAAAGCAGAGAATACACACCAGAAGCGAGAGACCTCTGAGCGGCTTTTTGTCGATTATGTCGGAGATGTTGAATTCACTTTGAGTCATTTCTGACAGGCCACAGTCAAGCAGCCACGAATATACTGGTTCACCGATATCCCCCCTCTGACTGCTTATCAGCAGTTATTTATGAAAAATGTGCGCATTGCGCACATTTTGATCAAAAATGTGCTTGTGCTGGCAAGATATGTCAAGGCAAAGCCTCGGTGTGCTGCGCTGAAGCTCGGGATCCAAAATTTTTCAACATTGATTTGAGGCGCGATGTATCAGACCGGGCCGTATGGCCGCCATTGGGTCTGTCGTCTTTCGCGCAGGGCGATGTATCGCCACCCCCCAAACCCAACACATACCAAAACGGCCCCACCGAGACATTCGGTGAGGCCGTGTCAATCGCATCGAAACTCGACTCAGTTCAGGCCTTCGCGGCCTTCACGGCCGCGGCTTCTTCGGCACTGCCGACGCCGCCATGGGCGGCTGACCAAGCCACCGGATTTTCCAGGAAGCGGCGCACTTCGGTCAGGGCCGATTCGCTGAAATACGGGCGGTCCTTGCAGGCTTCCAGCACATCCCACCACGTGGCCAGGGCGTGCAGTTGGATGTCCATCTTGTTCAGCGTCTCGAAGCTGCCTGGGAAGACACCGTAGAAGAAGACGACGAAGGTGTGATTGATGATCGCACCGGCTTCCCGCAGCGCATTGGCGAATTGGATTTTCGAGCCGCCATCGGTGGTCAGATCTTCCACCAACAGCGTGTTCTTGCCTTCCGGCACGTCGCCTTCGATGAGCGCGTTGCGGCCGAAGCCCTTGGGTTTCTTCCGCACATAGGCCATCGGCGCCATCATGCGATCGGCGATCCAGGCGGCGAAGGGGATGCCGGCGGTCTCGCCACCGACCACGGCTTCGATGGTCTCGAAGCCGACATGGCGACCGATCTTCTCCACCGCCAGCTCGCAAATCTTGGCGCGGGCGCGCGGGAAATAGATGATGCGGCGGCAGTCGATATAGACTGGCGACTTCCACCCCGAAGTGAAGGTATATGGCTCCTCGGGACGGAAGTTGACGGCCTTGATCTCCAGCAGGATACGCGCGGTGGTCAGGGCGGCGTCACGGTCCCACGGCGTTTGCTGGTTTGCGGTCATCTGCGGCTTCTCCGTCGTGACGTTGGCATATGGATGGTTGCGCACTCCTACTAGGAGTGCCGCCCCGCGTCCATGTTGAGGAGCGCAATAGGGTGATCTGGGTTCTGGAAGATCCACGAGCGGGCACAGCCGCGCAAGCCATCGGTATCGCCGAGCGGCTTGGCATGCCGTTCCGTCGCCTGAAGATGGCCTGGACCTGGAAAGCCCACATTGCCGGTTTTGCCCCCAACGGCTCGCTGATGGGCGTAACGCCAGCGTTTGCCAAGGATTTGCCCCGCGATGAGACGCCAAAGCTGGTGATTTCCGCCGGCCGCCGTTCTGCCCCGGTGGCGCTGTGGTTGAAGGCGCGCTTCGGCTGCAAACTGGTGCATTGCATGTCGCCCGGCATGACGCGGCTGTTCAACCGCAACACTTTCGACCTGTTGGTGATCCCGGCGCATGACAGACCTGTGGCAGCACCCAATGTGATGCCGATTTTGGGTGGTGCGCATCGGGTCTCGCCAATGGTCTTGGCGCAGGCTGAGGCCGCATGGCAGGAGCGATTGGGACATCTGCCGCACCCGCGCGTGGCGTTGATCGTCGGCGGGCGCGTGCGCGCGGTGGGCATGCCGCCGCATCTGGCGTTGCAACTGGGGCGTGAGGTGGCGTTGCTCGCCTTGGGCATGGGCGGATCGGTGATGGCCACCACCAGCCGGCGCACGGGTGCTGCGGCATCTGACGCACTCGCCGAGGGCTTGGGGCCGGTGCTGCATGTGCTCTATCGCTGGGGTGAGCCGGATGAAAACCCGTATCTCGGCTACCTCGCCACCGCCGATGCCATTGTGGTCACCGCCGACTCGGTCTCGATGATCAGCGAGGCCTGCGCGACCGAAGCGCCGGTGTTCGTCGCCTTGCCGGAATTGGCCCGCCCGCGTCACCGCATGCTGATCGAGACGTTGGTGCAGGCAGGGCAGGTGCGGCCTTTCGCACAAACGCTCTCGCGCTGGGACCGTGAACCGCTCGATGAATCGGGCCGTGTGGCAGACGAAATTCACCGTCGCTTCCTGCTGGATTGACCGCAGCCTTCTCTCGGCCTTTTCTGGCGACAATCGAAGAGGAGGAAACCATGTCCCGCATCCACCGTATCGCCGTTATTCCCGGCGATGGTATCGGCAAGGAAACCACACCCGAAGGCATGCGCGTGCTCTACACCGCCGCCACGCGGTTTGGTTTCGAGATCAAGGCGACCGATTACGACTGGTCCTGTGAGACCTATACCCGCACTGGGGCAATGATGCCGGGTGACGGCATGGCGCAGTTGGCGGAAAGCGATTCGATCTTCCTCGGCGCAGTGGGTTGGCCCGGCGTGCCGGATCATGTGTCGCTCTGGGGGCTGCTGATCCCGATCCGTCGCGAATTCGACCAATATGCCAATGTGCGCCCGTGCAAGCTGATGCCGGGGGCGAAGACGCCGTTGGCCAATCGCACCGAGGCGGATATCGATTTCTACGTGGTGCGTGAAAACACCGAGGGGGAATATTCCGCCGTGGGTGGCCGGATGTTCGCGGGCACGGAGCGCGAGTTTGTCAGCCAGCAATCGGTCCTGACGCGCATCGGCTGCGACCGGATCATGAAATACGCCTTCGAACTGGCGATGACCCGCCCGCGCCGCAAGGTCACCTCGGCCACCAAGTCCAACGGCATTATTCACACCATGCCGTATTGGGACGAGCGCTTTGCCGAAATGGCGAAGAACTACCCGGATGTGACGACGGATCAGTATCATATCGACATTCTGACCGCGCATTTCGTGCAGCATCCGGATTGGTTCGATGTGGTGGTGGGCTCGAACCTGTTCGGTGACATCCTGTCTGACCTCGGCCCGGCGGTGGCCGGCTCGATCGGCATCGCGCCCTCGGCCAACATCAATCCGGAGCGCGTTCATCCCTCGATGTTCGAACCGGTGCATGGCTCGGCGCCCGATATTGCCGGGCGGATGATCTGCAATCCGATTGGCCAAATCTGGTCGGGTGCGATGATGTTGGAGCATCTGGGCGAGAAGGAAGCGGCGGCGGCCATTGTGCAGGCGATTGAAACCTGTCTGCGGGAAGGCGGGCCACGCACGCGCGATATGGGCGGGCAGGCGGGCACCGAGGAAGTCGGTCGTGCCATCGCGGAGCTTGTCGCCCGCGCTTGATGGTTGCGGCGAGTTGCGGCTTTCCCCTAATGTCACGCTGACTTAGGGGAACCGTGATGGGCCGCGAGACGAGTCAGATTGCCAGAAGATGCGAGCGCGCCGTTGTGGTGGCGTATCGCGAGCTGCGCGCGGTCGGCACCGGCGATATGGAAGCGTTCAGCGCCTGCACGACGCTGTATCGCATTCACCACCCGGAAGCCTCGGTCAGCGAGGCGCGTTTGCTGGTGTCAGAATGGATCGACCACCACGTTGTCCGCGCGGCCAGTGGCCCAACGCCGGGGTGCGAATGCGCCTGATTTCTGCATTCGGTCTGCTCGTCCTGTGCTCCACCGGGGCGGCTGAGGCAGCGCAGACTGGGCGTTGGTGGACGGAAGATAAGCGTGCGGTGATGGAAGTCACGGCCTGCGATGAAGGGCTGTGCGGCAAGCTGGTTGGCTTCGTCGAACCGTATGACGACAATCACCAGCCCAAAATTGCCAAGAACGGCCAACCGGAATGCGGTCTCCAGATTATGCATGCGCATAAGGGCGACGAGGCCGGAGAGTGGGACGGGATTATCACCGACCCGCGTGACCTGACCGACTGGAAGCTGCGCATGAGCTATCGCGGCAATGGCGGGCTGCATATGCGCGGCTATGTGCTGGTGCCGCTGCTCGGCAAATCCCAGGATTGGGATGTGTTCGCCGGGCAGGTGAATGCGAAGTGTGAGATCACCACAACGAAGTAAGCCTTAGCACCCGCCATGTGCGCACAGGGCGGGTGCTTGACCCGCCCTGTGTTGTGCCGGTTAGATCCCGGCCATCAACTCAATCGCCTGCACCAACGCCGAATGATCGAGATCGGCGCCGCCTTGTGCGGAGACAACGCTGAACATCTGTTGAGCGATGGCGGTGTTGGGCAGGGCCATGCCCATGTCTTTCGCCGATCCCAGCGCCAGATTGAGATCCTTCTGGTGCAGACGGATGCGGAATCCCGGCGCGAAGGTGCGGTTGATCATGCGTTCGGCATGCACTTCAAGGATGCGCGAATTGGCAAATCCCCCCATCAGCGCCTGACGCACTTTTGCCGGATCGGCGCCGGCCTTCTTGGCGAAGGTCAGCGCTTCGGCCACTGCCTGAATGTTGAGCGCGACGATGATCTGGTTGGCCACCTTGCACACCTGACCGGCACCCGGAGCGTCACCGACATGGGTGATGTTCTTGCCCATTGCCTGAAAAAGCGGCAGCGCGCGTTCGAAGTCAGCTTCTGCACCGCCGCACATGATGGTCAAAGCGGCGTTCTTCGCGCCGACTTCGCCGCCAGAGACCGGCGCATCGACATAGCCACAGCCAAGGGCCGCGATGCGCCCGGCGAAATCCTTGGTGGCCGTCGGCGAGATCGACGACATATCGATCACCAGCTTGCCCGCCGACAATCCACCCGCCACGCCAGCTGCACCGAACAGCACGCGCTCGACATCGGGGGTATCCGGCACCATCAGGATGATGATCTCGGCAGCCTTGGCCACCGCTTCGGCATCGGCAACCACAGTGGCTGCGTCGCGGAGTTCAGCGGTGAGCGACGACCTCTCCGGCACGATCAGCGTGTGGCCGGCAGCCTTGAGATGCATCGCCATCGGACGGCCCATGATTCCAAGGCCGATGAAACCGATATTCATGTTCTAACTTCCTGTTCTTGCGTTCTTATTGCTTACACGCCATAGGCCGCGCGCCAGCCCAGACCGGCAACCGTGTCGCCCGCCGGACGGTATTCGCAGCCAACCCATCCCTGATAGCCGAGCGCATCCATCTGCGCGAAGACGTATTTCCAGCCGATTTCACCGGTGCCCGGCTCATTGCGGGCCGGCACGTCGGCAATCTGCATGTGGCTGATCACCGGCATCAGCTTGGCCATCCGCTTGGTGATGTCGCCTTGCGCGATCTGGCAGTGATAGACATCGAATTGCAGGCCGATCTTGTCGAAGCCGATGGCATCCACAATCGCCGCGCCCTGTTCCTGGGTGGCAAGGTGGAAGCCCGGCATATCGCGCTGGTTGATCGGCTCGATGATGATCTTCACACCTTGCTTGGCGGCCTCTTCGGCGGCCCAGGCGAGGTTGTTGGCATAGATGGCCGCAGCCGTCACCGGATCGACGCTCTTGGGGATGCCGGCCATGCAATGGACGATGCCGTTGCCGAGCACGCCCGCATATTCCAGCGCCTGCTTCACACCGTCGCGGAATTCGGCTTGACGGCCGGGCAGGGATGCCGTGCCACGCTCACCCCCCGCCCAATCGCCGGGAGGAGCATTGAACAGCACCTGGGCGAGGCCGCAATCGTCGAGGCGCTTGCGGATTTCGGCGGCGGGGAAATCGTAGGGGAACAGGAACTCCACCCCCTTAAAGCCCGCCTGCGCGGCCGCTTCGAAGCGGTCGAGAAAGGCCACTTCATTGAACATCATGGAAAGATTGGCTGCCAGACGCGGCATGTTATCGCTCCCTTAATCGTTGAGGGAAGCTAGCCGACCGGGCGGGGTTTGGCCAGGGGTTGCCGCGGGCGGGATTGGACAAAGTAGCGCCTTCACCGTCATGCTGCGCTTGCAACGGAGGCGGGTATGCGCGGCGAACGGATTTTGATGATGCTGTTGCTGGGCGGCGTGGCGGTGGGTTGCACGTTGGTGCTGCTGCCATTCTTCCCCTCGATCCTCTGGGCGATGATCCTGACCTATACAACATGGCCGATGTTTGAATGGTGTCGACGCCGCCTCCATCTGGGGCAGACGGCAACGGCCGCTTTGATGGTCACGGTGATGGCGGTGTTGGTGGTATTGCCGCTGGCGTTGGCGGTGCCCTCCAGTTCGGCCGATATTGATGGGTTGAAGCGCGATGTAGCCGATATTCTGCAAAGCGGCCTGCCATCGCCGCCGAATTGGTTGGCGGACGTGCCGTTGATCGGACCGATGCTCAACGAGCGCTGGCAGCAATGGGCCGAGGATCTGGGCACGATGGTCTCGTTCTTCAGACCGTATTTCGGCATGGCCGGGCAATTGGCCCTGAAAATCCTGCTTGGGCTGGCCAACGGCGTGCTGCTGTCGATGCTATCGCTGTTCATCGCGTTTTTCTTCTTCGTCTCGGGCGAGAAGGTGGGCGAGGTTGCAACCACATTGCTGCGCCGCATCGCGGGGGAACAAGCGGACCGGCTGCTGACGGTGACGGGGGCGACAATTCGCGGCGTGGTGTATGGCATTCTGGGTACGGCGATTGTTCAGGCGGTGCTGACCGGGCTGGGGCTGTGGGTGGTGGGTATTCCACGAGCTTGGCTTTTGGGTGTGCTGGCTGGTGCATTGTCTGTGTTGCCTATAGGGGCGCCGACAGTGTGGATTCCGGCAGGGCTCTGGCTAATCTCGCACGGGGCCACTCTGCGCGGGGTGTCGCTGCTGATCTACGGCGCAGTGGCGATCAGCGGATCCGATTCGGTGATCCGACCTTATTTCATCGCACGCGGCGCGCATTTGCCGTTCCTGTTGACAATGCTGGGCGTGCTTGGTGGCGCACTTGCCTTTGGTCTGCTGGGGGTTTTCGTGGGTCCCGTACTGCTCGGAGTTGGTTACACATTGGTGATGGAATACGGGCAGGCGAAGATACGTCTGCCACCTGCTGCATAAAAGCTGGCACGCAGCTTGCGTCCGGGCTTGAATGAGGTTTCAGATGCAGTGCCGCCGTGCTGACCAAGGGGAGTTCAAGCTCGCGCATGTTTGCTTTCATCCTGGCCAGGCTATTGCAGGCCATTCCGGTGTTGCTGGTGGTGGCTTTCATCAGTTTTGCCATGTTCCAATTCGTCGGCGACCCACTGGTGGCGCTGCTGGGGCAAAACTTCACCGCTGAAGAAGCCGACCGTATGCGGCACACCCTGGGGCTCGATCAGCCCTTTTTGGTGCAATATGTTCATTTCCTCGGCCGTGTGCTGCAGGGCGATTTTGGGATTTCCTATCGACTGGCCAGACCGGTGGGCGAGTTGCTGGCCGAGCGTCTGCCGGCCACAGTTGAGTTGTCGCTGACGGCGGCGGTGCTGGCGCTGCTGGTGGGCGTGCCGTTGGGCGTGCTGACCGGAATCAAGCGCAATGCAGTGATCTCCCGCGCGATGATGGTGTTCTCATTGATTGGCGTCTCGCTGCCGACCTTTCTGATCGGCATTTTGCTGATCCTGTTTTTCGCGGTGCAATTGGGGGTGCTGCCGAGTTATGGTCGGGGCGACATTGTGCATTTCTCACATTGGACGACCGGCTTTCTGACCAGTTCAGGTCGGCAGGCGGTGATTCTGCCGGCGATCACGCTGGGCATGTTCCAGATGACGCTGATCCTGCGGCTGGTGCGCTCGGAGATGTTGGAGGTGATGCGGTCGGATTTCATCAAATTCGCCCGCGCACGCGGGCTGACCTCGCGGGCGATCAATTTCAATCACGCGCTGTCGAACACGCTGGTGCCGGTGTTCACCATTGTTGGTCTGCAATTGGGCATGCTGATCGCTTTCTCCATCGTCACCGAGACGGTGTTTCAGTGGCCGGGCATGGGGTTGCTGCTGGTGCAGTCGATTGGAAATGCCGATATCCCGGTGATGTCGGCCTATCTGCTGCTGATTGCGGTGGTGTTTGTGACGATCAATCTGGTGGTTGATTTGCTGTATTTCGCGGTCGATCCACGTCTGCGCGGAGGTGGAAAATGAGCGCGCTCTCGCGGTTCCTCGATAGCGATTTCGTCTATTCCTTCCGTCGCTCGCCAGTGGCGGTGGTGTCGGCGGTGGTGGTGCTGATCATTGTGCTCTGTGCGGTGTTCGCCCCCTTGGTCTCGCCACATGATCCGTTCGATCTGGCCAGTATCAGCCTGTTGGACAGCCTCAAGCCCCCGGTATTCTTGCCGGATGGTGATTGGTCGTTTCCACTTGGATCGGATGACCAGGGGCGCGATGTGTTTTCCAGCATACTGTATGGCACGCGCATCAGCATGATCGTCGCCGCGCTGGCCATCGGGTTTTCGCTGGTGGTCGGCATCACGGTGGGGTTGGTTGCAGGCTATGCCGGTGGGGCGGTGGATGCGGTGTTGATGCGCATTGTCGATGTGCAATTGACCTTCCCGGCGATCCTGATTGCGCTGCTGGTCGATGGCGTGGTGCGCGCGGTGCTGCCGCCTGCGGCGCAGGACGCATTGCAGTTGGATGTGATCGTCTTCGCCATCGGCATCAGCCGTTGGCCGCAATTCGCCCGCACCGTGCGCGGTTCGACGATGATCGAACGCGGGCGGGATTATGTGATGGCCGCAAGGGTGATCGGCATTTCCTCGCCGCGCATCATGGTTAGCCATATTCTGCCGAATGTGCTGGGGCCGGTGCTGGTGATCGCCACGCTGAATCTGGGCTTGGCCGTGCTGGACGAGGCAACGCTGAGCTTCCTCGGCGTTGGTCTGCCGCCGACGCAGCCCTCGCTGGGCACGCTCATCCGCTTTGGCAATAACTTTCTGTTCTCCGGCGAATGGTGGATCACCATTTTCCCCGGTCTCACCTTGGCGGCCATCGTGCTGTCGATCAATCTGTTGGGGGATTGGTTGCGCGACGCTCTGAATCCGAGGCTGCGCTGATGGCATTGCTCGAAGTCAGCCAACTCTGCGTCGAATTCCCGACGCGACGCGGCACCCTGCGTGCGCTCGACAACATCTCTTTCGGCATTGAGCCGGGCGAGATTTTGGGCGTGGTGGGCGAATCCGGCGCGGGCAAATCGCTCACCGGCTCCGCCATCATCGGCTTGCTTGAGCCGCCCGGACGGGTGGCGTCTGGTCAGATCATCTTTGACGGCAAGCGGATCGACAATCTGGATCAGGAGGCGATGCGCGCCATTCGCGGGCGGCATATCGGCGCGATTTTCCAAGATCCGCTGACCACGCTTGATCCGCTGATGTCCGTCGGAAAGCAGTTGATCGAGACGATGCAGACGCATCTGAAACTGTCGGACCGCGATGCCAAGGCGCGCGCAATACAGTGGCTGGAGGAGGTGGGTATCCCTGCGGCCTCTGAGCGGGTGTTCGCCTATCCACACCAATTCTCCGGTGGCATGCGACAGCGCGTGGTGATTGCCCTGGCATTGTGTGCCGAGCCGCGTCTGGTGATCGCCGACGAGCCGACGACGGCGCTTGATGTCTCGATCCAGGCGCAGATCATCACGCTGATGCGCAGGCTTGCGGCGGATCACGGCACGTCGATCATGCTGGTCACACACGATATGGGCGTGATTGCGGAGACGTGCGATCGGGTGGCGGTGATGTATGCCGGGCGGATTGTCGAGATCGGCCCGGTGGAGAATGTGGTGCGCTCACCGCAGCATCCCTATACTGAGGGGTTGATGGGCTCGATCCCGTCGCTGGAAGCGCGTGTGGCGCGGCTGCGGCAGATCGATGGGGCGATGCCACGGCTGAACGCCATCCCGCAAGGGTGTGCGTTCAACCCACGCTGCACCAAGGTGATGGATCGCTGCCGGGAGGAACGGCCGGATTTGCTGCCCGCTGGCACCACCGAGGCCGCCTGTTTCCTGGTGCAGGGGGGCGCGCGATGAGCAGCCGGATCGTATTGGAAGCCAACGACGTCGCCCGCCATTTCGACGTCTCGCGCCCCGCGCTGCAACGCCTGCTGGCCGGTGAAAAGAAGCGCATCCTGCGCGCGGTGGACGGGGTATCGTTCCAGATCGTGGCAGGAGAAACCTTATCGCTGGTGGGGGAAAGCGGCTGCGGCAAATCGACGATGGCACGCCTTGCCGTGGGTCTGTATGCACCGACGCAGGGCTCGATCACCTTCGAAGGCCAGGCGATGCATGCAGCGCTGGCGGATGCGAGCCTGCGGCGGAAGATGAACATGATCTTCCAGGATCCCTATGCCTCGCTCAACCCGCGCTGGCGGGTGCGCGACATCGTGGCCGAGCCGATCAAAGCGTTCAAATTGCTGTCCTCGCGCAAGGACATCGAAGATCGCGTGGGGCAGTTGCTGACCCAAGTGGGCCTGTCGGCGCATGACGGCGAGAAATTCCCGCATGAATTCTCCGGCGGCCAACGTCAGCGCATCTCGATTGCGCGCGCACTGTCGAGCGAGCCGGAGTTTTTGGTGTGCGACGAGCCGACTTCGGCACTCGACGTGTCGGTGCAGGCGCAGATCCTCAATTTGATGCGCGATCTGCAAGAGCGGCTGGGGCTGACCTATCTGTTCATCAGCCATAATCTGGCGGTGGTGCGCCACATGTCCGACGATCTTGGGGTGATGTATCTGGGCCGGATTGTGGAGCAGGGACCCGCGGAGGAAATCTTCCGCACCCCGCGCCATCCCTATACACGGCTGTTGTTGGACGCGATCCCGGACATCTCGGCGGTGGGGCGGCAGCGGACGCCGGTGGGCGGTGAAGTGCCCAGCCCAATCTCGCCGCCCTCCGGTTGCACCTTCCATCCGCGTTGTGCGCTGGCCAATGACCGCTGTAAGGCGGAACGCCCTCTGGAAACCAAGGTCGGCGACGTGGCGGTGGCGTGTCATGCGGTGCAGGAGGGGCGGGCGGCTTAACAGGCTGCTCCGAAGGGCACGCTCTGCGATGGACCAGACGGTTTGGATCGTCATGATAGGCGGGATTGCCGCAGGCTTCGTGCAGGGCATGTCCGGCACGGCGTTCGGCATCACCGCGATGGCGTTCTGGGCCTGGACGCTCAATCCAATTCTGGTCGGCCCGCTGGTGGTGTTTGGCTCGTTGATTGGTCAATTGCTGTCGATCGGCACCGTTTGGCGCAGTATCGATGTGCGCCGGGTCGCTCCGTTTATCCTGGGCGGTGCGGTTGGCGTGCCGCTGGGCGTGCTGGCGTTGCGGCATATCGATCCGGTGCTGTTCAAATTCTGCGTGGGACTCCTGCTCGCCATCTGGTGTCCGATGATGCTGATGTCACGCGCATTGCCGCGTATCGAGCGCGGTGGTCGCGTGGCGGATGCGGCGGTGGGGTTGGTGGCGGGGGTAATGGGCGGTTTGGGCGGGCTGACCGGACCGGCTCCGACGCTCTGGACCGCCTTGCGCGGCTGGGAGCGCGACATGCAGCGGGCGGTGTTTCAGGCGTTCAATCTGTCGATGCATTGCCTGACGATTGCCGCCTATGTCTCCACCGGCACGGTGCCCAACAGCGCCTTGCCGCTGTTTGCGCCCTTGGCGTTGGCGGTGATGCTGTCGACCTTTGTTGGCGTGCGCATGTATCGGCGGTTCAGCGATGCGACGTTTCGCCGGATGTTGTTCATGCTGCTGACCTGCTCGGGGCTGATCCTGATCGCGACGACGTTGCCGAAGCTGTTGTGACGGGAGTTTGATGTGATATTTATGAATGTTTTCCTTATAAACCAGCTCGTTTACAATTAGAACAAATATCGAACATATCTGAGGCGGTTCGATGGCGGAGGTGGATAACGGGCAGAACGCGATGCGTGTCAGCCACGCTGCGGCCACCTCACGGTGCGGGAGACGATCGGCTTGCTCATCCGAAATCATCTTGCCTCCCAGCCAGGATTGGGCTTCAAACCCCGGCCCTGATTTGAAAGCTTCTCTATGCAGCGCGTCATTGGCATCGATTTCGGCACCACCAACTCGGTGATGGCGGTGCTGGAGCCGGATGGCAGCACGCACACGGCCAGTTTCGGCCCGGATTTGCTCGCCACGTTCCGCTCCGTGCTGTGTTTCTGGTCCGATGAGGAGAAAGGGCGCCGCACGCTGCATTCCGCTGCCGGGCCTGCTGCCATCGAAGCCTATCTGGATGACCCGCTCGATTCCCGGCTGATCATGTCGATGAAAAGCTATCTCGCCCAGCGCAGCTTCACCCAGACCACGCTGTTCGGCCGCAACGTCACGCTCGAACAGTTGATCGCCATCTTCCTGCGCGCCTTTCTGGCGGCCTCCGGGGTGGATGTGGAAGGCGCGCGGATTGTGGCCGGTCGCCCAGTGAAGTTCGTCGGCGAGCGGGCGGATGACGCGTTTGGCGATGAACGTCTGCGTGCGGGGTTCGCGGCGGCGGGGATGACGGATATCGATGTGGCCTTCGAGCCGGAAGCGGCCGGATACCGCTTCGCACGCGGGCTGAGCCAGGCGGCCAATGTATTGATCGGCGATTTCGGTGGCGGCACCAGCGATTTCTCCATCGTCCGCTTCGAGGATGGCCGCGTTACCCCGCTGGCCACCACCGGCGTGGGCGTGGCGGGGGATGCGTTCGACTTCCGCATTATCGATCATGTGATCTCGCCGTTGCTCGGCAAGGGCGACACCTATCGGCCGGGTGGCCAGTTGGGCGGCGGCAAGAATGCGGTGGCGCTGCCGGTGCCGCCGGAATATTTCACCGCCTTCGCCCGCTGGCATCGGCTGAGCCTGATGAAGGCGCCGAAGACGATGCGCGACATCTCCGAAGTCGCCGCCACCGCCACCCACCCCGAGCGGCTGCGTGGACTGTTGACGCTGATCGAGGATGAGATGGGTTATCAGCTTTATCAGATCGTCTCGGCCACCAAGGCCGCGCTGTCGCGGGCGGAGAGTGCACGGCTGGAATTCCACCACGAGGACATTCACATCGACACCCTCATCACCCGCGCCGATTTCGAGAGCTGGATCGCACCCGATCTTGTGCGGATGAGCGATGCGGTGGATCGGGCGATTGCCGAAGCCGGAATGCAGGCAAGCGACATCGATCACGTCTTCCTCACTGGCGGCACATCCTTCGTGCCAGCGGTGCGGGCGATGTTTGCCCGCCGCTTCGGTGCGCAGACAGTCACCAGCGGCGGTGAGTTCGTCTCCGTCGCCGAAGGGCTGGCGCTGATCGGGCGGGATCGTCTGGCGGTTTAAGCGGCGATGCAACCTTTGAGGAACTGTGCCACGGCCAATGCCCGATGGCTGCTGGCGTGTTTCTCCGTCGAACTCATCTCGCCATAGGTTAGCGTCGAACCGCGCGGCTGGAACACCGGGTCGTAGCCGAATCCCTCCGGCCCACGAGGCGGCCAGACGACATCGCCGAACACGCGGGCGACATAGCTCTGGGTTTGGCCATCCGGCCACGCCAAACACAACGCACAGGTAAACCAGGCACGACGATCGGGATTATCGCCGATCTTGCCATTCACCAACGCCATGGCTGCGGCGAAATCCTTCGACGGGCCTGCCCAGCGCGCCGAATAGATGCCGGGATCGCCGCCCAAGGCCGCCACCGAAAATCCGCTGTCATCGGCCAGCGACGGCATGCCGGATGCCGTGGCTGCGGCCATCGCCTTGAGGCGGGCATTGCCGAGAAAGCTGGTCTCGGTCTCCTCCGGTTCGGGCAATCCAAGCTCGCCCGCAGAGACGACTTTCACTCCATAAGGCTGCAGAAGCTCCGTGAACTCCCGCAATTTGCCGGTGTTGTGGGTGGCCAGCACCATCGTCTGACCGCGGGCGAGCTGGCGCATCAGACCTCCAAAGCCGCGCGCTGGGCGGCGTGCAGGGCGGCGGTGCCGGTGCGGGCGAGGGCCATCAGCGCATCGAACTGCGCGGGCATGAAGGCGGTCTTTTCAGCGGTGGCCTGGATTTCCACAATGCCCCCCGCATCGGTGAGCACGAAATTGGCGTCCGCCTCGGCATTGCTGTCCTCGGCATAGTCCAGATCGAGCACGGCCTGGCCTTCGTAAATGCCACATGAGACAGCGGCGACCTGACCGAGGAACGGGATTTTGGTCAGCACGCGGTTATCGACCAGCTTGCGGAAGGCGAGGTGCAGCGCCACCCATGCGCCGGTGATCGAAGCGCAGCGTGTGCCGCCATCGGCGTTGAGCACGTCGCAATCGAGCACCACCGACATCTCGCCCATCGCCTGCAAATCCGTCACCGCGCGCAGGCTGCGGCCGATCAGGCGTTGGATTTCCTGGGTGCGGCCGGATTGCTTGCCGCGGGCGGCTTCGCGGTCGCCACGTGTGTGCGTGGCGCGCGGCAACATGCCGTATTCCGCCGTCACCCAGCCGCGCCCCTGACCCCGCATGAACGGCGGCACCTTGCCTTCAACGCTGGCGGTGCACAGCACTTCCGTGCCACCCATCTTGATGATGCAGCTGCCCTCGGCATGATGCGAGAAGCCGGGGACGATGGAGACGGTGCGGAGTTGATCGAGCAGACGGCCAGAGGGGCGCATGATATGGTCTCTTTCTTCAATTCGGCACCCGCCTATGGCGGCGCGCGCCAAGTTGCGCAAGTCTTGCGGCATGAACAGGAGAGATAGATGCTGAAACTCGCGATCATCGGTGCCGGCATCATGGGCGAAAGGCTGGCGCGGGCGGCGCGGGATCATGCGGCCGATGTGGTGGAGATCACCGGCATCTGGGATCTCTCCCCCGATGCCACCGCCCGCCTGGCCGCCGAATTGCCGGGGCTGACAGTGGCCGCGTCGGCGGAGGCGGCCATGCAATCCGGCGATTGCGTCTACATCGCATCCCCGCCCGGCAGCCATCTGGGCTATGCCGAGACAGCGATTGGCATGGGCAAATCGGTTTTCTGCGAAAAGCCGCTCTCGGTGGACCTCGCCGGATCCTGCAACTTCCTCACCCGTCACAAGGGCGCGCGCGCCGGGGTGAATTTCCCGTTTGCCTCCTCCTTGGCGGTGGCCAAGCTGATGGAATGGATGCCGGGCATCGGCACGCCGCAGACGCTGACGATTGACGTCGCCTTCCGGCAATGGCCGCGCCCCTGGCAGCACGATGCCGCCTCCTGGCTCGACCGCCGGAAGGAAGGCGGCTTCACGCGCGAGGTCGTCTCGCATTTCCTCTTTCTCGCCCGCCGCCTGCTCGGCCCGCTCTCGCTGGAAGAGGCGTTGGTGCAGTATCCGGATAATGGCCATTCCGAATACGACATCCGCGCCCGGCTGAAGGCGGGTTCGGTGCCGGTGGCCTTGACGGGCAATGTGGGCATGGTGCCGAAGGACGATCACAATTTCTGGATCCTGCGCGGGGAGGCGGGCTCGGTGCGGCTGGCGGATTGGTCGATTGCCGAATTGCAGGGCGCTGACGGCAAATGGCACCCGGATCCAAACGCGCTGCCCAATGAACGCATGCGCCCGCTGGTGCTGCGGCGGCAGTTGGAGGAGGTGGCAAAGATGAACCGTGGGGAAAAGCACCGTCTGGCCACGCTGTCTGAGGCGCTGGATGTGCAGGAAATGGTCGAGGCGATACTCGCGTCTTGACCCGGCGGGGGAAACCCCGTCGAATCATCGCATGGAACTCCCACCGCTCACCTCACTGCGACTGCCACCCGGATTGGACGCCCGCTCGTCAGCGGTGCTGCGTGAGATCGTCGAGCAATATGTCGAGACCGGAGAGCCGGTGGGCAGCCGCACACTCTCCCGCCGCCTGCCCATGTCGCTCAGCCCGGCCACCATCCGCAACGTGATGGCGGATTTGACCGATGCCGGTCTGCTGTTCTCACCGCACACCTCCGCCGGGCGCTTGCCGACGGAAATGGGGCTGCGGCTGTTTGTCGATGGCCTGCTGCAATTCGGCGAATTGGCCGAGGATGATCGCGAGGCGATCAGCGGTGCGGTGGAAGCCGCCGGGCGTTCGCTGGAAGACACGCTGGCCGAGGCGTCGACGATTCTCTCCGGCCTGTCGGCGGCGGCCGGCATGGTGCTGGCGCCGAAATCGGAAGGGGCGTTGCGGCACATCGAATTCGTTCCTCTCGGCTCCGGTCGCGCGCTGGTGGTGCTGGTGGGCGGGGACGGGCATGTGGAAAACCGTGTCATCGAAATCCCGCCCGGCGTGCCGCCCTCCACGCTGGTGCAGGCCGGCAATTACCTCAATGCGCGCCTGGCCGGCCGACCGCTGGTGGAGCTGCGCCGCCTTGTGGCCGAAGAGATGTCCGCCAACCGCACCCAGCTCGACGCGCTGGCAACGCAGGTGGTGGAGGCCGGTCTGGCCACCTGGACCGGCGAGGGCAGGGGCGGTTCGCTGATCATGCGCGGCCAGGCGAAATTGCTGGCCGATGTGACGGAACTCGACAAACTCTCCGCCATTCAAACTTTGTTCGAACGGCTGGAGACGCAGGAGACGATGATCCGCCTGCTCGATCTGGCCGAGCGCTCGGAAGGTGTGCGGATTTTCATCGGTGCTGAAAGCGGCTTGTTCGGCAATACCGGCGTCTCGATGGTGGTGGCCCCCGCCCGCAACGGCGCCGGGCGCATTGTCGGTGCGATCGGCGTGATCGGGCCGACACGGATCAATTACGGGCGGATCATCCCGGTGGTGGACTACACCGCACGGGTGGTGGGAAGGCTGTTGGGGTAGCGGCCGGCGTCATGGGGAGCCCGCGCAGCAATCCTGCCCGCGTGGCTGTGGAATTCTGAACGGTTCGGGCTTGCGCCGACACGGTCTCAGAGGTGCGATATCTTCACCAATGCGGCGGCGGCTTGATCTCACCCTCCGCCCGCATTTCCCAATCGTCGATCATGTCGAGCAATGAATCGAGATAATCGCCCAATTCCGTCCCCGGCGCTGCTCCGCGCACGCGGGCGAGTTCCGCCAAAGCCTGCTGGTAATGCATCGCATCGCGAAGTTCTTCGATGTCCATCATGGTGGAATTCGTAGCCCGGCGGTCTGCGCGCTGTCCATCAGGTGTTGAACGCATCGTCTTCATGGCAAAGCTCTTGACGTTATCCGCCACTGCGGCGACGTATCTCCCTATGCAGGACGATCCAAAACCAACGGCTAGGCTCAGCCAGATCGCGCGTGAACGCGCCGCCAAACAGGAACGTGTCGCCGCCGCCCTGCGCGCCAATCTGCTGCGGCGCAAGGCGCAGGCCAGGGCACGTGCGGAACAGCCAGACGCGGCATCGGACGCCGACACGTCGCAGGAATCGCGGTGAACAATCTCTCCGCCCTTCCCAATGCGCGCCCGTATCACCACGGCAATCTGCGCGAGGCGATGGTGCAGTCCGCCCTCGCCTTGCTGGAGGCCGACGGGCCGGGCGAGTTGAGCCTGCGCCGCGCCGCGCGGGATATTGGCGTGTCGCAAACCGCACCGCTCTACCATTTCGGCAACAAGCTCGGCTTGCTGGTGGCTGTGGCCATTGAGGGATTTCATCGCCTTGTGGCCCTGCGTAAGGAGCGCATCGCATCGGCCTCCACGGCGGAGGCGCGTCTGCGCGCGGCGATGCTGGCCTATGTGGAATTCGGCCTCTCGCATCCGGCGTTGTTCCGGCTGATGCTCGGCCCGGATGTGCGCAACAAAGTGCGTGACGAAGGGCTGGAATCCGCCGCCGGTGAGGCGTTCGGCATGCTCGGCGATTGTGTGTCGGCCTATCTGCGCGAACACGGCATCACCGCCGCCGAAGACATCCACCGCGCCACCCTGGCCGCCTGGGCAACCAATCACGGCATCGTCACCCTGCTGCTGGACCGCCAGGACTCCCCCCTCGTCGCCTCCCGCCGCCCCCCACAGGACGTGGCGGAGGGGATTGTGGACGTGTTGATTGCAGGCCTCGGCGCCCAAAAACCCTAGGCTGAGACAATCTACCCCCATCCCGTCATTGTGGCGCGCAGCGCCGCAATCCACCGCGATGCAGCCAGACCCCGCGATGGATTGCGGCCCTTTGTGCGCGCAATGACGATCACAACCACATCCTACCGATGCAACAACGGCCCCAAAAACCGCCCGGTATGGCTCTCGGCACACGCCACCACATCCTCCGGCGTGCCTTCCACCAGCACGCGCCCGCCGCCATCGCCGCCTTCCGGGCCGATATCGATGATCCAGTCGGCGGTTTTGATCACTTCCAGATTATGCTCGATCACCACCACCGTGTTGCCCTGATCGACCAGCGCATGCAGCACTTCCATCAGCTTGCGCACATCCTCGAAATGCAGGCCGGTCGTCGGCTCGTCGAGGATGTAGAGCGTGCGGCCGGTGGCGCGGCGGGCGAGTTCCTTTGACAGTTTGATGCGCTGCGCCTCACCGCCCGACAGCGTGGTGGCCTGTTGGCCAAGCGCCACATACCCCAGACCCACCTGCTGCAAAATCTTCAGCCGGTCATGGATTTTCGGCGAGGCGGAGAAATAGCCAACCGCCTCATCCACTGTCATTTCAAGCACTTCGGCGATGGACTTGCCACGGAACTTGATGTCCAACGTCTCGCGGTTGTAGCGCTTGCCCTTGCAGGTGTCGCAGGTGACATAGACATCCGGCAGGAAGTGCATCTCGATCTTCAGCACGCCATCGCCCTCGCATGCCTCGCAGCGCCCGCCTTTGACGTTGAAGCTGAAGCGACCCGGCTTATAGCCGCGCGCGCGGGCTTCCGGCAGTTCGGCGAACCAGTCGCGAATGGGCGCGAACAGATCGGTGTAGGTGGCGGGGTTGGAACGCGGGGTGCGACCGATCGGGGATTGGTCGATGTCGATAATCTTATCAAGCAGTTCCAGCCCGTCGATGCGCTCATACGGCGAAGGCACTTGCCCCGAGCCCATCAGGCGGCGCGAGGCGGCTTTATACAGCGTGTCGATCACCAACGAGGATTTGCCGCCGCCCGAGACGCCGGTGACGCAGGTGAACACGCCGAGCGGGAAGGTCGCCGTCACGTCTTTCAGATTATTGCCGCGTGCGCCCACCACCGTCAGCGCACGACCTTTTTGGATCGGGCGGCGCATGGCGGGCACCGGTATGCAGCGACGACCGGAGAGATAATCCCCCGTCAAACTCGCCGGATTGGCCGCCACTTCCTCGGGCGTGCCTTGCGCCACCACATGCCCACCACCCACGCCCGCCGACGGTCCCATATCAATCAGATGATCGGCGGCGCGGATGGCGTCTTCGTCATGCTCGACGACCAGCACCGTGTTGCCCAATGCCTTCAGACGCCGCAGCGTGCCGAGCAGCCGCTCATTATCGCGCTGATGCAGCCCAATCGAGGGTTCATCCAGCACATACAGCACGCCGGTCAGCCCGGAGCCGATCTGTGATGCGAGGCGAATGCGCTGGCTTTCGCCGCCCGACAGCGTGGCAGACCCACGGGCGAGGGTGAGGTAATCCAGCCCGACATCGTTGAGGAAGCGCAGCCGATCCACGATCTCGCGCAAAATCCGCCGCGCGATCTCCGCACGTTGCGGGGTCAGCGTCGGTTCGACATGTGCAAACCAATCCAACGCCTTACGGATAGAAAGCTCCGACGCCTCCGCGATATGGCACCCCGCCACCCGCACCGCCAGGGCCTGCGGCTTCAGGCGTGCGCCCTGGCAGACATGGCAAGGTTTGTCGGCCTGATAGCGGCCCAATTCTTCCCGCACCCAGGCCGAATCCGTCTCGCGCAGGCGACGGGCGAGGTTGGACAGCACGCCTTCAAACGGCTTCTCAACCGAATATTCCCGCACGCCGTCTTTGTAGGTGAAGGTGACCACCACATCGCCGGTGCCGTGCAGAATGCCCTCGCGCACAGTCTCGGGCAGTTCCTGCCACGGCGTGCGCGTCGTCACTTTGTAATGCTTGGCCAGGCTTTGCAGCGTCTGATCGTAATAGGGCGATTGCGCCCCCGCCCACGGCGCCACCGCGCCCTCCGCCAGCGGGCGACGCTCATCGGGCACCACCAGATGCGGATCGAAAAAGCTCTCAATGCCCAAACCGTCGCAGGATGGGCAGGCACCCTGCGGAGAGTTGAAGCTGAACAGGCGCGGTTCGATTTCCTCAATCGAAAAACCGCTCACCGGACAGGCGAAGCGCGAGGAAAACACCGTGCGCTCCCCGGTATCGGCGTTCTCGGCAAACACGATGCCGTCTGACAGCGCCAGCGCTGTCTCGAAGCTGTCGGCCAGCCGGGTCTGGATGTCCGGCGCCACCACCACACGGTCCACCACCGCCTCGATCTCGTGCTTGATCTTGCGGTTGAGGGCAGGGACGTCCTCGATGGTGTAGAGCGTGCCATCCACCTTCACGCGGGTGTAGCCACGGCGCTGCAACTCGGCCAATTCCTTGCGGTATTCGCCCTTGCGGTCGCGCACCACCGGGGCGAGCAGCAGCAGGCGGGTGCGCTCCGGCATCGCCATGATGCGGTCCACCATCTGACTGACCGTCTGCGCCTCGATCGGCAGCCCGGTGGCCGGCGAATACGGCACGCCGACGCGCGCCCAGAGCAGGCGCATGTAATCGGCAATCTCCGTCACCGTGCCCACGGTGGAGCGCGGGTTCTTGCTGGTGGTTTTCTGCTCGATGGAAATCGCCGGCGACAAGCCCTCGATGGAATCGACATCCGGCTTGCTCATCAGTTCCAGAAACTGCCGCGCATAGGCGGACAGGCTCTCCACATAGCGGCGCTGACCCTCGGCATAGATGGTGTCGAAGGCCAGCGAGGATTTGCCGGAACCGGACAGGCCGGTGATGACGGTCAATTCGTCGCGTGGGATCTGCACATCGATGTTTTTAAGGTTGTGCTCGCGCGCGCCGCGCACCGTGATGAAGCCGGCCATAGGGAACTTTCGCCAGGATGTTCTATGTGTGTTCCCCTATATGGCGTTGGATGCCAGACCGCGCTAGTCTCCCTCCCCATATGTTTGAGAGGCGAATTCAATGGCGGGTGTGAACAAGGTGATTTTGCTGGGCCGTTTGGGGCGAGACCCCGAGGCGCGCAACATGCCATCCGGCGGCAAAGTCGTCAGCTTCTCGGTCGCAACCTCGGAGACCTGGAACGACAAGGCTAGCGGCGAGCGCAAGGAGCGCACGCAATGGCACCGGGTCGTGATCTTCAACGAGGCACTGGGCGGCATCGCCGAGCGATTCCTGAAGAAAGGCTCGGAAGTCTATCTCGAAGGCCAGCTCGAAACCCGCAAATACACCGACAAGGAAGGTGCCGAGCGCGAAACCACCGAAGTGGTGCTGCGCCCGTATCGGGGCGAGTTGACCCTGGTGGGCGGTCGCGCCAGCTCCGATGGTGGCGACAGCAGCGGTGGTGGTGGCTATGCCCCACGCGAACGCAGCGCGGCCCCGGCACGGTCCGCCCCGGCGCAACGCAGCGGCGGTGGCGGCGCGCCGTCCTGGGACAGCCCGCATTCCGGCGGCGATCTGGACGATGATATCCCGTTCTAGGCCGATCCTCACCCGATGTGGCATCGCCTGATGGTTGCAGCACTCGTTCTTGCTGGTGTCGCCGGTGCGGCCGAAGCGGCGGCTGCGGCCGATCAGGCGATGGATGCCCGCATGCCGCCGGCACCCATGCACGAGCAGGTGCTGATGCTGCCGGGCGATCCAGCCCGCCCGGTGGCATTGCAGGTCACGTTGTTCGAACCGCCGGGGCCGGGGCCGTTTCCGCTGGCGGTTCTCAACCACGGTGCCTCGCACGTCTCCAACGACAATCGCGGCGATCGCTATCGCTACACCTATTCGGCCGATTATTTTCTCTCGCGCGGTTATGCGGTTGCATTGCCAATGGCACGGGGCTTTGCCGGATCGGGGGGCACCATCGGGCGACATGGCTGCGATCTGGACGGTCTGGCGCTGGAGAATGCGCACGACATTGCCGCCGTGATCCAGGATCTGTCAGGTCGTGCAGAGATCGACACCAGCCGCGTGGTGGTCGGCGGGCAGAGCTTCGGTGGTTGGGTGTCACTCGGCATTGCCAGCCTGGCGCCCCCCGGCGTGCGTGGCGTGGTGGTGTTCGTGCCAACGGTGCGGGAATCTGATTGTGGCAACCAGGATGCCGCCATCGTCAATCGCGCGGCGATGCTGGGGCACTCGGCCAAGCTGCGCTCGCTGTGGTTCTACGGCGACAATGACGGTCTGATGCCAACCGATCTGTGGCACCGTGAATTTGACGCCTATCACCTGGAAGGCGCGCAGGCCGAATTGGTCGCTGTCGGCAAAGTGGCCAATGATTCGCATGAGATGCTGAATTATCCCGGCATGATCCATATCTGGGCTCCGCGGATCGACGCCTTTTTGGCCGGTATCGGGATGCCTTCAGCCAATGTGCATCCCGAATATCTCCCCATCCCGCCACCGCCGCCCTCGCATTTCGCGGCCATTGACGATGTGGCAGCCTTGCCGACAACGAACGAGAAGGTGCGCGATGCCTATCGTGCGTTTCTCAAATTCGACCTGCCGCGTGTGTTTCTGCTCTCCAGCACTGGCGGGGCAATGGACACGCATGGCGGGTTCGACCCGCTGGGACGGGCGATGGAATCCTGCCGCCAAGCTGGCCAGAATTGCAGGCCCTATGCGGTGGATCGCGATGTGGTTTGGACCAGGCCAGACATCACGCCGCGCATCGTCCGTCGCGACGTGGCGTCCGGTCAGCTTACGCTGTTGAACTTTGCCTATGGGGTGAAGCCGGATTGCGAGTCATCGGGGATATCGAAATTCATCCCCACCGCACTGCCTGCGCATGGGGTGGTGGAAATCCGTGCCGCCAAAGGGCGACCAACCTTTCCCGCGAACAGCCCGTTCGCCGCCTGTGACGCCACCCCGGTGGCCGGTATGGCACTGCTTTACGCCTCCACCCCCGGCTTTGTGGGCGAGGACAGCCTGACGATGCAGGAAGTGCTGCCAAACGGCACCACGCGCAGTTTCCGCTTTGACCTCAACGTCACCGCCGCCCACCCTGTGCAACCAATGGGCAGCGGTGTCGCGCATTAGAGCAACTTGGTCCAACCTGACTGAACCGCCGCGCTCTCAGTCAGGTTGGACCAAGTTGCTCTAAAATCATATATTTCTAGAACACGACCTTTCGACCGGATGATTCCATCTGATCGAAAGGTGCTCCAGGCGATCATCGTTGGTAGACGTTGATCCGCGCGTAGATGTAAGTCAGCACGATCAGCCCCAAAATCCAGACCCCACTGCCGATGAAGAAACTGGTCTGCGCCTGATTGAAATAGGCCAGCTTGGCGTCATCCAACTGCAACAGCATCGACGGCCCGGCTGGGCCCCAATCATGCACGCTGATTCTGAATTCGTAGACAATGCCAACCAACGGTCCGATCACCGCCCAGACCAACAGGGCAGCGGCGGTCAGCACCGAGCTGTGAATTTTGTCTTTGTCTGAACTATGAACACTGCCCATTCCCGGCATCACTGCGGCCATTGGAACCTCCCATAAAGGTGGAGTCTGCCTAAGCCCAGGCGCAAGACCGATAAATGTTATAGTTGTCCGGCCGCTCCACCTGATAACGCCGATGCTGCGCCGCCTGCGCCGCCCAAACCTTGATTCAAGTCAACAATGGTGCGATGCAGCATCGAATTACCAAAGACGGCAATGGGTTACGGTCGACGGGCCAGCCGGCGTTCCATCTGCGTCGCCAGCCATGTCAGCGGATAGAGAATGGCGAAATACACCAACGCCACCATCGTGTAGGTCTCAAGCGGGCGATAGGTGGCCGAGGTGATCAGCTGGCCCTGATAGAGAATATCCGGCACCGCCAGCACGGAGACCAGCGAGGTGTTTTTCAGCTGCATGATGCTCTGATTGACCAAGGGCGGCAGCATGCGGCGCATGGCTTGCGGCAGAATCACCTTCAGCATCAGCTGCCCTGTCCGCAGCCCGAGCGCGCGGCCCGCATCCCATTGGCCAATCTCGATGGAGACGATGCCGCCGCGAATGATCTCGGCATAAAACGCGCCGCCATAGAGCGCCAAGGTGATAATCGCCGCCTCGGCTGGCGAGAGTTCCAAGCCGATCAACACCGGCAGCGCGTAATAGACCCAGATCAGCTGCACCAGCACCGGCGTGCAGCGGAACACTTCCACCAAGGCCACCAGCGGCACCGCCAGCCAGCGCCGCTTCGTCATCCGCCCCAGCGCGATCACCATGCCCACCAACAGCCCCAGAATGACCGTCAGGATGGTGAAACCCAGCGTGATGCCGATGCCCTTGGCGATCAGCCCCTCATATTGCCACAGAAAATGGAAACTCCACTCGTAATTCACGCGCACACCCCCGCCGCCAGCCCGGCATGAAACTCATGACCCAGGGTGAGAATGTCGTAAACCGGCAATCCTGTTGCGCGGGCAATATCAGCGGAGAATGGGGGCAGGTTGGTGCACTCCAGAACGATGGCGGCAAGGTTGGGCACAGAGTTCTGCAATTGCCGCGCCGCGTCCACCGCCTCGTGGCACAGTGCGGCGGCATCATAGCCAGCGCCGCCTTCGATCATCGCATGAAATGCACCGTTGTCAGGCAGCCCGACAACCGGCGTGGCGGGATCGGCGCCGACGCCCAAAAAATGGGCAGGGCCGAGGGTGCGCGAATCGTAGGTAATCACCCCCACCGGGCCGGGCAGCTTCGGAATCTGCAACAGGCTGGAAGCCGCCAGCGGCACTGTGAGCCGGGCGGCGAGGGGTTTCTGCAGCGCCGCCAGAAATCCGCAAGACGTGATCAGCCCCACCGCGCCCCGATCGGCCAGCCCATTGCCTGCCTCGGCAAACAGATCCAGCAGTTTTTCCGGGTCATCGCGCACCACCGCCCGCACCGATGCCCCCTTCACCCGCGCGAACAGCACGGGCATCCGCCAGCTTGCCGCATGGCCGACATCCCCCGGCGGGCGGGGGAAATCGGTGTCGAGCATCAGGATGCCGAGGGGAATCTCATCGGTCATTGCAAGCCATCGTAACGCGTCCACCCCACCCCGTCATTGCGAGTCACCGCCAGGGGCCGTGGCAATCCATCGCGATGCAGCCAGCCAGGCGATGGATGGCGACACTTCGCGCGCCATGACGTGGTGGGGAGGGCGTTCGGCTCAGAAAGTCAGGCCAGACGGCACATCGTCCGGCTGAATGCCAACCAAGGCCAAGCTGTCCAGAATCCAGGTCCGCGTTGCCTGCAAGGCGGTGGAATAGGCCAGCCAATTATCCACAAACGACAGGAAGCGGTGATCCGCATCCACCCGCACGCCCGCGCAGGTCGGCTGCTGCAACACCGGGTTGGGCACGATCAGCGTGCCCACATTGGGGTTCTTCTTCACCGAGACCATCGACAGCATGATCACCTGTATCACGCAATCCGCGCGGCCGGATTGCACGGCAAGCGTCGCCTCATCGGGCGTCTTGAGTGCCACCAGCGTGCATTTCGGCAAGACGCGGCGGGCGAACAGATCGTGGGTGGAGCCGATATCGACCGCCACCCGCACCTCCGGCTTGTTCAAATCCTCCCACAGTTTCGGCGCGAAGCCTTTGCGGGCGATGATGGTGAAGGTGTTGTTCAGGATCGGCCGGGTGAATTCCACCACCAAGGCGCGCGACGGCGTGGGGGAGAGGCCAAACATGATGTCGATCTTGTTGGCTTGCAGATCGAGCACCGCATTGCCCCAGGTGGTTTCGGAAATCTCCAATTCCGCTTCCATCGACTTCGCCAAATCCTGCCCCATCGAGACGCAAAATCCGGTCCATGCGCCGGTTGCGATGTCCTTGTGATAATAAGGCTCGGTGCCGACGATGCCGGCCACACGCAGCTTATGGGTGCGGCGAATGCGGGCGAATGTGCTCTCATTGGCCTCGTCGGCGCGGGCCGGGGTGGCGGAGAGTTGGGCGGCGGCGAGGGTTGCGGCACCAAGCCCGGCAAGGCCAGCAATATTGCGACGCGACATCATGATCGGCGTTCCTCCGGTGAAGATGCACGACGTTATCGCCCGATGCCCGCGCTTGTCAGCCCTTCACGCGCGGACTCGGTGGCTTACTGGTCTCGGAGGGGCTGAGCGGCTATAAGACGGCCCAATGTGTGGAGAATCGCTGCCCCGGCGGCAGTTCGTCCGCGCCCATAGTGCATCACACGGTTTGAATCGAGACAGCGTTGAGCGACACACCTGAGGAACCGGTAGCATCCGGCCCGATTGACCCAACTCGCGGCGATCTGTTGCCCGTGGTGCTTGAGGAGGAGATGCGCCGCTCCTACCTCGATTACGCGATGAGCGTGATCGTCAGCCGTGCGCTGCCCGATGCGCGTGACGGCCTCAAGCCGGTGCATCGCCGCATCCTCTTCGCCATGCAGGAGGCGGGCTACACCGCCGACAAAGCCTATCGCAAATCCGCCCGCGTGGTCGGTGAGGTGATGGGTAAATATCACCCCCATGGCGACTCGGCGATTTACGACGCCATGGTGCGCATGGCGCAGCCGTTTTCGATGCGCGTTCGCCTCGTCGATGGTCAGGGCAATTTCGGCTCCGTCGATGGCGATCCGCCAGCGGCGATGCGCTACACCGAAGTGCGTCTGGCCAAGGCGGCGGGCTTCCTGCTGAGCGACATCGACCGCGACACTGTCGATTTCCAGGCCAACTACGACGAATCGGAGCACGAGCCGAAGGTTCTGCCCGCCTCCTACCCCAATCTGCTGATCAACGGCGCGGGCGGCATCGCCGTTGGCATGGCCACCAATATTCCGCCGCATAATCCGGGCGAGATCATCGATGCGGCGCTTGCGCTGATCGAAAATCCGGACATGAGCCTGGAAGATCTGATGAAGATCGTCCCCGGCCCGGATTTCCCCACCGGCGGCATCATTCTCGGCCGCTCCGGCATCCGCTCCGGCTTCGAGAATGGCCGTGGCGGTCTGATCATCCGTGCGCGCACCGAATTTGAGGAAATCCGCAAGGATCGCACCGCCATCATCGTCACCGAGTTGCCGTATCAGGTGAACAAGGCAACGCTGATGGAGCGCATCGCCGATCTGGTGCGCAACAAGCTGATCGAAGGCATTGGCGAAATCCGCGACGAATCGGATCGCTCCGGTATGCGCATGGTCATCGAGATCAAGCGCGATGCGAACCCCGATGTGGTGCTGAACCATCTGTTCCGCTTCACCTCCATGCAAACCAGCTTCGGCATGAACATGCTGGCGCTCGATTCCGGCCGTCCGCGCCTGATGGGCCTGAAGGAGATGCTCCAGGTCTTCATCCGTTTCCGTGAAGACGTGATTCTGCGTCGCGCCACCTTCGATCTCGGCAAGGCCCGCGAACGCGCGCACACCTTGGTCGGCCTTGCCATTGCGGTGGCCAATATCGATGAGGTGATCGCGGTCATTCGTGCCTCGCCCGACGCCGCCTCCGCCCGTGCGGCGTTGATGGCGCGCGATTGGCCGGCGGCCGATGTGCGCGCGCTGCTGGAGTTGATCGAGGACGAGCGCAACGTCGTCACCGAATCCAACACCGTCCGCTTCACCGAGGAGCAGGCCCGCGCCATTCTGGACATTCGCCTGCAACGCCTCACCGGGCTGGAGCAGGAGAAAATCCGTGGCGAAATGGCCGATGTCGCCGCCAAGATCGCCGATCTGCTCGCCATCATCGGCAGCCAGATCCGCCGTTTTGAGGTGATGCAGACTGAGTTGCTGACCGTGCGCGCCGAAATCGCCACGCCGCGTATGACCGAGATCGCCGAGGGCGGCGCCGATCAGGACGACGAAAGCCTGATCGATCCGGCGCAGATGGTTGTCACCATCACCCGCGACGGCTTCATCAAGCGCACATCGCTCGATATTTTCCGCCAGCAGAACCGGGGCGGGCGTGGGCGTTCCGGCGCCGGCACGCGCGGTGACGACATCGTCACCCGCAGCTTCAACGCGCACACCCATCAATTCGTGCTGTTCTTCTCCTCCGGCGGCAAAGCCTATCGCGAAAAGGTCTGGCGCCTGCCGGAAGGCAGCCCAACCTCGAAGGGCAGGGCGCTGGTCAACATGCTGCCCGATCTGGGCGGTGACGGCATCACCGCCGTGCTGCCGTTGCCGCAGGATGAGAGCCTGTGGGAGAACCTGCATCTGGTCTTCGCCACCAAATCCGGCGGGATCCGCCGCAACCGCTTGTCGGATTTCAAGAATGTCCGTTCGTCGGGCCTGATTGCGATGAAGCTGGATGAGGGCGATTCGCTGATCGGTGTCGCCACCTGTCGTGAGGGCGACGATCTGATGCTCGCCACCCGCCTTGGCCGCGCGCTGCGCTGTCAGATCACCGAAGACAGCGTGCGCGTGTTTGCCGGGCGTGACAGCTCGGGCGTGCGTGGCATCAAGCTGGGCAAGGGCGATGAGGTGATCAGCCTGTCCGTGCTGCGCCATGTCGATGTCAGCAACGAAGAACGTTCCGCCTACACCAAAATCGCCAATCAGCGCCGCAAGGCGGCGGGCGAGGAGGAAGATCTGCTGCCGCTGATCGATTCGGCGGAGGAGATCGAGGTCGATATCGCCTTGCCGCCGGAGCGCGTGGCGGAGTTGGAGGCGGCGGAGGAAATTCTGCTCACCGTCACCGATCAGGGCTTCGGCAAGCGCAGCTCGGCCTTCGAATATCGCGTCATGGGCCGTGGCGGCCAGGGTGTGGCGGGCATCACGCTCACGCCACGCACCGGTCAGGCCGTGGCGGGCACCTTCCCGGTGCGGGCGGGGGATGGCGTGATGATGGTCACCGATGCCGGCCGTCTGATCCGCGTGCCGTCCGATCAGGTCCGCATCACCGGCCGCACCTCGATGGGTGTGACACTGTTCCGACTTGACTCTGACGAGCGCGTGACGAGTGTTTTCCCTGTGTTGGAAGATGAGTCCTCGGACGAAGGCCCGGCAGCTCAGCCAGCGCCGGAGGAGTCCGGCACGGCGGAGGAAATCAATGAGTGAGCATCGCCCGACCCTTGGTGTCGGACTCTATCCGGGCACGTTCGACCCGATCACCAACGGCCATATGGACATCATCGCCCGCTCGGCGCGCATGCTGCGCCGGCTGGTCGTCGGTGTGGCCCGCAACGCTGGCAAGGGGCCGCTTTTCCCGCTGGAGGAGCGCGTGGAGCTGGTCGAAGCGGAAATGGGCCGAATCGCGGAGCAGACCGGCACCGAGATCGAAGTGGTGCCGTTCTCCGGCCTGCTGATCGATTTCGCACGTGAGGTCGGCGCGGGGGTGATTGTGCGCGGGCTGCGCGCGGTGTCGGATTTTGACTATGAGATTCAAATGGCGGGGCTGAATTACCGCCTGGCCCCGGATGTCGAGACGGTGTTTCTGATGGCCAGTGAGACGCATCAGTTCATCTCATCACGCTTCGTCAAGGAAATCGCCACGTTGGGCGGCGATATTTCCTCGTTTGTCCCCAAACTGACCCTCGAACGCACGCTCGCCCGCGTCCGTCCGCAGGTTTGATCCCCGGAGAGTCTGCAATGCGCCGTCGCGCCCTGCTTGCCTGTCTTGCCGCAACCCCCGTTCTGGAAACGATAATGACCGAAAACGCTGACGCCCAGGCTCCGGCCGATCTGGAAAACACCCTTTATATGGACCTCAAGGATGGCCGCGTTGTCATCCAGCTTTTTCCGGATATCGCGCCCAAGCATGTCGAGCGCGTGAAGCTGCTGGCACGTCAGGGTTTTTATGACGGCACGCCGTTCCATCGCGTCATCGAAGGCTTCATGGCGCAAGGTGGCGATCCGACCGGCACCGGCACCGGCGGCAGCAAGCTGCCCGATCTGCCCGCCGAATTCACCACAAAGCGCCGCTATCTGCGCGGCACCATCGGTGCGGCCCGCACCGCCAACCCGAACTCGGCCAACAGCCAGTTCTTCATCATGTTCGCCCCGGCGCCCTTCCTGGATGGCCAATACACCATCTGGGGTCAGGTGATCTCCGGCATGGAACATGTCGATGCCATCAAGCGCGGTGAGCCGCCGGTCAACCCGGACAAGATCATCCATCTGCGCGTAGCTGCTGACGTGAAGAACTGATCTGCGTCGAACTTCCCTTGACGATTGCCCCGCCTTGTCGTTCAAGGCGGGCACCGAGCGCGTAGCTCAGTCGGTAGAGCACGTGACTTTTAATCATGTGGCCGTGGGTTCGAATCCCACCGCGCTCACCACATTTTCCTGAAGCCCTTCTGGCATTCAGGCGAAAAGGCGGCCTCCTTCGGGTGGCCGCCTTTTTTGTGTCCGAACCGCAGGTATTTTTACGAATCACCACGTTGGCATCGCATGAACACGCTGGCATAGTGATGTAGAAGAATGAACTTCGTTTTTTTGCTTAACTCTTGAGTGAATTTTCCAAACAAAAATGCCTATATATTCTTCAGCTTCAATATAACGCCAATGCCATCGCGCTCTCCACAATTGAGCGTTCTAATGGCTGCCTATAATGCAGCTTCATTCATTAACGAATCGATCCATTCGATTTTATCGCAGACATTTGCGGATTTTGAATTGATCATTGTCGATGATGCTTCCACTGACAACACAGCTGACATTCTCGCCCGTCATTCTGATTCGCGAATCGTCGTGCTGCGCGCTGAGCGGAATCTTGGGCCGGTTGGGGCGCGCAATTTGGGGTTTGCCATCGCCAGAGGGGATTTTCTGGCGGTGCACGACGCCGATGACATCTCCCATCCCACGCGCTTTACCGCGCAAATGGCCTATATGAATTCCCATCCAAGCTGCGTGATGGTGTCGAGCAACATTCGCCAATTGCACCCTTGCGGCACGCTGATCACACCCCGCTACCAAGGAGCCGCCAGCCCGCAGACACTGCGATGGATGCTGCATCTGGGAAATCCGGTGGCGTTTTCCAGCACGATGATGCGCATGGATGCCTTGAAACGCCTGCCGGAATTCCTGCGGCAGGCGCGCTGCTATGCCGAGGATATGGACCTTTACGTCCGCCTCGGTGCGCTGGGTGACTTCGCACGGTTGAACGCTCCATTACTGACCTACCGCGTGCATGCCTTCGGGATATCCGCCCGAAAAACGACGTCGATGGTCCACCAGACCCATGCAATCCTGCAGGATCTCTGGCGCGCAACGCCGTATCTGGCCTTGGCGGCAGACGGCACCGATCAGCGGGCCATGCAAGACGTCGCTGCGACCATTTTGTCCGACCGCATGTGTCAGCCCAACTTCGCCCAGCTGCATCAGCTCCGCCTCGTGCTTGAAGCTCTGGAAGCGGCTTTCTTACGGCAGAATCCCGAATGTACTCCACTGGACGTGGCAGCGATCAAATCCTACACCCGCAGTCTTTGGGGAGACGTGATGTTCCGCTCCCTGCTGGCAGGACATGTTCTGTGGCCTTGGCAACGCGCATTGACATGGGACGGCTTAAATCCTGCCATCGAACAGGGCAGCCGATTATCTACGTACCTGTGCAATGCACTCAAAACACGCATCAAAACTCTTTTCAGAAAACGCCAACAAAACACAGCGCCCGTGTAGTTTTGTAAAATTTAATAAGAATATTTCAATATGAAACTTTATCAATATACCGGTAGGGCGCAAAATTTTGGCGATGAGATAAATTCTTTTTTATTTCCAAAAATTTTGAATGTCGAATTTAACGAAAACTCTTCAGAAATTTTCCTTGGTGCCGGATCAATATTATTTGATTATTTTCCAAGCGGCATTCAAAAAATTGTGTTTGGCAGCGGGTATGGTGGCTACACCTCGGCGCCGGTGATTGACGACACTTGGCATATTCACTTCGTCCGAGGTCCGTTGACGGCGCAAATTCTCGGCCTAGACCCCGCTCTGGGGATCGGTGACAGCGCGGCTCTGCTGGCAAATCTGGGGTATGTGCGTCAGGCCGTCCCTGGTCGAATTGGCTTCATGCCGCATGTAGACAGTGCCTGCGACGGCGCATGGCCAGAGGTCGCTGCACAGACCGGGCTGTACTACATTGACCCGCGCTGGCCCGTACCGGAAGTGATCGCGGCGATGTTGTCGGTGGAGAGCTTGGTCAGCGAAGCCATGCATGGCGCCATCGTGGCTGACGCGCTGCGTATCCCGTGGGTGGCGCTGCTGCCCAATGATCCGCGTCACCGCCCCAAATGGGATGATTGGGCGGCCAGCCTGGGCATCACACTCAAACCCCAGCCGCTTGCACCGTCGAACCTGCTGGAGGCTCTGTTGAACGCCAGCCACGGGCGGCGCGGCGTGCAGCGATATCTGCGGTGGTATATGCGCAACGTCACCAAGCTGGGGGCGCGGCTGTTCCGACCGGCTGCGGTGTCGGCCTTGCGCCGCGCGATGTCCGCCGAGCCGCAGCTCAGCACCGATGCCGCACATGCGAAAGCGCTGTCGGCGATGAATGCAGCGCTGGACAAGCTGCGCCGCGATCCACACATGTCCTCATGACACGCCGTCATCCCCCAGACCAAAATGTGAGTCTCCCGATCTGATGCCGAATGCACGCTCGCCTCTCCCAGCAGATGCCACTCATCGGCGCGTGGCGCTGGTCCTGCAGGGGGGTGGCGCGCTGGGCAGTTATCAGGCGGGTGTCTATCAGGCGCTGCATGAGGCCGGGTATCGACCGGACTGGGTGGCGGGCATCTCCATTGGTGCCATCAATGCCGCCATCATCGCGGGCAATGCGCCGCAGGACAGGGTTGCCCGGCTGAAATCCTTCTGGGAGGAAGTCACATCCCCCACCGCGCTCTGGCCCAAGCCGGTCGGGCAGACGCCGTTCGAGCGCAGCGCGGGCGCGGTGGGTGCCATGCTGTTTGGCCAGCCCGGCTTCTACGCCCCGCACTCGCCGCTCTCCTGGCTGACGCCGCAGCCGCCGAGCAGTTTCTACGACACCAGCGCCTTGCAGACATCGTTGGAGCGACTGGTGGATTTCGAGCGCATCGACGCGGGCGAAACCCGGCTCAGCGTGGGGGCGGTGAATGTGCGCACCGGCCAGTTCCGCAGCTTCGACAGCGCGGACCCCAAGACGAAAATCCGTGCCCGGCACATCATGGCCAGCGGCGCGCTGCCACCCGGTTTTCCCTCCGTCGAGATCGATGGCGACCCGTATTGGGATGGCGGTCTGGTCTCCAACACGCCGCTGATGCAGGTGCTCGAACATGAGCCGCGCCAGAACAGTTTGGTCTTTGAGGTCGATCTCTTCCAATCCTATGGCCGTCCGCCCACCACGCTCGATGAAGCGATGGAGCGCGAGAAAGACATCCGCTTCGCCAGTCGCACCCGTGCCGCCACCCGTGCGGCCGAGCACAACCACAATGTGCGCGCCCATGCACAGGCGTTGTGGGACAAACTGCCGGCCGAATTGCGCAATCTGCCCGAGGCGCAGTTTCTCAATGAGATGCGCTGCACCACGCAGATGGACATCGCGCTGCTGATCTATCGTCCGTTCGAGCCGCAGGGCTCGGCGAAGGATTACGAATTCAGCCGTGGCACCATGCTCGCACGCTGGGCGCGCGGACAGGAAGATGCGCGGATCACCCTCGACGCCGCCCCCTGGCGCGCGCCCTTTCCCGCCGGGCGCGGCACGCGGGTGTCAGACGTACTGCACGACCATTACATCAAAACGCTGGGCAACGATGCGGCGCGACGCCCCTAGTCCCTCTCGAATTTTGCCTGAAACTGCGTCATGGTGCAGTGCACATAAATCGAGGAGTGAAGCAGATGGCACAGCTTCAGGACAAGGT
Source organism: Acetobacteraceae bacterium (assembly GCA_031291725.1). Lineage (GTDB taxonomy): Bacteria > Pseudomonadota > Alphaproteobacteria > Acetobacterales > Acetobacteraceae > CAIQQQ01. The sequence continues at coordinate 96,171 of JARLIM010000037.1, forward strand.
GGCCCTGGTCACGGGTGCTGCCGCCGGTATCGGCAAGGAAATCGCGCTCACCTTCGGGCGTGAGGGTGCGAAGGTTGCAATAGCCGACCTCAACCTCGCTGCGGCGCAGGCGACGGTGGATGAACTCGCCAGCCTCGGCATAGCGGGCATGGCGGTGGCGATGGATGTCGCCAATGAGCAGGCCGTCGAAGACGGCGTGGCGGCGGTGATCGCCGCATGGGGCCGCGTGGATATCCTGGTCTCCAACGCGGGCATTCAGATCGTCCATCCCATCGAGGAATTCCCGTTCGCCGATTGGCGCAAGGTGATGGCCATTCATCTCGATGGCGCCTTCCTGACCACCAAGGCCTGCCTGCGCTCGATGTACAAGACCGGCGGCGGTTCGATCATCTATATGGGCTCGGTGCATTCGAAAGAGGCCTCCAAGCTCAAATCCGCCTATGTCGCGGCCAAGCACGGCATTTTGGGCCTTGCGCGCACGGTCGCCAAAGAGGGGGCGGCGCATAATGTCCGCGCCAATGTGGTCTGTCCGGGCTTTGTGCGCACGACCCTGGTGGAAAAGCAGATCCCCGAACAGGCCAAGGCGCTTGGCATCACCGAGGATGAGGTGATCAGGAACGTCATGCTCAAGGAGACGGTGGACGGCGCATTCACCACCACCGCCGATGTCGCCGAAGCCTGCCTGTTCTTCGCCGCCAGCAAAACCAACGCGCTCACCGGCCAATCGCTGATCGTCAGCCATGGCTGGCATATCGAGTGAGCGGCGGGCATCTTTTCGCTGAAAAGTTTCCCTGCTAAGCGTCTCCTCAGAACGAAAAATCTGAGGAGACGCCCGGATGACCGAAGCCTTCATTTGTGACTTTGCCCGCAGCGCCTTTGGCCGCTACGGCGGCGCTTTGAAGGATGTGCGCACGGACGATCTCGGTGCCCATCCGCTGCGTGTGCTGCGCGAGCGCAACAGCTCCGTCGATTGGGAAGCCCTCGACGACTGCATCTATGGCAGCGCCAACCAGGCCGGTGAAGACAATCGCAACGTCGCGCACATGGCCACACTTCTTGCCGGTTATCCCACCTCGGTGCCCGGTGCCACCATCAACCGCCTCTGCGGCTCGGGCCTTGATGCCGTCGGCACGGCAGCGCGCGCGATCAAATCGGGTGAGACCGATCTGATGCTGGCCGGTGGTGTGGAGAGCATGACCCGCGCCCCCTTCGTGATGCCCAAATCCGCCGAGGCGTTCGGTCGCGCGGCGGAGATTTTCGACACCACCATCGGCTGGCGCTTCGTCAACAAGCTGATGAAGGCGCAGTATGGCGTTGATTCGATGCCGGAGACCGCCGAAAACGTGGCCGAGCAATTCTCGATCAGCCGCGCCGATCAGGATCTGTTCGCCTATCGCAGCCAACAAAAGGCCAAGGCCGCCCAGGATGCCGGCGTGTTCGCGCGCGAAATCGCTCCGCTGACCATCGCAGGCCGCAAGGGCGATGTTGTCATAAGCCTCGACGAACATCTCCGCCCCGACACCACGCTGGAGATGCTCGCCAAACTGAAAGCACCGTTCCGCAAGGAAGGCGGCTCGGTGACAGCCGGTAATGCCTCCGGTGTGAATGACGGCGCAGCGGCTTTGCTGCTCGCCAGTGAGGCGGCGGCGAAGAAGCATGGTCTGACCCCGCGCGCCCGTGTGGTGGCGATGGCAACCGCAGGTGTTGCCCCGCGCATCATGGGCTTCGGCCCGGCCCCTGCGGTGCAGAAGCTGCTCGCCCGCACCGGCGTCTCCCTGGCCGAAATCGACATCATCGAACTCAACGAAGCCTTCGCCGCGCAAGGTCTGGCCGTCACCCGCGCGCTGGGTCTGGCCGATGACGATGCCCGCGTGAACCCGCATGGTGGTGCGATCGCGCTTGGCCATCCGCTGGGGGCGTCGGGGGCGCGTCTGGCGATGAGCTGCGTGAATGCGCTCGAACTCACCGGCCGCCGTCGCGCCATCGCCACCATGTGCATCGGCGTGGGGCAGGGCATTGCCGTGCTGCTTGAGCGGGTGTGATCTCGCGCCTTTGTCGCGGCCTGCGGGGCGGTGCTCCGCGCGCCGCGACAAGGCACCTTACCGCGTTGTGCATTGCCGCAGCCGCAGCGGATGTGGCACATCGGGCGTATGATCTCACGTCGTCATATCCTGTCTGTTCCGATGGCCCTGGCGGCGGCTCCGGCATCTGCCGCAGCATCGCCGCCTGATTTTGACGCCTATGTCGCCTCGCTGAAGGCCGACGCCAGACGGATCGGGATTTCTGCGGCAACGGTGGAGCGCGCGCTCTCCGGCCTGCATCCCAATCACCGGGTGATCGAGCTGGACCGCAACCAGCCGGAATCCAAGCTCACCTGGCAGCAATACAAATCCCGCCTCGTCAGCGCCGACCGCATTGCGCGCGGGCGGCCACTGTATCGCAAATACCAGACGCTGCTCGCCCGCGTGTCCGAACGCTATGGCGTCGCCCCCGGCGTGATCATGGGCATCTGGGCGCTCGAATCGGATTACGGCGTGCAGATGGGCGGCTTCAAGGTGATCGATTGCCTCGTCACCCTGTGCTGGGAAGGCCGCCGTCGCGCCTATTTCCATCCGCAATTGATGGATGCGCTCAAAATCGTCGATCACGGTGACATCCCGCCCGAGCGGATGATCGGCTCCTGGGCCGGGGCGATGGGGCAGACGCAGTTCATGCCCGACGTGTTCATCAAATACGCCGTCGATTACAGCGGCACCGGCAAGCGCGATATCTGGACGGATATGCCGGACGTCTTCGCCTCCACCGCCAATTGTCTGGCCGGTGAGGGCTGGAAGCCGAATATTCCCTGGGGCCGGGCGGCCAATCTGCCCGCCACGTTCGATGTCAATCTGGCTGGCCACACCAACAAGCGCAGCGTGGCGGACTGGCGCAGGCACGGCGTGATCGTCGATGGCCTGCCGGATGCCACCATCGTCTCGGTGGTGCTGCCGGGTGGGCCCGCCGATGAGGCCTATTTCGCCTTCTACCCGAGCTATCGCGCCATCCGCGCCTATAATCCGCCCGACAAATACTGCCTCTCCGTCGGCCTGCTCGGTGACGCGATTTGCGCATGATCGGCAAGCTATGGCGCGGTGTGGCGGCGGCGGCATTGCTGGCGCTGGCAAGCTGTCACCCGCAGGGCAGCGGCCAGAAGCCGTCGCCGCATTTTGTGGTCGGCCAGCCCTATCAGGTCGGCACGATCTGGCGCTATCCGCGGGCTGAATACGGTGTCGATATCAGCGGGCTGGCCACTTTCAGCCCCAACAAGACCGGACTGACCGCCAATGGCGAGTTGGCCGATCAGGATGCGCTGACCGCCTCGCACCCCACGCTGCAATTGCCCGCCATTCTGCGCGTGACCAATCTGGAGAATGGGCGGCAGATTCTGGTGCGGCTGAATGATCGCGGCCCGGAAAATCCGGCGCGTTTGATCAGCCTGTCACGTCACGCGGCGGAAAATCTCGGCATGACGCATGACGCCACCCGCGTGCGTGTGCAGATGGACGACACCCTCACCCGCCAGCTCGCGGCGGGCTTTGACGAATCCGCCCCCAAGATCGACATCGCGGCGGCGCCATTGGGCAAGATCAGCGCCGAATCTCTGGCCCCGCCCAGCGGCGTCGGCCAGTCCAGCCGTGGCAAGGTGGCAGCGGGCGGGCCGATTGTCGCTGCTTCTGATTCGATGTCGATGAATGCAGCGCCGGTGGTGCTGCCCAACACCTACACCCAGGTGCCGCCGCATCCTGGTATGCTCTATATCGATGCGGGCAGTTTCAGCCGCATCGATTATGCCTCCATTCTGGTCAACCGCCTTGCCTCTCTGGGCGCCAAGCTGACAACCAGCTACACGGCCCCGCGTGACAAAGCCTATCGTATTCGGATCGGGCCGCTCTTCACCTTGCAGGATGCCGAGGCGATGTTGGCGCGCACGATTGCCGCGGGAGTGAACGATGCGTCCATCGTTGTTGAATAATCGCCTTCTCGCGCGCCGCGCTGTGCTGTTGGCCGGTGCCGCGTTGCCTGTCACCGCAGTGGCGCAGACAGCGGTCAAGCCGAAGCATCCGCTGCACAAGCTCGGCACGCCGGTGCCGGTGAAGCCCGTCACGCCGAAAAAAACCGATCCGGCTGCAACCGCCGATAACGGCCCGCCCGCCAAGACGCCGCTCGGCCCGCTCGACACCGAGGCGCGCTATGCCATTGTGATCGACTTTAATTCCGGTGCCACACTGCTCGACAAAGATGCCGATGTCTCGCAGGTGCCGTCGTCGCTGACGAAGATGATGACCGCCTATCTGGTTTATGAGCGGTTGAAGAAGGGCCAGCTATCGCTGACCCAGGAATTGCCGGTGAGCGAAAAAGCCTGGCGCATGCAGGGCTCGAAGATGTTCGTGGCGCTGAATTCCAACGTGAAGGTAGAAGACCTGATCCGTGGGATGATCGTGCAATCGGGCAACGATGCCTGCATCGTGCTGGCCGAGGGCATTGCAGGCTCCGAACAGCAATTCGTCGAATTGATGAACGCCAAGGCACATGAATTCGGCCTCACCGGCACGACGTACCACAACTGCACCGGCTGGCCTGATCCTGGCCACCGGATGACGGTGCGCGACATCGCAACAGTCGCACGACGCTTGATTGCCGATTTCCCGGAATATTATCACTACGACTCTGAAAAAACTTTCAAATACAACGGTATCGAGCAGGGTAATCGCAACACTCTCGTGCAAAAGGGTGTGGCCGACGGGCTGAAGACCGGCCACACCGAAGAGGGCGGCTATGGTTTGGCCGCCAGCGCTCAGCGTGGCAACCGACGGGTGATTGTTGTCGTCAACGGCTTGCAGACGATGCACGGGCGCGGCGAGGAGGGTGAGCGTTTGCTGGATTGGGCGTTCGCCTCGTTCGAGAACGTGCAGCTTTTCACCGCCGGCGATGTGATCGAGAAAGCCCCGGTGTGGTTGGGCACGCAGCCTTCGGTGCCGCTGGTCGGCGGGCGCGATCTGGTGCTGACGCTGCCGCGCAACTGGCGGGATAAGTTGAAAGTCAGTGTGGATTACGACAGCCCGATTCCGGCACCCGTGGTGCGCGGCACACGGCTTGGCACGGTGTCGGTGGGGGGGGACGGTGTGCCGTCGATGTCCTTGCCGTTGCTGGCTGGCGCTGATGTGCAGCGCCTTGGTCTGGCCGGTCGTTCGATGGCGGTTCTGGGCCGCATGCTCGCAGGCGGCGGATGACCGACAGCCCACCGCGCGGGCGGTTCATCACGCTGGAAGGCGGCGAGGGGGCCGGGAAGTCAACGCAAATTGGCCTCCTGGCTGAGGCTTTGCGCCAGCGTGGCCGTGATGTTGTTGTCACCCGTGAGCCGGGCGGTGCGCCGGGGGCGGATATTCTGCGCGGCTTACTGCTCTCGGGTGACGTTGCATGGTCGCCCCAGGCCGAGACGCTGCTGCATTTCGCCGCCCGTGCCGAACATGTCGCCAAAACCATCCGCCCGGCCCTGGCGCGTGGGGCGTGGGTGCTGTGCGACCGCTATTATGACAGCACGATGGTCTATCAGGGCCACGCACTCGGCGGCGATGTGGCGCAGATTGCCGAATTGGCGCGGATGATCGACCTCGTGCCGGATCTGACACTGGTGCTCGATGTCGCCGTCGATACCACCGCCCAGCGTCTGGCATCGCGTGGGCAGGCAGCGGATCGCTATGAACGGCTCGGCGCGCCCTTCTTCGCCCGTGTGCGTGACGGATTTCTGACCGTTGCACAGCAGAACTCAACGCGCTGTGTGGTGATCGACGCCAATGCGCCTTTGTCGCGCGTGTCCGCGTCCGTTTTCGCCGCCACGCGCGACCATTTCACTGAGCTCGCATGACCGCGCCCGCCCCGCGCGAAAACCCGACTCTGCTCGGCCAGGAGAGCGCCGAGAGCATGCTCGCCCGCGCCATCGGCTCCGGCCGCATGCACCATGCGTGGCTGATCTCCGGCCCGCAAGGCGTGGGCAAAGCCACATTGGCCTATCGCTTCGCCCGTCATCTGCTGGCCGGCGGCAATGGCGAGAACGGATTGGATTTGCCCGCCGCGCACCCCACCTTCCGCCGCGTCGCCGCCAACACCCATGCCGATCTGCTCACCGTCGAGCGCGAATGGAATGAGAAGACCAAAAAGCTGCGCGGCGAGATCGTCATCGACACGGTGCGCGAGGTTTCCGGCTTTCTGCGCCTCACCCCCGCCGAGGGCGGCTGGCGGGTGGTGATTGTCGATGGTGCGGAAGACATCAATCGCAACGCCGCCAACGCGCTGCTCAAGGTGCTGGAGGAGCCACCACCGCGCGCGGTGCTTATCCTGGTCTGCTCCGCCGCTGGTCGCCTGCTGCCCACCATCCGCTCACGCTGCCGCCGTCTGCGCCTGGGCAGGCTCGACGACGCCACGATGCACAGCCTGATGGGCCGCTACGTGCCGGAGATGGAGGAAGACCGCCGCGAAAGACTGATCTCGCTGGCCGAAGGCTCGATTGGCCGCGCCTTGCTGCTCGGCGATGGCGACGGCATTCCCGCCGCCGATCTGGTCTCGCGCGTGCTGGACGCGCTGCCACATCCGAAATCGCTGCTCGCCGACGATGTGGCCGACGCTTTGGGCCGCAATGAGGATGCGTTCGGCAATTTCATGGATTTGCTGCGGGCTGCCATTTCATCGGCCGTGCGCGATGTGGCGCGTGGCAAGTCCGATCCCGATCAAACACGGCTGATCGGCGTGCGCAGCCTTGCCGATTGGGTTGAGATCTGGCACGGCCTGGGAGCGTTGCAGGCCGAGACAGAAGGTCTGCATTTGGACAAGCGTCAGGCGATTGCCAACACCATTTCGATGCTGGCCGGTCGCTCCTGAGACATTCGTCCCTTTGGGCCAGGAATTGCGATGAAACAGCCTTACTACCTCACCACGCCGATCTTCTACGTCAACGGCGCACCGCATATCGGCCACGCCTACACCATGATCGCCGCCGATGTGCTGGCGCGCTGGAAGCGTCTGGACGGCCATGAGGTGTTCTTCCTCACCGGCACCGACGAACACGGCCAAAAGGTCGAAAAAGCCGCCGCCGACGCGGGCAAAGCGCCGCAGCAATTCACCGATGAGGTGAGTGCCATTTTCGCCGACATCGCCCACCAGATGAACATCTCCAACGATGCCTTCATCCGCACCACCGAGGCCCGCCACAAGGCCGCCTGTCAGGCGATGTGGCGAAAGCTCGCCGATAACGGCCACATCTATCTCGGCGGCTATGAGGGCTGGTACTCGGTGCGTGACGAGAGCTTCTATGACGAAGGCGAACTCGTCACCAACGCCAAGGGCGAGAAGGTGGCCCCCACGGGTGCGCCGGTGGAATACGTCACCGAGCCGTCCTATTTCTTCCGCATGTCGTCCTTCGGCCAGAAGCTGATCGATCACATCGAAGCCAACCCGGATTTTATCGGCCCGCGCGAACGCCGCAACGAGGTGCTCGGCTTCCTGAAATCGCCCGAGGGGCTGAAGGATCTCTCGATCAGCCGCACCAGCTTCCGCTGGGGCATTCCGGTGCCGGGCGATGATGCGCATGTGATGTATGTCTGGATCGACGCGCTGACCAACTACCTCACCGCCATCGGCTACCCGGACATGACCGGCCCACTGGCCAAGTTCTGGCCCGCCGATCTGCATCTGGTGGGCAAAGACATTCTGCGCTTTCACGCCGTCATCTGGCCCGCCATGCTGATGGCCGCTGACATCGCGCTGCCCAAGCGCGTCTTCGCCCATGGCTGGTGGACGATCGAAGGCGAGAAGATGAGCAAGTCGATCGGCAACGTGATCGACCCGCGCGAACTGGCCGAAACCTTCGGCGTCGATCCGCTGCGCTTCTTCCTGCTGCGGGAGACCACTTTCGGCTCGGATGGCGATTACAGCCGGGCCTCGCTGATCCGCCGGATGAATGTCGAACTGGCCAACGATCTCGGCAATCTGGCGCAGCGCACGCTCAGCTTCATCGCCAAGAATGCGGGCGGGGTGATGCCCAAGCGTGGCGAGTCGACCGAAGCCGATCTGACACTCGCCGCGCAACGCGACGCGCTGGTGTTCTCCGTGGGCGCTGCGGTTGACCGTCAGGCGTTCAACGAAGCACTGGAGACGATCTGGGTGGTTGTCCGCGCCGGCAACGCCTATATCGACCAGCAAGCGCCGTGGACGTTGAAAAAGACGGATCTGGTGCGGATGGAGGCGGTGCTTGCCAATCTGCTCGATCTGCTGCGCGTGATCTCGACACTGTTGCAGCCCTTCATGCCGGACAGCATGGCCAAGATGCTCGACCAATTGGGTGTGCCCGCCGACGCCCGCGATTTCGCCTCCCTCGCCACGCCCATCCCGGAAGGCACCGCATTGCCCGCACCGGCCGGCGTGTTCCCGCGCTTCGTTGAGGCTGTCTGATGCTCGTCGATACGCATTGCCATCTCGACTATTTCACCGACACCGAAATCCCCGAGATGCTCGCCCGTGCGCGCGAAGCGGGGGTGGGGGAGGTGGTGACCATCGGCACCCGCATGTCGCAAGCCCCGCGCCTGCGTCAGATTGCCGATGCCAATGCCAATGTGTGGTGCACCGTGGGCGTGCATCCGCATCAGGCGGGCGAGGAGGGGATTCCCACACCCGAGGAGATCGCCGCCGCCACCGCGTATCCCAAGGTGATCGGCGTGGGCGAAACCGGCCTCGATTACTTCTACGACAAAGCCCCGCGTGAGGCGCAGAAAGCCAATTTCCGCGCTCATTGTGCCGCTGCTCGCCTGACGCAGTTGCCGCTGTGCATTCACGCCCGCGACGCCGATGACGACATTGCCGAAATCCTGCGCGACGAAGTGGGGAAGGGGGCTTTCCCGCTCCTGCTGCATTGCTTCAGCTCCACGCGCGCACTGGCGGAATGCGCCCTGGAACTGGGCGGCTATATCAGCCTGTCCGGCATTCTGACTTTCCCAAAATCTCAGGAAATCAGAGACATCGCGCGTGATGTTCCCAAGGAACGTTTGCTGGTGGAGACCGACAGCCCCTATCTCGCCCCGGTGCCGTTCCGTGGCAAGCGCAACGAGCCCGGCTATGTCGCGCACACCGCGCGCGTGCTGGCGGGTATTTGCGGCATGAGCGAGGCCGAAATGGCCGACCTCACCACCGCCAATTTCCGTCGTCTGTTCCGCAAGGCCGCCTGAACGATGGGATTTCGCGTCACGCTCCTCGGCACTGGCGGATCGACGGGCGTGCCACACATCGGCGGCCCGAATGGCGGCGGCGACTGGGGAAAATGTGATCCGAACGAGCCGCGCAACCGCCGTCTGCGCAGTTCGATTTTTATTGAAAACACTGAGAGTTTTGAGACAGTTCTGGTCGATACCTCACCTGACATGCGCACCCAATTGCTCGCCAATCGGGTGGCGAAGGTCGATCACATCATCTACACCCATGCCCATGCCGATCATGTGCTGGGCATTGACGATGTGCGGCAATTGAACCGCATTGTTGAGCGTCCGATCACCGCCCACAGCACCAAGGCGGTGCTGGATGAGTTGCAGGCGCGGTTTGCCTATGCGTTTCGCCCCTGGAAGCCGCCATTGTTCTTCAGCCCGGTGATCGTGCCGCAGGAGGTTGTGGCGGGCGATGCGATTTCGGTGGCGGGATTGCAGATCAAGACGATCGATCAGGACCACGGCTTCATCCGCTCACTCGGTCTGCGCATCGGCGATTTCGGCTTCACCACCGATGTGGTCAACATGGATGAAGCGGAGTTTTCCCAGCTTGAGGGCCTGGATACCTGGGTTGTCGGCTGTTTCCAACCCGGCGTTCACAAGACGCATGCCTGGACGGAGCGCGTGCTGGGCTGGGTGGACCGCCTGAAGCCACGCCGGACGATTCTCAGCCACATGGGCATCGAGATGGACTACGCCACGCTGCTGCGCGATCTGCCGCCCGGCGTTGAACCCGCCTATGACGGCATGACCCTCAACTTCACCTAGAGAATCGCCAAACCCATTCAAAAGATTATGAAACTTCGCACCCCAAAATGCCGACGTTTCCCCGCAGACCGAGACAGCACGAAGTTACATAATCTTCCTTATGCGGCAATTCGGTGTGCACATAAAAATGTCTCTGCCTCATGCATCTCCTCCTCTGTTATGTGAACAGACTTGAAATCGAGCCCCACACGCCCAGGGCGCACACGATGCTGCCGACAACGAGCACCACGTGGCGATACCAACCGCGCAGGCGCTGTTCGGGCGGCAAGGCGCGGGTGGCGAGCAGGAACAGGAAGCCCAGCACCAATGGCAGCATCAACGCGTTCATCACCTGAACGGCAATGTTGAGCGAGACCAAATTCGGCACCAGACCGACAATCACCGCCGCCAAAACCACGCAGGCCGCATAGGTGCCATAGAACCACCGCGCCCGCAGCGGATGCAGTTCGAGGGAATGCTTGTAGCCCGTCACCTCCCCCAACCCCCAGGCCAGCGCCAGCGAGGCCACAATGGCCGCGACAAGGCCCGCCCCCAGCACCCCGGCACTGAAGACCGCGCGCCCAATGGTCTCGCCCAGCAACGGAGTCAGGGCGCCACTGACCTCGCCGACGCTGGACAGGCTCGGCCCATCGCCATTGGCCGACGCCCCCGTGGCCAAGGTGGCGGCGGCGGCGATGAGCACGGCGGCCATGATCAATTGCGTCACAACCGCCCCTATCGCCGTGTCCATGCGTGCGGCGGCAAAATGTTCTGGGCGGAGCTTTTTGTCGGCAATGGCCGATTGTTGATAGAAAATCATCCACGGCATGATCACCGCACCAATATTGGCGGCAACCAAGAACAGATAATCGCCGTTGGTCCAGGGAATCCGCACCGAATCATGCAACATCGTCCCCAGATTCGGCCCGGCGGCCCAGGCGACAATGAAAAACGCCAGTTCAAACAAACCCACCGCAATCGCCGCCCGCTCCACCCGGCGGTAGGAGCCGGTCATAACGATGCCGATCAATGTCACAACGGCCAGCGGCAGCGAGATCATCCGCGGGACACCATACATATCCCCTACCCCGGCCACTCCCGACAATTCCGACAGCATCGCGCCTGTGGAGGCCACCATCAGTCCGCCGACTGATACCCAGGCCCAGAACCGACCAAATGTCTCGCTGATCAATTCACCATGTCCGCGTCCGGTGAATACGCCAAGACGCACTGTAAGCTCTTGTACCATATATAAAATAGGCATTAAAATCACTTGCAGCAGCAGCAAGCGATAGCCCCATTGCACCCCACTCTGCGCCGCGGTGACCACGCTGCCGACATCGGTATCGGCCAGCATCACCACCAGGCCCGGCCCAAAAACCGCAAGAAAATTGGCCAGTCTGCGGCATGTGGGGGCGGTGGTGGTGGACATGGAATTGCGAGCCATTCTTAACTCGTGCTGGGTTACTCCGCCCCAGCCCCCCTGTCAAACCGGAGAAAGTTGCGGGACAGCGGCGCGAAAACATCACAAAACATGTGATGTGGCTCACAGTTAACACTTCGTAAACACGTCATCTTACCATCGCAAGATTCTCTGTTTTGCATAAAAAAGGGATGGCAAGATGCCTCGCGACGTTGTGCATCGGCAGCGCAGGATTCTGTTCGTGGGAGCGATTGCCCCCTTCGGCGCGAACTTCCTCTCTCAATTGATGGACCGCGATTTGCTGGATTTTGAAGTCGTCCCCACCGGGCTTGCGGCATTGGATGTGCTGAGCAAGCGGGTTCGGCTGTTCGACGCGATCATGGTCTGCTCACGTCTGCCAGACGGCGATGGTGCCGATTTATGCGCCCGCATGCGCCGACGCGACATCTTCACCCCGGTGATGATCATCGCCCAGGAAGACTCGGAATACGATGTCGTGCGCGGCCTGGATTGCGGCGCGAATGATTATGTCTGCGCTCCCTTCCGCATGGCCGTGCTGCGCGCCCGTCTGCGCGCCCAAATTCGCGCCTATGAGGCGAGCGAGGAGGCCGTGCTGCCCATTGGCCCATTCGAGTTCCGCCCCGGCAGCCGCGTGCTGGTGCGTCGTGCCACCGGTCAGCGCACAAAGCTGACCGACAAAGAAACAGCGGTGCTGAAATTCCTCTACCGGGCCGATGGTCCGGTATCGCGCACCATGTTGCTGCACGAGGTATGGGGCTATCATGCCCGCGCCACCACCCATACGGTCGAGACGCATATCTATCGTCTGCGCCGCAAGATTGAGCCCGAGTCCGGGCAGATTTCGTTGCTGCTCAACGAGGAAGGCGGCTATTGGCTGGCGCGCGACCTGGGGCGTCCGGATCTGCCTATGCCGGTGGCAACCACCACACCGATCAGCATGCGTATGCCGATACACAACCATCGACTCGCCAGCTTGATGGGCGTTTGAAAATTCAGATCCGCCCGAACACAGCCGATCTGACAACCGCCAGCCGATCCCCCAACAACCGACGATGTACGCCCCGCTTGAGGTCTCGTGCCGCCAGCACGGCGGGCAAGGCGGCAGCGATCACGTGGCGCGGCACGGCCCCCCGCGCGTCTTCGAACCAACCCAGCCCCTGCCCGGCCAGTTCTTCCAACACCGGCGTTGCGGATTTCGGATCGTGCAGAACGTGATGCACCGACAATTCATGTGCGGCGAGGCGATCGGCCGGCAACAGACACCGCTCATGCCGCGCCAGCGCCGCCACATTGGCCAACTGCCCGGCCATGCCATATACCGCCCCAAGCTTGCGCAGGCGCGGCAGCAGCGCAGCCTCGGCCCCCAGCAGATGCCCGGCGGCGACGGCAAATCCACCGGCTCCGGCATCGAGATAAGCGGCGAAGCTGGCAAAATCGGCGATTTCCGCCTCGGCTTCGGCCTCACGCGCATCGATCATCGCCAACAAGCTATCGCGATCCAGCACGCCCTCGGCCAGCGCCCGCCCCAACGGCTCGGCCACTTCATGCCGCCGCACCACGCCCTCGACCACTTCGCGCCACCATTGCAGGCGAATCAGGGCGAGCATGCCGATGCTGGCCACTTCGCGCGCGCGGGCGATTTCGTGGTTGAACGCGCAGAGCAGGAAATAGGCCGGACGCTTCTCGGCAGGCACGAAGAGGCCCGCGAGGAAGCGGTCGGGATCGACCTCGCGGATGAGGGCGGAAAAATCGCGCGGCGGTGGGAAATTTTCGGATAATGTCATCCCTGGCAGGTGGCACGACCTAATCCATGTGGCAAGCTTGACGTTGCCTGTGTGCGTTCATACCTAAACACCGTGTCATGTCGACAAGTGCGGAGAGAATATTATGGCCTTTGAACTTCCCACCCTTCCCTACAGCGTCAACGCGCTGGCCGCCGCCGGCATGTGCCAGGAGACGCTGGAACTGCATCACGGCAAGCACCATCAGGCCTACGTCACCGCGCTGAACGGCTTCGTGGAAAAGAACGCCGACCTTCAGGGCAAGTCGCTCGAAGAGATCGTGGCGTTCTCCAATGGCAAGGCCGACCTTGCGGGCGTGTTCAACAATGCCGGTCAGCATTGGAATCACATCATCTTCTGGAACAACATGTCCCCGGCTGGCGGTGGCATTCCGGGCAAGCTGGAAGCCAAGCTGGTTGAAGATTTCGGCTCGGTCGCCGCCTTCAAGGACGCGCTGAAGACCGCCGCCACCACACAGTTCGGTTCCGGCTGGGCATGGCTGGTGCAGGGGGCGGACGGCAAGCTGAAGGCCGTCAAGACCCCGAACGGCTCCAACCCGCTGGCCACCGGCGAAGGGAAGGTTCTGCTCGGCATCGACGTGTGGGAGCACTCCTACTACCTCGATTTCCGCAACCGCCGCCCGGACTACGTCACCAACTGGCTCGACAAGCTTGCCAACTACGAATACGCCGAAGCCCAGATGGGCTGATCAGCCAGACAGCCGAAAAAAGGGGCCGCAAGGTCCCTTTTTTTGTTTTTGTGGGCGGCGCTTAGAGATAGACGTTGATAATCTTCTTCCCCTCAGCACGGGTGAGCCAATTCGAGCTGCCCCAGGTCACAGGCGTCCAGGTCCGGCGATAATCCTGCGATGGAACCGCCATCCACCGTTCACGCGTCAAATTGCGCCAGCGGCGGCTTTGGCCGCGTTCGGTGTAGGAACGCGGCACGGGACGGGCGATCAGAACACCCAGAAAAATGCCAATCGGCAGCAGCAACGGGACGAAGAACAGCTGTTCTCCCTCAAATCCCATGATCGCAGAGCCCAAAGCGGCATATGTCGAGTCGGCTATCACCGCCATGACAACGATCAGCAGAAGAATACGCCTGAGCATTCACCCGTTTCCCATTCGCGCTTTTCTATGCAGCGTTAACGCACCCAAGCCGTGATATTCCACGCCATATCGCCACGATGTGCCAACGGTCTGCTCACGAAACAAGACGTTAACGACTCGTGTGTCAAGGTGCATCAAGTTTTTATGAAAAATTATTGAAATTTTGAGCGCAATCAGACTTTACGGACCGCCTTCTGCCCGTTTTCGCATCACTTGAGTGTTTTGGTGGCATTCGATTGCAGGGAATGAGAATGCCCGCACAAAAATAGCCCGAATGCGATCGGCATCCGGGCTATCAATGGCTCAGCAGACGACGTTGAATTTACTTCTTCGCGTCGGCCGGCTTGCTGTCATTGGCGGCCTTGGGCTGCACAACGCCGGTGATCGTCTCACGCAGCACCTGCACCTTCACGCCCGGTGCGATCTCAATCTCGATCTCGCGGACATCGGCTTCTGGCGCCTTGACGACGGTGCCCAGAATGCCGCCGCCGGTGATCACCTTGTCACCGCGCTTGACGGCCGACAACGCCGCCTTGAGCTCTTTCTGCTTTTGCTGTTGCGGACGGATGAGCAGAAAATAGAAGACGCCGAAGATCAGCAGCAGCGGGGCGAATTGCTGCACGCTTGCCAGAATGTCTGTCTGCGGCGAGGCGGCGGCGGCAGTCTGGGCGAAGGCTTCAGAGATGAACATGAGATCGTCCGGGTCAGGGGTTGTGTGGTCCGGCTGCGGACCATAGTTTCCGCCCCTCATAGGTCAAGCTCGCAACCAGGACAAATGCCATGATCGACCCGAATGTGCTCGAACGAATTGCCCAGGCGCTCGAACGTCTGGCACCGCCAGCACCGATTCCGGTCGATATGCACGCGGCGGACGCTTTTGTCTGGCATCCCTCGCCTGCCCAGCTCGCCCCGGTCAAGCGCGTGGCGCGGGTCGATATCTCACTTTTGGTGGGAGTTGAGCGGCAGAAGAACATCGTGCTGGCCAACACGCTGCAATTCGCGCGCGGTCTGCCCGCCAACAATGCCATGTTGTGGGGGGCACGCGGCATGGGCAAATCCTCGCTCGTCAAGGCAGCGCACGCGCAGGCCAATGCCGAGAACCCCGGCTGTCTGGCACTGATCGAAATCGCACGCGAGGATATCGTCACCCTGCCCGAATTGATGCGCATCCTCCGCCCGCAACCGCGCCGCTGCGTGATCTTCTGCGACGATCTATCGTTCGAGAAGGAAGACGCGGATTACAAGGCGCTGAAATCGGTGCTCGATGGCGGCATTGAGGGGCGGCCGGAGAACGTGTTGTTCTACGCCACCTCCAACCGTCGCCATCTGATGCCGCGCGACATGATCGAAAACGAGAAATCAACCGCGATCAATCCCTCGGAAGCCACCGAAGAAAAAGTCTCGCTTTCCGACCGTTTTGGCCTTTGGATCGGCTTCCACAACGCCGATCAGGAAGCCTATTTCGCGATGGTTGAAGGCTATGCGGCCGATCTGAAGCTGCCGATCTCCACCGAAGACCTGCGCCACAAGGCTGCCGCATGGTCCACGGTGCGCGGCGGGCGCTCGGGGCGGGTGGCGTGGCAATTCGTGCAGGATCTGGCCGGCAAATTGGGGGCACCCCTGTCTGCATGACCCGGGATCACACGCTGCGGGCGGCGCTGAGCAACGAGTTGCATGCCAGACCGCCTTCGCCCATTCACACCCCAGCCCGCGCGAGTCACGTCGCCATGCTGTCCGGCGAGACCGCAGCTTCGAGCGATCGCGCGCATTTCGGCACGCTCTGCCGCAGATTCGGCATGGCCGAACCGGCACCGGAGGCCAATCACCACCTCGTCGATCTCGGCTTCGCGCGGGTGAAATGGGAGCGTCATACCGAATACAGCGCCTACACCGTCTATCGCGATGGCTGTGACGCCGCCAACCCGTTCGCCCAACCCGCCATTGACGCCCTGCCCGCCGATTGGGTTTCGGAACTGGCGGGCGAGCGGATTGTGGCGGTTCATATCGCCCTGGTGCAGGAGACGCCGAACGAAGCGAATCTGGTGCATTTGTTCGGCAATGACGGCTTCGTCGGCGCGCATTTCTCGGGCGAGCGCGCGATGGGGTGGACGGATTTCCGCATTCATGGCGATGGTTGGAGCCGCATTCTGGTGCAGGACCACAACCTGGGTGTGCGGTCTGCCGGGCGTTTGGTGCAGCGTTTGGTGGAGATCGAGAATTACCGCATCCTCGCCTTGCTCTCGCTGCCCATCGCGTGGGAGGCGATGGCGCGATTGTCAGTGATCGAACGCGCGGTGACTGAGACGCTGGTGGACAACATGCCGCGCTCCGGCCTGAAGGATGACCGCGCGTTGCTCGACGTGCTGACCAGTCAGGCCAGTGCCTGCGAAAGCATCGCCGCCGAGACGAGCTATCGCTTTGCCGCCACCCGCGCCTATCACGGCCTTGTCACCCAGCGCCTGCTCGATCTGCGCGAGCTGCGCATTGAGGGGCTGCCGGGCTGGGGCGAGTTCATGGCCCGCCGCTACGCCCCGGCGATTGCCACCTGTGAGGCTGTTGCCGCCAGGTTGGACGCGCTGTCGCTGCGCACCCATCGCGCGGCCAATCTGCTGCGCACGCGGGTGGACGTGGCATTGGAAGGCCAGAACGCCGATCTCCTCGCCTCCATGGACCGCCGTGCCGATCTGCAGTTGCGCCTGCAGGAGACGGTCGAAGGGCTGTCGGTGGTGGCGATCAGCTATTACGCACTCGCTTTGGTCGGCCATGCGGTGCAAGGGTTGCGGCTGGTGCAGATCGATATTGACCCCGACATGGCCGAAGGTGTGGCCGTGCTGCCGGTGGTCATCCTGGTCTGGCTTGGACTGCACTGCATCAAGCGCCGGATCGCGCGCTCCCTCAACAAGCCGCACTGAACCGAAATGCTCCCGCCCCGTCGCACCCTGTGGACCCTGCGCAACGAGTGGCGGCACCTGGTGCGCGTCAACCCGTCCGACCGTCCCTGGCAGATGCCCTTCGCCGCGGCACTGGCGGGCGGCTTGCCGGTGGCGGTGGGGGCGATCTTCGGGCGGATGGATTACGGCGTGCTGGCCTCCCTGGCCGGCATGGTCTTCCTCTATCTGCCGCAAACGCCGTTGCAGCACCGCATGATGTGGCTGATGTCCTGCGCCTTTGGCATGGTGGGCTGCTTTGCCCTCGGCCTGATCAGCCATCTGGTGCCGGTGCTGATGCTGCCCTTCCTGGTCTTTGCCACCATTCTGGTGACGATGCTGTGCCGGTTTTATCGGGTGGGGCCACCGGCGAGCACATTCTTCGTGATGTCGGCAAGTGTGGGGGCGTTTTCACCCACAACGGTGCTGGAGGTGCCATTGCGTGTGGGCATCTTCACCCTGGGCGCCTTGCTGGCCTGCTTTGTGGCATTCTTCTATTCGGTGGCAATCCTGCGCCTACGCCGCCCGATGCCGCTCACACCTCCCGCCCCGGTCGGGTTTGACGCATTGGTGCTGGAGCCCGTGTTGATCGGTGTCTTTGTCGGTATTTCGCTTGCCCTTGCGCAAATGCTGCATCTGGTGCGGCCTTATTGGGTGCCGGTGAGTTGTTTGGCGGTCATCCAGGGCATGTCGCTGCGCGCGGTCTGGACACGACAATTGCATCGCATCCTCGGCACCGGCGCCGGACTCGGTCTGACCTGGGTGCTGCTGACGATGCCGCTGGGCCATTGGACGATTTGCCTGATGGTGATCGGGCTGACCTTCCTGATCGAGACCCTGGTGGTGCGGCATTACGGTATTGCGGTGGTGTTCATCACGCCGCTGACCATCTTCCTGGCCGAAGCGGCAACGCTTGGGCAGGGGTCGGCCAATGAGGTGATCATGGCGCGTTTCTTCGATACCGTGCTCGGCAGCATGGTCGGGCTGATCGGCGGGGTGTGCCTGCACAATGCGCAGATCAGAAACCGACTGCGTCCGCTGTTGCGGCGGCTGTCACCGGAAATCTGACCGCCTACGCCTCCGATAGACCCAGCGGCACCATCTTGCCGGTCTTTTCGTCCAGCGTGCTGATGCTGCCCGAGCCGATGCCATACACCCAGCCATGCAAGGTCAACGAGCCCTGTGCCAGTCGGGCGGCAACGGAGGGGTGGGTGCGCAGATGGCTGAGCTGCGTGCGCACATTCTGCTCCACCAAGGCTTGGACGAATTCCTCACCCTCCAGCCCAGGATGGGTGACTTCCACCACAGAGCGTGCGGCGTCGGCGTTGCGCAGCCAGGAGCGCACCGTGGGCATCCGGCGCAATTCGGCGCTGTTGGGGTTAAGCAGCGCTTTCATCGCCCCGCAATCGGAATGGCCGCAAATGACGATATCCGTCACCTCCAACGCCACACAGGCGAATTCCACCACGGCAGAGACGCCGCCCATCATCTCGCCATAGGCGGGCACCACGTTGCCGATGTTGCGGCAGACGAAAAGTTCGCCCGGCTGGGATTGGGTGATCATCTCCGGTGAAATCCGGCTATCGGCGCAGGTGATGAACAGCGTGTGCGGGTCCTGGCCGGTGGCGAGTTCCTGGAACAACTCGCTGTGCTCCGGGAATGCCTGCTGCTGAAACCGCCGCACGCCATCCATCAAACGACGCATCGGCTTTTTGTCGCCCGCGCCGATCATGAAAAATTCCCGGCAAGGGCCGCGCGCAGCGCGTCTTCATGTTCGTGGTCGAAACTGGTGCGCAAGACCGTGCCGCCCACGCCGCGCAAATCGTCGAGCACTTTGTCGGTGGTCATCTTGCGGATCAGCAGGAACAACGCCGCCTGCCCCACACCCACGGCCTCGGCGGTCTGGCGCATGAAATCGTCGTTGATGCCCAGATCGGTCAACGCACCGCCCACGGCCCCTGCCGCCCCGCCAAGAGCGGCGCCCAGCAGTGGGTTGGCGAAAATCAGCCCGATAATCGCCCCCCACATCGTGCCGGACACTGCCGACATCGCCATCGGGTTGACCAATTGGTTGAGCTTGATGTGGCCGTTTTCCAGTTTGACGGCAACAACAGCATCCTCGATCTCGATCAGATATTGTTGGGTCAATCCGAGGATTTTCTTGCGGACGTCCTCAGCCTTTTCCTCATCGGCAAAGGCGATCACCACCAAGTCGCTCATATCACACCCCTCAACATCGGATCGGACTCCCGCATGGGCGAAATTCCGCACTGCATCATGACATGATTTGCATCACACCAGGGGCAGGAAATCCAGATTTCCGAGATACGGGCGCAACGCCTGCGGAATGCGGATCGAACCATCTGGCTGCTGATGGTTTTCCATCACCGCAATCATCGCCCGCCCCACCGCCACGCCTGAGCCGTTGAGCGTGTGCATGAAGCCGGCCGGTTTGCCATCTGCCCCCCGATAGCGCGCATTCATCCGCCGCGCCTGGAAGTCGCGCATGTTCGAGCAGGATGAGATTTCGCGATACGCCTGTTGGCCCGGCAGCCAGACTTCCAGATCGAAGGTCTTGGTGGAGCCGAACCCGGTATCGCCCGCGCAGAGCAGCATGCGGCGATAGGGCAATTCGAGCAGTTCCAGCACCCGCTCGGCACAGCGCGTCATGCGCTCATGCTCGGCTTCCGAGTCCTCGGGCGCGGTGATCGAGACCAACTCCACCTTGGGGAATTGATGCTGGCGCAGCATGCCGCGCGTATCGCGCCCGGCGGAACCGGCTTCGGAGCGGAAACACTGGCTGAGGGCGGCGAAGCGGATCGGCAATTGCGCGCCGGGCACAATCTCGTCGCGCACGTAATTCGTCAGCGGCACCTCGGCGGTGGGGATCAGGTAGCGGCCATCGGTGGTCTTGAACAGATCTTCCTCAAACTTCGGCAACTGCCCGGTGCCATAGACGGTGGCGGCGTTGACCAGAACCGGCACTTCCACTTCCTGATAGCCGTGCTCGGCGGTGTGCAGATCGATCATGAACTGGCCGAGTGCCCGATTGAGCCGCGCAATCTGGCCGCGCAGCAGCACGAAGCGCGAGCCCGCCACCTTGGCCGCCCGCTCGAACTCCATCAGGCCACCGGCCTCACCGAGTTCGAAATGCTGCTTGGCCGGGAAAGCCAGCACCGTTGGCTCGCCGAATGTTTTGGCGACCACATTGGCGGCTTCATCGGCACCATCGGGCACGTTGGCATCGAGGATGTTGGGCAGGGATTCGAGGATCGACTTCAACGCGCCATCAGCACTATTGGCCTGGGCCTCGGTGTTGTAGATCGCCTCCGTCAATTCGTTCAGCCGTCGCGTGAGATCGGACGTGTCCTCGCCATTGCGGCGGGCCTTGCCGAAGCTGTCCGACAGCTTCTTCTTCTCGGCCTGAAGCTGTTGCAGAGCGGTGAGCGCGGTGCGGCGCTGTTCGTCGATAAAGATGATCCCGTCCGCCTGCGGCTCCAGTTTCCGACGCGCCATCGCAGCGTCAAAAGCGTCCGGTTCGGCGCGGATCAGTCGAATGTCGTGCATCTCTTAGGCAACCTCTCATGAGCCCGTCATTGCCAGAAGCCGCTTGGCGACGAAGCAACCCATCGAGCCATTGGCTGCATATCGATGGGTTGCTTCGTCACTGCGTTCCTCGCAATGACGGCATTAGCTCAAAATCAATCCTCAACCGGCTTCGGCTCAACCAACTTGGCCGCAAGGATCGAGACTTCGTACAGCAGGATCAGCGGCACCGCGAGGCCGATTTGGGTGATCACATCGGGCGGGGCCAAGACAGCGGCGATCACGAAGTTCCCTACGATGGCATAGCGCCGATATTTCTTCAGCCCGGCTGACGTCACGATGCCGACCTTGGCCAACAGCGACAGCGCCACCGGCAGCTGAAACGCCACACCGAAGGCGAAGATAAGCTTCATCACCAGATCGAGATACTCGCCCACCTTGGGCTCCAACTCGATCGGCAAGCCTCCGGCGCCGGTGGCGTTCTGGAAGCTGGCGAAGAATTTCCACGCCACCGGAAAGATGAAGAAATAGGCCAAAGACGCACCAAGCCCGAACAGCACCGGCGTTGCCACCAGGAACGGCGCGAAGGCCCGCTTCTCGCTGCGATACAGGCCGGGGGCCACGAACATCCAGATCTGACCGGCAATCACCGGGAAGGAAATGCAGGCAGCGCCAAAAAACGCCACCTTGATATAGGTGAAGAAGGCCTCGGTCAGATGCGTATAGATCAGCCGCTTGCCGCCACCTTGGGCCTCCAGCACATGCGCCAGCGGGTCGGCGAGCCAGAAGAACAACGTGTCTGAGAAGTGGTAGCAGATGATGAAGCACACCATGAACGCGCTCACCGACCACATCAGCCGCCGCCGCAACTCGATCAAATGGTCGAGCAGGGGCATCGGCTGGTCGTCGATCGGGTCTTCTGCGTCAGTGCTGGACACGGGAATCCTGTTTCGGTCTGGAAGCGGTCAGACGATGTGCTTGTTGATGCCGGGCGGCACAAAAGCGGGCGGGATGGGCTCGGGCACCGGCTCGACACTCGGTGCCGGAATATATTCGGGCGGCACGAAAGCGGGGGCGTCGATGGCAGCGAGTACCGGGGCTGGTTCAGGATTGGGAATCATCACATCCGGCCGCGTGGCAACATCGGTTTCCGGCAGCGGGTCGAACACGCCAGACAGCGAGCTGTCATTGATGGTCGAACGCAAACTGCCATCGCCATCAACGGTTTTTTCGATCTCGCCTTTGATGTCGAAACTCTTCAGTTCCTGAATCTGCTGGCGCACCTCATGCAGATTCGCCTCGCGCACCATTTCATCGACATTGCCCTGAAATTCAGACGCCATTTTGCGCGCCTTCTTGACGAAGCCGGCAACAGTCTTGATCGCCACGGGCAGATCCTTCGGGCCAATGGCCACCAGAGCTACCACGCCAACCAGTGCGATTTCGGCCCAGTCGAAGTCGAACATGAATCTCTCACTCTCCTGCGCGGTAGCTAGCAGGAATGTCTGAGGTTGGGAAACCGCCCGGCGTCAGTTTTCACGCAGGGCCAGCAATGTCGATTGTGGATCGAGCAGCAAATCGTCGCGGCGCGGCAGTTGTTGCAGATTGGCCAGGCCGAAATGCGTGAGGAATTGCCGCGTTGTTCCCCATAAAGTCGGCCGTCCCGGCGCCTCCTTGCGCCCGCACGGTTCGACGAGACCGTAATCGAGCAATTGATCCAACGTTGCCTGCGACAGTGTTGCCCCTCGAATGTCTTCAATCTCCGGCCGGGTGACTGGCTGGTGGTAGGCCACGATTGCCAAGGTCTCCATCGCCACGCGCGACAGCCTACGCGGGGTTTCGATCACCTGACGCAGCAGCGGGGCCAGGTCGGGCGCGGTGCGGAATTGCCAGCCGCCGGTGGTGTGCACCAATTCCACCCCGCCGCCCTGATAGCGCGCAGCAAGCGCGGCCATCACCGCGTCCAAATCGGCAAAATCTGAGAGCACGCGCAGGATCGCACTCGGCAGAACCGGCGCGGCCGAAGCGAAGATCAATGCCTCGGCGAGGCGGATATCGGCGTCGAGCGTCTCGGTCATGTCGGGGCATCCGTGTTCATGGCGAGCAGAATGGGGGCGAAAGCTGCGGGTTGTTCGATCAAAATCTGCCCGCTGCGCGCCATCTCCAGGCTGGCGATCAGGGCCGCGGCATAGGCCCCGCGCCGTTGCAGCGGTGTGGCCAGCCCCTCGGGCAAAAAACTCTCCAACGCCGTCCAGCCCGGCGGCAATGTGCCGAGCAGGCGTTGCAGCCGGGCAATCGCCTCCTGCACGCTCCACAGCCGATGTGGCGAGGGCCGATACGTCTCACCGCTCATTCCGCGCCGTGCCACGGTGACATAGGCGCGCAGCAAGGCGGGCAGCGTGGCGGCAAAGCCCGACGAATCGGCCTGCGTCATGTCCTCCGGGGCACCGCGCGCGAAGACGTCGTGTCCAAGCTGGCTTTGCAGGCCGAGCCATTCGGCGAGTTGGCGCACGCGGGCGAGATCGCGCAGCCGCGAGGCAAGCTGTTCGGCGGCCTGTTCGCCCTCCTCCGCCCCTTCCTCGCCAGCGGGCACCAGCAGGCGGGATTTCAGCCATGCGAGCCAGGCGGCCATGACCAGCCAATCGGCGGCCAATTCCAGCCGCACCCGGCGTGCCCCATCGACCACGGCGAGGAATTGATCGACCAGCGAGAGAATCGAAATCGCCGCCAGATCGAGCTTCTGATGCCGGGCAAGGTCGAGCAGCAGATCCAGCGGACCTTCAAAGCCCTGCAGATGCAGCATCAGCCGATCGGGCGAGACGGGTTCAGTCATCGATGCCGTTGCCGGACAGGATCAGGATCAGATTGCGCGCCCGTGGCAGAACCTCGTCCAACAGATCACGCACCGGGTCGATGCGGTGGCCGAGATCGCGCGACATTTCCGGCAGGATGAACATCAGCAACAGCACGATCACAATGCCGTAACGCTCCAACCCGGCCCAGCGTTGAGCGGCGGCGGCGGGCAGCAATCCGACGGCGATTCGCCCGCCATCCAGCGGTGGAATCGGCAGCAGGTTGAACAGCGCCAGCACCAGATTGATCGAGATGAAATTATCAACGAATTCAAAGGCAATCACGGCGGCTTGGTCTGGCATGTGTTCAATACCGTGTATCGACAGCCCCGCAAGCCAGGCGAGGATGAAATTCATCGCAGGCCCGGCCGCGGCCACCAGCATCATCCCGCGCCGTGGATTGGCGAACCGCCAGGCCGAGACCGGCACCGGCTTGGCCCAGCCGAACATCACCACCACCCGCCCCAGCGTGATCAACTGCGAGATCAGCAAAAATCCGGGCAGGAGAATGGTGCCAAATTTATCGATATGCGCCAGCGGGTTGAGTGACAACCGCCCTGCCCGCTTGGCGGTGTCGTCGCCCAATGCCCAGGCGGCATAGCCATGCGCGGCCTCATGCAGGGTGATCGCCAAAATGGCCGATGCCACCGCAAGGGCGATGGAAATCACAATATCGATCATGCCAGCAACGCCTCCAATTCGGCGTGCACCGCAGCCGCGTCCATGTCCATCCGGCGAATCTGCACCCAGTCCCGCCCGCGCGCCATCCGCGCTGTCGTTACATCCGACACATGTGGCAGCAGCCCCATCACCACGCGATTGTCACGATTGCTGCCCGGGCAGAACAATGCCAGATCGCACCCGGCCGCCAACGCAAGCTGTGCGCGCAAGCCTGGTGGGCCGGACAATGCCTGCATCGCCAGATCGTCGGAGATCAGCACACCGTCAAAACCGATCTGCCCACGCACCGCATCAGCCAGCACCAGCGGCGAGAGCGTGGCAGGGCGGGCGGCGTCGAGGTGACGGTAGAGAATATGCGCGGTCATTCCCCACGGCAGATCGGCATTGGCTTGGAAAGGTTCAAGCTCGCGCGGCTCTGGCGCATCAAGTTCCGGCATCGCCAGATGGCTGTCCACGCGCGCCCGACCGTGGCCGGGCATGTGTTTGATCACCGGCTGAATGCCCCCGGCACCCAGTCCTTCCGCAAAGTCGCGGCCAAGCTGGGCGACGATGGCGGGATCGGCGCCGAAAGAACGATCCCCAATCACCGCATCCGCCCCCGGCTCCAGCAGATCAAGCACCGGGGCGCAGACGACATCGAAGCCGAGATCGCGGCACATCAGCCCAATTCCGGCTCCGGCCAGATGCGCGGCACGGCGGCCAGCGTCTGAATTGCGGGCATACAACGCGCCGATGCGTCCCGCAGCGGGAAAGGCCGGGAACGCCGGCGGCTTCAATCGCGCCACCCGACCGCCTTCCTGATCGACCATCAACACCGCCTCCGGCGGCAGCACAGAGCGCAGATCCGCCAAAAGCTGTTTGAGCTGCGCATGGTTTTGCACATTGCGCCCGAACAGGATCACTCCCGCAGGTGGATATGCCCGCAACGTGGCGCGGGTTTCGGCGTCGAGGATGGGGCCGGGAATTCCGACGATGGCAGCATGCATGCGCCCTTCTGCCACAGCCGGAACCGCTCAACCAGACTGGCAGTTCACTATGAGTGCACCACCATGCACTGACCGCCCGCCGATTTCAGATGCTGGCACAGCGCGCCGGCTGCTGTCTTATCCTCAAACCCGCCAACCCGCAGGCGCCATAACGTCTTACCATCATGGTTGACGGAGGTGATGGACGGCACATGACCACCAAGCTGGGCGGAGAAATGCTTCGAAAGCCGTTCCCATTCCGCATTGGCCGCCTTCTGGCTCGGCAAAGCGGCCAACTGCACCATCGCCGAACCCGGCTTGACCACAGCGGCGTGGTGCTGCGCCGCCGCAGGCACCATCGGCTTGGCCATTTCGGGAGCAGGCGTGGCGGCAGTGGCCATCTGGGGCTGTGGCGTCTGGGCAGCGGCTGGAGCCGGACGCGAGGCGTTCAACTGCGGCTGCAACGGGGTTTCGCCCAAAGTACTCACCCGCACGCCGCCCTCGGTGGTGCCAGCCGAGGGCGGCGGCGCGGTGATGTTGGCAAGCGGCGCCGTCGATGGTGCCGTTGGCGGATTGGCTGCCCGCAATGCGCTCAATGCAGGCGCTTCAGGCGCGGCGTTGACGTTCGGCTTGCTGTCCGTGCTGCCGGAGAGAATGGCCTCATTGGCCCCCTCCACTTTCAGTCCACCCTGATCGAGCGGCTTTTCCTTCACCGGGCGGGCATCGGCATCCACCACCGGCACACCCCCATGACGATGGCCGGCCCAGGACCACACGGTTAAAACGGCCAAAACCAGAACCGCAATACCGCCGGCCACCAGGCCCATTTTCAGCATGTTCGATTCCGGCCGCGCCTCAACCCGCTGCTCACGCGGGGCGGCAAACCGGCTCAAACCGGCTGAGCCATAGAGCATGTCACGATCGTCTGGCATCGTCCAAAACTCCCGGCCGAAGCCGGTTGTTCGGCCTCAGCGCATCTCTTCCACAGGTGTCACGCCCATCACTGCCAGACCCGAGCGAATGACCATCGCGGTTGCGGCGACCAAGGCGAGGCGGGCACGTGTGGCGTCCGGCTGATCCGGCTGCAGGAAGCGCAACGTCGCGTCATCGCGACCGCGATTCCACAGCGTGTGAAGATCACCCGCCAAGTCATACAGGAAAAAAGCGATTCGGTGAGGCTCACGTGCAAAAGCTGCCTGCTCGACTTGGCGTGGCCACGCGGCCAGACGGCGGATGAGCGTCAATTCCGCCGCATTGTCGAGGCTGTCGAGCGGTGCGTTGGCCAACGACTCGGGGGCGAGATCGAGTCCCTGCTCATGCGCCGCCCGCAGCACCGAGCGGCAGCGTGCATGCGCGTATTGCACGTAGAACACCGGGTTCTCACGCGTCTGCGCAATCGCCTGATCGATGTCGAAATCCATCTGCGCGTCGGATTTGCGGGTCAGCATGGTGAAGCGCACCGCATCGCGGCCCACTTCCTCCAGCAGATCGCGCAGCGTGATGAAGGTGCCCGCGCGCTTGGACATCCGCACCAACTCGCCGCCCTTGAGCACTTTGACAATCTGGCACAGCACCACATCCAGATGCGCGCGCCCCTCGCCCGCCAGCGCCTTGGTGGCCGCCTGCATGCGCGAGACATAGCCGCCATGGTCGGCGCCCCACACATCGATCATGATCTCCGCCCCGCGCGCGATCTTGTCGGCGTGATAGGCGATGTCGTTGGCGAAATAGGTGTTCGAGCCGTCGGATTTGCGCAGCGGACGGTCCACGTCGTCGCCGAACCGGGTGGCGCGGAACAGCATCTGCTCGCGCGGCTCCCAATCGTCGGGCAGCTTGCCCTTCGGCGGTTCCAGCACGCCGTTATAGATCAGCCCCATCGCGGTCAGCTTTTCGATGGTGGCGTCGGTCGCGCCTTTGAGCACCAGTTCGCGCTCGGAGCTGAAGCGATCGAAGGTGACACCGAGCAGGTCCAGATCCTCGCGGATACCGGCCATCATCATCTCAAGCGCCGTCTCGCGCACGATGTCGAACCACAGCTCGGGTGCGGCCACACCGCGCGATTCGGTGGCGAATGCCGTGCCATGTTCGGCGGCCAGACGCTGGCCCACCGGGATCAGATACTCGCCGCGATACTGCATGCCGCCCGGCACTTCGGCGGAGTATTCCTCCTCCGTCAGCGTGGTTCCGATGGCTTCCAGAT
This sequence comes from Acetobacteraceae bacterium, assembly GCA_031291725.1. GTDB lineage: Bacteria > Pseudomonadota > Alphaproteobacteria > Acetobacterales > Acetobacteraceae > CAIQQQ01. The sequence continues at coordinate 123,713 of JARLIM010000037.1, forward strand.
AGCGCCAATAGGCCGCCCACGCCAAAGCCGTCACCTGCCCGCCGGCGTCGTTGATCAGATATTCCTTGGTGACGGCAAAGCCCGCCTTGGCCAGCAGATTGGCCAGGGCGTCGCCCACCACCGCCCCGCGACAATGGCCGATATGCATCGGGCCGGTCGGGTTGGCGGAGACATATTCGACGTTGACGTTGACGCGACCGCCAATGGTGGCATCGCCATATGTCTCGCCGCGACGCAAAATCACCGGCAGTTGGGCGCGCAGCAGATCGGGGGCGAGGTGCAGATTGACGAAGCCGGGGCCGGCCAGTTCCGCCTTGGTGACGACATCAAGAGCGCCCAGCTTTTCAGCCAGGGCCGCACCGATCTCCTGCGGCTTGCGACGGGCGGCCTTGCTGGCAACCAGCGCGGCATTGGTGGCCATGTCGCCATGGGCCTCGTCTTTCGTGGCTGTCACCTCCACACGGGCGGCGATCTCGGGCGGCAGGTCGGGCACGATATCGGTCAGGGCCGCCACAACATGGGCGCGCAGTTCGGCAAACAGGTTTTCTTGCATCTTTAAAAACTACTCTCGGTTCAGCCGGAGACGGTGATGTCGGTCAAGCGCAGATGTTCGTCCAGCGCAAATCGGTCGGTCATGCCGGCGATATAATCCGCCACGGCCTGCGCACACCGCGCCGTGCCGGGCACATCCCCCGCCCTTCCGCGCCAATCATCCGGCAGAAGATTGGGGGCGTTGTGCAGCAGGGTGAAGATTTCGGATGTCACCTTCCGCGCCTTGGCCGTCATGCGATTGACGCGCCAATGGCGATACATCCGGGCAAACAGGAATTCCTTGATCACCCGGTTCGCTTCGGCAATCGGCGGGCTGAAGGCCACAACGCCTTCCTTCGCACGCCGGATGGCATCGGCGTCCTTCGGATCAAGCGCCGCGATCCGCCGCCGCGTTTCGGTCACCAGATCGACGATGAGGGTGTTGATCACCCGCCGGTTCATCTCATGGCGCATCCGGGGCGGCGACATGTCGAAACTGGCCGTGCGCGCCACACGCAGCGCGTCCTTGACCACCGGCAGATGGGCGATGTCGTCCAGGGTGAACAATTCGGCGCGCAGGCCGTCATCCAGATCGTGGCTGTGATAGGCGATATCGTCAGCCAGCGCCGCCACCTGCGCTTCGGCGGAGGCGAAGGTGGTAAGGTCGAGGCGGAATTTCTGGTCGAACTCCGCCACGAAAGGCGGCGGCTTGCGCAGCGGGCCATTATGTTTGGCCAGGCCTTCCAGCGTCTCCCATGTCAGGTTCAACCCGTCAAAATCGGCGTAGCGCGATTCGAGCAAGGTGACGATGCGCAGCGCCTGGGCGTTGTGATCGAACCCGCCAAACGGCTTCATCGCAGCCCCCAGCGCGTCCTCGCCCGCATGGCCGAACGGGGTGTGGCCCAGATCATGGGCCAGCGCCAACGCCTCCGTCAGATCCTCATCCAGCCCCAATTCCCGCGACACCGAGCGGGCGATCTGCGCCACTTCGATGGAGTGGGTCAGCCGGGTGCGGTAGAAATCGCCCTCGTGATTGACGAAGACCTGGGTCTTGTATTGCAGCTTGCGGAAGGCGGAGGCGTGGATGATCCGGTCGCGGTCGCGCTGCCACGGGCTGCGCGTGGCAGCACCGGGCTCGGCATGCAGCCGGCCGCGAGACGTGTCGGGCTGAACAGCCCAGGGGGCGCGCGTGGTCATATCTGTCCCTACACCGCGGCACTGCCCCCTTCAATGTCGGTCTCTGTCTGCCTATGTTGCATTCATGAGCACTCAATTCCGCCTCACCGACCGCGCCGCCGAGCGCATCGCCGAAATCGCCGCCGCCGAAGGTGGTGGAGCCCTCCGCGTGGCCGTGCTGGCAGGCGGATGCAGCGGTTTCCAATACAAGTTCGAGCTCGACCGCACCCCGGTTGACGACGACGTGGTGATCGAACACGGCCCTGCGCGGGTGTTCATCGACCCGTCCAGCCTCGAACTGCTCGAAGGCTCGGAACTCGATTACGTCGAAGCGCTGATCGGCAGCCATTTTGCCGTGCGCAACCCGCAGGCCGCCAGCGCCTGTGGCTGCGGCTCCAGCTTCGCGCTCGCCTGATGCGTCTTGCCACCTGGAATGTGAATTCCATCCGCCAGCGTGAGCGCCATGTGGCCGCGTGGTTGGCCCGTGTGCAGCCGGATGTGCTGTTCTTGCAGGAAATCAAATGCCAGGAGCCGGATTTCCCGCGCGCGGGCTTTGAAGCCGCCGGATATAGCTGCGCGGTGGTTGGCCAAAAATCCTATAACGGTGTCGCCGTGCTCGCACGCGTGCCGTTTGAGGTGATCCACACCGCCCTGCCCGGCCTGGACGGCGATGTGGCCGCACAGGCGCGCTACATCGAAATCGAGGCGGCGGGCATGGTGCTGATCGGCATCTATCTGCCCAACGGCAATTCCGGCGGTGAGGCTGGCTATCAGGGCAAGCTTGCCTTCATGGCCGCCCTGAAGGCGCGTGCCGAGGCGCTGCTGGCGGCAGATCGGGATTTCGCCATTCTGGGCGATTGGAACGTCGCCCCCACCGATGACGATTATGCCAAGGGCGCGCTGTCGGCGGGTGACGCGCTGATCCGTCCGCAGACGCGCGCGGCGTATCGATCCATTGTCTGGCTCGGCCTGACCGACGCGCTGCGGGCTGTGCATCCCACCGGCAAGCTCTACACTTTCTGGGACTACCAATCCGCCTGCTTCCAGCGCGATTGCGGTCTGCGGATTGACCACGCTCTGCTGTCGCCCCAATTGGCGGAACGGTTGCTCACAGCTGAGCCGGATCGGCGCGAACGCGGCGAGGAGCAGCCGTCGGATCACGTGCCGGTGGTCATCGATCTGGCCGCGTAAGGCGGAAAGGTCAGCGCTCCTCCGCCTTACGCCACCGCGTCATTCCCAATGCGGCTCCACCCAGAACCAATTCGGCCCACGCCGATCCCAATGACCCGGGATGTAACGGTGGTAATGCGGGCGCGCCTCGATCCAATGGCCACGCACCCAGAAATAGGCGCGACCATCCCAGCGCCAATGCCCCGGCTCCCACAAAAAACCGGGACGCGGCGGTGGCATTGGCTCGCGCCGCAATTCGGGCACTGGCTGATATGGCTGGGCATGCGCTGAGGCGATGGTGGCCACACTGCCGGTCAGCAGGGCAGCCAGGAAAACACGGCGGTCGATCATCGGAGCCTCTCCCATCGGGGATTCGAGGCGCATAATGTGCCAAAATTTATCTCACCGCCACCCGCCTCACGGCATGATGTTTCGGACAGGCGATTGAAATGCTTTGCAATACTTTGCCGATCAGCGCGGCTCCACATTATCCTTGAAGCCGGTGGCAATCACATATTGCTCGCTCGATTCCTTGCGGCTGGCGGGCGGCTTGGCGTGGCGGACGAAGTTGAAATGCTTCTTCAACGGTTTGAGCATTTCCTTCTCGGTGCCGCCCTGAAACACCTTGGCGATGAATGCGCCGCCCGGTGCCAGAATCTCCAATGCAAATTCCAGCGCCAATTCGGCCAGCCCGATGATTCGCAGATGGTCGGTGCCCGCATGGCCGGTGGTGTTGGGTGCCATGTCGCTCATCACCAGATCGGCCTTGCCGCCGAGCAGGCTGGTCAGCCGCTCCGGCATGTCGGGATCGCTGAAATCGCCCTCGATCAACTGCGCGCCCGGAATGCGGTCAATCGGCAGCAAATCCACGCCGACCACCTCCGTCGCTCCGCGCCGGATCGCCACCTGCGTCCAGCCGCCCGGAGCCGCGCCCAGATCGACCACCCGCACGCCGGGGCGGATCAATTTGAACCGGTCATCCAATTCGATCAGCTTGAACGCGGCACGTGACCGCCAGCCCTGTGCCTTGGCCGCGGCCACATAGGGGTCGTTGAGCTGGCGCATCAGCCAGGCCTGCTGACCCGTGGTGCGCTTGTTCGTCTTGCGCAGCATGACGGACAGGCCGCGCGTGTTGCCGCTGGAAGATTTGGGTTTTTTTGTCATCGTCTGTGTCGGTTGCAGGGAATGCAGGCCCACGTCAATCGTGCACAGGCGCTGCGGGCATGCGCGGGCGTGTCATCGGACGGGCGCGGTCGGCACGAATAAGGCGCATCAGCAGCCCTTCGCGCAGCCCACGATCGGCCACCACCACTTCAGACGCCGGCCAAAGCGTCTGAATTGCCTGGAAGATTGCACAGCCCGGCAGCACGAAATTCACCCGATCCGGCCCCACGCATGGATGTTCGGCCAGTTTCTCCGCCCCCATCTCGCGCAGTTCGTTCAACGCCGCCATCGCCGCATCGCGGGACAGCACAAGGCCATCGACCGCCGGGCGGCTATATTGCTTCAGCGCCAGCACAATGCCCGCCAGCGTCGTCACGGTGCCGGAGGTGCCGAGCAGCCGCACGCCGCCCTGACGGATCTCCTGGCTGATCCTGTGCACCTGTTCGAAGGGCAGCAGGCGGGCGATGACATCCTCCATCATCGCGGCAAAGCCATCCGGGTCGAAACCGGAGGTGCCGAACCGATCCGCCAGTGTTGCCACCCCCACCGGCAGCGAGACATAGCCACAGAGCTGCGGCAACCCGCGTTCGTCAATGCGCACCCAGACCAACTCGGTCGAACCGCCGCCGATGTCGAACAGCAAGGCACGTCGGATTCCGGCGCCAAGCAACGGCGCGCAGCTATCGAGCACCAACGCGGCCTCTTCGCGGGCGGAGATGATGTCAAAATGCAACCCGGTTTCCCGCTCAACGCGGGCCAAAAACTCCGCGCCATTGGCTGCCTGCCGACATGCCTCGGTTGCCACGGCCCGCAACGAGCGCACCTGCCGCCGTGCCAGTCGGGCTGCGCACGCATGCAGAGCTTCCATCGCCCGTTCGATGGCGGCCTCGCTCAACACCCCGTTGCGATGCAGCCCCTCCCCCATTCGAACGATGCGGCTGAAGCTATCAACCACGCGGAAACCCTCAGCTTGCGCTGTGCCGATCAGCATCCGGCAATTATTGGTTCCAAGATCCAATGCCGCATGCACGGGCAGGCCGTGGCGGGGCAAAATCAGCGCGGTTGACTCCTGGTGGGCTGACATCAAGTGACTTTCTGGCACGACTCACAGATTTGCGCGTCCGACCATCGCTCGGCAAGGATTTAGCACCGTTCGTTTACAAATTTCCGATACAAGGTGGTTGCATACCATCCAGAGCAATGTTAGACGGTGCCCCCGCCCGGATGGGGGATAGTTTAGCGGTAGAACTTCCGACTCTGACTCGGACAGCCTTGGTTCGAATCCAGGTCCCCCAGCCATCCATTGATAACGCTACGAATTGGCTCATCCAGCGGCGGATGGGCCTTTTTTGTTTTGTAGTTATCGGCGCCCCTTATTTACTCCGCTGTCACCCGCGCGATGACAGCGGTGTCATCGGAGTCAGCGCGTTCGATGCAGCGCCACCACCACCGTTTGCGGTGGCATATCGGGGCGCAATGTGGGCCAACGCGTGGCCGGATGGCCAAAGCTGGCATCATTCGTCGCCCCTGGATGGCGCACGGAGGCGAAAAGCGGGGTGCCCTGCGGCCCGAGCGCCAGTCCGCCGATCAGCGCGCCCAGCGGTTGGCGATAGACCTGGGCGATCTTGGTGAAACGGTCCTGCGCCAAGGCAATGCCGCTGCCTTCGCCGCCAATCCACACATCGCCGTTCAAGCCCACCAGCAGAGACGATGGGCGCAGCACGCTCGCCCCGCCCATGCCGGTGTCGCCGCCAGAGAGGGCGAGTTCGACGGAATAGCGGCTGGCCTCGATCTGCCCGCCTTCCGGGCGCAGCAACAAGATACGGCCGTCTGGATTGCCCTCGCCCAGTGCGGGATCGCCCGAGGCCACGCCCACCACGCCCCGGCAGGCGAGCAGAATGCCGCCATTGGGCAGCAGGGCGATGCCAGCGGGCGCGTCGAAGGTGCTGGCGCTGGTAATGTCCTGTTCGCCATGCACCGTGACGAAATCCAGCGACGTGCCGCGCAGCACCGCCACCGACAGAATGCCGTCGTCGAGCGCTGCCGGATTATCCGTCGTCACCGGGGCGCGGCTGATGAAACGCAGCAGGCGACCGGCGGCGGCATCCTCGCTCATCAGGATCACCGCACGGCCATCCGAGGTCTGCCCGGCAGCGATCCCGGCGCGAACGAAGCGGCCCAGCCCGGTGCGTTTGCTGGCCAGGGCGTCGGGGTCGTTGGGGTCGAATTCCACCACATAGCCAGAGCGGGCGTCGCCGGGTGTCTCCCCCACCAACGCCGTCCCCCAGGGTGTCAGACAGCCGGAACTGGGTGCCACGGGGCCGCGACCGGCATCGCCGAGGGTCTTCTGGCCGGGACCGGTGATGCGGCAGATGGTGTCAGCCGTCAGGCGACGGGTTTGAAAGCCGCCATCGGTGATCAGCCAGCGCTGGTCGTGATTCTCCAGATTGAGCACCGAGGCACCGGACAATCCGCGCATCACCGCAGAATTTTGCGCCTCCAACGGCAACATGCGCGCAAGCGGCGCCGGATGGGCCACCACCATGATCGCCCGCGCCACACCATCCTCACCCGGCGGTTGCGCCTTCACGCCCAGCACGATGCCGTCCCAGCCGAATTGCCGCGCGGCGGCGTCAGCGGTCAGTGCGGCGGGGGTGAAGGGCGGGCTGTCAGGCTCCACCCGATCCCCCCAGGCGATGACGGTGCTGCGCTCGAAGCCCTTCGCGGTGGTGTCGTCCTTCGGCAGTTCGGCCCAGGCCCGCCCCGTGTGGATCACAGGCAGGATGGCGCTTGCGGCAAGCAAGGTGCGGCGACTGAGCATGGTCCACTCCATCGTAGGTGCTTCACCCGCGGCAAGAGGCGGGTCTATGGTGCAGTATAATCCTAGGGATGAGGCAAGATCATGAACACTCAGACACTTGCGCAATCGCTGCGCCCGAATTCACCGGAATCGCGCGATGTGGCCAATGTGCTGCACCCCTACACCGATCTGCGCGGCCATCTCTCGGCGGGTCCGGTGGTGATCGGGCGTGGTCAGGGCGTGCGGGTGTGGGATGAGAACGGACGCGAATATTTCGAGAGCGTCGCGGGTCTGTGGTGCGCCTCGCTGGGCTTCTCCAATGAGCGTCTGGTGCAGGCTGCCGCCGAGCAGATGCGCAAGCTGCCATTCTATCACGCCTTCACCGCCAAGTCGCATCTGCCGATGATCGATCTGGCCGAGATGCTGATCGCCCGCGCACCGGTGCCGATGAGCAAGGTCTTTTTCGCCAATTCAGGCTCGGAGGCCAATGACAGCGCGATCAAGATGGTCTGGTACATGAACAATGCGCTGGGCCGGACCGAGAAGAAGAAGATCATCGGGCGGATCAAGGGCTATCACGGCATCACGCTGGCCTCGGCCTCGCTGACGGGATTGCCGAACAACCATCGCAGCTTCGATCTGCCGCTGCCCGGATTCATTCACACCATGACGCCGCATGTCTATCACGGCGCAGTGCCCGGCGAGAGCGAGGATGAATTCGCCACGCGCTGTGCCGATGAATTGGAAAAGCTCATTCTCGCCGAAGGACCGGAGACGGTGGCGGCGTTCTGGGCCGAGCCGATCATGGGCGCGGGCGGCGTGATCCTGCCGCCTGCGGGCTATTTCCCGAAGATTCAGGCGGTGCTGAAGAAATACGATGTACTGATGGTCGCCGATGAGGTGATCTGCGGTTTCTGGCGCACGGCGCAGTATTGGGGCAGCCAGACGCTGGGCATCACGCCGGATATTCTGGTCTGCGCCAAGGCACTCTCGGCGGCTTATATGCCGATTTCAGCGGTGATGGTGAATGAGCGCGTGTTCCAGGCGCTGGCCGATGAAAGCAACAAAATCGGCACGTTCGGCCACGGCTTCACCTATTCCGGGCATCCGGTGGCGGCGGCGGTGGCGATTGAGACGCTGAAAATCTATGACGAGATCAACATCGGCGCACATGTCGCAAGTGTCGGGCCGTATATGCAAAAGGAATTGCGTCGCCGCTTCGCCGATCATCCGCTGGTGGGTGAAGTGCGCGGCATGGGGCTGATCGCGGCCATTGAACTGGTGGCGGACAAGGCAAGCCACACCAATTTCGACCCGGCCCTGAAAGTGGGGCCGCGTTTTGTGAAGCTGGTGGAGGCGAACGGGGTGATCGGGCGCGGCCTGCCGAACGATTCGCTCGCCTTCTCGCCACCGCTGATCATCACGGCGGAGGAAATCGACGCGATCCTCGACCGCGTGGCGACGGCGCTGGATGAGCTTTACGGCCAGTTGCGGCAGGAAGGCGTGGTGGCTTAGAGCTTTAAGATTGAGGGGTGAAACTGAACCCCCACTCCGTCACTGCCGGGTTTGGCTGCATCGCGGTGGATGGCTGCGCTGCGCGCGCCATGACGAGTGGGCATGACGAGGGGGATGCGATGACGGACCAGAAAGAGAGTCAGTTCACCACTTCTCCAGCATCCCCCGCGTCTCATCCACCGCCACGTCCCAGATCGCCGCCATCTCGGCGTCGCTGCGTTGGACGCGGCCACCATAGGAGCCGTCTTCCAATTCCTGGCGCACTTCGAACGGCGGCAACATGCGCAACAAATTGGGGTCGATCATCGGCTTGCTGCCCGCGGCGGAGGTGGAAGGCAGGCGGGTGAAGGGGAAATTTTCCATCCAATTCGCATGCGTGGCATCCGGATCGGTGTCGACCACTTTCGCCCAGGTGCGCGGCGAGCGCCACCAATCGTGGAAGCGCACCCGGCAATCCGGGTTGTCCATCAGCCATTCCTGCGCCAGCGACCCGGCGGCGATGTTGCCGGCATGGCCATTGACGATCAAAATCCGCCGAAACCCGCCACGCTTGAGGCTGTCGAGCACGTCGCGCACCACCTCCACCAGCGTGGACACCCGCAGGGTGATGCTGCCCGGAAATGCCTGAAAACCTGGGGCGACGCCAAAGGGCAGCGCGGGATAGACAGGAACACCCAAGGGTGCCGCCGCCTCGACAGCCACGCGCTCGGCAAGGATGGCGTCCGTCAGCAGGGACAGGCCGGCATGCTGCTCGATGCTGCCGAGCGGGAGAACCACACGATCATCGTGCAGCGTCCAATTCTCGACCATCCGCCAGTCCATATCGGCAATGCGCATGCGTGCAATCCTTCGAGCCGTGATCCCGCGAGATATGCACTATTTATCGCTTGACCACAATCAGTGCAGGCGTTGCACCAGCATGTCGCAATTGCTGCGGCCGGAGAGCAAGCAATCCTCGATTTTGGAGACCTTGTGCAAACGCTGCACAAGAAACAGGCTCGCCACCAGCAGCGCCAAGGTGATCGCAAGCCCGCTGAGCGCCACACTGCGGCGGTTATCTGCCGCAATCCGCTCTTCACGCTCTGCGTCGGTGACACGATAGCTCAGGCGGAATATCGGAGCCATGGGTGTTCCTCCGTCGGCGACTCAATTACACCCTTCCACCATCCAAGATTCAAGCCACGTCTCCACTGCAGGGCGGAATTGATGCGCAATTTTATGTTTGCGCCTGTCGCTGCCGCGCCGATGCCGCCAGAGTTAGCCGATGTTGCTGATTCAATCGCTGCCGTTGATCGTGCTTGTCCTGCTGCTGGCCAGTGGGCGGGTTGGGCCAATATGGTCTTGCGTGGCCGCATTGCTGTGCGCGCTGCCGGCGGCGTGGCTGGGGCTGGCGGACCGATCGCATTTCGCGGGCTTCCTCGGCCATTCCCTGCTCGAAGGGTTGTGGCTGGCGGCGATTCCGGTGGGAATCATCTGCGCCGGGCTGGTGTTTCACGCAGGAGTCGATCCCGCCAACGCCGCCGCCAACACCCCCGCGCGGGCGGTGACGGCGGATGTGGCGTTCGATTCGTCGTTTCTGCTCGGCATGTTCACCGAGGCCGCGACCGGTTTTGGCGTGGGCACGGTGTTTGCCGTCGGTGCGCTCAAGCGTCTCGGGTTGATCGGAGCCCCGGCCGCGGCCATCGGGCTGATGGCGCAGCTGGGCATTCCCTGGGGTGGATTGGGACCGGGCACCGCCATCGGGGCCGCACTGGCCGGGGTGGATGTGCAGCAAATGTCGCTGCGCAACGCCGAAATCCTCGCGCCCTCGTTTCTCATGCTGCTGCCGTTGTTCTGGTGGTGGTGCGGCAAGCTGGGATTGCTGACGACAGGGCGCGACCGGATGCGGCAGTTCTGCTGGCTGGCCTTGCTGGGCGGGCTGCTGATCGGCGGGCATTTCGTGCTGCCCTGGCAGCTCTGCGGGATGATGGCGAGCGGGACGGTGCTCTCCTTGCGCCTGCTGATCGCGCAGCCGCCGCGCAATGCTGACGATTTCAGCCGCATGGGGCGCTCGGCGTTTCCCTATCTGCTCTTGGCAGGCCTGCTGCTGGCCAGCCAACTTTGGCACAACGCCCCTGCCCTGCGCCCTTTCCCAGGCTTGCCGATCTTGGCGCTGAACCATGCGATGGTGTCGATTTGCGTGGCGGCGCTGGTGCTGTTCATCCGTGCAGGGAAAAGCCCGCTGCTGGCCTGGGCAGCCCTCAAACGCGCCCGCAGGCCGGCCACCGCCCTGCTCGGCTTCGTCGTGCTCGCCCGCGTGCTGGCCAATGCGGGCATTCCGGTGGCCTTGGCCTCGGCATTGGTGGCGAGCTTCGGCGCTGCCGCCCCGTTCGCGTCACCGATTCTGGCGGCGATAGCCGGATTCTTCGCCGGCACCAATGTGGGCGGCAATTCGGCGATGATGCCGTTGCAGGCGGCTCTTGGCCGTGCCTCCGGCCTGGGGCCGCTGGTGCTGCCGGGCATTCAGAACGGCACGCTGGCTTTGGTGATCTCGCCGCAACTGACCTCGGTTGCCGCCGGCCTGATGGGCGGAGGGGTGACACCGGCGAAACTCTGGCGGATCATGTGGCCAGTGGCGCTGGTCGGGCTGATTGCGGGCAGCGTGTCGATCCTGATCGGATGACCATGTTCAGCGAAGCCGAAGCCCATCTCTCCGCCGTCTGCCCGCAATTCGCGGCCCTGATCGCACGGATTGGACCGCGCGTTCTGCCGCCGGATGACGGGCGTTCGCCCTATGCCCGTCTGGTGCGGGCCATCGCCCATCAGCAGCTCAATGGCCGTGCGGCCGAGATCATTTTCGGTCGCTTCCTGGCCTTGTTCCCCGACGATGATTTTCCGCACCCCGATCACATCCTCGCGCAATCAGACGAAACCCTGCGCAAGGTTGGCTTCAGCTTCGGCAAAATCGCCGCCATCCGCGACATCGCCGCCAAAACGCTCTCCGGCGTGGTGCCGGACCATGCGGAACTCGCCACTTTGTCCGACGAAGACGCCATCGCCCGTCTTGTGGTGCTGCGCGGCGTGGGGCGGTGGACGGTGGAGATGCTGCTGATGAATATCGGCAGGCCCGACATTCTGCCGGTCGATGATTTCGGCGTGCGTGAGGGCTATCGCATTCTGCACGGCTTGGAGGCGCAGCCGAAGCCGAAGGCGCTGGCAGCAATCGGCCTGCCTTGGGCCCCGCATCGCTCCACCGCCGCGTGGTATCTCTGGCGGGCGGCGGATGAGCATAAGCGGATCAAGCCATAAAGGCGTCCACCAGCGAGACGAAGCCTTCCGGGTTGTCGGCATGCAGCCAATGCCCGGCATTCTTCAGCACGGCAAAACGGGCGGCGGGAAAGAGTTCGCGGATGATCGCGCGATGTTCGGGTCGGATGTAGTCCGAGCGCGCGCCGGAGACGAACAGAACCTGACCGAGATACGCGCCCTCATCCAAATCCGGCCAGCCTTCGATCAGCGGTAAGGCATTGGTGATTGCCTCCAGCCCGATGCGCCAACTCGGCTCTGTCCCAAAACGCAGATTTTGCAGCAGGAACGCCCGCACGCCGGGATTGTCCACCGTCGCCGCCAGAAAGCGATCGGCCGCGATGCGAGTGAGATCGGCCGACAGCGCCATCGCCGCCATCGCATTGGCATAGCCGCGGAACAGCGGCGGATAGATCGCCGGTGCGATATCGGCCACCAGCAGGCGCGACACCGCCCCGGGTGCTTCCAAGGCCGCCGCCATCGCCACCTTGCCACCCATGGAATGCCCCACCAACGCACAGGGCAGCGCATTGCGTGCGCGCAGCGTTTCCAGCACATCCTCGGCCATCGCCGGATAGGACATGAACGGCGCGTGCGGGCTGGTGCCGTGGTTGCGCAGATCGAGCGCGATCACCCGGTAGCGCTCGGCCAAACGCTTTTGCACCGTGCCGAAATTCGCCGCCGAGCCGAACAGGCCATGCAGCAGGGCCACTGGCGGGCCGGAGCCGAGTTCGGTGCCGTTGAGAATCACGCGCCCAGATCCAGCACGATCTTGCCGATATGGGTGCTGCTCTCCATCAGACGATGTGCGTCGGCCACCTGGGCGAACGGGAAGACCGCATGCACCGGTGGCAGGCAGCGCCCTGCGTCGAGCACCGGCCACACTTTCGCCCGCAACTCCGCCGCAATCGCCGCCTTCTGCGCGTTGGAGCGGGCGCGCATGGTTGAGCCGGTGACGGTCAGGCGGCGCAGCATGATCGGCGTGAGGTCGAATTCCGCAATCTTGGAGCCTTGCAGGAAGGCGATCTGCACCAGCCGCCCTTCCAGCGCGAGGCTGCGGATGTTGCGGGCGAAATATGGGGCGCCGACCATGTCGAGAATCACATCCACGCCACGCTTGTCGGTGGCGGTGCGGATTTCTTCGACAAAATCCTGCGTGCGATAATTAAAAGCCGCCTTCGCCCCCAGCGCCACGCAAGCGGCCACTTTCTCGTCCGAACCGGCGGTAGCGTACGAGATCGCGCCGAATTCACGGGCGAGAAGCAGGGCCGTGGCCCCAATGCCGGATGAGCCGCCATGCACCAGGAAGCTCTCACCGGCCTTGAGCTTGCCCATGATGAACACGTTGGCAAACACCGTGAACATCGTCTCGGGCAGGCTTGCAGCCACCACGGCCGTGACATTCTTCGGCCACGGCAGACATTGCGTGGCCGGCACGGCGCAGTATTCGGCATAGGCGCCGCCATTGGCCAACGCGGTCACCCGGTCGCCAATCGCAAAGCCAGTCACCTCGGCCCCGATGGCGGCCACTTCGCCCGCGCATTCCAGACCGAGCACCGGATTGGCCCCCGGCGGCGGCGGATAGAGGCCCGAGCGTTGCAACACATCAGGGCGGTTCACACCCACCGCCTGCACGCGGATGAGCAGTTCATCCGGGCGCAGATCGGGCAGCGGCCCGGTGGCGATGGACATCAATTCCGCCCCGCCGTCGCGGTGCGCGACATATCGCATCGTGGTGGGCAGGGTCATGGGATTGGTTCCTCGGGCGAATATCCGCGCATCAATCTTCCGCTCACGCCGCAGCGTCAAGCATCTGGGTCAAACTCGGGGCCTGGATGTGATGAGATCCCCGGAATAGCAGCCATCCGCCCCGCCACCTCCATTGCCCTTACCGTCATGCTGGACAAGGATTGCAATTGAAACCAGCTTCATCGCCACGGGGCATGCATGCGCGATCCATCCAGCCGTCACGACATCGACCCCATCGAAGCCGCCCTGTTCCGCAACGCCATCGTGGCGTTGGCCGACGAGATGGCGCTGACGATCTATCGCACCGCCTATTCCGGCGTGCTGAAGAACATCATGGATTTCAGCACCGCGATCTGCGACGCGCAGGGGCGTCTGGTGGCGCAAGGCATGTCCCTGCCCGGCCACCTCGCCTCCATTCCCGTCGCCCTGCAAGCCTGCCTGCGCCATTTCGGCGATGACATCGCGCCAGACGACGTGCTGACGATGAATGATCCGTATGAAGGCGGCATGCATCTGCCGGATATTTTCGTCTTCCGCCCCTATTTCAGCCAAGGCCGCGTGCTGGCCTGGGCCGCCACCGTCTGCCACCACACCGATGTCGGCGGCCGCGTGCCGGGATCGAACGCCTCGGACAGCACCGAGATTTTCGCCGAGGGGCTGCGTCTGCCGCCGCTCAAGCTGCACGACAAAGGCGTGCCCAACGCCACGCTGATGCGGATTATCGAGCGCAATGTGCGATTGCCGGATCGGGTGATGGGCGATCTGCGCGCGCAACTGGCCGCCGGAGAAATCGCGCTGCGCGGGCTTGCCGAACTCGAACGCCGCCACGGCCATGATGGGCTGGGTGCGCTGCTCGACGAGACGATGGCGTATTCCGAACGCCTCACCCGCCACGCACTCCTCGAACTGCCCGATGGCGAGGCGACATTCATCGATTGGATCGACGACGACCAGATCGACGCCGATGTGCCGATCAAACTTGTCTGCACTGTGCGCAAGCATGGCGAGCGGATGGTGTTCGATTGGACGGGCTCCAACCCGCAGGTGAAGGGGGCGATCAACAACACCTGGAGCTACACCGCCGGCGCCAGCTACTGTGCTGCCAAATGCGTGCTCTCCACCAATATGCCCAACAATGACGGAGTGTTTCGCGCCATCGAGGTGATAGCACCCGCCGGCACCATCATGAACGCCCTGCCGCCCGCCGCCTGTGCGGCACGGGGCTTAACCGGCTTTCGCGCCGCCGACTGCGCCTTCGGTGCCTTGGCCCAACTTTATCCCGATCTGGTCTTCGCAGGCTCCGACGGCGGCAACACCGGTGTGACCATCGGCGGCACCGGCGCCGATCGCAGGCCGTTCATCTATGTCGATTTCCTCTCCGGCGCCTGGGGTGGCAGACCCACTCGGGATGGTCTGGACGGCAACACCAACATGTTCGCCAACATGGCCAGCTTTTCCATCGAAGCCATCGAGAGCGACAACCCGCTGGAAGTGCTGGATTACGAAATGGTGCCAGACACGGCTGGCCCAGGCCGGTATCGCGGCGGTCTGTCGCTGCGGCGGACATGGCGGCTGTTGGAGGATGAGGCGATTCTGCAGGTGCGGGCCGATCGTCACACCCATCGGCCCTATGGCCTGCAGGGCGGCGGCGAGGGGGCGGCGAGCCGGAATATCCTCAATCCGGGACAGGCCAGCGAACGCGAGTTGCGCGCCAAGCTGACGATGACGCTCAAACGCGGTGATGTGTTTCGCCATCAGCTGCCCGGTGCCGGTGGCTGGGGCGATCCGTTGCTGCGCGATCCGGCGGCGGTGGCGCAGGATCTGCGCCTGGGCAAGATCACCCCCGCGGGGGCGTTGCGCGATTATGGCGTGGTCGTCCGCGACGGCACAATCGACCTTGCCGCCACCGAATCCGAACGCCGGAGCCGCACGCGATGAAACTGCGCATTGGAATCGACATCGGCGGCACCTTCACCGATCTGGTGGCTATCGCCGAGGATGGCAGCGTGCATCGCCTCAAACTGCCCTCCACCCCGCATGATTATGCCGAGGGCGTGGTCACTGGGGCGGCTGCATTGCTGGCGGCCACGGGGGGTGAGGCCGATGAAATCCTGCACGCCACCACCATCGGCTCCAACGCCATTCTGGAGCGCAAAACCGCCCGCACGGCGCTGATCACCACCAAGGGCTTCCGCGACGTGCTGGAAATCCGCGATCTGCGGATGCCGCGACTGTATGACATCGACTGGACCAAGCCCGCGCCGCTGGTGCCACGCGATCTCCGCCTGGAAATCGACGAAAAGCTGCGTCCCGATGGCAGCGTCATCCGCCCGCTCGACACAACGGCCCTTGCCGCCATCATCGACACCCTCAAACGCGAGGGTGTGGAGTCGTTGGCGATCTGCTTGCTGCACAGCTACGCCAACCCGGCGCATGAGCAGGCGGTGGCCGAGGCCATTCGTGCGGCCCTGCCCGATCTGCCGATCAGCCTGAGCAGCGATATCCTGCCGGAAGCGGGTGAATATCCGCGCAGTTCCACCACGGTGGTCAATGCCGCCATTCAGCCGGTGGTGCGCGCTTATCTCGCCCGGCTGCAACAGGGGCTGGCCGATGCGGGCACCCACGCGCCGGTGATGCTGATGCAATCCAATGGCGGCCTTGCCAGTGCCGACAACGCCGCGCGCTTCCCGGCCCGCATCGTCGAATCCGGCCCGGCAGCCGGTGTGGTGGGAGCGGCCGCCCTCGCGCGCCGTCTGGAAGAGCCGCTCGTCGTCACCTTCGACATGGGTGGCACCACGGCCAAAGCGGGCATGGTGGAGCATGGCGCGGTGTCGCGTTCGGAGCAGATGGAAGTCGGCGGCGGGGTGATCGCGGGGGCGCGTTTGCTGGTTGGCGGCGGCACGTTGCTCAAATTGCCGACCATCGATCTGGCCGAGATCGGCGCGGGCGGTGGCTCGATGTGTCGCATCGACCCAGCGGGTGCCCCGGTCGTCGGCCCCGAATCGGCGGGCGCTGCCCCCGGCCCGGTGTGTTACGGCACGGGTGGCGTGTGGCCGACGATCACCGATTGCAATCTCGTTCTCGGCTATCTCGATCCGGCTGGGCTTGCGGGCGGTGTGATGAAGCTCGATCATGCGGCGGCGGAGGCAGCGATTGCCCGGCATCTGGCTGCCCCGCTCGGCATGAGCGTGCCGGAGGCTGCGATGGGGATGCGGCGGATTGCCGCCTCCACCATGATGCGTGCCATTCGCGCCGTCTCGGTGGAACGCGGGCGCGATGTGCGGGCGGCGACGCTGATGGCATTCGGCGGCAACGGCCCGCTCTTTGCCGCCGCGATGGCCGAAGACTTAGGCATTTCACGGATTCTGGTGCCGCCCATGCCCGGCCTGTTCAGCGCCTTCGGTCTGCTGCTCGCCGAGACCGAGCATCACATCACCCGTGGCTGGCGCCGTCGCGTCTCGCCCGCCATCGTGGCGGAGTTGCAGGCAGCGCTCGAGTCGCTGATCGGCGAAGGCCACGCCTTGCTGGCCCAGGATGGCTTCCCGGCCACGCATCGCCGTCTGCGATTGCAGGCGATGGTGCGCTATGTCGGGCAGTCGAGCGAGATTCAGGTGGCGTTTGCCGCGACCGATGCCGTCCAATTGATTGAAGAATTGCCGGGCCTGTTCGAAGCCGCCCATCGCGGCGTGTACGGCTTTGCCGCCCCGCGCAGCGAGCCGATCGAGGTGATCAGCCTCGGCACCGTCGCCACCGGCATGCCGTCCACCCCGCGCCTGCCCGACCACATGCCACCGCACAGCCTGACGCCGCAGCCGTCACGCCGTGCGTGGTTCGACCGGATCGGTTTTCTGCAAACCCCCATCGTCTCGCGTGCCGCTTTGGCCGCTGGCAGCATCCAGGGACCGCTGATTGTGCAGGAATACGATGCAACAACCTTGATTCTGCCGGAATGGAATGCCGCCTGCGATATGTTCGGCAATATGATGATCAATCGATCGTGAAAACGTCATGATAGGTGTCGCAACTGCAGGTGTCGGAGTGGCCACATTATCACAAATCGTATAGTCCACTCATCGTCTGAAATGAGAAGCGACGGTTGCAGTCTCATCGTTCTGTCGCACGTCAGCTTCCAACAGGCGCAGCTGCCTCGGGGTTATCCCATCCCGGCGGTTTGGGCGGAGGAACATAATGTTCAGCCTGGTATTCACCCGGCGGTTTTCGATGGCGCATCGTTTGATTGCGGGCACATCGGCAAAATGTGCGACCCCACATGGGCACAACGAATTTGTCACCGTCCGCATTCAGGCCACCGAGCCGCAGCGATTGGATGGGCGTGTGAATATGGTCGAGACCTTCGAGCGGGCGAAATCGACGTGGCATCGCTGGATCGATGAGCATGTCGATCACTGCCTACAACTCTCCGATTCGGATCCGCTGCTCGATTGGTTCCGTGCCCATGAGCCGGACAAACTCGGACGCATCCTGATCACACCGGGCGATCCGACAACGGAAATGCTGGCGGCCTGCATGATGGCCAAGCTCAACGCCCTGCTTGACGCCGATGGCGGCAGGCTGCGCTGTGCGCATATCCAGATCGAAGAGACGCCGACCAACACCGTCAGCTTCGAGGGCGATCCGCTGAGCGTTCTGCCGACAGCGACATCCGCCGGCGCGTGGTGGTTGCGCGCCGACATGTCGATCAATGATTTGACTATCCCGGCCAGGACCTTGGCGCGGGTGGGCTGAACGGCGGCGCGGTTGAGCCGCGCACCACCAAAGTGGGCTTTGTCACCAGTTGCACCGCGCGTGGCTCCATGCCCGGCGGTGAGCCGAGCCAATCGAGCAACAACGCTGCTGCCTTCTCGCCCAAAGCCAACGGATCGATGCGGATCGTGGTCAGCGGCGGGGCCACCATATCCACCAGCGGCATATCATTATGGCCGACGATGGAGACATCCTGCGGACAGGACAGCCCTAGCCCCGCCATCGCCCGATACGCCCCCAGCGCCAAAAGATCGTTGGAGGCGGCAATCGCGGTGACGGCAAAGCTGTCGAGCAACTCCGCCGCGGCCATAGCACCCGCCCCGCGCTGATAGGCTCCGGCCGTTACGATGGCATCGACCTCCAGCCCCAGCGTGCGCATCGCCGCTTCAAACCCGGCCCGGCGACGCACGCCGGTGGATAGATGCGCGGGCCCGGCTACATGGCCGATGCGGCGATGGCCGAGCGAGAATAAATGTTCCACCGCCAGACGCATGCCCTCGAAATCGTCGGACACCACCGAAGGCAGTCGGGCGGCACGTTCGGCGCGGTTGACGAGCACGGCGGGAATGTCCTGCTGCACGCACATCGCCACAATCGGGTCATCCTCGGCGGATGTCGCCAAAATTAACCCATCCACCCGCCGCCCGATCAATTGCTCGGCCACACCCAATTGGCGCGCCGGATCGTTGCCGGCATTGGCGACCAGCGCGCTGTAGCCCTGACGAGCCAAGGCGGTTTCGACACCCTGTAAAATGGGGGCGAAAATCGGGTTGATGATGTCTGGCACCATCACGCCGATCAGATTTGTGCGACCGGTGCGCAAGGAAGCCGCCAGGTCATCCCGACGATAGCCGAGCGCCCGCGCCGCCTCTTCAATGCGAGCAACCGCCTCGGCTGCCACCAGATGACGCGTGGCCGGGTTCAGGGCGCGGGACGCCGTGGAGCGATGCACGGATGCCGCGTCGGCAACCGCCTGCAAGTCCACCCGAACACGTGGACCCAACTCCATTCCCATTGGCTCCGTTGACGTCATGTGCCTCCTGGCCTACTCTTATCACAATCGATTGCAAAAGCATCATTGGCGGAACAAACCGCAGGGGAACGTACGATGGCAGACATCGAAGATTTCGACAAATACGGCATCATCAACAGCATCGACGACATTACACCCGCAGTCATACGGGCGATGAGCCGCGCCGAAAACCCACGCCTTCGTGAGGTGATGGAAGCCTTCGTGCGCCACATGCACGCTTTTGTGCGCGAAGTGCGCCCGACGGATGAGGAATTCGAAATCGGCATCGATTTCCTCAACGGCATCGGCAAGACCACCACCGACAAATACAATGACGCCATCCTGTTTTCCGATGTGTTTGGCATCTCCACCCTGGTGACGCTGCTCAACAACGGCCTCGGCGGGCCGATGGAGCCGGCGACCGCGTTGCTCGGGCCGTTCTGGCGTCTGAACACGCCGATTTGCGAACATGGCGCGTCCATCGTTCGCTGCCCGACGCCGGGGCCTGCGCTGTTTGCCAAGATCAGGTTGATCGACACTGCAGGCACCCCGATCGCCGGCGCCGAGGTCGATGTCTGGCACGCCTCCAGCGTGGGCATGTATGACGTGCAGGATCCGGGACAGGTGGAATGGAATTTGCGCGGCAAGTTCTTCACCGATGCCGAAGGCTGCTTCACCTTCCGCTCGATCCGGCCGGTCGGCTATCCGATCCCGACACACGGCCCGTCCGGCGCGATCCTGCACGCGCAGCATCGCAAGCCGCAGCGCCCGGCGCATATTCATTTCCTGGCCTACAAGCCTGGCTTCAAAACGTTGATCACCCAGATCTTCCTGGCCGACGATCCCGACCTTGAACGCGATGTCACCTTTGGGGTCACGCCGCAATTGATCGGCAATTATGAAAAGCAGACCGGCCCCGCCCCGGACGGCGATGTGACGGGCGAGTGGTACAGCCTGGATCACACGCTGGTCCTGGTTCCTGGTGAGGCCGTGTTGCCGAAACCGCCAATTGATTGACGCTCCGTTCCGGGAAAGACCACGCCGCCATGCCAGTTTCGCTGCAAGATAAGGTTGCCGTCATCATTGGCGGTGCCGGGGGTATCGGTGCCGCCACCGCCAAGGCGATGGCCGATGCGAGGGGGCGGGTGGTGATCACACACCGGCCGGACGCGCCCGGTTCGACCGCCAAATCCGATGAAGCCGCAGCCATCCTTGCCGGCCTGGCGGGAAGCGGACATCGCGCCTTCCCCGCCGACATCGCCAATTCGGCCACGCTGAACGCCCTGCGTGACAGCGTGCAGGAGACGTTCGGGCGGGCGGATATTCTGGTCAACACCGCAGGCTTCACCAAGCCGATTGCGCATGACAACCTCGATGCGCTCACCGATGCGTTGATCGACGAGATGTTTGCGGTCAATTGGCGCGGCCAGTTCGCCGCCGTGCGCGCCTTCGCGCCGCTGCTCAAGGCGAGCGGCGACGGGCTGATCGTCTCCGTCTCGTCGATTGCCGGGATGAACGGGGCTGGCTCCTCCATCGTCTATGGCGCAACCAAAGCGGGCATAGACGTGATGACGAAATCCCTCGGTCGGGCGCTGGCGCCGGAGATCCGGGTGCTTGGCGTCTCGCCGGGTGTGGTGGCCACCGAGTTCGTGCCCGGACGTGGGGCAGAGTTCAACGCCAAAACCGCGGCAACCACGCCGCTCAAGCGCGTCGCCCAGGCAGAGGACGTGGCCAACGCCATCCTCGCCTGCGCCACGCATCTGACTTTTTCCACCGGCAGCACCATCGTCGTCGATGGTGGTCGCGCTCTTTAAGAAGCAAGAAAGAACATCGACATGCGCGCACCTCTGAACAAGGTCTTCATCACAGCCGCCGTCACCGGCAACCTCACCCTCCCCTCGGCCACACCTTACCTGCCGATCACCCCGGAACAGATCGCCGATGCGTGTCTGGGCGCGGCCGAAGCGGGGGCAGCGGTGACGCATATCCATGTGCGCGATCCGGAAACCGGCATGCCGTCGATGAAGCTGGAATATTATCAGGATGTGATTGCCCGCATCCGCGCCAAGAACACCCAACTGATCATCAACATCACCACCGGCCCTGGCGGCCGCTTCGTGCCCGATGAGAACGACCCGAAGATGTTCGCGCCGGGCACCACGCTGATGAACCCGGAAGAACGCGCAGCCCACATCACCGCGTTGAAGCCGGATATCGCCACGCTCGATCTGAACACGATGAATTCCGGCAAGCAGGTGGTGATGAACACCCCCGGCAATGCGCGGCGGATGGCGCGCGTGATCAACGCGGCCGGCGCCAAGCCCGAAATCGAGTTGTTCGACAGCGGCGACATCGCGATGATGCTCGACATGGTCAAGGACGGCTCGCTGACCGGCCCGCTGCTGACCAGCTTCGTCATGGGCGTGCCTTACGGCTTCCAGGTCAGCCCCGAGACAGTGCTCTACGCCCGCAACCTGCTGCCACAGGACGCCCAATTCACCGCCATCGGCATTGGCCGCACGGTGTTCTCGGGTGTGGCGATGTCCTATCTCGCCGGCGGCCATATCCGCGTCGGCCTGGAAGACGGCGTGTATCTGACCCGTGGCGTGCTGGCCGAAAGCAATGCGGCGATGGTCGAGAAGGCCCGCCGGATTGTGGAGGATCTGGGCGGCCAGATCATGACCTCACGCGAAGCCCGTGACGCGATCGGCCTGCCGACACGTTTGGCGGATTGATCCCATGTCGCACGGTGCGGGGGCAATGGAAGCGACATGTCTGCGTCTGGCCGCCAAGGCCGCAACCGCCGAGGAGGTTCGCCCCTCGGTGGAGCGGCTCTGGCTGCAACGCGGGCCGAATGACGTTCTGATCGACATCAAGGCGGCCGCCGTCAATCCGTCAGACGTCAAGGCGGCGATCGGCATGATGCCCTATGCCGTCTTCCCGCGCACGCCGGGGCGGGATTATGCCGGCGTGGTGATCGATGGTCCGGCGGAGATGATCGGCTGGGAGGTGTTCGGCTCCTCCGGCGATCTCGGCATCAGGCGCGATGGCACGCATGCCACGCATCTGGTCGTCGAGGCCGATGCGGTGGTGCGTAAACCGGGCAATATCTCGCTCGCCGAAGCCGCCGGGATCGGGGTGCCGTTCGTAACCGCCATTGAGGGGTTCCGGCGGGCGGGCATGCCGAAAGCCGGCGATCGCGTTCTGATCATGGGCCTCAACGGCAAGGTTGGGCAGGCGGCGGCGCAGATCGCCTCCTGGTGCGGGGCGCAGGTGATCGGCGTGGTGCGTCGCGATGAGCCCTATGCCGGGCACGCCTCGGCGCCGGTGCAGGTGATCGATTCCTCCGCGGTCAACGTGGCCGAGGCGGTGCGGGCGCTGACGGATGGGCGGGGAGCGGATATCGTCTTCAACACCGTCGGCGACCCCTATTATCAGGATGCGCATGAATCGACCGCCAAACTCGGGCGGCAGATTCTGATCGCGGCGGTTAACAAGATCGTGCAGTTCAACATCTTCGAATTCTATCGCGGTCGGCACAGCTATTATGGCATCGACACGCTGGCGCTGTCCTCGGTGGAGACCGGTGAGGCGCTGCGCTCGTTGGAGGCCGGTTTTGCCAGTGGCGCATTGCGGCCGTTCCCGATCATGCCGGGCGCGGTCTACGCCTTGCGGGATGCGGCGAATGCCTATGTGGCGGTTCTGGGTTCGTCGCGGGATAGGGTGATCCTCGATCCGGCAAAATAAGAACGACTATTCCTGGGGAGGAAATCAACCAATGAAGCAATTCCTGCGCACGGCAATCGCCGTGTTGGCTTTGGGCGTGGGTGCCGCACAGGCGCAAACACCTCAGGCGCAAACGCCGGTGAAGATCGGCATCGGCTTCGGCGTGGGCTTCCTGCCGCTGTATGTCGCCGATGAGATGCATCTGATCGAAAAGCACGCCGCCGCCGTCGGGTTGACTATCGCGCCCACCTACCCCCGCTTCTCCGGCTCCGGCGCGATGCAGGATGCGGTGTTGTCCGGTGCCATCGACATGGGCGTCTATGGTATCGGCGCGATGCTGATCGCCTGGGACAAGGCGCATGGCACGCCGAACCAGATCATCGGCATCGCGGGCGTGAACTCCACCCCGCTGGTGCTGGTGACCAACAAGCCCGAGGTGAAAGACATCGACGATCTGGCACAGGGCGATAAAATCTCGATGCCCGCGCTGATCAGCCCGCAAATGTATGCGCTGCAGATGATCGCCGAAAAACGCTTCGGCACCGGCAAGCAGGATGCGTGGCGCACCAAGGTGGTGGCATTGCCGCATCCGGAATCGGTGAACTCGCTGCTCACCGGTGCCACCGAGGTCAAGGCGTATTTCTCCACCCCGCCCTTTACCAAGATCGTGCTCGACAGCGGCAAGACCCACGTCATTGCCACGTCGGAAGACGCCTTCGGTGGCCGTTCCACCTTCCTGGCGCTGGCCGCGACCAAACGCTACCTCGACGCCAATCCGAAAATGGCCGCCGTGATGGTGGGGGCACTTCAGGAGGCTGGCGACTTCATCCGCGCCCACCCCGATCAGGCAGCGGCAATTTACCTCAAGGCGGAACCGTCGAAATTTCTCGATCAAGCGGGGGTGACGGCGATGCTGAAAGAGGAACATGGCGATTTCGGCCTGGAAGTCAGCGGTGTGAAGACGCTGGCCGATTTCATGGGCCGCCTGGGTCAATTGAAGCGCATTCCGACGTCGGCAAATGACGTGTTCACCCCGATTGCCGGTGTGAAGAGCAATTGATCCGCGGCAGGGGTGGATCGGCGCAGAGCAGGTTCACCCCTCATCCTGTCGCACCGGCTTGCAATGCTGTAACGATCGGCATAGCCTGATCGGCGATGGTTCTCCGAGAGGAGATGAAAAGGGAACACGGTGCGAAGCCGTGGCTGCCCCCGCAACTGTCAGCGGCGAGTTTTGTGCCACAAGGCCACTGGGAATCTCCTGGGAAGGCGGCGCAGGGCGGCAACCCGCGAGCCAGGAGACCTGCCATCAGCCGTGGTCATTTGCGGACAAGCTGGGCGGGGGTGCCCCGGTGAGAAAAAAGAGCGGTGCCCACGCATCGATTTTGGCTCTCTGTCCGGCGTGACGTGCAAGTTGAGAGCCGTCCTGTGTCAAAATTTCACGCATTCTCATGTCACCTTGGCGTGGCATCGCTGTTTCTGGCCATCGCCGCACCGGCATGTGCGGCCGATCCGCAGCCGATCCAAATCACCTTGGACGACCTGATCGTCACGGCCACCCGCATCCCCACGCCGCAAGATCAGGTGGCCAGTTCGGTGACGGTGATCACCGCCGCGGATATCGCACGGCGGCAATTGCGCACCCTGCCGGATGTGTTGAACAGCGTGCCCGGCTTGAACGTTGTGCAAAGTGGTGGCCCAGGTGCGAATACGTCTATTTTCATGCGCGGGACGAACTCCAACCACGTCAAAGTGCTCATCGACGGCATCGACGTTTCTGACCCGTCCACCCCGAGCGGCGCATTTGATTTTTCGCAAATCCTGGCAAGCGACATCTCGCGGGTTGAAGTGCTGCGTGGGCCGCAGGGCGCGCTCTATGGCTCGGACGCCATCGGTGGGGTGATCAGCATCACCACGCTGCGTCATAAAGGCGAAACAACGCAGGCAGCCTTGAGTGCCGAGGCTGGCTCATTTGCCACTTTCAACCAAACGGCTTCCATCGGCGGCGGCGTGGAGCGGTTCGATTACGATCTGAGCTATACGCATGTGCATTCCGGCGCAACCGACGTCACCCCACCCGCCTTGGTGGTGCCGGGCCGCACCACCAAACCGGAAAGCATCGACAATCAAACCGTCGCCACACGGCTGGGGGCGCAATTGACCGAGAACGTCGATGCCGGTGTGGTGGTCCGCTACGTTCATTCTGACCTCCTCTCCACCGCCGACGACACCATCGGGCCGGAATCCCTGCGCACGACGAGCGACAACAAGGATCTCTTCACGCGCGTGACGCTGCATCACGAAACCACAGACGAGACGTTCGATCAGACGCTCGGCTTGGGCTACACGCAGTATGACCGCGCGATCACCGATCCGAATGCCACTCCGGTTGTGCCCAGCACCTATCACAGCGAACGCACCAAGCTCGATTGGCTGGGCAATTACCGCGTGCTCGAAGGCGAGACGGTGTCTCTCGGTGCGGAGGCTGAGCGGGAGTTATTCAACAACTCTAACCCGCTCAGCGCCCATCAAACCGAAACAGCCGGCTTCGTGCAGCTGCAATCCGCCATCGGCGAACATGTCTTCGACACGCTCAGCCTGCGCCTGGACGATTACAGCACCTTCGGCAGCAAGATGACATGGCGGGTGGCGCCGGTGGTGATAGTGCCGGTGACGCGAACCAAGCTCAAATTCACCTACGGCACCGCCTTCAAAGTGCCGACCTTGGATGAGTTGTATGACAGCTATCCGGCCTGGGGCTTTTATGCCAATCCCAACCTGAAGCCAGAGACCAGCACCGGCATCGATGCCGGGTTCGAACAGCCCGTGCCGGGGACGGATATTCGGGTCAGTGCAACCTATTTCCACAACGACATCAAAAATCTGATCGACTACAATGACACCTTCACCAGCGAGATCAATGTGGGGCGGGCGACCACGCAGGGGGTGGAGGGTATCGTCACCTGGGAGCCGAGCAAGCGGTTGACCGCATCGGCGAACTACACCTTCACCCAAGCGCGCAATGACATTCTGCATCAAGCCCTCTTGCGTCGCCCGAAAAACAAGGCAAGCCTGGAGGCGAATTGGCGTGTGACGGACACACTCACGCTCAGCACCGCCATTCTCTACACCGGCAGCTGGATCGATGTGGCACGGTCGGGCTATCCTTCGGGCATTGTGACCGGCGATTACGTGACGGCCAATGTGGCGATGTCCTATGATCTCGGACATGGGCTGGAGGCATATGGCCGCGTGACGAATCTGACCGACCGTCGGTATCAGGATCCGCTGGGCTATCTCAATCCCGGCATCGGCGTGTTTGCCGGGTTGCGGGCAAAATTCGATGCCAAACAACTTGGCTTGGCGCGTTAGGCAAGGAGATGAGCAAGATGACAAATCGATCGAACATGGTGTGGGCCGCCGTGCTGGTGGCCGCCAGCCTGATCTGCACACTCGGCTTTGCCTGTGTCACGCCGCTGGCGGGCATTGCGGCCGTGGCGGTGCTGACAATGCCTCGGCGCGCGGCGCTGATGGCGACAATTGCGGTATGGCTGATCAATCAGGCGATAGGCTTCTTGCTGCTTGATTATCCGCACACCGCCAATGCCTATGCATGGGGTGCCATGCTGGGTGTGGCCACGCTGGGCGCCTTTGCGGTGGCCAGCCTGATCGACCACGCCAAGCTCCATGTGGCATGGCGCGCCATGGCATCGGTGCTGGCGGGTTTTGCGGTGTTCGAAATCGCGCTCTACCTCGCTTCCATCGCGGCCCTGGGTGGAATGGACGGCTATGCAACGTCCATCATTGTCCGCGTCGGTCTGATCAACGCGGCAAGCGCTGCGGTTTTGCTGCTGCTGCGTCAGGTGACTTTCACCAATCGCCCGGCCGCCGCCATCCCGGCGGTACATCGGGTGTGAGCACGGCGTCTCATCGGTCGCAATGTGCCGCACGGAAGCTTGCCTCAAGCCCAGCCTGAGGCAGGTTCCGACCGATGACGACCAGAAAACTGCCCTCGCCAGGATCGGCCGCCATCGGCAGTGGGTGCGGCGGATGCACCATATGATGCACCGCCTGCATCGCCACTGGCCGGCTGGCACCGCGTAGGCGCAGCACGCCCTTGATGCGCAGAATGTCGGCGCCGCGCAGCGACAGCACCGAGCAGCACCAGCGCCGCACGCTGTCCCATTGCAATTCCCCGGCCCGCAGCAGCACCGACGAGATCTCGCCATGCGAGGTTGCCACGGCGTGAAAATCCAGCGCCAGCGCCGCACGGCCCACGCCGAAGACATCCTCGGCCGTCACCTCCGCCACCGGCCTTGTCGCCGCCCGCGGATTGAGCAGGCGCAACATGCGCGCCGCCTCGGCACATTGCGCAGCGCTGGCAAGATCGGCCTTGGTCAGCAGCACCCGATCGGCAAACGCCACCTGATGCCGCGCCGCCGCGTGCTCGGCCAGTTGCTGCGGCAGGTTCAGCGCATCTGCCGTGGTCACGATGGCATCCAGGCGGCAATGCTCGCCCGAGTCCACAATGCTCTGCGCCACCGGCGCCGGGTCGGCCAGCCCGGTTGTCTCGATGGCGATGCGCGAGAACCAGGGCACGTCCCCGCTGGCCCGACGTGCGAACAGATCGCGCAACGTGTCGGCGATGTCGCCGCGCACGGTGCAGCAGATGCAGCCATTCTTCAGCAACACCGCATCCTCAATCGCCTGCTCGATCAGCAGATGATCCAGCCCGATCTCGCCGAACTCATTCACAATCACCGCCGTATCCGCCAATTCCGGCAGACGCAGCAGGCGGTTGAGCAGCGTGGTTTTGCCGCTGCCGAGAAAGCCGGTCAGAATCGTCACCGGGACCATGTGCTGCTCTTGACTCATCGTCCCTCACGCGGCGTGATCGCTCTATAAATAAGGCGAGGAAAACCGTCATGGCGCAACCCGAATCACGCAATATGAAACTGATCGCGCATGATCGCCTGGCCGGTTTTGGCGGCATCGGTGAGGGCATGAGCATGCAACTCACCAAAAACGGCCGCCGCATTCTGTGGCTTGCCCATGAATCGGCGCCGAAGAACTTCACCGGGGTGGACGTGACGGACCCGAGCCGCCCGAAGGTGATCTGTCAGACCGAGCTGCCGCATCGCAATGTGCGTTCCAACTCGCTGGAGGTCTGCGGCGATCTGATGGCGGTGGCCTATCAAACCTCCACCCACGGCCTGCAACCGGCGGGTGTTGAGATGTTCGACATCGCCGACCCGGAAAACCCGCGCGCCATCGGCTTTTTCGACTGCTCCGGCCCCTGCTCGCGCGGCGTGCATCAGGTGTGGTTCATCGACAATAAAACCGTCTATTTCGCCGGCGGTGCGCCCGATTTCACCCCGCGCAACCTGCTCGACGACCAGCCCTTCCGCGCCATCGACGTCTCGGACCCAACGAAGCCGCGTGAGATTGGCCGTTGGTGGTATCCCGGCACCGCCCAGGGCGACGATGCCCCGCCGCCGCCGCGTCACCCGAAATTCGACAGCGGCTGGCGCGGACACAACACCAATGTCTACCCCGAGCGCCCCGACCGCGCCTATATCGGCTATCTCGATGGCGGTGCGATCATTCTCGACATTGCCGATATCGGCCATCCGAAGATGATCGCGCACTGGAACCCGCACCCGCCCTTCCCCGGCTTCACCCACACCGCCATGCCGCTGTTCGATCGTGACCTGCTGGTGGTCACGGATGAATGCGTGCAGGACGATGGCCGCGATTGGCCGAAACTGGTCTGGATGCTCGATATGCGCATAGAGTCCAACCTCGTGCCGATCTCCACCCTGCCGCTGCCGCCGGTGGAGGAGCATATGTATCGCGGCGGACGCTACGGCGCGCACAACATTCACGAAAACCGCCCCGGCCCGTCTTTCCGTTCCGACACAATGCTGTTTGGCACCTATTTCAACGGCGGCATCCGGGTGCATGACATCTCCAACCCGTTCCGGCCGGAGGAGATTGCCCATTACGTGCCGGAAGCCCCGACATCTTCTCAAAAATCCATTCAGATCAACGATGTCTATGTGGACGAGAACCGCATTCTCTACGGTGCCGACCGCTTCAATGGCGGGCTGTATGTGCTGGAGATGACGGTTTAGCAGGTTGCTGAAAAACTGTTCGCGGAGGGGCGGCGAGTCATTTTTCGTGCCAGAAAGGCCAAGGCGAAGACACGATGTGTGTGCATCGTGGCAAGCCTTGAACGAATCTGGCGCGGAAAAGGGCCGCCGCGCCGACCGACA
>JARLIM010000038.1 GCA_031291725.1 Acetobacteraceae bacterium
ATCCCCCGATCCGACCTGAGCGGCACGTCGAAACCTCAATGACGACGATACGAACAATCATCGCCAGGGCAATCGCAAGGCGGCTGCCAAGATGCCCATGTTGTCAACAATATCTCAGACTTGTGACACAGTAAGATTAGGGCGCGACGATCTCAAGAGTACCGTCATTGCGAGGAGCGCTTGCGACGTGGCACTCCCCGCAAAGACGATTTATCTTACATGTCAACCCAAGACCGTCCCGCAATATCAACGCCCCATCCGCACATAAATAACAAACCGGAACAATAACCCCGCAACTTCGCCCCTGCCCTCATCGGAGTTTTCCAAAACCCGCCCGCCGCGCCGCTGACAGCACGCCGCGCGGCAGTGGAATCCGCCCCCAATCGATCGGCACGCGCGGTTTGCGCAGCCGAGGCTTGCGCACGCGCGGCAATGGTTCCGGCACCGCGACCCCAGGCCGCAACAGCGCTGTCTCGATCGCCAACATCCGACACACCGGCCGCAGAATCCGCGCGGCCTGTGGCGAGGCCTGCAGCAGCGCCACCATCTCCGGCTGTTCCAGGATATGCCGCAATTGGCAGCCATAGCCCGCCGCCTGATACCCCGCCGCTCGCACCAGCCAAGCGAACCGACCCGGCCAAAGCCGCCTTCCGCGCGGATGACGTCGCGCCGTCTCCGCGACTTCGCCCGCCTCAATCGTCACACGGGGCGCATGCCGCCACAGACGTCCGGCCTGAAACCGCACGGTCAATCGATCGATTTTCGCTGCGATTTCACCCAGTCGCCGAAACAGCAACAGCGCCAGAACCTGGCTCACCATCCCGCGCACCGTCCAACCGCCCACCTCGCCGCGCAGCGCACGCAGCACCGCTGACAGGTCCAGATAGGGGGAGGAGGGAGCGGATGGGTGCATCCGCAACTAACAGCACAGTTATCTGGTCTAACGCAAGAGAAATCGACACGCCGCCCGTCGCACCGCACGCCTCGCCCTCTGGCGATGCTCTACCCTTTCACCAAATTTGGCCGCCCGGCCAGGAACCCGTTCGCACCGCCCACGATGCCCGCAAACATCACCACCGCCGCCGCCCCCGACCAATCGCCGGTCCAATCATGCACCACGCCGATCAGCAACGGGCCGAAGGAGGCCAGGCAATAGCCGCCGGTCTGTGCCATCGCCGACAAGCGCGCGGCGACGGCGGCATTCGGCGCGCGCATCACCATCATCAGCACCGCAATGCCGAAGCAACCGCCCATGCCGGTGCCCATCACGCTGGCGAACACCCATTGCAGGCTGATATCGCCGTAGACCAGCCCCAAAAACCCGCTCGACGTCAGGCAGATCGCCACCGCCGCCGGCACGCTTTGCCGCTTCAGCCGGGCGGCAAGCATCGGGGCGAAAAGCGAGATGGCCACCTGCACAATCAACGCCCAGGATGCGACGAATCCGGCCGTCACCGGATCATCGCCCCGGCTGCGCATGATCGGCGCCAGCCAGGACATCGCCGAATAGGCCAGTGCCGATTGCAGCCCCATATAGAGGGTGACATTCCAGGCCAGCGGACTGCGGATCAGCGACAGCGTCGGTGCCACGCTGCGCACCGGCTCGGCCCCGGCCGCGCGCCGCCATAGGATGGCGCAATAGGCCAGGCTCAGCACGGCAGGCAGCGCCCAGAATTCCAGCGCCCAGGGCCAGGAGCCCGCGAACAGATTGCGCAGCGGCGCCGTCGCTCCAATCGGGATGGTGCCGCCAAGGCAGATTTGCATCGAGTATAGGCCCGACATCAGCGCAATCCGGTCGGCGAAATCGCGCTTCATCAGCCCGGGCATCAGCACATTGCCCGCACCAATCCCGGCGCAGGCGATCAACCCGCCCAGCCACAAGCTCGGCACCGAGCCAAGGCCGCGCAGAATCGAGCCGATGGTGACGGCGAAAATCACCAGCAGCGCCGCCCGTTCCAGCCCGATCCGCCGCACCAGCCACGGCACGCTGGCCGCGAACACGCCCAGGAAGACCACCTGGATCATCGACAGCAGCGAGGCCTCAGACGCCGTCATGCCGGTGGTGGCCATCACCTCGCTCAACACCGGCGACAGCGAGGCCACCGCCGGGCGAAGGTTGAAGGCGATCAACAGAATCGCCAGCGCCACCGGCCATCGTCCGCCGATTGGCTGCGGTGTCACCGCTTTTGACGGGTTAGACTCAACACGTGGCATGAACCTCTCCCCCTTGTAACGTATTTCCCCCGCAAATTCGCCACCTGCAACCGGCGTATTTGCGGGGCGGGACTGTCAAAGCCGAGGGCTTTGGGTAGAATGGGAGAGATGACGATTTCCTCCCCCTCAACAGGCAAGCCTGGAAAGGCATGGCTCGCAGCCGAAGCTCGGCTCGGACGACGTGCTGCCGGTGGCTTGGTTGGTATCGGTCTGCTCGGCACGCTGTGTGCCGTCGGGCAGGCCTATTGTCTCGCCATGTTGCTTGCGGTGCTGATCGGCACGGATGGGCCGGATGAGCCGGTGCTGTGGCCCGCCTTGGCCTTTGCTGCGCTGGCGGTGGCCCGTGCGGTGATTGGTGTCACCTCGGAGTCGCTGGCCTTCCGGCTGGGGGCCACGGCCCGCCGCCGCCTGCGCACCGATGCGCTCGGCCGATTGCTCGCCGCGGGCCCGGCGCTGCTCCGCTCCGCCCATTCAGCCGAGCTGGCGGCGATTGTGGTGGACCGTGTGGAATCGCTTGACGGATTTTTCAGCCGATGGCTGCCGGCCTCCATGCTGGCGCTGGCAACACCGATTCTGCTGGCGGCATTCATCGCCTGCTTCGACCCGCTCGCCGCCCTGCTGTTGATCGTCTCCGCCGCATTGGTGCCGGTGGCGATGGCGGTGTTCGGCATCGGTGCCGGCCGCGCCGCCTCGCGGCAATTCACCGCCATGAGCCGCCTGCAAACCCGCTTCCTCGATCGCATGCGCGGCATTGCCACCATCGTCATGCATGGTCGCGTGGAGGATGAGGCGCAGTCTCTGCTGCGGGCTGCCACCGAGTTGCGGCAGCGCACCATGCGGGTGATCCGCGTGGCCTTCCTCTCCTCCGCCGCTATCGATGTGGCTGCAGCCGGCACGCTGGTGTTCCTCGCACTGCGCATTTTCCACCACATGGCCGATAATTCGCTGGCCGATCCGGTGTCGTCGCTGTTCGTGCTGCTGTTGGTGCCGGAATTCTTCCAGCCCTTGCGCAATTTCAGCGCGGCCTATCAGGATCAGTTCCAGGCGCATGACGCCGCCAAGGCGCTGGAGGCCTTGCCGCCGATGCCGGTGGTGGCGGAGCCGGACAAGCCCATTCGCACCGTGGCGGCTCAGGGCATCACCCTGGTGTTCGACCGTGTGGGGCTGACCTGGGATGCAGCGCGCGGGCCGGTGTTGGAGGATGTCAGCTTCGGTGTCGCCCCCGGTGAGACCCTGATCGTCGCCGGGCCGTCAGGGGCGGGGAAATCCAGCCTGATCGAAATCCTGCTCGGCTTCGTCCGCCCCACCGAAGGCCGCGTGACGCTCAATGGCGCGGATATTTCCGATCTCGTGCCCTCTGCCCTGTCCAAACTCACCGCCTGGATCGGTCAGCGCCCGGTGCTGTTTGCCGGCTCGCTGCGGGAGAATATCCGCTTCGCCCGGCCGGAAGCCACCGATGCCGAAGTGGATGATGCGGCACGGTTTGCCCGTGTCGAAGCCTTCGCGGCCAGCTTGCCGCAGGGGCTGGATACCGACATCGGCGAAGGCGGCTTCGGTCTCTCCGGCGGTCAGGCGCAGCGCGTGGCGATTGCGCGTGCGATGTTGAAAAACGCGCCGATACTGCTGCTCGATGAGCCGACGGCGCATCTGGATTCGACGACAGAAAGCGAGGTTCTCGACTCCCTGCGCCGTCTCACGCTCGGTCGTACCACCATTCTGGTGACGCATTCCGCCGCTGCCCATGAATGGAATCAAGGCATTGGCGGACGGCGCATTGATCTGAAGGATGGTCGTTTGATCGGCAATCGGGGGGCGGCATGAAGGCCTTGTTTCGCCTGATGGCGCTGGGACGCGCGCAGGCCGGGTGGCTGCTGTTTGGGCTGGCGATGTCGCTGATCTCCACGCTGATCGCCGTCAGCCTGTCCGGCGCGGCGGGTGCGGTGTTTGCCGGTGGCATCTTGGTGGCAGCCCCCATGGCCTTGCGGGCGCTCGGCCCGTTGCGGGTGGTGTCGCGCTATGCCGAGCGGATGGTGACGCATAATGCGCTGTTCCGCGCTTTGGCCGATCTGCGCGTGTGGTTCTTCCGCCGGATCGCCGCCCGGATGGCCGGCGGCCTCGGCATGGCGCGCGCGGGCGATCTGCTGGCGCGATTGGTGGGCGATGTCGAGGCGCAGGACGCGGTGTATATGCGCGTGATGTTGCCGCTGGTCGGTGCGTTGGCGTTGCTGCCGATATTGGCGGTCGTGCTGGGCAACCTCGATATATGGCTGGCGCTGGCGGTCTGCGTGCTGTTCGTCGTCTCGGCGTTTGTGCTGCCGATGATGGCCATGCGCGGTGCGTTGGCCGGTGGCACAACGCTGGCGCAGGCGATGGCGGGCGTGCGGGTGGCGACACTTGATGCGGTGACCGGCCTGCGCGAAGTGCGTGCCTTTGCGGCTGAGGGTCGCATGCTGGCAGCCACCCAAGCGCGCGAATCCACGCTTCTCACCGCACAATCGCAGGCTTTGCGCCGCGTATCCTGGGCGGGGGCGGCGGCCTTCCTGTCGGCACAGGCGGCGATTTTGGCAACCTTGCTGCTGGGGCGCGATCATGGCGCCACGGCGATTGCGCTGGTATTCCTGGTGATGGCAGCCTTCGAGGCGGTGGCGCTGTTGCCGCGTGCCGGTGCCCAGGCAGGCGTTGCCGCCGCGGCCGCCGAACGGGTGGTGGCGATGACAGACAGCCCGATTCCCTGCCCGGATCAACCGAAACCCGCCCCCCTGCCCGCCAGCTATGCGCTGCGGATCGAAGCTGTTGGATTCCGCTGGCAGGAAGACCGCCCGCCAGTGTTTGACGGGCTGTCGCTCGATATTCCGCAAGGCGCGCATGTGGCGCTGTTGGGGCCGTCGGGCATCGGCAAATCCACCCTCGCCGCCCTGTGCCTGCGGCTGGAATCGCCGCAGATTGGGCGGATCACCCTTGGCGGTGTGGACATCGCAAGCCTCGCCGCCGCCGATCTGCGCCATCAGATCGGCTGGCTCAGCCAGGCGACGCATCTGTTTGACGACACCATCCGCGCCAATCTGCTCATCGCCCGGCCCGAGGCCAGCGACGCGGAATTGTGGAATGCGCTGGAACGCGCCCAGATTGCCGACGCCGTGCGGGCGCTGCCGGACGGTATCGAGACCTATCTCGGCGAAGGCGGGCTGCGCTTTTCCGGCGGTCAGGGCCGCCGCCTGGCCTTGGCGCGCATTCTGTTGTCTCCGGCCAAAATCCTGATTCTGGATGAGCCTTGCGCCGGGCTGGACGCCGATACGGAGCGGAAATTCCTCACCACGTTGAACCAAACCCTGGGGGATCGCAGCTCGATCCTGATCGCGCATCATCTGGCCGGGGTGGAGAAGCTGGACCGGATTTATCGCCTCTCCGCCGGACGCGCCGTGGCAGCGGCGGGATAGCGGCGGGTTGGCATAGGGGTGGCATAGGGGTGGCATAGGGGTGGCCTCATCCCACCAACCCTCACCAACCCTCACCATCCCCCACCATCACTCAACCAACACCCCGGCCGCCTGTTCCAACATACGTCCAAACGCCTCGAACACGCACTGCATGTGCGGCTGCTTGTAGGCGAACAGCGCCACAGGATCGAGCGCGTGGATGATGGCCGCCATCTCAACCTCGAACAGCAGCAACCTGCCATCCGGTGCCTCGGCGCAGTCGATCAGCACGTAATCGAGCCCAAGAGCGGCGGCAATCTCATCGAAGGCGGCGGCATGGCGGCGGGCGAAACCATCTTCGAACCCATCCATCGCCGCCGCCTCCTCCGCCCGTTTGGCGGCTGAGTCGACCATGCCCGCATTGACGTAGTGAATCATCCAATTGGCCGAAATCGCCATATGGGCCAGATGCGGCTCCCCCTCGATCAGCACAATCCGGCGCTTGCGATATTGCCCATCCGCATCGCTGTAATCGACGAAACGGGTCAGCGTGATCTGCTCCGCCGCCACGCTGTCGAGATAGGCTGCCAATTCCGCCGACGTGTCGAGCTTGGACAGCAACCGCCCGGCATGCGATTCCGCAGGGCGCGCCAGAATGGGCCAATCATGCTCCAGCGCAGCATCGCACAGCACGGCGCGGGCATATGTGCGCGAAGGCGGCGCTAAAACCGTATGGCTACCGGCGAACAACTGCGAAATGCCATCCCGGGACAATTTTTCAAGATGCCCACCCAATACCCGCGCCGGATCGTTCAGCACCGGACGCGGCCAACCGGCAAGCGTGGCGGCAAGACGGTGCAGAATATCCGGCCTGGAATCACTGACCAGACAGATCGCCACATCATGCTCCGGCAACACCAGCGGCAGGCCGCCATCGGCCGTGACAAAGACGATATCAAGCAGCACCGGCAGATGCGCGGTGATGAATTCGATCGGCATATTGGTCTGCAAATCGCCCGCCGCGACAAAGCCAAGCAATCGCAATGGGCGCGTGGCACGAATGGCCGCCGCCCCCGGCGCCACCCGGAAGATTCGCGCCTGGGCCACAAGGTCAGCTTGCAACGCGAGGCCGACTTCCGACCTGCCCGACAGAAAGGCCAGCACCGCCGTATCGAACGAGGCCGCGATCATGGCAGCGTCATCGGCGAACGGGCCGCCCAGCGTGGCCGCAATCTCCGCCACACTGCGCCCTTCTGCCATCGCGGCAGCCAGCATTGCGGCACCCCGGATGACGGGAAGCTCAAGCCCCGGCAGTAAGGCCGGAATTTTGTCCAGCACAGCAATTCTCCATCGTTTGCCGCATGAGAATGCAGGCAAAAGATGAAAATCCGGTTAACGCGCCTCAGGAAATCGGCGGAATATCGTCCAGATGGCATGCCGACACATGCCCCGCCTGCCCGGCACTGCGCAGCACCGGCTCCTCGGCGCGGCAGCGGTCATGCACGAACGGGCAGCGTGTGTGAAACCGGCAGCCGGCGGGTGGGTTGATCGGGCTTGGCACGTCGCCCTTCAAAATCACCCGTTGCCGCCTGATCGTCGGGTCAGGCACCGGAACGGCGGAGAGCAGCGCGCGGGTATAGGGGTGATGCGGGGCGGAAAACAGCGCGTGCCGATCTGCAATCTCGACAATCTTGCCCAGATACATCACCGCCACACGATGCGTCAGATGCTCCACAATCGCCAGATCATGGCTGATGAACAGCAGCGCCAGACCAAGCTCGTCCTGCAAATCGCTCAACAGATTGACAATCTGCGCCTTCACCGACACGTCCAGCGCAGACACCGCCTCATCGCAGACGATCAGATCCGACCCCGGCGCCAAAGCGCGCGCAATGCCGATGCGCTGGCGCTGGCCGCCGGAGAATTCATGCGGAAACCGCCGCATCGCATCGCGCGGCAGCCGCACCTTGTCCATCAGCGCCGCCACGCGGTCATCCAGTTCCGAGCCACGGGCGAGGCCGAAATTGACAATCGGTTCGGCGATGATGTCGCGCACGCGCTGGCGCGGGTTGAGGCTGCTGAACGGGTCCTGAAAGACCACCTGCACCCGCCGCCGCATCTGCCGCAACTGGCTGGGCGGCAGATTGTCGATGCGCTCGCCGTCCAGGAACACCTCGCCATCGGTGGGATCGACAAGGCGCAGGATGGTCTTGCCGAGGGTGGATTTGCCACAGCCGGACTCACCGACAACGGAGAGCGTCTCGCCCTTCTCCAGCGTGAAGCTGACACCGTCGAGCGCATAGACCGCGCCCTTGTTGCCACCGAACAGCCCGCCAGACAGCGGATAATGCTTCTTGAGCGCGTTGACTTCAAGCAACGGCGGCGTACGGATGGTCATGCCGACACCTTTTCAGCGAGATGGCAGGCGGCGAAATGGCCGGGGCGCTTTTCTTCCACCGCGGGGGCAATGGTGCGGCAGGCATCGACAGCCATCGCACAGCGCCCGGCGAACGCACAGCCCGCGATCCGGCTGCGCAGAGACGGCACCTGCCCCGGAATTTCGGTCAGCTTCGAGCGCCCGGTTGCCTGCAACGAGGTGCCCAAAATCGGCACAGCACCCAGCAATCCGCGCGTGTAGGGGTGCAGCGGGCGGGCGAAGATGTCTTCCACACTGCCCTCTTCCACCTTTCGCCCGGCATACATCACCACCACGCGCTGCGCCATTTCGGCCACCACGCCGAGGTCGTGGGTGATCAGCACAATCGCAGACCCAAGCCGGGTTTTGAGGTCGCGCATCAAGTCCAAAATCTGTGCCTGAATCGTCACATCCAACGCCGTCGTCGGCTCATCGGCGATCAGCAGCTTCGGATTGCAGGCCAAGGCGATGGCGATCATCACGCGCTGGCGCATGCCGCCGGAAAGCTGGTGCGGATATTCGCGCACCCGCCGCTGCGGGGCCGGAATGCCGACAAGAGTGAGAATATCCACCGCGCGCAGTTCCGCCTCCTTGGCGGACAGCCCCTCATGCAGGCGCAGGCTCTCGCCAATCTGGCGGCCAATGGTCAGCACCGGGTTGAGGCTGGTCATCGGCTCCTGGAAGATCATCGAGATCTCCTTGCCGCGAATGGCGCGCATCTCCACTTCGCTCAGTTCGAGCAGATCGCGCCCCTCGAACATGATCCGCCCGGCGATCTTGCCCGGCGGCGTGGGCACCAGCCGCAGGATCGACATCGAGGTGACGGATTTGCCGCAGCCGGATTCACCGACAATGGCCACCGTCTCACCCGCATCGACGTGAAAGCTCAAGCCCTCCACCGAGCGCACCACGCCATCGGGTGTGCCGAAATGGGTTTGCAGGTTTTCCACAGACAGAAGTGCCATCGTCGTCAGATCCGCTTCGCCAGACGCGGATCGAGCGCGTCACGCAGCCCGTCGCCGAGCAAATTCACCGCCAGCACCGTCAAGGACAGGAACACCGCCGGAAAGAAGACAATGAACGGCTTGACCTGCCACAGCGCCCGGCCTTCGGACATGATGTTGCCCCAGCTGGGGATTGTCGGGGGCGTGCCGGCGCCGATGAAGGACAGCGTGGCCTCGGCCAGCATGGCGGAGGCACAGATGAACGTCGCCTGCACAATCAGCGGTGCCAAGGTGTTGGGCAGAATGTGCCGCCAGATGATCTTGGGCACCCGCGTGCCGGAGGCAATCGCCGCCTCGACATACGCATGCTCCCGCAAGGACAGCACCACGCCGCGCACCAGACGTGCCACGCGCGGAATCTCAGCAATGGAAATCGCAATCACCACATTCTGCACCGAGGCCCCGATCAACGCCATCAGGGCGATGGCCAGCAAGATCGAGGGGATCGACATCAGCCCGTCCATCACCCGCATCACCACAGTGTCCAGAATGCGCACAAAACCGGCGCACAAACCGATGAACAATCCAACGGCCGAGGACACCGCCGCCACCGCGAACCCCACGGCAAGCGAAACACGGGTGCCGAACATCACGCGCGAATAGATGTCACGCCCCAGCATGTCGGTGCCGAACCAATAAAGTTCCGATGGCGCGCGGGTGCGCTTGGCCGGCGCGATCGCGGTCGGATCGACCGTCCACAGATACGGTGCCAGAATGGCAATGGCCACGATCACCGCCAACAACGCGCCGCCAATGGCAATTGTGGGATAGCGGTGAACGAACATCGCAACCCGGCCGCGCTTCTTCGCCGGCGGCAGCACATCGGCCAGAACGGGGGCTGCGGCATAGTCGGAGGGCAAGGTGGTGCTCAATACCGTATCCTCGGGTCGAACAGCGTGTAGAGCAGGTCCACGCCCAGATTCACCAGCACGTAGACGAAGCTGAACATCAGCACGACGCCCTGAATCACCGGGTAGTCGCGTCGCAAAATCGCATCCACCGTCAGCCGTCCGAGGCCGGGTATGGCGAAGACGCTTTCGGTGACAACCGCACCGCCGATCAGGGCTGCGAAGCCGATGCCGATGATGGTGATGATCGGCACGGCGGCGTTTTTCAGCGCGTGAACGAACAGAATACCGCGCTGCCCCACACCCTTCGCCCGCGCGGTGCGGACATAATCCTGGCTCAGTACTTCCAGCATCGTCGCCCGCGTGATACGGGCGATCAGCGCCATATAGATCAGGCCCAGCGCAATCGAGGGCATGATCAGGTTTTGAAACCAGGGCCAAATTCCTTCGGAAATTGGCGTGTATCCCTGCACCGGCACCCATTCCAGGGTGAGGCCGAACACATAGGCCAGCACATAGCCGATCACGAACACCGGCACTGAAAAGCCTGCCGTGGAGAGCACCATCGCAAAGCGGTCAATCCACGATCCCTGTTTCCACGCCGCCACCACGCCGAGCGGAATGGCCAAGGCAAGCGAGAGTACCAGCGTGATCAGCATCAACGACACCGTCGGCTCGATGCGCTGGGCGATCATGTGGGTAACGGGCAGGTTGGTGAAGATCGATTTGCCAAGATCGCCATGCACCACATCCCACACCCATGAGCCAAACCGCACCAGGAAAGGACGGTCCAACCCCAGGGAGACACGGATATGTTCGATATCGGCCGGGCTCGCCTGATCGCCCGCGATGATCGTGGCCGGATCGCCAGGGGCGATGTAGAGCAGGCTGAAAACGAGCAGCGCCACGATTGCCATCACTGGAACCGTGGCCAGCACGCGACGAATTATGTACGCGAACACTTCACTGCCTCACTCCAATTCTGACGGACGCGGTCGCACAGCGCGTTGCGGAGGCTGGGTTGGGCATCGCTCACCCAGCCTCCAAATCCCGCAATGACGGGTTCAGCTCTTGCTCACGCCCCAGAACACCGGGAATGGCGATTTCACCACACCGGAGACGTTCTTGTTCCATGACGTGTATTGCAGGAAGAAGCCGGTCGGCCCGTAGGTGACATTGTCAAAGCTGGCTTTGTTGATATCGACCGCAGCCTTCTTTTCCGCGGCCAGATCGGGCGCGGCATACCAATCCGCAATGCCCTTCTGGACGGCGTCCGATTTCGGCCAGCCAAACCACGCCTTGTCGCCGCCAGCGTCGAGTGCGGTGTAAGGGGCCGGATTGATGCAGTCCGCACCCGCATGCCAGGTGTGGAAGATGTTCCACCCCCCCGCCGATGGCGCATCCTTCTTGGCGCGAATGGTGCCCGTGGTGCCCCAATCGGTGGCCACGTAATCGACGTTCATGCCAATCTTGGCCAACATATCGGCCGTCACATCGCCCTCGGCCTTGGTGATGCCCACATCGGTTGCCACGATCAGGCGGATTTTCTCGCCGTTATAGCCCGCCTCCTTGAGCAGCTTCTTCGCCCCCTCATAATCGCGCTTGCCCTTGAGGATCTCGCCCCCCTCCTCGGTGTACAGCGCCGTGCCCGGCGTGAAAAAGCTCGGGCAGGTCTTCCACAGATTGGTGTCGTCACCCACCACCGCCTGCATATAATCCGTCTGGCTCAACGCCATCAGCACGGCGCGGCGGGCGCGTGGATCGTTGAACGGCGGATGCAAATGGTTGATGCGCAGGCTGCCGATATTGCCAAGCGGATCGCCGATATCGACATTGAGTTTGGCGCTCTTCCTCAGCAGCGGCACCAGATCGGAGATCGGGTTTTCCCACCAATCCACTTCGCCATTTTGCAGCGCAGCCCCCGCCGTGGCGGCGTCTGGAATGATCATCCATTCGATGCGGTCAAAATTCATCACCTTGCCGCCAGAAAGCCAATCGGCCTTCTCGGCACGGGGCTGATAGGCGCCGAATTTTTCGAAAATTGCCTTCGAACCGGGCACCCATTCCGCCGCGTTGAACTTCATCGGGCCGGAACCGACATATTCCTTGATCAGTTGGAACGGGTCGGTTTTGGCGATGCGCTCCGGCATGATCAGGCACACAGGCGCGTTGGACTTGCCAATGGCGAACAGCATTTTCGGGAAAGGCTTGTTGAGGCGGATGCGCACCGTGCGGTCATCCGGCGTCTCGAATGCATCCAGCGAGGCTTTCATGCGCTGGCCCATGGTGTCACGCACCATCCAGCGGCTGATCGAGGCCACAACGTCCCTCGACGTCACCTTCTCGCCATCATGCCACGTCAGCCCCTCACGCAGCTTGAACGTCCAATCGGTGAAATCGGCGTTGACGGTATGGCCCTCGGCCATCTGCGGATGTGGGACGAAATTGGAATCAACGCCGTACAGCGTCTCCCAGATCATCACCGCCGCATTGCGCACCACGTATTGAGTGCCAGCCACGGCATCGAGCGAGGACAAATTGGCCTGCGGCACAAATCGCAACACGCGCGAGCTCTGCGCGAAGGAAATACGCGGTGCGGCAAGCGTGGCACCGAGTGCTGCGGTGGATCCGAGGAAAGTACGGCGCTTCATGATATTGCTGCCCCCCAATGGCTGCCAGAATGAACCGTGCCGGAGGCTTGCAAGCATCATGCCTCACCGAACATGAGCTTACCGCATGCAAGCCATGCCGCAAGGGTGCAGCTACGCCGGAATCCGGTTGTTCCGCTTTCAGCGAGGCAAACGCGGCTTGAAGGCTTATGGCGTCTTTGTTGCCAAATTGCTCTTCAGCCAGCCCTGCACATTCTTCCACACATCGCCGGGTAACAGCCAAAGCCCCGAGACAGTTTTGGGCAAATGCCCATCCCATAGCTGCATGGTGCTCAATTTTGCCCTTGTTTCAAGCACGTCGATCTCTGGGGCAATTTTTTCCGCGATGTAGCGGTTGTTGATCGCGGTCTGGATATCACTATCGAACGTGAAATCACCAGCCCATCCCAGATAATCAATTGTAATTCCATGCGATTTAAAATATTCAGAGGCGTTTTTTTGAACCGTATCCATGATCTGATTGGCTTCGAAATTCACCTTATCAAGTGTCCGCGCGGCAATTTCGTGGCAAACAAGAGACTGCAACTTCCCGCGCCCGATGCCTTCCATCACCTCGGACAGGGCACGACCGTAGAACACAGACGTGAAGATCACCGCCGGATCTGAGCGGCGGCCGGTGGGTTGTTGCACGCCGAACGAGTACAGATATTGCGCGGCGTCCGCATCGGCGATCGAAGCGGAGATCGCCACTTCGACAGTCACGTTCAGCCCTTCCTGGCTTTGACAGGGGAACCCTTCGCTCCGGGTTTCCCTGCCATTGACCTTGTCGGTCCATTCGCGATTGAACGGACCGCGATCCACCAAAATCAGGCGGCCGGTGGGGACGTAGTAGTCCTGAAAAAAGCCAGACCCGGAAAACCGTGCGTGTGGAATGATAAAGCGCCGCGCTTCGATCTGTTTGGCTTTGAGATATTCCACCGACCCGAATTTGCTCTGGCCATCGCGCACCGGCGCATCATCCGGAACGAAGAATGCTGTTTCGTTCGGCAGGATGAAATACGCCTCTACAATATCTTCTCGGTCGTAATACGCCTGCGCCTGATTGGGCATCAGCACAGCGCTGGCCGCCACGACGGCAGCGCACAGCAGAGAAAAATGTCGCATCGCGTCTCTCACCCCAACCGGAACGTCGCAAGCCATTACCCCTCAGCGCCGCCCAAAGCCAGCCCTCTGATATTGCGGCGGAATTTCCTGTGGTGCGCCCAGCACATGCGCCGCCCGCAGCGGCCAATACGGATCGACCAGCAGCGCGCGCGCCAGAAACACCAGATCGGCACGGCCATTGCCGACAATCTCCTCGGCATGCTCTGGCGTGGTGATCAAGCCAACCGCCCCGGTGGCAATCTCCGCCCCGCTGCGCACGGCCTCGCAATACGGCACCTGATAGCCCGGATGCAGCGACGGTATCACCGGCCCCTTGGCCAGAATGCCGCCGGTGGAGGCGTCGATCAGATCAACCTTGCCGGTGGCCTTGAGCATTTTGGCAATCTGCACCGCATCCTCCACCATCAACCCGCCCGGCATCCAATCGGTGCAGGACAGACGCACGAACAGCGGCAGATCGTCCGGCCATTCCTCACGGATTGCCTCGACCGATTCGAGCAGGAAGCGCGCCCGGTTGGCCAGGCTGCCGCCATATTGGTCGCTGCGGACGTTGGAAATCGGCGAGAGGAAGGAATGGCCGAGATAGCCATGCGCCCCATGCACCTCCAGCACCTTCACCCCGGCAAGCCGCGCGCGGCGGGCGGTGTCGCGGAATTCGCCGAGCACGGTCTGAATGTCGGCCACACTCATCTCATGCGGAACCGTCGCCCCCTCCACGAATGGAATCGGGCTCGGCGCCCAGGGCCGCCAGCCGCCATCCGCCTCGGCAATCGGGCCGCCGCCTTCCCACGGGCGCTGCGAGCTCGCCTTGCGACCGGCATGGGCAATCTGCATGCCCGGCACCGCCCCGGCACTTTCGATCAGCTGCACCAGCCGCGCCATGAAGGCCTGTTGCGCGTCCGTCCAAAGCCCCAAACAGCCATGCGTGATGCGGCCGAGGGCGGAGACGCTGGTGGCTTCGGTGAACACAATTCCCGCCCCGCCAAAGGCCCGCGCCCCGATATGCTGAACGTGCCAATCCGTGCCCAACCCTTCATCGGCACTGTATTGGCACATCGGCGAGACGACGATGCGGTTGCGGGCAGTCACCGAGCGGAAACGCGGCGTTTCGAACAATTTGGGCAAACGGGACATGGACGAGCCTTTGCAGCTTTGCATTTTCAGCATGTGATGTTCATGGGCCACAGTGCCAAGCCATGACAGATGCGCAAGACCAGATGTGCTCATAGGGGAACTGCAGATGAACATCCTCAGCCTGCAATCATGGGTCTGTTACGGCCATGTCGGCAATGCCGCCGCCCTGTTTCCGTTGCAGCGATTGGGGGCGGAGGTGTGGGCGGTCAACACCGTGCAGCTCTCCAACCATCCCGGCTATGGCGGCTGCACCGGCGATGTGTTCAGCGGAGCGCAGATCGGCGCCCTGCTCGATGGCATCGCCGCGCGTGGCGTG
This sequence comes from Acetobacteraceae bacterium, assembly GCA_031291725.1. Classification (GTDB taxonomy): domain Bacteria; phylum Pseudomonadota; class Alphaproteobacteria; order Acetobacterales; family Acetobacteraceae; genus CAIQQQ01. The sequence continues at coordinate 15,122 of JARLIM010000038.1, forward strand.
CTGGGGTCGTGCGATGCGGTGCTGTCCGGCTATCTCGGCACGGCCGAGACCGGGCTTGCCGTGCGCGGCGCGGTGGAGCGGGTGAAGGCGGCCAATCCGGCGGCACTGTATTGCTGCGATCCGGTGATCGGTGACGAAGGGCCGGGCGTGTATGTCCGCCCCGGCATCGACACGCTGTTGCGCGACACCTTGCTGCCACTGGCCGATATCGCCACCCCGAACCGCTTCGAGCTTGGCCACATCACCGGACGCCCCACCACCACACACACCGAGGTCAAGGCGGCGATTGCGGCGATGCAGGCGATGGGCCCGCGCATCGTGCTGGTCACCAGCCTTGTCACCACCGAAACGCCAGCGGAGTGCATCGATATGGCACTCGGCCACGATGGCCAGTTCTGGCTCGCCCGCACTCCCCGGCTCAACATGTCCCCCAACGGCGCGGGCGATCTGCTGGCAGCACTGATGCTGTTTCATATCACGAACAATTCACGCCCTGCCGTTGCGTTCACCCAAGCGGCAAGTTCCCTGCAAGCCATTCTGCGCCATACCCTGGCTTCGGGTCAGCGCGAGTTGCAGATTGTCGCAGCGCAGCAAGAATTCATCGCCCCAAGCGAGATAATTGTTACTGAACATTTCTGAATTTATACATTGATAGCCTATGTTGCAGCGCACAGAGACATGCTTGCAATTCGTATGCGTTCAGGTGCAGGCTCGCAGGTCCAACAACGAGGCGACGCCCTGTGAGCGTACGCCCGACACATGGGAGAGTCGCATGACCGTCGGAGCCATTTTGGCACAAAAGGGACAGAGCATTGTTTCAGTCACACCGGCCTCCAGCATCGCCGAAGTGACGCATGTTCTGGCCGAGCATCGCATTGGTGCCGTGCTGGTGTGCAACGAGCGTGGCGACCTGATGGGCATTCTGTCCGAACGCGATATCGTCGCCGCCCTCGCCGCCGATGGTGCCAGCGTGCTCGACCAAACGGCTGACCATATGATGACGCGCCACGTCACCACCGCCATTTCCCGCACCACGGTGGGCGAAGCGATGCAGATGATGACCAACGGGCGTTTCCGTCATCTGCCGGTGCTCGATATGGGCCGGGTGATCGGCGTGATCAGCATTGGCGACGTGGTCAAGGCGCGCATGTCGCAGCAGGAACAGGAAGTCGACAGCCTCAAGGCGTATGTCTCGGGCGCTGCATGATCGGTTAACAGGCTGCTGAAAAACGGTTCGCGCTCATCGGCAGAGTTTTTCAGCAGCCTGTCAATGCGGCGCTTGGCACTTTTCCTCCCGTCGAGTCAGCCCTAAGTTGCCGGTCTGACCCGACGGAGAATCGCCATGCAACCGCCTATTCCGCTCAAGCGCCCCGCCTGGCTCGAAGAATTCCAGTCCTTCATCATGAAGGGCAATGTGGTCGATCTGGCCGTGGGCATCATCATCGGTGCGGCTTTTACCGGTGTTGTCGGCAGTCTGGTGAAGGATCTGTTCACCCCGGTGATCGGATTGCTGGTCGGCGGCATCGATTTCTCCAACATCTTCATCACCCTCAAAGGCCCGAGCACCACCACGCTGGAAGCGGCCAAGGCCGCCGGTGCGGTGACGTTGAATGTCGGCCTGTTCCTCAATGCGGTGATTCAGTTCCTCATCGTCGGCTTCGCCGTCTTCTGGATGGTCAAGGCACTCACCCGCCTGTCGCTGGCACGCAAGACCCCGCCGCCGCCGACCAAGACGGAGATTCTGCTGGGCGAAATCCGGGATCTGCTTGCGCAGAAGCAGGGCTGAATGGAGCATCCTGTCCCGCCGAGGGGCGACGGCGGGCTGACTCGCGACCTTCTGCTCTCGGGTGGCTTCGCGGAGCAGATTCAGCGGCTACAGCCTGAAATGCGGCTGCTGACCGATGCGCAGCGTCATGCGAGTCTGGCCTCCATCCTGGCCGAACGGCCCGATCATGGGCGCGGTGTGTGGGTGTTTGCCTATGGATCGCTGATCTGGAATCCGGCGATTCACGTGGCTGAACATTGTCTGGCGCGTGTGGTTGGCTGGCATCGCAGCTTCTGCCTGGCCACCCGCGCCGGTCGCGGCGATGCGCAAACGCCGGGGATGCTGTTGGGCCTCGAAGAAGGCGGCGAATGCGTCGGCTCGGTGCTGCGTGTGGCCGAGGAGCATGTGGCGACGGAATTGGACATTCTCTGGCGCCGTGAAATGGTCGGCCACGGCTATATCCCGCGCTGGCTGGATGTCGAATCGCTCGATGGCGCGCCCCTGGGGCAGGCGATCACCTTCACCATCGATCCGCATGGCCCGAATTACGCGGGCGATGTGCCCGAGCGCGAATTGATCCGCCGCATTGCCAATGCGCGCGGTATTTTGGGCACGTCGTGGGATTATCTGGTCAACACACGGCACGGGCTGCGCGAACTGGGGGTGGCGGACCCGTTGATCGAGCGGATCGGTGCCATTGTCGAGGCGTTGGGCGTGGACATCTGACGTGAAGGCATTTCGATGCCGATCTCGTTGCCAATTACGCAAAAACTCGTATCGGGGGTTTCCCTAGCTTGGGCTAATATGAGGCGTTGCCGTGATGGGAGGTTGCGATCCTCAAGCCCCGCCTTGTCGTGCCCCGCCTTGTCGTTGCCACGTCGTCGCTGTGGCAACGTGTCGCATCGCACATCCACCATTCGAACACGCCGCCGCGCGCACGTCAGACCCTGCGCAGTCGGCTGTTGCTGATCGTTCTGCCGGCGCTGCTGCCGATGCTCGCGGTCGTCATGTTCGACGGCTATTTCAACGCCCGCAACCTGCAGGCCGCGAGTGCCGTGCGGCGGCATGCTCGCGCGCAAATCGTGGCCGAAGATATCGATGCACAGATGCAGCTTGTCCTCAAGACACTGGCCCCCTTGGCAGGCCAGGATGATCTGGATGCGCTGCACCCGCCCGCAAGCATGCAAATGATGCTCGATCAGGTGGTGGCGTCTGTGGGGGGATTTCTATCCCTGCACGGTGCCGATGGTGCGCTTGTGCTGCGTGCCGCTGATCGCGAAACGGCGCCGACAGCGGTGATGCGGGAACTACGTAGCGCCGCCCTTCGCACACAGGCGCCAGTCATCGGCGGTGTGGTGTTCACCGAGCCATCGCATCTGGCTGTCGTGCCGATCGTTGTGCCGGGTGGGCGCTCGCAGGCCAACCGGTTCAGCATCGAGATGCTGCTGCCCGGCGAACAACTGGGCGATACGCTGCGCCGCCACAGTCTCGGTCCGACAAGCTCTGCCGATCTGCGTGACTCCGAAGGCAGGTTGATTGCCCAAGGCATGGGCACGTCCACCCAGATCGGCGCCATCCCCCCCCGGCCCGCCGGCAAGCCGTCCAGCAGAACCGTCACCGTCGATCTGACGCACATTCCGGGATGGCATGTCACGATCACACGAAGAGCGGAAGTTGTGAGCGCACAGCCATTTCTGCGCGCGGTGTTGGGCAGCATCCTCGCCGTGGGAATCGGGATTGCGCTGACCATCCGGTTCAGTCATCGGCTGACCACCTTGCTCGACCATCTGTCGCACATGTCACGCAACGTCGCCACGGGTGTCGATGTCGCGCAATCCCAGCCTGAACATCTGCCTTTGGCCGAATTCGAAGTGCTGCGCCGCAATCTTGCCCGCGCCGATGCCGTCTTGCGCAGGCGCGGGGCGGCCGAACGAATGGCGCTGCGTGAGGCGCGCAGCGGGCATGAATTGCTGGTCTCGGTGGTCAACGGCACCCCGGAGCAAATCCATGTGAAGGATCTGGAGATGCGCTACGTGCTGGTCAATCGCGCAGCCCTCTCCGCTGCACCTGCGCCCTTGGCCGAATGGCAGGTGCTGGGCAAACAGACCGCCGATATCTTCGCCCCTGAACTTGCCGCGCGCATCGAGGAGGCCGACCGAAAAGTGCTGGCCACCGGTGAAACGTCCAGTTTCGAGCAGGAATATCTCAACCCGGGCCAGACCTCCCCGCGCTGGATCGCCATGACCATCGCCCCTTGGCAAGATGCCGAGGGGCGGGTGGTGGGCGTGGTTTCGGTCAGCCGAGATGTGACAGAGCATCGGCAAGCCGAAGTGCGGTTGCACAAATTGCAGGCGGAATTGCTGCGCGCGACGCGATTATCGGCCATGGGAGCGATGGCGAGCGGGCTGGCGCATGAGTTGAACCAGCCTCTGGCAGCGGCCACCAATTACCTCAACGCCGGCAATCGCCTGCTGGAGCGCGGCGAGGCAGGCGATGAGCGGGCTTTGCTCGCCGCCCGCGGCGCTGTCACGGATGCCGCCCAGCAGACGCTGCGCGCGGGCGCCATCGTTCGCCGCCTGCGCGATTTCGTCGATCGTGGCGAAGTGGAGATGCAGCCGGAAAACGTCGCGGCGTTGCTGCGCGAGACCTGCGATCTGGCGCAATCGGATGGCCTGCCGGATAACATCCTGCTGGAGATCTCGGTGGCCCCCTCGGTGGGGCCGGTGCTGGTGGATCGCACACAGCTGGGGCAGGTGCTGCTCAATCTGCTGCGCAATGCCGCCGAAGCCATCCAGGGCAGCGACACCCCAACGCATCCCGGCCGCATCCTGATGTCAGCAGACCTGGCACCGGGCGGGGTGGTCATTGAGGTACGCGACAACGGCCCCGGCCTGGCTGCCGGCATTGCCGAGCGGCTGTTCGAACCATTCGTGAGCAGCAAACGCGCCGGCATGGGCATTGGTCTGGCGATCTGCCGAACGATTGTCGAAGGGCATGGCGGCAAGCTCACCGCCACCGCTTCTGCCGATGGCGGCATGATTTTCCGCATTCTGCTTCCCGTCTTGTTGCCACAAGGAGAAATCGCATGAACGCGCAATTCCCTCTGCCCGGACACTCCGCTGGCGCGCGCGGCTATATTGCCCTGCCGTCCGACGCACTTGTTGTGCATATCATCGACGACGACGAAGCCGTCCGTCGCTCACTGGCCTTGTTGCTCAATTCGTTCGGCCTTGCTGCCGAGACATACGATTCTGCCGAATCCCTGCTGGCCCAACTGGACAGTCTGGCGGCTGGCTGTCTGGTGGTGGATGTGCGGATGCCGGGCATGGACGGGCTGGAGCTGCAACTGGCCCTGCAGGAGCGCGGCTGCAACTACCCTGTTCTGGTCGTCACCGGCCATGGCGATGTGGGGCTGGCGGTGAAGGCGATGAAGGCGGGCGCGCTGGATTTCATCGAGAAGCCCTATTCCGATGCCGAATTGCTCGCCTCGGTGCGCTCCGCCTTGGCGCGGGTGGCCGATACGCGACATTCCGGCATGGTCGTCGAGGCCGCCCGCGCCCGCATCGCCGTTCTCACCCCGCGTGAGCGCGATGTCTTGATGCGATTGGTGGAGGGGCGACCGAACAAGGTGATTGCGCATGAACTCGGCATCAGCCCGCGCACGGTCGAAATCCATCGCGCCAACATGATGGAAAAACTCGCCTGCCGCAGTTTGGCCGAAGCCGTGCGTCTGGCGATCGCGGCAGAATTTCACCAGGCGTGACACCGACATGGCATCTGTCGGAATTCGCCGTCGTTGGGCAATTTTTTACGTAACATTCCTAGCTGGTTGTTAAAACTCGCCAATGACAGATTGACAGCATCCGAACGAGACGCCGTTGCGTCGATAAAAAGGATGCCGAGCCATGCAGGTTGTGTCGGAGATTGAAGCGATCTATCCGGTTTTTGATGACGTCATCACGGATGACGGCGTGTCGGGGCCTATCGCCGCCGGTCGGCAAACGCGCAGCACGGCCAGCTATGCGGTGGAAGCTGACGGCAGCGAAGACTTCGATGCCCGCCTGTTGCGGTCGCTGGCCAAAATGGCGGTGCGCAGCAAGCGGCGGCAGGCCGATGTGAGCGCTGCATTGTGTCGAGGCGGGCTTGCCAGCCAGATCGCCCATGTCAGCACCGCCTTGCGCGCCCTGGAACTGGCTGGATTGATTGAGCACATCGTGCCGCTTTATGACGGCGGCATGCTGATCTCCGTCACCAGCCGAGGCATCGAACAACTGCACGCCACGCCACACTGGGCCATGTTCGACTCTGAAACAGTTCGGGTCTGAACTTTACGGGTTTGTCCATCGATGACAAAGCCGGCTATGCTTCCCGCAACAACAAGCGGGGAAAACGCGCATGCCGACCATCGAAATCCGAGGCTTCACCGTCGTCTATGAATTGCTGGGCGAGACGGGTCCGGTGGTGGCGATTTCTCCGGGTGGCAGGCGCGGGTTGAACTCGGATCGCGCCTTGGGGCTGTTGCTGGCCGAAGCCGGTTTCCGCGCCCTGGTCTATGACCGCCGCAACACCGGCGCTTCCGACATCGCCATCTCCGGCGACAACGAAAGCCTCGAACAGGCGCGCGACCTCAAGGCATTGCTGGAGGCGCTGAAGATCGGCCCGGCCTATATCGCCGGCTGTTCGTCCGGCTCGCGGCTGTCGCTGCTGCTGTCGCTGCATTACCCGGAGATGGTCAAGGCGCTGCTGCTGTGGCGGGTGACGGGTGGGCCGTATGCGGCGGGGCGGTTGGCGTTCAACTATTATGAGCAATTCATCCAGGCCGCCGCCCAAGGCGGGATCGACGGGGTGTGCAAAACCGACCATTTTGCCGCCCTCGTGGCCGCCAATCCGCGCAATCGCGGCATTCTCGATGCCATGGGTGCCGAAGGATTCATCGCCGCCATGCAGCGTTGGCGCACTGGATTTGCGGCCGATCGCGACCATCCGGTGGCCGGCATCAGCCCGGCCGAGATGCGCCGCATCACGCTGCCCACGCTGCTGGTGCCGGGCAATGACCGCATCCACCCCCGTCCGCCGGCCCTGGCGGCGCATCGCCTGATGCCGCATAGCCGCTATCAGGAGGTGCTGACCTACGATCTGGACGTCGATGTCGATTTCGAGGGCTGGGAGGCGGCGAACCCGCGCCTGGCAGCGGTGTTCATCAATTTCCTGCGAGACCGCGAGCGGGCGGGTTAAGACGGCGCATGGACAAGTTCACCGCCATGAAGGTCTTCGTGCGCGTGGTCGAGCGCGGCAGCTTTTCGGCGGCCTCCGCCCGGCTCGGGCAATCGCCATCGGCGGTGACCAAGACCATCGCGCGACTGGAGGATGAGCTTGGCATTCAACTCTTCACCCGCACCACGCGGCGGCTGCACACCACCGATTACGGCCAGGAATTCTACGAACGCTGCGTGCAGATCCTGGCCGATCTGGAGGAGGCCGAGGCCAGCCTCACCCGCGGCAACGCCACACCGCGCGGCAATATTCGCGCCGTGGTGCCGCTGTCCTTCGGTCGCGTCACGCTGGCACCGGAACTGCCGCAATTCTTCGAACGCTACCCCGATGTCAGCCTGGATCTGCATTTTTCCGATGCGGCGGTCGATCTGATCGCCGACGGCTTCGAGGTGGCGGTGCGCACCGGCAACATCGCCGATTCCCGTCTGACGACGCGACTGCTCACCCGTGGCCCGCAAGTCACCGTGGCCGCCCCCGCCTATCTCCAGCGGCACGGCATTCCGCAAACCCCGCAGGATCTGCTGTCGCATAATTGCCTGATCAGCCGCTTCGGCCCGGAATGGAGCTTCCGGCCGCCCGGCGGTCAGCCGATGATCGTGCGGGTGCGCGGCAACGCCACCATCAACAGCGGCGACGCGCTGCGTGAGGCGACGGTGGCCGGCACCGGCATCGCGCAAGGCACGTGGTGGCTGTATCGCAAGGATCTGGAACGCGGCGACGTGGAGGAAGTGTTGCAGGACTGCGCAGCCGAAGGCTCACCCGTCTCCGTGCTCTACCCGCCGCAGCGTCACCTGCCTGCCAAATTGCGCGCCTTTATCGATTTTCTGGTGCAGATCACCCGCAGCGGGGCGAGTCGTTAACGCCACGGCGCCTTGAACCCCTCCGGCGGCATCACGTCGAAGACGTTCAACTGCATCGCCAACAGCGAATAATACCCCACCAACCCGGTCAGCTCGACAGCCCCTTTGTCGCCGAGCAGCGCCTGCACAGGGGCATAGATCGCATCCGGCACGCGACCGTCACGCAGCAGAACGCGCACGAAATCATGCACATAACCGTCGCTCGCCGCATCGAAGGGCGGTGTCTGCCCCTGCCCGATCGCGTCGATCACCGTCTGCGGCACGCCCTGCCGGGCTGCGATGTGGGCATGGGCGAACCATTCATAATCCGCCCGCCAATGCTGGCCCACACACAGAATCGCCAACTCGCGCAGACGCTGCGGCACCGAGCATTCATAGCGGATGAACACCCCAACCTGTTCCACCCGCGCGCAGAGTTCCGCACTGGTGATCAGTGAGAGAAACGGCCCGCCGACGCCGCCACGCGCACCGGAGGCAATGCGGTCCCACGCAACCTGCTGGGCTGGCTCCAGCTGGTCACGTGTCCGCTCGGGCAGTCGGCTCATTCCGCAGCAGCCGCCACGGGCGCAAAAGCGGGCATCACTTCGGCAGCAAAGGCGCGCAGATTGCCCACCGAGGCGTTCGGATCCACCAGCAGAATATTCTCAGCTCCGCCCGCCTCCAACTGCTTCAATCGCGCGATCACCTCTTCCGGCAGTCCCAGCAGCGGTGCGGTGTCCTGCTCGACGCTGTCGGCCAGCTTGTCGCGCGCCAGATCGCCGATCACGCCGACAACCCGCTTGCGCGTCTCGAAGGCCGCATTGCGCTCGTCTTCAGAGTGCACCATCTGCAACGCACGGGCGACGGCGACCATATCCGCGTTATAGGGGCGGCCGATCTTCTCGCATTCATCGCGGAAGGCATCGATGCGCGCGATGATCTGATCCACCTGCGCCAGCTGATCCAGCAGCAGGTTGAAGCCTTCGCGCGCGGCGCGGCGCACGCTGTCATAGCTGCCGGCGGCGAGCCACATTGGCGGATGCGGTCGCTGAATCGGGGCCGGTTCGACGACGATGTTCTCGTAATTCCAACGCGGTCCGTGATGACTGAAGCGATCCTCGGTCGTCCACGCCTTGCGGATGATGTCGATGGCCTCGTTGAAGCGCTCATTGGCTTCGTCCATCGGCACGCAGAACCCGTCGAACTCCAGCTTGCGGTAGCCCTTGCCGACACCGAAATCGAGCCGTCCGCCGGAGAGCAAATCCAGCGTCGCCGCCTGTTCGGCCACCAGCACCGGATTGTGCCACGGCAGCACCACCACGCCGGTGCCAAGCCGGATGCGGCTGGTTTTGGCGGCCAGATAGGCCAGCAGCGTCATCGAGGCGGAGACTTGGCCCTGACCGGTGAAGTGATGCTCCACCATGAACAACTGGTGAAAGCCCAGACGTTCGGCTTCCAGCACATAATCGATGAAGCCCTGATAGCCCTGGCTATCCTCAATGCCCACGCTGCGCTTGGTGCGAGCGCCGCCAAACAGACCAAACTTCATCGCCGCCTCCCCTGCGGGTTTCCTGCGCAATGATCGTGCGGAGGGATTTCGCCGCGCGAAAGTCTGAAATCGGCATTTCTTCCGTGACCGTTTGTCCGCAATGCCAGCGCCATTCCGGTTCATTCAGGAAATTATGGAAATTGTCTTTTGCCTTTAGCTAGCATGCCAGAAGCGGAACACATGCCGCAAAGTGATCAAGCTATAACAAGAGCTGTGGGGAGCGCGTCTGGATGTTCGATCCAACAGCCGTATTGAATGCGGTTGCTGCGGGCGTGTTGCTGGGCGGCTTCTATGCCGCCATCGCCCTCGGCATTGCCATCGCATTTGGTATGCTCGACATCCCCAATCTGGCCCATCCCGCCTTTGTGGTGGTCGGCGCCTTCGCCACATGGGTGCTGAACACCGCATTCGGCATCGACCCGGTGATCGCTGGCATCATCCTCACCCCGCTCTTCTTCGGGCTCGGCATCGGCCTTTACCGGCTTTACGAAGCGTGCTTCGAGCGACGCGGAGAGGCAGCGTTGCAGGGATTGGCGTTTTTCTTCGGCATTCTGTTCATCACCGAGGTGGTCCTGGTACTGACGGCCGGCGCTGATTACCGTTCGGTGGATGCGCCTTATATCGGTGCGTCATTGAATATCTTCGGCCTTCTGTTGCCCGGTCGCATGCTGATGGCGTGCGCGGTGTCGTTGGTGATGATTTTCGGGCTGCAATATTATCTCGGCCACAGCTTCATCGGCCGCGCCATTCAGGCCGTCTCGCAAGACCGGCTGGCGCTGCGCTTGATGGGTGTCAGTCCGGTGAGGATCAAAGCGCTGGCCTTCGGCATCGCCATCGCCACCGCCTCGGTCGCCGGATCATTGCTGATCATTGTCGAGCCGGTGGAGCCTTCTATCGGGCGCGACTTCATCGGCCGCGCCTTTGCCGCCGTCGTGCTGGGCGGGATGGGCAGTTTCAACGGCATGCTGATCGCCAGCATCTTTCTCGGCATCACCGAGAGCATTGTCAGCGACATGTGGAACCCATCCTGGGCGCCCGCCATCGCGTTCGGCGTGCTCCTGCCCACACTCGCCTTACGCGGCGGTGGATTGTTGGGGCGCAAACTGTGAGCAATACGCGATTTGCCCTTCTCGGCCTCGTCATGGTCGCCCTGCTCTGGGCGGCCGGGCGGCTGGTGACGAATGAATATGTCTTCTTCGTCGGCTATGCCGTCTTGCAATACATCGTGCTGGCAACGGCTTGGAACATTCTGGGCGGCTATACCGGCTACGTGAATTTCGGCACGGCGGCGTTCTTCGCCATCGGTGCCTATGTCTCGGTGGCGGTGAACAAGCTCTATCACCCGCCGCTGCCATTGCTGATCGTCATCGGCGGCACCGCCTCGGCGTTGGTCGGGCTGGCGATGGGGTATCTGACGCTGAAATTGCGCGGCGTGTTCTTCTCGATCTCCACGCTCGCACTGGCCATCGTGGCGCAGGCGGTGATCACCAACTGGTCCTTTGTCGGCGGCTCGTCGGGGGCCTATGTCATCCGGCCGCGCTTTGGGCCGTTTGGCGGCAGCTATATCGAGTATCTCTGCTACACCATGCTGATCATGGCGGCCGGTGCGGTGGTGCTCGCGCGTGGGATCGAGCGTTCGAAAACCGGCTATGGCTTGGCCGCCATCCGCGACGATGAAGGTGCCGCCGAGGCGTATGGCGTGCCGACATTGCGGCTGAAGCTGCTGGCCACGGTGTTGTCGGGTGGATTGATGGGCATGGCGGGCGCACCGCTGCCGTTCTACGTCGCTTATCTCGACCCACCCTCGGCATTCAATCTGTCCGTCGCGGTGAACACCATCGCCATGCCGTTGGTGGGCGGCACGGCGACATGGTTCGGGCCGGTGATCGGCGCCGTGCTGCTCTCCACCGTGCAACAGGCGGCGATGGTGACGATTTCGTCTGCGGTCAATCTGTTGATCGTGGGGCTGGTGATGGTGGGCTTCATCACGCTGGCTCCCAACGGCATCGTCGGCTTGCTGCGTCGGCGGAGGGCCGGGTGATGGGCGAAAATCTGCTCGAAGTCCGCAACCTGTCCAAGCGCTTCGGCGGATTCGTGGCGCTCAATGACATCTCTTTCGACGTCGCCGCCGGTGAGCGCGTGGGGCTGATCGGACCGAATGGCTCGGGCAAGAGCACCTTCGTGAACTGCATCAGCGGCACGTTGATGCTCAGCACCGGCACAGTCAGCCTGGATCGGCGCCGCATCGAACATCTCGCCCCGCATCAGCGCACCCGCATGGGCCTTGCGCGATCCTTCCAATTGCCGCGCCCGTTCGGCTCGATGTCGGTGGCCGACAATCTGAAAGTGCCGATGCTCTATGCCGGGCGCGGCGGTGAGGCGGGCGCGATGCAATTGCTCGAACAAATCGGCCTCGCCGACAAATCCGACAAGTTGCCGCGTGAATTGACGCAGATCGAATTGCGCAAGCTGGAACTCGCCCGCGCGATGGCCGCCAATCCACGTCTGCTGATCGCCGACGAAGCCATGGCCGGGCTGTCGCACACCGAGGTGGACGAACTTCTCGCTCTGCTGCTGCGGCTGTCCGATCAGGGGGTGGCGATCATCATGATCGAGCACATCATGCGCGCCGTCATGGCGTTCTCCCAACGCATCGCCTGCTTCGTCGCCGGTCAGAAAGTGGCCGATGGCGACCCGCAGGATGTGATCCGTCACCCCGAAGTGCTGAGGGCCTATCTCGGTGAGTAGTCTGACAATCAGCAACCTCTATGCGGGCTACAACAAGGTCCATGTGATCCAGGATCTGTCGATGGAGGTGCGCACCGGTGAGACGGTGGCGCTGCTGGGCACCAACGGCAATGGCAAATCCACCCTGATGCGCTGCATCATGGGCCTGCTCACCCCGTCCGAAGGCTCGATCAAGCTGGACATCGACGGCGTGTCGCACGAATTGGCCGGCATGCAGACGGAAGAGATCGTCTCGCTCGGCATTGCCATGGTGCCGGAAGGACGGCGGCTGTTCCCCCGCCTGACGGTGGAGGAAAACCTCACCATCGGTGCCTATCGGGCCACCGCCCGCCCGGCCTTGGCGCGCAATCTGGAATTCTGCTTCGAAGCCTTCCCCCGCTTGCGCGAACGTCGCCACCAATTGGCGGGCAGCATGAGCGGCGGCGAGCAGCAGATGGTCGCCCTCGCCCGCGCGCTGATGAGTGAGCCGCGCGTGCTGCTGATCGATGAACCCTCGGTGGGGCTGGCACCGCTTTTCGTCAAACGGACCATCGAGAAGATCAAGGAGCTGAAGGAACAGCGCGGGCTGACCGTGCTGATGGCCGAGCAGAACTTCCATCAGGCACTGACGATTGCGGATCGGGGATATGTGATCGTTGAGGGTGAGATCGCTTTTGTCGGCAATTCAGCCGCAGAGCTGAACGACAATGCGTTGATCCAAAAATTCTACATGGGGGCGTAACAGCCTCCCAACACACAAAAAACGAGGGGAGAACGCTGATGACATCGCTGATCACCCGCCGCACCGCGCTGGTTGCGGCCGCTGGCCTTGCCACCACCACCGCCTTGCGCACGCCGCTTGCCTGGGGCGCGGAGAAGCCGATCGTCATTGGCTGTTCCATGCCGCAAACCGGCGGGCTGGCGGCCATTGGCAAGGCCAATCTGCTGATCATGAAAATCTGGGCCGAGGAAGTGAACGCCAAAGGCGGCATTCTCGGGCGGCCGGTGCAATTCGTCTATTATGACGACCAATCGAACCCGGCGAATATTCCTGGCATTTATACCAAGCTGCTCGACGTCGATAAGGTCGATCTGATCATCACCAACGGCACCAACCTCACCGCCCCCGCCATGCCGGTGGCGATGGAGCGCGGCCAGATGGTGCTGGCGATGTTCGCGCTGACGGTGAACGAGAAATTCCACTACGACCGCTATTTCCAAACCATGCCCTATGGCCCGCTCGGCAAGGAAGCAATCTCGAACGGCTTCTTCGAGGCCGCCATGGGTATGAATCCGAAACCGAAGACGGTGGCGCTGGTGGGGGCCGATGCGGAATTCTCCAAGGCCGCCGTGGAGGGCGCACGCGATCAGGCGAAACGGCGTGGGCTGAAGATCGTCTATGATCGCACCTATCCGCCGTCCACCGTCGATTTCGGGCCGGTGATCCGCGGCGTTGCCTCGGCCAATCCGGATCTGGTCTATATCGGCTCCTACCCGGTCGATTCCGCTGGCCTGATCCGTTCGGCGCATGAATTGGGCTTCAAGCCGAAGCTGTTCGGCGGCGGCATGGTCGGCACGCAATCGGCCTCGCTGAAGGGCGATCTGGGCGAGTTGATGAATGATGTGGTCAGCTACGAGCTCTATTGCCCGGCAGCCGACAGCCATTTCCCGCGCGTGGCGGGGTTGCTGGCCAAATATCAGCCTTTGGCCAAGGCGGCCGGCGTCGATCCGCTCGGCTTCTACTCCTGCCCGTTCGCCTACTGCACGATGGAAATCCTGCAACAGGCGGTGGAGGGCGCCAAGGGCACCGATTCCGAGACGCTGGCGAAATTCATGCACGCCAACACGTTCAAGACCATCGTCGGCGACATCAAATTCGGCGAGGATGGCGAATGGGATAAGCCGCAGATGCTCACCGTGCAGTTCCGTGGTGTGAAGGGCAAGGGCTACGAGCAGTTTACCGATCCGGCACGCGAAGTGATCCTCGATCCGCCCGCCTACAAAAGCGGCGACCTGCATTATCCGATGGGGGGCTGACCCACGATGAGCGGAGAAATCGCGATCGTCACCGGCGGTTTGCGTGGGTTGGGCCGCGCGATGGCGCTCGGTCTGTTGCACAGCGGGCGGCGCGTGGTGGCGTGTGGGCATATCGAGAGCGATATTCCCGACATGATCCAGGCGGCGGGGGCGCAGGCGGAGCATCTGCATTGCCTCGCCCTCGACCTGCGCAAGCCAGCGGCCTGCGATCGGCTGATCGCCGAAACCCAGGCACGCTTTGGCGGGATCGACATCCTGGTCAACAATGCCGGGCTCACCTTCACCTATTTCGACCCGGATCGCTTCACCAAGGGGCCGAAAATGTCGTGGGAGCTGACGGATGAGCAGGTGCAGACCACGATGGACACCAATTACATGGTGGCCGATCAACTCACGCGAAGGGTGATCCCCATCCTGCTCCAGCGCGGCTGGGGCCGCGTGGTGAACGTGACGACCAAGCTGGACACGATGAACCGCCCCGGCTCGATCCCCTATGGCTCGTCCAAGGCCGCCCTGGAAATGGCGAGCGAGATTTGGGGCAAGGAACTGGCGAAAGTCGGTGTGGCCGGTGTCACCTGCAACATCGTCAATCCGGGGGCAGGTGCCAACACGCCGGGCATGTCGCCGGTAATGCGCGAATTATCGGCCGTCGGTAAGGGGATCTTTCTCATCGAAGCGGAGGCGATGGTGCCGCCGCTGCTGTTTGTCTGCTCGCGTGAGGCAGACCGCGTGAATGGCTACCGCTTCGATGCAACGACGTGGGATTGCACGATTCCGCCCGCCGCGAGCGCGGTCAGGACCGGGCGCAAATCTGGCTTCCAGATGTTCCCGCTGTCGGATTGCTATTCAGATGTCGTCGATAAATCCACACTCACATAGAATACGGAGACATTACAATGGATTGGAACCCGAAGCCGCTCAACCCCGACGATGTCACCCTCCACCGCCGAGGCAAGGGTGCGCCGCTGGTGCTGATCCACTGCCTCGGCATGGATTGGCAGTTCTGGGATGTGCTGGAGCCACTCTGCGATCAGTTCGAACTGATCACCTACTCCCTGCCCGGCCATCACGACACGAAGCTACCCGCTGGCCAATATGGTGAGGCGGAGTTGACCGCGCAGTTGAAGGCGCTGTTGGATCGCGAAGGCATCAAGAAGGCGCATTTTGCCGGCATCTCAATGGGCGGCTCGATGGTGCAGCATTTTGCCGGCACCTATCCCGAGATGGTCGAGCGCGCAATCCTGTGCGACTGCTCGCCACGCTACACCGAGGAAGCCCGCGCGAATTGGCCGGTGCGCGCCAATGCGGCGCGGCAGAACGGGGTGGCGAGCCTGATCCCGTTCCTGGAAAAAGTGTTCTTCACCGATGAATCATTGGCCGAAAACGGCCCGAATGTGCGCTTCGTGAAGGAAAAATGGGCGTCCTGCTCGGCGGAAGGCTATGCGCTGGCCTGCGAAATGCTGGCGATGCTCGATGCGCGCGAACAGGCCGAACGGATGACCATGCCCACGCTGATCATGCTCGGCTCCAATGAAGGCCAGGCCTTCAAGGATGCGGCGGTGTGGATGAACGCCCATATTCCAGGCTCGATGGGCGTGGTGGAAGTGCCCAATGCCGGGCATGCCTCGGTGCGCGAGCGCCCGGAATTCGCGGTGGCGCAGTTCCGTCAATTCCTGAGCTGAAACAGGTGACCGCCATTGCGAGGCGCCTCTCGCAATGGCGGTTCAGCCCATCAAACTGCCACTGGCCAACAGGCTCGCCATCGTCGCCCCATGGCCTGCACCATGCAGGGTGGCCACCAGCATGGTCGAGGCATGCGGGTCGGTGACGTAGATGTCCAATGCCTGCGCATCATGCTGATCGGTCACAGCCGTAAAGGCGGACACCGAAACCCCGAGCAGGCTTTCCAGCGGCATCACATCCAGCACATCGCCCATGGCGGCGTTGAAATGCAGCACATCGATCCCGCCTGCCGTAATGAGTGCGGTTGCAACATATGTGTTGCCATATCCACCCGAAACCGTCGTCAGCCCCGCACCCGCGAGCACCGTGTTGTTCCAGCCGGACAGCGATATTGTGCTGGAGCCGCCCGAGGTGGTGATCACGTTGTCATTGCCGCCCGCGAAAATGCTGTTCGTGCCGGTGCCAACGCTGACGGTGGCATAGCCGGAACCCGCCTGGATATTGCTATCGCCGTCGCCGGTGGCGATGCTGTTATAGGCGCCTTCGGCGGTGATCGTCTGATTGCCCGCGCCGGTGACGATGGTGGTCGTGCCTTGCGTGCCGGAAATCGTGTTGTTGCCATCCACGATGCTGATGTTGTCGCCCGTCCCCGACAGCACCAGCGTGTTGCCGCCCGCGCCCAGATCGAAGGTGGAACCGCCCATATCGCCCGAAATCGAGAACCCGCCTGCGGCACTGCTGACATTGTTGTTGTAGCCAAACAGATGCAGCGTGTTCGTGGTGCTCAACAGCGTCACGTCCTGCCCGCCGGTCGTCTCGACGATATTGGGCTGAATCGGCGGCGGCGGGTTGAGCGGGCCGATGGTGACAAGCAAGCCGCCATGCCCATCGGACACACCGCTCAGCCCATCCCCGCTCGGCGGGGTAAAGGTGGCAACCACCTCGCCATCCGGCAAATGCGCCGTCCACACGCCGTTCACCAGACCAAATTGGCCGCCAAAGCCAGTCAGATCGATGCTGTCACCGGCACCGAAGCTGCTCGTCAGAGTGAAGCTGGCCAGACCGACGACGCCTGAGACGATGTAGCTGCCGCCGCCCAGCGTGAAGGCGTTGTTATAGCCCACCGCCATGATCCGGTCCGCGCCACCGCTGATCGACACCGTGGCATTGCCCACCCCGGTGCTGATGACGTTATCGCCATCGCCGACTGTGATCGTATTGCCGTAGCCGCTGGCGGCGATGGTGTTGTTGCCGTTGCCGGCGACGATATCGGCATAACCCACACCGGCATTGATGGTGTTGTCGCCGTCGCCCAGCACCACGCTGTTGGTGTAGCCGCCCAGCGTGATCGTGTTGTTGCCGTCCAGCAGGGATACGGCGGAATTGCTGACAAATCCGCGCACCACATTGCTGCCATTGCCGTCGCTGACGGTCACATTGGCGTCGGCCAACCCGGCATTGACCACGTCATTGCCGCCACCGGCGATGATGGTGTTGTCATAGCCATAGGCGGTGATGGTGGTGTTGTTGGTCGTGCTGACAACCGTGTCATACCCGGTGGCTGCGCCAAAGACAGCGCTGCCATTGGTCAGCGAGGCCACGGGCGGCGGTACGATATAGCTGACATTGCCAGCCTCACCCTGCAAGTTCACCACCGTGTTCACATGCGCCACCGCCACGTTGACGGTGCCGGTGGATATATCGCCGCGCTGGTTCTCCACCGTGTAGGTGAAGCTGTCATTCATCGCCGTGGTCGGGGCGGAATAGACGATGCTGCCATTGCTGTTCAGCACGACATCGGGGCCGGAGACCGAGATGATCGTGTCCGTGTCGCCCGTAAGACCCGGCGTGATGAGGCTGTTCACATAGGCGGTCTCGTCCACCGAATAGCCCGCCTGCACATCGATCAGCCCGGTCTGGGTAATCGGGCCGGGATCGATCTTCACATCGACGGTGCCGGTGGCGGCGTCTCCATATTGGTCGGTGACGGTGTAGGTGAAGCTGTCCGTGCCGCTGCCCTGCGACGTGTAGACCACCTGCCCGCCCACCAGCGCCACATTGGCACCGCTGACGGCGACGATCGTGTCGGTCTCACCCGGCGCGCCCTGGGTGATCAGGCTCTCGACATAGGCCGTCATGTCGATGGTCTGGTGCGGGTCCACCGCCTGCGTGCCGAAGCCTGCACCCGGGCCGGGATCGACGGCCACAGTCACCGAACCGCTGGCAAGATCGCCATATTGGTCAGTGACGGTGTAGCCGAAGCTGTCGGAATTGCCGCTGTTGGGCGCTGTGTAGGTGATCGCGCCATTCTTCAACACCGCATCGCCCGAGACCGCGGTGATCGTCTCGCTGTCACCGGCCAGCCCAGGCGTGACCAGTGCATCGACCAGAGCCGTCACATTCACACTTTGCCCATGCCCCACCGTCAGCGCAGCATTGGCAGCATGCGGGCCGGGATCGAGGGTGACATCGACGATACCGGTGCTGGTCTGACCGAGTTGGTCGGTGACGGTATAGGTGAAGCTGTCACTGCCGCCAGCGGTCGGCGCCAAGTAGGCGACATTGCCGCCGCTGCCGAGCGTGGCATGGCCAGAGACGGCGGTGATCGTCTCGGTATCGCCCACCAACCCCTTGCCGATCAGACTGTCCAGCAGCGCGGTGACATCGAGGCTTTGACCGTAACCGATGACAAAGCTGCTGTCGCCGGCGGTCGGGCCGCCATCGATGGCAATTGCGATCGTGCCGGTGGCGGATTGGCCAAGTGCGTTCTGCACCGTGTAGCTGAAGCTGTCGCTGCCGCCGCCAGTGCCCGCCGCATATGAGACCACGCCGCCACCCAGCGACACCGCAGCGCTGCCCGAAACAGCCGTGATGATATCGCCTTCGCCCGAGGCACCTTGGGCGATCAGCGCATCGATCAGGCTGGTCATGTTGGTGACAACCCCATGCGCCACAATGACATTGCCCGAGGCAGCAACCGGGCCGCTATCGGTGGCCACTGTGAGCACCGCCGACATCGCCGATGCCGTGCCCGCGGCATCGATCGCCTGCGCCTGGATATGGTGGTCGCCGGCGGTCAGCGGGCTGGTTTCGGTGAAGCTCCACGCACCGGAGGCATCGGCGGTCAGGCTGGCGATGTCGGTGGCGCCGTCCCACAGAATAACCGCATCGCCCGCCTCGGCATGGCCGCTGAGCGTGATGGTGCGGCCCAGCGCCACAATATCGTTGCCCGCCAAGGCGACGCCGGGCGACGCGACGGTCAGACCGCTGGGGGCAGCGGGCATGTGCGTGTCGAGTGTGAAAGCGACATTGGCAGCGCCGGTATTGCCCGCCGCATCGGTATCGCTCACCGTCAGGTTATAGGCACCATCCGCCAGTCCAACCGGTGTCGCCGTCCAGATACCCGTCGCATTGGCCACAGCCGTGCCCACCTGCACAGCGCCATTGCGGATCACCACCGTGGCGTTCGCATCCGCCGTGCCGGTCAGTCGATCGTCGCTCGTCACCGGAGCGGCGATGTTGCCGCCGGTGTTGTTCAGCAAGGATGCAGTCACGTCGGGTGTGTGGGTGTCGAGCGTGAAAGCCAGCGTGGCGGTGCCGGTATTGCCCGCCGCATCGGTCTCGCTGGCGGTGAGCGTGGTGCTGCCATCGGCAAGGCTGGGCGTGAAGCTCCACTGCCCATGTGCATCGGGCGTGACGCTGGCCAGTATTGTGGTGCCATTGCGGATCACCACCTGCGCCCCCACCTCCGCCGTGCCCACCAGCGCATCGTTAGAGGTGATGTGGTCGGATGCACTCACCCCGGTGTCATCGGCCAAGGCCATCGTCACCACTGGGGCGATGGTGTCGAGCGTGTCGGTGATGCTGTTCGACGTCGCCGTGCCAGCGGCATTGGTGTCCTGGGCCACCAGCACATTGGCACCTTGGCTCGGCAGCGCGACGCTGGCCGACCACGACCCATCGGCACCCACCACAGCCGAGGCCAAGGCTGCGGTGCCGCCATTGTCATAGAGATAGACCGTGGTGCCGGCATCGTCGACATCAACCGTGCCGGTGATCGTCTGCTGCGCCTGATTGGTCAGCACGCTTGCCGAGGTGATCGTGATGGTCGGCGCGGTTGGCACGAAATGGATGAACAGATTCAGAACCGTGGACGGGCTGTAATTCATCGCCGCCCAATTGACCGACAGCGTGTCGGCGGTGGTGCTGATATCCGTTGCGACGAAATTGCTGTTGGTGCTGTAGGTGACAGAGGCGATTGCCGCAACGTCGGACGGCCCGGTGATCACGAAGCCGTTGAACTGCCCCCAATATGCCCAGACATTGGCGGTGTTGAAGGAAAACGACAGCTCTTCGACATTGGATGAGACGCGGCTGAAGGCGATCGAGAAATCGGATTCAAACTGCGCCACCGCCCCGGACGTCGCCAGGAAAGCTGTGTCGCCGCCAATCGCCGACTGCAGCGTGGGGAAATAATACCCCATCGTCAGCGACTGATTGTTCCATGAGGAAGCCGACATGCAATTTTCCCAGCGCCGCGCACCGGATTCATCGCCGAAGGCGGCTTAAGTTATCGCGACATCGCCTTCTACGGCAGCAAATCTAACAATGCTTCCACATATCTGATGATGGAATTCGAATCTCATGCAAAAATGATCGAAATCATACATATTTCATGAATAAAAACGATACAGATCGACACATCATCGCCAACCGCCATCCCATGCTGCGCGGTGCGCATGTGGGGGGGCGATCAGGGCGTAAGCGTGTTGCGATCAGCCGGGATGCACGATGCCCATGAAGCGGGCCATCTGTGCCGCGCACACGGCCAGGGCCTGCTGGCCATCAAGGCCAAGACGGCCGAGGGTGTGGCGGATATGGGTGCGCAGCGTCGCCTCTTTCAAGCCAAGCTCACGCGCGATATCAGGAACATTCATCCCACGTGCCAGCAGGGCGGCCACACGTGCCTGCGCCACTGTGATGCCCATTGCCCGTGCAAGGGCTGCGGCATCGTCGGTGCGGGGCACCAGATCTTCGATTTCACACAGCACCGGCCCATTTGGATCGTCCCCCACAGCCGCCAGACGCATCACAAGGATGGGGCGGCCGGAGCGCGATGCGAGCGTGACATAAGACGGCTTGCGACGGGAATGCGAGGCCGTGTGCAAGGCCGCATCGAAGCGCAGCGCCTCGTCATTGCGGCGCAGGCGAACTTGGTCATAGGTCAATCCGAACACCGGATGTTCGTTGATAATCCGTGCAGCCGGGCCGTTCTTGCCCAGAATGACACCCGCGCGGTCAATCAAAATGGCCGGAGCACCATATGCCGCAAGGATTTCCCGGCTCTCCCAGGAATCGGAACCCATGACCGCCTCACCCGCCCCTCAACACCAGCCGCATTGTGCGTCCGGCCGAAGGATCTGCTTTTGCGTGACCCGATCCCGTGGCATCGTCACTCCAGCACACCCGGACAGTTTCCTGTCGTTTCAAAGGCACGCTGAACTTTGCAACTCGCTCACGAAATCACTGCGATAGAGCACTGATCTAGGTCACGTCATCCGCGTCGTGCAACATCACAATTTCTTGTGGTGTCAGAAACTTGAGTTGCTGCACGATTCGCGGATGTGGCGGGCAATAGAGGCGATTATTGTTTGGCGGGCGGCTTGCCGAGTTGATCGATGGCAGTCTGAACCATCTGTCTGTCCTGGCTGCCCTCGTCCAAATCGCCCAACAGCTTCGTCCAACTCACCCGCGCCTGTTCCGGGCGGCCCTCGCGGGCATCGACAATGCCGAGATACCACAGCACCTCTGGCGCTTCCGGTGCCACGGCCGAGACTTCATGCAGCAGCGTGACAGCCTTGGGCGGGATGGTGTCCGTGGGGTGCAGCGGTGCGATCATCGCGGCAACGGCGTCGAGCTTGATCGTTGGATCGTTCGGCTTCAAGCGCGAGGCATGGTCGAATGCATCCACCGCCTTGTCGGTCTTCTCCTGCACCGCATAGGCATTGGCAAGTTTCATCCAGCCTTCGAAATCGTTGGGCTCCTTGGCCAGACGGGCGGCAAGCTGGTCGATCATGGTTTGGATCATCTTGTCGCGATCCGCGGGCGACATGTTGGCGGCAGCCGCCATCTGATCCGGCGTCGGCCCACCGGCACCAGCCTGGGCATCGGCGGCGGATTTGCCGTCTGGCATTTTCGGTGCGTCGAAGCCGCCGGAGCGGGCGGCATCGGCGATGCGGCGAGAAATTTCCTCGCGCATTTGGTCATCGGCAGGCAGATCACCGGCAAGGCTGACCCAGGCGTCAACCGCCTTATGCGCCTCGCCGGCCTGAGAATCGGCCAGGGCGAGATAGAAGCGTGCAACCGCGTTGCCAGGCTCCAATGTCAGCGCGTCTTGGAAGGCGTCCTTGGCGGGCGGCAGCACGATGCCATCGGCACCCAGGACCAACATTTCACCCAAACCGTCATAGGCCGACGGCACCTTGCGGCCCAGATCGATGGCGCGGCGATAGGCGTCGGTGGCGCGCTGATAATCACCGATGCGGCTTTCGGTATGGGCATAGAGCTCCCAGCCTTCGGCATTATTCGGCTCCGATTCCAATTTCTGCCGCAACTTATCCGCCGCCGCCCGATAATCGCCATGACCATCAGGCTTGCCCGCCGCCGGGGCTGCGGTGTCATGCGGTGACGCTGCGGCCGCCGCCTGCGGTGCGCTCTGCGCCACCGTCTGAGCCTGGGCGGAGGCAATCACATGTGGCACGTCTTCCAGCGTGGGAGCGCCAAGAACGGCGTACAGACCGCCAGCCCCACCCGCCACCAGCAAGGCCGTCGCCACCGCCAAGCGCGGGCTGCGGCTGGTTTGCATGGGTTGGGCGGCGTCCGCCCGCACGGCGAGCAGCCGGCGTTGCACTTCCAGTCGCGCCGCATCGGCTTCACCAGCGTCCAGCACGCCACGGGCCAAATCGTTATCAATTTCAGATAGTTGGTCGCGATAGACAGCGCGGTCGAACTGACCACGTTGAAAATTGGTGCGGCTCGCACGCAGCAACGGCCAGCCCAGCCCAATCAGGGCCAGCAGCACCAACGCCACGCATGAAATCGTCAGAGTGATCACCGCTCATTCTCCTGCATCAGGGATTGAAGATCCCTACGTTCATCAGCGCTCAGCGGCGCCAGTGTTTCCGGCTCTTTCCGTCGTTGCCGCACCCAATATGCCGCCCCGGCCAAGCCCACCAACAGAATGGCGAACGGGCCAAACCACAGCACCGTTGTGGCTGGGTGCAGCGGCGGGTTGAGCAACACGAATTCGCCATACCGATCGACAATCGCGCGCACCGCCTGCGCGTCGGTATCCCCCGCCGTCAGCCGTTCGCGCAGCAGAACCCGGATGTCGTGCGCCAAGCCCGCATTGGATTCGTCGATCGTCTCATTCTGGCAGACCAGACAGCGCAACGATGCACTCAATGTGCGCGCGCGGGCTTCCAGTGCCGGATCGGCAAGGCGTTCGCCGGGTTCCACCGCATAGCCCCTGCCGGCCATCAGCAGCAAAGCGAGCAGAAAAAATATCCGCGCCAACATCACACGCCTCCCGACAATTGCTTCAGGATCGGCAGCAATTCCTGGTTCACCTGTTTGGCGGTCATCGGACCGGTGAACTTCTTGCGAATACGGCCGGTGGCGTCCAGCACATAGGTTTCGGGCACGCCATAGACGCCGAAATCAAGCCCGGTGCGACCGTCCTGGTCCAGACCCACGCTGCGATACGGATTGCCGAACTGCGCGAGCAGACGCGCCGCGTCCTCCGGGCGATCCTTGTAGTCGATACCGTAGAGCGGGATGTGCTCCTTCTCGGCCAAACGCATCAACAGCGGATGCTCCTCACGGCACGGCACGCACCACGAGGCGAAGAAATTGATCACCACCGGACGGCCCTTGAAGCCCTCCAGAGAAAACCCGTCATCCTTCAGTCCCGCCAGTTTGAAATCTGGTGCTGGTTTGTCGATCATCACCGAAGGCAGAGCATGCGGGTCATACCCCGGCTGCAGAGCGAGGATGAAATAGCCTGCCAACCCCGCAAACAGCAGCACCGGCAGAGCGTAGATCAGCTTGCGCATCGCCCCTACTCCCCAGCCGCTAGCTGCGGCAGCGCCGCGTGCCGCTTGGTCGCAACCCCCACACGCCAGCGCCGATCGCTCAGGCTGACCATGCCGCCGAATGCCATGACCAGCCCGCCAAGCCAAATCCATGACACCATCGGCTTCCAATAGGCGCGCACCGTCCAGGCACCGCTGTCATCGGGATCACCCAAAGCAAGGTAAAGGTCGGACACAAGACCGGTGCGAATCGCGGTCTCACCTGTGGTCTGGTCCTGCAATTTGAAATAGCGGCGTTGCGGGTGCTGCGTGGCCACCAGTCGGCCATCCTTCCAAACCTCGACACTCGCCTGATCGGCGACGTAATTCGGCCCCTGCACGCGCTCCACCTTGTCCAGATGCAGCATGTAGCCCGCGAGCGGGAAATTGGTGCCAACATTCACCATGCCGAGGAATTCCTGCTGGAATGCCTGCGCGGAGATGCCGGCCACCGTGATCGCGATGCCGAGATGGGCCAGGGTCATCCCCATCGCCGCACGCGGCAGATGCACCGCACGCTTCCAGCTTTGGGCCGGCGTGACCCGGAACAGCTTCACGCGTTCCGCCCATTCGGCCAGCACACCGAGCGCCGTCCACAGCGCCAGACCAAGCCCCAGGATCGCCATCACCGGCCCACCCGTGGTGGCATAAAGCACGGCCAACACCAGGATCACCGCCGCTGCGAACGCCACCCACAGCCGCTGCATCGCCGCCAGCAGATCGCCGCGTTTCCAGGCGAGCAAAGGTCCCACCGCCATTGCCACCAGCACCGGCACCATCAGCGGCACGAAGGTGCGGTTGAAGAATGGCGCGCCGACGGAAATCTTCGGCCCGTTCACCGCATCCAGAAACAGCGGATACAGCGTTCCGAGAAACACCGTGGCCGCACAGGTGGCGAGCAAGATGTTGTTGAGCAGCAGCGCGCCTTCACGCGAGACCGGTGCGAACAACCCGCCTCCCTTCAAGGCAGGGGCGCGGACGGCATACAGCGTCAGTGACCCGCCAATGGCGACCACCAGAAGTCCCAGAATGAATGCCCCACGGCGTGGATCGACGGCAAAGGCATGCACCGAGCTCAACACACCGGAGCGCACCAGGAACGTGCCAACCAGCGAGAGCGAGAAGGTGACAATCGCCAGCAGGATCGTCCAGCTGCGCAGCGTCTCACGCCGCTCGACGACGATGGCGGAATGGATCAGCGCGGTGCCGACAATCCACGGCATCAGCGAGGCGTTTTCCACCGGGTCCCAGAACCACCAGCCACCCCATCCCAGCGTGTAATAGGCCCACCAGCTGCCCAGCGCGATGCCGATCGTCAGGAAGCACCACGATGCCAGCGACCAAGGCCGCACCCAACGGCCCCAGGCCGCGTCAACGCGCCCTTCGATCAGCGCCGCCACCGAGAAGGAAAACGCCACCGAAAAGCCGACATAGCCGAGATAGAGGAACGGCGGATGAAAGGCCAAGCCGGGGTCTTGCAGAACCGGATTCAGCCCCTGCCCGTTCTCCGGCGCGGGCCAAGTGCGCAGGAAGGGGTTGGAGGTGAGCAGGATGAAGGCGAGGAAGCCAACCGAGATCATCCCCTGCACCGAGAGCACCCGCGCGCGCAGATCGGGCGGCAGATTGCCCGAAAATGTCGCCACCGCCGCACTGCACAGCGCCAGCATGAACACCCAGAGCAGCATCGAGCCCTCATGGTTGCCCCACACGCCGGTCACTTTATAGAAGAGCGGTTTGTCGGTGTGGCTGTTCTGCGCCACATTGATGACGCTGAAATCCGACACCACATAGGCATGGATCAGCGCGCCCATCGCCACAGCGATCAGCAGAAAATGCACCAACGCCGCGCTGCGCCCGACATCCATCAGCCCGGCTTGGCCGCGCGACGCGCCGATCAGCGGAATGATCGACTGCGCCACAGCCACGCACAGCGCCAAGATCAGCGCAAAATGTCCTAGTTCGGTGATCATCTTTCCCCGCTCCGCCCTGTAAAGCCCGCCAGAATGTGCTTCTGGCCGATCAGGCCGCCTTGCGTTGTGATTGTTTCATGATGGCGACAAGCGCCGTGACCAGCCGATCCATCATAGCATCAGTATGCACCGGAGTGGGCGTAAAGCGCAGGCGCTCCTGGCCCCGCGGCACCGTTGGGTAGTTGATCGGCGTGGCATACATGCCGAACTCCTCCAGCAGACGCCGGCTGACCTCTTTGCACAAGGCCGCATCGCCGACATGCAGCGGAACGATATG
Source organism: Acetobacteraceae bacterium (assembly GCA_031291725.1). GTDB lineage: Bacteria > Pseudomonadota > Alphaproteobacteria > Acetobacterales > Acetobacteraceae > CAIQQQ01. The sequence goes on from JARLIM010000038.1 coordinate 41,375, forward strand.
ACTGACCGATGCAATGCGCGGCAATCCGGCGGCATCGAAGCGGCGCTTGAGGGCTTCGGCACGCTCGAACAACTTGTCGCGCCGCGCCTGATCGCCGCGCACATGCCGCACACTGGCCAATGCCGCCGCCGCCGTGGTGGGCGGCATCGAGGTGGTGAAGATGAAACCAGGCGCGACGGAGCGGATATAATCCACCACCTCGGTCTGTCCGGCGATATAGCCGCCATGACAGCCAAACCCCTTGGCCAGCGTGCCTTCGATGATGTCGATGCGATGCGCCACGCCGTCACGCTCCGACACGCCGCCACCAGATGGGCCATACATGCCCACCGCGTGTACTTCGTCCAGATACGTCATCGCCCCATACGCCTCGGCCAAATCGCAAATGCTGGCCAACGGCGCGATGTCGGCATCCATCGAATAGACCGACTCGAAGGCGATCAGCTTCGGCGCACCCTCCGGGGCCGCCTTCAGCAGGGCTTCGAGATGGCCCATGTCGTTATGGCGAAAAATCTGCACATGCGCCGGCGTGCCCTTCAGGCCCGCAATCATCGAGGCATGGTTCTTCTCGTCGGAGAATACCTGCCACAATTGATCCTTCCCGGCCGGGCGGCTGGCAAGAATGGTGGACAAAGCCGCCTGATTGGACACGAAGCCCGATGTGAACAGCAGCGCTGCCGGCTTGCCGTGCAGACTGGCCAGCTCCGCTTCCAGCGCATCATGCACCGGCGAGGTGCCGCTGATGTTGCGCGTGCCACCGGCCCCCGCCCCCATCTCGCGCGCCGCCGCACAGGAAGCCTCGATCACCGCCGGGTGGCCGCCCATCGCCAGATAGTCATTGGCCGACCAGACGAGGACCTCCCGACCATTGGCGCTTGAATAATAAGGAAATCGAGCCGCCTGCTTGCAGAGCGGCGTAAACTCCCGATAGCGGCCCTGGGCGCGAATGTCGTCCAGAGCGACGCGGCAATAGGCCTCAAACGCGATCATGGCTGCACTCATCCTGTCAATTTCGGTCTCACGGTGGCGCAGCCCAGTCGCGGCGCTGAAGCAACGCCACATCAAGCCACTCCCCTGAGCGAGACAAATCACCCGTCAGTGCAAAATCAACATTGATTTCGATCAATGCCGTTCAGCTTCGAAACATCAAGTATCAACCTTACGAGAGTTTCATTCCCGGGATACCAAATCGACGGAGAGTGGAAATGGCGTCACAAACAAGATTTACATGCACGATATCTAGAAATGATTTTCTTGATGTCGATATTGATATAGGCAATCCGTTATGTTGACACCGATCACGCTTGACCGGACACAATGTCTTCAAGAGCAAATTTGCGAACAGCTACATGAACTCATCAGCACTGGACGTCTAGCGGCGGGAACCCGGATGCCTTCGAGCCGCATGCTGGCCGAGCAATTTGGAATTTCTCGCACAACCGTTCTGTTGGCCTATGAGCGTTTAATTGCTGACGGATTGCTGGAAACGCGTCCGGCCCAGGGCACCTTCGTTGTGCCACGCCCCATTGCCGCGCCGACGCTGACCCTGGTTTCCGGTGGCGACGATGGCGACCAGCCAGTGGCGGACCGCAAAATCTGGCGGCCGGACCCGGCTTTGTTCCCCTTGGTCCGCTGGCGCGTGCTGATGCGCCAAGCACTTGACCATCTTGGCGCGGACAGCGGCTTGCATCATCAAACGGGCGAACCCGCCCTGCGCAAGGCGGTGGCGGCATGGATGTCGTCATCGCGCGCAGTCGCGGTATCGCCGGATCAGATTATCGTCGCCGATAGCCGCCAGCAGGCGATGCACATTGCCTCGCACATCATTTTGCGGCCTGGCAATCGTGTTGTGGTTGAAGATCCGTGCGAAGAGATGACCCACGCCACCTTTGACGATGCAAGGGCGGACATTGTGCGTGTCCCCGTTGATACCGACGGCCTGTGCACCGACAAACTGCCGCGCGACGGTGCAACCCTGGTGCATGTCTCACCGGAACATCAGCGCCCGCTCGGGGCCGTGCTTTCAATGCCGCGCCGCCATGCCCTGCTGGAATGGGCCAAACGGACCGGCACTTTGGTGCTGGAAGACGATTGCCAAGGCGAATTGCATTACGGCAGCAAGCGTTTGCCGCTGCTGGCCAGCCTCGATCAGCATGACCAGGTGATGCTGCTGGGCTCCTTTGCCGGAACCCTCGGCCCCTGGGTGCGTATGGCCTATCTCGCGGTGCCGCGGCGACTCGCGGTAGGTGCCTCGATTGCCAGCCGAATGATCGGCTGCGGCTCGGGCCGGGTTGAACAGGCCGCCTTGGCCGAACTGATGCAGGGTGGCTGCTATGCACGCCATGTGCATCGCGCCTCGAAGGTCTACGCCACACGGCGCGATGCCCTGGTGTCGGCACTGCATCGCCATATCGGTGAGAGCCAAATGATTTGGGGCGATCACGCCGGGTTGCATCTGACATGGTTCCCACCGAGCGCCGCAGGTCCGGCCGCCTTTATTGCGCGCATGGCCAGGCTGAGCGGGCTGGAAGCGTTGGCCCTGCCGGACCACCAGCACAAAGGCGGCGTCGGCTCACGGGCGGTGATGCTGGGCTTCGGCACGCTGTCCGAACAGCAGATCGACCAACGCGTCGCCCGCCTGGCCGCCATTCTCCCAGGACAGCCTGTCTTGGCGCAATCCGCTGACTGAACCCGCCAGGCCAACCGTTCCGCGGATGGCCTGGACATGTCTTACCTGAAAGCCGTTTCCCCCTTGGAGGGCCCGACGCCATGCAAAGCCTTACTCTCCCAGCGCCCCGTGGCACTGGTATCATTAAAATACAGAAAGCTGGTCGTAGGCCCACCTCCATGTCGCAGGGATACTGCATGTGCGAAGGAGTCTTGCGGGCGGGGCATGCGCCACGTTCCGCGAATTTCCAGACCGGTTGCGCCACATCGGCGCCTTTGCAGGATGGATTGACGTCATGAGCCAGACCACATTGCCAGCAACAGGGCCTTCACCGGACGAGACGGGTTGGCGCGCATGGGTTGTGCGCCATTGGCGCTATCTGGCGTTTGCCTTCGGTGGTGCGGTACTCGGCTGGGGCGTATTCGCCACCTGGGTCAGCGCAATCGAATACACAAGCCGCACAGAATTCTGCATCACCTGCCACGTGATGGGCGATACAGTTTACCCAGAATACAAAAAAAGCTCGCATTTCGCCAATCAGTTTGGCGTTCATGCAGGTTGCCCTGACTGCCATGTTCCTCAATACAACTGGATTTTGGAAACACAGGCCAAGATTGCAACTGTTGGCGAGCTGTATGCCTTCTTCTTCCAAGGCATGGACAAAGTTGAGAACTTCGAAAAAGTTCGCCCAGAACTTGCCAAGGAAGTTTGGGGCAAGTTTGCCGCCAGCAATGCCCGCGAATGCCGCCATTGCCATGATTACAGCTCGATGATCCCTGAACAGCAGAAACCGTCTGCACGCAGCAAGCATGCCGATGCCGCGAAGATCAACGAGAATTGCGTTGAGTGCCACAAGGGCATCACCCACAAAAACTTCGAAGTCAAAGCCGCCGCTCCTGCGCCGACTGACTTCGATGTTGATGAATAATCCAAAAATCGAGCGAGTGGAAAAGATGATCAAATACTCTCATCGCACAACCGTCGCCAGCCTTGCGGCGCTTTTGATCAGCGTCTCTGCGCATGCGGCGGGCATTAACTGGGCCAGCGTTCCCGGCAAAGAAGTCGTGATGTTCTACCCCGGCCAAGCGTCGTGGGAATGGGCATTGACCCCTTCGGACATGTCGGGCGGTGAAGACTTCCGCAAGGGCAAGGACTGCGCCATCTGCCATATCGGCGAAGAGAAGGACATGGGTCCGCAGATCGTCACCGGTGCGGCGCGTGTGTTCAAAACCGGCGAGAAGCCGTCGATTGAACCCACCCCCATCGCCGGCAAGCCCGGCGCGGTGGCCGCCACCGTCAAGCTCGCCAATGACGGCACTGATCTGTATGTCCATATCGAATTCAACGAGGGTGCCCAGCCGGACTCCAAGATGGACCCGGCCTATGCCACCAAGGTCTCGGTGATGTTCGACGATGGCAAGGTGCCGGAAGTTAATCGCGGTGGCTGCTTCGCGGCTTGCCACGATGACTCGGCCGGTATGGCCAGCGGCGCCGGTGCCAACCGGACGATGTATCTGCCCAAGACCCGCGCCAAGCTGTCCCGCAAGGGCGGCGGCGACGCCTTGGCGGCCCCCGATAAACTGGCAGGCCTGCAGGCCGATGGCTATCAGCTGGAATTCTGGCAGGCGCTGCTCAATCCGGGCCAGCCCGCCAAGAGTGCAACGCAATTGGTCTTCGACAAGCGCGCCGCCGCCCCAAGCAACATCGTGACGGCCGATGCGACCCAATCGGGCGGCACCTGGTCCGTGACGATCAAACGTCCTCTCGCTGCGGCTGCACCGTTCAGCGCGATCACCGCCGGCAACACCTATTACATGGGTTTTGCCCTTCACTCCGGCCACACGGCGCAACGTTTTCATTACGTTTCGTATGAGCGGTCGTTCAGCCTCAACGACGGCAAGACCGATCTCGTCGCGGTCAAGCAATGATGTAACCCGGCGCCACCGATATGCGGTGGCGCCAACTTGGGACAGGACTTCAGACGAACATGCGCTCCATCCTTAAAATGGCGCTTTTGACCGGGTTTCTGACCATTGCGGCCAGCATTCCGGGCATGGCGCAGACCACGGGGGCCTCAGCGGCGCCCGCGGCCACTCCCCCAGCCCAGCAGCAGGCAGTGTTCGCCGGTGGCGGCGCACAGACCTGTCTGAAGTGCCACAGCACAGACGCCAAAGTTGTGCCGATCCTGCAAACGCCTCATGCCATGCAAGGCGACAAGCACACACCTTTCGGACAGGAAGGCTGCGAAGCCTGCCACGGCCCCAGCGCCGCCCACGTGGCCAGCCGGGCGAATTCGCCGAATGTTCTCTTCAAGGGACCGAACAAATCCCCGGTTGCGGAACGAAATGCCCAATGCCTTACCTGCCACCAGGCTGGTTTGCGCATGAACTGGCAGGGCAGCCAGCATCAGAACAACGACATCGCCTGTAACGACTGCCACACGATCCACGTTGCCAAGGACCCTGTGCTGGTCAAACTGACGCAGCCGGAAAAATGCTTCACCTGTCACTCTGAACAGCGTGCCGACAGCTTTAAGTATTCGCATCATCCGATCCGCGAAGGAAAAGTTGTTTGCGCGGATTGCCACAATCCGCACGGCTCTCCTGGCCCGAAACTTCTGAAGGAATTCACGGTCAATGAGGTCTGCTACACCTGTCACATGGAAAAGCGTGGCCCGCTGCTGTGGGAACATGAGCCAGTTCGTGAAAGCTGCTTGAACTGTCACACCCCGCATGGTTCCAGCCAAGCTCGCCTGTTGATCGAACGCCCGCCGTATCTCTGCCAGGAATGTCACGCCAATGGCGGTCACCAGGATCAGCCGTTTGCCGGCCAGAACCTGCCCGGACAGCTCGCGGCCAATCTTCGCTTGATGGCTCGCGGCTGCGTGAACTGCCACTCGCAGATCCACGGGTCCAACAGTCCGAATGGCGCGTTCCTGACACGTTAAGGCACCCCGGAGTATTCGATCATGACACGCAAGTTGTCTTCCTTCAGGGTTCTGCTTGGAGCGGGCGTATGCCTGCTCCCCCTGAGCGCCTACGCCCAAAGTGATGACTCCAGTTTCGATGTTGACGACAAGCCGGCGGCCGCCGCCGCCACGCCTGAGTTGCAAAACTGGATTGATATCGGAACCCAGTACAGCAGCGGCCGGTCTTATTACCTCAACCGCTTCAACGGTGCGGTGGACCCTGGCTTCAATGCCGTGGCCGGCGTGCACTTCCAGAGCAAGGATGCCTGGGACTCTGGGCAGACGCAGTACTTTACCTTCGACGGCCAGAATCTCGGCCTGCCGGATCGCTCGGTCATCGCCAAGGTGGGCGAGCAGGGCAAGTGGGGGGTGTCCCTCACCTATGACGGTATCCCGTACTACGCCACCAACTCGTTCCAGAGCATCTTCGACATGTCCAATGGCTTGGGCATTCCGAGAACCAACACGATCTCCGGCCTGCCCGGCGTGGCGACAGCCTTCGGAGCGTCGTCACAGACGGTGACGCCAACCATTCCGACATCTGGAACGCTCACCCCGGTTTGGACGATTGCACCTGCCGCCGGTGCAAATATGAGGAATTATGACCTCAGTTTGCAGCGGGATATTTTCACCTTGGGTGGAAAATATCAGTGGGGCGATTGGTTGATCACCAGCGGCTGGCGCCACGAGCACAAGGAAGGCTGGCAGGCGAACTCACTTGAATTCGTCAGCGCCCCGAGTGTGGTGTCGGCCAGCAACACCAAGCCGGCCGTCTCGGCCAACGCGATGGCGTATTTCGCGCAGCCGATTAACTACGACATGGATCGGTTTGATGTCGGCGGCGCATACAGCACGGAAAAGGTGCAAGTGCAGCTGGGCTATACTTATAGCCAATTCCAGAACAACGATAACCCACTGGAAATGGAGAACCCGTTCAGCACGTCCCTCTCCAAATCCACCGGCGCGCTCTATTCCGTTCCACCGGACAATTCGGCGCATCAGGTTAAATTGATGGTGGGATATAATCTCTCACCAACCACGCGCGTGAATGCAAACTTTGGGTATGGTTTGGAAGTCCAGAACGCGACGTTCGTGTCTGGCAGCGGCAGCACCATTCTCCCCCAGCAGTCGGCAACTCTGATCACGCCAAGCTTCCAGGGATTGATCCAGACGACATTCGCCAACGTGGCTTTGGTCACACAGCCGATGCCGCGTCTGAATATCCGGGTTGCCTATACGCTTGACGACCGGGACAATATGAGCCCGCGTAATTTCTACACGGACATCAACCCGGACAGCACCAGCACGGTGACGCTGACGAGTCCGGAGCATCCGGCCTATAACCTGCCGTTCAGCATCCATCATCAGACCGGCGTGGTCGAGGCTGGCTACCGCATCGCACCGGAGACCAAGCTGACATTGACCCAGACACTTGATGACGTCTGGCGCAACTACAGCGACACCTCCAACGTGGTGACGGAAAACACCGCCCTTAAGCTGCGCGGGCCGATCCCGGTCTCGGACGGCATTTTCGGCTCGCTGGGCTATGCTCACGAGCAGCGTTGGGCGTCGTCCTACAACCCCGAAGGGTGGTGGAATGCTTCGTGCGGCGGCATCGCTGGATGCGGTCAGACCGAACTCGCCAGCCTGGTGATGTATTCGGAAGCATCCCGCACACATGACGACGTCAAGACGACGATCGACGTGCAGGCATTGCAGGATGTGACGTTCTCGGTCATGGGCAAGTTCTCCAAGGACTCCTATCCTGCCAGCGCCAAAGGGATGCGCAGCAACTACAACGCTGAAGTCAGCCCGGATGTTTCCTGGCAAGCCACCAAATCTCTGACCGCGCATGCTTTCTACACGTATCAGCAGATTTACTATAACCAGGCGAGCCAATACTCCACTGGCACAGTTGGTACCGGCGGCACCGGCGCACTTGTGCCGTATAATGCCCAGACGACTGACTCCGTGCAGACTTTCGGCGTGAATGTCGATTGGCAAGCCATTCCTGACCTGCTCAAGATCAGCTTGGATGGCAACCTGGCCTATGGCGATACAGCCTATGCCCTCGGTGATGGCATGGCGGTTTATGGCACTGCCATTGTTTCTGGCACCACGATGGCGGCGCTGAACTTCCAGCCGCTGCCCGACGTGAAATCGACCCTGATTACGGTCAATCTTCACGGCGAATATAAGTTGCGCCCGAATATGTCGGTGCTGTTTGGCTATGAATGGGAGAAGTTCAACTATAAGGACTTCATGGTTGGCACACCGTCCACCACCTATTCAAACGCCTTGCTGCCGGGCACTCTGGCACCAAACGCCTCGATACAAATGGCATTTGCTGCGCTTCGCGTAAAGTTCTGATCGTCTGTTGACGGTCTGAAGACATCCCCCAAAGGCCTGAGATTCACATCTCAGGCCTTTTTGCGTGACTAGAAATAAATATATGGCTTTAGCAGGCTGCTGAAAGACTGTGAGAGTACGTTTCGACCAGATGGAATCTTCTGGTCGAAAGGTCGTGCTCTAGAAATATATGATTCTAGAGCAACGCCATCGCGCGCGGTGCGCCGCTCCGCGATGCAGCCAGCTCCGTGGTGGTGGGCTACCGCCTCCAACGCCGCCACAGCGGCAACGCCATCATGGTCTGGCCCCAACGCACCAACGGATAGAGAAACGCCAACGCCTCGGGCAGCGCCACAGCGCGGAAATGCGGCACACCGGCCAGGGTCAGCGTTCGCCACGTATAGGATAGACGATCGATCCGACGCTCACGCACACTCCACAGGAAGCGTGACAGCCTGAACATCGAAGCGGGCTCACGCACGGGCGCCCCGATGCCGCCGCGCACCATCTGGGCCAAGGCCCGGCAATGCGGGTCGTGACGGGCGACGGCCAGCAGATCGACCGGTATGGGGGCGTGGAATACATCCACCGCCAGCAGCAACGCCAACAGCATGGCGCGACGCAGGCCATATTGGTGGGCGCGGACGAGCACAATATCCCAGTCCATCAAAGGGTATCGCACCGCCAAGGCCGCCAGATCCTGGGCCGGTCGCACCCGGCGCCACTGATCCGTGCTGGCCCTGATCGCCAATAGCAGCGCGCTGTCCTCCACCGACAGACATGGCACAATATGCCCGCCGACGATGACGCTGTCGGCACGATCAATTATCGCCGACACATCGATCTGCATCGACAAACAGCGTGGCGCGGCAGCCCAATGCGCCACAACCGACAGCTTGCCGTCTGCCAACAGACTGTCCTGACCGCTGTATCGGTGATAGGCGCGCAATCGTCCGGGCGTGAGATCGGCGAGCGCGGTGCGATAGCCCAACCGCTCCAATACCGCCAAGGCCCGTTCGGCCTGCGCGGGGTCGATCAGCAGGTCAAGCTCATCGAACTGGCACAAGGCCGGGTCGTCATAGACCAATTGCGCCAATACCGGCCCGGTGAACGGTACGGCTTTCACCCCGGCAGCGGTCATGGCCGAGACGATCTGCGCCAATTGCGCCAGCCCCACCGCCGACGCTGCGCGCCGTGCATCGAGATAGCGGCGAAACATCATGTCCTCGCGATGCGAGATCCAATCCGGGCATTGATCGACAAGATTGACGCACAGCCAAGGCGCCACGCGCTGATCAAGGGCATGTGCAAACAGATCGCCAGCGACGATTCCCTGCCCCTCGACCGGAACCGGCGGGCCAAACCCCGCGCAGGCCAACAACATGCGCACGGCAGAGTCCGACCGCACCAAGGTCGGGCAATCATGGGCAATATCGTCAATCATCGTATCGGGATCGATACCCCCAGCGCGTGAAAACTCCTCCAGCAGAAAAGCCGTGCTGCGCGGTCAGGGCAATATCCAATTACCGCCGGGGATGGGCTGATTGCACGGCAGGCCTATTTTCCGCATGCAAGAGATGCCGAAAACAGGCCTGCGATGCCATTCGTGCCGGAAAGACTCAGCCTTTCAGGCGATTGATGATCGCTGTGGTGTATTCCAACGTCGTCGCATGGCCGCCCAGATCGCCGGTGCGGATCTGATCGACGTTGAGCACCTGATCAATGGCGTGTTCGAGCGCCGTGCGCTTGTCCTTCAGGCCGACATGCTCAAGCATCATCGCCGCCGCCAGCAGCACGGATGTCGGGTTGGCGATGCCCTTGCCGGCAATGTCCGGTGCCGAGCCATGCACGGCTTCGAAGATCGCCGCGTGCAGGCCGATATTGGCCCCCGGCGCCATGCCCAGACCGCCAACAAGACCGGCCGCCTGATCGGACAGGATATCACCGAACAGATTGGTCGTCACGATCACGTCGAACTGCCACGGGTTGAGCACCAATTGCATCGCGCAGGCATCAACGATGCGTTCGTCACACGCCACACGGTCTTTGTATTTCTCAGCGACTTGCTGGGCGGTTTCCAAGAATACGCCGGTAAGCGCCTTCAGCACGTTCGCCTTATGAACAATCGTCACCTTCTTGCGACCATTGCGTGCGGCATAGTCGAAGGCGAATTCGGCAATCCGGCGTGAGCCATCGCGCGTGTTCACGCCAGATGACATCGCCACGGCATGCGGATCGTCGCCAATCGGAATGTAATGCTCGAAGGCGACATAGAGCCCTTCAAGATTTTCACGCACGATCACCAGATCGATGTTCTCGTAACGCCCGCCTGGGATCAGCGTGCGGGCCGGGCGCAGATTGGCATAGAGGTGGAATTCCTCACGCAGACGCACATTGACCGAGCGGAAACCGCCGCCAACCGGCGTCGTCAATGGCCCCTTCAGCGCCAAGCCGGTGCGGCGAATGCTGTCCAGCGTGGCTTTCGGCAACGGATCGCCACCAACGGCAATGGCAGCCATGCCGCCGAGCTGCACATCCCACGCAAATGGGCTGCCGAGAACCTCCATCACCGCGACAACCGACTGTGTAACTTCTGGCCCAATTCCGTCGCCAGGAATCAAGGTTGCGGGAATCCCAGTGACCGGGCTGGCGTCTGCCATGATCGTTTTCCTTGCATTGTCGAAATTAAGTCAAACTCGCGCGCCATTATTGCAGATAACCTGCCGACAGGCGCGGCAAAAAATGCTGCATTGCAAACTTCTCGACATTGATCCGCATCACAGACGCAGCGATCGTCCCGCGCCCCGCCGTCGATCCGCACGAGTAATGACATTTCAAAAATCATCTATTGAAATCGCCAAATTACTAACATAATGTCAAAAAAAGCGACAACTAAATCGACAAATGCACAAATAAGTCATTATAACTTCAATATAAAAAAGAGCCGACAACGGCGTCGGCTTAGGAGATCTGGATGCCGCCTGCAACCGATGGAGCATGTTCGACATCCCCTGTCGGCACGAAGGCTGCTGGGTTGCGGCAGGCAGACGATATTCTGAATATAATGGTTTCACCCGCACTTCTGCTGGACGAAACCGGCTTGATTCTGGCGGCCAACGATGCCGGACGGCAGGTGGTGCAGCGGCATCCGGCTTTGTTCGTCGAGCGCGGCTATCTGGGCCTTCGCCGCAGCGAGGAGGCGGATATGGTCAGCAAGGCGCTGGACCGCATCGCCACTGGACACGAACACCGCGAAATTGTTGTCCTCAAATCCCGCCCTGGCAGTCCGATTTTGATGCTGAGGCTAGTCGCGACCAACCTTGTTGCGCGCGGGATCGTGATGATGGTCGAGGATTTGCTGTCCGAAATCAGTGACATTCATCAATTGGCCAATCTGATGGGCCTGACCCTTTCCCAGACGCGGGTTGCGGCATATCTGGCGCAGGGCCTCGGCATTCCAGACATCGCCACCTTGCTGAACCGCCGCGAGACGACGTTGCGCACGCATGTGCGTGAAGCCATCGATCGTCTGAATCTCTCCGGGCAGCAACATCTGGCCATCTGCACACTGCGCATGGCGCGCTTCGTGGGCTTGATGCAAACCCCCGCCCCACCGGATGAAACGCCATGATGTGAGCCAGGGGGCGCACATGCAGAACGCCTTGCGCACGATCACGTACACATAAATGTTACTTTTAGATACAAAACCCTCTTAAATCTGGTGAAGTGACGCTGCGGAACCCTTGTTAAAAAACAATTATCAGACGAAATTTCACAAAAAGCGCTGCGAGGAACACGAGATCTGTCGATAGACAAAATCCTCTTCTTGCGGTATCGTTATGGCAAAGTGTTTTCTGCAACAAATTGCGGATAACTCATCGGTCCCAGGATTCGACAACGCCATCGGAGTCATACGTGCACGGGCTCATCATGCGCGCCAAAAGCGGGTTGCGGGAGAGAGGTGGATGGCGGAGCAACACGGTGTTCAGATGGCAGCCCCTCCGGCCGCATCGCGCTTGCCTGGGGGAGCGCCTGCGCTCGCCAGACTGCGGCAATCGTCTGCGATGATTATTGCGCCAGACAGCGATTTCGCGCGCCGCATGGTGGCTGTGGGCATCGATCAGGCCAGCATTCCGATGCTGCTGGTGCAGCCCGACGGTGTGGTGGTGCACGTCAATCCGGCGGCGCAGGAGATGTTGTCGAGCGGACGCATTCTCAACATCACCTCCGGCCGCCTTGCCACCAAACGTAAGCTGGAAACCCAGGCGCTCGAACAATTGGTGGCACAGGCGGCCCGGCCTTTCGACGCGACTGAAAAACCCCACATGATTGGGCTCAAGGACCGAGCCGACCATGTCGTTATGGTGGTTTCGGCGCGCACCGTTAAAATCACAGACGATAAAATTCTTGTCTGCGTGCGCGTGGCCGATTTGAATCATCGCCCCCAGGCCAATCGAAATCTTCTTGCGGAAATCTTTTCCCTGACGCGAATGGAGGCACGCGTTGCTGAAATGGTGTTGAACGGCAATCCCACGGCAGAAATTTCAACTGATCTTGGCATCAGTGCTGAGACAGTCAGAAGCCACATCAAGGCGGTGCTGCGTAAATTCAATGTCGGAACGCAAGCACAAATGGTCGGTCACGCCCTCCATGCTCTGCTCGCGGTCGATGGTCTGTCTCCCTCAAACGGGAGAATGTAAATAAAGGTCAGACATTTTCAACCAATGTCACCCAAACGGGCAGTGCGGCGACATTCACGCAGATGTTATCACAATGGTCACTCACGAATGCGCTAGCGCAAAGGGACTGACCGATGGCAAACCTGAACCAAGGCTCCAGCTTCACCACGACGACGTTCGCGCCGACCGTGTCGCTGACGAGCGCAAGCGAAACCAGCAACCTGACGAGCGTCACGCTCACCGGCATTGCCGATGCTCAGGGCGCAGCGTCGTTGAACGGGGCGTTTGCCGAACTCTTTGACAATGGCGCGTTCGTCGAGAACGCCTCGATCTCGCTGACAACCGGGGGGTTCACCTTCGCACCGGTCACTTTGCCGGTGGCGAACAACACCTTCACCGTTCAGGTGACGGACAATTTCGGAAATACCGGCACCAGCAACGCCGTGGTTGATGTCGTTGCATCGCAGCCTCCGGTGATCACGTTCGACGCGCATACGGGCGCTGGCAAAAGCGCCGGGCAGACCATTTCCGGCACTGTGACCCTGCCGGACGGTGCCAGCCTTGTCGGAACCTCTGTCGTATTGACCGAAGGCACCACCACGCTTGGCGTGGCGACGATCGGTGCGGGTGGCAAATTCTCCCAGGTGCTGAACCTGCCGACAGAAGGCCTCAACAACGTCACCGCCACGGTGACGGACAGCTATGGCAATACCGGCACCGGCACCTGGAGCTATGACCTGGACAATGTCGCCCCGACGGTGACGCTGAGCAGCTCGGCCGAAGCCAGCAATGCGGCCACGGCGACCCTGTCCGGTCAACTGGTGTCTGGCGGCGATGCCTCGGCGGTTGGTCAAACCGTCACGATCTACGATAACGGCGTCAAGCTCGGCACCACCACCACGGGTGCCGGCGGCAGCTTCTCCTATGCCGCGGCCCTGTCCGCAGGCTCCAACAGCCTCTACGCTGTTGCTTCCGACAGCTATGGCAACCAAGTCACCAGCGCCACGCAGGTTGATACCCGTGATAGCGTGAGCCCGACGGTTGTGATCACCAGTTGGGCTGAGAGCAGCAACAACGCCACGCCGACCGTCACGGGCTATGCGGTGTCCAGCGGTGCGGCTTCGGTGGCTAACGTCGCCGTGACGATCCTTGATGGCAGCACGGTGATTGGCACCGGCACCACGGATGCGACCGGCAATTTCTCGGTGATTCCCACCACGTCGCTTGCGCTGGGCAGCAACAGCATCACCGCGGTGGTCGCTGACAGCTACGGCAACTCCGGCACCAGCGCCGCAATTGTCGACAAGTTCAACAATGTGGCGCCGACCGTGGCCATCACCGCCCCGCTCACCGGCAGCACCAACGTCGCGCTGGAAGCCATCACCGGCACGGTCCTCGGCCATAATGGCGCCGCGGTGGCTGGTGCGAATGTGGCGATCTACGACAATGGCGTTTACGTCGATAACGCCATCGTCAGCGCCTCGGGCACGTTCAACGCCAGCGTGTATCTGACCACGGAAGGCCTCAACAGCCTCACCGCCGTGGTGTCGGACAGCTACGGCAACGCTGGCAGCACCGCATCGGCGACGCTGGTCGATCTCGACAATCTGGCGCCGACAATCGCCATCACCAGCACGGCGCAGAATGGCAATCTGGCCTTGGGCGCGACCTTTGCCGGCCAAGTGGTC
>JARLIM010000039.1 GCA_031291725.1 Acetobacteraceae bacterium
ATCCCCCGATCCGACCTGAGCGGCACGTCGAAACCTCAATGACGACGATACGAACAATCATCGCCAGGGCAATCGCAAGGCGGCTGCCAAGATGCCCATGTTGTCAACAATATCTCAGACTTGTGACACAGTAAGACTAAACATGCCCAATGCCGAAAAACTCAGTCAGCACCAGTGTGGCACCGATCACGCCCAGCCAGGCCAGCACCGCAAGCACCACCAGCAGCCACACCGCGATCGCCCGTCGCCGTTCTTTATCGGCCACGCGCACAGGTGCCAGATAATGCGTCAGGTATGACCACGCGCCTTCTGCAACCAATTTCCCCACCCATCCTCTCCAGCCGCTCGCGCCAAACTGAGTTGGTATCGTCCGGCGGCACGGGAATCGGCTCCAGCGAAAATCACGCCGCCACGCCAATTTGGCGCGGTTTTGATGATCGCTGGAGCGGCACTCGCCTCAGAGCGTTGCCATGACCGCCTCGGCACGGCTGACATCGAAGCCGCCGGGCGCTTCCACGAACAGCGCCGTCACCTTCGCATCGTCCACCACCATCGCGAAACGCTGGCACCGCAGGCCCAGGCCGCGGGCACCCAGATCAAGCTCCAGGCCGAGCGCCTTGGTGAAGGCAGCCGAGCCATCGGCGAGCATGACGATCTTGCCGTCCACATTCTGGTCCTTTGCCCAGGCTCCCATCACGAAGGCATCGTTGACCGACATGCACACGATGCTCTCCACACCCTTCTCGGCGAAGGCGGCGGCATGCTGGATGAAGCCCGGCAGATGCTTGGCCGAGCAGGTCGGCGTGAAGGCACCGGGCACGCCGAACATGACGACCTTGCGGCCCTTGAACAGCTCATCCGTCGTGACCTCACGCGGACCTTCGGCGGTGGCTATCATCAGCTTCAGCGACGGGATGGTCGCACCAATCTCGATGGTCTGGGACATGACGGCAGTTCCTCGCACATTCCGGGCAGACCCCCTGCCCCGGTTTCGCCGCAATTCCTAGCGGCAGGACGCTTGCCTGTCACGTACAGCCTGCCAACATAGGGGTATGCCCAGAATGCCACCCTCCTCGCCCTCGGAATCCAGCCTCACCGGACAGGTGCTGATCGCCATGCCCGCACTGGATGATCCCGAATTCTCCCACAGCGTCATCTACCTCTGCGCCCACGGCGAAGACGGTGCGATGGGGCTGATCGTCAACAAGCCGCTGCCTTCGCCCAGCTTCACCCAGATCATCCGGCAATTGAACGTCGCCGAGGGCGATCCGGCGCGGGTGATCAGCCTGTGCAAAGGCGGCCCGGTGGAGTCTGCGCGCGGATTCGTGCTGCACAGCACCGATTGGACCGGCGATGACAGCCTCAAGGTGGACGAATCGGTGGCGTTGACCGCCAGCCTGGACGTGCTCAAGGCCATCGCCAATGGCGGCGGACCGGCGCAGGGCATGCTGGCACTCGGCTATGCCAATTGGGGACCGGGACAGCTTGACCGCGAGATGAAGGAAAATTCCTGGCTGACCGCCGACGCCGATCCCGACCTGCTCTTCGGCGACGATCACGAAGGCAAATGGCTGCGCGCGCTGTCCAAACTCAACATCCGCCCCTGGCAACTCTCCTCTTTGTCAGGCTCGGCATAAAAAGAGCTAACGCAAAATAATAAAAATTCACAAAATCATTCTTGCAAAATTCAAAACAACGCGAATCAAACCGCTTTTCTTCGAGCGGAGATCTCCCTATCATCACAGAGGTGATGGGGGCTCTGAGTATGGTACGGCGAATGGATAAGGTTGCGACTCCGCGTTCACGGTGGTTGACCGTTCACGTGATCGGTCTTTCCACCCTGTCGCTTGGGGCGCATGCGCAGACCTATGATCCTTATGCAATCCTGGGTGCCTTCAATGTCATCGTGCCGGGCACCTACAGCTCCGCCAACGACATCGAAGGCCGCGCGATCATTGGCACGTTGGAAGGCACCAATGGCAGCCAGCAGATTTTTGCGTCCAACCTCCATGTCGGCACTGACGCCTCGACAACGCTGACCGATCTGGCGAACAGCCAACAGACAACTTATGGCTCGCTCAACATCGTCACCATCAACACCTCCAGCGCAGGCAGTAACGTTCCGGTCACGCAGGTCACGGCCGCAACCGGCTCCTTTGCGGACGTCACCAACCGCAACAACGTCCCGGTGACGATCAACGGCTGCAATTCGAACTGTGTCGTCAGCACGCCCGCCCTGAACATGAGTGCCTTCACGGCACCGTTGAATGCCTTGCAGGTATCGTTGGCGGCCCTGACCACCAACAGCAATTATTCATTCGCCGGCACCAAGATCACCTTCAACCTGGGCAGCAACAGCGCAGGCGTGGCGGTGTTCAACATCACGGCGGCCATGCTGCAAACCGCCACTGAGATCATCTTCACCGGCACCGCTGCCTCTGCGGTGATCAACGTGAGCGGCACGACGTATTATAACCCGACGGAAATCTTCGATCCGACGGCCTCGGTGATCGCGCAGAACGATATTATCTGGAACTTCACCACCGCCACCGCCGTGACGATGAACAACTGGCAGGGCACCGTGCTCGCCGGCGATGCGACGGTGACGAACTACAATCCGATTGAAGGCACGCTCTATGCGTTGAACTTCAACGGCCACGGCGAAGTGCACGATTACCCGTTCCAGCCGACCACACCGCCGACCAATCCGTCCAGCCCGCCGACACCCCCCACGCCACCGCCCACCCCCACGCCAGAGCCGGGCACGATGGCGCTGCTGGCCAGCGGCATGACGGGCATTGCCGCGCTCCGCCGCCGCCGGAAGGTGTGATTACAGGTTAAACGCCGCAATGCAGGCCGTGGGGGCGAGCCCTGCGGCCTGTGCTGCGTGGCGGATCAGCACCGGATTACTGCCGAGTTCTTCGGCGTGAATGCCGCCCAGCACCCAGCAGGAATCAACGCCCGCCGCCTTGGCGCCGGCAATATCGGTGCGCAGCGCATCGCCCACTGCCAGCACGCGGCTTTTCTCCACGCCGAGCATCTCCAGCACCGGACGATAAATCGCCGGGTCCGGCTTGCCGAATGAGCGCACATCGCCGCCGAGCGCCTCATAGCGCAGCGCCAACGCCCCGGCGCAGGGCACACGCTCGCCACCGCGCACGATTTCCAGATCGGGATTGGCGCAGACCATCTTCAGCCCCGCCGCCCGGCTGGCCTGCAACACGGCCTCGTAATCGGCCAGATCGATCGACTGCATCTCATCCGGGCCGGTGTTGAGCATGAAATCCGCCGCTTCCGGCGAATCCACCCGCTCCAGCCCCAAGCCCTCCAGCGTCACGCGGTCCCGTTCGGGGCCGACATGCAACACGCGGCGCCCCAAATTGGCGAACCAGGCATCGGGCGGATTGGACAGCGCCAGACGGGTGGCCTCGCCGCTGGTCATGATGCCGGAATACAGATCGTCCGCCAGCCCCATGCCGCGCAAAGCGGATTGCGCCGAATGCGACGGGCGCGGGGCGTTGGAGAGCAAAACCACCCGCTTGCCCGCATCACGCAACGCCGCCAGCGTCTCCTTCGCACCGGGAAATGGCGTCAGACCGTCATGGATCACGCCCCAAAGATCGACGATGTAGCCGTCATAATCCGCCATCAACGGCTGGAAACCATCGAGAAAACGCATTTTGTTTTCCTTTAGAGATCGGCGCCGATGGCAGCCTCGACGGACGCGAAGCCGTGGCGCGTCAATTCGCCCTGCAATTCGTGCAACAGGCGCGGGATCAGGCCGGGGCCTTCGAAGGCAAGGGCGGTGTAGACCTGCACCAGCGAGGCACCGGCGCGCAATTTGGTCAGAATGTCAGCACCGCTCGCCACCCCGCCCACACCGATCAACACCAATCGCCCCGCCGCCAGCTTGGCCGCCCGGCGCAGCATTTCGGTCGATGGCCCGAACAACGGCGCTCCGGACAATCCACCGGCCTGATTGGCATGCGTCGAGAGCAGTTTCGGGCGGGCGATGGTGGTGTTGGAGACGATCAGCCCGGCAGCGCCCCCGGCAATGGCGGCCTCGACCACCGATTCCAGCCCGTCAAACGCCAGATCGGGCGCGATCTTGACCAGCAGCGGCGGATGATCCGGCACGCTCTCGGCAATGGCTGCCAGAATCGAGCGCAACCGTGCCTCCCCCTGCAAATCGCGCAGGCCCGGCGTGTTGGGGCTGGAGACGTTGATGACTATGTAATCTACCTTGCGGGCCAACGCCTTGACCAGCAGCGGATAATCACGCTCCGGGTCGGCACCTTCCTTGTTGATGCCGATATTGCCGCCCACCGGCAGCGTGTGCGGTCGGCGTTCAAGATTGGCCAGATAGGTTTCCAACCCGTCATTGTTGAAGCCCATCCGGTTGATCGCGGCGCGATCCTCCATCAGGCGGAACAGGCGTGGACGCGGATTGCCCGGTTGCGGGCGCGGGGTGACTGTGCCCGCCTCGACAAAGCCAAAGCCGAGTTTGGCCAGCGGCTGCAAAGCCACCGCATTCTTGTCGAAACCAGCGGCCAGCCCCAGCGGATTGGCAAAGCGCAGCCCGAGTGTGTGCACTTCCAAGCGTGCATCGACCACCGAGGCCCGCCCAGCCAGCCCCAGCCGCAAGGCGTGCAGGGCAAGTCCATGCGCGGTCTCCGGGTCGAGCCAACGGAGGAGAGGGATACAGGCAGAGGCAAGCTCGGGTGTCATGCCCCCCTGATGCCGCAATCCGCGCGCTCACGCCAGCGCTGCCAGCGTTACACTGTTCTGCGTTGCACTGTTTTGAGTAGACGCAACGAAGGCCACCCGCCCGCCATCGCTGCCCGACATCATCAGCATGTCGCCCTGCGCCAACATATCCGCCGCCTTGTTGAAGAACCCCGGCTGATCGAGCACCGCAAGCCGCGCATTGGGGGCGCGATAGTGCCACAGCGTGAAACCCTGCGCATACGCCAACACCGACAGATTACGAACCGTGAATTCCATGACGACCTCCTGTGATTTTTCCCTGCAATGTCGCACCGCGTGTGGCGGCGGCGTCACGGCAGAAGAACAGAACAGGAACATTTACCCATCTGAGCGTCAAAATTCAAAGTTAATAAGCGATTATTCCTATTCACAAAGGCCGTCATTCCTATCACACTGAATTAACGCTGCGACTCACGCCTCTTCCGGCAGGCTGCGCTATGGCTTTGGCAAATTTCAGAATTTCTGGTGGGACATGAAGCACGACGACATCTGGCGCGCGCTGGACACGCTGGCCGCCGAGAACGGCCTGTCCGCCTCCGGCCTCGCCCGGCGGTCCGGGCTTGATCCCACAACGTTCAACCCCTCCAAACGTCACATGCCCGATGGCCGTGCGCGCTGGCCAAGCACCGAAAGTCTGGCCAAGGTGCTCGACGCCACCGGGGCCACGCTGGATGTCTTCACCGCCCTGGTGATGGGCGCCCGCGCCATTCCGGCCGCCGCCCCCTCCCGCCCGCAATCCCGCCGCATCCCGCTGCTCGGCCTCGCCCAGGCAGGCGGCGATGGGTTTTTCGATGATGCCGGCTATCCGGTCGGCGGATCATGGGATGAGGTCTCGCTGCCCGACATCGCCGATGGCAACGCCTATGCGCTGGAGATCAGCGGCGAGAGCATGGAGCCGGTGTTTCGCGACGGCGATGTGGTCATCGTCTCGCCCAACGCGCCGATCCGCCGGGGGGACCGTGTGGTGGTGCGCACGCGCGAGGGTGAGGTGATGGCCAAGCAACTCGCCCGCCGTTCTGCCCGCCGCATCGAGTTGCGCAGCCTCAACCCGGCGCATCAGGATTATAATTTCGACCTCTCCGAAATCGCCTGGCTGCATCGCATCGTCTGGGCCAGCCAATGACATTGGCCGATGCCGCCCAATCCGGTCTGATCGGCACATTGATCGCTGCCGTCTTGAGCGCCCTGATCGGGGCGGAGCGCGAGTGGCGGCGGCATCCGGGCGGACTGCGATCCTGCGCCCTGGTGGGCACGGCCTCCTGTGTCTTCGCACGACTGGCCATCGAGCATGCGGGAAGTTCCGCAGCTCCCGCCTTGGGGGCCATTGCCACCGGCATCGGCTTCATCGGTGCCGGCGTGATCATGCATCACAATCGCGAGGTGCGCGGGCTGTCTACCGCGGCGACGTTCTGGGCGGTGGCGGCCATTGGCATGGCGTGCGGGCTTGCCGATTTCGATCTGGCCCTGGCGCTGACGGCCATTGTCTTCTTCGCCCATGTGGCGCTGCGCAAGCTCTCCATCTGGATCGAGCGCGTCGCCCCGCCGGAGGATTCTGGTCCGCGCTGAGCGCGGCTTTTCCACCGCAATCCTGCATGCCACTCTCCGACTGCCATCAGGGGGATCAGACATGGAGTTTCGCAATCTCGGCCGCTCCGGCCTCAAGGTGTCGGCCATCGGGCTGGGCTGCAACAATTTTGGCGGCAGGCTCGATCTGGCGGGAACCAAGGCGGTGATCCACGCTGCCTTCGATGCCGGAATCACGCTGTTCGACACCGCAGATGTCTATGGCGACAAAGGCGGCTCCGAGGCGCTGATGGGCGAGGTGATCGGCCCGATCCGGCAGCAGATTGTGCTCGCCAGCAAATTCGCCGCCCCTATGAATGCGGCCGAGACGCTGAAAGGCGGCTCACGGCGCTACATCATGCAGGCCGTGGAGGCCTCGCTCACCCGGCTGAAGACGGATTATCTCGACCTCTACCAGATGCACCGGATGGACCCCGACACGCCCATCGAGGAAAGCCTGCGCGCCCTCTCCGACCTCGTGCAACAGGGTAAGATTCGCTATTTCGGCTGCTCGAATTTCTCCGCATGGCGCGTGGTGGAAGCACAATGGACCGCCCGCGCCCTCGGCCTGCCCGGCTTCATCTGCGCACAGGATGAATACAGCCTCGTCAAACGCGACCACGAGGCCGATCTGATCCCGGCCTTGACCGAATACGGCCTGGGACTGCTGCCCTATTTCCCGCTGGCATCGGGCCTGCTCACCGGCAAATACCGCCGCAATCAGCCGATGCCGGAGGGCGCACGGCTGACCAACACGCAGCGTCTGGCGGATCGCTATCTGAGCGAGCGCAATTGGCTGATCAGCGAGAAACTCGCCGATTTCGCTGAAGCACGCGGCCACACCGCCCTCGAACTCGCCTTCTCCTGGCTGCTGGCGCGCAAACCAGTGGCAAGCGTGATCGCAGGCGCCACCAAGCCTGAACAAATCGCCCAAAACGTGGCCGCTGGTGGCTGGATGTTGAGCGCGGAAGAATTGGCGGAAGTGGATCAGATCACCGCCGTATCTTAGGACGTGATAAGGTTCGCCTGAATCAGTATCACCCCGTCATTGCAAGCGCAGCGCAGCAATCCATCGCGATGCAGCCAACCACAGCGATTGATTGCCGCGCTTGCCATGACGGGTCTTACTTCTTCGCCCGATACAACACACCCTTCCCCTCCAACGCCGCCAATTCCTCCGCCGAGAAGCCATGGCGCGTCAGCACGCTGTCGGTGTGTTCAGCAAAGCGCGGCGGGCGGGTGCGCGGACCACCGGGGGTGCGGGAGAGTTTGATCGGTGAGCCCAATGTGCGCACATCACCCACATCCACCACCATCCCACGCGCCTGCGTGTGCTCAGCCGCCATCGCCTCGTCCACGCCCATCACCGGCCCCGCCGGCAGGCCGAATTTCAGCATGCGCAGCGTCAGTTCCTTGCCGTCATGTTTGGCGAAAATCTCGGCCAGCAGCGCCGTCAATTCCGGGCGATGCGTCAGACGCAGCCCGTTGTTCAGGAAGCGCGGATCGTCCGCCACCTCCGGCTGGCCCAACAATTCCATCATCTTGCGGAATTGGCCGTCATTGCCGATGGCGATGAAAATATCGCCCGTCGCGGTGGCGAATTTGTCATACGGGCAGATATTCGGATGCGCATTGCCCGGCGGCATCGGGCGTTTGCCGTTGAGGAAGAAATTCGCCGCCTGCGGATGCAGCAGCGCCATGCCGCAATCATGCAGCGTCATATCCAGATACTGCCCACGCCCGGACACGCTGCGCTCATGGATCGCCATCATGATGCCGAGTGCCGAATACAGCCCCGTTGCCAGATCCACCACCGGCGTGCCCAGCCGCAACGGGCCGGTGTCCTTGCTGCCATTGATGCTCATCAGCCCGGTCATCGCCTGCAAAATCGCATCATATCCCGGCAGCCCGCCCAACGGCCCCTCCGCCCCGAAGCCCGAGACACGGCAATGCACCAGACGCGGGAAGCGCGGGGCGAGGTCGGTCTCATAGCCCAACCCCCATTTCTCCATCGTGCCGGTCTTGAAGTTCTCAACAACGATATCGGCATCTTCCAGCAGCCGCAGCAACACCGCCCGCCCATCCGGACGGCCGAGATCGAGGGCGATGCCCTGCTTGTTGCGGTTCACGCCAAGATAATAGCTCGCATCGCCATCCAGGAATGGCGGCCCCCAGCCACGGGTTTCATCGCCCTGCGGCGGTTCGATCTTGATCACTTCGGCACCGTGATCGGACAGAATCATCGTGCAGTACGGGCCACCCAGAACACGGGTGAGGTCGATGACTTTCAGGCCCGCAAGCGCGCCTGCGGAGGGAGGGATGGTCATGCCGCGTTCTCTTGGTTCTGGTCAGCCGAGCGTCCCCAGACGCGACGGCAGAAATCGGGATAGGTGTTGAGCATCTCGTCACACACCGGGCCACGCAGCAGCGCCAATTCCTCAGCACTGGGTAGTTCGGTGAACGGGACATGCGGCGGCGTGAGATAGGACATCGCCGTGTTGGCATCGACACTCTCCAGCGTTTCACCGGGATGGATCGAGGCCAAGGTGAAGCGGCCATTGTCGAAACGAAAGATGCAGCGCCCCGTCACCAAGGCCTGCGCGGTGCCGCGTCGCCAGACTTCGGGCGGCGAGGTGCCGGCGGCGGAGATATGATCGACCTTCTCCACCAACACACGGGCCGAATGCTCCTCGCGGAACAGAATGGTGCGCGGTGTGACCGAATACATGAAGGCCGAGCCGAAGCTGCCGGGGAAGCGCACCTGGCTGCCCGGCCAATCGCCCACGCCGACCATGTTGATATTGGCCTGACTGTCGATCTGCCCGCCGGAGAGGAAGAAGATGTCGATCCGCCCCTGCCCTGCCAGATCGAACAATTCGCGCCCGCCTTCGCTGAACGGCCCACCGGTGGCGCGTTGCAGCAGCGACAGGCGCAGATCATGGCCCTGTTTTTTCAAAAGCCAGCACGCCGCCGCCGGAATGGGCGAGGCCATGCCAACCGCGATATGGCGCGCGGGCGGGGCTGTAGGGTCAAGGATCAGACGGGTGACGGCGGCGATCAGGATTTCCTGCACCGTCACGTCGGATGCGCTGCTCATGCGGCTGTCCTCTCAGGCTGCGCAGTGACGAATTGCGCCAGATATTCCGCAAAACCGGCTTCTGTGCGGGCGGCTTTTGCATAGGCGGCGATATGCGCGCGATCGGAATCGTATTCGTCGAGCAAGCCAGACGGCCACGCGCCACGCTCGGCCACCGCGATGGCCTCGACATACACGCCCGAAATCACCCCCGGCGCGAGGCGCTCGTCATCCAGCAGGCGGCCCTTGACGATACGCTCCACCGTGACAAGGCTGGCGCGGGCGGCATGCGCCATCGTGGCGAGTTCACGCCGACGCCCCACCCAGACATTGCCCTCCTCATCGGCACAACTGGCGTGAAAAATCGCAACATCCGGCGTGATGGCGGGCAGCAGCAGAATCGGATCGTCATCGGAGGAAAACGGGTTGGCGATGACGTGCCAATCCGGCCGATGCCCCAAAACGTCACTGCCCAGCACGCCACGCAACGGCATGAACGGCACGCCTTTCTCGGCGGCTTGCAGGGCGGTGTGAATGGCCGGGCATGTGGCATCCAGCACACGGATGCTGCCCGCCGCGATGGCGGCGGCAAAGCGCGGGCCGGTGCCCGCCTCGCCCAATGTCATCGCCGCCGTCTCGATCACATCGGCACAGCCGGCGCCAATCAGCAGATCGGCGGCATATCCGGTGGTTGGCACGCCCACCAACCGCAAATGCTTCACCCCGCGGCGCACAAGGGCGCGGATCAGAGCGCCGGAGGACAGCGAATCATCGGGGGGCAATGCGATCAAAGCGCCATCATGGACCCGCGCGGCGAGAGCTTCGAGCGATAGTGGTGTCATGCGTTTAACCTCCATTCACGCAAGGGTGGCGTCGTGGCGCGTGGCTGACAAGAGCCTGCCGGTCGGATCTGTCTCAGTGTGCGTAATACTGGACCTTACCCCCATCGCACCGCATAGTCGGGTGAATAAAAACGGGAGGGCTTTATGTCACTGCTCCGCAACACCGTCTTTGCCGCCTTGGCCCTGTTGATGCCGATGGCGGCCTCGGCACAAGCCCCTGCCTCCAAGCTCGATGCCATCATCGCCAGCGGCACGCTGCGTGTTGGCATGCCGGGCGATTACCGGCCTTTCGGCCTGCGTGAGGCCAGCACCGGCAAGATCGAGGGGATGGATGTCGATATGGCCGAAAGCCTCGCCGCAAGCCTGGGGGTGAAGCTGGAGATCGTGCAGACCAAATGGTCCGACCTGCTGGGCGACATCGCCGCCGATAAATTCGATATCGGCATGGGCGGCATTTCCATCAATCTGGTACGCCAGAAATCGGCCTATTTCTCCACCCCCGTGCTGCGCACCGGCAAGGCGGCGATTGCGTTGTGCAAGGCGAAAGGCAAATTCGGCAGCTTGGCCGCCATCGACAAACCGGGCACGAAGGTGATGACCAATCCCGGCGGCACCAACGAAAAATTCGACCGCGCCAATTTGAAAGCCGCCCAGATCGTCGTCTTCCCCACCAACACCGGCGTGTGGGACGAACTCATCGCTGGCCGCGCCGATGTGATGATCACCGACAATGTCGAGACCAGGCTGCAACAGAAGCTGCATCCCGAACTCTGCGCCATCAACCCGGACAAACCGTTCGATTTCGGTGAACTCGGCTATTTGCTGCCACGCGATGCCACATGGAAAAGCTATGTCGATCAGTGGCTGCACATTGGCGGTGAGACGGGCGAGCGGGCGCGGCTGCTGGCGAAATGGATGAATTGAGGCTGAGGCATTGTGGTGTCAGACAATCGTCTGAATAAAGGTCAGTGCTCATCTTGAAGCGGTCGTCTCATGCGACAGAAGATGGCAGCTTGTAGCCCTCCGGTATGGGAGGCAATTCGGCACTATGAACCGAATTGCCTTGGCATTGTCCAGGGTGGGAGCGGCGTTGATCGCGAGCCAACCGCCGGCGACGTGACAATGACGATGTAACGATCTTACCCCAAAGCCTCGGCCAGCGCTGCCGCTGAGCGACCATTGGCGATCCAGGCCGAGCGCGTGTCCCAATGAATGCCGTTGACGCGGGCAAAGGCGTGCTCGGCGCCTGGATAGACATGGGGCGACACCCATGCATTGCCGGCAACCCCCGCCAGGATCGCCGCCCGCGCCTCGGCGGGAACGAACTTGTCCAATGCAGCCATGTGCAGCACGAGCGGCTTGGATATCTGCGCCACTTCGTCCAACAGCCCCTCAAGCCCCACGCCATAATAGGAAATGTTCAGATCGGCATCCGATCGCGTGGCCATCATGAATGCCAGCCGACCGCCCAGGCAGTACCCCATCGTGGCCACCTTGCCCGTGCTGCCGGGAAACATCCGGGCCACGGCCAGCGTCGCCTGGAGGTCTTCAATGCCCTTGGCCTGATCGAAGCCGTTGAACAGCGTGAACGCCTTATCCCATTCGGCCTGTGTCTGGTCGGAAATGTTCACACCCGGCTCCTGACGCCAGAACAAATCCGGGGCAATGACATGATAGCCCAGCCCCGCCACCTGATCGGCCGTCTCGCGCAGGGATGTGTTGACCCCGAAAATCTCCTGGATCAGCACAACCACCCCAACAGGGCCCTTCACATGATCGCCTCGCGGCGCGGCATGGTAGGCCATGAAGCTGCCGCTGCCATCTGTGGCGTGAATGGTAATGTCAGTCATGGACGCTCCAACTGTTTGTTTTCCCAGCGCAAAGACAGATTTCACAGAGTTTCTGTGTATCGGCGGCTTGCCAAGTTACGGCCACCGAACTTCCGGCGGCATCGACATTAAAATTGCCTCTGTATTCCCGCCGGTCTTCAAGCCAAACAATGTGCCCCGGTCATGGATGAGGTTGAATTCAACATAACGCCCACGCCGAATCAACTGATGCTCGCGTTCCGCCGCCGTCCAGGGCTCCGCCAAGCGGCGGCGAACGATGGCGGCGTAGGAGGCCAGGAAGGCCTCGCCCACATCGCGCGTGAAGGCAAAATCAGCCTGCGCGTCACCCGTGAACAGTCGATCGTAGAAAATGCCGCCCAGACCGCGTGGCTCATTGCGATGCGGCAGGAAGAAATAACGGTCGCACCATTCCTTGAAGCGGGGATAATAATCCGGGTCGTGCCGGTCGCAGGCCGTCTTGAATGCGGCATGGAATGAAGCCGCATCTTCATGCGATTCGGGCGCATCAAGCTTCATCGGCGTCAGATCGCCGCCGCCGCCGAACCAGCCTTGAGTGGTGATCAGCATACGCGTGTTAAAATGCACCGCCGGCACACGGGGACTCGCCATATGGGCGACGAGTGAGATTCCAGTGGCAAAAAAACGCGGATCTTCGGACGCGCCGGGAATGTGTGTGCGAAATTCAGGGCTGAATTCACCAAAAACAGTGGAACAATTTACACCCACTTTTTCAAAAATACGTCCCCGCATCACGCTCATCACACCGCCCCCACCCTCGGGACGATCCCACGCGGTGCGGGCGAAACGCCCAACGGGCTTATCCGCATAGATGGAAACGCCGAAGGCTTCATCCTCAATGCGTTCAAAAGTCTCACAAATTTTATCGCGCAGCGTTTCAAACCACATGCGCGCATCCTGCTGCATCGCGGCATGCGGCGGCGCATTTGTGGCGCTGGCGGTCAAATCTGGCATCTCATCCCCATCCCATCCGGCAAGGCAAATGTTCTAGCGCATTTGTGCAGCGTGTTGCAGGGGCGAAGTGCTGGCGATAGAAGGGGCGCACTGTCGGTGGATGACCCGCCGCGATGAGGTGTTTGCGCCGCATCGCGCGATCTCCCCGCGCCGTAACGCTCCGCGCCGCCTGCGGACATGTAGAGAAGGAAGTAGTGAATGTCTGCTACCGCCCAAGAGCACAATGCCGGGCACGCGCCGGAACACACAAAGCGCGATTTCCTGAAACTCGTCGCCGCTTCGGGTGCCGCTATCGGCGTGGGGGCCATCGCTTGGCCGCTGATCGACAGCCTGAACCCGTCAAGCGACGTGTTGGCACTGTCTTCGGCAGAATACGAAATCGGCTCGATCCCAGCCGGTCAGGGCATCACCGTTGTGTGGCGCGGCAAGCCGGTGTTCGTGCGTCACCGCACCCCGGACGAGATCAAGACGGCCGAAGGCGTCAAAGTCGCTGACCTGATCGACCCGGCGACGGACGAAAGCCGCGTCAAGGCCGGGCACGAGCAGTGGCTTGTCGTGGTTGGTATCTGCACCCATCTGGGCTGCATTCCGCTGGGCAACAAGACCACCGACGCCCGTGGCGATTTCGGCGGTTATTTCTGCCCCTGTCACGGTAGCCAGTACGACGTCTCCGGTCGCGTTCGTCATGGGCCCGCGCCCTTGAACCTGCCGGTGCCGCCTTATGCGTTCCTGACGGATACCCGCATCAAAATCGGCTGATCCAGCCTGACCTGACCCCATTCCGGAGCTAAGCCATGGTTGGCCTGCACAAGAGTGAATTCAAAAATCCAGTGATCAACTGGATCGATACCCGCCTGCCGCTGTTCACGATGATGTCGAAGGAATATGGCGTTTTCCCAACGCCAAAAAACTTCAACTATTTCTGGAACTTCGGTGCGCTGGCGATGGTGAACCTGGTGATCATGATCGTCACCGGCATCGTCCTGGCGATGAACTACGACCCCAACACCGGCAATGCCTTTGAGAGCGTTGAGCGCATCATGCGCGACGTGAACTATGGCTGGCTGCTGCGCTACGTGCACGCCAATGGCGCGTCGATGTTCTTCATCGTCGTCTACATCCACATCTTCCGTGGCCTGTATTACGGTTCCTACAAGAAGCCGCGCGAGCTGCTGTGGATGATCGGTGTGGTCATTCTGCTGCTCATGATGGCCACCGGCTTCATGGGCTACGTGCTGCCGTGGGGCCAGATGTCCTATTGGGGGGCGACGGTGATCACCAATCTGTTCTCGGCCATTCCGGTGGTTGGCGACAGCATTGTCACCCTGCTCTGGGGCGGCTTCTCGGTGGATAACCCCACGCTGAACCGTTTCTTCTCGCTGCATTACCTGCTGCCGTTCGTCATTGTCGGCGTGGTGTTCCTGCACATCGTGGCGCTGCACATCACGGGTTCGAACAACCCGCTGGGCATCGAGCCGAAGGACAAGCAGGACACCCTGCCATTCCATCCGTACTACACCATCAAGGACTCGGTGGGCATTTGCGTCTATCTGATGGTCTTTGCCGTGCTGGTATTCTTCGCGCCGGGCTTCTTCGGCGATCCGGCGAACTGGACCCCCGCCAACCCGCTGGTCACACCTGCGGCGATCGTGCCGGAATGGTACTTCCTGCCGTTCTACGCAATTCTGCGCGCGGTGCCCGACAAGCTCGGCGGCGTTCTGATGATGTTCGGTGCCATTGCAGTGCTGTTCGTGCTGCCGTGGTTGGATACCTCGCCGGTGCGTTCGGCGAAGTTCCGTCCGATCTATCGTCTGCTGTTCTGGGTGCTGATCGTATGCTGCTTCGTGCTGGGCGCTGTTGGCGCGCACCATCCGGAAGGCATCTGGGTCATCCTGGGCCGTGTTTGCACCGCCTATTACTTCCTGCACTTCCTGGTGCTGCTGCCGCTGCTCGGCAAGTTCGAGAAGACGCTGCCGCTGCCGGAAAGCATCAGTCAAGCCGTTCTGCCGGCAGCCGCGGAGTGAAGACCATGAATATCAAGCGTTTTGCCATCCTCGGCGCGGTATTCGGCGCTCTGCTGCTGCCCGCCACCTTCTCCGCGGCGTCCGCCGAGGAGGAGATCTCCCTGCCCAAGCAGGACTGGTCGTTCTCCGGCCCGTTCGGCTCCTACGACAAGGCATCGGCCCAGCGCGGCTTCCAAATCTACAAGGAAGTCTGCTCGGCGTGCCATTCGATGAAGCTGGGCTACTATCGTGAGCTTGCGGGCATTGGTCTGAGCGAAGCGCAGATCAAGGCTGTGGCGGCCGAGCAAACCTTCCCGACCATCGGCGATGACGGCCAGCCGGCCGAGCGTCCGGGCACGCCTGCGGATCACTTCCACTCGCCGTTCCCGAACGACAAAGCTGCACGCGCCGCCAATAACGGTGCGTTGCCGCCGGATCAGACACTGCTGACCAACGCACGCGAAGGTGGGGCAGACTACATCTACGCCCTGCTGACCGGCTATGAAGATGCCCCGGCTGGGGTGAAGCTGGGCGACGGGATGAACTACAACAAGTATTTCCCCGGCCATCAGATCGGCATGGCGGCCCCGCTGTCGGACGATCGCGTGGAATATGCCGACGGCACGAAGGCGACCCTGAAGCAGGAAGCGCACGACGTCGCCACCTTTCTGGCCTACATGTCCAACCCGGAACTCGAAACCCGCAAGCGCCTTGGCCTGCGTATTCTCATGTTCCTGGCGGCCCTGACCTGCGTCACCTATGCGGTCAAGCGCCAGATTTGGTCGGACGTGCATCACTAACCGCCCCCACGGCGTAGGGTGCAATTCCTCGGAATCACACCCTACGATGCGGGACAGCAACTTGACGAAACCGCCTCGCCCCTGCACAGGGCGGGGCGTTTTCTTTTATGCCCTGGAGAATTTCCGCGATGACCGAATCCCGCACCATCCAGCCGGTCATCGGCATCATTGGTGGCTCCGGCCTGTATGATATCGATGGGTTGGAAAAGAAGCGGTGGCGCAAGGTTGCCACCCCCTGGGGCGATCCATCCGACGAATTGCTCGAAGGCTGGCTGAATGGCGTGCGCTGCGTGTTCCTGCCGCGTCATGGCCGTGGCCACCCGAAGCCACCCTCGGCGCTGAATTATCGCGCCAATATCGATGCGCTCAAGCGGATGGGGGTGACGGATATTCTCTCGCTCTCCGCCGTCGGCTCGCTGAAGGAAGAATTGCCGCCGGGGCATTTCGTGATCGTGGATGATTTCATCGATCGCAGCTTCGCGCGTGAGAAGAGCTTTTTCGAAACCGGCTGCGTCGCCCATGTCTCCGTCGCCCATCCGGTCTGCCCACGCCTGGGCGACGCGCTGGAGGCGGCATCGCAGCAGATCGGCCTCAACTACACCCGTGGCGGCACTTATCTGGTCATGGAAGGCCCACAATTCTCCACCAAGGCAGAGAGCAATCTCTATCGTTCCTGGGGCTGCTCGGTGATCGGCATGACCAACATGCCCGAGGCCAAACTCGCCCGTGAGGCCGAGATGTGCTACGCCACCATGGCGATGGTGACGGATTATGATTGCTGGCACCCAGATCACGATGCCGTGACCGTCGATCAGGTGATCAAAATTCTGCTCGGCAATGCCGACCGTGCGCGCAATCTGGTCAAGAGCGTGGTGCCGATGATCGGTGCTGCCCGTGGCCCCTGCCCGGCCGGGTGTGATCGTGCACTCGAATACGCCCTCATCACCGCGCCTGAAAAGCGTGATCCGGCGATGATGGCCAAACTGGACGCCGTGGCGGCACGGATACTGGCCCGGATGTAATAGGGTATAGTCCGGCATTGCGCAGGACGGCAAAACCCGGAACTCTGCCGCTATGATCAGTGTCGATTTTGCAAACCCTGATGTGCTGGACCGCATTCCGCTCTCGGCTCGGGCGGTGCTGGATGTTGGGTGCGGCACTGGCGCGACGTTGCGGGCCTATCGGGCGCGCAACCCAACCTGCAAGCTGTTCGGTATCGACACCGATCCCGACGTCGCCAATCTGGCCGCCGCCCATCTCGATCATGTGGTTGCCGTCGATCCCGAAGACCGGCTGGCCCCATTCGGCGCACAGCGTTTCGATTGTATCGTCTATGACGGCTCGCTGGCGCGCATGCAGGCGCCCTGGCGCGTGCTGGCGGCGCACGCCAAGCTGCTCAATCCGGGCGGCATGGTGGTGATCTGCGTGCCGAACGTGGAGCATTGGAGCTTCACTCACCGCCTGCTCACCGGGGGCTTCGATTATCGCGCCAGCGGGCTGTTCGATCAGGCGCATCTGCGCTGGTTCACCCTGGAATCGATGCAGACGATCCTGACCGAGAGCGGGCTGCATCCTTACGACGTGGTGGGCCGCGTTTTTGATCAGGACGCCGCCCAGGTCTTCTCCGGGCAGATGGCATCGGCGCTGGAAGCCCTCGGTGTGGACGCCACCACTTACACCCGCCGTGCCACGCCGCTGCAATATGTCTGGCGCGCCACTGCTGTCGCCGTCCAGCGGATGCATGTGCTCTCCACCATGCTGCCACCTGTGGGGGGGGTGAGCGATGTACGGGTGTTGCAGCCGATGCAGGCATTGGCGCGTGAGCCGGGGGTGGATATTCGCATCCTCGACGGGCTGGAATTCACCCCCCTGCCAGACGAGACGCCGCGTATCCTCATCTTCCACCGCCCCTGCCTCGCGGGCGAATCCGGGTGGTCGGTGCTGCGAGAGATTCAGGCCCTGGGCTACATCACGATTTGCGAATTCGACGATCACCCGGATTTTCTGCCGGTGTTGCAGCGCGACAACTTGCTGAACTTCACTGGCGTGCATGCCGTGCAGACCAGCACACCAGCCCTCGCCGCCGTTCTGGGGCAGCGCAATCCGAATGTGGCCGTCTTCCCCAACGCCATCGACAGCCTCGCCCCACCGCGCAATTTCACCAATCCAGAGCGGCTGACGCTGTTCTTCGGCGGCATCAACCGCGAACATGAATGGCGCACGCTGATGCCCGCCTTGAACGAGGTGCTGCGCGAAGCGGGACCGCGGCTATGTGTGCGCGTGGTCAGCGATCAGGGTTTCTTTGACGCGCTGGAGACCGAGCACAAGGATTTCACGCCGCTATGCGATTACGATACGTATCGCCGCTTGCTGGCCGACAGCGAGATTTCGCTGATGCCGCTGCGCGATATTCTGTTCAATCGCTGCAAATCCGACCTCAAATTCCTCGAAGCCGCCGCCGCACGCTGCGTGGCACTGGCCAGTCCCACGGTCTATGGCAACTCCATTCGGCACGGTCAGACCGGGCTGGTATTTTCCTCGCCGGACATGTTGCGCGATTCGCTGCATGCGCTGCTCGCCAACCCGGCCTGGGCGCAGGAACTGGCCGATGCCGCGCGCGCAGAGATCAGTCAACACCGCATGCTCGCACACCAAATCTCGGCGCGGCAGGCTTGGTATCGCAGCCTATGGGCACGGCGCGATGCTTTAAGCCGCGCAGTGGCATCTCGCGTCTCTGAATTGTATTTATTGGATAACAATAATTGACAATTTACACACCTTTTCGTGATCGAACATATCTTGTCATGACAATGCTGCATGCGATGTGTTGTATGCTTGCATTGCAACACATATGCCGACACCGAAAAGGGTCCGACAATGAGTCAGCAGCTAAAAAAGAGCTTTGATCCTGCTATGACCCGCATTTTCCCCGAACCGGAATTCGCCGTTCAACTGCGCGAGGAGCTGCCATTGCCGGATGTGCGTCATGTGCTGTTCCTGTTTGCTGGCGATTTGCAACGCCTGACATTGGGAATCCGCACGGCGGCTGAAACCGGCGATGCGATGGCACTGCGTCGCACGGCACATGCATTGGCGGGGGCCGCCGGTGCAGTGGGGGCCTGCGATCTGGAACGCAGTTGCCGATCGTCGATGAGCCATCTCAATCCGGATGAAAGCAGCCTGCTCAACCAATGCCTCACCATCGAAGCCGCCGCTGCCGCCGCACAGGAGGCGTTGGAGCGCGTGCGGGCGGATATCGCTGAAGCGGGCTGAGGATGGCGCTAGCAGGCTGCTGAAAAACTGTTCGCGGAGGGGCGGCGAGTCATTTTTCGTGCCAGAAAGGCCAAGGCGAAGACACGATGTGTGTGCATCGTGGCAAGCCTTGAACGGCTCTGGCGCGGAAAAGGGCCGCCGCGCCGACC
>JARLIM010000009.1 GCA_031291725.1 Acetobacteraceae bacterium
AACCGAAGGCACAGGCCGCAGGAACAATCCATTCCCGTTCGCCCAAATCCGACCCCAGCCTCGATATTTGGAGGGGACAAAGAAGGGGACGATTGCGATTATCGCTCGGAAACCCGCAGAAAAGGCAGGGAAATGGCGGAGGATGTGGGATTCGAACCCACGGTACGCTTTCACGTACACACGCTTTCCAAGCGTGCGCCTTAAGCCGCTCGGCCAACCCTCCGGCGCGCGGTGCCGGAACATAGCAGCGACGGTCGGTTAATCAAGCCGGGACATGTGCATTTCACACTGCCCCGGCCTGCGATCACGTCGTGCGAACCGGATTTCCGGTTAACGACGCCACCAACCGCGCTTCGGCGGCGGCGGCGGTTCGGCCGGTTCGGCCGGTTCGGCAGCGTTTTCCACCTCAGCAGCCGATTCGGCGACATTTTCAGGTGCAATGTCCAGCACCACGTCCGGTGCTGCGACGATTTCAACCGGAGCAGGCGTCGCCTCCACCACATCAGGCACCTCAGGCACCTCAGGCACCACCGGAGCCACCGACTCGGCGGCCACGTCAACAACCGGAGCCGCGAGCTCGAATTCCGTCTGCACGGCGGCAGCCGCCACCGGCTCGGATACAACCTCTTCCGGCGGATGCGTCAGAATCGGCACCTGACGCACAACCGGCGCGGCAGCGGCCTCTTCGGCGCGGTCGAGGATGTCGAAAATGTCGAAGCCGACATTGAACGGATCGGCAGGCGTCGGACCGGTATAAGCGATAGTCGCAGGGGCAGGTGCTTCCGCCTCAGCTTCGCTGCCAGCCTCACCCGTCGACTCGCCCGGCTCGCCACGACGCCGACGACGGCCACCGCGACGGCCGCGGCGACGGCCGCGTTCGCCATTGTCACCCGCCTCATCGCCCTCAGCCTCGGGGGCGTCAGACGGCACAGCCCCACCCGTTGCCTCGGCAACAACCGGAACCGCTTCGACGGCTTCGGCGTCAGCAGATTCGGTGGCATCGGTGGCTTCGGCACCGCCTTCGCCCTCAGACGAACCATCCTCGCCTTCCTCACCGTTCTGCTCGCCCGCGGTCGCACCCTCACGGCGACCGCCACGACGACGACGACGACGACGGCGGCGCTGTTCGTTCTCTTCCGCGGTGGCGGCAGCGGCGGCACGAGAGGCTTCGGTGCTGGCCTCGGGGGCCGCCTCTTCCTCGGCGTCGATCACCGCGTCCTCTTCGACCTCATCCTCCTCCTCGATCAACAAAGGCACGGCGGAGGTAACCGGGTTGGCCAGCAGCAGGCGCTCGGCATCCGGCACCTGGGCGCGCAGACGTTCGATGCGGGTGGCAGGTGCCAGCAGCGTCTCGTCGCCGGCGAAATTGACGCGCATGGCATAGCGCGCCTCGATCTCGGCCAGACGGTCGCGCTTGTTGTTGAGGATATACATCACCACGGCAGGCGCCGCGTAGACCAGGATGGCGGCGGCGCGCAGCTTGGAGCCTTCCTCCTCGACCGCCCGCAGCACATGGATCGACGCGCTTTCCACGCTGCGCACATGGCCGAGGCCGTTGCAGTGCGGACAGGTGACGAAGCTGGTTTCGGCAAGCGACGGACGCAGGCGCTGGCGGCTCATCTCCATCAGGCCGAAATGGCTGATCGCGCCGAGCTGAATGCGGGCGCGGTCGTTCTTCAGCGCGTCCTTCATCCGGCGTTCCACCGTCAGGTTGGCCTTGCGGGCCTCCATGTCGATGAAGTCGATGACGATCAGACCGGCGAGATCGCGCAGACGCAGCTGACGGGCGATTTCGTCGGCGGCTTCCAGATTGGTCTTCAGCGCCGTCTCTTCGATGCCACGCTCACGGGTGGAGCGGCCGGAATTGACGTCGATGGCGACCAGCGCCTCGGTCTGGTTGATGACGATGTAGCCGCCCGAGCGCAGCTGCACGGTGGGCGACATCATCGCGTCGAGCTGAAGGTCAACCTGATGCTTGGCAAAGAGCGGGGTGGCGATGCCCTGCGGACGCCAGAACTGCACCTTGTTGGCGTGGGCGGGCATCAGCATGCGCATGAAGTCGCGCGCCTGCTTCCAGCCTTCCTCGCCATCCACGATCACCTCGTCCACATCGCGCGAATAGACGTCGCGGATGGCGCGTTTGATCAGGCTGGCTTCCTCATAGATCAGCGCCGGGGCCATCGAGCGCATGGTCAGCTCGCGGATATCGTCCCACAGACGCATCAGATATTCGCAGTCGCGCTTGATCTCCGGCTTCGGACGGTTGGCGCCGGCCGTGCGCACGATCAGGCCCATGCCCTTGGGCACCTCCAACTCGGAGGTGATTTCCTTCAGGCGCTTGCGGTCGGCCGCCGAGGTGATCTTGCGCGAAATGCCGCCACCGCGCGGGGAGTTCGGCATCAGCACGCAGAAACGCCCGGCGAGCGAGATATAGGTGGTCAGCGCCGCGCCCTTGTTGCCGCGCTCTTCCTTGACGACCTGGATCAGCAGAATCTGACGGCGGCGGATGACTTCCTGGATGCGGTAGGAGCGCAGCATGCGCGAGGAACGACGGCGGCTGGCCTCCTCGGCACCGTTGCCTTCGAACTGATCGCCGGTGCCGCCCAGCGATTCCGGCGGGGCTTCATCGGATTCGGTCACTTCGATGGCGCTGC
Source organism: Acetobacteraceae bacterium (assembly GCA_031291725.1). Lineage (GTDB taxonomy): Bacteria > Pseudomonadota > Alphaproteobacteria > Acetobacterales > Acetobacteraceae > CAIQQQ01. Next base: position 2,655 of record JARLIM010000009.1, read on the forward strand.
GGCCATCCTGGTCGCCGTCTGACGGGACATCGCTGTCGGCGGCTTGGGCGTCTTCGGGAGGGCTCAGCGACTCAGCCAGGGCTGCGGCCTGGTTTTCAACCGGAGCGTCGCTCGTGGCGACCGGATCGCCATAGACGATCTCGGCCTCGACGGAGGCGGCGATGGCGGCGGGGGGCGCGTCATTAGCCGGTTCGTCGGGGGTTTCTGCCTCGACGGGCGCAGGCGCGTGCTTGTGGCCACGCGGCGCACGACCGCCGCTGGCAGCTTGACGTTCCAGCTCTTCCTGCAGCCGGTCTTCGGCCTCTTCTTCCTCGCGCGCCTCTTCGGCGGCGATTTCGAGCAGGCGCTGCCGGTCGGCCACCGGGATCTGGTAATAATCGGGATGGATTTCACCGAAGGCGAGGAAGCCATGGCGTCCACCGCCATATTCGACAAAGGCCGCCTGCAGCGAAGGCTCCACCCGCACCACCTTGGCGAGATAGATATTGCCCTTGAGCTGCTTTTTGGTGGAGGTCTCTACATCGAAATCTTCAAGGCGATTTCCGTCCAGCACCACAACGCGGGTTTCTTCCGCGTGTGTTGCATCGATCAGCATACGTTTGGTCATTGAAACTGGAACTCCGAAGCTCCGGTCTCGCGCCTTCGCGTGTGCGAAGTTCGGCGCGCATGAGGGTGCCGAGAGGGCGAGATGGAGACAGGCTGTGGAACGCGGGAGGGGCGTGCCGCCGGATCAGGGGGAAAGACGCCATGCGCAGCCCGGCGGAGAGTCCGCTCGGAATTCCAGTGCAGAAATCGAATCTGGAATACAACTGCGCCACGGCGGGCAAGATATCCTGTCCAGGTCGGGCGGCTGCGCGACCATGCTGGCGCGCCACCCCGGTTAAAATTCTGCGGACCGAACATGGTCCCCGAACCAGCCACCGTATGAAACCTCGGCCCGAACTGACGGGCCATCTGGTCTCTTATCCTCGGCGGCACCATCGCGCAGGCGCGTGGTCCGGTCGGCAAAGAACACCGTGGCGCAACCGCGCCGACGTTTTTCAGGCTATGGTGAACACCGCGCGTCAAAGCGACAGCACAGCAAACCACATCCCGGCCCAATGCCAAGGCCCGCGCAGTATCAAGCAAAGCGCCCGCGCAGGCAAGTGATCCTGTTGGGGGTGCGTTTAAGTGAAATCCCTCAGCATGCGTCGGGGGCAAATTGTATGAGTATTGCATCGTGGGGGGGGGCAGACATCTGCCGCACGCTGCCCCCCCGGCGTCCCAGAACCGCGTTGCTGAATGATCTTGCCTGGTGTTGCTCAAATGAGCTACGTTTACGCACATCATCCCATCTCATTGAAGCGACCAAAACCATGACTGGATTTGTCCGTGCGCGGATCGAAGACACTCTCAAGGCCGATGCCACTGCCGTTCTTGACGGCATCGGACTGACCGTTTCCGATGCCATTCGGATGCTGCTCACGCGCATCGCCAAGGAGAAGGCATTGCCGATTGAACTCGTGATCCCCAACGCCCAAACCATCGCGGCGATGGAGGAGGGACGGGCCATTCTGAAGAAGAAGACCAAGCGATTTAAGACCGCCGAGGAGATGTTTGGTGAACTCGAAGTCGGCCCCAAAAAAAAAAGAAAAAATAAAGCTGCCGCTGCTGCCTGACTATACCGGCGCTTTCAAGAAGGACTGGACCCGACTGGAGCGATCGGGTCGCTACGACATGGCGCGGCTCAAAGCCGTGATGCTGGACCTCATCGCCGACGTCACCCCGCTGGATGCAGCCCGGCGCGATCATGTCCTACAGGGCAACTGGCAGGATTACCGCGAGTGCCATATCGGCGGCGATTTCCTGCTGATCTATCAGAAGACTGACACCACCATCGTGTTCGTCAGAACTGGTTCGCATGCGGATCTGTTTGAAAATTGAGATGCGGCGCGGAATGTCCGTGCATATGCGGGACTGCACCGGCACCCTACGTAAAACCCCTACCCGCCCAAAACCCGCCATTTTCATGGGATAGCGTGCGAAACTGGATGTGATGTGTTAGACTCGCACGTCGAATTCGTTCGCAAAGGCAAGTCGCGTGATTTCTCGCCGCCTGTTCCTCGGCTCCGGCGTTGCCGCAACCTTCGTGCTGCCCGCGCATGCGGTGCCGGTGGTGAAGCCCAATCTGCCATTGGTGATCCTCGATCCCGGTCATGGCGGCAAAGATCCGGGTGCGATCGGGGTTTCGGGCACCTATGAGAAGCACATCGCCCTCGCCGCAGCACAGGAATTGCAGCGCCAGCTTACCGCCACCGGGCGCATGCGGGTGGAGCTGACGCGCATGCGCGACGTGTTCATCCCGCTGCCCAACCGCGTTGCCATCGCACAGAAGAAAGGGGCTTCGTTGTTCGTCTCGATGCATGCCGACGCCCTGCTCGACCGCTCGGTGCGTGGGGCGAGCGTCTATACGCTGGGTGAGCATGCCACGGACGCGCAAACCGCCTCGCTGGCCACCCGCGAGAACAATGCCGACCGGATCGGTGGCGGCAATGCGCATGCCACTTCACCGGAAGTCTCGCGCATCCTGGCCTCCCTGGTGCGTGAGGAGACGCGGGCAGGCTCGGTGCGGATGGCGCAGGAAGTGGTGGGGGCGCTGAAGCAGGACACCCGATTGCTGCAGAACCCGCAGCGTCAGGCCGCTTTCGTGGTGCTCAAGGCCGCCGATATTCCGTCGATCCTGGTGGAGATGGGCTTCATGTCCAACCGCGAGGACGAGGCAGCCCTGCGCCAGCCCGCCCATCGGGCGAAAGTGGCCGGAGCGATGAAGCGGGCGATTGAGGCTTATTTCGCCGCACTGCCCAACGCTTGAACCGGCCCTGCATCTGCGGCGTATGCGCGCACGCCAGAATCATGCGATAGACCGCCGCCATGTCGGAAAACACCCCGGACCGCTTCACCGCCGGTGAGCGCCTGCTCCCGCCCGAGCCCACCGAGCCCGGATCCGCGCCCCCACGGCGCGGTCCGGCCAAACCGCCGCGCCCACGGCGTCGCTTTGGATTTGGCGCGATCAGCCTGTTCACAGACATCGTCTCGCTGATCGCCGCCCTGGTGATGCTGGGCGTGGTGGTGGGTGGATTGGCGGGCTATTCCGCCTATCAACGCTTCTCCGCCGACCTGCCGGACGTGTCGGTGTTGCAGGCCTATCAACCGCGCGTGATGAGCCGCATCTACGCCGCCGATGGCAGCCTGCTGGCGGAATTGGCCACCGAGCGCCGCATTTTCGTGCCGGTGGGCGACATTCCCGACATGGTCAAACAGGCCTTCATCTCGGCTGAGGACCAGAATTTCTACACCCATCACGGCGTCGATCCGGTGGCTATTCTGCGAGCCGCCGTGACGGATGTGTTCCTGGTCAGCCAGGGCCGTCGCCCGATTGGCGCCTCCACGATCACCCAGCAAGTCGCCAAGAACATGCTGCTGTCGAGCGAAACCACGATCAGCCGCAAGGCGCGTGAGGCATTGCTGGCGGTGCGCATCGAGCAGAGCATGAACAAGGAACATATCCTTGAACTGTATCTGAACGAAATCTATCTCGGCTTGCAGGCCTATGGCGTGGCCGCCGCCGCGCAAGCCTATTTCAACAAATCGCTCGACGAGTTGACCCTGCCGGAAGCCGCCTTCCTGGCCGCGTTGCCGAAAGCGCCGAACAACTACAATCCGTTCAAACACCCCGATGCCGCCCGCGCGCGCCGCGATTTCGTCATCGACCGCATGCGCGACGATGGCGCGATCACCCAGGCGCAGGCCGATGCGGCCAAGGCCGATCCGGTGAAACCCGCCGCCTTCCGCAGGCCGGAAGTGATGACCGGCGGTGAGTATTTCACCGAGGAAGTGCGCCGTTGGCTGGTTGAGACCTATGGCGCGGACCGCACCACGCAAGGCGGTCTGGTGGTGCGCACCACGCTTGACCCGCTGCTGCAACGCACGGCGGACAAGGCGGTGCGCAACGGTCTGCTTGCCTATGACCGCAGGCGTGGCGGTTGGCGCGGACCGGTGAAGCATCTCAACGCAGCACCCGGTTCCGGCTTCCGCACCCAATGGGCCACGGAACTCGCCCTCCAACCCCACCCGCCCGGCATGCCGCAGGAATGGCAGATGGGCGTGGTGATCGAGACGACGGACAGCGAGGCCACCATTGGCATTCTCAACCATGTGGCGGGAATGAACGCCTCGGTGCCGAGGGCATTGAAGCTGCCGCTGTCCGATCTCGGCTGGGCACGCCCGGCCAAGGCGGGGCAGCTTGGGCCGAATCCGCGCAAGATCACCGATGTGGTCAGCGCGGGCGATGTGGTGATGGTCGAGGTGCTGCCCGCCACCGCCGCGCATGGCAAGATCGCCGCCAAAGCTGAGAAGCTGGCATTGCGACAGATTCCGGTGGTGGAATCCGCCCTGGTGTCGCTCGAACCCGCCACGGGCCGCGTGCTGGCGTTGACGGGTGGGTGGAGCTTCGAGCAAAGCCAATTCGACCGCGCCACGCAGGCCGAACGGCAGCCGGGATCGAGCTTCAAGCCCTTCGTGTATCTGACGGCGCTGGAAGCCGGAATTTCGCCGAGCCAGAAATTCCTCGATGCGCCCTTCGTTGTCGATCAAGGCGCGCTGGGCAAATGGCGGCCGGGAAATTTCGAGGGCGATTTCAACGGCCCGGTGCCGCTGCGTGTGGCGCTTGAGCAATCGATGAACCTCGTCACCGTGCGGGTGGCCGATCATATCGGCATGGAGGCGGTGGCCAAGAACGCGATCGCCTTCCACATGGTGGACACCATGCCGCGCGTGCTGTCGGCCGCCTTGGGGGCCATCGACACCACGGTGATGCGTGAAGCCGGTGCCTATGCCAGCCTTGCCACCGGGGGCCGCGAGGTGACGCCCACCTTCATCGACACCGTCCAGGACCGCGACGGTAAGGTGATCTGGCGTGCGGATGCGCGCAGTTGTCCCACTTGCGCCGATCCGACCCAGCCGCCGCATCTGGATGATGCCCGCCCGCAACTGGCCGATCCGCAGAGCGTCTATCAGCTGACATTGATGATGGAAGGCGTTGTCACGCGCGGCACGGGCGTGGCCGCTGGCGAAGGGTTGGGCCACGAAATCGCTGGCAAAACCGGCACGGCGCAGGATTTTCAGGACGCCTGGTTCTCCGGCTTCACGCCTGATCTGGCGACCTCGGTTTGGACCGGCTACGACACGCCGACCACGCTGGGCAACAACGAAACCGGTGCTGCCGCCTCTGCCCCGACATGGCATGAATTCATGGCCGTGGCCTTGAAGAACCGCCCGAAACTGACCTTCCCGATCCCTGACGGCCTTACCCTCGCCAGTTGGGACGCGGGCAACGGCACCGTGACAGATGCCTTCAAGCCCGGTCAGGTGCCAGGTGGGTCTGAATCGGTCGCCGCTCTGCCGACCGGTGCCACCCCACTGCCCAACGCCGCCCCTGGCACGCTAGGCGCGCCGGCTTCACCGCCCACCGCTCCCACGCCACCCGCCCCTGCGGCCTCGGCAGTGGACACCGGGCTGGGCGGGCTGTATTGAGCGCGCCCCTCCCTTTTTCGGCTTTCCGGTGAGATATGTCCGCTGAATCCGACGCCCTTAACGACCAGATCAAGCAGTCGGTGACGCTGCTGAGGAGGCATCTTTGACTGGGATGTCTCATCCGCCCGTCTCGAAGAACTGAATCATCAGGCCGAAGACCCCGAGTTGTGGAACAACGCTGACGCCGCCCAGGCGATCATGCGCGAACGCAACGAGATCGCCTCAAAAATCGAAGGCGTGCTGCGCCTTGAGCGCGATTCGGCAGACGCCATCGAACTGACCGAAATGGCCGAGGCCGAAGGCGATGCGGCGATGATCGCCGACGCCATCGCCACGCTCAAGGCGCTGGCCGAGGAAGGCAAGCGGCGTGAGATTGAAAGCCTGCTCTCGGGCGAGGCCGATAATCTGGATACCTTCATCGAAATCAACGCCGGTGCCGGTGGCACCGAGGCGCAGGATTGGGCGGAGATGCTCAAGCGCATGTATATGCGCTGGGCCGAACGCCGCGGCTTCAAGACGGTCATTCTCGATGAATCCGAGGGCGAACAGGCCGGCATCAAATCCTGCACCATGCAGATCACCGGCCCTGCCGCCTATGGCTGGCTGAAGACCGAAGCCGGTGTGCATCGTCTGGTGCGCATCTCTCCGTTCGACAGCGCCGCCCGCAGGCAGACCAGTTTCGCCTCCGTCTGGGTGTATCCGGTGATCGATGACACCATCGAGATCGAGATCAACCCGGCCGATCTGCGGGTGGACACCTATCGCGCCTCCGGTGCGGGTGGTCAGCACGTCAACAAGACCGAATCGGCGATCCGACTGACGCATATCCCGACCGGCATTGTCGTGGCCTGTCAGACCGACCGTTCGCAGCATCGCAACCGTGCCACCGCGATGGGGATGTTGAAGGCGCGGATGTACGAGGCCGAGTTGCAGAAGCGCGAAGCGGCTGCCAACGCAACCGAAGCGACGAAGACCGACATCGGCTGGGGCCACCAGATCCGCAACTACGTGCTGGCCCCCTATCAGTTGGTGAAGGATCTGCGCACCGGCGTGGAAAAGGGCAACCCGGACGCCGTGCTCGATGGCGGGTTGGACGATTTCATGGCCGCCGCACTGGCCGCCCGCTCGGGGGCCACACGCTCCGAGGCGAGCGCACAGGCGGAGTAATCGATGCGATTTCCCGGCGATTTCGCCGGGAAATTCCACCGCATTCACGTCGCGTTGCAGCTGACGCCGCAAGCTGCCCTCTTGGTTCACGAGAGGGACCGCCATGAGCGGGTTTGCGGATTTCTCCTACGTCACCGTCAGCAACACCGACCCGAACACCATCGCAACCGACGGGATTTATAAAAATCCCGGCGATGCGGGGGCTTATTTCAACGTCTATGGCCCGACGAATGAGGTGTTTGCCTATATCGCGATCAGCAGCAATGCCGATCCGAGCACCCAATTCACCGTCACCATCACCGGCGGATCGCTCAGCCTGAACGGCATGGCGTTGGGGACGAGCTATTCCAACAGTGTCGGCAGTGCGGCCAGCACGCTCAATCAACTGGTCTTCACGCCCGATCCGAGCGTGACCTCGGGGGCGGTGGTGCAGATCAGCGTGGCCAATTCTGGCAACATCATCGGCACCACCGACAGTTTTTATGTCTATTGCTTCGCCCAGGGCACCCACATTGCCTGCCCCGGTGGCGAGCGGTTGGTGGAATATCTGCAAGCGGGCGATCTGGTGTTGAATGCCAAGGGCGCGCCGCGCGTGGTGCGCTTTGTCGGTCGCCGCAGCCTGAATTTGCGTCGCACGCCGCAGCACGCGCCGGTGCGGATTCCGGCGGGATGTTTGGGCGATGGTCTGCCGCGACGCGATCTGCGCGTCAGCCCCGATCATGCAATCGCCTTTGACGGCATACTCGTGCCCGCCAATGCCTTGCTGGGCACGGTGATAAGGCAGGAGGCGGTGGAGAGTGTGGTGTATTACCACATCCAACTCGACGCGCATGAACTGGTGCTGGCCGAGGGCACGCCGTGCGAGACGCTGCTGGATGCCGACGACCCGCGTGGGTTCGACAATGCCGATGAGGCGGTGATCTCGGATATCTTCCTCCGCCCCTGCCTGCCGAGGATGCGACAAGGGCCGGAGGTGGAGCGGATCAGGAAATGCGTCGGCCTGACATCGGCGGCCTATTCAAACGCACTCATCGGCACCCGCACCGGTGCCCGCATCTTGCGATAGGCGGCGAAGGCCTGTGCGAGCAGCAGCAGCACGCACAAGCCGATGAACACCGCCGAGATCGGCCGGTCGATGAAGGTGGCCAGATCGCCGCGTGAGAGCAGCAGCGAGCGGCGGAAATTCTCTTCCAGGCGCGGGCCGAGCACGAAGCCCAACAGGATCGGCGCGGGCTCGAAGCCCAGTTGCAACAGCAGATAGCCGAACGCGCCAAAGCCCAGCGTGGCGGCAACGTCGAACATCTCGTTGCGGGTGGCAAAGACGCCGATGCAGACGAAGAACAGCGCCGTTGGATAGAGATAGCGATACGGCACCATCAGCAGCTTCACCCAGATGCCGATCAGCGGCACGTTGAGGAAGACCAGGATCAGATTGCCGATCCAGAACGAGGCGATCAAGCCCCAGAAGATGTCCGGCTGCTCGACGATCAAACGCGGGCCCGGCTGAATGCCGTGGATCATCAACGCGCCGAGCAACAGCGCCATCACCGCATCGCCCGGAATGCCCAGGCTCATCGTCGGGATAAAATCCCCCTGCACGGCGGAATGCGTCGAGGCTTCCGGGGCCGCCACGCCTTCAATCGCGCCATAACCGAAGCGTTCCGGCGATTTGGAGATTTTCTTCTCCATCGCATAGGCGATGAAGCTGGCAATGGTGGGGCCGGTGCCGGGGATGAGAGAGCACAGGCTGCCGATGATCGTGCCGCGCAGAATTGGCGGCAGGCCCTGACGCAGATCGGCGCGCGTCGGGCGCAGATCGCGAACACCGAGTTTGACCGACCTCGCCCCGGTGGGGGCCACAGAGTTCACGCTTTTGAGGAACTCGGCAATGCCGAACAGCCCGAGTGAAATCGCCACCAATTCGAAGCCATCGGAGAGTTCGATATAGCCGAAGGTGAAGCGCTCATTGCCGGTGTTGATATCGGTGCCCGCCAGCGAGAGCAGAATGCCGAACAATGTCATCGAAACGCCCTTGATCGGCGAGCCCTTGGCCAGCGTGGAGCCAGCCAGCAGGCCGAGCAACATCAGCGCGCAGATTTCCTGTGGGCCGAATTTGAAGGCGATGGATGCGATATAGGGGGCCAACACCATCATCTGCCCAATGCCGAACGCCGCCCCCACCATCGCCGCCAACATGGTGATGCCCAGCGCCACACCGCCCCTGCCCTGTTTGGTCATCGGGTAGCCGTCCAGACACGTCACCGCATGCGGCGGGTGGCAGGGCAGGTTGAGCAGGATGGAGCAGATCGCCCCACCATATTGCGCGCCGTAATAAATGCCCGACAGCATCAGCAACGCCGCCACTGGCGGCATCGAGAACGTCAGCGGCAGCAGGATCGAGATGGTGGACAGCACGCCCATCCCCGGCAGCACGCCGACCATGTTGCCGACGATCACGCCTGCGAAGCACCAGATCAGATTGTGCCATTGCAGGGCGACTTCAAAACCATGCGCCAGACCGGCGAAGCTGCTTTCCATCAGTTCAGCACTCCGGTGAGAATCGGGAACGGCACTTTCAGGCCATAGGCGAACAGCAACACGCCAAACACCGTCACGCCGAGGGCGAGCAGGAAGGCCTCCTTCAACCGCGTCCGGCTGGTGCCCAGGGCGGAGGCGAAGACGCAGGCGAAGATGGCCGGGGCAAGACCGGCGGAATTGGCCAGCAGGATGAACAGCGCCACACCGGAGGTAATCGCCGCCGCCGCCCGCCAATCCGGCGCACCGATCTTATGATGCGCCACCAGACCGGTGATGCTGCGCTGCGGCCACACCGCCATGGCGATGCCGAGCAGGATCATGCCCACGCCCAGCACCACCGGGAAAAAGCCCGAGCCGATATTGTGCAGATCGCCGAAGCCGTAGCTTTGCCCCATCGCCACGGCAAAGGCGCCGATGGCGGCGATCAGAGCACCGGCAATGTGATCTCGGTGCAGATTCATGCGGATAATTCCTGCATCAAGGCGAATAATTCCTTTTGACGCTCAAAGCCAATTCCCGGCGCATCGGGCAGGCTGAGCAGGCCATTTTCGGGGTGCATATCGTCGGCATAGCCCGCAAAGGCGCCGAACACCCCCGGATAGGCCTCGCAGCCGCCCAGGCCGAGACCGGCGGTGACGGCGAAGCTCATCATGTTGCCGCCATGCGGATAGACGCGCCTGCGTGAGCCACCGCGGGTTTCAAGCAGGCCGACCATCTTCGCGAAGGAATCGATGCCGTACGCCTGCGGCGGATCGACCTGCAACACATCACGATCCAGCCGAAAGCCGCCGAATCGCAGCAGATTATCGACATCGGCAAGGCAGAACAGATTCTCGCCGGTGGCCAATGCCGGACTGTAGCTGGCGGCGAGTTCGGCGAAATCGCCATAGGCGTGCACCCCCACCGGCTCCTCAAACCACCGCAGATTGTAAGGTGCCAAGCGGGCCGCCCAAGCGCGGGCGCGGTCGAGATCCATCGCGGCATTGGCGTCCACCGCCAGATTTTGCGCATCGCCCAGAATGGCCAGCGTGGCATCGAGCCTGCGGCAATCCGCATCGAGCGACAAACCGCCGGTCTTGATCTTCAGCGCGGTGTATCCGGCATCCAGATGCCGACGCACTTCGTCTTGCAGCAAGGCGAGGTCGTTCTCCGGCTGATACCAACCGCCGCCGACATAGCACGGCACTTTGTCGGCCATCTGCGGATTGCCGTAGCGATCTGCCAACACGCGCCAGAGCGGCTGCCCTTTTGCTTTGGCCACCGCATCCCAGATGGCCGTCTCGATGGTACCGATCGGCACGGAGCGTTCGGCATCGCCGCCTGGCTTTTCGCGCGTCATCATCCGCGCCACGGCTTTCGCCGGGTCGATCAACCCGTCATCGCCCAGCAATGTCTCCGGATCGGCCGAGAGCAGGCGGGGGATGAAGCGATCGCGCATCGACGCCCCACAGGCATAGCGGCCGGTGGAGTTGAAGGCATAGCCGGTGGCGCGGTCGGTGATCACGGCGACGATGGAGGTCGTCATTTCCCCGAAATCAAAGGCCGCGTTGCGCAGCGACGAACGCACCGGGACGGCACGCTCGCGGATTTGAAGAATTTTCATGTTATTGCGACAACACAGACAACAGCCTCTCGTTCAAAATCGCCGTCATTGCCAGGTGGCGTCGCCGACGCAGCAATGACGGCGCTACACCGGCTCGATGCCCGACTTCGCCACCAGATCGCGCCACATCGGCACTTCGTCGTCGATGCGCTTTTTCATCCCGGCCGGACCGTTGGCGAGCACTTGCAGACCATCCTTGCGCAGCAACGCCTCCGTGTCGGGCTCGTGCAGCAGCGCGATGGCGGCCTTGACCAGCGCGTCGATCACCGGTTGCGGCGTCTTGGCCGGAGCCATGAAGGCCTGGAAGGTGTCGGTGACGAAATCCGGATAGCCGGATTCGATCATCGTCGGCACATTCGGCAGATCCGGCCAGCGGGTGCGGCTGGTCACGGCGAGCGGCACCAACTGCCCGGCGGCGATCAGCGGCAGGGTTGGCGTCAACGCCACACAGCCGAAGGGCGTGGTGTTCTGCAACACCGCCTGCATGCCGGGTCCGCCGCCATTATAGGGCACATGCGTGATCTGAACGTCCGCGCGGAGCTTGAACAACTCGGCCGACAGATGCGGCGTGGTGCCGATGCCGGCCGAGGCATAGCTGAGCGCATTCGGCTCGGCCTTCGCCTTCGCCACCACATCGGCCATCGCCTTGAAGCCGGATTTCGGGTTGGCGAAGAAGATGTTGGGCGAGGTGCCCAGCTCGGCCAACGGCGCAAAATCCTTATAGATGTCGTAGGGAACTTTTTTGTAGAGCCCCGGATTGACCACCAAGGCGCTTGAATGGATCAACAAGGTGTAACCATCCGGCTCGGCATGGGCGACGACGCCGCAGCCGATATTGCCGCCAGCACCGGGGTGGTTTTCCACCACGAACGAACCGTTCAGATGCGCGCCCAACTGCGCCGCCACCACCCGCGCCACCACGTCTGTCGGGCCGCCGGGCGCGAAGGGGACGATGATGCGCACCGGTCGATCCGGGTAGGTTGCCGCACGCGCGGACCGCAGCATCGTCGCACCCGCCGCCAAGCCGGCGACGCCGCCAAGAACCACACGCCGTGAGATGTTGTTGATCATGGAGTTTCTCCGGGCACTGCTGGAGCAGTGTTCTGTTTATGTCAGTTGCCGCCGTTCTAAACTTGACCAACCCCCGCCTTGTCGATCAACGCCGCCCACATCGGCACTTCGCGGGCGATGCGGGCGGCCATTGCATCCGGGCCGCCTGCCAGCACTTCGTAGCCTTCGGTGAAAAGCTGTTGATGCACCTGTGCATCGTTGAGAATGGCCTGGGTTGTGCGCACCAGCACCTCCACCACCGGTTGCGGCATGTGTGCCGGACCGATGAAGGCCATGAAGGTGTCGGTGACGAAATCGGGAAATCCCGCCTCGATCATCGTCGGCACGTTGGGCAAGTTCGGTGAGCGCGAGCGCCCGGTGACCGCCAGAGGCACCAGCTTGCCCGCCGCAATCATCGGCAATGTCGCCTGCATCGAGACGCAGCCGAGCGGGACGGTGTTCTGCAACACCGCCGCCACGCAGGGACCGCCGCCGGGATAGGGCACATGCACCATCTGAATGCCCGCGCGCAGTTTGAGCAATTCGCCGGACAGATGCGGCGGCGTGCCGATGCCAGCGCTGGAGAAGCTCAGCGCCTGCGGGTCCGCCTTGGCACGCGCAACCACATCGGCCATCGATGTCAGCCCGCTCTGCGGATTGGTGAAGAAGATGTTCGGCGAGGTGGCCAATTCCATCAGCGGGGTGAAATCACGCACCACATCATAGGGCTTTTTCTTGTAGAGGCTCGGGTTGATCACCAGGGCGCTGGTGTGAACCATCAAGGTGGTGCCATCCGGCTCGGCGCGGGCGACGAAATTGCAGCCGATATTGCCGCCCGCCCCCGGATGATTTTCCACGATGAAGGTGCCGTTGAGCTTTTCCCCCAGATGAGCGGCCAGCACCCGCGCCAGCACGTCTGCCGGGCCGCCGGGGGCGAAGCCGGTGACAATGCGGACTGGACGCTGCGGATAGTCCGCAGCACGGGCAAGACCGGGCGCCGCGAGGGCAACCCCGGCCACACCCGCCGTAAAGTGACGTCGCGATATGCTGCTGGACATGAACTTCTCCCCCGAGAAGCGATTTTGCATCAGCGTATCGCGATTGGGTTCACGGGGGAACCGACTGCGCCGGTAATTGGCAGTGCCGGCGCGATAAACATGAACTCATAGCGGCGATCGGCCGCACACTCCGCACTGAGCACGTCGAGCTTGAAGATTTCGCCCATCGTCAGACCCATGATCGGGATGCAGATCCAGTGCCAGGGCTGGTTGATGCCCTCGGAATTGTTCGGACGCACCTCCACGCCCCAGGTGTCGGTGGCGATGGCGGCGACCTGATGCGCCTGCAGCCAATCCAGCGTCTCGAAATCCAGCCCCGGCGCGTCACCGCCCGGATAGCCGTCCCACGAGCCGGCCTTGAGGCATTTTTCCATCTGCCCGGTGCGCAGCAGGATGTGATCGCCCCGCCCGACCGTGACATTCTGCGATTTCAGCGTGGCATCGAGCAGGTCGTTGGTGATGGCGAAACCGTCTTCGAGATATTCCACGCCGAGATGGCGCGCGAGGTCGAGCAGCACGCCTCGGCCGACCATTTTTTCCTTGGTGTGCTCAATGCCCGCCTTGGCCGCGCCGAAGCTGGAGACTTCGCGGCAATCATAGCCGTTCCACATATGGTTATCATAGAAGATGTGCCCCAGCCCATCCCAATGCGTCCCCGCCTGGAGGGGGAACAGCACCATGTCATCGGCCGAGCGGATGCCGCGCTTGTCCAGCGTGCCGGAATAGGCGTCGCTGCCGGAGCGCAGCATGGTGTGGACGGGGTTGAAACGCCCCACCGGCGGGAATTTCGTCTTGCCACCCTGCGGGCCGTCTTTATCGTAATTCAGCGCCAGCGAGATCACTTGCCCAGTCTTGACCAAAGACGCGGCACGCACGACGTCTTCCGGGGTGGTGTAATTCAACGTACCGAGTTGATCGTCCGCCCCCCACTTGCCCCAGTTCTTCAGACGGGCTGCTGCCTGTTCCAGGATGGCGCGGTTGACGAAGGTAGGCTTCTTGCCGGTTGCGTGATCCATGATTTCCTCTTGGATTATTATATTTCTTGGCCGCCTCAAACAGCCGCCGCCGCGTGAAAAAGGCACCGCATATGCGAAGGCGGTGAGCCGCCGCAGGAGCAATTTGCGATATTTTCACGTTGCGTTGACTGGTGCGAACGTTGGTATAGCCTGCGGAGGGGAGTAGGGGCTGTCAAGCCGCTGAATTGATCAGCCGATCAATTTATCCAATATCAAAACCGCGCAAAAGCGCAGGATCAAGAAGGAGATACCATGGCGACGCGACGTGGATTTCTCGCTGCAGCCATGGGTGGATTGGGGTTCTGCGGTTGCTGCCTGCGCCCCGCACCGGTGCGCGCAGCTGAATCGGTACATCTGCCCGTCACCATCGCGGGCAAGCGCGTGCGCACCATCGATACTCATTCGCATTGTTATTTCCAGGACGCCATCGATCTGATGGGGCCGGATGCGGCGAAAGTGTTGCCGCCGGTGAAGGGCGTGCCCGAGCATTTTCTGGCCAAAAGCGATGTGCTGCACGCGCGCTTTGCCCAAATGGACGCCATGGGCATCGACATGGAAGTGCTGTCGATCAACCCGTTTTGGTACGGAACAGACCGCTCCACCGCCACCCAGATCACTGAATTGCAGAACGACCACATGGCCGAACTGCACAGCGCCCATCCAGAGCGACTGCAATTCTTCGCCTCCCTGGCCCTGCAATTCCCTGATCTGGCGGTGATGCAGTTGGAAGATGCGGTGCGCAACAAGCACCTTGCCGGTGCCGCCGTGGGGGCTTCAATGCTCGGCGAGAGCCTGGCCAATCCGCGCTTTCATCCGGTGTGGGCGAAGGCGGAGGAGTTGGGGGCGACGATCTTCATCCATCCGCAGAGCACGCCGGAACTGGGCAAACGCTTTGCGGGCAATGGCTGGCTGTCCAACGTGATCGGCAACCCGTTGGAGACGACGATCTGCCTGGAGCAATTCATCTTCACCGGCATGCTGGATAAATTCCCGCGCCTGAAATTGCTGGCGGCCCACGGCGGCGGTTATCTCGGCGCCAACCCGGATCGGGGCGATCATAGCTGCTTCGTCTCGCCGCAGAATTGTGACCCCGCGGTGGTGCTGAAGAAAAAGCCGAGTGAATATGTGCGCCAGATGCATTTCGATGCGCTGGTCTTCACCCCCGAAGCACTGCGCCATCTGTGCGCCAATGTCGGATGGACACAGGTGGTGTTGGGTACCGATCACCCGATTCCGTGGGAACAGCACCCGGTTGACCTCATCATGGCGACAAAGACATTGAGTGAAACCCAGAAGATCGCCATCCTTGGACAAAACGCAATGCGGCTCCTCAAGACCGCCGTTTAAACAAACCGGGAGAAACGCCGTGTCGCTGATGCCCCGTCTGTCGGCTCTGCTGATGTGTGCAGTGGTGCTTGCTCAGGTTTCTGTTGCCCGAGCGCAGGATTATCCGGCACGGCAAGTCCGCGTGCTGGAACCCCTGGCTGCGGCTTCGGCGGTGGACGTGGTGGCCCGGTTGATCTCCGATCATCTCAGCCAGGAATTGGGGCAGAGCTTTTATGTTGATAATGAACCGGGTGCCGCCGGGCTGCTCGGCATGCGCACCGGCCTGAAATCGGCGGCCGATGGCTATACGCTGATGGCGGTCAACGACACCGTGGTGTCGGTGCTGCCCAATATCCGCTCGGATGCCGGATATGATCCGCGCCGCGATTTCACACCCATCAGTCTGCTGGCGAAATTGCGCTGGGTACTGGTGGTCAATCCCAGCATCGGCGTGAACAACGTGCAGGAATTCATCGCCTATGCCAAAGCACATCCCGGCATGGATTACGGCTCAGGCGGTCAGGGCAGCCCGCAGCATCTGGCGATGGAATTGTTCATGCGCGCCACCGGCATCAAGCTGACGCATGTGCCCTATCGCGGCGTGATCCAGGCTTTCACCGATGTTGCCTCCGGCCATATTCCGGCAATGTTCATCGCCCTCCCCGCGCCGCTGAAACTCGCCGAGACCGGGCAGGTGAAGATCATCGGCTTCACCGAACTGCACCGTCTGCCGGCCTTGCCGAATGTGCCGACCATCGATGAGCAGGGTGTGCCGGGCTTCGAATATTCGTCCTGGGCGGCACTGATCGCACCTTCCGGCACGCCGCGCCCGATTATCGAAAAGCTGAACGCCGCCGTCAAACGTGCCATTGCCGATCCGGCAGTGAACGCCAAGCTCGTCGAATATGGCGATTTGCCGGTGAGCAGCACGCCGGAGGAACTGGGTGCCTTCATCGCGCATGACTACGACGAAAAAGCCGCTCTGCTGAAGGCCGCCAATATCCATGCCGACTGAGATCAGCCGCATCGCAGAACCGACACTGCGCGACTTCATCGCCCGTGCCTTCATCTCAACCGGACTTGCCGCAGCTGACGCCGCCACCGTGGCGCAGTTGATGGCAGAGGCCGATCTGATCGGGGCCGACGCGCACGGCATTTTCCGCCTGCCGCAATATGTGCGCCGGATCGAGGGGGGCGCGGTGAACCGCACGCCCAACATCACCGTCCAGCGCACGGCGGCGGCGACGGCGCTGGTGGATGGCGATAACGGCATGGGCCATCTGGTGATGTCGCGCGCATGCGATGTCGCGGTTGACATGGCGCAGGAGGCTGGCATTGGCTGGGTGGGCGTGCGCGGCTCCAACCACGCCGGCCCTGCCTCGCTCTATGCCGCCAAGCCGCTGGAAGCCGGGATGATCGGCATCTATTCAGCCGTGGCGAGTGCCAACCACATGGCCCCCTGGGGCGGCACCGATCTGCTGCTGGGCACCAATCCGCTGGCGATTGCCATCCCGGCAGGCGACGGCCCACCGCTGGTGCTCGACATTGCCACCACGGTGGTCTCCTACGGCACGATCAAGAACTATGTCCTGCAGGGCAAACCGTTCCAGCCGGGTTGGATGATCGATCGCAAGGACGGTGCGGAACTGGTCGATCAGACGCGCAGCAAGGACGGCGTGTTGTTGCCCATTGGCGGCTATAAAGGCGCTGGATTGGCCCTGATGCTCGGCCTGCTGGCAGGCTCGCTCAACGGGGCGGCGGTGGGCAAGGCGGTGGTGGATTTCAACGCCGATGACAGCAGCCAGACCAATACCGGCCATTTCGTGCTGGCGCTGGACATCAAGCGTTTCATCGATCCCGCCCTGTTCGCCGCACTCGTTGCAACCCATGTGCGGGAATTGCGAGAGTCCGCGCGTCTGCCGGGTGTGGATCAGATTCGGCTGCCCGGCGACGAACGGGCGAAGCGCCGGGCGGATCGGCTGGCGCGCGGGGTGCCGATGGTGCCCGAGTTGCAGGATGTCTTGAACAAGCTGGGTGGACGTCTTGGCATCGGGACGCTGACGTAAAGCGGCCCAACACCTAATCGGCGCGTTTGCTGCCGCTCTGTCGGCTGCGCTGAATGGCCGCCTTCCAGGCTGCGCTGGATTTATGCAATCGCGCATCGAACACCGCTTGCAGCGCCTCAGGCTGACCATCGCGCAGCAGGGCCAGGATTTGACGGTTCTCGACCAACGAATCCTCAATCCGGTGCCGCATCACGTTGAAGACCGAGGTGGAGGAATACTGCCAGCCCAGATCCCACAGATGCTGAATATGCTCACGCATGAAAGTGTTGGGGCATTTGGCATAGATGGCGGTGGCGAATTCACGGTTGCGGATGGCGAACACCACGGGATCGTCGACCGCGATGTCCATCCGCTTCAACGCCGCCTCCGCCGCATCAAGCGAATGCTGGGTGTGGTACGAGGCCGATTCGAAGGCCGCCCAATATTCAAGATGCATGCGCACCTCGGTGATCTCCAACGCCCGCTCGAATGACAGCGCCGCCACCTGCGCACCGCGATGCAGGTGCATCACCACAAGCCCGTCTTTTTCCAGCAGGCGCAACGCCTCACGCACCGGCATTTCGCTCAATTTCAAGCTCGCCGCGATGCGCGACATGCGCAGCCAATCGCCCGGCAGATAGACGCCATCGAGGATTTGGCTGCGCAGGATGGTGTAGGCGTGATTGGTCTTGGAAAATCGGTCGAGCGGCTCGGCAGAGGCCGATTTCGGTTGACCCATCACCTCGCTCATCCGCGTTCCCCGCCCTTTGCCTGCGGCCGAGCGGGGGCGGGTGGACAAGCTCCGGGACGCTTGCTGTTCAATCTTGCCTGGCACTGCCTTCACCTTCGTCCTCGCCGCGCCCCGATCGTTTCCGCTGACGCATGCTCCGTCGCCGAGCGGGTGTACGGCGTCTGCCCGGCTGAATCAAACTGCACTGAAAAGCTGGTTGACCGTCGCCGATTTTCGACATCATATCAGATTTAAGCAGCATTGCGATGGGGGTCGCGCTGGCTTGGACGCGGGGATTTCTGCGGCAAGATTGCGCGAAAATGGGGAAAATGAACCGATGAGCAGGCCTTGGGATGGCATCATTTCCGAAGAAGAGCAGCGCGCCTACAACGCCTCTGGATTCGGCCGCAGCACCGGGATCGGCAAGCGCCCTGCCCTGCTGATCATCGACGTTCAATACCGCACGATCGGCACCCGCCGGATGCCGTTCTGGGAAGCGATCACCGAATTTCCCACCTCCTGCGGTGAGGTTGGTTGGGATGCGGTGGAAAACATCCAAACGCTGTTGCAGCTGTTCCGCGCCCGTGGCTGGCCGGTGCTGTATCCGCATGTCTCGCCGAAGCAGACCTTCGATGCGGGCCGCCTGTCGGACAAGGTGCCGGCGATTATGAACGTGGCCAGCAAAGGCTATGAATTCGTCGCCGAGGTGGCCCCGGCACCGAACGACATTCTGCTGCCGAAGAAACATCCCTCGGCGTTTTTCGGCACCCCGCTGACCAGCTATCTGATCAATGCCGGGGTGGACACGCTGGTGGTGACGGGCTGCACCACGTCGGGCTGCGTGCGCGGCAGCGTGGTGGATGGGTTTGCCTATAATTTCCGCGTTCTGGTGCCTCAGGACGCGGTGTACGACCGCAGCCAGACCTCTCATGCGGTCAATCTGTTCGACATGGCATCCAAATATGCCGACGTGATGCCGACCAGCGATGCCGTTGCCACACTCGAAGCGCTCACCTGAAGCACGTCTAGGAAAGGGTTGATCATGGACGCCACGACCATCTCGCTGCGCCGCCGGAGCCTGCTCGCTGGAGCCGGTGCCGTGGGCATCGCCGCCTTGGCCCCCTCTGCCGCCAAGGCCCAAGCCGCCACCCCGCTGCGTTTCGGCCTCGCCATGCCGCTGACCGGCAGCCAGGCCACCTATGGCCAGGATCAGGTCCGCGCCGCGCAATGGGCGGTGGATGAGATCAACAAGGCCGGTGGCATCAACGGAAAGCCGCTGGCGGCCATCGTGCTCGACACCCAGGCCGACGCGCAGACCGGCATTCAGGCCGCAACCCGCCTCGCCTCGGTGGAAAAAGTGCCGGCCTTCGTCACCGCATGGTCGGACGTGGTGAAGGCCGTGGCACCGATTGCCAATGATTCCAAGGTGGTTGAACTCTCAGTCGGCGCCAATTCCGCCGAGATCGCGAAGCTGGGCGATTACGTCTACACCACCTTCCCGCTGGCCGATGTCGATATCACCGCCGTTGCCCGCTATGCCGCGACCACGTTGCAGAAAAAGCGCGCGGCGGTGCTCTACATCAACAACGAGACCGGCACGGTGGCGGCGGAGATTTACCGCAACGTGTTCACCAAGGCGGGCGGCACGGTTGTCGCACACGAATCCTATGACCCCAAGGCCACCGACTGGACCGGCACGCTGTTGAAGGTGCGCATCGCCCAGCCCGACATCATCCACATTCAGGGCCTGGTTGCCGACACCCCGCAGGTGATCGCGCAATTGCGGCAATTGGGGATGACACAGCCAGTGTCGTCCTATTCGGCGGCCTATAATCCGAAGCTGATCCAGCAATTGGGGGCTGCCGCCAATGGCGTGATTGCCACCTCGCTCGCCCCCGGTGTGAACAACAGCCCGGCGGTGGCGGCGTATGTGGAGCGCTGGAAGAAGGAAGTTGGCCGCGAGCCCAACGGTCTGCCTTACACCCAGTATCTGTACGATGCGCCCTATCTGGTGGCGGCGGTGTTCAAATCGCTCGACGACAAGAAGATCGCCATCACCGGTGAGAATTTCCGCACGGAGATGCTGGCCATCCGCACCTTCGAACTGCCGCTGACCGGCAAGCTGATTTTTGCCGACGATCATACGGTCAGCAAGCCGGTTTATCTGATGGAGGTGCGCAACGGTGCCTGGGTGCAGGCGGCGGTCGTCGGCTGATCCGATTGCGGCTTCCTGCTTTATGACCTTGCGAACGGATTTTTGATGTTTTCGCTTCCCATCCTGGCGCAAATCCTGTGGACGTCGCTTGCGACGTCCACATGTTTCGTCCTCTTCGCCCTGGCGTTTGCCTTGGTGTTGAAGGTCAACCGGATCTTCAACTTCGCCCAGGCGGCGATGATGACGGTGGGGTTTTATGCCGCCTACACCGTTATCGGCTTGGCAGGCGGGCCGGGATGGCTCGGCTTTCTGGCGGCGCTGGCGGCCTCGGTGGGGGTGGCGGTGCTGCTGGAAATCTTCGGATTTCGTCCGCTGCGCAGGCGGCGGGCCTCGTCGATGTTCGTGTTCATCTTCGCGCTCGTGATCTCGGAGTTGATCGCCTACGTGATCATGCTGGTCTATGGCACGTGGCCGGCGACGATCTTTCCCTCGCTGTTCTGGCCGGTGACGCTGGTGGGGCCGGTGGCGGTGAGCCAATGGGATGTGCCGGCGGTGGTCTCCACCATCGCCGCCATCGCCGCCCTGTTCGCCTTCCTGCATGTCACCCGCTCCGGCCAATTCATGACGGCGGTGGCCGACAACCCGGATTTGGCCGAGTTTTACGGCATCACCAAAGACCGCATTCATCTGATCACGATGATCGTGGCGGGGCTGCTGACCGGCTTGGCGATGTTTCTGTATGGCAGCCGGGCGCAGGTGCAGCCGATGAGTTCCATCGATCTGCTGCTGTTCGCCATTGCGGCGACGATCATCGGCGGCATCGGCAATCTCGGCGGCACGGCGATCACCGCTGTGGTGCTGGGCATCGTGCAGAATGCCAGCGTGTTGTTCATCCCCTCGGAATGGCAGGGCTTTCTGCTCTATGTGTTCCTGTTCACCGCCATCGTGTTCTTCCCCAAGGGCATCCGCCTGCCGGAACGCCGATTGGCGCGCAGCACGCCCACACCATCGATCGGCGCCGACGAAGCCGGGGAGGCATAGAGAGATGGAATATTTTTACACCGTCGTGATCCTGATGGCGCTCTATGTGATCCTGGCGGCGAGCTTCAATTTCGTCATCGGTTATGGCGGCCTCGTCTCCATCGCGCATCCGGTGTTCTACGCCATCGGTGCCTATGCCTCGGCCTTGTTGGCGCGCGATATGGGGGTGCCGGTCATTCTGGCCATTCTGGCGGGCGGGCTGATTGCGTTGCTCGCGTCCGTCGCGTTGGCGCTGTCGTCGCTGCGGGTGTCGGGCGACTATCTGCTGATCGGCTCGATCGGCTTTCAGCTTGGCACGCTGGAGGTGATCAAGAATCTGCATTGGACGGGCGGTGCCGGCGGGCTTTCCAATATTCCCTCCTTCCTGACCCAGACGCTCGGGCCGCAAGCCTATGTCGCCTTTGCGGTGGCAGTGGCGATGTGCACCGTGCTGTTGCTGCGCTGGATTGCACATGGCCCCTATGGGCGGGCGATGTCGGCGATGCGCGACGATGAACTCGCCTTCGCAGCCCTCGGCCGCAACGCGATGGTGATGAAGATCACCATCTTCGCGCTCGGCTCCGGGCTTGCCGGGTTGGCCGGCGGGATTTACGCGCATTATTTCCGCTTCATCGCGCCGGGGCAGTTCGACCTGCTGCAATCCTCGGCCTTGCTGACGATGGTGGTGGTGGGCGGGTTGCGCAGCACCTGGGGGCCGATTGTCGGCGCGATCGCGCTGGAGGCACTGCCGCAGGCGATCACCTTCATCAATCTGCCGCCCAGCGTGTTGGGGCCGTTGCAGGGGATTTTGTTCACCAGTCTGGTGCTGATCTTCATGTTCGTCCGCCCACAGGGACTGATCGCCGCCAGTGCGCGCTGGCGCGGTCGGCAGGAGGAGGCGCGGTGATGCAAACCGGGCTGAAAGTGACCAATCTCTGCAAGCGTTTCGGCGGCATCGTCGTCGCCGATGCGATTGATCTGGACGTGCCAGCCGGGCGCATTGTCGGGCTGATCGGGCCGAATGGCGCGGGCAAGACGTCGTTTTTCAATCTGGTCTCGGGCGTGGTCGCCCCCGATGCCGGGCAGGTGATGCTCGACGGCGAGGACGTGACCGGACTGAAGATGGCCGAGCGCGCCCGCCGCGGATTGGCGCGGACGTGGCAAAACCTGCGGCTGTTCCCGTCGCTGTCGGTGCTCGACAATCTGCTGATCGGCACGCGGGATTATCCGGGTGAGCGACTGAGCCGTCTGGCGCTGCAATCGGGCCGCATTGCACGCGATGAGACGCAGGACCGGCTGAAGGCGCTGGATGTGCTGGAGCGCATCGGGCTGGCCGGGATTGCGCATACCGACATCGTCAACGTGCCTTACGGTCAGCAGAAACTGATCGGCGTGGCGCGGGCGCTGATGAACGACCCGCGCTGCCTGCTGCTCGACGAGCCGATGGCGGGGGTGGAGGGGCAAGCCTATCGCACGCTGCAATCGGTGGTGCGCGGGCTGGCGGCGAGCGGTGTGGCCGTCTGCGTGGTCGAGCACAACGTCGCCTTCATTCGCGATTTGTGTAACGAGGGCGTGTTCATGTTCGCGGGCAAGGTGTTGGCGCGCGGCGATGTGGAAAGTCTGGTGGCCGATCCCAGACTGACCGAACTCTATTTCGGGACATAGAACGATGCTCGAAATCGATCACGTCACCGCCCGGCACGGCACGCTGACCGCGCTGGGCGATATTTCCTTCACCCTGGAGCCCGGCCAACGCCTGGGTGTGTTCGGCCATAACGGCGCGGGCAAGACGACACTGCTGCGCTGCATCGTGGGGGCGCATGTGCCGACTTCCGGTGAGGTGCGGTTCCGCAACCGCCCGGTGGCGGCGGGCCATGTGGCGCAGAATGTGCGCGAGGGCATCGCCTTCGTCGGCCAGGGCCATAACGTGTTCCCGACGCTGACGGTTGCGCAAAACCTGCGCATCGCCGGATTGCTGTTCGACCCGACCTTCGCCAAGGAGGTTTTGCGGATCTTCCCGGTGCTGGAAGAGCGCCGCCACCAGCGCGCCGGGCTGATGTCGGGCGGGGAGCAGCAGATGCTCGCCCTTGGGATGGCGTTGATGACCCAGCCGAAATGGCTGCTGCTCGATGAGCCGTCCACCGGCCTCGCCCCGGTGATTGTGCGCAACGTGATGCGCCAGCTGCGTGAGATCAATCAGACGATGGGCACCGGGCTGATCATCGTGGAGCAGAACGTGCCGGCGACGCTGAAAATCGTCGAACGCGCGGTGATCCTGAAATCCGCCGGCCTGGTGTTTGACGGCGCGGCCGAGACGCTGGCGAACAAGCCCGATCTGTGGGAGTGGTTTTGATGGCAGAGGCGGATCTGCGCGCCCGGACCGGGGACGGCATACGCGCCTTGGCGGCATGGGCGGCCTCCCCCGCCGCACGGCAATTGCCGGATGACATTCGCCGACGCGCCGCCCTGATCCTGGCCGACGATCTCGGTGCCATGGTCGCCGGTGCGGTGGAGCCGCAGGTGGCGGCGACATTGGCGGGGTTCACCCGGTCGTCGGGACGCGAAGAGGCGACGGTGTTCGCGCCGGGTGCGCCGCGGCTGGATCGCTTCAACGCGGCGGGCGCCAATGGCATGGCGGCGGCGTGGTGTGAACTGGATGAGGGCTATCGCGCCGTGCCCTGCCATGCCGGGGCGTATCTGCTCTCGGCTTTGCTGGCCGAGGCGGAAGCCGTGGGGGCGAGCACGCAGGAGGTGTTGGAGGCGATTGCGATTGCCTACGAGATCACCATCCGCATCGCCCACGCCTTCCCGTTCCAGCCGATGAATGTGCATCCGCATGCCGCCTTCGCCACCATTGGCGCGGCGGCGGGGGCGGCGGTGGCGCGGCGGCTGACGGCGGATCAGCTGCTCGCAGCCGTGACGGGTGCGGCCAGCATGGCGTTTGCCGGGCCGTTCAACCACGCCCCCAAAGGGGCCTTGGTGCGCAATGCCTGGACGTCAGCCGGCGCCTGGATCGGCCTGCGCTCGGCGGAATGGGCGGCAAGCGGCATTGGCGGGCTGGCGGAGACGCCGTTCGACGTGTTCGCCGTCTGCCTTGGCACCCAGGCGCATCCGGAAGCCTTGGCCGAGGGGTTGGGCGAGAATTGGGGCGTCGCACGCGGCTATCACAAGATTTTCGCCTGCTGCCAATATGCGCACTCCACCGTGGAGGCGAGCCTGAAGCTGCATGCGCGGCTGCACCGGCAACCCGATGCCACGCCGCCCAGCGAGATCGTGGTGGAGACGCATCCGCTCGGGCTGGGCTTGGTGGCCGTCGCGCCGGAGACGGTGCTGGCCGCCAAATTCTCCATACCGCATGCCGCCGCCGCCGTGGCGCTGCTCGGCTCCGGCGGGCAGACGGCATTCTCCAGCACAGCCCTGCACGATCCCGCCATCGCCGCCTTGCGACGTCACGTTGAGCTGCGCGCCCTGACCCCGATCGGCGCCCCACCGAATGACCGCCCGGCGCGGGTGACGTGGACATTCGCCGATGGCAGCGCATGGTCTGAGCGTTGCGACAGCGCGCGGGGCGGCACGGATCAGCCATTCGACGATGCGATCTTGCTGGCAAAACTGGCCGACAACACCGCCGCCGTCTTCCCCAACATGCCCGCCGAATTGGAATCCATCCTGGCCGCCACCCCGGAGGCGCTTGCGCGCAATTGGGGGGAGAGCGTGCGCCGGATGACCGATCAGGAGAAATGACGATGCAGACCGATGTCGATGTTCTGGTGATCGGTGCGGGCGCTTGCGGATTGGCGGCGGCCATTGCGGCGCATGATGCAAGGGCGTCGGTGGCCATTGTCGAGAAGCGCGACCGTCCGGGCGGCAATTCGTCGCTCTCCACCGGCTCGGTGCCCGCGGCGGGGAGCCGGTTTCAGCGTGAGGCCGGGATTGTCGACAGCCCGGAGACGCTGGTGCGCGATCTGATGGCGATTGCCGGTGAGACCGACGATACCGATCTGGTGCGCCGGATGGCAGATGTCTCGGCGGAGACGGTGGAATGGCTGGTCGATACCGTGGGCGCGCGGTTGAAGCTGGTGACGGCCTACAAGCATATCGGCCACTCCGTCCCACGCCTGCACGCGCCGGTGTCGCGACGGGGGCAGGATTTGGTGGACGATCTGCTGGCGGCGGTGGCCAAGCGGGAAATCCCGCTCGCGGTGGGCAATGCGGTGCGGGATCTGATCGTCGAAGACGGCGCGGTGATGGGTGCGGTGATCGCCACCGGGCAGGATCAGGCGGAAATCCGGGCGCACAAAGTCATTCTCTCCGTCAACGGCTTTGCCGGAAATCCCGATCTGGTGAAACGCTTCTGCCCGGAGATCGCAGGCGCGCAATATTTCGGCGCCCTCGGCTCGACTGGCGAGGCGGTGATCTGGGGCGAGAAACTGGGCGCGGATCTGGCCAATATGGCGGCCTATCAGGGCTATGCGGCGGTGGCCTATCCGCAGGGCAGTCTGTTGTCCTGGACGACGATTGAGAAAGGCGGGCTGCTGGTCGGCCAGGATGGGCGACGTTTTGGCAATGAGAGCCTGGGCTATTCCGGCTATGCGCGCATCGTGCTCGGCCAGGGCCAGGAGGCGTTTGCGCTGTTCGATCAACGGATTTTCGACATCGCCGCCCAGGAGGAGGAGTTCGTTGAACTCTGGAATTATGGCGGCGTGAAGCGGGCCGACACACCGGAACAGGCGGCGTCCCTGCTCGGCATCGATCCGCGGGCCTTGGCCGAGGAAGTCGCCGCTTATAACGCCGCCGCCGCCGGATCGGGCGAGGACCGCTTCGGTCGGCGCGATTTCGGCCACGCGCCGTTGCAGGCCCCGTTCTACATCGGCCGCGTGGTGCCGGGGCTGTTCCACACCCAGGGTGGTTTGCGGGTGGATGGCGATGGGCGGGTGTTGCGGCCGGATGGCACGGCGGTTGCGAATTTGTTCGCAGGCGGCGGGGCGGCTGCCGGCATCAGCGGACGCGCGGGCGCACTGGGCTATGCCTCCGGCAACGGCTTGCTGACCGCCATCGCCCTGGGTCGTCTGGCGGCTTTGGCGGCGGCGCGGGAGATTGCGGGCGCGGCGGTATGATGCTCTCCTGGCAGATCGCACAGCGCTGGCGGGCCTTGCGCGGTCAGGCGCTGCCTGCGGCGGTGATGGAGACGGCACGGCTGCATCTGCTCGATGCCATCGGCGTGGGACTGGCGGCATCCGGCTCGGAGGTGGGCGCGGCCTATCGCGATCTCGGCGCACAGCTTGCTAAAGGTGGGCCTGCCAGCGTGTTCGGCTGCGCGCAGGGGGCGGCGGCGTGGGATGCGGCGTTGGTCAATGGCGGGCTGATCCACAGCCTGGAATATGACGACACCCATACCGGCTCCATCGTGCATGGCGGTGCGGTGATGGCGGCAGCAGCGCTTGCGGCCGGTGAGGCGGCCGGGGCGAATGGTGCCGACATTCTGGGAGCCTATGCGCGCGGGTGGGAAATTTTGGTGCGCTTCGGCTTGGCCGCACCGGGCGGATTTCAGTCACGCGGATTTCAAATAACCTCAGTGGGCGGCACGCTGGCGGCGGCGCTGATCGCGGCGGATCTGGGTGGGTTGGATGAAGATCAGAGCGTGGCCGCCATCGGAATCGCATTGAGCCAATCCTCGGGCGTGTTCGAATTTCTCAGCAACGGCTCCTCGGTGAAATCGATACATCCGGGTTGGGCGGCACATGGTGGATTGCTGGCCGCGCAATTCGCCCGCGCGGGCATGACTGGGCCTGAGACCGCCATTGACGGCAAATTCGGCCTGTTCGCCACCTTTGCCGGTGACACCGATGCTGCCGCGCGCCTGGGCGCATTGCTGGGCGATTTCGGCACACGCTGGCACCTGCTGGATGCCGCGTTCAAATTCCATCCCTGCTGCCACTATATCCATCCCTTCATCGAGGCCGCCGGTCTGCTGGCCGAACAGGGGGTGACGGCGGAGAACATCACCCGCCTGATCTGCCGCGTGCCACCGGGGGCTGCCGGGATTATCTGTGAGCCGTGGGCGGCCAAGCAGAGTCCCACCAGCCCGCACGCCGCCCGCTGGAGCCTGCCGATGGCCGTTGCCGCCCGCCTCGCCGAAGGACGGGTGACGCTGGCCACGTTCGAGACACCGTTCCCGGAGCAAACCCGCAACCTTGCCGCCCGCATCGCGTGGGAGCCGTTGCACAATGCCCAATTCCCCAGCCGGTTCGAAGCGGAACTGCTCACCGAATTGAACGATGGCCGCATGCTCGCCGTGCGGGTGGATGACGTCTATGGCAACGCCTCCCGCCCGGCGTCTGAGGCGGATATCCGGCAGAAATTCCGAGCCAATGTCGCCCTCGCCCTGGACGACACGGCGATTGCCGCCTTGGAGCAATCCGTCGCCGATCTCGACACCGCCGCCTCGCTGGCAGCGATCAGCACCGCCCTGCGCGCCCGCCGCCCCTTCCCTCACGCCGAACGATAAGGACAGCACGATGCCCTATGATCTCGTCATTCGTGGCGCAGAGGCGATCCTGCCGGACATCGGTCAGGTGGCCTGCGACATCGCCGTCGCCGACGGCAAAATCGCCGCCATCCTGGCCCCCGACGCGGACTGCGCCGCCGAGGCGCGTTTCGATGCGCGTGGGTTGGTCATCCTGCCCGGCGCCATCGACGTGCATCTGCATCTCGGCCACGGCAAAGACATTGCCCGCCCGCGCGTGCCCGAGGATGCCGCCCGCGAAACCGCCGCCGCCGCCATGGGGGGCATCACCTGTTTCGTGCCCTATCTGATGGCCACCGAACCGTTCGAGGATATGTTCGACGAGGTGTGCCAAGTCACCGCAGCCGGGGCGCGGATCGATTTCGGCTATCACTTCATCATCTCCACCGAGGCGCAACTGGCCGGTGTGCCGGGTTATGCCAGCGCGCATGGCGTGCCGAGTTTCAAGATTTTCATGAATAATCGCGGCGGCGAGGGCGCACGCCTCGGCCTGCCCGACATCGATGACGGCTTTCTGCTGCGGCTGTGCGAAGCGGCGGCGGCCAATGGCGGAATGGTCTGTCCGCACCCGGAGACCATCGAACTCGCCTGGATCACCCGCAAACGTGC
Source organism: Acetobacteraceae bacterium (assembly GCA_031291725.1). Lineage (GTDB taxonomy): Bacteria > Pseudomonadota > Alphaproteobacteria > Acetobacterales > Acetobacteraceae > CAIQQQ01. The sequence continues at coordinate 31,069 of JARLIM010000009.1, forward strand.
GCAAGCGGCAGACCCGAACGGCACGGGCGGCCTCGCCACCTGGAACGCCTCGCGCCCGCCTTTCGTGGAAGCCGATGCGGTGCAGCGGGCGGCCTATATCGGGCAGGTGACGGGCGCGCCGATCTATATCGTGCACACCTCCTCCGCCGAAGCACTGGACGCGGCCCTGCGCCATCGCCGGGCGGGCGCGCGGATCGTGGTGGAAACCTGCCCGCATTATCTGACGCATGACATTCTCACGCCGGGCGATGTGGCCAAGATCAACCCGCCTTTGCGTGCCCCTTCCGACCGGGAGGCGCTGTGGCAGGGATTGCTATCGGGTGAGATCGACACGGTGGGCACCGATCATGTGCATCGCGACATCAGCTCCAAGGCAGGCGGCATCTGGGCGGCATCGCCGGGGTGTCCGGGATTGGAGACGCTGCTGCCGGTGTTGTTGAGCGAGGGGCATCACAAGCGCGGTCTGAGTTTGTCCCGCATTGCCGCCGTCTCGGCCACCAACCCGGCGCGTGCGATGGGCTTGGGCCATGTGAAGGGCGCGATTGTGCCGGGATTGGATGCGGATCTGACGCTGGTCGATCTGAAGGCCGAATGGGTGATGGACCGCGCGGATGTGGTCTCCAGCGCCGGATATTCGATCTATGAGGGCTGGAAATTCCATGGCCGCGTGGAGCACAGCTTCGTGCGCGGTCGCGCGGTGCTGCGCGATCGCACGTTGCAGGATGAAGCGGTCGGCACGGGGCGCTATGTGCGGCGACGCTTGCAGGGGGGCCAGAGCAACGTCCACCCAGACTGATCGACAGCTCAGCCGCTCAGACGCGGACACCCAATATCGCCATCGCCGCCGAGTTCCATTAACGCGCGCGGGTTGAGCACGGTGACGAGGCTGGGGGTGTTGAGATCGATGATCTGGTCCTGCTTCAGCTTGGCAAAGCAGCGCGAGAGCGTCTCCACCGTCAGCGCCAGCAGACTGCCCATCTCGCGGCGCGAGACCGGGATCGTGACCATTTGTCCCAGCAGCGCACAGCCATTGCAGGCCATGCCGCGCTGGCAGGGGGGAGACGAGAGTTGCAGCAGGAAAGCCGCCACCCGCTCCAACGCGCTCGCCTGGGCGAGGGTGAGGCGACGGCGCTGCTGGCGGCCCAGTTCTTCACTCATACGACGGGCGACGAGGGGCAGATTCTCCTCGGCCAATGGCAACAGGCGTAAATCGGTGGCGGCTGTGATGGTGCAATCGGCGCGCGGACCGATCCCATCTAGCCCCGGCGCACCGATCAGCGCACCAGGGCCGATGATGTCGATCACGGCTTCACCCCATTTGCGCGAATGGCGCGTGACCAGCGCGGTGCCGTGCAGAATTTCACACGGGCGGATCATCGCCTGCCCCTGCGTCTGCACGATGTCGCGCACCTGCAGGCTGATCAGCGGCGTCGTGGGCGTGGAGAGGGAAGCGCGCAGCGGCAATATCTCTGCGGCGGAAAAGCTTGTTGTCACGTAAGTCATCTGGTGATCCTGAAATCCCGGATACGCTTGCTGGCATGCCGGGTTGGCCGGAAGCGACACCCGCGCTGGGGTGCCAGGGCTGGGATGGGATCACATGTCAGGAGGCGCGCGCGGCTGTGCGGCGGAGGGACAGACCACAGCCGCCTGATGACCGATCCTGACGACAGTGCCGCGCACATGCCGTGTATAACCGGGCGGAGGCAATTCCGGCGCAATGGCCGGGCCAAAGGCGGCGTGCAGCAACGGCAGGCAGAACTGACACTCTACCGTATGCGTCGGGGTACCGCCCTGTTTCAGCCTATGCCCGCTGGCATCGACCCAGATCATCCCCTCGGACGAACAGATCTCAATCGCCCCGGCCCAGCCCGCCGCCGCGGCAATGTGCGGCGGCATGACGGCGGCAGCCACCAGATTGAGCAGCAGCAACGTTGTGCCCAGCCACGCAAACGCCTCAGCCCGCAGCAAGCGGGTTGGGGCCGGGTGGCTTCGATCGTGATGGTCGCTGTTCTGCACAGGAAAATTGGAATTCTTTGATCAAGTCGGAGGGTGCAGTGTGGCGAAGCTTCCGCACTGCAACCTTGATCAAGGTCAATTATTCAAGCGTTTGCCGGTTCCACCGCGGGCAGGGCGGCAGCACCATTCGGCTGGCGAATATTCTGCAAGGTGTATTCGCGCAAGCACATGCACAAAGCCAGTTGGTACCACAGCACCGCATAGAACGACGCATCAATGAAGGCAGCCCCGCACAGAAAAGCGAACAGGCCGATCTGCAAATGCCCCGCCAAATCGTAGCACCATTGCTCCTCCGGCAGCCCGCGCGTCGCTTGCCGCACCTTGTAGAGGCAACGAAAAGACCCCGCCAGAATACTGATGAACAACAACAAGCCGGGATAGCCATGCTCTGCCAACACAGCGAAATAAATGCTGTGGAAGGCGCGGCGGGTGACATAGACGTGCTGCCCGTCAGGGCCGATCTGGTCGGTTTCTACGTTCTGCTGCAGGTAATCACCGAAGCCGCCACCGAACGGGTGATCCTTGGTGAAATCCCACGCCCATTTCCACACAACCAGCCGCGTCTCCGCCGAATTATCCTGTTGGTAATCGACGATTGTCTGCATCCGGTTCGTCCAACTGCTTGCCGAGCTGATCAGCAGGCCGATGCCCAACACTGCCGCCAGGGATAGCAAGAGCATTTTGCGTTTGGAGCGCAGCCAGTAGCCGCCGAACACCATGCCCAGCGTTACCAGCCCGGTGCGCGCATAGGAGCCGAGCGCGCCGACCGAGAACAGCAGCATCAGACCGCCGAACAGGATCTTGCGCTGCCGCAGCGGCCAATTCAGAATCGTGTTGTGCTGGACAAGATAGATAAACAGCGGCACCGAGGCGAAGGCGAAATCCGCCATCGTGCTGCTTTCCGACAAGGCCGAGCCGTTTGAACTGATCAACCCCAGGCTTTTGCCATAGCCACCGCCAGAGATCAGCACCTTGATCCCCCAGGGCAGGATATGAGCGCAGGCGGCGAACAAAATCACCTGAATGAAAGCTTCGATGCGCACCCGCGTGCGGAAAACCAGTGGAATAAAAGCGGCTGCGATGAGCACCTTCACCGCAGGGTTATAGATCACCCAGGCCGCCTCCGGCTCGACGGCGATATAGGTGGTAAAGGTGATGTCCAACCCGAACAGCACATACAGGGCAAGCATGCCCTTGATCTTCGGTATCGGCCCGCGATCGGCCAGCACATAGGACAGCCCCATCAGCCCACCGATGATCCCGGCCAAGGGTGTGTTGTGGAACACGTTGTACGAGATGAACTGCGGATAGAATATATCCACCCAGACATAGCCCATTGCAAAAGCAAATGGCGAAATCACATTTGAAATCATAATGGCGGCAAGAATGCCGAAGATCAAAATGTCGATCATTTATGGCGCCGCCGTAAATTTTGGCGGCTTGCGTTTGTTCATTTTATCTTTTTTATCGAGCATCACGGCATGCAGAACCACATAGACCACCATTGCGGCGCTGAAAAGAATTACCAGGTTATCGATCATGCCGCTTCTCCGACTCTCGATACTTGAAGCTTACGGGCCACTACGGCGCGAAGACAGCATTGATCCGACGCCTGAAATAAATCTGTGCCGGTCGCTCAACAAGGAAAAACGTCGTCACCGAAGCCAATATCGTCAAGCTGACATAGATCACGAACAGCGTCGGCGTGTTCAGCTCGGATGCCGGCGTGAGGAAGAGCACCCAGTCGCGGACAATGTAATGAACCAGATAGGTCGAATATGACAGTTCGCCAATCACAATCAGCCAGCGCCCGACCCATCCGGCTTGCTCAGGCAGGCGCGCATAAATCGCACCGAGCAGGATGACGGCAAAGGCGAACGGTGCATAGGCGTAATCTGGCCAATGCTGCCGGGCTGCGCCGACCAGGACCGCAAATCCCAGCAGCAGCAGCAGCCATGCGCGACTTTGCGTCAGGCAGCAGCCAAGGCTGGCAAAATAGACCAAAACGCCCAGCGAGAACTCGACCAGGCAGCGCAGCGTCCCAAGCTCGGTGATGTCGCCGCCGAGATTGCCGCCCAGCCGTCCAAGCTGGACAATACAGCCCAGCAGCACGGCAAAGCCCAGCAGATGCATGCGCCAATCCGCCGCACAACGCCGCGCGGCCAGAATGATCGCCGGGAAGAGCAGATAGGCGGCACATTCGGCGCTGATCGACCAAGCTGGGATATTCCAGGTCAGCACGCGCGTGGTGTCCCAATTCTGCACCAGGAAGAGATTGTAGAGAAACGGCAATGGCGCATAGCGATCCGACACCACGCCCAAGTGCGAAAACAGCAGCGTCACTGCCGGATTGACCAAGCAGGCGAGCAGCGTTGCGACATGCAGCGGATAGATTCGCGCCAATCGCAACAGCAGAAATTTGCCATAGCTGCGTCTGTTCAGCGCCACGAACCAAGCCTGATAGTTCAGCGCGATCACGTAGCCGCTCATCACGAAGAACAGATCCACCGCCAGATACCCAAGCCCGGCCGCCGGGCGCAAGGTGGGCACCAGAACAGGCGGCAGATATACATTGAAGTGGTACAACACGATCCACCACGCCGCCAGACCACGCAAAATGGTCAGCAACGCGATATGCGGCGTGCCGGTGCCGGTCAACGGCCGGGAGCTGACCGGTTCAGCCATGCCCGAGGAACAGCTTCTGATAGGCGGCGAACATCATCGTTTGCGTGTAATCGGCCTCGATTTTCGACCGATTGGCCATCCCGATCTGATGGCGCTGGGCCGGGATTTGCACCAAGTCGCGCAGGGCCGCCGCCAGCGCCTCGGCCGAGAGTGGAACGACGCTCCCCCGGTTTTCCGCCGCCAACATTGCACGCACATCGCCGACATCGGTGGCAGCCACCGGCAGTTGCATCGCCATCGCCTCCAGAACCGAAATCGGCATTTGTTCTGTGTCCGATGAGAGGGCGAAGATGTCAAATCGTTGCAATTGTGCCAACGGGTCGGGCTGGTGGCCGGTGAACTCCACATCGTCGGCAATGCCGAGCTTGGCGGCCAATGCCTGCAATTCCCCCCTCTGCGCCCCATCACCGACAATCAGCAGCCGGGCCGAATCGGTCTGGCGCAGCAGATGGAAGGCGTGCAGCAATCGGGCGATATTCTTCTCCGGCCGCAGCGCGGCCACGGTGCCGATGATCGGCGCGTCGGTTGGGATGCGCGCGGCCGGGGTGAAGCGGTCGGGATCGATGCCGTTGGGAATATAGGTCAGCCTTCGCTCCGGCAGTTTCCAGATATCGCGGGCGATGGTCAGCAAGGTCTGCGATGGCAGCACGACATGCGACCTGCGCAGAACAATGCGCCGCGTCCAGGCCCGGCGCGGCAATTGGCGCGAACGCTCCTCCGGGCCGAAACCGTCTTCGATATGGACGTGGCGGACGAGCGGGAAGAGCGCATTGGCCATCGCCCAGTCCATCGAGCCCCAATTATGGGTGATCAGCACATCGGGCGCCGTCTCGCGCAGGAAGCGGCGAATGCGGGCAAGATTGCCGCGCGTGTCGCCCTTGATCAGGCCGGGATCGGCGAAGCTGACATCCAGCCCCGGCACGAGACGCTCGCGGCAATCGAGGCGGCCGTTCAGCGAGACGATCACATGCTGCCACTCCACGCCAAAATGATTGACGATGGCGGCAAAGCGCACCTGCGCACCGCCGATGACGAAGCCGGGAAAGACGCTCAAAATCCGGGGCTTGCGGTTTGTCATCATTCCGCCAGGAACCCCTCGAAGACCAGCAACAACCACAGCGTCGCCGCATGGTCGAAGCGGCCAGATTCGTGTTCGTCGAGCATCCGCCGCAATGCCGCCGCATCGAACAAGCCGCAATCGCGCATCACCGGCCCCAGCAGACGCGCGCGCAGCCGGTCCATCCCCAGCCGAAACCGACCGGCCAGCGATGTCGCAAAGCCCTGTTTCGGACGATAGAGAATCTCGCGCGGCACCAGCGGTTCCAGCGCCTTTTTGAGCACATGCTTGCCCTCCTGCCCCGCCAGTTTCAGCCCGGCGGGCAGACCGAGCCCCCAGGAGACGAGGCGGTAATCCAGCAGCGGCGCGCGGGCTTCCAGCGAATTGGCCATGCTGGTGCGGTCCACCTTGGTCAGGATGTCGCCCGGCATCCACGTTTGAATATCGGCATATTGCGCCTGCACCAGCCCGTCCTCGCTGCCGCTTTCCTGCATCGCATCGACAATACGCTGCTGCGGATCATGCCCGTCCAACGCCGCGCGCAATTCCGGCGAGAACAGCGCGCGGCGGCGTGCGGCGTGGGTTTTTGTCACCATCATCGCAAAACCCCGCGCGGAATCGAGGCTGAGTTCGGTCAGCGTGTTCTTCGCCCGCAGAAAGCGCGGCGCGCGGTCGAGTTTGGGATATATCCGCGCCAATTCGGCCAGCACCGTGCGGCGCAGCGGGGCGGGGATATAGGCGCGCACGGCATCCGTCATCCTATGCCAACGATAGCGGCGATAGCCGGCGAACACCTCATCGCCGCCATCGCCGGACAAGGCAACGGTGACATGCTGGCGCGCCAAGGCGCAGACGCGATGGGTGGGCACCGAGGATTGATCGCCGAACGGCTCACCGAAAATCCGCGCCTGCTCGCGCGCCGCGTCGATATAATCGATCGCCGCCGCGCGGGCCTCATGCTGGTCGGTGCCGTAGCGGGTGGAGATCATCCGCGCATACGGCGTCTCATCCTCCGATCCATCGAAGCCGATGGTGAAGGTGGACAGCGCCCCCCGCACCAGCCCCGCCGCCGTGGCGACGATACCGGAACTGTCCACGCCACCGGAGAGAAACGCACCCAGCGGCACGTCTGAGATCAAGCGTAATTGTGTGCACTCCAGCAGGCGCGCTTGCAGATCAGCCACTGCCTCGGCCTCGGAGATCCGCAATACCGCGGTGTCCGGCCGCCACCAGCGTTGCGGGCCGTGTGTGCTGCCATCCCGTTGCACCAGCATGAAATGCCCAGCGGAGAGTTTCTGAATGCCGCGAAAGATCGTCGCCGGGTCGGGCACATAGCCGAGGGCGAAGAAATCATCGATCGCATCGGCCCGCAGACTGCGATCCACGCCGGCCAGCGGCTTGAAGGCGGCCAGTTCGGAGGCGAAGGCGAGGCCACCCTGCGGCAGCCATGCGTAATGCATCGGCTTCTTGCCCAGCCGATCCCGCGCGAGGAAAAGCTGGCCGCGATTGCGGTCCCAGATCGCCAGCGCAAAGAACCCGTTCAGACGCGCCAGACAATCCGGCCCCCATTGCTCCCAGGCGTGAATGACGGTCTCGGTGTCCGAATGATCGGTGCGGAAGATGTGGCCCAGCGCCTGGAGTTCAACCCAGAGTGCCGCGTAGTTGTAGATTTCGCCGTTGAAGACGATGCAGACCGAGCCGTCCTCGTTCCACATCGGCTGATGCCCGCCGCCCACATCGATGATCGCCAGCCTGCGATGGCCCAAGCCGATGCCGGGTTCGATGTGAAAGCCGTCGCCATCCGGGCCGCGATAGGCGATGGCATCATTCATCGCGCGCAGGGCATCGGCATCGACCGGGGCCAGATGGGGCCGGAACAATCCCGTCAATCCACACATGCCGCCCCACCTCCAAAACCCACCCCCTTGCGGGCGTGCCAAGTCATTCTGCCTCGGCTATAGCAGGTGCACGGCGTGGTTGCGCCCCCCTTGCTGCCCTGAGCCGGTTGGAGAAATGCGATGTCTCGTCTGCTGTTTGCCCTGATGACGCTGGTCGTGACCCATGCCGCCTCCGCCGCTGTGCTGGAAGTCGGGCCGGGCAAGACCTATGAAACCCTGAGTGCGGCCGAAGCCGCCGCCAGCGCGGGCGACACGTTGCGGCTGAGCGCGGGCGAGCATTTTGACTGCGCCGCGATCCGGCATGCCAACATCACCATCGAAGGCAGCGGCAAGCCGGAGGAGACTGTGCTGACCGACAAGGCATGTCAGGGCAAGGGATTGCTGATCACCCAGGGGGCCAACATCACCGTACGCAACCTGACCCTCACCCGCGCGCGCGTGCCGGATGGCAACGGGGCGGGCATTCGGGCAGAGGGGGCGAACCTGCTCGTCGATCACGTTCGCTTCGTCAACAACCAGGACGGCATTCTGAGCAACGACAACCCAACCTCCACCATCACGGTGCAGGACAGCGAATTCCTGCGCAACGGCGCCTGCAACCCGTCCTGCGCGCACGGGATTTATGCCGGCCACATCCAAAAGCTGGTCGTGCTGCGCAGCCGGTTCTTCGAAACCAAGCAGGCGCACCACGTCAAATCCCGCGCGGCACAGACCGAGGTGATCGACTCCGATCTGCAGGATGGTGCGAACGGCACGTCGAGCTATGCCATCGATGTGCCCAATGGCGGCGGCGTGCTGGTGCGCGGATGCACCATCCAGAAGGGGCCGCTGTCGGAGAACCACACCGGCGCCATCGTCATCGGGGCCGAGGGTGTCACCCAGCGCACGCCTGCGATCCGCATCGAGGGCAATATTTTCCACCGCGACGGCGATTATCCCACCGCCTTCGTCGTCAATTTGACCGCGACGGAAGCCGAGCTGGTCGGCAACAAGGTCGCCCCTGGCATCAAGCCGCTCACGGGCGACGGCACGGTGCATTGAGCTGAGCAGCCTTCCATGAAAATCCTGCTCACCGGCGCGGCCGGTTTCATCGGTCTGCACGTCGCCCGCGCCCTGTTGGCGCGCGGCGATGAGGTGGTCGGCATCGACAATCTCAACAGCTATTACGACGTGCGGCTGAAACAGGCGCGGCTGGCGCAGCTGGAGGGGCGCCCCGGCTTTCGCTTCATCCGCACCGATCTGGCCCATCGCGACGAGATGGCGGCGCTGGCATCGGAGCATGCCGATGTAACGCATATCGTCCATTTGGCTGCCCAGGCCGGGGTGCGCTATTCGATGCAAGACCCCTATGCCTATGTCAGCTCCAACGTCCTCGGCCATCTCGCCGTGTTGGAATTCGCCCGCCATCTGCCCCGGCTGGCGCATCTGGTCTATGCCAGCTCGTCCTCGGTCTATGGCGGCAACCAGCTTTTGCCGTTCGCGGAAACCGACCGCGTGGACACCCCGCTCTCCCTCTACGCCGCCACCAAGCGGGCCGATGAGCTGATGAGCTATTCCTATGGCCACCTCTACGGCCTCAAGCAGACGGGTTTGCGCTTCTTCACCGTCTATGGCGCATGGGGGCGGCCGGATATGGCCTATTTCTCCTTTGCCGAGGCGATCGCCGCAGGCCGTCCGATCACCGTGTACGATGACGGTCTGGTGCGGCGGGATTTCACCTATATCGATGACATCGTGGCAGGCGTTGTGGGCGTGCTGGACACCCCGCCCATCGCGGCCGAGCCGGGGCCGCCGGTGCGGGTGCTCAATATCGGCAATCATCGCTCCGAACCGGTGACGACGCTGATCGGTCTGTTGGAAGAGGGTCTCGGGCAGCGTGCCCTGATCCACTACACCCCCCGCCCCGCCGCCGACGTGGCCGATACCTGGGCCGATGTGGACGCCATCGGCGCGCTGACCGGCTTTGCTCCCACCACGCCGCTCTCGGTCGGAATGCCGAGATTTGTCGAGTGGTTCAAGCAATGGCGGGCGATGCGGGAGGGCTTGGCATGAAAATCCTCTTTCATCACCGCGTCGCCTCGCGTGACGGTCAGGCCGTGCATATTGAGGAATTGATCCACGCCCTGCGCGCGCAGGGCCATGAGGTGCGGGTGGCGGCACCTTCAGGCTGGGATCAAACCGGCTTCGGCGCCTCCAACCCCGCCATCGACGCCATCAAGCGGGCGATTCCGGGGGCGATGTATGAGCTGTTGGAATTCGGCTACAATCTCACCGCCTTTCTGCGTCTGCGCCGTGCGGTGGCGGCGTTTCGGCCCGATGTGATCTATGAACGCTTCAGCCTGTTCCTGCTGGCGGGCATATGGGTGCGGCGTCTGAGCGGGGTTCGGTTGCTGCTGGAAATCAACGCGCCCTTGTTCGAGGAACGCGCCCGCAATGACGGGCTGAAGCTGCACGCGCTCGGGCGTTGGGCGCAGGGGCTGATCTGGCGCAACGCCGATTTCGCCCTGCCCGTCACCGGCGTGTTGGCCAAAACCGTGATGGATTACGGCGTGCCGGAAGCCCGGATTCGCGTCATCCACAACGGCATCGACCCAGACAGCTTCGCCAACACATTGCCACGCCCTGCGGCCAAGGCGGCACTCGGTCTGCCGGGCGGCGTGGTGATCGGCTTTGTCGGCTTCATCCGGGCCTGGAATGCGCTGGACCGGCTGGTGGATTTCGTCGCCGAACAGCAGACACGCCATGATCTGCATCTGCTCGTCGTGGGTGACGGTCCGGCGCGGGCGGCGTTGGCGGCACAGGCGATGGCGCGCGGGGTGACGGAGCGGATCACCCTCACCGGACTGGTCGAACGCGCCGATATTGCCCGGCATCTGGCGGCGATGGACATCGCGGTGCTGCCCGGCATCACACCATATTCCTCGCCGCTGAAGCTGTTCGAATACATGATCATGGGCTGCGCGATTGTCGCCCCCGACAGCGAGAACATCCGCGAAATCCTCACCGACGGTGAAGACGCGCTGCTGTTCGACCCCACCGATCCGACTGCGATGGCCGCGTGCGTGCAGCGTCTGTTGGTGAATGCGCAACTGCGCGCACAGCTGGGCGAGGCAGCGCAGGCGCGGATTCAATCGGCGGGTCTCACCTGGGCACGCAACGCCGAACGGGTGGTGGCGCTGGCACGGTCACATCAACGGCCACAAGGCTGACTTGATCCGTCAATACGATCACAGGCCGGAACGATAAGGGCGCCATTCCGCGTCCGCCCCGTCATTGCAGGCAAAATCGCCGCTTGCGCACCGCCGTCAGCACGCCCCTGGGCAGCGGAATCCGCCCCCAATCGATCTTCGCCCGTGGCTTGCGCAGCCGGGGTTG
>JARLIM010000040.1 GCA_031291725.1 Acetobacteraceae bacterium
CGGCATCTCTTGGTGCACAACACGCGACGCTCGTCGTGTGTTGCGACGCTCCGCGACACGGCCGGATTTCCGTCGTGCCGCCCGCGCGCCTCTGCGCCGGCATCGAATGACCCAGGCAGAAACGCAACAGTCGAGACTCAGCGGAGGTGGTTCGCCGTTTGTTCGATTTCAAGGTCGTTGCAAAAAAATCGAGTTGCGCCTATTGGCCACTGACTCTTGGGTCAAATGGGTCAGGGACACTCTCTGCGATCAAGATGTGGTCGGCCTCATTGGTCCGGGCGTTTCCCCTGTTCTTCCCCTGAGGTGAACGCTGGCGAACGGCGGCGAGCGTGGGTCAAAGGATGATGCGCCGCTGTCGTCAATTGCGCCAAAGGCGGTGAACTGCCTACAAATGCGGTCAACGGCGGCATCGGTGCTCTTCCGAACAAGAAATTCCTAATCTGGGGGCCGTGGGTTCGAATCCCGCCGGGGACATACCTGGAATTCGTTGATATATAACGAGTTATTGTTCTGTTTTATCGACAAATTGACTGGTGCCGGTTGGCGCTTCCCACCTTATCCCCACCAAGCGGGCCAAACGGCTGATTTTCGTCCCCGTGGGATTCGCGCTGGCGGTCAGGCGTCTTCCGTCTCCCCCGGCATATAAATGCCATCCAGGCGTCAGTGATCGACTTTCACGAACCGAGATTGAGATAGACGTCATCTCGGGACCTGACAGCGTTCGGGGTTAGCACCTCAAAGGTGATCCCGTGCGGTTCCAGTTCAGACCGCGCCCTATCAAGCGATGCGGACGGACCAGGTCCATCGTCCATCACGGCCCACAGGGCAACATCCGGCCGAAGTCGGATTGCGAGGGCCACGAAGTCGGCAAGCTCAATGGGCCGGAAGTGCCAGGACGACTTGATCTCGCACAGCATGGCTCTTCCGTCGACGATCGCCATCAGGTCGATCTCAGCGGAGGGGTTAGCGTCGTCGGTGTAGCCAAAGCATGTTGGTTCGACAAAAATGAACGAATGCCGGGCCCGGTCGCACAAGGCTGCAAGGACCCATATGAGCGACAGAACACTATGGTCGCGTAGGCTTTCGATCAGGAATTCATTGGGGCGGAACAACCATCGGACATCAACAGGCGTCTGCTCGACACGTTTACAGACCTCACACGACAATTCGGATGAGAGAGCGGCGAGATCCACCCAATTCCGGTGATGGCAGATGTCGCAGACCCATCGGTGCCCTTGGAACAGCATCTGGCGTCGGCGCATTTCGATTAGAGCTCGGTCCAGCGACGCCTCTTCGTGCTTATCCCAGTCATAATCCGGTTCACTCGACTGGGGTTTCGGGTGACGCGTCCAGTAGTCATCCCGATAGGCCTTCCAGTCTCTCTTCAGATCCTCGTATTTGACGAATTGCAGAGGGTTCTTGAGCGCACGCGCTGCGCTAACGATCAGCTCTGCAAGCGCGCGCGTATCGAGCTCGTCTGTGAGATCGAACGAGGGATTGCGACGCGCCTTTTTCTTCAGGCGGGCTACCGTTGGCGTTACCCTGTCGGCCATTACGTTCGGGCTGCCGCCGAGTTGGGCAAACTTTTCCTGGAGGAATGGATGTAGGAGAGCTTCCCGCGCCAGTGAAAGGCCACCCGTCATCCCTAGCACCCCGGCGAGGTAGCGAGCTTCGTTTGATGGCCTAGCCCAAACGACTTTGTTTTCGGGCAGCACCTCGCCATGTTTGGCAGCTTGCTTTGCCCAACGACCCTCGATCGCCAAGGCCCCACGTACTGCATCGGCGGCCGACGGGACGGTGATGGATTCCACTGGATGGTCAGCACCGACAAAGACCGACAAGTTTCCATCTCGGCTCCTCCTCGCTCCTGCTGGCGGTTCATTGCGACCGCTAGTACGTTTCACTTTAAACGAACTTGCGACCCTCCACCGTCGAGGCAGCATCCAGCGGTTACCACGTGCAAGGCGAGAGTAGGCCCCGCCGTGTTCGAGAGTGACGTCGGCAGCCCAATAGCCCTGCGTGAATGTCTGCCGCGACGGCGCGTCGTTGAGATGATCCGGAGTGGCGGGTGGAGGCTTGGCAAAGGGTGGCGACCAGTTGAAGGTTCTCCTGTCCGACTGGGACGTCATCGAGCCGGAGAAATGGTCGCTTTCCCGTGCTTCCGTCAAAGCCCGTTCGGGTGGCACGAGAGCGTCAACGGTAGGAACGGACTCTGTCGTGATCACGCTCCACGGCTTCGTGCTCATCAGGAGCGTCTGGGCTTCTTCCAGTTCCACTGCCGTTAGTGAGGCAGACCGAATCGTCAACTGTGGCTGGCCCCCGGAGCCGCCGTTCACATGATTGCGGCGTTTGATGAGCTCACCGAGTGTGGCGAGGAAAATGTCGTTCCGGAGATCGGCAAGCGTGACTCGCGCGCAGCACAGATCGGCATCGAGCCAGCCCGGTATAAACAAGCGGCCATTCCAGAAGATCAGTCGGTCTTCAAAGCTATCGCCGACAACAAGATTGAACGAACTCGTCCATCGCCCGTGCTGGATATCCAACTTGGGGGCCAGGATGGTGGACGCGAGAGACAGGCTGGCCGCGCGCCCTTCGGCAAAATGCCGGAAGGCGGTGGCCTCGTCCGGAATGGTGTCAAGGTTCTGTGGGACGTCATACCGGCGGCCTGTCTGCTTGTCCGGCGAGACGATGGTCATCAGACTAGCCGCTGGTGTCGCGTCAACGGGGAATATTCCGCCGCCCCTGCTGACATGGTAGGTTCCGAAGTTGTCGCTCAGGAAACGTGACGGTCGCTCGGTGGGCCAGCTGTCAATGATTTTGATTGGAGAGCCAAGCGACTGCGGCTGGTAGCGGGCGATCCGGAAGATCGTCGACATGGACGACAGTGGTTCGAAATCGTATGACGGCTTGAAACCATGAACATCAAGTCTCGGCTCCCGTCCTAGCTCATGAAACCTATATAGGCTGGGCGAAAGCCGCTCGTGAATTTCGAGGATGGCTTCTGCGTCTAATGGGACATAGGAATATACGATGTCAGCATCGTACGCCTCCAACCACGGCCAATAGGCCTGGGAAATCCGCCGCTCGTCGCAGGGAACGATCAGACTGAAGCGGCCACCCCAGCGATAGTAGCAGTCAGCGAAGATGCCATCCAAGGCGAGCTGCGCGTGTTTCCCTTCCTGCACCAGGAAGGCAACCCGTATAGGTCGCGGCCGAACACATCCTGTCAGATCGCTGGACATGGTTTTGATTTACAGCTTTTCGGTGACGTATCAAACGGTTTGCCCGACACAATCGTCTCCAAATGAGCGAGACCGTCGAGTTGTAGATGGTTCCGTTCTGATATTCCAACGAACCCTTGATTGCGCATGTCCATCCGCAGGTCATGGCGTGCCACATAATCGGCTGCTTCAATCATCCGGCCTTGAATGCGCGGCAGCCGGTCACCCCGGCTGCCGCAACTCCATTCGATCTCGCCGGCGTGTCTACGAGTTCTTTCCCGCCGCAGCCCCAGCGCCACCCCAGGCGAAGATGCCGACGACGAAGCCGAAATCGTACCACCAGCCGCCGTTTGGCCACTCGTAGATCCGAACCTTGTAGAAGAGGCTGGCCAGCAGGGTGAGCGGCGCGAGCAAGCCGTGGCAGAGGCCCAAGATCACCGACGGTATCTTGTTGGTGAGGGTGAACAGGAAGTAGGCCGGCGCATCGGGCTGGCTGGCGCAGGCCGCGAGCGACAAGGCGATAGCCGACAGGACCGTCGGCGCAATCCATCTTTTCATCTGGCTGAGACTTTCTGAATGTGCGTTGCCTGAGAGGGCGAACGGGCGGCGCGGACTATGGCTTGAGCCGCACCTCGACCAGAACGCGATCCTGGTCGCCGGATGCCCAGGCGATGCTGTAAGCGCCCCAGCTCGGGCCGGCGGTGGTCGCCATCTCGGCGAAGCAGCTGCGCTTGGGCGGCGGGCCACTCACGCCCGTCTCGCGCGGGTTTTGGAGGTCGAGCACGCGCACGCCGTAGGCGTGGCCGGCCGGCGATGCCGCAACCGCCTGCTTGACCAGTTCGAGCACCTGCGCCTCCGCGCAGCCGGGCAGTTTCTCGGCGGCCCGCTGCGCTTCATCGGCCTGCGCCTTCCCGGCGGCTGCGGCAGCCTCGACGGCGTATTGCCGTTCCTTCTCGCGCTGGGCAGCCTCCGCATTCAGCTTGGCTGTGGTAATGGCCATCTCCTGCTGGCGGCGCGCTTCTTCATCCGCGGCGGCGTCCTGCACCTTCTGGCGGGCCTCAAGTTCCGCCCGCTGCTGCGCAAGCTGCGCCGCAGAAGCATCTGCCGCCGCCTTACGCGCCAGCTCCCAACTGGGGGCATCGAGGGACTGGAGATAGGCGGCATAGCGATGCGCGCAGTCCAACTCGATCGGCGCGTGCCGGTCGCCGGGCGCTTGCTTGACCTGCTTCTCCAGGAGGTCGACGACATGCTGAACGTTCTTGATGGCCATGGCCAAGCCGTCATTTGCGCCGCGCAGCGCGCGCGCTCGGGCGTCCACGGCCTGATCGAGCGTCTTGATTGCATTCGACGACGGCTGGGCGAACCAAGAGTTTGCATATCCCTTCAGCGGGATCGCCTGGTTGCACGCGGCGACCAAAGCGGCGGTGGCAGCATTGTCCTGCTGCGCCTGAGCGGGCGAGGCGGCGGCCGTGAGGGCAAGGCCGAAGGCGAGCACGGCAAGGCGCTGCGGCGCGCTCCAAGAGGGTCTGATCATCGAAGGTGAAGCCTTTCAGAAATGTCGAGATGTGCGGCGGCGTGCGAGGGATTGCAGGCTGGCCCGCCATCTTTGTCGATTATGGTCGACATTTTCTGATTTCGTAATGGGCAATTGTGACGATGCGTCCGTGGACGATTAGTCATCAGTCGCGCGCCATGAGCGCATGCAGGACTACCGGCGGGTTTTGGCGGAGAACGTGAAGGCGGCGAGGAAAACCCTCCAGCTGTCGCAGGAGGCGCTTGCCCTGGAGGCAGAGATCGACCGGACCTACATCAGCGGCATCGAGCGCGGGCGGCGAAACCCCTCGCTCACGCTGATCGCCAAGCTGGCCGAGCGGCTGAGGACGACGCCCGCCGCGCTGCTGACGCCGCCGCCGGTGAAGCAGGCCTGACGATCACCGGCCAGCCATCGTGGTCGGTGCCGGTGTGGGTAGCCGTCAAAAAAGCAGGGAGAGGCGATTTCTCGCCTCCTCCCACTTACTTGGCCTCAAGTCGGCATCGCCAGCCGTCGGTCTACGACCATGTGTATCCGCACGAATGGCATTTGAGGCCGTCGAGCTGTGCGCCGACGCTCTCACCGAGTTTGGACCCCAGCAACCATCCGCTGATGGCGCCGACCACCGGCAGGACATCGGCAGCATCGCCTGCTCGTTCGCAGGCTACGTGGTGTTACCGGTGCTGATCGGGCTGGAGTGGCTCCCCAGGTGAAGGGGCTCAAGGCGGAGAGGGTGGAGCGGCCGGCGATCGCCAACGCCGGGACCGTCGGAACGTAGGACGGCTAGACGTTCACGACTATGTCATCCTTGGGTGGCGGCGAGCGATCGTATCTGTCAATTCTACTTTGGGGGCGGAGCCGAGTCGCCTCTCAAAGTGAGTCAAGTGGGGCAGGACGTGACCAATAAGATCATCAATGTCGCCATCCATGACCTGGAGCGTGGCGAGGACGGTTTCCGGAGCAAAACGGGCAACAACCATCTGGCCGTCACGTCGACGACCCAAAGGGTGATTGACGAGTTGTATGAGCTCTACAGCCGGCGGGCGTCGAAATCTCACGGCAAGTTCTCATCGGCGGATGACGCCGCCCCGACAGAAATGCACCTGCGCGATTACGTTGACCAAAAATCCGACTTCGCCGACCTGAGCGAAAAAATGATGTCTACCCTGAAGTACCAGGCTGGCATGCGTAACGCCGCCCAGGGTGGGCACGTTTTCTTCGCGCACTTTAGTCGGGATGACCGCCAATTTCTGTTAGTTGCAATCCTTAATGACAAACTGAGCGCCGCCTTGACGTCTTCCTACGATGTGACGGACGTTCAGCACTTGGACATGGACGGCTTCCGTTTCGCAGGCCGCATCAACCTCACTGGCTGGGCCGCGCAGGAAGAGCGCTACATCGGATTTCTCAAGGGAAAGGGCGCCGTTTCAGAGTACTTCATGGCGTTTCTTGGATGTGACAACACTGTTCAACTGCGCCAAGACACCACAGATCTCGTTCAAGCCCTCAAAGGATACGCCGACGAGCAAGGGATGGTCGGCGAGGTTCGCGACGAGTTTCTTGGCAAAGCTAAGTCGATTTGTGATCGTGCCTCGCGTAGTCGAGAAGAGATTGAATTCGAGGCGCTGGCGAATGAACTCGCGCCCAAAGACCCCAAGGCACTTCTAGCAGTCCTGACTGATCCCGAACGCAAGCTCAATGACCGCTTCGTACCGGATCGACGGGCGCTCAGTGCGCTGGTGAAGTTCAAAGGAAGGACGGCCCAATGGGCGGTAGAGTTCGAGCGCGACGCCTTGAGCGGTGGTAAGGTGCGCTATGACGCTGCGGAGAACAGTCTCACGCTTCTGGATTTGCCGGAGGACCTCACCGCTCAACTCAGGCATGAGCTCATGAAAGATGCCTAGGCTTCGGTTCGAGCAACTGCTGGGTCTCTATCGGCACCTCGCTTTCGACCAGCAGGGTGACGAGGGGCTACTTACAATAGCCACTCCGCAGCTTCTTGCCGACCTGCAGTTCATCGAGCAGGACGAGGCAGCCGGTGAAGACGCAAACCTAGCCGTGCTCGCTGAGCCGTCGACGCTGGCAGTCGGTCAGTCTGTTCGCGTGCGAATTGGCTCCCCCCGTATTGGTCTTGGGCTACTGACGCGCACCCTCGAGGATCTTCTCAAATCGTCTGAAGCGCGGATCGCAGAGCCGGGGGCCTACTTCGTCATCGAAGGGAAAATTGAACCCCAAACCCAGCCCGTTTCAGCGACCATGGACGCCTATCGGAAGGTGCTGGCCCTCGTCACTCTGTTCGCCAAAGCCGCCGCCTATCTCGACCGGACACGACAGGAGTTGGTATTCGTCCATGAGGGCAAGGTGGTCGTACCCGTGCGCTATGACGCCGCCGCTCTTGATCGAGTCTCGATTAGAGCGATCGACGCGATACTGGAAAACTTCAAGGATGACGTCCACCAGGATCAGAAATTGGCGATTCTGGAGAACACGATTGTGCAGATGACCGAGGCTCAATCTGTTGCCAGTCGCTTCGTCTACCTCTTGGACAATCTTGACGCTCTGACCGAGACTGTGCGCAACGGCTACCGGCTGTTCGCGTCGAGCTTCTCATACACGAAGATTCGCGGCGAGGTTGAAGCCGCCAAGATCGACTACGTCGGCAAGATTCATAAGACCCTGATCGACATCCAAGGCCAACTGCTGGGTATCCCAGTTGCGACCGTCATCGTCGCATCGCAGCTCAAAACCAGTCAGGGCTGCGGCGTCGAATTCTGGGCGAACATCGCCGTCTTAGGCGGTGCGTGGGTGTTCCTTATGCTGCTCCTCATCGCCATTGTTAACCAATGGGTAACGCTTAGTGCAATCGACGAGGACATCAAGGCGCAAAAACGTAGGCTCGAGAAGGAATACGCAACAATCGGCGCACAGTTCGTCACGATCTTTCGAAGTCTGACGCACCGTGTCTGCTGGCATCGCGTCGCATTAATTGGTGTAGGCGCGATCGCCATCTCAAGCGCTTTGTTTGCAACCTACGTCTACACTAGACTGACTACAGCCCCGCTCTCATGCTTCGCATCTGAAATGACGTCGCCGATGCAGACGCTAGCGAAACCTGAGAAGGTGGCTACAACGCCAAAGACTCAGGCTGGCGTCTCGGCTCCTGCGTCCGTCCTCAAGATCGAACCTTCCGCTGACGCAGCGACGACCCAGGCGTCGACGCGCCCGAATCCGACGCTGAACACCACGGCGCATGCTAAATCTCCAACGGATCAGCCATCGGCTGAGCACTAGAAGATATTCCACCCACCATGGCCATCGCTTCGCCACATTCCGCTATTGGCGTGACTCCCAAATCTGTTCCAGCAGCCGCTGCCGTCCGAACGGCACTGATGCGGGTATCAATCGCAAGGTTGGGCTTAGCTTCGCGCCAGGTGGTCCTTTAAACCCTCATCGATAGTAGCCACGCCCCCACACTACGGATTGAGATAACGGAACCCTATGCCAAAAGCGGCCGGACTCTGCGAATAGTAGTTTCCCTTCGGGTCAATGAAGGCCAACCAGAATTCTGATGCTGGATTTGCCGTAACGTCTACGGAAGGCGTCGCCTCCGTCAGGCTAAGGCGCGAAGGCTGAACTGCGGCCAGGAGGGAAAGCTCTCGGCGGACGCCCAGGGCTTCCTTGACCAAGTCTTTGCCAAAGTTGGCTACCGCCTTGCACTCGACGCCCAACCAGATGTTTTCGAAGGTCGGGAAGCCGGCGTCCGTGTCGACTAACACGATATCGATCTCGTGCCGGCGGCTGTAGTCTGTCGCCGACATCGTCTGCTGGCCCAGCGTATCGAACTCAATGTCTACGAACAGCCACAGGGAGGTTCCGTCAGACGCACGGACTGTAAAGTGCGGGTCACTTGTCTTGAGCATGCCTGGGCCGCCTTTAAACTTTAGTTTCGAGCCCTGAAAAACCAGCCGGCACCCACGCGCGCTCAGCTCCTGAACGACCTCTGACACGACGAACAGTTCGTAGAGCTTACCGTCGGTGAGACCTTTCAGCACCTTGTCGTCAGTCATTGTTATTCGGGTTTTGTATTGGGAGAACAGCGCCTTAATCGCCTTCTCGGCCTCGTTCCGGTCCATCAGGCAGGGTCTCGCGGCGAGAAGCGACTCTCAAGCAGGCGAGTAATCAGCAAGCCGATCTCGTCCCGAAGCTCGCCCAGTTCGGGTGCGTCGCCAAGATCTACAACGATCGGAGTGCGCTCTTGCTCCCGCACGAGTTCGAAAACGGCACCTTGGGGACCATCACTGTCAAGAGCTTCGTTCATACGGGCAAGAGCCTTGTGGTAGGTCGCCCGGTCTTCCATGGCAAGTTTGCGCTCAAATGCGGCAAGCATTTCTACAAGACGCTCTTGCGGGTTCAGGAGTCTCGCCTCGCCGCCCTCAATGCCGGGGCGTAGATAGTGGCGCGGATCGGCGATATCGGTAGCGCCGGCACCGCGAAGCTCTTGTTCGAGCACCGCAATAAGCGCTCGGAAATCATCGTCATCCAATGTCCGAAACTCCACCGGCTGCCGCTGAGTGTACGCATCTTCGGCGACAGTTCATACCCCCCGCAACTTGCAATAGTAGCGGCTCGAAGCGTCGAGTGCGCCTTCGCCGCGGGCCCTACGGACTGCTTTGGAGAGGTCGTTGGTGAAGCGGGAACACCGCATACGGCTAGAGGGCGGCCGAACCGTCTGTGTGGCAATGCGTCGGATTTATCATTCCACCTCTTCGTCAGCAGACCGGCGGCATTCGGCCAGACCCGGTCATCACAAAAAAAAACTGTGGGAGGCGTTTGATCGCCTCCCACTCCACATGCCTCAAGACGGCATCGCCAGCCTTCCGTCTACGACCACATGTATCCGCACGCGTGGCATCTGAAGCCGTCGAACTGCGCGCCGACGCTCTCGCCGAGCTTGGAGCCCAGCAACCAGCCGCCGATCACGCCGACCACCGCGCCACCGGCTGCACCCAAGGCTGTGCCAACAACCGGCAGGATGGCGGTGCCGGCCAGCGCGCCGGCGGCGGCCCCTTCGAGCAGGCCGAAGCCCCCCGCCGCCGCCCCGGCTGCTCCGCCGATGGCGCCGCCGATCTTCGATCCGTCCTTGTGCGGCAGAACGCTCTCTTCGCCGCATTTTGGGCATTTCATCTGTCTTCTCCGTTGGTTGATGTCGTTGATTGAGGATGCGCATGGGCTGGCGAGCCCATGCGCCTCTCGTTGTCGTTGTGTTGAAGTTCTGGCGGGGCCGATGCCGCCCCGCCCGATTGCTCAGGTGGTTTCGGCCGGGATTGCCCCGCCGTGGGGCAAATCGGCGAACGGCAGGTTCCACGCCCGCTGAGCCGCGGTGGCGGTTTCGACCAGACGCTGGGGCGCGTGGTGGGCGTAGCGCGCGGTGGTGCTGAGCTGGGAGTGACCCAGCACCGTGCCAATCTCGTTGAGCGGAATCCCCGAGTTGGCGAGGGCCGAGGCGAAGCTGTGCCGCAGGTCGTGGATGCGCAGCCCGGCCGGCAACCCCGCCTTCTTCGACGCCCGCGCCCAGGCGCCACGCAGGTTCTCCAGGCAGCGCCCGGCGTGGACGCGGCTGGGGAACACGAACGGATTGTCCAACGCCCGCCGGAGCAACTGGCGCTCCAGGATCGCCGCCGCGTAGGGCGACAGCGGGATGTGGCGCGGCTTGCCGCTCTTGGCCCGCGGCACGGTCAGCACGCCCCGGCCGAGGTCGACCAGATCCCAGGTTGCCCGCAGCACCTCGTTCTTTCTCGCCCCCGTCACCGCCAGCAGGGCGAGGGCCGCTGCCGAATCCTGGCACCGATCGGCATCCAGCGCCCGCACCAAGGCCTGGGTCTGGGCGGCGTCGAGATAGACGTCGCGGTGACGCTCGTGCAGCATCCCCGGCGATGCCGCCGGGTTTCTCCCCTCGAACAATTGCCAGCGCAGGGCGAGGTTGAACATGCTGCGGAGTGTCGCGAGGTGTCGGTTGACCGAGGAGGGCGACAGACCTTCATCAATCAAATTGCGCCGCAGCGTCGCGACGTCGTCCTGGCCTATCTCGTCCAGCGCCTTGCGACCGAGAGCGGGCACAATGCGCTTGCGCAGGTAGGCCTCGATGTTGCCCGCGCTGCGCAGGCGTTCCTGCACATGCGGCAGATATCGCTCGCGGGCGAAGGTCTCGAAGAGCGGCACAGCCCGCTTCTTGTCCAGTTCGGCGAGCGGATCGGACCCCAGGCTGACCGACGCCTTGAGCTGTTCGGCCCGCTTGCGCGCCTGGTCGACGGTCACGTCGGCGAGCCTGCCGAGCTTGATCTCCCGGTCGCGCCGGCGCGCGTCGCTGTACCTCATATAGAAGGTGATACCGCTGGCGCGCTGCTCGGCGATGAAGCCGGTCAGTCGATCGTCGAAGATTCGGATTTTCACCGCACCTTCTGGCAACGGCGGCAGATCGCGCAGCAGGACGCGCGTGATGGTGGCTTTCGCCATGATTGCCTCCTTGGATTGGAATGATGATCAGAAAGCAGCACCAAGCCGGCCTGGGCGCATCCAGATCGGCTTGGCGCTGCTTCTTGCTTGTGGCGCCGGGTGAGTGTCCGGGCGGTGCTCAGTCCGATTTGCCGGGCGAACCCGACAACGCCGCCAGCGCCAACGCGACGTGGCGTTTGGCGCGCCACAGCCAGGCTTCGAGCGACCGGCCGATGACGCCGTCGTCGAAGAGCTGGTTGAGCACGATCAGCACCTGCTCCAGCGTGACGCCCTCGCCCTTGCCGGAAGCATCATGGCAGAACGGCAGGGTGTGCTCGCCGCAGCGCGCCACCGTCCAACCGAACCGCGAGGATTCCGATCCGGCCTCGAAGGTGACTGGATCGGCGGACGCCGGGCTGACCGGGGATTGCCGTGCCGCTCGCAAGGCCGCCGCGAGGTGGATCATCAGGGCGGCGACGGCGCGCATGCCGCGCATGTCGCGCACGTCGCGCGCACCGGCGGCGGCGACCTCCGCCTCGGCCCGCGCCATCGCCACCTCGATCAGCTGGAGCGCGGTCCAACCATCGGGGGCGGCGGTGTGGTCGATCCGCACCGGCACGCCGATGCCGTCGCCGCCGGTGTCGAGCACCGCCACCCACCAAGGCACCGGCCAGGACGGCTGCACGTCGGTGGTGGTGAAGATGACGAAGCGGCCGCCAGAATCGCGGCGGGTCAGCAGGATGTCGCGGTCGTCGAGATCGATCATGTCGCCTCTCCGCCGCGCTCGAACAGCAGCCACATGCGATCGGACTGCATCGACACCGCGATGCCTTCCTGGACGACGAAGCAGTGCAGCTCTTCTTCCTCGGGATCGTCGTTGATCGCCAGCAGGTCGTCGAGGCAGCCGATGCGGTGACCGAGGCGGGTCAGATAGGGAATCATGTTGAACGGGTCGTCGCCCCGCTCCAGGGCGACGTCGAACTTGATGCGCGCGACCTTCAGCCGGCTGTCGCCGAAGCGGCGGAGCAGATCGGCCAGGGTTTCCGGCGCGGATGGCGTGGGCGATTCGGGTGTTGTTGTCGGCATGACAACCTCCAAAAAGAAACGCCCGATGCCTTGGAGGGCATCGGGCGTAAGGTGGACGGGATGCTCGAATGGACGAGCAGGACCATCACATCGGTTCGATAGGGCAAGCTGTTACGCCGTCTGGCTGGAGGCGTTCGGGTAAGGGTCAACGTTCGAGGATCAGCCATTCCAGCCCATTGTCCCAGACGACCATGATGCCCTCAACCACCGCGAAGCAGACGTAGCCGTAAGGTGCAATGGCGTCGTTGAGGCCGAGCAAGTCGTCGATAGCGCGGATACGGTGGCCGAGACCCTCGAGGAAAGGGAGCACATTGTGCGGATGATTGCAGCGGGTGAGGGCGTCGGCGAACTTCAGGCGTCGCGCCTTGAATCTGTCTTCGCCGTAGCTCCGATCCAGTGAGTCCACGATCTGGCGCGCGGTCGGGACGAATGTGTCGGTGGTCATGGGTGTCACCTCCAAATGCAGCAACCCCCGCCTTGTGGGGAGGGGCTTGGACTTGCTCGTCAGCGTTCGATTGTGCGGGCCGCGATGGCGTCAGGCCGAGACGCCAGGCCGGAGCCGCGCGGCGAGGAAGGCGTCGATGTCGGCCGCGCGATAGTGAATCGTCCGCGCGTTGATCTTGATGAAGGCGGGGCCGATCCCCTTGCGGCGCCAGGATTCCAGGCGCTGAAGGCTGACGCGCATGATAGCCGCCACTTCCTGGCTGCTCAGCAGGCCGAGACCGGCAACCGGGCCGACGCCGGGCGATGGAGCCGGGATGATCGGAGGCGGCGGCACAGCATCGGCGGCCGGCGTGGCGGGTGCAGCCGGCGCAGCGGCGGCGGGTGCGACGTCCGGGGGTGCAGGGGTCGACGCGACCGGTGCCGCATCCGCCTTCGTCGCGGGGGTGGTTGGCGCGACCGACGCCACCGCGGCCGGAACTTCGGCCGGCGCCGCGGGCCGCAGACCGGGTCCCATCCCGGCTTCGCCCGGGCGGCGCCCGTCCGGCCTGAGCGGAGCTTGCCGCCCCTGGGCGCGCTCGGCGGCGCGTTCCTCCTCGAGCTCGGCATCCGTCTCGATTTCGTCAGCTTCGTCCGCCGGCGGGCGATTGGGGCGAGGGGCGAAACCGCGAGCCGGTTGCGGGTTCAATGCCGTTCGTGGGGCGTGACCCCGGGGAATTTCGGGGCGGTGCATGATCGCCATGGGGTGCTCTTTCTGACTGTTGCGGGATGAGGCGGCTCCGAACGAATCTCGGCGCGCTATGATCCTGTTTGGGGCGGTCTGACCGAAAGAGCCCAAAAATCGCGCTGGTGGACGGCGACAGCCATGTCGGCGCGTAAGATGACGTGGAGCTGCTGGCCAGTTTGTCGCCACGGCGACATATTTGGGCGGGGCGGCGACGGTGCCCGTAGCCTGAAATTTTCGCCGCCGACGAAAACTTTCACGGTTTCTCGGCGCAGCCGGGCGGCCTCGTTGACATCGAGAATGACGCCTAGGCCCATCCGGATGCCGCCCCTGCCGCAAGGCGCGTCGGGCTTCAGGCGGTCGGCACGATTGCGGATCGCCCGATCGTCTGGGACATTCCAGGCGGTTGCGTCCGCTTTGCGGGCGCCCATCGCGGGCGCCGGCGGTCATGGCCGGATCATGCTGAATTGGGGCGAGATATGATGGGACGACGGGCCGCCGCGTTTGGCTTGCTGGCCCTGATATTGGCGGCGGCGGGCAGTGCGGCCACGCCGGAGCGCTCGACCGTGATGCCGGGGATCGGCAGGGCCGACCCGCGGGTGCGGGTGGACGCCGGCGCACCGCCCTGGCGGGCGGTGGCGCGGCTGCAGGCGCCGGGACTTTTCAGATGCACCGCCGTGGTGGTGGCGCCGCGACTGGCAGTGACGGCGGCGCACTGCCTGTGGTCGCGCCGGCTGGGCGGATGGGTGCCGGCCGGGTCGGTGCATCTGCTGGCCGGATATTCGGCGGGCGGGTTCGCCGCCCACATCCTGGCCTCCGGCTACCTTGTGGCGCCGGGCTACGATCCGGCCGATCCGGACGGCACGCGGGGCGCCGATCTGGCGGTGTTGACGCTGGCAGCACCCGCAGAGGCCGTTATGCCGCTGGCTGACGACGCGCCCGCGCCGGGCACGGCGGTGGCGGTGGGTGGCTACAACCAGGACCGCGCCGAAATCATCGAGGCCGACACGCACTGCCGGGCGATTGGCGAGGCGCGCGACCGCGGCGGGCGGCCGCTTCTGGCGGCGGGAAGGCTGGGCGGCATTCAGGTCGGCGGGCGAGAGGGGGCCGCGGGCGGCGTGGCGGTGCCGGTGGAAACGCTGCGGCAGATGCTTGCGCGGTAGTCAGCGGCTGGTAGATGCAGGCCGGTCCGGGCCAGCCGCTGTCCAGCGGGACAAGCTTCAAAACCGCAGCCGGCGAGCCGCTGCGCGAGGATATCGAAAGGGGTCATTGACCGACCGGGACGAACTGTGCCGTTGCGCCCATAGATGCCATTCTAAGGCAAGATCGAGGCGCTCGGAAGCTGTCATTGATTCAGGTTGCTCGGCTCGGCATATTTGACCTGCTGGCCAGCAAGAACACACTCCGCCCCTCAAATTGCCTAATCCGACTGGCGCACCGACATTCCTTGTGATTATTTTATCTCCGCGGAGGGGAGTTTTGCCATGGATGTGCGTCAGAGCGACATCGAAAGCCTAGAGGAGAAGGTCAAAAAGCTTGCGTACGACAAGTATTTGCCCGGCCTTCGACTTTCGAGGGTTCGAAGTTTTACGAATCAGGCGATCAACTTTGATTTTCCGGTCACTGCAATTATCGGAACCAATGGCGGTGGAAAGTCCACGATCCTTGGCGCGGTAGCTCTTGCATACAAGGACGTCAAGCCAGGCGACTTCTTTCCGAAGTCAAATATTGGCGACACTAGCATGGCGAATTGGCGCATTGACTATGACATTATTGACCGGAAGGTGAACAAATCCGGCCTGATACAGCGGAACGCTCGCTTCGTGTCCGCCAAATGGCGGCGAGACACAGTTCTCGAACGCAATGTGGTCGTGATCCCGATCCAGCGGACAGTTCCCGCAAACGAGCAAACGAGGTTCAAGCGGTTTATCGGCATCACCCAGAACACGAAGGTCGTGAAGACGCCTATCGACGAGACGGTAAGCGGCTATGTCAGTCGCATTCTCGGCAAGGATGCGAAGCACTACCAGCGCGTAACGCTTAGGTCCGACACGTCGAAGAGCATCCTTGTTGGGATGCATGAAGCCAATGACTATTCCCAGTTTCACTTCGGTGCCGGTGAGGCGTCAATCATCGAAATGGTATCGCGCATTGAGAACGCCGCAGACAACTCGCTCATACTGATCGAGGAAATTGAGAATGGGCTTCATCCGTTGGCTACTACCAAGATGGTCGAGTATCTATTCGATGTCGCAAAGCGCAAGAAGGCTCAGATCATCTTCACGACCCACTCAGAATACGCGCTCGACGTTTTGCCGCCGAAGGCGATTTGGGCGTGCATCGATGGAACTGCCTACCAAGGCAAACTCACGATAGAAAGCCTTCGAGCGCTTACGGGCGCAGTGCCTAGGGCCGCGGCAATTTTCGTCGAAGATGATTTCGCCAAAGATCTGGTCGACGAGATGTTACGGCAATATGCGCGAGACATTTTCGATCAGGTACAGGTGCACAAGGCGGGCGGATATCCGTATGTCGTCGAGGTTCTTAAGCATCATAACAATAATCCGACTATTATAACGAGGGCGGTCGCAGTTATCGATGGCGACAATCCACCGCTGGTCGAACCAAATGATGATGTAATCGTCTTGCCCGACGGAACGCCAGAATCGATTGTATTCGGTTTTGTCCACGAAAGAGCGGAGACGATGTCTGCACTAATACAACAGCGCTGCCAGTGCCCGTCAGTTACACAGGACAGCATTGTCACCGCAATCAAGTCTGTCAAAATTGATACGACTGATCCGCATCTTTACTTCAATAAGTTAGGCGATAAACTCGGCTTCATATCAGAGCTGATTGTCCGGCGCGGCTTGGGATCAATTTACGTGGAGAATAGTCGCGGGGAGCTCGAACCTAAGATCAATGCGATCCGGGCGCGCTTGAAGATTTCTTGAAGAATGGGGAGAGTGGCTGCTGCCACCGGCGCGTGACTTGTCGGACAACCCTCACCCACAAGGGAAGAGGGCGTCTGCTTTAACGAATCGTACCATCTGAACGCCTGGTATGGCGTCCCTGTGGCCCCAGGGTGAGTTGCTACATCACTGGCTGCAAGGGGATGCTTAGGGTCGATATGAGCCGACGCCTCCAGGCGGATGAGTGTCCGCTTTCTCGGTCTCCCAACCCCCGATAGCCGCCAATCCACAATCGGTCATTCCCGGCCATAAGCTGGATGCTTTTATCGCAGCAAACTCCTCCAAATGCAGACCGTAGCAAATCCACCTACGGCGGAGATCGGAACCGATACTATCCCCTGCCGGAGCGGACCTTCGTGAGGTCTAACCGCTTGAAGCCTGGATTTCCGGGTTGTTGCGCCGAGAGGCCGACCGTCCGGACCCTTGGTGTAACTGTGCTTACTCATTACCCCAGCCGGGGAATTACACCGACCGTCCCCACCCCAGCCTGAAGCGGGCAAATGCCACAGGCGACGCAACAAACCGCCCTGTCCGGCACGACAGGGCGGTCCGATCGATATTGCGGCTAAGAAGCGGCCCTTGTGCAGAGATGTGCTGCGATGAAGGCCTCGATGTCGGAACGTCGGTAAAGGATGGCCTTCGCCGTCATCTTGACGAAGGCCGGCCCCTCGCCGGTCGCCCGCCAGCGTTCGAGCCGACGGGTGTTGACGCGCAGCAATGCGGCGGTCTCCGCCGGGGTGAGCAGCGCGGGCGGATTGGATTCCGCCACAGGCGCGTCGGCGGGGGACGCGGTGTTCTCGATGTCGTGCGGCGCGGTCATGCGGCCATTCCTTGGTTGACGTGGATAAATCGGAGCCCGTCCGGAATGGCGAGCGGACGGCAGCTCGGCAGAAGGACGGTCATCCGGCGCAGGCTCTGCAAGCGCTCCGGATCGGGCGGCAGCCGCGGAGGCCGATGCCGTTCCGCCGGGCGCAGCCGGGCGCTGGCGGCGCCGCCCATCGCAATGCTGCCGATCCTGTCGGCGGTCGCCAGCAGCATCTTGTCGCCGAGGTGCGCGTAGCGCTGGGTCGTGGCGAGGTTGCTGTGGCCGAGCAGCTTGGACACCTCATAGAGCGACACGCCGTCGGCCATGCACAGGCTGGCGAAGGTGTGGCGCAGGTCGTGCAGGTGCATACCGGCCGGCAGCCCGGCGGCCGCCTTGCACCGGTCCCAGGCGGCGCGCACGCCCTCAAGCGGCTTGCCCGGGCAGCGCGGCGAGGAGAACACGTAGGGCTGCCCGGCGGTCCGGGGCAGGAGCCCGAGAATACCCAGCGCCACCCCCGAGAGCCGGACGTGGCGGCGGCTCCCGCTCTTCGACAGCGGCACGGTGAGCAGGCCGCGATCCATGTCGACGTGCTCCCAGCGCGCCTCGAGGATCTCCGACTTGCGGGCGCCGGTGAGCGCCAGCAGCGAGATGGCGCAGGCCGCGACCTGATCGCGGTCCGCGCGCAGCGCTTCGGTCAGGGCGCGAAACTGCGCGGCATCGAGGAACACCTCGCGATGCTCCTCGCGCAGCATGCCGGGCGACGCCGCCGGGTTGGTCCCGGTGTAGGCGCCCCATTTCAGAGCCTTGCCGAAGACCGCCCGAAGCACCGCCAGATGGCGATTGGTCCGGCTCGGCGACAGCTTCTCGCCGATCAGCCTGCGCTTGAAGGCGGCGACGTCGGCGAAGGTCACCTCGTCGAGCGCCATACGGCCGAACGCCGGCAGGATACGCAGGCGCAGCATGTCGGCGTATTCGGCGTGGGAGCGAATGCTCTCGCGAAGGTGCGGGAGGTAACGGTCGGCGACGAAGGATGCGACGGTGGGCATCGTCCGCAGCCGCCGCCGCTCCTCGGCGGGATCGCGGCCCAAAGCAGCCTGGGCGCGCAGCTCCAGCGCCCGCTTGCGGGCCTCGGCGGCGGTGACCACGCCGTGCTTGCCGAGGGTCATGTCGCGCGGGCGGCCGCGCAGGTCGGTGTATCTGACGTAGTAGGTCTTCGTCCCGCTGGCGAAGACCGCGACGTGGAAGCCGGCGACGGCGGTGTCGCTGACCTTGTATTTTCTGGCGCCGTTGGCAGGCGGCGTCAGCGCGTCGACCGCAGCCTGGGTGAGCTTGAGCTTAGCCATTCTGCGCGGTCTCCTGGTTGCCGGAGGCGGCGATTTCGGCCGCGGTGTCGATCTCACTCATGGTATCAATCTCGGCCCCGCCGCGTTCCTCGATGACAAACCCGAAGCTGACCAAGGTCGCGGCATCGGCGACTTCGAACGCCCGCCGATAGTCGAAGTCGGGGAAGCGGGCGAGGATGACGCGCAGCAACGCCGCAGTCTCCGGAACCCAGGGCACGCAGTGCTCCAGCAAGGGGGTCTTGCGCCGCGCGGCGTACGTGATGTCCTCCTTGCCGGTCGGGAAGCCGGCATCGGTCAGATAATTGGCCAATTCGGCCAGACTGCGCGGGGGGAACTGCACGCCCCATAGCCCTTGCCGTCCGGCCTGCAGGAAC
Source organism: Acetobacteraceae bacterium (assembly GCA_031291725.1). Lineage (GTDB taxonomy): Bacteria > Pseudomonadota > Alphaproteobacteria > Acetobacterales > Acetobacteraceae > CAIQQQ01. The sequence goes on from JARLIM010000040.1 coordinate 18,990, forward strand.
ACCCGCATGAAGATGCCGGCGGCGTGGTCGGCGCGGATTTGCGGCGCCTTTACTCCTATTGCCTTGCTCGCTGCATGCACCGCCCACGACACCGCGTTGTACGACTCCCAGTGCCGGTAATCCGCCATGTCGCGCAGCAGGCGCTTATTGCCGCGCGACCATGCGTCCACCCGCGAGCGCGCGAAGTTGGCCTCCTCGGCGGTGTTCCAGGGCAGGGTGTCCCAGGCGATGCGCTCGCGATGCCGTCCGAGCCGGACCATCCGCGGCGCGGCCGGCTTGCGCTTGAAGTCGTAGCGCAGGTTGAGCGTCCGCTCGCGCTTGACGCCGACGAGGTCGCATTCCTTCGTCAGCTGCTCGCGGGCCGAGATCAGCTGCTCGTGCGGGACTTTCTTCCCATAGGTCTGACCGAGGTAAAGCTTGAGCATGTGCTGGTTCTGCAGCTTCGGTTCGGGCCGGGTCGGCGGTTTGACGCTGCCCTTGGCGCAGACCAGATCGAACCCCTCCGCCGGCTTGGCGGTGAAGGTGGTCCGCACCGCCACCGACACCAGCTGCCGCGCGCCGTGTTTGGGCTTGGGGTCGAGCACCTCGCGCTCGCCGAACAGGCGCTCGCGAATGTCGGCAAAGGAACTGCACAGCGGCCCGGTCAGGTCCATATCTTCAATGGGCACGTCGGTAAGCAGCCCGTCGGTGGTCGCCGAGATGACGGTGCCCGATTCCGGCAGCTTCCAGAGGATCTCGCCGAGCACCGCGCGGATATAGCCCGTCGCCCAGGCGGCCAGGAACGGCTCGGTCAGCGGGGATTCGCCGATCGGCTGGCTCTTCCCCGTGGCGATGTCGTAGCCGGTCTTGCCCGTTAGACCCATCGCGGTCAGGCCGTACGCTGAATTGCCGACTTCCTTCCAAAGTTCGTTCAGGGCGGGATGGGTGGATTTCGGATACTCGCGCCGCTTCGATTGCACCAGGCGGGTGAAATCCTCGAAGATGCGGGTCTCGGATTTCCACGGCGCGATGATGCCCTGATGGATCGTCACGGTCGCGCCCATCCGCCGGGCGAGAAAGATCTCCGGCGAGGTGACGAAGACCTGGTCGCCCTTGCCGGCGCGCAGAGGATAGATCAGCGCGCCGCCCTCGCCCCGCACGGGCAGACAGGGGAAGCGGATGATGGCCGGGAATTCGAACGAAACCCAGGCGATGCCCATATCTTCGATGCCGAAGGCGTCAGCGTCGAACTCCTGGCGGATATTCTCGTGGTCCACCGGGCGGAGCATCGCGAGCGCGGTGGTATAGGCGCCGGGGAGGTCGTAATCGTACCACATGCGATCGTCGGTCGGCCCGTGGTAGAAGCACTCGCTGCGGCCGCCGTGATAGGCCCGGCAGGCGAACTCGTGGTAAATGGCCAGGCCCGGCGTGGATACTTCGACCTTGGTCGAGCGGAATTCGCGCTCGCGCTCATCGAAGCGGGTCTTGGTCTCGGTGGTGCGCCCGAGCATGGCCGACAGCTTATCGCGACCGCCGGATCGATTGCGGACCACACCGGCGGAGATGGAAGCCAGGGTGTTGGGCAACCCGGTGAGGCCGAACTGGTTCCTGTCGGTGACCGTCTTCTCCATCCAGACGCCGTAGTCGAGCGCGATCTCGGCATCCTCGAAGGCGTAGGCCTCGAAGGCCTCGGGATAGTCGCGCATCACCAGATCCATGCGCGCCTTGCCGTAGCGGGCTTCCAGGCCGAGCCCCGCGCGTTCCGGACGCTCGACCGTCTTGCAGGTCGGCACGCCGAGATCGTCGTGCAGATCGAGCTTGCGCCGTCCCACCATCTGGGCGGCATAGGCCAAGCCGCGCCCACCCGGCGTCAGCCTGATCGTGTCGATGAAGCGAATGCGGACGGTGAATTGCCGCCCTTCGAGATCGCGCAGGCGGACGCTGCCGCTATGCGCGGGGGGCTTTTCATCGCTGCCGTTGCCCGGCGCAGCCGGTGCGGGGTCGATCTCGACATGGTCGTCGTCGCCGTCGATCTTGAGCAGGTGGCCTTTCCGGTTGCTGACGAGCGTCTTGCCCAGCACGCGGAACTCGGCCTTGCGCGCCCAGAAGTCGGCAAACGCGGCGAGGTCGCCGCGCATGAAGTGGGCGAAGAGCACGATCGACGCCGGCAGCGACGCCACGACGCCTTCCTTCATCGCCTTGCGCAGCGCGGACTGGATGAAGGACGCCATCTTCGGCAGGCCGGCGCCGCGCGGGCCGGTGACGTAGTGGATGTATCTCGACTTCTTCCCTCCGCAACTGACCACCGCGGTGATGCAGAGCTTTTCGTTCGTGTAACCGCCCTTGCCATCGGGCAGCGTCACCCACTCGGCATCGATGCCGACCCGGACGGGCGGGCCGAAATACAGCGGCGCCGGCGGCAGCGCGAGCTGTATCGGCTTCTTCAGGCGTTCGAGCTGGCGGTCGAACTGGCGCTTGAGCTGCCGTTCCGTCCTGGACTTCAGCTGCTTGGCGCTGAGCTCCCTTTTCGGTGCGATCGCCCGGCGCTCAGCGTCGGTCAGCGCGTCGTCATTCTCTCCGGACTGCTTGCGCGCGATCGCCGCCAGCTCTCCGGGAGTCAGGGTGTTGTCATCGTCATCGTCTTCGTTGGTCATGGCGGTCTCCAAGACGAAAGCGCCCCCGTGGGCCAAGACCCACGGGGGCGCGCTCAATGCTGTTGCTTAGTCGTTCGGCTTGTCGGCGCGGCGCGGCATCGGTGACGCGATGTTCGGCTGCGACGGCGACGGCGCGGCCGGTGTGGTGGCGTTGCCGGGCGCGTCCACGTCGGGCGGCAATGGCCAATTGGCGGCCGCCCACACCGGATCGGCCTCGTGTGCAAGCCCGAGCCAGTCCGGCTGGTCGAAGGGTTGACCTTGCAGGTTCAGACCGAGGATTTCGATCGTGACACTGCGCCAAGCCACTGCGATGTTCTTGCTGGTCGACACGAAAGCGATGATTTCGTCCGTCCCGAGCCCGAGCACAAGGAAGCCGGCGGAGACGGCCTTACAGCCGCCGATGCGGCTGATTGCGACGGCATCGCCTTCCGGCAAGACGAGAAACGGCCGGGGATTGAAGGACCGCTGATGGTACGACCATTGATTATGAGGCCTATGATGCTGAGGCCGTTGATTGTTAGGCGGGGGATCGTTCGGCTTCATATGGGTGAGCCCTTTGTAGTGGTGGATGGGAGATCCTCTGGCGCCGGGCAATCCGGCCGGCCCAGGGCAGAGAACCGCCAATGGGCGGATCGCGGCAGCGGCACACCGCGGCGGCCTATGCGGCTTCCTCCATTTCCAGTGCGTCAGTATCGATCGACGCGGCCTGCTCGGCGGCGGAATCATCCACCGTCGTGCCGTCATTGCTGGCTTCGCCCGTCTCAGCCTCCACGGACTCGGCATTCGTGGTGACGGCTTCCGGCGCGGCGCAGCGGATCACTTCTCCATCGAGCCAAGCGGGTTTGCCGGGCTCGAGCGTGACGGTGAAAGTGAACTTACCCGCCTGCTCGGCCAGCCCGGCCGGCACGCCGAAAACGACGAGCTGCTGGGGCGCGTCGTCGGGCACGCCGAGCATCGCATCGCCGGCGTCCACGGCAACAGTGGGAGCGGTCTTGGGGGTGGTCTTGCGTGTGGCCCGAACAGCTGCTTCGAGACCGTATTTGTCGAGCCACACCTTCACTCCGGCGGCGCCGCCGTCATGCGAGGCCGCAAATTCAGCGCCCTTTGCCCACTTCCACGCGAGCCGGCGGACATCTTTCTTCTTCGTCTCGGCGGCATTGCTGTCAGCCGGAACCGCTGCGTCTGCCGCGGGATCGGTTGATGCATCCGCGGAAGCCGGCTCGTTTCCCTTCTCAACCGCGGCCTTGATTATGGCGATCATCGGTCGGTTCAGCGCGGGCTGGGTCACGGGAATCCCGGTCCGCTCAAAGAAGGCCTTGGCGTTGAAGTCGGGAGCCTTGACCAGCACGGCGATGCGTCCAAGCAATTCGTTACGCTTCTGATTGGAGGCTTCACCCTCAGTGAGGATGTCGCGAAAGCCAGCCTTGAATGCTTCGAACTTCTGCTCGTCGCTTTCGGTGGCCGCCGGTTCTTCGGACGCCCCAGTGTCGGGTTGAACCGGCTGAGGGGTGTCCTCGCACGATTTGTCGCCGCCGGAGTCATTTTCGCTCTCACCCTCGACGGCGGGCGAGGGAGTTGCCGTCACTTGGGGGATGGTCACCGCCAGCGCGGTCGAACTGCTGGATGCGTGCAGAGCATCGCGATTGTGGCCCGCGACGTTGTTAATCATGGACTGTTGCGGCTGTTCAGGGTGTCCTGTATCGCAGTAAGTCTGGCCGCCGGCAGCGGCCTGCAAAACAGCCTCGGCGGAGTTGGTTTCAGGGGTGGTCACGAATAGGGTCCTCCATTCGCAGCGCCCAAAATTCGCGCTGGAAAGAGTCTATATTCACATAACGTGTTGATTATAAAAATGAATTGGCTTATCGCTCAACTTTTCGAACGATAAGCCAAACGATAACTCGCGAGCGGATCGGATGACGCAGGACAATACCGGCATTTCACTCGAAAGCGCCTTCAGCCACGTTCTCCGGCTTTATGAAGAGAAAGAGAACGTGCCGGAGGACCGGCGGCTGGGCGTGCTGCTGAACGGCAAGATGCCATTCGAGTGGCCGAAGATCCTGGCGACGGGGCTGAAATTTAACGAACCCATCGTCGCCGTAACGCACCCCAACCAAGGGCCGCCACCACCGCGGCGTCACGGGGAGACGCCGCGGGCCATTACATTTGGACCGCCGGTAAGTTATGTCCCGGAGGTTCCTTCAAATTTTCAACTCGACCGCCTGCTTCACGACGAGTTGCACGCGCCGATGACCCAGTCGAATTGGGAAAAGCGAATCTGCCGGACACACCGTTGGCTCTTGGCCGCATTGACCGATGAACTCGCGCCGATCGATAGCTGGGGTTGGTGCATGGCCAGATTCCCAGGCGACAAGTATAACTTTCTGGGAGAGCGGCGAAACGGCCCAGACGACGCGTATGCGGTCGATTACACCGGCTATATCGATCGAGATTTTTGGCAACACGGTAGCATTTCATACAAGGCGTCCAGGGTGCTGGGTGGCGATCTCGATTGGTGCATTCCGATCGACAATGCGCTCTACGAGGGGCGGCTGAACGTTGAAGACATCAGGCTCGACAGGGAGCAATTTCTGGATCGGGTCGGCAGCACGCCCACGGGCGAAGTGGGCCTGCCGGAAGCCGCCCCATCGAAAGAGGTGGTGACGTTGTGCGGCCAACCCATCCACGGTTTGATGACTTGGTCCATCGAAAGACGTGGCCAACGTATTGATCTTCACACCGACCCAGACGCCGGTCTCGAAAGAGGATTGCGGGCCTTAGTTGTTCTGATCCAGAACCCCGGAAAGCGAGTGTCGAACTTCCTGATCGAAGGTCTCGAGCGTCGAGACTCGCATGGACGACAGACAGATCCAGCAAAAAACAAGGAAGCCGATGATCTCGCAAAAGAGATAGCCCCCTTGTCGCAAGATCTGCTTCTGGGCAGAAAATCGGTTGATGAGCTACATGAGCGGCTCAAGGAATCGATGATAAAATTGTGCCTGACGCCAAAAGAAATAAAAGACACCACAAAATATTTTGCGTGGGCCATGCTGTCGAGAGGCGACTTTGTAGAGAAAGGAAATTTGATTGGAAAGCATGCGAGACGAAATAGTCAAAATGTAATACCACAAATTAAAAAGGCACTAGATTTGATAGAAGAAAAGGCTGGGCTCGTCTGGGCGGCACTGGATGACAGCGCTCGCCAAGCGCATAAATTGATAGAAAATTTTATTCAAAGGGATGTGTATTCGTACAAATATGATCTCAGTCTTGCGGCATATGACTGGAAGGCGAGAGCGTCGTTTGGCGCCGAGAGCGCTGTCGAGAGCCATCAGGCGGATGAGCGCGCGGACGGATAGCGAGCGAGGGTGATCACTGTCTTACACTCCGGGGCTCGTGAAGACAGCCGCCACCGACAGCCGCTTTGTTGTTCGTATGCGGCGATCGCCTCGATATAGGTGCACCATGACGGCTACTGCCGAATGTCGCCGCGGCGACATTCGGGGCTTCGACAATGGCGCTGCCATAATGCTCGACGATACCGGCTTTTCCGGAAGTTGCGGCACTTGAAGCCGGTTCGCAACTGCCGTCGGTGGATTGGCCGAGCATCCGGGGGTTGGGTGTAAACGCGCTTTCCTATTACCCCAGCCGCAGAATTACATCAATGACTGTGCCGTCCGGACAATGAGACTTGCGCTGTACTGTGTGAGGCGGCTGTACGTTTGGTTATGTGATCGCTTCAATGCCCGTCAATAACCCCACGCCTCGTGCCGAACCGGCAGCCGGTTCAGTTGCTCACGCTCAAACTGCCACTTTGGCATAAGCCGATCCATCAGAGCGACAAACCGCGCATTATGCGTGGGCTCCAGCAGGTGCACCATCTCATGCACCACGATGTATTCCAGGCACTCGCGCGGCTTCTTCGCGAGGTCGGTGTTGAGGCGGATGTTGCGCGCGGCGTGGCTGCAACTGCCCCACTTCGTCCGCATGCGCTGAACGAACACGCGGTTGACCGTCACGCCCAGCAGCGGTTCCCACTTGGCGATCAGCGGCTGCACTGCCTCTTTGACCCGCTCACGATACCAGCCGTCCAAGACGGCTTGCCGGGCCTCCGGGCCAGTGCCGGGGCGAACCCGCAGCACCAGACGGCGGTGCTTGAGCTCAACTGACGGCGCGGCATCTGCCTCCACCACGGTGAGCAGATAACGCTTGCCCCACACGTAGTGGCTTTCCCGATCCAGATACTCGCGCGGCGCCTCGCGTTCTTGCGCGCGCAGTTTGCTCTGCTGCTGTTTGATCCAGCCAAGTTTGGAAATCGCGAACAGCCGGATGGTGTCGACGGTCATGTGCAAAGGTGCGGCAATCCGGACGCGTCCGGCCGGGGGATAGACGCTGAGGTGGACGTTCTTGATGTCTTTGCGGACGACTTCAACGCTGATGTCGCCGAGCTCAAGCTGGGTGTGCATCAATATTCCGACTGCGCCTTGATGATGAGGAAGATGCGCTCAACCTCGCCCATATCCTGCAGTACGCCATACAGCCCGGCCATCACCACGCGCTCCTTGGCCTGCACGCCCCGCCAGCTATCCGGCCGGGTTTGCTTGATGGTCTCGTCGATCCGCAGTGCCAGCTCGGCATTCTGGCCGAGGTTGTTGTAGAGCGCACGCTGGCCGGGGGTGTGGATAGTCTCCGGCGTGTTGTCGGCCTGTCCGGCGTCCACCTTCTTGGCCAGCTCGGCGATCTTGGCCAGATAGGCCTCGTATTCAATCGCCCGCGCCTTCCTGGCCCGGATCACCTCGTCGAGCAGCGCCGACATGGCGTCGAAGAAGGCCGGGTCGTTGAGGTGTTCCTTGATGATCTTGCTGCGGACGTTGTTTTCAATCGTCTCGGCAATCGCATCCTGATTGCCCTTCATGCCGCCGAGTTGCGTGTTGATCGCGTTGGCGATGCCGGTTTTCACGATCAGATCGATCAGGCTCATTCCATCGAAGGGCGAAATTTTCCGCGGCTCGTCGGCCTCGATATAGGTGTCGATGAGGTGGCGCATGTCGGCCTCGTAGGCCTTGAGGTCGAGCGTCTCGCCGCTCGCCTTGCGCACGATTTCGCGCACGTTGAGGTAATGCGCCATCTGGCTCTTGATGCGCGCAATGTCGCCGGAGCTGTAACCCGCCAGATCGAGTTCGTCGGCGATGTTGGCGAAGGCGCGCACCAGGGCGACGCAGGCCTTGTAGAGCGCCGTGCGCTGCGGCTCGCGTTCCTGCAATTCGGCGGCGATCTCGGTGTTGCCGCAAAAATAATGGATGTGCTCCAGCTCGCCCTGCGGCGGCTCCACCGGTTCGCACAGCAGATCGAGCGTCTCCAGCGCGGTGTCCAGGCGTTCGCGGCCCTTGGTCAGCCGGTCCTGCACCATCACCTCGGGATCGACGCCGCCGGCGGAGTGATCCAGTTCGGAGGTGTAGACCGAAATCGCGTTCTCGACCTTTTTGAAGAGGTCCTTGTAGTCGACGATGTAGCCGAAATCCTTGTCCTCGCCGTCCAGCCGGTTGGTGCGGCAGATCGCCTGGAACAGGCCGTGATCCTGCATCGACTTGTCGATGTAGAGATAGGTGCAGGGCGGCGCGTCGAAGCCGGTGAGCAGTTTGTCGACCACCACCAGCAGCTTCATGTTGGCGGGCTCTTTGATGAAGCGGGCCTTGGCCTGTTCCTCATAGGCCTCGGTGCGGTTCATCCCCGGCCGGTCTTCAACGTCCTTCAGCAGCTCGGTGTAGGTGTTGTAGATGATCTGCTTGTCGCTCTCGGTGTTCGCCCCGGTCTCCTCCAGCGTCACGTCGCGCGCTTGCGGGTTGTAGGAGGTGATGACGGCGCATTTGCCCTTGAACGGCGTCTGCTGGAACAGCGTGAAATACCGGCACGCTTCCAGAATGCTCGACGCCACCAGGATCGCGTTCCCCCGCGAATTGGACAGGCGCGGCTTGACGCTGAAATCGAAGATGATGTCGCGCACCACGCGGTCCATCCGCGACCGTGAGCTGAGCACGTGCTGCATCGTGCCCCACTGCTTTTTCAGCTCTTCCTTCTGCCAAGAGTTCAGCCCTCCGGTCTTGGATTCAAACCACGCATCGATCTTGTCCTCGGAGCCCAGCCGCTGGTCGATGTCGCGCGCCTCGTAGATGAGGTCGAGCACCACAGCGTCCTCCACCGCCTCGCTGAATTTGTAGGTGTGGATGTAGCCGCCAAATACTTCCAGGCTCGTCGCCTTGTCCTTCTTCAGCAGCGGCGTGCCGGTGAAGCCGATGAAGACGGCGTTGGGCATCATCGCCTTCATCACCCGGTGCAGCTTGCCGCTCTGGGTGCGGTGGCATTCATCGACGAAGACGAACACCTCGCCCACCGTCGCACTCGGCTGCCCCTCCATCTCCTTGATGAAGGCCTCGAAATCGTCGACGTCCTTGCGGCCGAATTTGTGGACCAGGGAGCAGAGCAGGCGCGGCGTGGCTTGGCCGAGTTGGCGCAGCAGGTCGCGGCCGCTGCTGGTGCGCTTTATGGTCTCCCCGGCTTCGGAGAACACCCGCTCGATCTGCTTGTCCAACTCGTCGCGGTCGGTGACGATGGCGACGCGGGCGTTCGGGTTGTTCTCCAGAATCCACTTGGCGAGCAGCACCATGACGATGCTTTTGCCGCTGCCCTGGGTGTGCCAGATGATGCCGCCCTGCCGCTGGCGGACATGTTCCTGCGCCGCTTTCAGGCCGAAATATTGATGCACGCGCGGCAGTTTTTTGATGCCGCCGTCGAACAGCACGAAATCATGCATCAGCTCGATCAGCCGGTCCTTGCGGCAGATTTTCAGCAGGTATTTGTCGAGCTTGAAGCGGCTGTTGTCGGCCTCGTCCTCTTTCCAGGTGAGGAAGTATTTCTCCTGGGTGCCGATGGCGCCGTATTTCAGGCCCTCGGAGTCATTGCCGGCGAGCACGATCTGGTTGGTGGTGAAAAACCACTGGTTGAATTCCGGCAACTGGTTGGAGCGGTTCTGCCGGATGCCGTCGCCGATGCTTTTGCGGCTGTTCTTCAGCTCCAGCACGCCGATGGCGATGCCGTTGATGTAGAGCACCAAATCGGGCCGCCGCTCAAAACCGCCCTTGAGGGTGACTTCCTCGGCGAGGGCGAACTCGTTGGCCTCGGGGTGCTGCCAATCGATCAGATGCACGGTCTCGGTGGGCTTGCCGGCCTCGGTCTTCACCGGCACGCCGTAGCGCAGCAGCGTGTAGACCGCCTGGTTGTTGGCGTAGAGCGAGCGGTTGTGGTTGCCAGCCTCGGTGCGCAGCTTGTGCAGGGCGACGGCGATCTGTGCCGTGCTGACGCCGCGGCGGCACAGCCAGGGCGAGAGCAGGCTTTCCTCGATGTTGCTGTTGTCGCGGTCGGTCCAGTCGCCGAGGAAGCGGTAGCCGAGTTCGTCGCGGAACAGCGCGATCACTCGGTTCTGCGTGGCGCGCTCGGGCTGGCCGATGAGGCTCATGCTCAATCCCTCATGCTGGATTGGTCGAGGAAGGCTTCGATGCGTCGGTTCGACCAGCGCCCCGCCTTGGCGTAAACGTATTCGTGGGCGAGGTAATTTACGATGTCGTCGTTGAAGACCGGATAATCGTCGCGCTCCTCCGGTTCTTCGCAATCCCAATCGCTGCCCTGATCGGTCTGCAACCACAAGGCTTCGCGCTCATGTTTGGGCAGTTCGGCGACATAGGCGGCCAGGAGGGAGCGGACAGTGTCGTCATATGCGCCCCAGGCGAACGATTCTTCGTATTGCACCTGAACGCAGATCTCATCCCAAACCGTCTCCAGGCCGGTGCCGTCGCCCGAGGTGGTTTCTTTGCATTGCTGCAGAGCCCGGACAATCTTGCGGGTGATGCGCTGAGCGGCATGTTCCGCGACGGCGCGAACAATCACGGTTTCGCTCAGCTTTTCCGTCATACGAGGCGAATCCTGCCGGTGAGGAGTTCCTGCATCATGCCCTGCTTGATGGCGCGGGCTTTGGTGAGTTTCGCGTCGAGGGCGGTGAGTTCGCTATCCATGTCGGAAAGTGCAATGGCAATAGATTGCTGCTCCGCCTTCGACTCAGGTAGAGGGATTTTTACGCTTTTCATCACGTCATTCATAAGCTTGGGGTTGCCTAAGTGACGCGACACGTGACGTTTGGCGATGGTTCCCAGAACGCTTGCCACAAATGAATGGTCGTCTGAATGAAGCTTGATCGTTCCGCACACATTTGTACAGTTAAATCGACCGTTTCGATAGAATACGGTGCCAGCGTTGGCTCCATCCGTCGTCCACGTTATGTATTCTCCATCAAATGAATATGTATCAAGGTATCCCATAACGCCATCATTCGATGTTTGTGAGGAATACACCGGATAAATCGGGTTAACCGATCGGCCAATCTCTTTGTGGTTTATGACTCTCCCGCGTCCGACTTCGGAGAGTTCTCCAATGGTTTCCAAGCGCCAATCGCTTGGGATCTTGCCAATCTCAGTTGGCTTAAATCCTGATCTGGCCCCAAACCCCGGCAGGCGGCGCTTGCCGGTGAGGAGTTCCTGCATGGCGCCTTGTTTGATGAGGCGTTTCTTGGCGAGGAGTTGCTCCAGGGATTCGATCAGCGCATCCGCATCACTCAACGCCTCGGCAATGGCTTCTTGTTCGGCTTTGGTGGGTGGGAAGCGGATAGATATTTCATGAAGGTCGTTTCTATTGACACCCGGCACGCCGCTCTTGCCGCTGTGCATATGGAAATCAATTGTGCGGAGTAAACTCGCGACGAAGAGCGGGCTGTTGCCGTGAAAATCTCTGACGTAGAGCGTTGTATTGAGAGGCCAAAAATCTTCTTCAACAAAAAAGACTTGCCCGATTGTTCCATATCGGCCAGTCACAACGCCTGGAGCTTTAACTTTCGCTTCTGAGTGTCGTTCCTCAATTCCCGATGAAGTAACAATTGGAACGTCGCCCGGTTTGCGCAGACGTTTCGGGAGATCGAAGCCACGTTGAAGCGTGGCGACGTTTCCAAGAACATCAGTCTTCCATTGTCCGGCCACCGTCAAAATCCCATCCGCGCCAAGTGTCCGTTCACTTTGGCTTCGATGTCGGCCAAGCGGGTCGCCATCTGCGGCAATGCAGTCTCATAGCGTTCGCCGAGTTCACGCACCCGCCGCGTCAACTCCTGGCTCACTCGATCCAGTTCGCCGTGCACGGCAGCCTCCAGCGCCCCCAGCCACTTGTCATCCACCGCCAACGCCTTGATCTCGGCCGTGGTCAGCTTGGGATATTTCGCGTAGGCCTTGGCGTCGAGCGCCGCCTCGGCCTCCTTGAGCTGCCGCTTCAAATCGGCTTCGTCACCGCTCAACTCTAGCCATTCCTTCAGTGCTGCGGCCTCGTCCCGCGCCTCCTTGTCGCCCCGGATTTCCCGCAGACGCGCGGCGACGTTGGCTTTGTTGATCTTCTCCAATTCGGAGAATAGCCCGTCCTCGCCGCCATGCTCTTCCTCCAACTCGACGAGCTTGGCGCTGACGGCTTCCAGTTCGGCGGCGATGGCGTCGATGGCTTTCTGCTCCTTCGCGAAGAAGCGCGCGACGATGAGCGGCTTGGGGATCAGGTCGCAGGCCCAGCCTTTGTCCTTTTCCTTGCCCTGCTTGTTCTTCTCGATGACGCGATAGGTCTCGGCCCGCCAGCCATCGGCGGCGATCAGATAGAGATCGTCCTGCATGGTCTCGGCCCAGTAATCCATCAGGTGCTGATAGATGTCATACGGGTCGATCAGCGCGCGACCGGCATAATGGCCGAGCAGATCCTCGCCCAGTTCGGCGATCACCTGCTTGGGGTGGCAACCCGGCGTGAGCGCCTTCAACGCGGTGGCGGCGCGTTCGCGCCAGATGGCGAAATGCGCGGCCATGCCCTCGGTGAAGCCGACGAATTCGGGGTGCTGGTAGATCGCCGCCTTGATGGTGGATTTCTCAACCGCAAGGTCGAGATAGCCCGGCCGGTTCGGCTTGAACAATGCGGCGCGCAGGCCGGGGCAGACCTGCCAATAGGCGCTGAGCGCCTCGATATCCGCCTCGGGAATGCCGCCGCGCAGATGCGCCTCGATATCCTGGCGGTCTTCCGGGATCTGGCTGTCGATGTAGCGCGGCAAATTGAGGTTGAAGTCGTTCTTCTCGATCTCGTCGATGCCGACCACGCGCGAGTAGCGCGGCAGGGCGAGCTGCCGGGTGAAGGCGTCGACGATCTTATGGATGTCCTGATCGCGCAGCCGGTTCTTCGGGCCGTCCTTGATGAAGCCGGCGCTGGCGTCGATCATGAAGATGCCGCGCCGGGCTTGGGCGTCGTGCTTGTCGATGACGACGATGCAGGCCGGGATGCCGGTGCCGTAGAACAGATTGGCGGGCAGGCCGATGATCGCCTTGATGTAGCCGCGCTTGATCAGGTTGCGGCGGATATCGGCCTCGGCATTGCCGCGGAACAGCACGCCGTGCGGCATAATGCAGGCGCCGCGCCCGGTGCTTTTCAGCGAGCGGACGATGTGCAGCAGATAGGCGTAATCGCCCTGCTTGCCCGGCGGCGTGCCGAAAGTCTGGAAGCGCCCGTGCGGGTCGTGCAGCGGGTCGATCCCGGTGCTCCAACGCTTGTCGGAGAAGGGCGGGTTGGCGACGACGTAATCGAAGGTCTTCAGCGCATCGCCATCCTTGAATTTCGGATCGGCCAGCGTGTTGCCCTGCACGATCAAGGCGGTGGGGTTGTCGTGCAGGATCATGTTCATCCGCGCCAGACCGCTGGTGGCGGCGTCTTTCTCCTGGCCATACATCGTCACCGGCGTGCGCGCGGCGTCGGCGACCTTGAGCAGCAGCGAGCCGGAGCCGCAGGTGGGATCGTAGACCGTGGTGGCGTTGCTGGTCTCGGCCTCATGGATGCCGAGCACCTGCGCGATGATCCTGCTGACCTCGGCCGGGGTGTAGAACTGCCCCTTGCTCTTGCCGCTCTCGGTGGCGAAATGGCGCATGAGGTATTCGTAAGCGTCACCGAGGATATCGTCGCCGTCGGCGCGGTTCTTGGAGAAATCGAGCGCGGGGTTCTCGAAGATGGCGATCAGGTTGGTCAGCCGCTCGACTTTTTCTTTGCCGCTGCCGAGCTTGGCGTCTTCGTTGAAGTCGGGGAAGTCGGATAGCTGGTTGGCGTCCGCGAGCGGGGCGATGATCTTCTTGTTGATCTGATCACCGATGTCGGGCGTGCCCTTCAGCGCCACCATGTCCTTGAATCCGGCGCCGGCCGGGATGGTGATCGGGGCGAAGGGCTGGCCGGCGTATTTGTCGCTGACGTATTTGATGAAGAGCAGGACGAGGACGTAATCCTTGTACTGGCTGGCATCCATGCCACCGCGCAGCTCATCGCAACCCTGCCAGAGGGAGGAATAGAGCTCGGATTTCTTGATGGCCATCGTCAGTCCTTGCGTTACGGCGTCCTCACCAGCGGCGCTGGCCTCTCCCCGATAATGGCGCGGCCACGGTGCCGGGGAGCGTCAGTTTCGCGAAGTTGCTGAAGATTGCGGCATCGGACGGGGATGGCAAGGGCCAGCGGGGCGGGGAGGGCGTGACAAGGTGTGTGTGCGATGCATCCGACGGGCGAGAGCTGTTCGATTTGTCGCCACGGCGACATTTTTTCGGACTTGGGGGCCATCGGAGCGTTGGGTGTAAGCACGCCTACCTCTTACCCCAGCCGCTGAATTACACCGACGGTCGGTGACCGGCCGGGCGATGCGACATACACAGGTCTTCGTACTTGATCACGGCCCTTGTTGGTTCGTTGTTTTATCATACATCCGATTTGCCCTGATATTGTCGGACCCATAGCGGCTTGCGACTACCCTGGACGTTGCTCTCCTGAACCTGCCCACTCAAGGACTCCCAGAGATGGCGAACAAGCTGGCTGGCCAAAGGGCCAAATACTCGAAGGCGTTTGCCGATTTCAGCAGAACCGACGACGAAGATCAGAAGATCGGGCCCATCCGTCGTATGATGGAGGTGATCCAACAAGCGCCCGCAAACGGCTTCACCGAAGCGGAAGTGACAAATAGCAGGGATTTACCGGACGAGGTCCGCCGTTTGCTGACGCAAGGGGCAAGAGTGCCGGAAATGTCAGAGGAGGACCCGGATCAACTCGTTCGCCAACGCGACCAGATGGTTGATATCTCCGACACGCACGAAGAGGGCAATGGGGATCAGTGCGTCTATGCATACGGGTATCGCTGCGCCCCGGACCGTTTGAAGGTTGGCAGGACCGACGGTGACGTAATCGACCGTATTGCTCGGCAAATAGCGACAAGCACGCCAGAGAAGCCAAGTCTTTTCCTCGTCATTCGCACGTCAGATTCCCGTGCGCTCGAGATGGCAATGCACGGTGTCCTTCGGCTTCGGCGCATGAAGATCATCGGCGGCGGCGATGAGTGGTTTCTGACGACCCGCGACGAACTGCTGGAGATCTATAGGGCGATCAGTGGCCCGGCTGCCAATCCGTTGGTGAGCGCCCCCTGACCGATGGGCTGCCCGACCGGCGATTATAGAGGTCGCCGTCTCATTTGCACCCTGCAGTTCCATCAAAGCACCTAAACCAAGTGCCCGCGAAATCAGCAGCAGGCCAGTTGCCTCAATGACGGGACTGGCTGTTTTCGCGAGCGTGCAATCAACGCTAACCGCCTTCGGCATCCACCACGTTGACGGACGTGACAGGAGACTTCACCGCTACAACCTGCTAAGGCTAATTTCTCGCCGCCCTAGAGGAGCGTCGTACAGCCGTGTTGTACCTTCTTCATACCAGTTGGTGGGCGAGGGCGCCGATCGTCATTGCGGTAGCTGTGAGCGTCCTGGCTGCCTGCTACGGCCTGAAAAGCGGGAGCGGGAGGACGCGGACGGTCAGCGCGGGCTTCTTCGAGGGGCCGGGACTCACAAACTCAGGGGCGGTCTCCACCGTCCTCTCACTCATCCCGCTGTTGTTGTCGGCCGACGTGCGGTCGGAGCCGAAGTCGGTCTCTCTGCTCGGGGCGGCGACGCTGGTGTTCGCGCTGAGTACATTCCTGGGGCTGTGGCTCTATGGCGGCGTCGCGGCGGCCCCCCATGCGACGGAAGGCGGTGTGATCAAGGTGACCATCCCTCGGCGCCTGATCGTGGTCCAGAACGTCATCATGTCGTGCCTGATTGTGGGTGCGGGCTGCTTCCTGGTCTTCCTGCTCGTCACGCATAGCCTTGTGCCACCAGATGCCAAGTCGAACAGCAAAGTCACTATACTGGAGTGCACCGATGACAATTGTAGACGTCGTTAATGACATCCGGCGCGGCTGCCAACGCGGTCCGGAAGCCGAGGAGGCGGAGCGGGGCGGGGAGAAACTCGACGACCCAGACGACGCGCTGCAACTCAGTTTCGAAATGGCCATAGCCATTCAACTTGGCGGCGGGACACGCTATAACCTCCCAGAAGCGCTCGACCTCGCCGGACGAATACTTTGCCCGCTCTTCGACTACGCCAAGCCGACTCAATATCGCACTGAGATGCGGAAGATTAGACTTCAATACCGGGGAATCGCGCGCAACTTCGAACTGCAACGCGACTGGTTCACACTCACCGAACTACTCGTGAAAAAGGGTGCCCTCACGAGCGTGGACTCCGCCGTCAAAGCGCAGATATGGAGCGAATTGGGTAGGAAAGTTGGATAGGAATTGCTGGTCACTGCGCGAGCGCAACGCGCCACTGCGCTCCAATTCCTTGAAGACCCCGCCGCGTCTCACGGAATGCCCGGCCCGACGCTGCCGGCTGCCTTTCACCGATAGCGAACTCCCGGTTTGCAGAACTCAAGACATATGAAATCACCAAAAATCGTCGATAGGGCCTTACGTCTTGTCTATTTTGACCTGCTCAGAAGTTAAATGGGCTCACCCATTGCCGGAAGAAAGAATTTGGCCCTCCGAGTATACCTTGATTCGGCACGGTCTTTGCGATCGCGTTATTGGGGCCTGGACCATGTGTTATGTCATGATCTGCATTGAGGAGCTGCTGAAGTGCAGTCGCCTGCAAGCTGAGGTTCGCGGCCTTTTTCTGCTGCAAATCCTGAATCACCGCGTTCTGCCTATCGATTTCCGACTGCAGAGCGCCGTTCTTCTGAAGGGCGGCCAATGCGTCAACTTCCTTGTTATACTCTGCGTCGAGCTTCGCATAATCGTCACGCAGCGTCTGCAAGGGGCTGGGGACAGGTTCATCGGCATAGGCTGGCGCAACCAGGCTGAGCGACGTGCCGTCGTGCCCTCTCTCGCCCTTTGCAGCAACCAGATTGCCGGAGCCGAACGCAACGCAGAAGATAATCAGGGAGTTCAGCACGTAGTAAATGCCCTGGATCCACCACTTTCTCGCGCTCGCCATTACCAAAAGCCCGAACAGGAAGCTCAACGCCAGCCCGATGTAGGACGGCGGGAGGCCGAAGTTTTTTGCCAAGGTATTAGCGATCAGCATGGTTATGCCACCCGCTGCGCCAGGTGTCAGCATCGCTTCGGGAGTGAGAAACTTGTCGAGCGCGCCGCCCCCGCCCCCGCTCCCGTGGTTCGATGTTGCGCTTTCCGTTCCGCTCATGGCGACCCCTCCCAGCTTGAGCGGCGATGATAGCGGCGGACAACAGCGGCGTCATCAGGCGGCTAGGCTATCCCGCTCGATCAGCGAGGAGGCTAATTGTGCAAATCTCAAGAATTTTGCGACATGCCCAGCCGAAGTCGATTGGGTATCGAACCGGGACCGTGTAACAGTCTTGAGCTGGAGAACCCGCTCCTGAGGGAGGTAAGTGCCGTGAGTGCAGAATCGATAGCGATGCTAAGAATCGGACAACTTCTGATCACGTCACTTTTGGGGTTTGGGAGCATATTTCTCGGATATCGGCTATTCTCCCAGATACCAGTCACCACCACGGCCGATGGCCAATTCAAGATGCCGAATATTGGCGAGGCTAAACTAAAGGCTGGGCCTGGCCTGTTCTTCGCTTTATTCGGGGCCATCGCGATCTATTTCAGCATAGACAGAGCAATCACGATTTCTAACACGCCAGACTCATCGTTTAGCTTTGCCAACGCGCCGCCCAGTTTTCAATACTCGTGCCAGCGACGCCAGTAAACCGGCGCTTCGAGTGACTGGTGCAAAACTCACTATTTATGCAACAAAATTAGGCCGCTGATCGGATTGAGCTTTCGGGTTTCAGAAGTCCGTTGCATAATCAGAGCCTGATTTACGGCGATGCACGGCCAAATGCAGCCATGCTGCGAATGACCGATTATGACCGTCGGCACCCGGAGGCGGGCCGGCAGGAACCCGCGTACTGCAGACTTTCGGGGGGTTGGCCGCTTCTGCATGCGACTCTGGTCCGCTATTCGACACGATCTGTGGCTATGCGGGCCAAATAATTTTCTGCCCGCATTTTGAGAGCGGAGTGAACCGCGTCCGGTCTGCCGGCAACTGTAGTAAGCCAGCGTGTTCCAGGGTGAAATTGGTGTTGTGAGCAAGTATTGCATTGAGGGTGCCGAATATCTGTCCGGTAAGCAATAGAAGCTGCACCAGGGTGCGATAGGTCCCGGCCGTCGGCCACTGCTTAAGCACCCGAGCAATCTCTGGCAAAATAAGTCCTGACATATTCGAGCGTCTAGCGTACTGTCGTCGGGTAGCAGCTGCAACCATAGGAAGGCAGCATGCGTCGCCCGTCCGGGGACCGTACGATGTCAGTTGAATATCTCTTGGTCACCTTCAATGATGACCGCGATGTTCTCGCCGACGGCGATCGCGTGGGCGTTACCAACCACACGATCCTCCTTCCGGCCGACGAATATAACATCACGCTCAGTGGGGATGGCTATGCGCCGCCAAGCCAAACAGTCGTCCTCGCGGGCACCTCGATCATGCGACCGAAGGTTGTCACGTTCAGCTAGATTGACCAACTGCGCGCGCGCCGCGCGGGTCTGTGTGCTTCTTGCAGCCTTCGGTCTAGGCGCCTGCACGACGGTGCCTGACTTTCCGAACGTGCCGCTCGCGGCGGGAGCGGCGAATTCACCGCCAGCGAGCCCAATCGGCACGGATCCAGAGGCGCCATTGATCTTGATGGCATTCTCGGGCGGGGGGTCGAGAGCGGCAGCGCTTGGGCTTGGCGTGCTGAATGAATTGGCCACCGCGGCTTACCCGGCGCACGGCAAATCGGAGTCACTGATCGATCGGGTCAAGGTGGTTTCCTCGGTGTCGGGCGGCAGCGTCGTCGCTGCCTGGTTTGGCTTCGCCGGCCCTGGGCGCCTGAATGAACTGAAGGATAATTTCCTCAAACAGGACAACATGGCGACCTTGGAATGGCAGGCAGTAAATCCGCTCACCTTGGCCCGTCTGGCATTCAGCGGCTACACCCGCATTGATGTAATGCGCGATCTGCTCGATCGCGAGCTCTTCCACGGCGCGCGCTTCGCCGCTCTTCAAAGGCCGGGCGCGCCACTTGTGGTAATGAATGCCACCGATATGGAATCGGGAGAGGTCTTCGCCTTCACGCCACAGCGCTTCGACGATCTGTGCTCCGATTTGAATCAGTTGCCGATCTCCGTTGCGGTCTCCGCATCGGCAGCGTTTCCGGTCGCGTTGTCGCCGATGAGCTTACGCAATTACAGCTACGAAAGCTGCAAAGGTGCTATCCCGTCGCCTGGTTGGATTGACGCAGGCCTCAGTTTCCCGTTGAACCGCTACATCAACCTCGAGGAATATAAGCGCGCGCGCTATGCGAACGCCCTCCGGAACGGTAACGACGCGTATCGTAACGAGCATTATTTGCACCTGCTCGATGGCGGGCTCGCCGACAATCAAGGAGTGCAGTCGCTGAGCGAGGTGCTGGTTTCGCCGCACAGCGCGGCGCATATCATCCGCGGCATCAATGCCGGCCACGCGAAGCGCATCGTCGTGATCTCGGTCAACGCACGCTCTGATGCAGACAGGGATATCGGCAAGGAAGCAGCAGTTCCCGGACTGCTGAAGGTGGTGGATACCGTGATTGGCACACCGATCGATGGCACCACCGCCTATGCTAATGCCAGCCTCCAGGATTTGGTCGCCACCCTGAAGAGCGCTGGTGAAACAGCACCGCAGGCGCCTGGGCATCCGCTGTTTGCCGGCATGCGGGTCTATGGCGTTGCCATCGATTTTGACCAGTTTATGCCAGAGCAGCACAACTTGCAGAATGTTGTGAAGAACATCGGCACGACCTGGACGCTCTCGGCCGCACAGCTACAGGCGGCGATCGATGCCGGGAAGATCCTGCTGCGCCAGCATCCTTGTTACCAGCGGCTTCTACTCGACCTGAAGGCCCGGCCTGCTGCAGGCGATGAGGCCACAATCCGTAAAGGCTGTCCGTTCGCGGGGGACGACCCTTCCTAATCCAAGCATCCCTAGGCAGCAGTTCAACAATGACGCCAACCGGCTTACCGCCATTCCTAGTTGCCGGCACATCAAATGTCGACCATCAAACAACAGACAGAGCACAATTCAGAATTGATACACGTGGTTTGTCGCAGGGTTCTGATGCCGATCGACGCCTTGTGTCTTTGAACTAAAACGAGGCAGAATGGTCACTATGCGGTGTATATTCACACCTTGGGTGGATCGGTGTGGATAAGCGCCCAAGCAGGGTCCGGGATATTTTACGAATCAACTGTATATCGCCCTGATCGGCACCGCGCTACTCGCCGATTCATATGCCGGGGCCATCAGCCCGGCCGTCCCGTGTCCATTCATCGTTAAGATGCAAGATGTGATGCTATTCCCCAGGCTTTCTGCAGAAGTGCCCCTTCGGCCAAGCGCTGGTCCGGTAACTTGCCGAGATCTGAGTAGGGATGGCTCGTCGGCAGAATGCAAAGGGGCTTTTCTTCGAAACTGACCTGCTCTTCCTGCCCAACGTGCAACTTCGGCAGACGTAACAAATCACCCAACAACCCCGCCGGACGGCTGCCAAGCACCACGATCAGACGGGGCAGCAGGGTGCGGATTTGGAACGCGAGGTACTCGGCGCAGAGAGAATTATAGCTTGGGTTATTCATTGGGTGCGCCAAAGCCGAACGATCGCTGCGCAGTCCCAAGTAGGCATTTGTGTAGAATCCAAGGTGCCCGGGGATTTCTGCGTGCTTGAGGCGCTGCCGTAGCCACCGCCAAGTTGGTGGATTTTCATGCAGTCTCAGTCTCTGAAAGCCTGCTAGACTACCAAAATCATTGCCAAGAAACATTATTTCACCAGAGGGAAATGCAAAGGGGCTTGGCTGCCGCAACGCCAACTGATTATCGTCCCGCCACAGGCCATCCCCACCTGGGAAAAAGCCCTGACCAGTCAGCGTGCGCGGGAACGGTTCGAGGCCTTCGGGATAAGCTCGACCGCCAAATCGGCCTTCTGCCTCGAGGGTGGTGAGGCGGCTAAGCAAGATGCCTATAGACATATGTCCAGTTCACTTTCGTATCGGCGGCTTAGGTTGGATGTCAGGGGTCATGTATTGTGAACGTATCACACTGCGAAAACTCCGCTTACGGCATCCTCGCCAGCGGCACTGGCCTCTCCACTGTAATGACGCGGCCACGGTGGCGGGGAGCGTCAATTTCGCGAAGTTGCCGAAGATTGCGGCATCGGGCGGGGATGGCAAGGACCAGCGCGGCGGGGAGGCGTCACAAGGTGTGTGTGCAATGCATCCGATTGGCGAGAGCTGTTCGATTTGTCGCCACGGCGACATTTCTGCGGACTGGGTGGCCATCGGGACGTTGGGTGTAAGCACGCCTATCTATTACCCCTGCCGCTGAATTACACCGACGCCTGTGATCGGCCGGGCCGAGCGCGACCGGAACGCTATGAGCGCCGATCGCTGGCCACCCCCGATCCCCCTCTGCTCCCGGTCGTCCCGGAACGTGCCCATAGGCGCCGCTACGTCGGCCGCGCCGGCATGGGAGCAAACCGATGGAAATTCAGATCGCCAAGACCGCCCACATCCTGTCCGCCTTCCTGCTCTGCGGCGCCGGCTTCGGCTTGGCGCTGCGCTGCTTGGCCAGCCGCGTGCCTCGCCAGATGCACGTCATGCTCATGTCGCAGAGTCAGCTTGTGCTGCTCGACTGCCTGTTCACCATGCCGGCGCTGGTGCTGCAGCCGCTGACCGGCTTCTGGCTGGCGATCGTGGCGGGCGTTCCGCTCACTGCGCCCTGGATGGAGGCGTCGCTCGCCCTCTACGCCGTGACGCTGGGCTGCAACTTCGCGGCGCTCTGGCTACAGGGCGGCATGCTCGACACCGCTGAGGCGGCGCTGCGCGGCGAGAGCGAGTTGTCCGCCCGATATCACCGGCACTATCGGGCCTGGAACATCCTGGGCTGGCCCGCCTTCGCGGCGACGCTGGCGATCACTGTACTGATGGTGGTTAGGCCGGAGTGGTGATCAATGCTCAGGGTTGCCACTCAGACCGATTGCTTTCCAAAGCCAGCGCGGTTTCCGCCAACCCAATCTGCCGCATTATTTTTAGGTAGCCATCCGCAGTGATCGGTGGACGGGTCAGGCGCGACAGGCAATCGAGCACCGCTTGGAAGAACAGGTGCGGCGTCTCAGTGATGAAGGATTGCAGAAAGGCATCGGGATGCTGAGCCTCGACGCCATAAGGCGCGAGAGCCGCGGGCGGAAAGTCTTTCAAGTTGAAGGTGACGATGACATTCGCCTCCGCCGTGATTGCGGCGGCGAGGACATGCCGGTCGTCAGGGTCAGGCAACGCTATGTCGGTCACGCGCGCCTCATAGCCCGTTACCAGGGCGTCCGGCATGGCGCGGTGCATCGCGGCCCTGGTCAAAGCGATTTGCTCTGCCAACTCCGGCCGAGCGATCAGCAGATTGCGCTGCCACTCGTCGTCGATGTCGGCTGACCATCGCGCTTGGAACAGGCCGGAGAAGGCAAGCTGCAGCAGCAGATCGCGCAAGGGGGCGGGATACAGCACATTGGCATCGAGAACGGCGACGGCAGACATCAGGCCTCGTAGCCGACGCCAATGTCCTGTCCAAGCCGTGCCAAATCATCGAGCGCCGCGCGCCGGTCGATATCGGTGCGGGTTTTATAGGCAATCACCTCGCGCAAGGCGACGCGGCGCTGGTTACCGACCTTTCGAAACGCCATGTCACCCTTTTCAAGCAGTCCAACCAGATAGGGCCGCGAGACATGGAGAATGTCGGCGGCCTGCTGGGTGGTCAGTTCGGCATGCAGAGGCAGCAGCGACACGGCGTTGCCGCTGGCCAGCTCGGAAAGGGCCGCGAACAGCAGCTGAACTGCCGAGGACGGGATGCGCAGCTGTGTGGTCGCACCGCTTTCCCCGGCCACGGTGAAGGTGAAATCGCCGCTGGATTTTGCGAGCGCGCCGAGCGTTCCACGTGATTCGGCAGCCAACTGCATATCGTGCGCGTTGGGTATCATCGCCGTGCCGACGTTTGAAAGCTGGGTCACAGGCGTAGGAATCATTGTGGGCATAGCCACCTCCTGATCGAGACCATACTCGATATAGACGAAATAGTCAAAATATCCGAAACGGGGTTGCGTCAACCCCTATCCGATTTAGACAATTACGGTAATCCGAGCGTTGTCAGATGGGCGGGGGAGAAGCACAACAGACTTCGCTGAGTTGCCACCTGCCACGGGACTATGATAGAGGCAAACAAATCGACAAGCGTCTTTGGATCAAATAAATGTAGGGTTGCTCCATAGAATTGTATAAGAATCAATATCAGTGAATTGCCATCAATAGGCTGTTTTTGTTCGAATCTAACTCGGGTTTCCTCAGATAAACTCTGCCATAATTCTAATGATCCAACGAAGGCCCTTGTAGAGTTTCCACCTGCTATGCCCATCTCAATCTCAATCGGATTCACCATGAGACGCTCAGCCGCCGGTTCATGGCTTTGACCATTGTCGATCGGATAATCGCCCAATACCTCAAGCAGTCGTATTAGAGATGTGATGGCTGTGGCGATCTGCTCAGCCGAGTAAGGATGTGGGCGCAAACCCTCCCATAGGCGCTCCAAAGCGGACTGTGCAGTACCATTCCTACGTGAGATGTCGGGATTGATCACGAGTAGGTCGGTGCATGTCCGTCGCGCGGCAACGAGTTCAATAAGCGCGCTGGTGTTCGCCATGATGTATCCGGTAGACCAAGACGGTGGCGCCGAATCGATATCGATGGCGTCCCAGCGCTCGTCTGGGCCCACGCTCCATCCTGGTTTGAGCGGTACCAAGTCAAGCTCCGGCATCTGGTCGCCCAAGGGATGCTCGATATGAAGGTGAACCGTTTTTTCCGACTTGATCAGACCCAATAAGGCGACCTCTCGGTCATTATTCAGACGATAGTCCTCGATCATTTGCTCGAGATGGCTTCGGCGATCCGGGTAGATCCGACGCTTCTCGATTGCCGGCGTTACACCCGTCTGAGCAAAGACAATTCGGTCGAGAGGCCAGATCCTATCAATGTTGCACTGTGCTTCTAGGAACAGCCCCGACTGCGCCTGGAGGCGCCAAAGATTGGGCACGTCGACCTCTAGGAACCTCATCACAGGTCCTGAACGGCTGAATGCTTCGAAGATTTTGCTGACCTCATCCGGATCGAGTAGGTAAATGGCGCCTTGTTGACCAGGCACGCCTCCATCTGCCGCGAACCAGCCCGCGACCAAAGGATCTGTCGAGAAATCGATAAAGGTGGTCGGCGTCACTTGATGATGCTGCGCAGCGGCAATGATCTTGTCATCGTCGGTCAGGTAAGGCACGAGTTTCTCGGCTTCGCGCACCCAGGCGGCGAACGCGACGATCTTCTCACTCGCCCTGAGTCGCCCGGCGACGCCTTCTCGCGCGAAACTTGAGATCACCTTCCACTGAGCATCCCGCTGCCCGCGAAAGTAGCGGTATCTCCCGGCCGCCCTGAATCGCGCAGCTAGCGCGATCGCTTCCTCGATATTTGCCACATCGAACTGGACGAAGCCCCCGGGCGTCGTTCGCCCAGACGGAAGGTCGGTGCTTAGGTGACTAGATCCCATGTTATCCACTTTCCGAGCATTCACCGAAGTCAGGCTAGCCTGCGGCCCCTCTAGTAGCAAAACGACAGAGTTGGTGGCGGCAGAGAGGTGACCAATGAGACGGCGAGCAACGTCTACTTCTGAGCCCGTTATACGCGTCAAATCAGAGGCTTGCCGTTCTATTCGGTGTCGAAGTCCTGTGCGAAACTGGAACTAGGGTTCATCTCCTTTGTACGGAACGGGTGCAAACCGGCTTATCCCCGCAGGAGCGGGGATAAGCCGGCCAAGCTATCGGAGAATTTTCCTGCCCGCCTCAAGCTGCCTGCTTGCGCGGTCTGCCGCCCTTCTTGCCGTTCTGCCGGGCGCTTTGCGTCTTGGCGGCTGATTTTGCCGATCCGCCTGCGGCCGCGAACATGCCGGCGGCGATCTGGCGCGGCACCAGCACCGGCAGCGCCGCTTTGATCATGCCGTCGACCGACACATGCAGATCGAGCGCTTCGATCTCGATCAGCGACCCATCCGGCCACAGCGTCATGCCGGCGAGGTGCTCGGCTCCGACAGACTGGAGGCCTTTCACCAGCGCACGCGGGATGACGAAGCCGCCATTGTGTTGGGTGATGACCTCAAAGGCGTCGAGCCGCGGAAGGTAGGAGACCGCTTCGGCGCGGAACTCGCTCTTCGCCGTGCTCTGCCCGGCAGCCAAGGCTTCGGCGTAGTCAGCTTCGGTGATGTCGTGTCCGGTCATGGATTGTCTCCGTTGCCGATAACGGCCTGGGTATCGTCGGTGAAGGTCACCTTCAAAATGTGCGTTGCCGCATCATAGGCTGCGGAACGCACACGCTTTGCCTCATTCTGTCGGCGGTTCAGAATTGCGAGGTGATTCGCCGATGTCAGTAAGGCCCATTTGTTTTCCAAGCAGGTGGTGCCCATGCTGTGCCACCACAGCTTTCGGCAGGCCGCGAGGTTGGCCGAAATTTCGTCCAGCATTTGGTTGAGCTGCTTCGGCCGCACGGCGCCTGTTGTCGGGGCGATGCTCAACACGCCGGTGTCGCGCGAGGCGAAGGAGAACCACAACCGCACCACCCAGCCTTCCGCCCGATGCAGTGCATGAACATGGGGCGGACAGTGATCCTCGCTGGCGATGACGACCTTCGCGCCGGTTGTGGATTTGAATAGCTCAGCCATGGCTTGATATAAACCTAACGGGTTTGGTTATCAAGATAAGGATACGGTATCTCAGCGTGCGCCTTTGGGCGGTGGGCTTGTCGATGCAGGGACGCAGAACGACCCACGCGCTGATCGTCATCACGCCGCCAGCCAAACCTGATTGAGGATCTGCGCCGCCAGTGCCGCCTTATCTTGCGGCAGAAATCGGCCGTAATGCTTGGCCACCATGTCCGGCGTGTCCTGAATGGCGTAGCTCGCCTGCTCGTAGGAACCGGTCTGCTTCAGGATGTGGGTGGCCAGCACGTCGCGGACATTGTGCGGTCCATGCGGCAGCAGCCCCTGGATGGCGCCGCGTCCGGTATACGGGTTGTAGATACCGTAACGCTGAACGGTCAGCCGCCATGCCTCGTAGAAGGTGATCTGGTTGTAGGAAGCGTCCACGCTGGTGATCTTCGCGGTCTTGACGAAGAACGTCCCGGGATCGTTCGCGCCGCCCAGCAGAACCTTGCGATGCCGGCTCACATAGGTCTCGATATGCTCGTAGAGACCGAGCAGGTTGGGCAAGATCAGCCGGAACGGCTTGGCGCCGAAGAAGGACGAGTTGGCGTTCTTGAAGGCGACCGACGGGATCAGCACTTCCCATCCGTGGTCGCGCTCGCTCCAGCGCAGTTCGCCGCACTTCATATCCTCCAGCCGGCGTTCGGAGGTCGGAAAGTGTCCGCGCGGACAGACCCGCAATTGGCGAAGGTTTTTCTGGCGCAGACCGAGATGCAGACCGAGCCGAAGCATCAGGCACGACCGAACGGCCTCCGCGGCGGGGCGCGGATAGCGGCGCGCGTCCGGCATCCGGCGCAGAATCTCGTCGGTGATCTTGCGATATTCCGCCAGCGGGCTTGCAGCCTCGAGAACCACCATGATCGGCTCGAACGGGTCCCGGTGAATGCGGGCCACACGCTCGATTTCCCTGATGCGATTGCCTGCGTGCTGGGCGAAGCGGTCGCAGGCTCCGTCCCAATCCAAACGGGCGGCGGCGATTTCCTCATTCGAGATCAGCGACGGGATGGCCTGCAGTCGGCCGACCAATTCGGGATGCTGCCGAAGCCAGCCGGTGCTTTGTCGCGCGAGACTCTGGGCGACGTTTAGCATGTCGACCTCCCAGCTTGTGAAGAAGCCGCGTCGACGCTCGCGCCATTGTAGATACCAGTCCCAGACGCCGGGAAACATCAGCATCGCGAAGGTCAGCTGAGACAGCTTGACGCCGCAACCGCGAACCTCGCCGTCGGGCGCAGCCGCCAGCGCGCCGAACATCAGCCCAAAATGCTCGGTCTTCTGCGACGCGGTCTCTTCGCCCCAGACGCCGTTGCGTTGCAATCCGATCGTCGTCAGCGTCGCGGTCTTGAAGCGGATCAGATCGACCATCTCGGCGGTCAAATGCGGCGGCGCATCGATGGTGCCGAGCAGAAGGTCGGGGTCCCGCTCGGATCTTTCGCTCTCGTCGGCCTCATCGTCCGAGATCGGCAGGCGGGAAGCCGAAGGCCCGCCGCCATAAGCGATGTCCGGGAAGCGGATGGCGTAACGCTGTTTGGAGGCCGAGGCCTGATATCGGCGGTATTCGGTCGAGCCGGAGATCACGACGCGCCGGACCCACTCCAGAATTTCGGCCTGCTGCTTTGGCGTGCGGCTGTTGAAATCGTCGGGCAGATGCCAGGCGAGCCGGCGACGTTCGGCGGGCGCGATGTCGTCACCCAGGTCGAAACCCCTCGCCGAACGCGCCGGATGTGGAAGCGTGTTCTTGAAATATCCGGCCGGAAGCCGATAGCGGTGCTCGATGCGCTGAAGCATTTCCAGACTGTCGACGCTGCGCGGGACTTTGCTGCCCTGTAGCCAGGTGCTGATGGTCTTTTGCCAGACCGTCTCGCCGGGCCGGACGATGGCGCGGTGCAATGACCAGTAGGTATCGCCGTGGCGGCGCATCTGCAGTTCGAGTGCTTTGTGGAATTCCGTCGGGTGTTCCTCGATGTCGAATAGCGGCGTCGGAAATTCCTCAATCGGCCGAGGGCGCACCCCGCGCGGTTTGCCGGGTCGTTCGATGGCCGCCTTTTCGCTGGTTGCGATGTCGTCTTTCCTCGGCGGCTTGGCGCATTTCCGGCGTGCGGGCGAAAGGGCCTGAGCTTTGTCAACGGCTGTGGCGTCTTCCGTGTTGCCTGACCGTCGCGCGATTGAGTCGAACACTGGGCCGGCCAGTTGGCGCCATTCAGGTGTGAGTTTCCCCTCCAATCCGGAGGCGCTTTCGATCCGACGCCACGCCAAGCCGCGCCCGGCCCGGGGCGGCGCCTGCCGGTGGCGGATCAACGTAAAGATGAGCTCGAAAAGAGGCTTATAGATCTCGATTGGCAGGGCGGGAGCGAGGCGGCGC
Organism: Acetobacteraceae bacterium; assembly: GCA_031291725.1. Taxonomy (GTDB): domain Bacteria; phylum Pseudomonadota; class Alphaproteobacteria; order Acetobacterales; family Acetobacteraceae; genus CAIQQQ01. The sequence continues at coordinate 47,295 of JARLIM010000040.1, forward strand.
CGGCAGTAATCTTCGATTCTGGTCTTGAATGAGGAAAGCGATTCCGGGGATTGTTTAGCCATATCATCCAATTATCGGCAGAAGGTGCGCATTGCGGGGCGGGCTGTATAGCCAATTGCCAATCCGATGAGAAAGCCCCTTAAAGGTGCCCCGGAGGTCGACAGCTGTGCCCCATTGCGACCTGACGGGAAACACGCGAAATTCTCATCAAAAGCTGAGGCGAATGATGTTCATCTGGCTGTATCCGGAAGATCCGAACGTCGCTCAGCGTCGAACTCCTGAACCGAACCCTAGTCAGGACAAGCGATGCAGTTTCGCATCACACGATTATACGGGTGAATATGGGTGTATTTTTGGCTGGTCGTTTGGGTGAATATGGGTGATGATATGGGTGAGGAAGGTCACCCATGCTCAACACCGACACGATCCAGATCACGCCGGAAATACTCGTCCTGATCGCCGAAATCGACGAGTTCAAGGGCGCATGGCGCGCCCTCGGCACATTGGCGCCCGAGCGGCTGAAGGCGCTGCGTCACGTGGCGACGGTCGAAAGCATCGGTTCCTCCACCCGCATCGAGGGCAGCAGGCTGACCGATCGCGAGGTGGAGCGTCTGCTCGCCAATCTGGAAGTCAAGCAGTTCGCCACTCGCGACGAGCAGGAAGTCGCCGGCTACGCCGACGTGATGGAAACCGTCTATCGGGCCTGGCAAGATATCCCGATCACCGAAAACCACATCAAACAGCTTCACCGCGACCTCCTGCGCTACAGCGACAAGGACGAGCGGCACCGCGGCGACTACAAGACCGTCCGCAACGACGTGGGGGCTTTCGACAGCGAAGGTCGCATGATCGGCGTTGTCTTCGAGACCGCCACGCCCTTCGACACGCCGCGCCGGATGCAGGAACTTGTCGCCTGGTTACGCGATGCCCGTGAATTGGGGCGGCTGCACCCGCTGCTGATCACGGCGGTGTTCGTGGTCGTGTTCCTGGAGATCCACCCCTTCCAGGACGGCAACGGCCGCCTGAGCCGGGTTCTGACCACGCTTCTGCTGCTCCAGGGCGGCTATGCCTACGTGCCCTATACATCGCTGGAAAGCGTCATCGAGAACAGCAAGGAAGGCTACTATCTGGCCCTACGGCAGACCCAGGGCAGCATCCGCGGCGACACGCCGAATTGGCAGCCCTGGCTGGAGTTCTTCCTGCGCGCCCTACAGCAGCAGAAGCGCCGACTGGCCGATAGGGTCGAACGCGAGCGGCTGATGATGGCGGCCTTACCCGATCTCGCCGTCCAGATCGTCGACCATGCGCGGCAGCATGGCCGGGTGACGATGGGCGATATGGTCCGCATCACCAGCGCATCGCGCAACACGCTGAAGGAGCATTTCCGGCGTTTGCTGGAGCAGGGCCATCTCGTTCGGCATGGGGCGGGCAAGGGATCGTGGTACGGCTTGTCCTGATATGATCCGGCTGGCACGACGTCGCGTGAGCAAAGCCATGCCAATGGTGCATCCGGTGGAACGATCGCGTTCCCCCGCTCTTCCCCTGAGGTGAATCGGGGCCATCAGTGGCGAGTATGGGCCAATGGTCTGCGGCGTCTGCCCGGCATAGGGCCAAAGGCGGTGATCCGCCTTCAAACGCGGTCAATGTCGGTTCATTGCGTCACCGAACAAGAAATTCCCAATCTGGGGGCGTGGGATTCGCGCTGTCGTCGGGCGTCTTCCGTCTGCCCCGCGCCGATTGACACTCAATTGAGCCACATGAAGGCAGCAACCAGTTGAACGGCAGTCATGCCGATTACCCGGGAAAGTGCAGCACTTCGCAGTCGGGCAGGCCCCAGCACAGATGGCCCATGTCATGGGCCATCAACCCAAATCCCTCGGTTTCGATTTCGCCGCGCAGACCGAATTTCGCCCATGGGCCGGGATTGCGGGCCAGGCGATGGTCGGGGCCATAGAGAAACGGCGGGAAGATCAGCCCGTTGCGATGCAGGTCGGCACGGACCAGCAGCACCGAGCCGCCCACTGTGTCCAGGCGTACCACCGGTCCCTGCCCACGCAAATTTTCCAACAGCACCTGGCCATGGTCGCGCCAGGCATTGCGGTCAAAGCTCGGCCCGCCCGGTGTAAGCACGCAATGCGGATGCACGATGTCCTTGCCGGTCGCCAGCAGGGTGCGGATCAAATCGCTGGGGGCGGAGATCACGTCGACATCGAGCCACAGCACCCAGGTTTCATCGCGCAGCGCACGCGCCAGCAATTGGTTGCGCGAGCGCGCCAGCGCGGCGCGGCGCACCAGTTGGATCTCGTCGGCCCAGCGTGGCACCTCCGGGCGCAGGCGAAACCCCTGCGGCTGCTGAAACAGCCGACTGCGTCGGTAATGCCCACGCAGCTGTGCCAGACGTGCCGCCAGCGCCGCATGGGTGCCGTCGTCGCTGTCGCTTTCCAGATAAGCGAGGCTGAGTTTGCGCCTGGGATAATCGAACTGCTCGATCAGCCGAAAATGGCTGTCCAGATGGCGCTCCGCGTTCTTGACCGGCACCGCGATGAGCAGATCGGGCAGCATCAGCGCGGCACGACGGTGTCGAGCATCGCCTCCAACGCCGCCGTGACCGCCTCTGCGCCAAAGCGCAGCGCGATCGCCGGCATGGCCGCGCGCGCCGCACGTTGCATCGGCTCCGGATCATCGACAAAGCCACGCATCAGGGCACAGGCCATGGCATCCTCCGGTTCGGGCCATTGCTGATCGGCATCGAACCAGTTCACTCCGGCAATATGCGTCGCGGCGACCATGTGATGGGCAATGCGCCCCGGCCAATCCTGCCCGAGATAATCGACCGGCCCGCCATAGCCAACGGCCAGCACCGGCCGACCGCGCGCGGCCGCCTCGAAGCTGCCCAGTCCAAAGCCCTCGCAGCGCGAGAATGAGACATAGCAATGCCCCAGATCATGCAGCGCGGCGATGACCGGTTCGGCGATCTCATCATCGGCCCACAGGGCAATGCGGGGCGCGGCCTTGCCGGCCTCGGCGGCAAGACGGGCGATCAGTTTGGGCACGGAACGGACGAGGTCGCGGCCGTCTTGGCCCAGTTCAGGGTCGTCGAATTGGGCGAAGCGGCCGGTCTTGATCACCAGAACCACCGGATCGGCGGCGCTGAAGGTGGCGATGAAGCCGCGGATCAGTGCCGCCAGCCGTTTGCGCGGATCCCAGGCATTGATGCTGTAGAACACGCTGTCACCGGGGCGGATGTCGAGCCAGGCGGCCAGCCCCGCCAGTCGAGCAGCCCCAAGCGTGGCGGCGGGCGGCGGGCGAACATGCGCCACCACGCTCACCGGCGGCAACGTGTCGGCATGGGCGCGCAGCACCTCGGCATTGTGCGTCGAAGGCACGCAGAGATGGTCAACCTGGGCGAGCACCGGCAGCCAGTGCGGGGTGATCCGGTCGGTCTCCCACACAGTCATGCCGATGACGGGCTGCTGTGCCGGCAGAAATCCCGGCCAGAAGCGCGGCATCAGGTGCAGGATGCACAGCTCGGCCGCCACCGGCGCGCTGGTGCGCGCGATCAGTGCCTTGCCGGGGTTGTTCGGCCCCGACATTCCGCGCGCGCACACCAATGCCCGCCCGTTGCTCAGTTCCTGCGCGCTGATCCGCCCGGCCCACAGCGCGGCATTGGGCCAGGGCGTCCAGTGCACCTCATGCCCCGCATCGACCAGGCAGCGGACATAGCCCTCCGCGGCAATGCCGTAGCCGGTCGAATCGGCATAGGAAATATAGGTGATGCGTCTTGTCGCGTGGCTCACAGGGCGATGTTGCCGTAGTGGGAGGTGATGATCGTTGGGTCGATGACGATGTCAAAGCCGAGTGTGCGCAACCGACGGCACACCCAGTAATCCTCGGAGAGATAGACATTGTTGTGCACTCCGACGCGAAAGACATCGTAATGCACCGCCGCATCGGTCGAACCGCGCTGCGTGCTCGGGCGTTCATAGACCCGGCCATGCACAATGGCGTCATTGACCAGCGCGTCGCAGGCGGCGCGTGAGAGCAGCAGTGCGGCTGTCCCGACGTTTTCCACCCGCAGCAGCGCACCGTTGCTGCCGACGCATTGGCCGATGTTCCACAGCCGATTGCCGGCATCGTCAAACCCCTTGAGCGCGACGGCGGCACCGATCGCCGGCACCTGTGCGGCCAGCATGCGCACCAGGCCTTCCGGCGGCAGGATGGTATCGGCGTCAAGGAACAGCAGATGGGTCAGATGCCGGGCTTGGTGGAAATTGGCCAGGATGGTGTTGCGTGCCCGCGTGATCAGGCTCTCATTGCCGATGAAATTGGTATCGAAGCGCAGCCCGGCCGAGGTGAAGCCGAACAGCGTTCTGACATAGTCGGTATGGACCATGCCACCATAGGCCGGGGTGCCGATCATCAGGTGAGACTGTCGCAACAGGCGCGCCATCGGCGAGGCGTCACGTGTGGCCTTGGGGCGGACGGTCATGAAAGCAGCTCCGGCGGGCGATGCATGTTGGGGTTACCGGCAATCTGCAGGCTGATCTCGCACATGCGGTGCAGCGCTTCCTCGGGCATCGCCCTGAGCTGGTCGAGCAGCCGCAGATTGTTGCGATAGAGCGGATCGTTGGCCGGATCGGTCACGGCCCGCCGATGGGGCAAATGCAGGCAGGTCATGTCGCGCAGCGTGGCGTGGCGAAGCTGGGCGCGGCGCACCTTGATTTCCATCGCGTCATCCTCGCCGCCCCAGCCGAGGAACCGCTCATCCCAGCCGCCGAGCAGGGTGAAGAACGCACGCGCGAACAGCACCAGCCCGCCACATAACGGCGGCACCTCGCCCTGGACCTGGCGCGGCGTCGCCTGTCGGCAAAATCCGGGATCGGTCAGGCAGGAGAGGTCGGCACGCAGCAGCGCGGCCTGGGCGTCGTCGAGGTCGAGCACCGTCGTGAACGGCCGCACCACCGGCACGCCCGAGCGCACCGCCGCCACTGCATCGCGCACGCCGCGGCAGAGCAGATCGGCATCTCCAAAGGCCAGCACCGACCCGCGCGCGAGGCGCCAGCCGACATTGAAGCCCCAGCTTTTGTTGAACGGTCCGGGATTATGGACAAACACCGTGCGCAGCCGGTCGAAGCGTTCGAGATCGTCCAAACCGGGGGCGGCATCCTGCTCGACGAGAATCACCTCGGCCAAGCCCAGCCCCTCCAGCCAACTCAGCACGGTGGCGAGGTTTGCCCGCCGGGCCGGATCGCCCGAATGTCTGTAGGTCAGGATGAAGCTCGTGCTATCCATGGTCTTGGCTTTTCCGCGTCATGGGCTTGGGGTTTTCCGATGATCAGCTGTCTGTGTGTGACCCAGGGAGACCGGATGGCGCTGCTCGACGAGGCGGTGTCGGATTTTGCCCATCAGAGCTTTCCCGATCGCGAATTGCTCATCCTGCACGATGGCTCCAACGAGATCCATGCCGCCCTGCTTGATTTTCCCCGCCGTTATCCCGATGCCGCCATCCGGTTGCACCAGGCACCCAGTGGACACAGCCTGGGGCAGTTGCGCAATATCTCGCTTGATCTGGCGCAGGGCGACTGGATCTGCCAGTGGGATGACGACGACCGCTATCACCCCGATCGTCTGGCGCTGCAATGGGCACAGCTGTGCGCCGAGGGGGCGCAGGCCTGCTTCCTGGTCGATCAGCTGCATTGGCTGCGCCGTGAGGGGCTGATTTTCTGGACCGACTGGGACCGCGAACCCTATCCGATGAATGTCGTCCAGGGCACGCTGCTGGCCCTGCGAGATATCCTGCCGCGCTACCCGGATCTGCCGCGTGGCGAGGACACCGGCCTTACCCATGCGCTGATGCGCGCGGCGGCGCGGGGCGAGATCAAGATCGCGCGGCTGAAGGACGCTGGCTGGTGCACCATCTACACGCATCACGGCACCAATGTCTGGGGTCAGGATCACCACGCGGCGATCATTGCCGCCAAACATCTGGGCCCCGCGCGTCTGCTCCCACGCCTGCATCGGCTGCGGGCCGAGCTTGCCCGCTACCGTCCGGCCCTGCCGACGCTGCGCACCATGCTGGGCGGGGCGCTGCAATCGCTCTGAGCCGGTCATGCCCGACGCAGAGCAAAGCGGACTCAGCGCTGCTGGCGCTTGCGCCTGCGTGCCACCGCCAGACCAGCCGCACCCACACCGAAGACCGACAGTGAAACCGGTTCGGGCACCGGGGCGCTCTCCAGTGTCCACACCGCGAAGGGCGGATCGACCGTGATACCGGTCGAGTCTTGCGCAAAGGCGATGCTGGTATAGAAGCTGTTGGTCGTGCTGTCGTAGTTTTGCGTAATCACAGTGGAGATCGACAGAACATTGCCGTCGGAAACCCCGAATGGCGTATCATAGTTGCAGACCGATCCGGCGCCCGTGAACGCGCACCCGCCGACGGTCTCGCCCGACAGGAGTGTCGCCGCCAGCACATCGACCATCACAGCGTCCGCCACTTGTGCCGATACCTGGTTGCCAAACATAAAGCTGAAGGGTGCGGCATTGACGGTGCACTCGCTGAACAGCCCGGCGCAGGATGTTGACGCGAAGTTCACGTCATAGATCGAGCCGCCCACGCTGAGGCCGGTGAAGCCGGAGACCGTGCTGCCGGAACCCACCACGCCAACCGCCGCCTCGGCGGGCGGAACCGTCACGGCTTGCGCCGACATCGCCATCGCCGCCGCGGCGAGGGTTCTGAACGCATTACGCCTCATCGCACACCCTTCTCGAAACAGGATGCCGCACCGCCTTCGAAACAACACGCTGGTTGGGCGGGTGCAGGCACATTAACGGGATTTTTTTACGGCTTTATCAAAATAAATTCTATACCTCAACAAAAAATTGATCGCCTGGAATGGGTGCGAACCAGACGATGACGCCAGGACGAATCTCCTCAATCGGCCCTGAAGGTGGAAAAGATCGTCTTGCCGGGCCGCCCGATCATCGTATGCCCGCGACTGACCGCACCGGGGCGCTGCATGGTCTTGGAGGATGTCCATCGGGACACCGTCCACGACGCGCGATGGCCGTTCTGGTGGGTGAGGATCGCGAATATACAGCATGACTCCGGTATTTTTGATATAAAACCCTCGTATAAAGAGGATGTAATTATGTAAATTTATGTTAATAATTATGAATTAATATTTCTGTCATATAACGTTTTTGTGATTTTGTCGATTTAAATAAGTAATATTCGGATTTATGCCGTCTTTCCCATCAGAAGTGAGGAGGGGGTGTTGCTATTGGTGTGATATCGAAAGCGCCTCTTTGGGGCTCTCGACCGCCCGCCACCAGCCGCGATCCACCATCATTTCGGGAAAACATCCATGACCTCTTTTTTCGTCAGCAATGGCCAGACTGAGACGGGCGTCACGTTGCAGCCCGGCGATGAGCAGTATGTCTTCTCCGGTGGCACGGCCACGCAGACCAATATTTCCGATCAGGCGACGCAGTTTGTCTCGTCAGGGGCGCTGGCAACGAGTGCCGTGGTGAACAGCGCTGGCTCGCAGGACATTTATGCCGGCGGATCGGCGGTCGGCACGCAGGTCAATAGCGGCGGTCTGCAGGCGGTGCTGGCGGGTGGGTCGGCGAGCGATATGTCGGTGAATAATTATGGCAGCCAGACCGTTGCCTCTGGCGGCTCTGTCGATGGTGTGTCGCTGAATTACAGTGCCACCGAGGTGCTGCAAGCCGGCGCTTCGGCGAGCAATGTCAGCGCATATTATGCCAGCATGACCGTGCAATCCGGCGCGGTGCTGAGCGGCCTGACGGCTTCCTGGGATAATTCACTGAATATTTCCGGCGGTCAGGCGAATGATATTGTCTTCAGCGGTGGATATAATTCACTCAATGCGACATCCGGCTCTGTCGTCAACAATTTGACAGTTGACAACTATAATGGTGTTGGAATTGGCGATGGTGTTGTTGAAAATGGTGGCCTTATTAATGGTCAAGGCGTTGGTTGGTATAATATCGATGGCGTTTTTCAGGGCGGCTATGAAGTCATTTACAATGGCGCTGTTGCCAATGGTGTGGCGACCGAGAATAACGGCCTTCTGTCTGTGCAGCAGGGCGTGGCCAACAACACCGTCGATCTTGCCGGCGGCTATGACACCGTCGATTGGGCGGGCACGGCCAATGCCACATTGGTCAGCGCGGGCGGCACCGAGATCGTCAACAACAACGGCCTGGCCAGCGGCACCACGGTGCTGAGCGGCGGCATGCAGACCGTCAATGCCTATGGCACCACCAGCGGCACCAATATCCAGTCCGGCGGCACCGAGTTGGTGATGTCGATGGGCACGGCGCGGGGCACGGCGATCGGCGCGGGTGGCGCGGAGATTCTGACCTCCGGCGCGGTGGCAAGCGGCACCCAGGTTTCTGCCGGTGGTGTGGAAGTGGTGTCTGCCGGTGCGACGACCAGCAACAGCGTTGTTGCCAGCGGTGGGTTGGAGGTGATCGCCGCCGGTGGCACGGTGAGCGGGTTGGATGTGCAGGCAGGCGGCACCATCCAACTGGCCGGGCTGACGTTTGGCCACGCGGCATCGGCCGCGTTCAATGCGGCCACGGATGTGCTGACGGTGACGGGCGCGGGCAGCGCCCCGGCGGAGAATGTGCAGCTCAGCGGCAACTATGCCGGGGATAATTTCCAACTGGTGCAGGCCGTGGATGGCAGTGTGGATGTGGTGGTGGTGGCCAATGGTGCCGCAGCCCCCACGCCGCCGAGCCAGCAGATCGTCTCGGGCACGCCTGCCGTCAGCGGCTTGTCGGTCGGTGACGGTGCCGGGATTGAGGTGATCAGCGGCGGTGTGGCCAATGCCACGCAGGTCAATGCCGCAGGAACATTGTCGGTCCTCAACGGTGGTTCGGTGTCCGGCACGCTGGTGGCGGCTGACGGCCTGGAAGTGATCGCTGCCGGCGGTGTGGCCAGTGCGACGACGCTGGTGCAGGCGGCCACCGAGATCGTCTCGGCAGGGGGCACGGCGACGGCGACGCAGGTGGGCACGCTCGACTCGCAAATTGTCGCGGCGGGCGGCTCCGCCATCAGCGCCACAGTGACCTATGGCGGCCAGCAGACCGTGAGCAGTGGCGGTGTGGCAACCGGCACGTTTGTCTCTTCGGGCAGCGAGACGGTGCTGTCCGGCGGTTTGGCCAGCAACACGACCGTGGTTTCCGGTCAGGTTGTGGTCAGTGCGGGCGGTGCGATCGATGGGCTGACCCAGCAGAACTATACCAACATGCTCGACAATGGCTCGGTCACCAGCCTGACGCTGCAAAATTGGGGCGGCACTTTCCAGGTGCTCAGCGGCGGCAGCGTGGATCAGGGCACTGTCAACATCTACGATTCGGTGTGGGTGAACGGCGGCGGCCATGCCAGCAATATCGACGCCGGTGCCTATGGCGCTTCGGTTGGCATTGCCGCCGGTGCAGCAGGCAGTGCTCTGTCGGCGACAAATTCCGGCTCCATCAACATCTATGGCAGCACCACCGGCAACAGCGTGTTGTCGGCCGGCTATGAGAATGTGTGGGGCGGCGGCGTGGCGGGCGGCACCACGATCAGTTCGGGCGGTGTTGAGACGGTGTTCGGCAATGGCGTGGCCAGTGCTGCCGTGATCGACAATGGCGGATTGCAGGTGGTCTCGGCCAGTGGCGTTGCCTCCGGCACGGTGATCGAAGCGGGCGGTGGCGATTTGCTGGTCTCCGGCGGTCAGGCGGTTGGCGTGACGATCTCCGGCGGCGTGCAAGCGTTGCAGAACGGCGCCGCCGCCAGCGGCACCACCATTCTCTCCGGCGGCGTGGAGGTGGTCTCGGCCGGGGCTGCGACCAGTGGCACGACCATCGGCGCAGGCGGGTTGGAGATGGTCGCCGCAGGCGGCACCGCCACCGGGCTTGTTCTGCAAACCGGCGGCACGGTGCAGCTGGATGGCGTGCAGTTCGTCTCGGGGGGCAGCCTGAGCCTGAATGCGGCCACGGATGTGCTCACCATCACCGAAGGCAGCAGCGTGAGCACGCTGCAACTGGCGGGCACGGTGAATGCGGCCAATTTGAAGCTGGTTGCCGCGGCCGATGGCAGCACCGATATCGTCAACCTGGCCAATGGCGGCACATTGCCGACCAACAACGCGGTTGTGGTGAGCAACGGCCAGGTGGTCAGCGGGTTGCAGGTCGGCTCGGCGGCAGCGGTGATCGTGCTCGCGGGCGGTCAGGCGATTGGCACGGTCGTCAGTGGTGGCGGCGAACTCGTTGTCTCCAATGGCGGCGTGACCAGCCAGACCAATGTGGGCTTGGCCGGTGCCGAATTGGTGTCCGCTGGCGGTGTGGCCAGTGGCGCGGTGATCGGTGAGGGTGGTGGCCAGACGGTCTCCTCGGGTGGCATCGGGTCCAATACGACTGTCAATTCCGGCGGCACGCAGCTGTTGCAGGGAGGCAGCGCCGCGGGCGGCGATGTCAATTCCGGTGGCACGCAGATCGTGTTGTCCGGCGGCGTGGCCTCGGGGACGTATTTCAACAGTTCCACCGAAATCGTCTCCTCCGGCGGCACGGTGAACAACACATCTTCCTGGGCGGCGTCGCAAAACGTGCTCTCCGGTGCAACGATCAGCGGCGTGGCACCCTTGGCGGGGACGATCGACATCGCCTCCGGTGCCAATGTCTCGGCGTTCGCGCCGGGCTATTATCAGACGGTCAACCTTGCCTCCGGTGTGGTGGTCAGTGGCTACACTGTGCAGGGGGGCGAATATGGCGGCCTGTCGATCTCCAGCGGTGTGACGGTTGACAATCTGACGGCCAATTGGGGCGACGCGGTGTATGCGCAGAGCGGCGCGACCGTCTCCGGCGTGCTGGTGCAGGGCGGCGGCACGGTGTTGGCCGAGACCGGGGCCAATGTCGGCGGCGGCATTGTCACCTCCACCGGCGGCATCTTCGTCAACAATGACGGCGCGATCTATGGCGTTGTGGACAGCGGCGGCACGGACATCGTCTCGGCCGGTGCGACCACGTATGGCACCAACATTCTCTCCGGCGGCTTTGAGATTGTCTCGGCCGGCGGTGTGGCCAGTGCCGCGCAGGTGCAAAGCGGCGGGCAGGTGGTGGTGTCCTCCGGCGGTGTGGCGCAGGACGCGGTGATCCTGTCCGGCGGTCTGGCGGTGCTGTCCAACGGCGGTGTGGCATCGGGGCTGGACATCACGTCGGGCGGGCTGTCGGTGGTCAATTCCGGGGGCATCGCCCAGGGCACGCTGGACGGTATCGGCGCGGTGCAAGGCGGCACGCAGATTGAGGCGGGCGGCGTGCAGGTGGCCTCCTCCGGTGGCATCGTCAGCGGCGTGGTGATCAATTCCGGCGGCACCGAGGTGGCGCTGTCCGGCAGCATCGTCGAGGGCGTGCAGCTGCTCTATGGCGGCACGATCGAGCTTGGCTACATTCCGTTCAACAGCGCGGCGACCGCGACCCTGGATCAGGCGACGAACATCCTCACCGTCACCGCCGGTGGGCAGGCGTATGAGGTGCAGTTCGCCGGTAGCTTCCATGGTGAGACCTACAGCCTGCTGAGCGCTGCCGACGGTGCGACGGACGTGATGATCGGCTCGGCCAACGTGGTCAGCGGCAATCATGTCAGCAGCGGCGGTACGCAGACCATCAGTTCGGGCACGGTGGGCATTGGCATCACCGTTTCCAGCGGCGGCGTGGTTGGTGTGCAAAGTGGTGGGGCGGATAGCGGCACCAAGGTTGGCGACGGTGGCACGGTGGTGGTTTCCAGCGGCGGCTATGTTGTCAGCACGGCGGTCAGCTCCGGCGGCACGGCTGTGGTGAGCAATGGCGGATCGGCGATCAGCTCCATTCTCAGCTCGGGCGGCGAACAGGTTGTGCTCTCGGGCGGTTCGGCGAGCGGCACGCAGGCCGGGTCGGGTGGATTGGATGTGATTTCGTCCGGCGGGTCGGATGTCGGCATCAAGCTGAGTGGCGGCGGCACGGTCGATATCGGCTATCTGCCGTTCGTCTCCGGCGGCGCGGTCTCGTTCAACTCCGCCACCGACACGCTGAGCATCACCGAGGGCGCGGGCAGTGCGACGTTGCAGCTTTCCGGCATCTATAATGGCGGCACGTTCCAGCTTTCCTCGGCGTCCGATGGCAGCACGGAGGTGACCTATGTTGCACCTGCCGGGTCAGCGGCACCGCCCCCGGTGGTGCCCCCGGTGGTGCAGAACATCATTGCCGGCACGGTCATCAATCTCAGTGGGCAGCACAATGTTGTCACCGGGGCGACGGTGGTGCCGCTGCCAAGCGGCGTGGCCGGCACCAATCTGTCCGGCCCGGTGGACGGGTATGCCACGATTTCCGGCACGGCGGACGACATCACCATCACCGCGCATGGCTACGACAACACGATCATCGCCGGTGGTGGCAATGATATCATCAATGCGGGGCTGGACGGCGCCAATGTCACGGCGAGCAACGTGAATGGCAACAACGTGGTCAGCGGTGGCAACGGCTCGGCGAGCATCACGTTGGGCAATGGCAACAACACCGTCAACACGGGCGGCTACAGCAATGTGATCGCGCTCGGCGATGGCAACAACACGATCACGGCCGGGGTGGGGCTGGATGCGGTGACGGTTGGCAATGGCACCAACACCATCATCGACACTGGCAGCGGCAACATCGTCACGGTGGGCGATGGCACCAACACCGTCACCGCCGGCAATGGCAGCGACACTGTCACGGTCGGCGGCGGCACGGCCAACATCACGGCTGCGGGTTATGGCGACAGCTTCATCCTGGATGGCGGTGCGACCACGATCAGCGGGATGGCCGGGTACGGTCAGATCACTTTGGCGAGCAGCTTCGGCTCCTCGGGCAGCGTGGATCTGGCCGGGTTCACGGGCAAATTGGTGCAGGTGGCGGGCAATTGGACGGCGGAAAAAGCCGATGGTGAGGTGTTTGCCACCTTCACATTGCCCACCGGCACCGTGCTGCAGAGCAGCGATGACGGCAAGGGCGGCCTGTTGATCCAACTCGGCACGGCATCGTCGTCAGGCGGCTCGGGCGGCTCGGGCGGCTCGGGCGGGTCCGGCGCGGCGTCGGCCACGCTCACGGAGACGTCGGGCGAGCAGACGATTGCGCTGACCGGCGATACGACAACGCTGCATCTGTGGGGCTATCAGAACACCGTCACCAGCACCACGGGCGGGTTCAGCATCGATGGGGATGACGGATTTTCGTCCATCACGCTGGCGGGCGATAACAACAACCTGCTGCTCGGTGGGACGGGTGACACCATCACACTGGGCGTTGGCAGCATCGGCGACAACACAATCTCCGGCACGCTGGGGTCCACCACGATCCTCACCGGCGACGGCAATCAGACGATCACGGCGGGCGGCTTCTACAACACCATCACCACAGGTGCGGGCGACAGCACGATCCATGCCGGGGTGGGCTATGCAACGGTGAGTGTGGGCGATGGCACCAATGGCATCACAGCCGACGGCAACAACAACACCATCGCCACCGCCGGCGGCAGCGATACGGTGACACTCTCTGGTTGGAACAATGTCATCAATGCCGGCTCCGGCCTGACGACGGTCACGGGCGGTTACGCAAATGTCTACAACGTTACCGCACTTGGTACAGCGGGCGGTGTCGATGTGACGGATTTCAATGCCAATTACGGCGATGTGCTCAATCTTACGGGGCTGGAATCCAGCCTTGCCACGGGTTGGACGCTGGCTGGGGTGATCGATGCGACGGATCCGACGGCGTTGGATGTGAGCATCACCACAGCAGGCGGTGCGACCTATCAGCTTGCCACGTTGCACGGTGTGGATGCGAACGCCACGTTGGCCAGCCTGCAAGCGAGCCATAACATTCTGGGCTGAATTGCCAGAGTGTAGGGTGAAAAAGCACAGCGCATCCGCCATTGCCCGACCTTCGGTGGCAATGGCGGAGTGTGCGAGTTTACGGCTCCGAGCCCAGGGTGCGGCAATAAATCGTGGATTTTCCCTGTAGATTGCCGGGAACATGGCCCGTCTGACCGTGGTGCAGAACGACCGCACCATTCGCGCTCTGGTGGCCGGGCGCATCGCATACCGCATCGTCGAGCGCGATGCCGGGTCAGGAATTGCCTGCGAGGATTTCCTTCGTCTCGTCCGGAGCGCAATTCACGCCGAAATATGCCCGTTCCAGACGCGCGGGCAGGTCGCTCTCTTGGGCGGAGGCGGTCATCACGATCCGGCCCTGTGAGAGCGCATAGAGCCGATCCGCCACCGCCAACGCCTTTTCGATCAACTGCTCCACCAGCAGCACCGCGACGCCCTTGTCGCGCAATCGCGCCAGCACGCTGAAGACGCGATCGACCAGCACCGGCGACAATCCGGCGGACGGCTCATCGAGCATCAACAGCTTCGGCTGCCGCACCAAACCCTGCGCCACCGCCAGCATCTGCTGCTGTCCGCCGCTGAGCGCACCGCCCAGGGCGTGACGTTTTTCCGCAATTTCCGGGAAATAGCCCAGCGCCTCTTCCACCCGTGCCGCCCGCTCGCCACGCGGCAGATGATAGCCCGCCAGCAGCAGATTATCCGTCACCGTGCTTTGGGTGAACACGCGATGGCCCTCGATCACATGCACCAGTCCCAGCATGCCCGCCTTGCCCGGATCGACACCGCGCAGGCTGGATCCGCCGAAGCCGATCTCACCCGCATCCCACGGCAACAGCCCCGAGATCGCCCGCAACAGCGTGGTCTTGCCCGCGCCGTTGGGGCCGAGCAGGGTGACGAGTTCACCCGCGCGGATGTCCATCTCCACGCCATGCAGAACGCCAACCTTGCCATAGCCCGCATGCAGGCCGTGAACGCGCAGCAGGGGGGCTTCAGGCTCCGAGATAGGCACTGACAACCTCCTTATGCACGCGGATTTCCGCAGGCGTGCCGTGGGCCAGCACGCGACCCAGATTGAGGACCGTCACCCGGTCGCAGACATCGAAAATCAGATCGGCATGATGCTCCACCAGCAGAACCGCCACGCCCTCCCGGCTGATCGCCTTGATCAGCGCGCCCAGGCGTTCGATTTCAATGGTGGACAGGCCCGCCGCCGGTTCGTCGAGCAGCACGAGGCGGGGGTGCAGCATCAATCCGCGCGCAATTTCCAGAAAGCGCAGCTCGCTATGTTGCAGCCGGTCCGCCCGGATATCGCCCAAGCCATCGAGACCCACCGCCTTGAGTGCCAGCACTGCGCGCTCTCGGATCAGCCGCTCATCGGCACGCGCACGCGGCAGTGACAGCAGGGCCTCCACAAACGTCGCCCGCCCGGCCAGCGTGCCGCCGACCATGACGTTCTCCAGCACCGTCTCCTCGCCGATGATCCGTGGCGTCTGGAAGGTGCGGCAAATGCCACGCGCCGCCCGCCCCACCGGAAGGCCGGCCGGAAGCGGGCTGTCGCCCAATGTCAGCCTGCCTTCCTGCGGCTTGTAATAGCCGGAAATCACGTTCAGCGTTGTCGTCTTGCCGCTGCCATTCGGCCCGATCAGCCCGTGCACCTCGCCCGGCTCGACCGACAAATCCAGCCCATCGATGGCGCGCAGCCCGCCGAAGCGCAGCACGATGCCGGACAGATCCAAACGCTGCTTCCTGCGCGCCTCCCCGAGCAAGGACCGCAACGCCGCCTGTTGCGGCAGGATCACCCGGCCAGTTGGCAACGCCTTACGGTTCTCGCGGTTGAGCAACGCCGCGATGCCACCCGGCATCGCCAGCACAATCACCAGCAACAGCCCGGCATAGACAAAGGTGGACCATGCGGCCAGCGGTGCGGCGATTTCCGGCAACAGCGTCAGAATGATCGTGCCGAGCAACGGCCCCAGGATCGATCCGCGTCCACCGATCAGGATGGAGATGAAGAACAGCAGCGACAAATCGAAGGTGAACGCATCCGGCGTGATGTAGGTCTGCAACGCGGCAAACAACCCGCCCGCCAGCCCGGCGGCGGCGCCGGCGAACAGAAACACGCTCACCAGCAAGGCCGGTTTTGAAATCCCGCTCGCCTCGGCCGCCACTTCCGCATCGCGCGTGGCGATCAGCGCGCGACCGAAGCGGCTATGGGCAACATTGGCCGTGATGAGGGTGGCAATCATCGCCAGCCCCACGCACAGCCCATACAACCCCCAGGCGGTGTCGAACGGTGCGGGCAGGCTCGGCCCGCTCAGCCCGATGCCACCGCCGGTGACGTCCTGCCAGCCAAGTGCCACTTGCGTGACGATGGTGGCAAAGCCGAGCGTGGTCATCGCGAAATAGAAGGTGCGCAACCGCAAGGCGGGCAGTCCCACCACCACGCCGAACACCGCCCCCACACCGGAGGCCGCCAGCAAGGCCAGGGCGGGCGAGACCTCCGGCAGCACATTGCCCGCCGCCAGGATCGAGGCCGTGTAGGCGCCGAGCGCGAACAGCGCCACATAGCCGATCGCCAACTGCCCGGCATAGCCCACCACCAGATTGAGGCCCGCGATCAACACCCAATAGATCGCCGCCCGCGTGCCGATCAGCGCCCGATACTCATTGCCCGACAACGGCAACAGCGCGAGCACCGCCAGGATCAGCACATAAGGCAGTGCGGTCATCCATTTGGAGCGTGTCATCGTCATCACACCCTCCGGGCGGCGCTGGAGCCGAACAGGCCCTGAGGTGCGGCGAGCAGAATGGCAATGAACATCACGAACACCGCCACGGACGCAAAGATGCCGCCCACGGCGAAATTCGCCGCCTGCTGGAACAACCCCAGCGCCAGCCCGCCGATCACCGCCCCCCGATTATTGCCCAAGCCGCCCAGGGCGACCGGGATGAAGCCGTAGAAATTCAACTGCGGTCCGTTGGCAAAAAAGGCGAGCAGCAATTCACCGCCCGAAAATCCCGCCAGCCCCCCCACCACCGCCGCCAGCGCGTAGCTGGCAATGCGCAGATTGCGCTCCGGCAATCCCAACGCACGGGCGGCGAAATTATCTTCCGCCACCGCCAGAAACGCCCGGCCGATCAGCGTGCGGCGATAGAGATATTCCAGGCCGATGATCGTTGCCGCACAGGTGGCCACCGGCAGCCAGTATTTTTCATCCCAAACGCCGTCGCCGATGCCGAACAAACGCGGGAAGGGCTGCGGCTCCGTGCTCCACTCAATCGCCGTCACCTGTTGAATCAGCAACGCGAAGGCGAGGGTGGAGAGCACATAGAGATGCTGATCCAGGCTTTTCAGCACCGGCCTTACCGCCACGAACTCGGTCAGCACGCCGATGGCGGCACAGGCGAGCAACGTCGCCCCCAGCCCCACAATCAGCGGCAGACCGAGCCGGAGGATGAACATCGATCCGAGCACCCCACCCAACATGCCCAACTGGCCTGCGGTGAAGCTCATCACCCGCGAGGTGGCGAACATCGTGTTGTAGGTGATGCCGATGAGCGCGTACACCGCGCCCACCGCCAACCCCGAGGCGAGGATCGAATACAGCATGAAGTCAGCGCCCCTGTGTGATCAATAGCCGGGCGCGAGGGTGAACGAGCCGTCCTTGGCCGAGTTCGCCGCAGACATCACCACCTCATCCGTCGGGTAGCCGTTGTGCTGATCGGCGGAGAAGGTGTAGTCGCCAAACACGCCCGGATATGGCTTGAGGCTGTTCCAATAGCCGATAATCGCCTCGCTGGACGTCGAGCCGGTGGCGTCCACCGCCTTGGCCACCAGATTGACCGCGTCATACCCACCGGCCACCCACCAGAGCAGCGTGTCCGACAGATCGACCTTGCCCTTGAGGCGCTCGACGAATTCCGCGCTGCGCGGCGGCAATTTGCCATTGGCGTCGAACGAGCAGCTTTTATAGCCGATGGCGTAGACATTCGCCCAATTTTCCTTGGCCGTCACCAGGCTGGCGATTTCACCCGAAGACAGGGAGGGATGGCCGACAAATGGCACATTCCATCCCATCGTGCCGCGCGTGTTGAGCAGGCGGGCGATCATGCCGGTGGAGACACTCCACAGAATAATCGCCTCCGCCCCAGCGTTGCGGGCACGCAGCATATCCGGTGTCATGTCCGGCTGGGTGGCGTCGATATTGGCGACATAGACAACGTCAGCGCCGTCTTTCTGGAACGCCGCTGCCGAGGCTTTGGCGGCGGTGACGCCATAGCCCGTGGTGTCGCCGATCACCGCCACCTTCTTCACCTTGATCACCTTGAGCGCATAATTGCGCACCGCGTCGTCCCATTGGCCGTTGGCTGGGGCGATGCGGAAGGCGTTGGGGTATTTCTTGGTGTCGATCAGGCTATCGACCACGCAGGGATGAATATTCGGCGTTTTGCTGCGCGCCATCACCGCCGTGGTGGCCAGCGATTCGCCGGAATTCGTCGGCCCCCAGATCGCATCGACCTTCAACTGGCTGATCAGTTCCTGTGTGGCGTTCACCGCCTTGGTCGGGTCGCCCTGGGTGTCGCGCGTGATGATCTCGATCTTGCGCCCCTTCACGCCGCCCGCCGCGTTGATCGCGTCGGCTGCGAACATCACGCCGCGATTGAAGCCGATCGCCGGAGCCGAGCTGGCCCCGGTCAGCGAGGCAAGCCAGCCGATGCGGATCGGCTCATTGGCCGCCAAGGCCGGCCGGCCAAGGGCGAGTGCAGACGTGGCGGCGGCGGTTCCAAGTGCCAGAGTGCGGCGCGTGATCAGCATGGTGTTCGTCTCCCGGTATTGTTGTGTTCGCTTGCCCCATCTTGTGCAGGGCTGATTGCGTTATCATCGTGTCAGATACTGAACCCGGCTCTGGTCGAAGGTAAAGCCCCAGCCTGGGCGTTCCGGCACAATCGCGTCGCCGTTCTCAAACTCCAGCGCCTCGTTATAGAGCTGGGAGAACCACGGCATGTATTCGAGGAAGCTTGAGTTCGACAGCCCGCCAAGCACCTGGATCGACGTTTCAGGGAACAGGTGGCTGGAGACCGGCACATCATGGCTCTCCGCCATATGGCCCACCCGCACAAACTCGCTCACCCCGCCCACGCGCTGCAAATCGGGCATCAAAATATCGGCCGAGCGCAGTTCGAGCATGCGGCGGAAGCCATAGCGCGTATACTCGGTCTCGCCGCTGGCAATCGGCGTATCCAGCGCCTCAGCCACCCGCGCCAGACCTTCCACGTCGTAAGCCGGCAGGGGTTCTTCGTACCAGGTCAGGTTGAACTCCTCCAGCATGCGGCCGAATCGGATCGCCTGTGGCTCCGTCAGTCCCTGATTGGAATCGGCCATCAGCTTGATGTCCGGCCCGATCGCCGCCCGCACCGCGCGCACGCGGGCAATGTCGATCGACGGATCCGAATGACCGAAGCGCATCTTCATCGCCCGCCATCCCTGCGCCTTGAAGCTCAACGCCTCGTCCACCAGCGCCTCCAGGCTGCGGTCCAGCCACAATCCGCCGCTGTGATAGGCGGGCACGCGGTTTTTCGCCCCGCCGAGCAGGCGATAGATCGGCAGATTGCTGGCCTTGCCCAGCGCGTCCCACAACGCGCCATCGATGGCCGAGATGCCCATCACCGGCACGCCTTTATGGCCGAGGAAATTGATGTCCTTCCACGCCCGCGCCCAGAAACCCGCGATATGTCCGGCATCCTGGCCCACCGCCACATCGGCCAGATCCTCCACCATCTGCCGCAACACCTTCGTGCGGCGGTCATTGAGGGTGAAGACCAGGTTTTCGCCGGTGATGCCCGCATCGGTGTGCAACGTCACCAGCACGATGCCAAAACAGGTGAACTGGCCCAACGCGCTGCCAATCGGCGGCTCCAGCGGCAGGCGCAGCGCCTGGGTTTCTATCCGGGTGACTTTCATCGTGCGGTCTCCGTGCGCGTTGTTGGCCCCTTGGCATAGCGGGCGAGAAGGACGGGGTCCGGGTCGCAGCCCAATCCGGGGCCGTTCGGCACGGCCAGCTTGCCGTTCTGCGGGCGCACCCACGGATCGAACGGATTGGCCTCCATCTCCACCCACAACACCTCGATCAACGGTTGTTCGATCAGCGCTGCGGCCACGTGCAGTGTGGCGAGAAAGCCGGGGCCGAAATACGGGCTGTGCGGCGCCACGGCCACGGCATTGGCCTGGCAGAGATGGATGATCCGCACCATTTCGCTGATGCCGCCCAGCTTGGTCACGCTCGGCTGCGCGATATCGATCGCCCCCGCCTCGATCAGCGTCTTGAACCCGAACAGCCCGGCCACATTCTCCCCCGCCGACAACGGAATGCCGTAGCGGCGCAAGCTGGCAAGGCCGTGCACATCCTCGGGCGGCCAGACCGGCTCTTCCAGCCATGCCAGCCCGTCCATCTCCATCGATTCCGCCATCTCCTGCGCTTTCGGCGGCAACCAGGCGCAGTTGACGTCCAGCATCACCTTGGCATCGCCCGCCACGTCCATCGCCGTCAGCACATCGGCGCGGCTCGTCTGATGCAGTTTGATCGCCCGATAGCCCGCCGCCACCGCATCGGCTGTGTTCCTGGCCACCAAGGCGGGGGTGGTGTAGTTCAACAGGCTGGCATAGGCGTCGAGCAATCCCGGCGTGCTGCCGCCCAACAGCCGCCAGATCGGCTGGCCGGTGCGTTTGCCCAGCAAATCCCACAGCGCGATCTCGATGCCCGCATAGCCATACACAAACGACCCGTTGCGCCCGAGCAGATGCGTGGAATGCAGGATCGCCCGGTTGATCGCGTTGATATCGCCCGCATCGCGCCCGATCATCAAAGGCGCGATGATGCTGTCGATCGCCGCCTTGGTGGTGGCAATCGCCGCATGGCCGAACGCCTCGCCCCATCCCACCAACCCGTCCTCGGTCTCCACGCGAACCAGCAGGATCTCCATCCGGTCCCATAATTGCCCGGCAAAGGATTGATACGGCCCGCCCATGGTGAAGGGCAGGGCGACGACCGAGGTTTCGATGGCAGTGATCTTCATGCGCCGAGGCTAGGAGGCGTGAAACTTAAGGGATATCCCAGGTGGCTTAATTCGACATAAGCTGCCCTGATGTTGCTCTCTCTGCGTCAGTTGGAAATCATCCACGCCGTCTGCCGTCACGGCTCCGTCACAGCGGCGGCGGCGGCGCTGGAGGTCTCGCAGCCCGCCATCAGCATGGTGCTGCGCGACTGCACCCGTCTGACCGGCTTTCCCCTTTTCCGCCGTCAGCAGGGCCGTCTGCAACCAACGCCCGAAATGCAGGTGTTGCTGCCCGATCTGACGCGGATGTTCGAAGGGGCGGAGCGCATCGACCGTCTGTTGGGGGATATCCGCGAGACCAGCGTGGGGGCGGTGCATCTGGCCGTCACCCCGGCCTTGGCCGATTCCCTGTTGCCCCGCGCCGTCGCCACCTTCCAACGCGCCCGCCCCCGCATCGCGCTCACGTTGCGCACGATGGACAATCTCGGTGTCGTCGAAGCCGTCACCCAATTGCGCGTCGATTTCGGGCTGGTGCTGACACCGTTGGGTGAGCCGGAGACGAAATTGGTGCCGCTGTGCACCGGGGCCTTGGTCTGCGTCGTGCCGCCCGGCCATCCGCTGGCGGGGCGGGTGAGTGTGTCCCCGGCGGATCTGGCGCCTTATCCGCTGATTTCCTTCAGCCGCAATTTGCCGCTGGGCCATCTGGTTGAAACCGCTTTCCGCCGTGCGGGCGTGCCGCGACGCATCGGACTTGAGGTCAATCAATCCTCCGTCGCCTGCGCTTTGGTGCGGGAGGGGGCAGGCGTTGCGGTGATCGATCCGTTTCTGCTGAACAGTTCGCTGGATCGTGGTGTGATTGCCCTGCCGCTCACCCCGTTGACCAACGTGACGGCGCAGGCGCTGATCTCCCGCGAGGCCAAGCTTTCACGGGCCGCCTTGTTGCTGCTCGCCACCATTCGCCAGACGGCGCGGGCGATGCAGGGGCGCTGAGAGGGGGCGCAAGACAAAGGCTTTGCCGTCAACGGGCAAGCAGCTATGGCTGGGGGAGACCACAAGCTGTTGCAAGCGTTCGCCAGGCACGGCTTCGTTCTCATTCCGCGGGTGATGGTGCATGCGACGCTTAGGCCTTGTCCTCAAACCGATCGAGCCGTGCCAGATACCGGATCGCGGGTTGGACATGGTCAATCTGCTGCTCGCCGCGTCTGGATCGGCCTACGGCACCTTCATCCCTGTCTATCTGACGGCGCATGCATGGGGCCAAGCCCGCATTGGGGAGGTTCTCGCTTTTAACACCATCGCGGCGATGATCTGTCAGATTCCAGCCGGCCTACTGATCGATCTGGTCGGACCGCGTCGGCGTCTCGTGTTGAGCCTTGCGGTGCTGACGATGGGGGCAGCCCCGTTGCTGATCGTTTTTGCGCCCAGTGCGATTCCGGTCGTCATTGCTCTGTTGTTGCAGGCGATGGCGAGCAGCCTGTTGACCCCGGCGGTGGCCGCAATCAGCCTGTCGCTGTGTGGCCGCACGTGGTTTTCAGAGCGGTTGGGGCGCAATGGCCGCTACGGGTCAATCGGTGCGGCTCTTGGCGCGTTGATCATGGGGACGTGCATCGAATTGGGCTGGCAGAACGCCAGCTTCATCATCGCCGGAGCGCTGACCGTGCCAACTTTGTGGGCCATCCGGATGATCGGGGCGGATCGGGTGCATCTGCTGCGTCACGGCATCGGCTCTCATCCGAACCACAAGCCGCCGCCGGGCCATCCTGGCTGGCGTGGATTGCTGCGGGAGCGGAGATTGCTGATCTTTGCAATGTGCGTTGCGTTCTTCTCGCTCGCCAGCGCCGGCCTGCTGCAAATCGCCGCTGTCGGCATCAATGCCAGGATGGGCGCGCGGTCCGGCCCGGTATTGGCGGCGATGGTGATTGTGCCGCAGCTTGTGGTGATCTGGATTTCCCCCGCCATCGCCCGTGCCGTGGAGATTTACGGTCGCCGCCCGTTGCTGCTGGCCGCCTTTGCCACGCTGCCGCTGCATGCCGGCCTGTTCGCGGTGATCCGCAACGGCTACGCGCTGATTCCAATTCAGACCCTGGAAGGCGCGGGCGGTGCGATCTACGGCGTGTTGCTGTCGCTGGTGTCCGACGATCTGACACGTCGCACCGGGTATTATACGCTGTGTCTGAGCATGCTTGGGCTGGCTTCGGGCCTGGGGGCGGCGATGAGCAGCACGCTGGCGGGACGGGTGGCCGACGCCGCCGGACGCCCCGCTGCGTTTATCGCGTTGACGGTGTGTGGCGTGCTGGCCTTCGCGTTCGCGGCCTTGGCGATGCCGGAGACCAAGGTGCCGGAGGCCGCCATTCCAGCCGAGCCGCGATAGAGATTCCCGCGACAGAGATTCTAGAGTACCCTGGCAGGCTGCTGAAAAACTCTGTCGGTCGGCGCGGCGGCCCTTTTCCGCGCCAGATTCGTTCAAGGCTTGCCACGATGCACACACATCGTGTCTTCGCCTTGGCCTTTCTGGCACGAAAAATGAGTCGCCGCCCCTCCGCGAACAGTTTTTCAGTAACCTGCTAGGGCAAGGGCCGGATGACGCCCACGGAACGGTCGAACGCGATCAGCTTTTGCGCGATACACCGGGCCTCGCGGTGCAGCGCAATGTCGGTCGCTCCGTCCGCCGCCCGCAGGCGCAGGGCGATGTCATGCATGCCCTGGTCGGTATGCACGTCCCGACCGTGATAGATCGGCGATTCTCCGCCCTGCCACGCCATGCGCGGGCTGCGCAGCAAGGTCCATTGCCAGAGTTGGGCATCCGCGCGCAGGCTGAACGCGTCCTGGCTCAGCATCGCCAACCCAACGCCGGGGAAGGCAAGCCGGCTCCAGCCCTGCACCGGAAATTCCGTCGCGGACAATGGCCGCGCGATCGCCCCACCCGGCACCGCATCGACCCGCGATTGCGGTGGATCGCGCAATGACAGCGCGAGTTGCAGCAATTTGTAACGCTCGTCGAAATTCACCTCGATGCGCAATGTCACTGCCGGGTCGAAGCGGTTCAGGCTGAGCGTCCAACGTAGGCGGGAGGTGCCGATGCGATGTTCCATCCGCACCCGTGCCCGCAACGGTCCCGCCTCCTCGACAACCCACACGCCGCCGGTGAGCGTCTCGGCAATTGCCTCGCTCCAGGTGTCCGTGTCGAAACACCACGTATCGGTGTGGTCGTGCCGCAGATGCAGTGTCATGCCGGATGGCCCCAGCATCTCCTGCCCATCCACCGCCAGCGAGACCACGCCGGAGGGGCCGAGATCGAGCCGCAATCGGCTATTCTCCAACCGCGTCGGCGAAACGTGCAGATCGCTCGAAACCTCCAGCTTCGGGGCCGGACCGGGGCGGATCGTCACAGCGATGCCGCCCAGCGCCGGCACGTTCACCGGAAACAGCAATCGGGGAATGCGGTGCATGCCGTCTGGTTGCGTCTGCTGGAACGGGATCGGCGTGCCATCGGCGTCTGTCAGATAGCGATTCTGCCACAGATCGTAATCGATCCAGGTTTCGCACTCTGCCATCCCATCAAACGCAGAATCGTCGGTGTTGACCAGAACAAGGCGCTGGCAGGCGCTGGCAGGCAATGTGCGTTCGGCCCAGCTGCGCGTGACGTCAAGGATCGTCTCCTCGGCCACCATCCGCGCCCGCCCCTGCATCGCCGATACACTTGCCCAGGCCGAGGGGGTGGAGGTGCCGGTGACGATGTCGTGAAAGCTGGTGAACAGCGCGTCATCCCAGGCGGTGTCGATCCTGGCCAGATGCGCCGAGGCGTCCGGAACCAATGCCCGCGCGGCGCGTTCGGCCTGATCGAGCAGATGCTCGGCTTGCCGCTGCGCCCGCTTGATGCCGCCCATCGCCGAATAGCAACCAGGAAAACAATGCTGCAATTCGCCCTCCACCACCGGCAGAATGTCGCGATGCGGCGCGATGGCGGCGAAGAATTCCACCGGTGAGGACAGGCGCAGTTCCAGCCCCGGCAAGGTGAAGCGGTTTGCCCGAATCCACTCGATCTGCGCCCGCGTCGGGCCGCCGCCGTGATTGCCAACGCCGTAGAAACACATCGTATGCCCGAGCGCCGGATCCGAGCGGGCAACGCCCATCGCGATATGCGCGCTGATATCGGCGTTGCTGAATGCGTAGCCGGGATAGACCCGAAACGCCGGAAGTTCCGCCCCGCCGGCACCACGCCAGAGAAAGGCCGAGTGCGGGAAATCGAACTGCCGAGGGTCTGGGCGGCCAAAGACATATGCGTCATAGCCGTGCTCAGCGAGAATATCCGGCAGGGACGCCGGGTGGCCGAAACTGTCGACATTGTAGCCGATGCGCGGCTGCGTGCCGAAACGGTCCTGGAAATAGCCTTGCCCATGGCGGATCTGACGACGCAACGCCATCTCGGTCGGCAGGTTCAGATCTGGCTGTACATAGGTGCCGCCAACGATGCGCCACTGCCCCGCGGCGACATGGCGGCGAATGCGGGCGAACACATCCGGGCGGAGCCGTTCGGCCTGACGATAAAGCCACGCCTCGCCCCGTGTGTAGATGAAGTCGGGATATTCGTCGCAGCGATCCGCCGCCGCCGCCAGGGTGGACAGGGCCTCATCCACCCCGGCCTGCCAGCCCCAGAGCCAGACCGGATCAATGTGAGCATTGCCGATCATGTGCACGACAAGCATGGTCGCCTCCCCAGCTCCGATGACCGCCAGCAGCGCACCGGATGGCGTATACTGTCAATGTCGGCGTAGCATCCGTGCAGGCTACAACGCCTTCAAGAGGCCGCACCGACGATGCAAGATGCCGCACTGGCCTGCGAGATGACCGTCGAGGTTGATGCTGCCACCGGTTTGCGGCGTCAGACAACAAGGCTGCGCAACCGCAACCGCCTTGGCGGGGCAGAGATCGCTCTCGATCATGCCGCCATCCCCTTGATGACGATTCCGGATGCCGTCGCGCAGGCGACCTATCTGACCGGCGATTGGGCGGCCGAGGCGCAAACCCGGACGCAGACAGGCGGCGCTTTGCATCTTGAAAGCCGAGCCGGCAAAACCGGCTTCACCTTCCAGCCCTGGCTGGCGCTGAGCTCCCCCACGACGACATGGATGTGCGAAATCCTGTGGTCCGGCAATTGGGTGCTGGACGCCCAAATCACCCCGGAAGGCGTGACGATCTCCGGCGGTCTGAACCCGTTTGGACTGCATCACAGATTGTTGCCCGGCGAAGCCCTGGCGCTGCCCGATATGCTGCTCGGCCGCATCGACGGCGATCTCAACACCGCCACACAGTGCCTGCACGATTGGCTCCGTGCCCGCAGACCTGATCCAGACAGGCTGATCCCGGTGCAGTTCAATTCCTGGTATGTCTGCGGTGAGACACCGGAGGAGGCCAGGCTTGCTTCCTTGATTCCCTTGGCTGCCGAGCTTGGTTGCGAGGTGTTTGTGCTCGATGCCGGTTGGTTCGCCTCCAATGCGGGCGACCCCGACGAGGATTGGTATCTGCGTGTTGGCGACTGGACGGTGGATCGCACGCGCCTGCCGAATGGTTTGGCGGCGCTGCGCGATTCCTGTGCCGCGCATGGGATGGGGTTTGGCATCTGGTGCGAGCCGGAATCGGTTGGCCCGCGCGCGGCCATTCGCGCCAACGCGACCTGGTTTCATCATCTCAACCACGCCCCACCACCCGACGACGCCCGCGCGCAGCTTCATCTCGGTGTGCCGGAGGCTTGGGCGTGGGCGCGCGATATTCTGTTCGGTCTGATCCGCCACTCCGGCTCCAGCTGGCTGAAATGGGATTTCAATGCCGATCTCTTCGCCGGCGGCTGGGCCCCCGGACTGCCGGACAGCCTGACCAGGCAGGACCCGCTGAGTGCGCATGTCCGGGGGGTCTATCGTCTGCAGGATGCAATCCGCGCCGAATTTCCTGACCTTGTGCTGGAGATGTGCGCCAGCGGCGGCGGTCGGATGGATGGAGCCATCCTGGAGCGCGCGCACACCAACTGGATCTCCGACCAGCCGAAGGCCCTGGCCAAGCTGGCAATTCATTTCGGGATACAGCGCGTTCATCCCGCCCTGTGCTGCAACGACTGGCTGATCGACTGGCCGCCGCGTGCCATCAAGGGGGTGGATGGCATCGACACGCGCGGCGATCTGCGATTCCGGTTGCATGTCGCCATGCTTGGCAGTTTCGGCCTCAGCGCCCCGATCGACGCCTGGCCCGAGCTGGACCGCGCCATCGTCGCCGCCGAAATCGCCTTATATCGCAACAGGCTGCGGCCACTGATCCATCTTGGCAACCAATATCTCCTCACCGACCCGCCACCGCTGGACGGCGAGGGTGACTGGGCGGCGATGTGGTATGTGGCCAAGGACGGCACATCTGCCGCGTTGTTCGCCTTCCGGCTACGGGGTGCGGAGACACGCAGCTTTCCTGTGCCCGGCCTTGCGCAGGGCAGGCAGCGCCTGACCGGTGATGGTGCATCCCTCACCCGTGCCGGACTCTGCGTCACGCTGGCGGAGAATTTCCGCTCCGCCTTGCTGATTGTGGATGTGGACCCAAGCCTCTCATCGGACAGAGGACATGGAGCGCATGGTTTCGACCTATCATGACGGCGAAAGCGACACGCGCCCTTGGGGGCATTGGGAGGTGCTGTCGTCGGCTTCGGATTATGTTGTCAAGCGCATCGTCATAAGACCAGGACAGCACATCTCGCTCCAGCGCCACGCTCACCGCTCCGAACATTGGGTTGTCATTGGCGGCATAGGGTTGATGACGCTTGGGACAGAACACAGAACGATCCACACCGGCGAGCAGGCCTTGATTCACTGTGGGGAGCTGCACCGCATCGAGAACATTGGCGATGGTGATTTGGTCTTTATCGAGGTGCAACTCGGCACTTGGCTGAGTGAAGACGACATCGAGCGGCTCGCGGATGAATCAGGGCCGGTTGCGCCGCCGTAAGCCGCTCCGGCGAGGCTGTGCCTGCCGTTGGTGATCGTGCCGCAGCCGATGGCGGCTGTCTGGCTGTCATCCCCGCGTGTGAGCTTGGTGGTTCTCATGAAGCCGCTGCGTCAGTTCTTCCGCCAGCCGTTGCACGACCGCCATCCACCCGCCATGCGCGCGCTGCCGGAACAGGCGCACGCTGGAGTACCACGGGCTGTCCTCTCGTTCGAGCAGCCAGCGCCAGTCAACGGCAAAAGGTAACAGTATCCAGCAAGGTTTGCCCATTGCGCCCGCCAGATGCGCCACGCTGGTGTCAACTGCGATCACGAGATCGACGGTGGCCAGCAGAGCCGCCGTCTCGCCGAAATCGTTCAAGTCGTCGCCGAAAAAGCGCAACTGAGGAAAGGCGGACATCGCTTGGCGGTCAGTTTCGCGAACCTCTTTCTGCAGGCAGACCCAGTCGGCGTTCAGCGATAACAATGGTGCCAGGGTGGAAAATGGCACGGAACGATTTCGGTCGTTCTTGTGGATCGTGCTTCCACTCCAAACCAAGCCGATACGCTGCCGCGTCTTGCGGCCAATCCGGGCCGACCATGCCGCCAGCTTCGTCGGGTCGGGGTGGATGTAGCCTTCGGCACTGGGGATGGTTTGCAGAGTTGTTCCAAGGGCGAGCGGCAGGCTCATCAAGGGACAGTGAAAATCGAAATGCGGCAAAGGCTCTCCGTCACCGATCAGGACATCAATGCCGGGCAGCGTGTCGAACACTGATGTCAAACTGGTCGGTACTTGGAGGATGATCCGGGCATCAAGGGCTGCGATCTGCGGGATAAAGCGGACGAGTTGGATGCTATCACCCAGCCCCTGCTCGGCATGGAGGAGGATCGTCTTGCCTGCCAGAGACTGCCCGCCCAACCAAAGAGGACGATCGGAATACTTGCGCTCGGTTCCTTTCTGTCCTACTTTCCATCGCCACTCGTATAGCGGCCAGCCTTTCGGGTAATCGCCGTGGGCCAGCAGCAGCAACCCCTTGTTCCAGTTGGCGTTCGCGTGGTTCGGATGGAGTGTCAATGCGCGGTCAAAGCAGCCGCCGGCTTCGTCCAGGCGCTGCAAATCGAACAGCACCACACCCCGGTTACTGTGTGCGTCGGCAAGGTTCGGGTTGAGGGCCAGTGCCCGGTCACAGCTCGCCAGCGCCTCATCCAACCGCAGCAGGTTGCGCAGCACGTTGCCCCGGCTGCTATGGGCATTCGCGTGGTGGGGATTGAGTGCCAGCGCACGGTCACAACTCATCAATGCCTCGTCGTGACGCTGCATGTCGCACAGCACGTTGCCCCGGTTACAATGAGCGTCCGCGTGATTGGGATTGAGTGCCAGTGCGCGGTCGCAGCAGTTCAGGGCTTCGTCCAGAGACTGAAGGTCGCGCAGCACGGAGCCTCGGTTGACATGCGCATCCTCGTGGTTCGGATCGAGCGCCAGCGCGCGATCGCAGCTCGCCAAAGCCTCGTCAAGACGTTGCAGATCCAACAGCACCACTCCTTGTGTGCTGTGGGCCGCGGCGGCGCTTGGGCTGATTGCGAGTGCCCGGCCACAACTGGCCAGAGCCTCCTCTGGGCGCTGTAGATCCCGCAGCACAATGCTGCGGTTGAGGTGACAATGTGGGTGGTTGGGATTGAGAGCCAGTGCCGCGTCATAACTGGCCAGCGCCTCGTCCAAACGCTGCATGCCTCGCAGCACGTTGCCCCGGTTGCTGTGCGCATCCGCGTGGTTGGGATTGAGTGCCAGCGCACGCTCATAACTGGCCAGCGCTTCGTCCGGGCGTTGCAACTCCAGAAGCACGTTGCCCCGGTTGCTGTGCGCATCCGCGTGGTGAGGATTGAGTGTCAGCGCACGTTCGTAGCTGGCCAGCGCCTCGTCCAGGCGCTGCAAATCCCGCAGCGCGGTGCCTCGGTTGATCTCGGCATTGAGCTGGTTGGGATCGATTGCCAGCGCGCGCTCGTAGCTGGCCAATGCTTCCTCCAGACGCCGCAAATTCCGCAGCACATTGCCGCGATTGATATGGGCGTGGGTGTGCATGGGATGAATGGCCAGCGCATGGTCACAGCTGGCCAAAGCCTCGTCAAAGCGTTGCAGAGCCCAGAGAATATTGCCTTTGTTGCTGTGGGCATCGGCGTTGTTCGGGTTGATTCGCAGTGCCTCTGAAATAAGTATAAGTCCGTCAGCGTGTCGGCTTGACTGCATAAAGCAGACGCCGAGCAAATGAAGTGCGTCAAAATTCTCCGGTTCGCTTCGAAGAATTTCTATATAAATTGGTTGAGCTTGATCTATTTTCCCCATTTTGTGGAGGGTAATAGCTCTGTTCAAAAGATTTTTATCTTGGTTTTGTGTTTTGTTTATCATGATAATCCAATTGTTATTTTATGAAATTCTGACGCCATATTTGGTTTCGTCGGACGAGGTGGCTCCTATGACGCGCAGGCTCTCTTCGGTTGCGGTCGCGTCGCATCACGCTTGATGACAACCGGCCATTTGGAAAGGCTATACTGCCCCAAGGATATCAAAGCGGTGTGTCTATGCGCCCATCTTACGGTCTGTTTGCCATCATTGTCGCGCTGGCCATGCCCACAATGCCAATTTGTGTTGCCCAGAGCCTTGAGAACGCTCAGATTTCCGGTGCTCTCCGACTCGCCGCTGAATGCGAGACGGGGGCTCACTGTGCTAGCGTGCTCAATCCGCCCGATGCAAGCCCTCCGCCGCCCGCGCCGCTTTCCAATGACTCCAACGGTGTTCTCGCGCAGCGTCCGAGCCAGGAGGAGGCAGCATGCTTCGAGACGGCAATAGAGAGCCCAGAGCCTTTCCTGGGCAGGTACCAGGAGGTGTTCCGCGTGTCGGACGGATCTTGGTGGGAGGTGGGGCGCGTCTACGAATATTTCGACGCACATCGGCCGAAGGTGTGGCTCTGCCCAGGTGAGCGGCACCTGCAACTGGGCGAGAAGATAATTCCCATTCGGCTGCTGGCTCCTGCGAGCACGGCGTTTGGCAGATTGCCGTCAAATATCTCTGCCAGTGTATCGTCCAGGATACGAGGTGAATTCACGGGGTGGACCGGCAATACAACATTTCAGCTGGAGAATGGCGAAATCTGGTCGCAAGCGGCCGCTGGTTCCTATTCTGCACGGTTGACCGCACCGTTGGTGGTGATTTTCCACGACGGCACGGGCTACAAAATGCAAGTCGAGGGCGCGAATGGGAGCCTCGCCGTCACGCGGGTGCAGTAAGGGCACGATGCGCGCCTGCCTTTTTGCAAATCGCAATGAGATGACGCCACTCAATCTTTCCCGTTGGGGCGCTGGCAGAAGCGTTATGTGATCGTGGCGATGCCGGCGGCGAAGGACATGTGATTTTCCAACAAATTGGCTGCTGTCTGGGCGCTTCCCATACCCAGCAGCACCACGCCATGTTCGGGATCGGTCCGGCTGTAGATGGAAATCGCATGCACGCCGTTCACGGTGGTGTCCGAGGCCAGCAGGGTGTTGCTGGCGATACCCTCCAGATTGATTTGCAACGTATCCAAGCCGTATTGAAAATTGGCGATTGTTTCGATGCCGCTGGAGGGCACCAGATCATAGGCGATGACCGCCGCCCCAGAACCCAATGTGAGGCTGTCCGGCATGCCGATGAATGACAGGCTGGGCGCGCTGAGACCGGCGCTGACCGAGGCGAGGTTGCCTGCCATATCGATGGCAAGCGGAAAGCTTGCCCCCGTGAAGTTGAGCGTGTCACCGGTATCGGTGCCGATGACTGTGACAGGTGTGGGCGGCGGCGGTGTTTGGAGAGTAATGCCGGCCAATTTGCTGTCGCTGTTCAATGCGGCCAGCTGTGCCGTCACATTGGCCGTGCTATCGGCGACGGTGAAGCTGAAGACATATGGGTTGCTTTGCACCGCACCGGCGCCTGCGGCCGGAACGTCGTTGACCGCGAAATTATAGCTGCCCACCAGCTTGCCGATGGCCGCACCATCGTTGGAGAATTGGCTATAGCTGATGGCAAGCGTCGGCGTGCCGCCATCTGTCAGCGTGATTGCGCTGAGTTTGCTGCCATTCAGCAGATCGAGCGCATTGGCCACATTTGTGGCGCTGTCGGAAACGGAGAAGCTGCTGACATTCGGATTGTCCTGCAGCGCCACTGCCGCCGCTGCCGGCGCATCGGTGACGACGAGGCCGTAACGGCCCGTCAGTTCGCTGAGTGCCGTGGCGTCGGTGTTGTATTGTGTAAACGACATCTGCAACGAGGGGGTGCCAGCGTCGGTGAAGGCGATGCTGTTGATCAGGCTGTCGGAGTTCAGTGTATCGAGGTCTGCCAGAATCGCGCTGGAGGTGTCGGTGATGCCGATGCCGGTGAGCTTGCTATAGGCGGTCTCGATTGTCGGTAGGTCGTTGATCGTCGCCCCGGCGATGGTGAAGCCTGTCACCATGCCATCATTCTGCACGGTGGACGCATTGGCGACGGCCACGCCGGTGACGGAAATGGAATTTACCAGCGGCGTGCCTTCCGCCGCGGCAATGCTCGCCACCGGCACATTGCTCACCGCCAGCGACACCGGTCCCGACAGAGTGGCCAGCGCGGCAGTGTCGCCGATCAGCTGACCATAGGTGACGGAGAGCGGCGCGGTTGCGCCATCGGTGAGCACGATCGAACTGGCTTTATTGTCGCCATTCAGGGCATCCAATGCCGCAGACACATTGGCCGAGGTGTCGAGCACCGAGAAGGCGGTGACGTGCGGGTTAATCTGCATGCTCACGGCAGCGGCGGCTGGCACGTTGCTGACCACCAGATTGTAGGGAGCGGCAAGTTTGGCAATGGCTGCGGCGTCTTGTGCCATCTGCGCATAAGAGAGGCTGAGCGTTGGCGTTCCAGTCAGCACGATCGAGGAGAGTTTGCTGTCGCTGTTCAGCAGATCGAGGCACGTGACGATGTTGGCCGCGCTGTCGGTGACGGAGAAGCTGCTGACCAGCGGATCAGCCTGCACCGTGCCGGCAAAGGCGGTCGGAGTGTCACTCACGGACAGGGTGTACGCACCGGTGAGTGCCGCGATCGCTGCGGTGTCATCGGCGAATTGGGTGAATGAGATGGCAAGAACCGGCGTGCCGGGATCGGTCAACGTGATCGCGCTGAGTTTGCCGTCGCTGTTCAACGCATCCAGACTGGCCTCGACATTGGCGGCGGTGTCGGTGATGGAAAATCCGGAGACATTGCCGTTGGCCTGAAGCGAGGCCGCGGCCGAGACCGGCGCGCCGGACACCGCAACGCTATAGCTACCACTGAAGGTGAGGAGGCCGCTGCTGAACTCGGCATAGGATATCGGCAGCCCCACCATCCCGCCGCTGGTGAAGGATATTGCGGTGATGAGGCTGTTGGTGCTCAGCGTGGCGAACACCGGCAGGATGTTGGCAGAGGTGTCGGCGACAGAAATACCGGTGATCTTGGTGTCGCTGGCAAGGCTGGCCAGATTGGCAACCGTAGCCCCGGCCACCGTAAAGCCGGTGATCTTGCTGTCGTTCTGTGCAGCCGCGGCATTGGCGGCGGCGACCCCCACAACCGACAGAGAGGCGACGTGACTGTTGGCCTCCACGGCGCTGATATCGGCGGCAGGCACGCCGCTGACCGCCAAATTATAGGCCGTGGCCAGCAAGGCAATGGCGGCGGTATCGCTGGTCAACTGCGAATAGCTGATCGCCAACGTTGGTGTGGAGCTGTCGGTCAACGTTATCGGGCCGAGCTTGGTGTCGCTGTTCAATGCATCCAGCGCGGCAGCCACGTTGGCCGCGGTGTCTGCCAATGTGAAGCTGCCGACGAGGCTATTGGCCTGCAATGCCGTTGCCGCCGACGCTGGTGCACCGGATATGGTGAGGCTGTAGCTGCCGCTGAGTGCGGTCAGCGCGGCGATGTCGGTTGTCATCTGCGTGTAGGTGATGGCCAGCGTCGGCGTGCCGCTATCGGTGAAGGTGATGCTGCCAAGCTTGCTGTCCGCGTTCAGCGCATCCAA
>JARLIM010000010.1 GCA_031291725.1 Acetobacteraceae bacterium
ATTGTTCAGCGTGATCACCGCATTGGCGCCCACCTGCTGGATATGCGTCAGCAGCGTGGCGAAGTTGGGCACCGAGAGCGCGCCGTTGAGGTCGATCACGTCGAAACCGCCGCCGGAGCCCGCGCGGAAATCGGTGATCACGTCATTGCCGGTGCCCGCCGTGAAAGCGAACACATCGCTCTGGCCGCCGCCGGTCAGCGTCTGGTTGCCGGAAGGCCCGATGAGGGTGACGTTGTTGGCCCCACCGCGAATGGTGGCGTCGCTCACGCTGGTCTGCGAGAAATCCAGCGTGGCACCGGCGGTGCCGCCTTGGATGACCACGCCGGAATAGCCATTGCCGGAAATCGTCGCGATGCCGTTGCCCGCGCCGAAATTGCCCGCCAAGCCGATCACCGCGTTGTTCATCCCGGCCTGGATCGTGCCGCCGCCGATGTCGTTATAGGTGTTGGCGTAGTTGTAGACGTCATCCACCGTGAAGGTATCGTTGCCGCCGCCATTGAACGTGTCGCCGGTGTTGGTGACTTTGTAGTTCAACCCGCTTTGCGGGGCCGTGATCACCTGATTGCCCTGCCCGGCGCTGATGCCGACGCCGTTGAGGGTGATGCCGGTCAGGTTCAGCACCGCGCCTTGGCTTGCCACCATCACGCCGGTGTAGCCGTTGGCCGAGAGCGTGCCGATGCCGTCCGCCGATGTCAGGCTGTTGCTGAAGCCGAGCAGCGCGTTGTCGGTGCCCGCCTGCAACGTGCCGCCCGCGATGTCGTTGTAGGTGTTGTAGTTGTTGTAGCTGTCCACCACCGTGAAGGTGTCGTTGCCACCGCCGTTGATGATGTCGTTGTAGTTCGACACCTTGTAGTTCAGCCCGCTCTGCGGCGCCGTCACCGTCTGCCCGGTCTGTGCCAGGCTGACCCCCACGCCGTTGAGGGTGATGCCGGTCAGGTTCAGCACCGCGCCTTGGCTTGCCACCATCACGCCGGTGTAGCCGTTGGCCGACAGCGTGCCGATGCCGTCCGCCGCCGTCAGGCTGTTGGTGAAGCCGAGCAGCGCGTTATTGGTGCCCGCCTGCAATGTGCCGCCCGCGATGTCGTTGTAGGTGTTGTAGTTGTTGTAGCTGTCCACCACCGTGAAGGTGTCGTTGCCACCGCCGTTGATGACGTCGCTGTAGTTCGACACCCGGTAGTTCAGCCCGGTCTGCGGCGCCGTGACGGTCTGGCCGGTTTGCGACAGATCGACACCCACGCCGTTGAGCGTGATGCCGGTCAGATTCAACACCGCGCCGTTGCTGCCGGTATACACGCCGGTATGACCGTTGGCCGACAGCGTGCCGATGCCGTCCGCCGCCGTCAGGCTGTTGCTGAAGCCGAGCAGGGCGTTGTCGGTGCCAGCCTGCAATGTGCCACCGGCGACATCGTTGTAGGCGTTATATTCGATGTAGGAGTCAGCGACCGTGAAGGTGTCGTCCCCCCCGGCAGCGATGGTGTCGCCATAGGTGGAGACCGTGTAGTTCAGCCCGGTCTGCGGCACGGTGACGATCTGGCCGTTCTGCGTCAGGCTGATCCCCACGCCGTTGAGCGCAATGCCGGTGGTGTTGAGCACACCCCCCTGACTGCCCACCTGCACGCCGGTATGGCCATTGGCCGACAGCGTGGCGATGCCATCCGCCGAGGTCAGGCTGTTGCTGAAGGCAAGCAGCGCATTGTTCACGCCCGCCTGAACGGTGCCGCCGGAGAGATCGTTATAGGCATTATAGTTGTTGTAGGTGTCCACCACCGAGAACACATCGCCGCCCACACCGTTGAAGGTGTCGCCTGCGGTGCTGACCGTGTAGTTGACGTTGCCCTGCGTGGTGGTGATCGTCTGATTGGCCTGGTCGGCATCAATCGCCACGCCGCTGATGCGCACGCCGGCCAGATTGAGAACCGCGCCATTGCCGCCGACCATGGCACCCGTATAGCCGTTGGACAGAATGGCGGCGATGCCGTCGCCATTGACCACATTGCCACCCATGCCGATGAAGGCATTGTTGACACCCGCCAAAATGACGCCGCCGGTGGGCTCATTATAGGTGTTGAATTCACTGGCAAACGGGGTGACGACGGTGAAGGTGTCATGCCCCGCACCATCGATGGTGGCATTGTTGCCGCTCACCAGATAGCTGCCGCCCGCCGAGGTGCTGGTGATGGTCTGTGCCGTGTATTGGTTGGCGGCAATCGTCACGTTGGACAGCGCCACGCCAGACAGGTTGAGCACCGCACTGTTGTCGCTCAGCGTCACGCCGCTATAGCCGTTGCCGGCAATCGCCGAGATGCCGTTGGACGGTCCGAAATTGCCCGCAAGGCCGATGAAGGCATTGTTCACACCACCCAGGATGGTGCCGCCGGAAGCGTCAGTGAAGGAATTGTAGTTCACATAGGGGTTCAAGATGACAAAACTATCGCCCACCCCGCCGATCAACGTATCGCCCGTGGACGACTCATCGAATGTGACCGAGCCTGAAGTGTTGCTCACTGCCTGATTAGCAACGGAAACCTGATCGACGCTTGCCATGATGGCCCCCTGCGAACCGTCAGCTGGCTGCTGCATGATGGGTGCGGCCAGCATGATTCTACAGGTTTAGGTTTGCTCTGGTCTACAGCAAAATGTCAGACCTATTTGGGTCTATTTAATTGCAGGTCTCCCCGCCGACAGCGCACGATCCTGCAAGGTTGCGCAAACATCCCCCCCGATGACGTGATTGTGCATGACGCACATCACGGGTGGATGTGTCTCCGCGGGGCGGTATCCGCAAACTATCCCCCGCTCACGGCAGGGCTGCGACGGAGATCTGTTGCCGTGTTGGCTTGGCCGGAATAGACCGGGCGCACCCTTCGACAACTCGGACATCCCGCCATGATCCCCCGCTACTCCCGCCCGCAAATGGCCAATATCTGGGCTCCCGAGAACCGCTATCGCATCTGGTTTGAAATCGAGGCGCTGGCCGCCGAGGCGATGGCGCAGCTGGGCGATATCCCGGAGGAGTCCGCACGCAATATCCGCGTCAAGGGCAGCGAGAAGCTGGCGGGGATCAATGCCGACGAGATCGCCCGCATCGACGCCATCGAGGCCGTCACCCGTCATGACGTGATCGCCTTCCTGACCTGGTTGGCCGAAGCCATCGGCGATGACAGCCGCTTCGTCCATCTCGGCATGACCAGCTCGGACGTGCTCGACACCTGCCTCAACGTCCAGCTCACCCAGGCCGCCGATCTGCTGATCGCCGATGTGGACGCCGTGCTGGCAGCGCTCAAGAAGCGGGCTTTCGAGTTCAAGCACACGGTCACCATCGGCCGCAGCCACGGCATCCATGCCGAGCCGACCAGCTTTGGCCTCAAGCTCGCCGGGCATTACGCCGAATTCGCCCGCAACCGCGAACGCCTCGTTGCCGCCCGCGCCGAGATCGCCACCTGCGCGATTTCCGGCGCCGTCGGCACCTTCGCCCATCTTGATCCGCGCATCGAAGCCTATGTGGCTGAAAAGCTCGGCCTCGCCGTCGAGCCGGTTTCCACCCAGGTCATCCCGCGCGACCGCCACGCCGCCTTTTTCTGTGCGCTGGGCGTCGTCGCCTCGGGCATCGAACGTCTGGCCACCGAAGTGCGCCATTTGCAGCGCTCCGAAGTGCGCGAGGCGGAGGAATTCTTCCACGCCGGGCAGAAGGGCAGCTCGGCAATGCCGCACAAGCGCAACCCGGTGCTGAGCGAAAACCTCACCGGCCTCGCCCGCATCGTGCGCAGCGCCGTCACCCCGGCACTGGAGAACGTCACGCTTTGGCACGAGCGTGACATTTCGCACTCCTCGGTCGAACGCGCGATCTGCCCGGACGCGACGGTCACGCTGGATTTCGCGTTGATGCGGCTGGCCGGGATGATGGACAAGCTGACCGTCTATCCCGACCAGATGACCGCCAATCTCGACGCGCTCGGCGGCGTGGTGCATTCCGGCGAAATCCTGCTCGCCTTGGCGCGCGGCGGCATTCTGCGTGAGGACGCCTATCGCATCGTGCAACGCAACGCGATGGCGACCTGGACCAATCTCGGCAAGCCCGGCTGCAAGTCCTTCCGCGAGAACCTCGACGCCGACCCCGAAGTCGTCGGCCGCGTTCCGGCCGAGCTGCTCGACGCGGCGATGGATTCGAAGCTGCATCTGCGCCAGATCGACGCGATCTACACGCGGGTGTTCGGTGAGGCCGGGCCTGCGGCGTAAGCTGCTCTGCGAAGGTGATCGCAAAAACGGCGGGCATTGCCCGCCGTTTTCATATCGAGTTCCCGCCGTCGGATCAGGCGCGGCGGCGGCGGCGCAAAGCAGCCAGCCCGGCGACACTTGCTCCGAGCAACGCCATGCTCGCCGGTTCGGGAACCGTGGTCTCGATCACCGTTCCACCGCTCAGATCGGTCGTAACGCCATTGTAGACGAGTGTACTGCCACCGTTATCCACGGCGCCGGCAATACCGACCATAGAGACATCGGTAAAAACGTCATTTAAATCCACACTCGCATAGTTTCCGACCGCATCGGAAAACGAAATAATCGCGAATCCACCAAAAATTGTATATTGAATGTAGGCAGAATCCGGAATATCCGGCTGGAATCCAAGATTTACACCGGAATATGCTGTACTTAAGGCCGAAAACGCAAATTGATATTGCTGAGGAGTATCGTTAATATTCGGAGGCTGATTGAAATCGATCGAGAAATCGAACGTCACGGTGCCGCCGGAAAACGCTTCGGTGATCGCATATGAATGGACATCCTGGGCTTTAACTTCCCGGCCGTGAAGCATGAACGCAACACAACATGTCAGTGTCACGAAAAACGACTTGAATTTCATATCATTTCTCCAAACTTGCCGAGAACCTATTTCAAAATAAATTTATGGTCAATCATTATGTGCGCATTATGATTTCAACTATAAATTGATTTGAGCGCCTGGACGATGACGCCCGCCCCGACAACCGTCCCTACGCCACCCTCTTATGTGTCACCCGTGTGGCACCCAAACGGGCCGCCTGCTATAGGGCGCGAGCTTCCCCGCTTGGGGACCGTCGCGCACGAGGCTTCGTGCCTCCAAGGAACCAGCATGGCCCGCCGCCGCCAACTCTACGAAGGTAAAGCCAAAATCCTGTTCGAAGGCCCGGAACCCGGCACCCTCGTGCAGTATTTCAAGGATGACGCCTCTGCCTTCAACGCGCAGAAAAAGGGCACCATCA
Organism: Acetobacteraceae bacterium; assembly: GCA_031291725.1. Lineage (GTDB taxonomy): Bacteria > Pseudomonadota > Alphaproteobacteria > Acetobacterales > Acetobacteraceae > CAIQQQ01. Next base: position 5,241 of record JARLIM010000010.1, read on the forward strand.
CCGGCAAGGGTGTGCTCAACAACCGCATCAGCGAATATCTGATGACCAAGCTGGGCGAGATCGGCGTGCCGACGCATTTTGTGCGCCGCCTGAATATGCGCGAGCAGCTGATCCGCGAAGTCGAGATCATTCCGATTGATGTTGTCGTGCGCAACGTCGCCGCCGGCTCGCTGTCCAAGCGCCTCGGCATCCCCGAAGGCACCCGCCTGCCGCGCTCGATCATCGAATATTACTACAAGAACGACACGCTGCAGAACCCGTGGGTGGCCGAAGAGCACATCACCGCCTTCGGCTGGGCGCACCCGCAGGACATGGACGACATCGTGGCGCTGACCCTGCGCATCAACGATTTCCTCACCGGCCTGTTCCTCGGCGTCGGCATCACGCTGGTCGATTTCAAGATCGAGTTCGGACGGCTGTGGGAGAATGATGACATGCGCATCGTGCTCGCCGACGAACTCAGCCCGGATAATTGTCGTCTGTGGGATTCCAAGACGAACGAAAAGATGGACAAGGACCGCTTCCGCCGCGACCTCGGTCGGGTGGAAGAGGCGTATCAGGAAGTGGCACGGCGACTGGGGATTCTGCCCGAGGCGGGGATGCGGGATCTCAAGGGGCCGGAGACGATGCAGTAAGGGCTTGCCCGGAATTGTCTGCTGAGCCCCCAAAGGGGCATCAGGATGAGCGTCTCGCAGGAGCAAAAGCTATGCGGCTTGTCTTCAACTGGGATCCGGGCAAAGCGCAACGCAATCTGGCCAAGCACGGCGTGTCGTTCGACGAAGCGACACGGGTTTTTCTCGACCCGCTCGCGCTGACCATCTTTGATGACGACCACAGCGCCGATGAAGACAGATGGATCACGATGGGCATGGTGGGCCGGGCAAAGATCTTGCTTGTCGTCCATACGCATGTTGAAGTGACACAAGACACTGTTGCGATACGCATCATTTCCGCGCGCCGTCCAAACCGGAATGAGGCAGGGCAGTATCGCCAAGAGGTGCAACCATGAAAGACAACTACGATTTCTCGAAAGGCGAGCGCGGCAAGTTCTTCCGCAAGGAAGCGACACTTGTTCCGCCGGTTCACCTCGATCCCGAAATTTTGAGCTATCTGTCCGCTCGCGCGGATGCTCAGGGGGCATCGCTGAGCGAACTGGTCAACCTGATGCTGCAAAAAGATATCGAGTTGATCGAACTGGCGCGGTAGTCTGCCCGCCACCCCCACCGGATACCAGTCACGCGCTGTCTCTCATTGACAGGGGCTGCGGAATCAGGGCTTTCGCGCTATTGAATCAAGCGCCTTTTGCACCTGCCCACCTCCCCGGCCAAGGAGCCCGCCCGTGAAAGCCATCGTAACCGTTATGCTGAAAAACGGTGTTCTCGACCCGCAAGGCAAGGCGATCGGCCATGCGCTGGGCACACTCGGCTTTGAGGGCGTGGGCGAAGTGCGCGTGGGCAAGCGCATCGAATTGGAATTGGCCGAGACCGATCCGGCAGCCGCCCGCCGCGCCGCTGAAGAGATGGGCCGCAAGCTGCTCGCCAATATGGTGATCGAAAGCTTCACGGTGGAGATCGTCTGAGATGCGCGCTGCCATCGTCGTCTTCCCCGGCATCAACCGCGAGCGCGACATGGCCATCGCCCTCGAACGCGCCACCGGCCGCAAGCCGCGCATGATCTGGCACAAGGAAACCGATCTGGGAGGCACCGACCTTGTCGTGCTGCCCGGCGGGTTTTCCTATGGCGATTATCTGCGCTGCGGTGCGATGGCCTCGCTCTCGCCGGTGATGACCGCCGTCAAGGCGCATGCCGCGCGCGGCGGTTACGTGCTGGCCGTGTGCAACGGCTTCCAGATCGTCACCGAAGCCGGCCTGCTGCCGGGCGCGTTGCTGCGCAATGCCGGGCTGCGCTTCCTGTCGATGGATTGCCATCTGCGCGTTGAGCGGGCCGATACCGCCTTCACCGGGCAGTATCGGAAGGGCCAGATCTTCCGCGCCCCGATGGCGCATGGCGATGGCAATTACACCGCCTCGCCCGAAGATCTCGACCGTCTGGAGGGCGAAGGCCTCGTGGCGTTCCGCTATGCCGAAGCCGATGGCGCGATTTCGGACAAGGCCAATCGCAACGGCTCGGCACGCAACATCGCCGGCATCTTCTCACCCAATCTGCGCGTGTGTGGCCTGATGCCGCACCCGGAGAACCTCGTTGATCCGCTGATGGGCGGCACGGACGGCAAGCCGTTGTTTGACGGTCTCGCCGCAGCCCTGGCCGCCTGAGGAAAAGCACATGAAACCGGTGAACCAGGCGCTTGCCGCCGAATTCGGCCTCTCGGCTGACGAATATCAGCGCGTTCTCGACATCATGGGCCGCACGCCGTCCTTCACGGAATTGGGCGTGTTCTCGGTGATGTGGTCGGAACATTGCTCCTACAAATCCTCGCGTGTCTGGCTGAAGACGTTGCCGACCAAGGCGGCGTGGGTGATCCACGGACCGGGTGAGAATGCGGGCGTGGTGGATATCGGCGAAGGGCTCGCCGCCATCTTCAAGATGGAGAGCCACAACCACCCGTCCTTCATCGAACCCTATCAGGGGGCGGCCACCGGCGTCGGCGGCATCTTACGGGATGTGTTCACGATGGGCGCTCGTCCCATAGCCAATTTGAACGCGCTGCGCTTCGGCGATCCGAAACTGGCCAAGACCAAATCGGTGGTTGATGGCTGCGTGCGCGGCATCGGCGGCTACGGCAATTGCGTGGGCGTGCCGACGGTGGGCGGTGAGGTGAATTTCCACCCATCCTATAACGGCAATCCGCTGGTCAATGCGATGACAGTGGGCATTGCCGATCAGGACAAGATCTTCCTCTCGGCAGCGGCTGGCATCGGCAACCCGGTGGTCTATGTCGGCTCCAAAACCGGGCGAGACGGCATTCACGGCGCCACCATGGCCTCCACCGAGTTCGACGCCGACAGCGAAAGCAAGCGCCCGACCGTGCAGGTGGGTGACCCGTTCGTGGAGAAGCTGCTGATCGAAGCCTGCCTGGAGCTGATGGCGACCGACGCCATCGTCGCCATTCAGGACATGGGTGCGGCCGGCCTGACATCCTCCTCCGTCGAGATGGCGGGCAAGGGCGGTGTGGGCATCGAGCTGATCCTGGACGATGTGCCGCAGCGTGAGCCGAATATGTCGGCCTATGAGATGATGCTCTCCGAAAGCCAGGAGCGCATGCTGATCGTCATCGACCCCGCGCGCGAAGACATCGCACGGGCGATATTCGACAAATGGGACCTCGATTTCGCCGTCATCGGTCACATCACCGACACCGGACGCATCGTCGTCAAGCATAAGGGCGTGGTGGAAGCCGATATTCCGCTCGATCCGCTCGCCGAGCAGGCCCCGCTCTATGAGCGCCCGTGGGTTGCAACCCCCAAGCCCGCGCCGTTGGGCGATGTGACCGATCCGGTGGGGATTGCCCCGGCATTGCTGAAGCTGATCGGCTGCCCCGATCTCGCCTCGCGCGCCTGGATCACCGATCAGTATGACAGCACGGTGGGCGGTCAGACGGTCAAGCGTCCGGGTGCCGCCGATGCCGCCGTGGTGCGCATCGAAGGCCGCAAACGCGCGCTCGCCATCACCACCGATTGCACGCCGCGCTATGTGCAGGCCGACCCGGAAATGGGCGGCGCGCAGGCGGTGGCGGAGACGTGGCGCAACATCACCGCTGTCGGTGCGCTTCCCTTGGCGATCACCGACAACATGAATTTCGGCAATCCGCAGAAGCCGGAGATCATGGGCCAGTTTGTCGGCGCCATCAAAGGCATGGCGGCGGCGTGCATCGCGCTCGACTACCCGGTCGTGTCAGGCAACGTCTCGCTCTACAATGAAACCGAGGGCAAAGGCATTCTGCCCACGCCTGCCATTGGCGGTCTGGGCGTGCTGGAAGATGCGGCCCACGCCGTGGGGCTTGGCCTGAAGCCCGGCCTGTCGCTGGTGCTGGTGGGTGAAACACAGGGTGAGCTAGGCCAATCGCTCTGGCTGCGTGAAATCTTGGGCCGTGAAGAGGGCGCACCGCCGCCGGTCGATCTGGCCGCCGAACGCCGCAACGGCGATTTCGTGCGTGGGCAGATTCTGGCGGGCAAAGTTGCCGCGTGTCATGACGTGGCCGATGGCGGTCTGCTGGTCGCGGTGGCCGAAATGGCGATGGCCGGTGACGTGGGTGCCACCCTTACGGCAGCACCGTCCGGTGTGGCGGCGCATGCTTATTGGTTCGGTGAGGATCAGGCGCGCTACGTGATCGCCACCGCCGATGCCGAGGCCCTCCTCGCCGCTGCAACAAAAGCGGGCGTTCCGGCGATTTTGCTGGGTCATTCCGGCGGCAGCGGTTTGACATTGGCAGACGGCACCACAATATCGGTGGCAGAGTTGGTGCGTGAAAACGCTCGCTTCTTCCCGGAATGGATGGACGTACCCTGATGGCAATGCAGGCCGCCGATATCAAAGCCCTCATCCAGGAGGCCCTTCCCGATGCGCAGGTGCACATCGAGGATCTGGCCGGTGATGGCGATCACTACGCAGCCAATGTGGTCAGCGAAGCGTTCCGGGGCGTCAGCCGCGTCAAGCAGCACCAGATCGTCTATGCCGCCCTGCGCGGCCGGATGGGTGGCGAACTGCACGCCCTCGCCCTGCAAACCTCTGCCCCCGCTTAAGGAGCCTGGACCATGTCCGATATCAACAGCCGCATTCAGTCAGACATCGATACCAACCCGGTCATGCTCTACATGAAGGGCAATGCGATGTTCCCGCAATGCGGCTTCTCGGCGCGGGTGGTGCAGATTCTCACCCATACCGGCGTGCCGTTCAAAACCGCCAACGTGCTGGAAGACGCCGAACTGCGTGAAGGCATCAAGACCTTCTCGAACTGGCCGACCATTCCGCAGCTCTACGTGAAGGGCGAGTTCGTCGGCGGCTGCGACATCGTGACGGAAATGTTCCAGACCGGCGAATTGCAGAAGCTGTTCGCCGATGCGGGCGTGGACGCAAAGGCGCAGGCCTGACCATCTCCCGTCATTGCGGCATGGTGTGCCGCAATGACGGATTGGTGGGGCATGTTTCAGCCTTTCATCACAACGCTTTAATCCCTTGGCAGTTCCAGATGCGGGAACGCGCTGAGCACGCTTGGCGGCGTCACCTCCTCAACCCGGCGCAGATAGCTGGCATTCAGCCCGGCAAAGCCGGTCAGGCCGAGCAGCCCCAGCGTCTCGATGATCTCGATCTCCAACAGCTCGATCACCCGCGCGATGCCCTCGGCACCGGCGGCGGCGTAGCCATAGCAATATAGCCGCCCGATGCCGACCAGATCGGCCCCCAACGCCACGGCCTTGACCACATCGCTGCCCCGGCAGATGCCGCCATCCATCCACACCTTGGCCCGGCCCGCCACGGCCTCCACCACCTCGGGCAGCACCTCCAGCGATCCCGCCCCATGATCCAACTGACGGCCGCCATGGTTGGAGACGTAGACAACATCGATGCCGCGCTCACAGGCCATCCGCGCATCCTCGGCGGTGGCGATGCCCTTGAGGATCAGTTGCAGATCGGGATACAGGCGCCGCACGCGCTCGATATCCTTCCACGCCAGGGATGCCTGAAAATTCATGCCGGTGTTGGCCGCACGCCACGGCTTGGTGAAGCGATTGGCGATGTCGCGCTCGCGGCGGCTGTAATGCGCGCTGTCGACCGTGATGCAGAACGCATCATAGCCCGCCGCCACGGCGCGGGTGATATGGTCGTCCACGAAGTCATCGTCGCCGCGCACATAAAGCTGGAACACTTTCGGCCCGGTGGCGGCAGCGCCGATCTGCTCGATGGTCTGATCGGTGACGGAGCTGACGATGAACGGGATGTTCGCCATCCCGGCCCCCTTGGCCACCGTCACACCGCCGCCGCGCCCGAGTTGGTCCAGCCCGCCCACCGGGGCGATGGTCACCGGAATGCGGATGCGCTTGCCGAAGAAATCAACCGAGGCGTCCACATTCTCCACATCCACCAGCACACGCGGACGGAAGCCCACGCGGTCCAGCGCCAAACGGTTGCGCTTGGCGGTGGTCTCGGTGCCGGTGGCGCCGACGACATAGTTCCACAGATTGGTGGACAAATTCAGCCGACCGGCGCGGACGATCTCGTGCAGCGTGTAAAAGCGATCGCGAACCTCTTGCATGGCCTATCCCCCGTTTTGACGGAGTGTGCCCAAGGCGGAGGCGGGCCGGAAGGGTGCGGGCTATTCGTCCGGCTCAGTCCAGCCGCGCATTCGCCCCACGAGGCCGGTGGGAAAGAAATACACGATCAAAACAAACAGCACGCCGAGCCACAGCAGCCAGCGATCCGGGTTGAACAGATGCGGCAGCAGCGGCACGCCATCCGTCCATTCCGCCAAGGCCGCCATGCCGGGTTGCAGATAATATTGCGCCAATACGATCACAATCGCCCCAAGCAACGGGCCATACAACGTGCCCATGCCACCCACGACGGTCATCAGCAGGATGGAATCGACCATGATCTCGAAGGACAACGAGGCGGAGGGGCCGTTGTAGCGCAGCACCAATGCCAGCAGCGCGCCCGCACAGGTCGCCATCAGCGCGCCGATGGTGCCCGCCAGCGTGCGATGCAGCACCACTGAGAAGCCCAATGCCTGGGCGCGGAATTCGTTCTCGCGGATCGCCTGCAACACCCGCCCGAACGGAGAGTTCACGATGCGCAGCATCAGCAGGAACAACGCGGTGGCCGCTGTGAAGACCAGATAATACGTCACAATCCGCCCATCGATCCGCACCCCCAGCACCGGCGCTGCAAACGGGCGGTAGGAGACGGCGAGCAGATGCGGCAGCGAGAAGGTCAGCCCGTCCTCACCGCCGGTGATGTCGCGCAGCTGGGTGGCGACGATCAGCGCGAAGGAGGCGAGTGCGAGCGTCATCATGGAGAAATACAGCGCGCGCAGACGCAAGCTGATAAAGCCAATCGCCACCGCCAGCACCGCCGAGACAACCAACGCTCCGCCAAGCCCGATGAAGATCGCGCCCCATCCCACCGGCAAATTGCTCAACGCGATCGCCACGCCATAGGCACCGATGCCGAAGAACATCGCATGGGCGAAGGAGACGATGCCGGTATAGCCCAGCACGATGTCGTAACTCGCCGCCAGCACGATGAAGATGCAAATCCGCGACGCCACACCGAGCGCCTTGGTGCCGGGGAACAGGAACGGGGCGAAGGCCAGCGCCAGGAAGGCTGCCATCAGCAACGCGCCCAACAGGCGGCTGCGCGGGCGGTCGCCGGAGAGGATGGTGTCGATGATCATGATTTCACCAACGGAAACAGCCCACGCGGTCGCCAGAGCAGAATGCCGACCATCAGCAGAATGTTGGAACCGAGTGCGAGTTTCGGCAGCAGGAAGCCGGTGTAATTCGTCACCAACCCCACCAGGATCGCCGCGATGAACGCGCCGCCCACCGAGCCCATGCCGCCCATGATCAGGATGATGAACACCAAAATCATCATCTCCGGCCCAATCGCGGGCGTCACCAACCCCTGATAGATGCCCCACAACGCGCCGCCAACCCCGGCCAGCGCACATCCGGCGATGAACACGCCGACGAACAGCCGCTTCACCCGAAAGCCCAGGCTTTCGACCATCTCGATATTCTCAACCCCCGCCCGCACCATCAGCCCCAGCCGGGTGCGCGCCAGGATGAGATAGAGGCCGCCATAGACCGCAAGGCCAAGACCCACCGCGACGAGGCGGTAGATCTCGATGGCAGCGCCGAGAATTTCCACCGAGCCTTGCAGCGCCAACGGTTTGGCCACCGGAATCGGGTTCGCGCCCCAGACGGCGACCAGCAATTCCTGTGCGACGATCAGGCCGCCGACGGTGATCAGTATCTGCCGCAGATGCGAGCCATAAACGCGGCGGATGATCACCACCTCGAACACCCAACCGGCCAGACCGGTCACCACAATCGCCACCGCAATCGCCGCCGCCAACACGGAGAGCGACGCAGGCCAGGAGCCGGACGCCGCCAGTTCGGGCATCCGCGCCACCACATCGGTTGCCACATAGGCCCCGAGCGAGACGAAGGCGCCATGGGCGAAGGTGATCACGTCCATCAGGCCGAAAATCAGCGTCAGCCCCGAGGCCATCAGGAACAGCATCATCCCCATCGCCACACCCGCCACGCTGAGGGTGAGCCATGTGGTGAAATTCATCGCCAGCAGACCCGCCAGCAGCAGCAGCGGCAGGACGAGGCGCGGGGGCCAGTCGATGGCGGATTTCATACCACGTCCCCCTCACCCGACATTGGGCGTATGACTTTGAATATTCATTGGTGGCTATCCAGCGAAAGCCCCAGCAGGCGGGTCTGCAGGGACTCATCCCCGGCCAAATCGGCCATCGATCCGGCATGGATCACCCGGCCATTATCCATCACCGCCACATCGTCGCCCACCGAGCGCGCCATGTGGAAATTCTGTTCGACCAGCAGGATCGTCGTCCCGCGCGCCTTCTGTTCCAGAATGCAGGCAATCAGATCGTCGATCACCGAGGGAGCGAGACCCTTGGTCGGCTCGTCGATGATCATCAGCCGCCGCTCCTCCACGATGGCGCGCGCCACGGCCAGCATCTGTTTCTGCCCGCCGGACATCAGCCCGGCACGGTCATGCCATTTGGTTTTCAGGATCGGGAAGAAGCGGAACACATCTTCCAGCCGCGCCTCATCGAAGCGCGACGTGGTGGCGGCGAGGCGCATGTTTTCGGCAACGGTGAGCTGCGAGAAAATCCCCATCGTCTCCGGCACATAGGCAATGCCGCGCCGGGCGATATCCGGCGTCTCGCTGCCAGCGATCTCCGCGCCGTCGAAGCGGACGGAGCCGGCGCGCGGCTTCCACAGCCCCATGATGCTGCGCAGCGTGGTGGTTTTGCCGGCGCCGTTGCGGCCAAGCAGCATCGTCACCCGCCCCCGGCGCACGGTCAGATCCACACCATGCAGAATGTGATAGGCGCCGATATTCGTCACCACGCCCGCAAGGTTCAGCAACGCGTCATCCATGCGCTGCCTCCTTCCGGCGAATACCGAGATAGGCTTCCTGCACCACCGGCAACGCCACCACCTCGGCGGGTTTGCCATCGGCGACCAACGTGCCGTTGACCAGCACAACGATGCGATCCGCCAGACGGCGCACCACGTCCATCTTGTGTTCGACAAGCAGGATTGTCTTGGATGTGTCCTGCTTGATCGCCTCGATCAGATCGAGCAGCACCGGCACCTCATCCACGCTCATCCCGGCGGTGGGTTCGTCGAACATGAACACATCGGGTTCGAGGGCCAGCATCAACGCCACTTCCAACTTGCGCTGATCGCCATGCGACAGCACCGAGGCGCGGGTGCGGGCGCGATGGCCGAGAGAGACGCGGTCGAGATAGCCATGTGCGGCGTCCAGCAACTCCCGATGTCGCGCGGCCATGCTGAACAGATCGACACGCGGATGCAGCCGCGCCTGCACCGCAAGGCGGACGTTTTCCAGCACGGTCAGATTGGGGAACAGATTGGTCAGCTGAAACGCCCGCCCCAGGCCGCGCCGTGTGCGCAGATGCGGGCCGAGGGCGGTGATGTCCTCGCCCTTGAAGATCACCTGCCCGTCACTGGCCGGAAGCTGGCCGGAGACGAGGTTGAAGAAAGTGGTCTTGCCCGCCCCGTTGGGGCCGACAATCGCCGTCAGCGTGCCCGCCTCGAATGCGCAGCTGACGGCATTGACGGCGACATGTCCGCCGAAGCGGATGGTGAGCGCGCGGGTTTCGAGGATGGGCATCTTGAGATCCTCATCATTGCGAGAAGCGCAGCGCCGATGCAATCCATCGCAACACAGCCAAGGTCTCGATGGATTGCTTCGTCACCTTCGGTTCCTCGCAATGACGTGTGGTTGCGCGCCTACCGCTTGTTCATCACCGGCACATCCATCTCCGACGGCAGGATTTCCTTGGTCAGTTCCGGAATCGCCCAGCTCACCGCCGGATCAACCTTGATCTTGAAGCCGTACATCGACTGCATCGCCTGATGGTCCGACGGACGGAAGGTCATCGTGCCTTTGGGCGTATCGAAGCTCATGCCTTCCATCGCCTTGATCAGCGTCTCGCTGTCGGTCTTGCCGCCGGTCTTGGTCAACGCGGCCACCACGGCACCCGCCGAGGAGAAGCCACCGGCGGTGAAAAAATCGGGCGGGGCGTTGAAGCGCTTGGTGTGCTCGGCCACCAGCCAGCTATTGGCCGGGTTTTTCGGGATGTCGTAGTAATAATACGTCGCCCCCTCCATGCCGGGGAACGCCTTATAGGCCGCCATCGCAGGCAGGATGTTGCCGCCTGACGCCACTTCCACCTGATGCGTCTCGGGGGCGAGCGACTTCAGGGCTGCCAGCGGGTTGCCACCGGCCCAGATCACGAAGAGGATCTTGCGCCCCTTCTCCTTGTCCATCGCGTCGAAAATCCGCTGAGCGGCGGCGGTGAAGTCGGTGGTGGTGGGCGGTGCGTATTCCTCATGCACCAGCTTCGCCCCGGTGCCGTCCAGCGCGCGGCGGAAAGCGGCCACGCCATCACGGCCGAAGGCGTAATCCTGGGCGAGGGTTGCAATCACCACGCCCGGCTTGCCGATGGCCTTCGCGTTGGCGATCGCGTCCTGCGAGGAGTTGCGGCCGGTGCGGAAGATATAGCGGTTCCATTTATCGCCGGTGATCGCGTCCGCCACGGCGGGCTCGATGATGAAGACCTTCTTGAACTCCTCCGCCACCGGCAGCATCGCCAGCGCCACGGCGGAGTTGGTGCCGCCCACGGCGATGTCGGCATCCTGATCGCCAAACGCCTCGGAGAGCACGTTGCGGCCCACATCCGGCTTGTTCTGGCTGTCTTTCTCAAGAACGGTGATCTTGCGACCCGCCACTTCCATCGTGCCCTTGGTGTAATATTCCAGGCCGAGCTTGAAGCCGGTGATGGTCTGCTTGGCATAGGCCTCCAGCGGCCCAGTGGAATCGGCAATCAGCGCCACCTTCACCGGGTCTGCGGCGTGGGCGGGCGCGATGAAACCAAGACCGGCGATCAGACCAGCGGCGAGTACTCTTTTCGCGGCATTCATTGGCGTTCTCCACGATGCTCAATTTTTTGTCAGGCGATGCTGCTACGTCACCTCACAGGGCGCAAGGCATCGTTTTGTGGCAACCGCCCCAGAGATGAGAAATGCAAAAATGCATTATATCTCACTCTGCCGGAGTGGATATGATGCGCGCATGAAGACCATCGATTCGACGATGCCGGAACGGGCACATAGCAGGCCGGAGGATGCCACGCTGCTGCACGCCATCGGCCTGCGCCTGCGCACGCTGCGCGCGCGGCGCGGGGTGACGCGGCGGGATCTGTCGGTGAAAAGCGAGGTTTCCGAACGCTATCTGGCCCAACTGGAAAGCGGCAGCGGCAATATCTCGGTGCTTCTGCTGCAACGTGTGGCCGATGCGCTGGGCATCAGCGCCGCCGAATTGGTGGCCGAGCCGGTGGAGCGCTCGGTGGAGCGGATGAAGCTCGATCAATTCATCGCCACCCTGCCCGAAGCCCGGCTGCCGGAAGTGCGCGATATTCTGCAGGCCCGCTTCGGCAACCCCTCCGCCTTCTCGCGTGCCGAACGCATTGCGCTGATCGGGCTGCGCGGAGCCGGCAAATCCACCCTGGGCCGCATGCTCGCCCAACGCCTGGGCATCGGCTTTGTCGAGCTGGATCGGGAGGTGGAGCGCGAGGGGCGGATGGAACTGTCCGATATTTTCGCCGTGCACGGCCAGGAAGGCTTCCGCCGCCTGGAACGCGCCGCGCTGCAACGGCTGGTGCGCGAGGGCACCCCCTCGGTGATCGCCACCGGCGGCGGCATCGTGGCCGATGCCGACACGTTCGGCTTCCTGCTCGACAGCTGCACCACGGTGTGGCTGCGCGCCAGCCCGGAGGAGCATATGCGCCGCGTGCAGGAACAGGGCGATTTGCGGCCGATGCGCGACAACCGCCGCGCGATGGACGATCTGCGCGCCATCCTCGCCAGCCGGGAATCGCTCTATGCGCGGGCGGATTTCACCGTCGATACCAGCGGACGCAGCGTCGACGAGAGCCTGACCGCGCTCGTCGGCTGTGTCGCGGCGGACGAGACGGCGGCATCGGTGTTCGCACGCTGATTGGGCATCAGTGAAGGCGGGTTTCCACCGCACGCTTGGACCGCGCCAACAGGCTCTCGCCGCTCTCATCGCCGAAGCAGACAGCAAAATCATCGCAATCCGAGCACACCGGCACCGAGCACAGCCGATAGCCCTCATCGCGGCAAATGGCGCGATAGAGGAATTTCTTCCACTTCATATCCTGGCTGTTGCGGCTGGCCAGCGGTTCAAAATGCCGCGCCATCAGCCAGGATAATTCGCGACGATTGCGCAGCCCCAGATCCTGCCACAGATGATTTGGCCGCATCGACCGCCGCGCGATCATCTGGGCGAGGCGGTTCTGCAGATCCGAGCCGTCCGTGGCATGGCGCCAGAGCAGATCGCGCAAACAGGCCTCGTCCTCCGGCACATTTGCCAGCGCGTCTTCTGCCAGACGATCGAACATCGTGGCAGCATGCGGGAATGTCTCACGTATCAGCGAGGCCAGACTTCCGCCGCTCAGCCCCACGGCCTCGACAATCGGCTTCTTCTCCGCCTGCGCTTCAGCCAGCCCCAGCGAGACAATGGCGGCGACGATATGTGCATCGAACCCGTCGCAACTGCCATTGGCAGCGCCGCCGGTGAGCCATCGATAGATGTCCTGCGCGGTCATCGGTGTTCTCCTAATGCGTCTGTCCGTGCGTCTGGCAATTGGTGGGGCAGACGCGGGCACAGGCACCGCAGCCGATGCAGGCACCGGCATCGTCCAACCGCATCACCTTGCGTTCGATGTCCGCGCCGTCATCGTCGGCATCGACGAATTCGCCTTCATCGGTCATGCCCTTGAGCGTCATCACGCCCCGGCCGCAGACTTTGTAGCAACGGCCGCAGCCGATGCAGACCGTCTCATCGATCGCCAGCAGATAGGCGGGCGTCCAGGCGCGACCATCGCGGGTGTGGGAGATTTCGGACATCTCAGCCTCCTTCAGCCTGTTTGAGGGGCGCGCGCTTTTCGGTCAGGCGGGCGAAGCGTCGCGATCCATCGCAGTCGCAGAGCGCGCCCTTCGCCCTCGATGGATTGCGACGGCGTCTGTCGACGCCTCGCCATGACGGGACAGGACTAGCCCCGCGCCAGTTCAGGATGCGCCTCGATCATCGTCACCGCCGCGTTGACCGCCTTGCCGCCCTCCTCGGCGAGTTTGGTCAGGGTTTCGAAGCCATAGCGGTGCACGTCACGCAGGGTTCTGGCCAACACGACCAGATGGCCGGAGATCAGCACCACGCGGCCGAAGCCCTCATGGCTCATCTTCATCATCGGGCTGGCCATCACCCCAGCCGCGCGCTCGATGGCCAGCCCCACCGCCTGATAGAAATGCTCCACCCGGCTCAGCGTGTCCGGGTCGGGATCGCCGATGATCGGGATGGTGCGGCGTTCTTCCTTGCTGACGATGTATTCGCGCAGCAGCCAGGCATCGGATTTCGCCTCCCACGCGCCATAGGCGTCTTCGGCGCGGATGCGGCCGACGAGGCATTGCAGGAAGGGGGTTTGCAGGGCTTCGGTATCGAGGTCGAGCGTGGTGGCAGACATCGGGCTTAGTCCTCCTCGTCGAGATGGTGCATGGAGCGGACCTGGGTGCTGCCCATCGCCTTGCGCAGCCAGGGCGGCGGGTTGCCGGACATCATCGTCTGCACCTTGCGCAGAATGTCCGCGATGGGTTCGGGGGCCGCCAGCTTGACCGGGTGAATGCGCGCCCCCACCACCTTCGCCGCGGCCGGGCCGCCAATGGCGAGCACGAAGAGCAGGTTGCAGCCGGCAATCGCCGCCACTTTCGGGCCGATCTTGTCATCGCCGTCGGTCCTGTGGCTGCCGCTTTCCTCCGTCACGTCATCGAAGCTGACCGCCGCGACGAAATGCGTCGCAGCCGGGGTGACGTCATAGACGGCAAAGCGTTTGGCCGAGCCGAAATGCGCGTTGAGCGATTTCATGTCTTGCGTGGCGATGGCGATGCGCAGGCGCGGCGCTTCGGTCATCGGTTCGTCATTCTCAATGAGTCGCAGCGACAGCGTGGCCATCATGGGCCTCCTCTCCAGGGATGCGGGCGAAGTCTTCCGGGTGGTGATGCGGCAGATTGGCCAGCACGATGTTGGCCACGTCGAAAATGAAATCCCGCGTGCCGCGATAGCCGACGAGGCGGCGATGCGCGGTGCCGAGGCGGTCGAAGATCGGGAAGCCGACGCGCAGATGCGGCAATCCCAGTCGTTCCGCCGCCTGGCGTCCGTGGCTGTTGGTGACGAGCAATTCAGCCCCCGCCGCCGCCGCCAGATCCTCGAAATCCGACAAATCGCCCACCACCACCTGCGCGGCGGGCACGCGGGCCAGCAGCGGAGACTGCGAGGTGGACGACACCGCCGTGACGATCTCCGCCCCCATGCCGCCGAAGACCATCGACAGGCCGTAGAGCTGATCAGGGTCAGCCGCTATGGCGACGCGGCGGCCACCGAAATGGAAATGCCCGTCCAGCATCGCATCGACCAACTGGCTGCGCTGTCGGCGCAGGCGGGCGGGGGCGGGGCGGCCGGAGAGGGCGATGAGCAGCGAGATCAGCCGGTCGTTTGGCTCAAGCCCGGTCAGCGTTGGGAATAATGTGCCGGCCACGCCGAAGCGGTCGCGCAGGATTTCGGCGGGGCGGCGCATGTGTTCGCCGATGGCGATGGTGTGCAAGGCCCGGCTCATCCCGGCCACTTGCTGCACGGTGGTGCCGCCGAAGGTGGTGGCGGTATAGGCATCCGGCACCACGCCATCGAGCGAGCCGGAGATATCCGGCAGCACCACCACGCCAAGGCCGAAGCTTTCGATCAACTCGACAAGCTCCTCGATATCGGCCGGCGTCTGATTCACTCCGGGGAGGAGGTTGACGAAGGGGCTGGCCGCCGCCGCGCCCTCGGCCGGTTCCACCAACGCCTCCACAATCGCCGCCGTCGCCTTCGACCAGCCATCCTCCATCGCGCCGTCATAATCCGGCGCGGAGGCGTAGACGATTTTCACGCCTTGTAACTCGGGCCGTGCGGCGACGATCAGCTTCAGCGCGCCGACGATATCCTCGCCACGGGTTTCAACCAAAGCGGTGGAGGCGATGCCGATGAAGCTGGGTTTCATCCGCTTGGTCAGATTGAGCAGCGCCTCTTCCAGATTGGACGGGCCGCCGAGGATGGTGGCGATTTCGTCCATCGCCGTGGTCTGCATCGGAATCGCCTCCTTGAAATGCCGCACCGCCAAGGTAAGCGCGAAGGAGGTGCAGCCCTGGCTGCCATGCAGCAGCGGCACCGATCCGGCCATGCCGAGATAGGCGAGCGAAGCGCCCAGCGGGGCGGAGGATTTCAGCGGGTTGGAGGACAGCGCCTTACGGCCATGCATGATCTCAGCCATCGGCGTCACTCCGCTGCCAGGGAGAGGGAGGGCGCGTCATCCCACGGCGCGGGACGGCGCAAATCCGACCAGACCGGGTTGGAGATCGCGCGATCCAGCGCGTGGACGAGATCGACCATGCCGTCATAGCCGGCATAGGCGTTGTGGCGTTCCTGGTTGATGTCCAGCCAGGGCGTGCGGGCCTTGAGTGCCACGAACTGCGTGCGACCGCCGGAGAGCATGATGTCCGCATCGCCACGCTTGAGGGTGGCATACATCTCGCGCGGCGGAATGCTGTCCACCATGTGCGCATCACCGCCCATCAGTTCCTTGATCTTGAGCTTGTCGTTGTCGGTGGATTTGCGCACCGAGGTGGAGACGATCTCCATCCCGATCTCCTGCAACGCTGAGACCACCGACCAGGATTTCACGCCGCCAGTGTAGAGCAGCACCCGCTTGCCCCGCAGCCGCGCGCGATACGGCGCAATCCGCGCCCAGGCCCGCGCCTCTTCGGCTGCGATCAAGGCCTCGGTGCGCGCGATCAGGCCGGCATCGGTGCCGGTGCCGACCAGCAATGTCGCCAATTGGCGCAGTGCCTCGGAGGTGTCGGAAATGCCGTAGAACGAGCCTTCGAAATACGGAATGCCGTAGCGTTCCTGCATCTTGCGGGCGACGTTGATCAGCGCGGTGGAGCACACCATCATATTCACCTGTGCGCGATGCGACGAGGCGACGAGGTGATAGCGGGCGTCGCCGGTGATGCTGGCGTGCAGGTTGATACCGAGCGCATCCAGCAGCGGCTTGATCTGCCACAGTTCGCCCGAGAGATTATATTCGCCGAGAATGTTGACGCTGTTGGGCGCCATCGCCCCCGGCTCATGCGTGCCGATCACATGGTCGAGCAGCGCCTCGCCAGCGAGCTTGTTGCCGAGATTCTTCGAGCCGACAAAGCCCGGTGCGTTGACCGGAATGCACGGGGTGCCGAGCTTCTCGCTGGCATGGCGGCAGACGGCATCGATATCGTCGCCGATCAGTGCCGGCACGCAGGTGGCGTAGACGAACACGGCGGGCGGGTTGTGTTTGCTGATCGCTTCCTTGATGGCGCGATACAGACGCTTCTCACCCGAACCCATGACGATATCCATCTCCGTCATGTCGGTGGTGAAGCCGGAGCGATACAGCATCGGGCCGGAGGAGGAGGCATGGCGGTTGTCCCAGCCATTGCCCTCGCAGGCGAGCGGGCCGTGCACGAGATGGACCACATCCGTGATCGGCTGCAGCGCGATCTTCGCCCCGTCAAACGCGCAGCCACCCGCAGCGGCACCGGGCGTGAGCGGCTTGGAGCATCCCTTCTTGCGCGCCTTCTCCTCCTTGGCGACATTCTTGTCGCAGCCGGGTTCGTTGAAGATGTCGGCAATCCTGGTGTGCAGATTCTGGCCCATAGCGCACTTCCCCTCACCAATCGCGTCATTGCGAGGGGGCGGAGCCGACGTGGCAATCCAGGAAGTCGTAGGGCGGTGCCTGTGATTCCTGGATTGCCACGACCGCTGACGCGGTCTCGCAATGACGGATAAGGACTTAACGCGTCAGATCGAACGAATAGTCCGTCACACCCGGCTCGATGGTGTCGGTGTCGAGCGTGTCGAAGATCTTGTCGAGCAGCGTCACCAGCACGCGCAGGCCG
This sequence comes from Acetobacteraceae bacterium, assembly GCA_031291725.1. GTDB lineage: Bacteria > Pseudomonadota > Alphaproteobacteria > Acetobacterales > Acetobacteraceae > CAIQQQ01. Next base: position 22,529 of record JARLIM010000010.1, read on the forward strand.
CCCTGATAGCCCCAGACCGGGAAGCGGTGATGGTGATGGCGGTCGAAGATCGGGAACATCAGCCGGATCAGCGGCGTGTTGGTGTCGCGTTCCAGATATTTGCCATACGAGTTGCCGATCAGCAGATCGACCTTCTCGGTGGCGAGCAATGAGCGCATGTGCCAGAGATCCTTGCCGCCCCAGGCATGGCAATCCGCCCCGAAAGCCGAGGTTGCGAACAAGGCGCGCATCTTCTCTTCCCACGCCTTGTTGCCGTTGGTGGCCAGGCAATGCTTCGGCTCGCCGCCGGTCTCCAGAATGAAGCGCGCCATGCCATAGACGAAATCGGGGTCGCCATAGATCGCGTAGCTCTTGCCGTGCAGCCAGGATTGGCTGTCCGCCATCGCGTCGATCAGACGGCCGCGTTCCAGGCGCAGCGCTTCCGGGATCGCCTTGCCGGTGAGCTCGGAGACTTTCATCAGGAACGCATCCGTGCCGGCCACACCCATCGGATAATGGAACGCGGCCACGTCCTGGCCCTGCGCCTTGCAGTAATCGAGTGTCTTCTGCGCGCAGTAATCCTGCATCGACAGGGTGGCGCGGGCATTCAGCGCATGGGCTGCCGCCTCCAGCGTGGTGCCGCCATCATACATGCGGTATTCGCCATCGGACGGCGTGTCGAACTGATCGGCGACGTCAGACAGGATGGTGAAGGTAACACCCATCATCTCCATCATCCGTTTGATTTCTCGGTTGTTGCCAACCGCGAAGCCGTCAAAGCCTGGGATGATGTTGATCGCAGCGTTGGGCACCCGCTCTTGACCCTTCCAGAAATGTTCCAGAATGCCTTTGATCATGTTGTCATAGCCGGTGACGTGGCTGCCGACGAAGGCGGGGGTGTGGGCGTAGGGAACGTGGAAATCCTGCGGCACCGAGCCCTTCAGTCGGGCGGTTTCGATGAAGGCCTGCAAATCGTCACCGATGACTTCGGCCATGCAGGTGGTGGAAACCGCAATCATCTTCGGGCTGTAGAGCGCATAGGTGTTGGCCAGGCCATCGACCATATTGTTCAGCCCGCCGAACACCGCGGCATCTTCCGTCATCGACGAGGAGACCGCCGAGCACGGTTCCTTGAAATGGCGGGAGAGATGCGAGCGGTAATAGGCGACGCAGCCTTGGCTACCATGCACGAAGCTCATCGTCCGCTCGAAACCGGCGGCGGCGAACACCGCCCCCAACGGCTGGCAGGCCTTGGCCGGATTGACCGACAGATCCTGCCGGGCGAAGTTCTTCTCGCGGTATTCCCAGGATTTGGTCCAGTCGGCGACTTTCTGAACCTCCTCGGCGGGCGGCATGTTCTCGAAGGCGGCTTTCTTTCGGGCCAGCATCTCCTTGTATTCCGGCTCGCGGAACAGCGGGGCATGGTCGAGGATCTTGTCGGCGCTCTGTGGCATGGGGGCCTCCTCAGGCGGCGGTTTCGGTGGGGGCGGCGGCGGTCAGCCAGGGTGCCTTGAACAAGGCCCAGACCGGGTTGTTGATCGCCAAATCCATGTCGCGGGCGAAAATCGCGAAGCCGTCATAGCCATGGTACGGGCCGGAATAATCCCAGCTATGCATCTGGCGGAACGGCACGCCCATCTTCTGAACCGGGTATTTCTCCTTGATGCCGGAGCCGACCAGATCGGGGCGGATGCCCTCGATGAAGCGTTCCAGCTCATAGCCGGTCACGTCGTCATAGATCAGCGTGCCGTCTTTGACGTAATGGCCGGTGCGTTGATAATCGTCGTTGTGGCCGAACTCGTAGCCGGTGCCGACGATCCGCATGCCCAGATCCTCATAGGCATTGATCACGTGACGCGGACGCAGCCCGCCGACATAGAGCATCACCGTCTTGCCTTCGAGGCGCGGACGGAACTTCGCCTTCACCGCGTCCACCAGCGGCGTGTATTTGGCGATCACCGCCTCGGCCTGCGCCTGAATGCTCTCATCGAAAAAGGCGGCGATCTTGCGCAAGGACGCTTCGATCTGGCTCGGGCCGAAGAAATTGTATTCCAGCCACGGCACGCCGTATTTTTCTTCCATGTGGCGGCAGATGTAGTTCATCGACCGATAGCAATGGATGAGATTGAGCTTGGCCTTCGGCGCGTGTTCGATTTCCGACAGCGTGGCATCGCCCGACCAGTTGCCGACCACCCGCAGGCCGATCTCTTCGAGCAGAATGCGCGAGGCCCAGGCGTCACCGCCGATATTGTAATCGCCGATCACGTTGACGTCGTATTGGCCCGCCTCGAACGCGATGTCCTTCTTGTCGAACACCCAATCCCGGATCGCATCATTGGCGATGTGATGGCCGAGGGATTGCGAGACGCCACGGAAGCCCTCGCAGCGCACCGGCACGATAGTCTTGCCGATGTCCTTGGTCTTCTTCTTCGACACCGCCTCGATGTCGTCGCCGATCAGGCCGATCGGGCATTCCGACTGGATCGAGATGCCCTTGGCCAGCGGGAACAGGCCGTCGATCTCGTCGATGATGCGTTCGAGCTTCTTGTCGCCGCCGAAGACAATGTCACGCTCCTGGAAATCGGAGGTGAACTGCATCGTCACGAACGTATCCACGCCGGTGGCGCCGATATAGTAGTTGCGGCGTTGCGACCAGGAATACTGCCCGCAGCCCACCGGGCCGTGGCTGATATGCACCATGTCCTTCACCGGCCCCCACACCACGCCCTTCGAGCCGGCATAGGCACAACCGCGAATGGTCATCACGCCGGGGATGGATTTGATGTTGGACTTCACCGCGCATTCGGTGCCGCCGCCATCTTCCCCCGCAGCCGCATCGGCCTCGGCGGTGTCGAGGGCGGTGGCCACGCCGAGATGCTTCTGGCGGCGCTTTTTGAACTTGTCCGGATAGGCCTCCAGCACTTCGGCAATGAGGCGCTGGTGGAACTCGGAGTCGTTGGAATAATCGTCGAGGCTCATGCCCAGTCTCCTCATGCTCGAAGGGAGCGGCGGCCGGCGCACCCGGCCGCGCCCGATGGTGCGGTCAGGCCGATGCTTCAGCGAGTGTGGCCGATTTGAGCGCTTCCTTGGCGGCCAGTTCGGCAAGCGCCTGCTCGTCGGTTTTCATGATGCCGAAATCGAGCAGCATCTCTTCCAACTCCTCCATGGTGATCGGGGTTGGAATGGTGCCCTTGCCGGAGTTCGCGTGGATCTTGCGCGCAAGCTCGCGATATTCGGCCGCCTGCTGCGACTCCGGCGCATATTCGATCACCGTCTGTTTGCGCAGTTCAGCGTGCTGGACGATGTTGGCGCGCGGGACGAAATGGATCAGCTTCGAATTCAGCCGCTTGGCCAAGGCTTCGGCGAGATCGAGTTCGCGATCGGTCTGGCGCTCATTGCAGATCAACCCGCCCAGGCGCACGCCGCCGGAATGGGCGTATTTCAGAATGCCCTTGGCGATGTTGTTGGCGGCATAGAGCGCCATCATCTCGCCGGACATGACGATGTAGATTTCCTGCGCCTTGTTCTCGCGGATCGGCATGGCGAAGCCGCCACACACCACGTCGCCGAGCACGTCGTAGGAGACGTAATCGACATCGTCATAGGCGCCGTTTTCTTCCAGGAAGTTGATCGAGGTGATCACCCCGCGACCGGCACAGCCCACACCCGGTTCCGGCCCGCCGGACTCCACGCATTTGATGCCCTTGTAGCCGACCTTGAGCACGTCTTCGAGTTCGAGATCCTCAACCGACCCGGCCTCGGCGGCAAGGCTCAGCACGGTGTCCTGCAGCTTGGTGTTCAGGATCAGGCGGGTGGAATCCGCCTTGGGATCACACCCGACGATGAGGATCTTCTGCCCCATATCAACCAGGGCAGCGAGAGTGTTCTGGGAGGTGGTTGATTTGCCGATGCCGCCCTTCCCGTAGAAGGCGATCTGGCGGAGCGCGCTCATGGTTCGTCCTTTCGATATGACGCGGGCTTCGTCGCCCGACATCCCTATCCCAGCAAAGGACGTGCCAGTATTTTTTCTGTTTTATTTCAGTTCATTACAATGATTTTCAGCTTATGCCAGGCCCGACAATCCGTGTTGCCAATCCGACAATGGACATCACACATCGTCAATGTGTCTGCGCAACCGTCGGCCCGTCGCCCTCCAATGTCGTCCGCCGCAGATCGCGTATTTCGGTGGGATCGTAACGGCGGGCGCGGTGCATGGTGGTACGGTTGTCCCAGATCACCAGATCATGCGGCTGCCAGCGATGGGTGTAGACAAACGCCGCCTGTGTGGCGTGCTCGTTCAAATCGCGCAGCAATGCGCGGGCTTCCGGCACAGGCATGCCCTCAATGGCGCCCGCATGCGAGGACAGGAACAGCGACAGCCGCCCGGTGACGGGATGGCGGCGGATCAGCCTTTGGCGCACCGGGGCAAAGCGGATGCGTTCCTCATCGGTGAACTCGGTGAAGCCGAGCACGCCGCGCGAATAGATTTGGGTGTGTTCGCAGACCAGATCGTGCAGGCTGGCCCGCTCCTCCTCCGGCAGGACGTCATAGGCGGCGCGCATGTCGGCGAACTCGGTGTTGCCATCCCGCGCGGGCAGGATGCGGGCGGAGAGCATGGAGTATTTCGCCGGAATGGCTTTGAACGAACTGTCCGAATGCCACAGCAGATTGCCCAGGCCGAACAGCCGCGTCCGGTCATCGCGCGCCCGCAGCTTGCCATCGCGGTCGAGGTTGGAGATATCGTTCAACTCCATCCGCAACCGCCGATCCGCCCCTTGCGCCAGATCGCCGGTGGCTTGTTCAAGTGGGCCGAACAGACGGCCGAAGGCCACCTGTTGGTCGTCATCGATCGGTTGATTGCGGAAGACCAGCACGGCAAAGCGGTCCATTCCCGCCTCGATGACGGCAACATCCTCGGCAGATACCGGCTGGCGCAGGTCGATGCCGGACACCAGACCGACAAAATCGCTATGACGCGCCGGGTCGATCGGCGTGATGCTGACGCTCATGGTCTCTCCCTTTGGCCTGTTTTGCTGGCCTTGCGGGAGAGCCTATATCGGGTTCCTCGTCATTGCGAGCGCGGCGAGGCAATCCATCAAGACACGCGGCGTTGAGTCGATGGAATGCTTCATTGCGCGCGCCATGACGCAGACACAGGATGCCCGGACTTCACCCTTTCACACGCACGAATTTCTGCATCCGCCGCAGATGATCCGGGCGCGGCGTGTCGGGGAAGAGCTGCTGCCAATCATTGGCGATCACCTCGCCGACATAGAGATCGCCACGGGAATCCAGCGCCACCGAATGCGGGGCGACGAACGCGCCCGGCGCGGTGCCGGGCTTTTCCTGGCCGAGGCGGTTGAGCAGCGTGCCGTCATTGGCCAGAATCGACAGGCGCGGTCCCAGATTGGGGGTTGCACGATTGACCGCCAGATAGGGCCCAAGCTCCCCCACCAGCAGGCATGGGCAAGACCCTGGCGTGATCGCCAGACCGCAGGGGCGGTGCAGATTGTTGATCTGCCGAATATAGCGGCCCTCGCCATCGAAGACCTGAATGCGATGGCTTTCGCGGTCGGCGACATAGACCAGCCCATCGGCATCGCAGCAGATATTATGCGGCAGGTTGAACTCGCCCGGCCCGGTGCCCGGCTTGCCCCAACTGAGCAGATGGCGGCCATCGGGGGCGTATTTGTGCACGCGGGCGTTCCAATAGCCGTCCGAGACATAGATGTCGCCCTGTGGTGAGAGGGCGGTGTGGGTGCAGCGGCAGAACGGCTCACCGCTCATGAATGCCGAAGGCCGACCGGGCACGCCGATCTGCAACAGCAAGGTGCCGTCCGGGCTGAATTTGCGCACCGTGTGGTCGCCATTATCGGTCAGATACAGGCTGTCATCCGGCCCGATGCTGGCTCCATGCGCGTTGCTGAACACGCCATGGCCCCACGAGGTGAGGAAGCTGCCATGGCGGTCGAGCACCACCACCGGATGGGTGCCGCGATTGAACAGATAGACGCGATCTTTGGAATCCACCGCAATCCCGGCCACATCACCCAGCACCACATCTGCCGGAAGCTGCTCCCAGTTCGCGACAGGCTCGAAGAGAAAATCGTCGACAATGCTCATGACGCCCGCCCCGTTGTTGGTGGAGCAACTTAGGGCAATGCCCGTTCATGGGCAAAATGGCGGATGACGGCTTTGCCGTTTCCGCCATACGTTTCCGTCACACGTCATCGCCGCATTGGCTGACGACAGTCGGGAGAGCAGACCGTGAACGGCAAACGTCCCACTATCGCGTCCTTGCACGGCGTGGTGGCCGCCGCCCATCCGATGGCCGCCCAAGCCGGCATTCGCATGTTGCACGAGGGCGGCAATGCCTTCGACGCAGCGGTGGCGATGGCGGCGGCGATTGGGGTGGTTGAGCCGTTCATGTCCGGCCTGTTTGGCAATGGCATGGCCACCGTGCGGGCCAAGGGGCAGCCGATCCGCTCCCTGCAATTCCGCGCGGGTGTGCCGCGGAATTTCCCGCTCGGGCGATATTCCACCCGCGAAGACATGCATCGCGGCCCGATGGCCACCACCGGGCCAGGCAACCTTGCCGGATGGGCGGAATTGCTGCGCAGCCACGGCCGCAAGAGTCTCGCCGAGGTGTTGGCGCCGGCCATCAAGCTGGCGCAGGAAGGGTTCGTGCTGATTTCCTACAACGCCTATGGCTGCAACAGCGCGGCACAGGATCTGGCGAAATATCCGTTCTTCGACGAATGGAGCCGCGTGCATACCGGCGGCGTCGGCGAGGTGCGGGAAGGCGAGATTCTGCGCCAACCCGCGCTTGCTGACACGCTGAACGCCATCGCCGGCCACGGCATCGGCCATCTCTATGGCGGCAAGCTCGGCCAACGCATCGTCGATTTCCTGGCACAATCGGGCGGCTGTCTGTCGATGGCCGACATTGAGGACGCGCAACACACGCCCTGGATCGCACCCAGCGTGGCGCGCTATCGCGACCTGGAAGTGCATGTGCCGCCGCCACCGTCGCAGGGCTTCCAGTTCCTGCTCGGCCTGCGCATCCTGGACGGTTTCCGCCTCGCCGGCATGGCGCATCATGGGGTGGAGCATCTCGACACCGTGTGGCGTGCCATCCGTCTGGCGGCGGGGGCTCGGATCCAGGCGGGCAATCCGTCACCGGACGCGCTCGCGGACTTGCTCGGCGAGGCTTCGGTTGCCAGCCTGCGCGAACGCTGCGCAGACGGCATGGCGATCGATGGCCCCACCGAACAATGGCTGGCCCCCAAGGGCGAGCGGCTGCGCGGACAGCACACCACATCGATCTCCGCGGCCGACAATGAGGGCAATATTGTCTGTCTGACCCACAGTCTGGGTGCGATGTATGGCAATGGCATGGTGGTGCCGGGCACCGGGGTGTGTTTGAACAATGGGCTGTATTGGGGGGAGTTGGACCCGCGCGGCCCAAACCATCTGATCCCGGGCGGCGCGCTGATGTCCTCCGTCTCGCCCAGCCTGTCGACACGCAACGGGGTGCCAGTGCTGGCGCTGGGCACACCGGGCAGTTACGGCATAGCGCAAACGCAGACACAGGCGCTGGTGCATCACATCGATTTCGGCCTCGGCCTACAGGACGCCATCGAGGCCCCCCGCGCCCGGCTGTGGGATGGCCGACGGGTGCAGGCGGAGAATCGGATCGACGTCGATGTGCTTGATGCCTTGCAAGCACGTGGCCACGACATTGATGCCGCCGCCGGCTGGACGGTGGCCGTCGGCGGCATGCAGGGGATCGCCATTGTACCCGAAACCGGCGTGATGATCGGCGGAGCAGACCCAAGACGTGAAGGGTATGCGATGGGAGCGTAAGGCGGTGCTGTCGGCTTTGTCGGGAGTACGACAATGCCGACAGGTGAAAATTTTAAACAACCATTTGATGTAACACGCAGCTTTAACTGGCACGCTGCATGCAATCCGCTCTCCACCCCGGCTGGAGAGCGCGAGATGGCCAGCAGACGCCCGGCGGGGCATGACGATTTGAAACCCTTGATGACCATTGGCGCGGAGTGAGACCGATGACCCTACGCCCCACCGCCTCCTGGCGCTTCGCCGCGATTGTCTATTGTCCGCAAGATGATGTCAGCGCCGCCTTGGCTTTGGCCATTGGCCAACTCAAACGCGCTGGCCTGCGCATCGGCGGATTGATGCAACGCTTCGGTAGGGAAATCGCCCCCGGGAAGCGTGAGATGTTGGTGGAAGTGCTGCACAGCGGCGAGATCATCCGCCTGCACGAGCCGCGCGGGCGCGGGGTGATGGGCTGCATGCTCGACCCGGACGGATTGGCGCGTGCCGCGATGGCGTTTCGCACGGCGGCGATGTCGCACCCCGATCTGCTGCTTGCCGGACGCTTCGGCAAACAGGAAGCCGCAGGCACCGGATTGCGCACCGAACTCGCCGAGGCGCTGATCTCTGGCGTGCCGGTGCTGGTGCCGGTGCGCACCGACCATTTCGGCCCCTGGCAGAATTTCATCGGCGGCCCAACCGAGGTGCTCGCCCCGGAGCCGCGCGCCATCCTGGAATGGGCCAGCCTCCATTGCCACCTGCCCACCGACGCCACCCGACGCGCGCTGCCCACCCGTCCGCCCGTCAGCGTCCTACAGAAGCTGAAATGATGAAGAAGATCCGACAGGATGTGTCGGGTTCTCGACACGCCTCTTGTCGGATATTCGACACATTATCGAAATTAGATATTGCACTGCACGATTTCTGTGGACTCACCAAAATCCACTCAATAGCCTCACTCTCAGGCACCCGGAAGCGGGGGCAGCTTGGTGCCGTGCGGTGGGTGCAATCAGATGATGCCGATGCGTGAGGCGACCTCAGCGATGGCTTCTGGAGCGAACACGATACGCCCGCCCTATCGCGCGAATATCGCGCTGCTGGGCATTTACGAAATCTCCAAGGCCTTGTGCGGACCCGGCAGCCTCCAGGATGTGATGACCGGCACGCTCTATGTGCTGCATTCCTTCCTCGACATGGGCAACGGCACCATCACCATGCTCGATGAAGCGGGGGCGGCCGAGATGGTGTTCTCCGCCACCCTCGAACCCAGCATGGCGCGCGCCTATTTCGACGCCCTGCCGGAAAAGGCCATCGGCCAGATGGTCGTCGCCGATATGCCGGTGGTGATTGAGAACGTGGCCAAAGACACCACGCTCGGCCCCTGGGACACCCGTATGTGGGGCGAGAACGGGCAGAATTATGCCTTCATCGGCGTGCCGATCCGCGACCGTGGCAACCCGGTCGGTGTGATGACCTTCGATCGCGCCTTGGTCGATGTGTCCGACATCCGCACCGATGAGGATGTGCGTTTCCTGAAAATGGTGGCCAATCTGATCGGTCAGGTGGTGCGGATGCATCGCATGGTGATGCGCGACCGTGAGCGTCTGATCACCGAGCAGCATCGCATCGAAAAAGCGCGCGACGACCTCGCCGGCCATCCGCGCCGCGAGGGGGCCTTGGCCATTGTCGGCAGAAGCCCGGCGCTGAAGGCCGTGCTCGACAAACTCCGCCTCGCCGCCCGCAGCAATGCACCCGTCTTGCTGCGCGGTGAGTCCGGCACCGGCAAGGAGATGTTCGCCCAGGCGCTGCACGAACAATCCAGCCGCCACGCCAAGCCGTTCATCAAACTCAACTGCGCCGCCCTGCCGGAAAGCGTGCTGGAATCCGAGCTGTTCGGCCACGAAAAAGGCTCGTTCACCGGCGCGCTGCAACAACGCAAGGGCCGCTTCGAACTGGCCGACACCGGCACGCTGTTCCTCGACGAAATCGGCGAGATCTCCGCCGCCTTCCAGGCCAAGCTGCTGCGCGTGTTGCAGGAGGGCGAGTTTGAGCGCGTCGGCGGATCGCGCACGATCAAGGTGGATGTGCGCATCATCTCCGCCACCAATCGCAATCTGGAAGAGGCGGTGGCGAAGGGGGTGTTTCGCGCCGATCTCTATTACCGCCTCGCCGTGGTGCCGCTGTTCCTGCCGCCGCTGCGGGATCGGCCAGAGGATATTCCGCTGCTGGCGGAGGAATTCCTGCGCCGCTTCAACACCGACAACAAAACCCGCATCGCCTTCTCCCCCAGTGCGATGCCGGTGCTGCGCGCCTGCTATTTCCCCGGCAATGTGCGCGAGTTGGAAAACTGCGTCCGCCGCACGGCAACCTTGGCCGATGGCGACAAGATCACCGACCATGATTTCGCCTGTCGGGATGATGGCTGCCTCTCCGCCGTGCTCTGGCGTGCCTCGACGCCACCGGCGCGCGTGCAGCCCTCGCCGCCGGCATCGCTGCCCACCGAGAACGCCGCGCCGCCGACCGGTTCTGAATATGAACAATTGATCGATGCGATGGAGCGTTCCGGCTGGGTGCAAGCCAAGGCCGCCCGCATGCTCAACCTCACGCCGCGCCAGATCGGATATGCGCTGAAGAAGTATAATATTCCGATCAAGCGGCTGTGATTGCAGTTGTTTGCCCTCACGTCGCATTCCCGACATCCATGTCGCGTCCCCCACGACACACCAAGCGACAATGACATAAACACCTGAATGAACTGATTAAAATTCCTGGCACGCGCCTTGCTGTCCATCATCTGTCCCGCAGTGTCAGGAACAGAAGATGGCCAATCTGATCTCACTCGACAGCATCAAACCTGTCGCCCGCGCCGAGACGATGCGTGAAGCGCTGGAATCCGGCGGCTGCTCGTCCGCCAGCTGCGGCTCGTCCGACGGCCCGGCCGATATGGACCCGGCGGTGTGGGCGAAGGTGAAGGATCACCCGTGCTACTCGGAAGAGGCACATCATTACTTCGCCCGCATGCATGTCGCCGTGGCACCTGCCTGCAACATTCAATGCAATTACTGCAATCGCAAATACGATTGCGCCAATGAGAGCCGCCCCGGCGTGGTCTCAGAGAAGCTCACGCCCGAACAGGCGATGCGCAAGGTGATCGCGGTGGCCAATGAGGTGCCGCAGCTTTCCGTGCTCGGCATCGCCGGCCCCGGTGACGCGTGTTACGATTGGCGCAAGACCAAAGCCACCTTCGATCAGATCGCACAGCAGATCCCCGATATCAAACTGTGCCTGTCCACCAACGGCCTCGCTTTGCCGGAGCATGTGGACGAGATCGCACGGATGAACATCGATCACGTCACCATCACCATCAACATGATCGACCCGGAGATCGGCGCGAAGATCTACCCGTGGATTTTCCACAATCACCGCCGCTACGAAGGCGTTGAGGCGTCGCAGATTCTGCATGAGCGCCAGATGCTCGGCCTGGAGATGCTGGCCGCGCGCAACATTCTGGTGAAGGTCAATTCGGTGATGATCCCCGGCGTGAACGACCAGCATCTGCTGGAGGTCAACCGCGTGGTGAAGGCCAAGGGCGCTTTTCTGCACAACATCATGCCGCTGATCTCCGACCCCGCCCACGGCACCCATTACGGCCTGACCGGCCAGCGTGGCCCGCGCGCGCTGGAGTTGAAGGCGCTGCAGGATCGGCTCGCCGACGGCACCAAGCTGATGCGCCATTGCCGCCAATGCCGCGCCGATGCGGTGGGGCTGCTGGGGGAGGATCGCGGGCAGGAATTCAACCTCGATCTGTTGCCCGAGGAAGTCGCCTACGATCCCTCAAAGCGCGACGCCTATCGCGAGATCGTCGCCGTCGAGCTCGGTGAGCATCAGACCCATAAGAAGGGGGCCGAAGCGGGGCTTGCCGCGGTTGACGCAGCACCTGCCGTGCTGGTCGCCATCGCCACCAAGGGCGGCGGGCGGATCAACCAGCATTTCGGCCATGCCAGCGAATTCCAGGTCTTCGAAGCCTCGCCCGAGGGCATCAGCTTCGTCGGCCATCGCAAGGTGGATCAATATTGCCAGGGTGGCTGGGGGGAAGACGCCACGCTGGAGGGCATGATCGCAGCCTTGGAGGGCATCGATGTCGTGCTCTGCGCCAAGATCGGCGACTGCCCGAAAGACAGCCTCGCCGCAGCGGGCATCGCAGTCTCCGACGCCTGGCCGCATGCCTGGATCGAGAGCGGCATCGCCGCCTGGTACCTCGCCACTTATCGCGCAGAACTGCGGCTTTCCGCCTGAGTTCCCCCCCCCGAAAGGATCACGACCATGGCCTACAAAATCGTCGCCTCGCAATGCACCGTCTGCGGCGCGTGTGAGTTCGAATGTCCCAATGTCGCCATCCGCATGAAGGGCGAGATGTATCTCATCGACCCGAAGAAATGCACCGAATGCGCCGACCAGTTCGACACCCCGCAATGTGCCGCCGTCTGCCCGGTGCCGAAGACCTGCATTCCGGCCTGATCGCAACATCGCCAATCACAGGAGGTCGCGATGGGACAGGGCCGCGAAGAAGACATGGAAGTCTACCAAAAGCCACGCTTCCTGCCGGGCGATAAGGTGCGGGCCACACGGCAGGTGAAAAACGACGGCACGGTGCCCTATCGCGAGATTGGCGAGATTCTCGTCCGTAAGGGCGACATCGGCTATGTGCGCGACGTCGGTATGTTTTTACAACGATACTACGTCTACGCGGTCGATTTCATTGCACGCGGTGCGGTGGTTGGCATGCGCGGCAGAGAGCTGGCCTGTGCCGAAATCGCCGGAGAGCCTGTGCCGTGAAAGTCATGATCCGTCGCGGAGAGCGCGGGCTGTCGGCCTATGTGCCGAAAAAGGATTTGGAGGAGGCGATCGTCGCCTTCGAGCATGAGGCACTGTGGGGCGGCTGGGTGAAGCTGAAAAACGGCTGGGTGCTCGACCTGCCGCAGCTTGCAGCCGAGACCCGCCTGCCGATCACCGTCAATGCCCGCAAACGCGGCGGCGAGGAGGATTGAGCGATGTGCGGCCTGCCCGACCACATCATCTCCCGCCTGCGCGATGGCGCGTTGATCCCCTATCTCGGCACCGGGATATCGACGCACATCGAGGCGAAGGCGCCGCTGAGTTATGAGGCGCTGGCGGCATTTCTCGGCTCGAAAGTCGCCCTCCCCCGCCGGGCACGCGGCAATGCCTGGGCGGCGGCGCAGTATATCGAGGGTCAGCGCCATCGGCAGACTCTCGACGCGCTGATGGCCGAAGCCTTCGCAGTGCCGGTGCCGCCGAGCGGGCTGCACCGCTTCCTCGCCACGCTGAACCTGCCGATGATCGTCGATACCTGGTATGACGGCGCGATGCGTACCGCGTTGCAGGATCAGACGGGGTGGGGTGAGATTCAGGGCATCAACCGCGCCGGGATCGGCGAATCGCGCTGGTATCGCGCCTATGATCCGCAGGGCGTGGCGGTGCCGGTTGAAGCGGCGGAGGGCTGGCGCACGCTGCTCTACAAACCGCATGGCGCGGTGGCGCCCGCCCGCAATTTCCTGATCGCCGATGCCGATTATGTTGAGGTTCTCACCGAGATCGACATCCAGACGCCCATCCCAGACGCGGTGAAGACCCGGCGCACCGGGCGCGGCTTCCTGTTCCTCGGCTGCCGCTTCCACGACCAGATGCTGCGCAGCTACGCCCGCCAAATCATGAAACGTTCCGCCGGCCCGCATGTCGCCATACTGCCAGACGCGACGCTGACTTCGAATGAGCTGAAGTTCCTTGCCGAGCAGGGCATTGAGGTGATGGCGGGGTGATGAGAGGGGAATTGTGCACAGCACAAAAATTTCCTCCCCTCCGCCGATGCGCGCGCGTTACGCTGGCGGCAAGGAGATTTGCGCCATGGTATCATCCCGCATCGCCGCCATTACCGAGACCATCATCCGTCGCAGCGACCGCCGGCGGAAAGCCTATCTCGACCGGCTCGACGCCGCCGCCGCGCAGGGGCCGCGCCGTGGCGCACATGCCTGCGGCAACATCGCCCACGCCTTCGCCGCCAGCACGCCGGGGGACAAGCAACGGCAGCATCAGGATGTGGTGCCCAATCTGGCGATCGTCACCGCCTATAACGACATGCTCTCCGCCCATCAGCCCTATGAAACCTATCCCGCCCTGATCCGTGATGCCGCCCGTGCTGCCGGTGGCACCGCACAGGTGGCCGGCGGGGTTCCGGCGATGTGCGACGGTGTCACGCAGGGCCGTCCCGGCATGGAATTGTCGCTGTTCTCCCGCGACGTGATCGCGATGGCCACCGGCGTTGCCCTCTCGCACGACATGTTCGACGCCGCCGTCTATCTGGGCATTTGCGACAAGATCGTGCCCGGTCTGGTCATCGGCGCATTGGCCTTCGGGCATCTGCCCGCCGTGTTCATCCCGGCAGGCCCGATGACGTCGGGCATCGCCAACGATGAGAAATCCCGCATCCGCAATCTCTACGCCGAGGGCAAGATCGGCCGCGCCGAGCTGCTGGAATCCGAATCGCGCTCCTATCACGGGCCGGGCACCTGCACCTTCTATGGCACGGCGAATTCCAATCAGATGCTGATGGAGGTGATGGGCCTGCATCTGCCGGGGGCCGCCTTCGTCAATCCCGGCACCAAATTGCGTGAGGCACTGACCAAGGAAGCCGTGCGGCAGGCGCTGTCCATCACAGCACTCGGCAACCGCTTCACCCCGGTGGGGCGCATGCTCGATGAGCGGGCCTTTGTGAATGCCGTGGTTGCCCTGCACGCCACCGGCGGTTCCACCAATCACGCCATTCAGCTGCTGGCGATGGCCCGCGCGGCGGGTATTCATCTGACCTGGGATGACATCTCCGCCCTGTCCGAAGCCGTGCCGCTGCTCGCACGGGTCTATCCGAACGGGGCGGCCGATGTGAACCATTTCGCCGCCGCCGGGGGCACCGGATTCGTGATCAGCGAATTGCTGAAAGCCGGGCTGCTGCATGACGATGTGCGCACCGTGATGGGCGAGGGTCTGGCCGCCTATGGCAGCGAGGCCACGATGGATGGCGATACCCTCGCCTGGGTGCCCGCGCTGGACACACCCGGCGATGACAAGGTGCTGCGCCCGGCATCCGACCCATTCGCCCCCGATGGCGGCTTGCGCATTCTGCACGGCAATCTCGGCACCTCGGTGATCAAGATCAGCGCGGTCAAGCCTGAACATCAGCTGGTGCGCGCCCCTGCCCGCGTGTTCGACAGTCAGGAAGCGTTGGAGGCGGCGTTCAAGGCGGGATCGATCGCCGGCGACATCGTGGCCGTCATTCGCTTCCAGGGGCCGAAAGCCAATGGCATGCCGGAACTGCACAAGCTCACCCCGCTGTTGAGCGTGCTGATGGCGCGCGGGCATCGGGTGGCGTTGGTCACGGATGGGCGCATGTCGGGCGCATCGGGCAAGGTGCCCGCCGCCATCCATGTCACGCCGGAATGCGTCGATGGCGGCCCGCTGGCACGGGTGCGCGATGGCGACATCATTCTGCTCGACGCCCGCGCCGGGGTTCTGCGTGTGGAGTTGAGCGATGCGGAATTTGCCGCGCGCGAACCGGCGGTTCTGGCTCCAGGCTCCAACGCACACGGCACCGGGCGCGAGCTGTTCGGTCTGTTCCGCGCGGCGGTGGGGCGGGCGGATGAGGGGGCGAGCGTGTTCGGGTAATCGCCCCGCGCCAGAACTCGGCAGCCAAGCCGCCCTTGGGGGTTGCCAATCGCCGCAACAGGCGAGAGTCTGGCGGCAGAGGCAATGCCGAAGAATACGGAGAAGAACTGTCATGGCTGCTGATTCCGCTTTTTCCTTCCAGTGGGACGACCCGTTCCGCCTCCATGACCAGCTGAGCGAGGATGAGCGGCTGATCAGCGACACCGCACGGGCCTATGCGCAGGAAAAGCTCGCCCCGCGCATTGTCGAAGCCTATCTGGACGAAAAAACCGATCGCGCCATCTTCTCCGAAATGGGCGAACTCGGCCTGCTCGGCGTCACCGTCTCCGACCAATATGGCGGTGCCGGTGCCAATTACGTCTCCTACGGTCTGGTGGCGCGCGAAGTGGAGCGCGTCGATTCGGGCTATCGCTCGATGATGAGCGTGCAATCCTCCTTGGTGATGTATCCCATCGAGGCGTATGGCTCTGAAGCGCAGAAGCAGAAATATCTGCCCAAGCTGGCCTCCGGCGAATGGGTTGGCTGTTTCGGCCTGACCGAGCCCGATGCCGGGTCCGATCCGGGCGGCATGAAGACGCGCGCCGAGAAAGTGGCCGATGGCTATCGCCTCACCGGCTCGAAGATGTGGATTTCCAATGCACCCATCGCCGACGTGTTCGTCGTCTGGGCGAAATCGGCGGCGCATGACAACCAGATTCGCGGCTTCGTGCTGGAAAAGGGCATGAAGGGCCTCTCGGCACCGAAGATCGGCGGCAAGCTGTCGCTGCGCGCCTCGATCACCGGCGAGATCGTCATGGACGGCGTGATCGTGCCGGAAGAAAACCTGCTGCCCAACGTCTCCGGCCTCAAAGGCCCGTTCGGCTGCCTCAACCGGGCGCGCTTCGGCATTGCCTGGGGGGCGATGGGCGCTGCCGAGGATTGCTTCGCGCGTGCCCGGCAATATGGGCTGGACCGCAAGCAATTCGGCCGTCCGCTCGCCAACACCCAGCTCTATCAGAAAAAGCTGGCCGACATGATGACCGACATCTCCCTCGGCCTGCAGGGCGCATTGCAGGTGGGGCGGCTGTTCGATGCGGGCAAGATGTCGCCGGAGATGATTTCCATCGTCAAACGCAACAATTGCGGCAAGGCGCTCGACATCGCCCGTCAGGCCCGCGACATGCACGGCGGCAACGGCATTCAGATCGAATACCATGTCATGCGCCACGCCGCGAATTTGGAAACTGTCAACACCTATGAAGGCGCGCATGACGTGCATGCCCTCATCCTCGGCCGGGCGATCACCGGCTTGCAGGCGTTCTTCTAATCCTTGCGATTGAGGGACGAACCCATCATTGCCCTACAGCAACGCTCGCTCGGATTGAACAGAAAAGCTTCGATCCGAGCGAAGCTAAGTTGCTCTGAAATCATATATTTCTGGCAGGTTGCTGAAAAACTGTTCGCGGAGGGCCGCCGCGCCGACCGACAGAGTTTTTCAGCAACCTGCTAGAGCACGTTTCGACCAGATGGAATCATCTGGTCGAAAGGTCGTGCTCTAGAAATATATGATTCTAGAGCACGCCCCGCTTTAGTTAACAATCCGGAACGATAAGGGCGCCATTCCGCGTCCGCCCCGTCATTGCAGGCAAAATCGCCGCTTGCGCACCGCCGTCAGCACGCCCCTGGGCAGCGGAATCCGCCCCCAATCGATCTTCGCCCGTGGCTTGCGCAGCCGGGGTTG
>JARLIM010000011.1 GCA_031291725.1 Acetobacteraceae bacterium
TACATACCGTCACGGTCGGCGACTTTGTAAGTTTTTTCTTTTGGCTTCAGTTGTTTAAGGGCGGTGTCGGTCAACATGGATCGGCCATTTCGGGGCAAATTTCGGTGTCTGACGACCAGTTTTTACCGTCAGCGGCCTTCTCCGGCAAGATCATATTTTTTATTGTTATATCTCAAACACTTATGCAGATATTTTTACCGTCACACCGAAAATCAGGCTGACGGTAAAGGGATTTTCGGGCCAGAAGGCCTTCACTCCTTACCGTCAGGCTTACCGTCAAATTGAGCCGCTGGCCACCGATAGTCCGCGATAGGTATGGAGACAATTATCATTATAAATCAGCGTACTAATGCCAATTTGCGATAGGCCGCGATACGTCCCGCACCCCATTAAATCATTCCCACTCAATCGTGCCGGGCGGCTTGGAGGTGATGTCGTAGGTCACCCGGTTGATCCCCTTCACCTCGTTGACAATCCGCCCCGACACCCGACGCAGGAATTCAATCTCGAACGGGTAGATATCCGCCGTCATGCCATCCGTGCTCGTCACCGCGCGCAGGGCGCAGGCCATGTCATAGGTGCGGCCATCACCCATCACGCCCACGGTGCGCACCGGCAGCAGCACCGCAAAGGCCTGCCAGATCGCGTCATACAGGCCCGCATTGCGGATTTCTTCCAGATAGATCGTGTCCGCCTTGCGCAGAATGTCGAGCTTCTCGCGGGTGATCGCCCCCGGAATGCGGATGGCCAGACCCGGCCCGGGGAAGGGATGGCGGCCCACGATATAGTCCGGAATGCCGAGTTCGCGACCAAGGCGGCGGACCTCATCCTTGAAAAGCTCCCGCAACGGCTCCACCAGCTGCATCTTCATCCGCGCCGGCAGGCCGCCGACATTATGATGCGACTTGATCGTCACCGATGGGCCACCGGTGAAGCTGACGCTTTCGATCACGTCCGGATACAGCGTGCCCTGCGCCAGGAAATCCGCGCCGCCGATCTTGGCCGCTTCCTGGTCGAAGACGTCGATGAACAGGCCGCCAATGGTCTTGCGCTTCACTTCCGGGTCCGTCACGCCATCCAGCGCATTGAGGAACATCTCGGTCGCATCGACATGGACGAGTTTGATGTTGAAGCGGTCACGGAAAGTGCTCACCACGTCTTCGGCTTCACCGGCGCGCAACAGGCCGTGATCGACGAAGATGCAGGTGAGCTGATCGCCGATCGCCTCATGGATCAGCACGGCGGCAACCGAGGAATCGACACCGCCGGACAGGCCGCAAATCACTTTCGACGTGCCAACCTGGGCGCGGATTTTGGCGATCTGTGCGTCGCGATAGCCACCCATCGACCAATTATCGGTGCAGCCGGCCACATCATGGGTGAAGTTGCGCAAAAGCTGCGCGCCGTGCGGGGTGTGCACCACTTCGGGGTGGAACTGCACGGCGTAGAAACGGCGGGCATCGTCGGCGATGGCGGCAAACGGGGCACCCTCGCTGACGGCCACCGCCCGGAAGCCTTCGGGAATGGCGGTCACACGGTCGCCATGGCTCATCCAAACCTGCTCGCGCCCGCCCTTCTCCCACACGCCGTGGAACAGGCCGCAAGGCTCGGAGATGTCGATATAGGCGCGCCCGAATTCGCGTTCATGGCCCGCTTCAACCTTGCCGCCGAGTTGCTCGCACATCGTCTGCTGGCCGTAGCAGATGCCGAGCACAGGAACGCCGAGGGAGAAGACGACCTCCGGCGCACGCGGGCTGCCCTCGTCGAGCACCGAGGCCGGGCCGCCGGAGAGGATGATGGCGCGCGGGGCAAAGGCGGTGATCCGCTCGGAGGAGGAGCTGTAGGGCCAAATCTCGCAATACACACCGCTCTCGCGCACGCGGCGTGCGATCAGCTGAGTCACCTGACTGCCGAAATCGAGGATGAGAACGCGGTCGGTGATGGAGGGTTGGGTCATGGCGGCATCCTTGCGGCGTCTGCGACGGGATGCAGCGCGTTGCACCATACTCCCGCCCGCGCCGCAACGGACGGCGATGCAGCGCTGGGTTACGTCGTCGCGCGGCGGATAGGTAGAAACGCGGGTTTTGAAATGTGCCACCCAAGCTGATACATTCGGTCGTAAGTAGACGAGGTTCGCATGATGTCCATCCCGTTCGACACCCTCAAATTGGCAAGGCAACTCCGCGAGAGCGGCGGTTTCACGCCCGAACATGCCGAAGCAACGGCAGAGGCGCTGGCAGAGGCTGTGTCCGACGGCGTAGCCGAGGATGTAAGGGCGACCCGCAATGACGTGCATACGCTGTCGTTAAAAGTCGATGCGATGGAACATAAAGTTACTACGATCGAGACCGATGTAAAAAATCTGAAAATTGGCGTCGCAACGCTTCAGACAGACACCGCCGTCTTGAAATGGATGATGGGCTTCGTTCTGGCTATTCTGGTGGCCATTTTTGTAAAATTGTACGTTCATTGAATTGAACGCCCAGTCAAATCACGCCTTGCCGTCCCCGCCCCAAAGCCGCTCGATCGGCTCCCACACATAAGCCGCCTGAATCAGCGCTGCCCCCGCCCAGTGAATGCTGCTCTCTCCGGTCGGTCGTCCGCCGAGATGTTCGTAGAAAAATCGGCTTGGATTGTCGCGCAGCACCCACAGATAGGCGCTGCGGCAGCCCAAGCCGGCCAGATAGGCACCGGCCTTGGTGAGTAATTTTCGCCCGCCGCCCAGTTCGCGGTAATCGTCCAGCAGATAGAGCGTCTGAACCTCGCCATCGGCCGGCGTGCCCACGCGGGCGCGGCGGGCGGAGGTGAAGCCGACGACTCGGCCAGGTGAGCCGATGGTGGCCACAAACACGCCCTCACCAATGCGGATCGAGGCGGCGTATCCGGCCGCCTCGCGTTCGACGGAGAGTGAGGCGAGATACGCATCCGGCAGAATGCCGGGATAGGCGCTGCGCCATGTGGCCACATGCACCGCACCGATCGCCGGCGCATCCTCAGGGACGGCGCGACGAACGGCGAGTTGGGTCAAGCCACCCGCTCCAGCACTGCCGAGAAGAAGCCGTCAGTGTTGTGCAGGCGCGGTGTCAGCGACAGATACGGCCCCTGCCCCGGACAGGCCGCCGGTCCCGGCCAGATATCGGGCAGGTTGAGCACGCGGAACTCCGGGTTTTCCGCCAGGAATCGCGCGATCTGATCCTCGTTTTCCTCGCGCAGGATCGAGCAGGTGGCGTAAATCACCCGCCCGCCCGGTTTGGCGAGTTTGGCGGCGGTGGCAAGGATCATGTGCTGCTTTTCGACCAGCTCGCTCAAATCCTCCGGCCGCAGACGCATCCGCGCATCGGGATTGCGCCGCCACGTGCCGGTGCCGGTGCAGGGCGCGTCGATCAGCACGCGATCGAAGCTGGCCGCCCGACGCTTGGCCCATTTATCGCCGGGCTCGATCAGATGGCGCTCCACATTGTGCACACCCGCGCGACGCAGACGCTTCACCGCCCCTTCAAGACGCTTGTCATGCACGTCACAGGCGACGATATGGCCACGGTTGAGCATGGTCATCGCCAAGGCGAGCGTTTTGCCACCCGCCCCCGCGCACCAATCCACCACGCGCATATCCGGCCGCGCATCGGCGATCAGGGCGACGAGTTGGCTGCCTTCGTCCTGGATTTCGACCAAGCCGGATTGGAAGGCAGCGCCGGTGGTGACCGGGCGACGGCCCTCAACCCGCAGCCCCCAGGGCGAGATCGGCGAGATTTTCGCTTCAATCCCCTCGGAGGCCAAGGCAGCAATCGCCTGCTCACGGGTGCCGGACAGCAGATTGACGCGCAGATCGAGCGTGGCCGGGGCATCCATCGCCGCCATCTCAAGGCGCAGATCGTCGCCAAAGCGTGCTTGCAGCGAGGGGACGATCCAATCCGGCACTTCACAGGCTTCCGCATCCGACATCGCTGGATGGATCAGCGTGCGGCCATCAAGTTTCGACAGCGCGGAAGATTCCTCGCCCGTCAACGGACTGGGGGCGAACTGCCCACCGGAGAAGCTCTGCTTCAGGCCGGTGATCGCCCAGCCCTCCAGCATCAGCGAGGCCGCGACGAACAGGCGCGAACCGGGGCGGAGGTTGATGTGATGCAACCACCATGTCAGCCGCCGCTTGCTGCGCATGATCGTCCAGACGCGCTCAGAGACTGCGCGGCGATCACCGGAGCCGATGTAACGGCGGTCGCGGAAATAGGCATTGGCCACCGCATCGGCGGGGCGCTTGCCCGCTGAGTCCACGGCGGCGAGCAGCTCGATGCTGGCTGCGAGGCGGGCTGCCGGCGTCACGCGATTGCCGCCGCGAGATCGGACAAATCCGCAAGCTCGGTGGCGACAGCACGCAGACCGTATTCATCAGGTTGAGCGGTGCGGTTGCACCAGACCACCCGGAACCCATTGCAATGGGCACCGAAGGCGTCCCAGGCATTGGAGGAGACGAAGACGAGCTTGCTGGCATCGCCGCCCAGACGGTTGACCGCATGCGCATAGACGCGCGGATCGGGTTTGAAGATGCCGACCGATTCGACGCTCAACACCTCATCCAACAGCAATTGCAGCCCGGCGGCTTTCACGCCGAGCTTGAGCATATGCGGCTCACCGTTGGAGAGAATGGCCGTTGGAATGCCATTGGCACGTATGGCGCGCAGCATGTCCGGCACTTCCGGATAGGCCGACAGCTCACGATAGGCCGCGCGCAGATCGGCGATCAGATCGGGATCGGTCAGGCCGAAGCGCGCGGCTGCGAAATCCAGCGCGGCATCGGTCAAATGGGCGAAATCGCGATGCTGCGCCGCACCGGCAAGGCTGCGAATCCAGCTATATTCCAGCTGTTTCGCCCGCCAGAGCGCACTGATCTCCGACCAGTTCGCCCCCACCCGCCCGGCATGGCGCTGCATGGCGGAGTGCACGTCGAGCAGCGTGCCATAGGCATCGAATACAACGCCGCGCACGGCCATCGATCAGCCCTCCTGACGGTAGTTGGGCGCTTCGCGGGTGATCGCCACGTCGTGCACATGGCTCTCGCGCAGACCGGCGCCGGTGATGCGGCGGAACTTCGTGTTGGTTTGCAGATGCGCGATGGTGGCAGACCCAGTGTAACCCATACCCGCCTTCAGACCGCCGACCAACTGATGCAGCACCGCCGACGCCGCCCCCTTATAGGCAACCCGGCCTTCGATGCCTTCCGGCACCAGCTTCAACGCATCCTTCACTTCCTGCTGGAAGTAGCGATCCGCCGAGCCGCGCGCCATCGCCCCCAGGCTGCCCATGCCGCGATAGGATTTGTAGGAACGGCCCTGATAGAGGAACACCTCACCCGGCGATTCGTCGGTGCCCGCCAACAGGCTGCCGATCATCACGCTGTCGGCGCCAGCGGCCAGCGCCTTGACGATATCGCCCGAGGTGCGCACGCCGCCATCGGCAATCGCCGGCACGCCGCGACGATGACAGGCGGCGGCGGTTTCCATCACGGCGGTGAATTGCGGCACGCCCACACCGGCAACCACGCGCGTGGTGCAGATCGAACCTGGACCGATGCCCACCTTCACCCCATCGGCACCGGCATCGATCAATGCCTCTGCCGCTTCCGGCGTTGCAACATTTCCGGCAATGATTTCAACGGAGTTGGAGAGATCTTTAATGTAGCGCACGGATTTCAACACGCCCGCCGAATGGCCATGCGCGGTGTCGATCACGATCACGTCCACTTCCGCCTCGATCAGCGCACGGGCGCGGGCATGGCCATCTTCCCCCACACCGGTGGCAGCGGCCACACGCAGGCGGCCAAGAGCGTCCTTATTGGCAATCGGGTGGGCCTGCGCCTTGTCCATGTCCTTGACGGTGATCAGGCCGACGCAGCGATATTGATCGTCCACCACCAGCAGCTTCTCGATGCGATGGCGATGCAGCAGGCGGCGGGCTTCTTCCGGGGCGATGTCGGCGGGCGCGGTGATCAGATTCTCGCGCGTCATCAGCTCGTAAACGCGCAAGGTCGGGTCGGTGGCGAAGCGGACGTCGCGGTTGGTGAGAATGCCGACGAGGCGGTTGGTGTCGCGTTCGACGACCGGAATGCCGCTGATGTGATAGCTGGCCATCAGCGCACGGGCGTCGGCCAGGGTTTGGTCCGGGTTGATGGTGACGGGGTTGATGACCATGCCCGATTCGAACTTCTTCACCTGCCGCACATGGGCGGCCTGTTCCTCAATGGACAGGTTCTTGTGAATAACGCCGATGCCACCATTCTGCGCCATGGCAATGGCCATCGCACCTTCGGTGACAGTGTCCATGGCGGCTGAAATCAGCGGAATATTGAGCGAAATATTGCGGGTCAGCCGCGTTTTGGTCTGCGTCGCGGCGGGCAGAACCTCGGAATAGGCTGGCACGACCAGAACGTCATCGAAGGCCAACGCCTCGGTCACACGACCGGAAAACGGGTCATTGCTGATGGGGGAAATGTTGGTGTCATTCAGGAGTGCCATGGCCGGACCTCTTCCGCTGAGGCCGCGCGGTGCGGGTGCACCTGTGGGCCTACCTTGGCGGCTCCCCTTAGACCCTACCCCCCAAAGGCGCAAGAAACAGAGTGATGACAGAGCGGATGGCTGCCTTGTGCGGATGGCCAGACAGCCACGCCACTACCCGTAATGATAGCGGCAAGCCGATGCGAGGCACAAAAGCCGGCGAAACACCCTATTCCGCGAACACCACCGTCGTCCGGCCGTTGAGGAACACGCGGTCTTCCAGATGATGGCTGATCGCGCGCGCCAGCACACGACGTTCGATGTCGCGGCCTTTGCGGACCAGATCGTCCGGCGTGTCGCGATGGGTGATGCGTTCCACGTCCTGCTCGATGATCGGGCCTTCGTCGAGATCAGACGTCACATAATGCGCCGTCGCCCCGATCAGCTTCACACCACGGGCCTTCGCCTGATGATAGGGCTTGGCCCCCTTGAAGCTGGGCAGGAAGGAGTGATGAATGTTGATCGCCTTACCCGACAGCTTGGCCACCAGACCATCGGAGAGCACCTGCATATAGCGGGCGAGCACCACCAACTCCGTGCGGGTTTCCTTCACCAGGGCGGCGACTTGGGTTTCCTGCTCCAGCTTGGTCTCCTTGGAGACCGGCAGATGATGGAACGGGATGCCCTCGAAATCGAGATGGGCATAGGTCTCGATGGGGTGGGTGGAGACGATGGCGGTGATGTCCATCGCGAACTCGCCGCTGCGCCAGCGATAGAGAATGTCGGCGAGGCAATGGTCGAATTTGGAGACCATCAGCATCACGCGACGCTTCTCACTACGCAGGCGGATCTGCCACTCCATACCGAAGCGCTCGGCAATCGGGCGAAAGGCCTCGCGCAGCTTGTCCACATCCGGCGTACCATCGACCACGTTGAAGACCACGCGCATGAAAAAGCGGGTGGTGTCGGTGGAGTCATACTGGGCGGCGTCGAGAATGTTGCAGCCGGCCTCATACAGATGCGTCGAGACGCCCGCCACGATGCCGGGACGGTTGGGGCAGGCCAGTTTCAGGATCAGGGCGTTGGTCATGGCTTAGGAAATCCGTGCGAGAGCGGCATCAAGACGGGCGAGTTCGGCCTGGGCGTTGGTAAGGCGGTCGCGATTCTCCTCCACCACCTCCGGCTTGGCGCGGGCGACGAAATCGGCGTTTTCCAGCTTGCGGCGGGTGCCTTCGGCGTCCTTTTCGACGCGGGCGCGTTCCTTTTGCAGGCGGGCGCGCTCGACTTCGAAATCGATCAGACCGCCAAGCGGGATGACGATGGTGGCTTCATCCAGCACCAGCTGCGCCGCCCCCTTCGGCATCTCACCGACCACCGGGCCGAACTCGGAGGCGCGCGCCATGCGGGAAATCGCCTCGATCCAGCGATGACCACGCGCCAGCGTCTCGGCGCTGGCATCGCGCAGCAGCACCGGAGCCTTCACGCTCGGGATGATGTTCATCTCCGAGCGCACCGCGCGCACGTCACCGATCAAACGCACCAGCCAATCCAACTCCGCACGCGCTTCGGCGGCTCCGGGCACGTCGAACGACTGCGGGAATGTCGCGCAGATGAGCGAGAATTTTTCGCCATAGCCGAACTCCGCCCACAGCTCCTCCGTCACATACGGAATCGACGGATGCATCAGGCGCAGGATCAGGCCCAGCACATAGGCCGCCGTCTGCTTCACCTCGATGGCCTCGGCCCCTTCGGTGGCCAGGGCGGGTTTGGCGAGTTCGAGGAACCAGTCACAGAACACGTTCCAGACGAAGCGGTAGCAAGCCGCGCCGTATTCGTCGAAGCGATAGGCTTCCAGCGCCGCCGTTGCTTCCACAATCGCGTCGGACGCCTTGGCGAGAATCCAGCGGGTCAGCGGCAATGTCGCCTGATCCGGGGCAAAGCCGACATCGGGCACGATGCCGTTCATCTCGCAGAAGCGCGCGGCGTTCCAGAGTTTGGTGATGAAGCTGCGGTTGTTCTCCACAATCGCCGGCCCAAGCTTCACATCGCGCCCCGGCCCCGCCAGACGGGTGATGGCAAAGCGCAGCGCATCGGTGCCGAACTGGTCCACCATCGCCAGCGGGTCGATCACGTTGCCCTTGGACTTGCTCATCTTCTGGCCTTTTTCGTCGCGGACGAGGCCATGGATGTAGATGTGGCGGAACGGAACATCGCCCATGAAATGCATGCCCATCATCATCATCCGGGCAACCCAGAAGAAGATGATGTCAAAGCCGGTCACCAGCACGTCACCCGGATAATATTTCGCCAGTTCCGGCGTCTGTTCCGGCCAGCCGAGGGTGGAGAACGGCCAGAGTGCCGAGCTGAACCAGGTGTCCAGCACATCCTCGTCACGGGTGATGGCGGTATCGTCGCCATAATGCGCCCGCGCGGCAGCGATGGCTGCCTCCTCGGTCTGCTCGACGAAGACCACACCATCCGGGCCATACCAGGCCGGGATGCGATGGCCCCACCACAGCTGACGGGAAATGCACCAGGGCTGAATGTCGCGCATCCAGGCGAAGAACGTGTTCTCCCATTGCTGCGGCACGAACTTCATCCGCCCGTCTTCCACCGCGGCGATGGCCGGTTTGGCGAGTTCGGCGGCGTTGCAATACCACTGCACCGTCAGCAACGGCTCAATCGGCACGCCCGAGCGGTCGCCATGCGGCACCTGATTGGTGTGCTTGACGATATCGACGAGCAGTTCGAGGCGTTCGAGTTCCGCGATGATCCGCTTGCGGGCTTCAAAGCGGTCCAGACCTTCAAGCGTCTGGGTGAATGCCGGATCGGCCACGCCCTCCACCGCATGCAGGGTGATCTCGGCCAGCGTGATCTTCGCCTCACGATCCAGGATCGACGGCATCTCCAACCCGTGGCGACGGCCGACTTCAAAGTCGTTGAAATCATGCGCAGGCGTGATCTTCACCGCGCCGGTGCCCTTTTCCGGGTCGGAATATTCGTCCGCGACGATCTTCACCCGACGGCCGGTGAGCGGAAGGATGACGTGCTTGCCGATCAGGTCGGTGTAACGCTCATCGGTGGGATGCACGGCCACCGCCGTGTCACCCAGCATCGTCTCCGGGCGTGTGGTGGCAACGACGATGGAGCGGCCTGATTTGTCATCCAGCGGGTAGCGCAGATGCCAGATGAAGCCGTTGATCTCGCGGCTTTCCACTTCCAGATCGGAAATCGCGGATTGGAATTTCGGATCCCAGTTCACCAAGCGGCGGTCGCGATAGATCAAGCCCTGCTTGTAGAGCGTGACGAACACCTCGCGCACCGCCACCGACAGACCTTCATCCATGGTGAAGCGCTCACGCGGCCAATCCAGCGAGGCGCCGATGCGGCGCAGCTGTTCGGTGATCGCACCGCCGGATTGCGCCTTCCAATCCCACACGCGGTTGAGGAAGGTGTCGCGGCCGAGTTCCTGGCGCGTGGTGCCTTCGGTGGCGAGCAGGCGTTCGACCACCATTTGCGTTGCGATGCCCGCATGGTCGGTGCCCGGCTGCCACAGCGCGTCACGGCCCTGCATGCGGCGATAGCGGGTAAGCGTGTCCTGCAAGGTCATCGTCAATGCGTGGCCCACATGCAGCGTGCCGGTGACGTTGGGCGGCGGGATCATGATGGTGAACGGCGCGGCGTCGCTCGCCGGATGGGCGGCAAAAGCGCCCCCCTGTTCCCACCCCGCATAGATCGCGCGTTCGGTTTCGGCAGGATTGTGCGTTTTGGACAGCATTCGTGAAAGACCCGTGATGGCATGCAGCATGTGATGCGAGAGGAACGGGTTTAGGACGTGTGCGCCATGCGGGCAATGTTCGGCGGTGGGATACGGGTATTTGCGAAGATGGAATTTGCCCTGCATGGCGTGTATCATCTGAGCCATGGACGGCACCCAGACCATCTCCCAGGATAACAACTTCTCTCCGCACGAGCCCGAGGCTGCACGTTTAAGTCGCATTCAGCGCGAGACTGCGATCATCGCGCGGGCTGAGGCTGATATAGCGGCGGGGCTTGGGCTGGGTGGCGACGATGTAGAGGCTTGGCTGAGAGCGCTCGACATCGATGCAAACACCCCAATGCCTGGGCCGCGTGGCCAATCCGCTGCCAGCCGTTACGCGGCACCAGCATAAGCCGTCGCGTTGTCATTGCAGCACCTGCCGCATCAGGGTTCAGGCAGGCACGCGACGATTGGTGGTGTCGGATTACCGGGTTCATCCAGACACTGGCATTGGTGAGACGGCTGGCGATATTCAGATCTTGGCCGTGCTGGGACCGGGGCAGCAAGCGTAGAATCGTCGGGCGGAAAGACCACACTGATTTTTGATTAACTCATTGTATTTACCGTCATTGCGAGGAACGGAGCGACGAAGCAACCCATCGAAATGCCACCTCGCGTCTCGATGGGTTGCTTCGTCGCTATGCGCCTCGCAATGACGGTCAAGAATCAGCCGATCAAACCCCACTCCCCCAAAGCCGCGTCGAGCAGACCGGATTGACGATCCGTCAGCGGCCACGCGCCCGGTGGGCGGACATGGCCGCAATCTTGGCCGAGCTTGGCGAGGGCTGCCTTGACCACGGTGACGTTGGTGCCGTTGCCTTCTTCCGAGCGCAGTTCCTCGAACATGCGGATCTCGCCGATCAACTGCATCGCCGTGGTGTAGTCACCGGCGTCGAGCGCTGCGTGAATGGCAACCGAGCGCTCCGGCCACACATTGATCAGGCCGGAGGTGAAGCCGCGCGCGCCCACCGCATAGAGCGGCGGTGCCCAGGTCTCGGCCAGACCGCCCACCCAGACGATGGCGGGATCGGCACGACGAATCGCCTCGGCCAGACGCAGCGGCGTGGGGGCGGCCCATTTCACCCCGGCCACCTGCGGAATGCGGCACAGCGCCTCAATGGCGTCCAGACCGATGCCGTCATTGCGCAGATAGAGCATCACCGGCAGATCCTGCCCGGCTTCGGCAATCCGCTCGACATAGGCCACAACACCGCGCGGCGAGACGAAGGGGTCGGGCGGCTGATGGACCATCAGCGCGGTGGCGCCGGCCTTGCGGGAGGCGCGGGTGAGTGCGACCGCATCGCCGATCGAGCGGCCAATGCCCGCCAACAGCGGCACGCGGCCAGCGACGAGCTCGGCGGCGGCATTGACCATCGCTTCGGCTTCGGCGGTGGTCAGGCCATAGAATTCGCCGGTATTGCCGTTGGCGACCAGGATATGCACCCCGGCATCCACCGCGCGGTTGACGATGGGGGCGAGACGCTGGGGGGCGATCTGGTCATTGCCGTCAAACGGCGTGACCAGAATGCCGGAAATACCGGTGAGCGCGCGGCGGAAGGAGTCAGGTGTGATCGTCATGATAAGGCTCTCTTGCAGATCAGTTCTGGCCCAGCACGCCGTCAATCCGACGCCACAGGCCAAGCGGGTTGCCGTCTTGCAGAGCGGCGGGAAGCAGGGCGGCGGGCACATCCTGATAACAAACCGGACGCAGGAAGCGGCGGATGGCCAGGGTGCCGACCGAAGTGGTGCGACCATCGGAGGTGGACGGGTACGGGCCGCCATGCACCATCGCGTGACAAACCTCGACGCCCGTCGGATAGCCGTTGAACAGGATGCGCCCAACGCGGCGTTCCAGCGTGGGCAGCAGCGCGCGTGCGGCGTCGATATCGGCGTCGTCGAACTGGATGGTGGCGGTCAACTGGCCTTCCAATTTTTCGGCCAAAGCCTGCATCGTCGCCAGATCCGGGCAGCGCACCACGAGGCTGGCGGCGCCGAAGACCTCTTCCGTCAGATCATGATTGGCCAGAAAACTTGCGGCATCGGTGACGAAAAGGGCGGCTTGCCCCTGTGTCGGACCGGATTGCGGCTGGCCCTGGGCGATTGTTGCGACCGCACCGTGTTCCAGCAGACGGGCGGCGCCGGATTGATAGGCTTCACAGATGCCTGGCGTGAGCATCGTCTGCGCCGGGGCAGCGGCCAGGGCAGCGGCGGCGGCGGCGATGAATGTTTCCAGATCCGGGCCATCCACGGCCAGCACAAGGCCGGGATTGGTGCAGAACTGGCCGGCGCCCATCGTCAGCGAGCCGACAAACGCCTTGCCAATCGACTCGGCGCGGGAGGCGAGCGCGGACGGGAGCAGGAAGACCGGGTTGATGCTGCTCATCTCGGCATAGACCGGGATCGGCACCGGACGACCGGCGGCAGCGCGCATCAGCGCCGTGCCACCGGCGCGTGAGCCGGTGAAGCCCACGGCTGAGATGCGCGGGTCCGTCACCAAAGCGGTGCCGACTTCGCGACCTGAACCGAAGATCAGCGAGAAGACGCCTTCCGGCAGGCCGCTTTTGGCCACCGCCGCCTGTATGGCGCGACCAGCGAGTTCGGAGGTGCCGGGATGGGCGGAATGCGCCTTGACGATCACCGGGCAACCGGCGGCGAAGGCGGAGGCGGTGTCACCACCGGCCACCGAGAACGCCAGCGGGAAATTCGACGCGCCGAAGACCACAACCGGGCCGATGGCGATGTGACGCTGGCGCAGATCGGCGCGCGGCAGCGGGGCGCGATTGGGCAAAGCGGGGTCGATCCGCGCATCGAGCCAGCCGCCTTCGCGCACCACCTGGGCGAACAGACGCAACTGCCCAACAGTGCGGCCACGCTCGCCCTCGATGCGACCGCGCGGCAGCCCGCTCTCGGCGATGGCGCGGGCGACGAGTTCATCGCCCAACGCCATGATCTCGTCCGCCACGGTTTCGAGGAAGACAGCGCGCTGTTCCAGCGTGGTGTCACGGAACATATCGAAGGCGGCAGCGGCCAGAGCGCAGGCGCGTTCCACATCGGCCTGCGAGCCGCCATGAAAAGCCGGTTCGATCTTTGTGCCCAGGCTTGGATCGATACCATAAACCGGCGCCCCTGCCCCAGCCACGGCTTGCGCACCAATCAGCATATTTCCGGTGATCATGTTCACACTTTTCCTCAAGCCGGTCGCCGCAAAACGGGACAGAATTTGTTATCGCTATCATGTTGAGCACAAATTCCCCCCGTCATGCAATCCGCTTGCGATGAGCGGCTACAGCACCTGGCTGAGGAATTCGCGGGTGCGTGGGTCTTGCGGGTTGCTGAAGAACTCCGCCGGCGGCGCGTGTTCCACGATCAAGCCGCCCTCGGTGAAATAGACGCGATTGGAGACTTCGCGGGCAAATCCCATCTCATGCGTCACCACCAGACACGTCATGCCGTCCCGCGCCAGATCCTGGATGGTGGTGAGCACGTCTTTCTTGGTTTCGGGGTCGAGCGCTGCGGTGACTTCATCGAACAGCATCACATCCGGGCGCATGGCCAATGAGCGGGCGATGGCGACGCGCTGTTGTTGTCCGCCGGAGAGTTCGCCGGGATAGGCGCCTTCCTTTCCCGCCAGACGCACCTTTTTCAGCAGAGCGCGGGCGCGGGCTTCAACCTCGGCGCGGTCCTGTTTGAGAACGGTGATCGGCGCCATCATGATGTTTTCCAGCGCCGTTTTGTGCGGGAACAGATTGTATTGCTGAAAGACAATCCCCACCCGCCGCCGCAGCGCCAGCTTGTCCAATTTGGGGGTGTTGACCTCGATGCCGTCGAGATGGATCGAGCCTCGATCCACCGGCACCAGCGCGTTGATGCAGCGGATCAGCGTCGATTTGCCGGAGCCGGACGGCCCGATGATGCAGATCGTCTCCCCTTTGGCGACGTCGAGCGAGATGCCGTTGATCACCTTGTGCGCGCCGAATGTTTTGTGGACATCGCGCAGCGATACGAAGCCCCGGTCTGGCTGGGTCATGCGGATCAGTCTTTCACCTGGTATTTGCGCTCCAGATACTCAGTCCATTTGCCAATCGGATAGGCATAGACAAAGAAGCACAGCATCGCGAAGGAATAGAGCGGGGCAAGCAGTTCAGGGCGCGAGCCTTCGGCGGCATGGACCTGGGCGGTCATGGTGAGCATTTCGCTCACCCCCACCACGGAGGCGGTGACGGTGGACATGGTGATCAGCGAATACAGGTTCATCCAGGGCGGCAACATGCGCTTGATGCATTGCGGCAGGATGATCTGGAACATCGTCTGACGGCGGTTGAAACCGAGGCTTTCCGCACTCTCCCACTGCCCGGTCGGCACCGAGAGCACGGCCCCGCGCAGGATTTCGGACACGTTGGCCATCGCGGGCAGCGAAAATCCGACAACGGCTTTCACCCAATCCGGGAACGGGATGCGCAAGCCCGCCACCCGGAACTCGAACGGCAGCAACATCACGCAGATGAACAGCAGCACCAGCCAGGGCGCGTTGCGGAAGAACTGCGTCAGATAATAGCCCAGCCGCGCCAATGGGCGCAGGGATGAGAGTTGCATCATGCCGAGCGGAATGCCGGCCAGCGTGCCGACGGCCATCGACAGCACCGAAATCAGCAGATTGAACAAAAAGCCGGAC
Source organism: Acetobacteraceae bacterium (assembly GCA_031291725.1). Classification (GTDB taxonomy): domain Bacteria; phylum Pseudomonadota; class Alphaproteobacteria; order Acetobacterales; family Acetobacteraceae; genus CAIQQQ01. The sequence goes on from JARLIM010000011.1 coordinate 14,981, forward strand.
AGCAGCAGCGGCGCCCAGCGGATGAGGATGGTGAGAACCGAATCGTGCGCACTCCCCGCCGCGGCCATCGCCGAGGAGCCGACAAAGACCAAGGCGGACACCGCCAAAGCGGCACGCGAGGTGACGCGCACAGCGCTGGGGGCGAATGCATCGGAGAATCGCAGCATCAGCGCCCTCCCATCTGGCCGTAGCCAGGAATGCGCAGCGCACGCTCCAACCAGTTCAGCCCATAGACCAGGATGGCAACGAGGAAGACATAGGCAAAAAGCAGGAAGATCATCATCTCGCGCACATTGCTGGAATCCGACCAAATCTGTTTGGCGGCATACATCATCTCCGGCACCGCAATGGCGTAGGCAAGATTGGTGGTCTTGACCAGATTGACCAGATTATTGCCCAAAGCTGGCAGACAATTGCGAAACGCCAGCGGCAGCACGACATGCCAATAAATCTGAGAGCGCGTGTATCCCAGACTATCCGCCGCCTCGACCATCGCACGCGGCACCGCTTCCATGCCGGAGCGGAAGATTTCGATGTTGAAAGCCCCGGCGAACAGCGACAGCGACAGCACCGCCCACTGAAAATTCGTCACCATCGGCGCCATCGTGCCGGAGATTGGGTCCATCACCCGTGGCAGCATGAAGCCCAGGCCGAAATAGAAGAAATAGATCTGCACCAGCGGCGGCGTGTTGCGGAAGATGCTGATGAAGGCATCGACCGAATGCCGCACCCAACCAGACCGCGCGCCCTTCAGCCATGCGCCGATGACGCCGACGACGATGCTCAGGGCGATGGTGATGACCGACAATTCGATGGTCAACCAAAAGCCTTTGATAATTCGCGCGCGGTCGAAATTGTCATAGATGAATGAGAGATTGATGCCGGTGCGTTCATAAAACGCCAGAAACCAGTCATAGATCACCTGCATCCGGCCATCCTCAGGCTGGCCCTGCACGGGCCAGCCTTTTTCAGTGTTCGGTCAAACGCCGCGAATATCTTACTTGTATTTCTCATGCATGCGAGCTGCGTATTCAGTCGCCGGTACACTCCATTTCTTTTCAAGATCGACGATCGTGCCCTTCTTCATCCAATCGATGGACGTATCGGTCATGAACTTCGCGAATTTTTCCTCGCCAAGCTTCACGTTGATCGACCAGGGCGTTTCCAGAATGCCGGGCAGCGGCATGGCGTAGCCATCTTTCCAATCCGGATCGAGGAGTTTGCCGACGATATAGGTCTGGTCATAGACGTAGCCGGCGCAATCGCCGCCCTTGAGGGAGAGCAGCGGCTTGTCTGAACCGTCGAAGGCGCTGACTTCGGGGCCGTATTTCTCGGCGACGGTTTTGTTGTACCAAGCGCCGGTGGTGCCGCAGAGTTTTTTGCCCGCGAGGTCTTCCCATTTCTTGATGGGCGAGCCTTTGGGCAGCAGCACGTTGACGAAATCGGCGTAATAGAGCGGCTCGATGGCCTGCACGATCTTCCGGCGCTCCGGCTTGTCGGACATGGTGGCGATCATCAGGTCGATCTTGCCTTGTGCCAGGAACTCCATCCGGTTGGCCGAAACCACCGGCACCAGTTCCAGCTTCACGCCAAGCCGTTTGGCGACATCGGCGGCCAGATCGGGTTCAAGACCGATGATCGCGCCGGAGGGGTCGCGGAAGCCGAAGGGTTTGTAATCTGCCTTGACGCCGACGACGAGCGTGCCGCGCGCCTTGATGTCATCGAGCACGTCGGCGTGGCCGGGCAGGACAGAGCCCGCCAGCATGCCAGCGGTGAACGCGGTCGCCATGATCCATTTCAACATCGACACTCTCCGTTGCAGTGTTTCCAGACGCATCGTTGCCGGTCCCCCCGGCTTGTAACAAACGCTATCCCAGGCAAGACGAAAACGTCACCCTCCTTTCGCGCTTAGACCTGCATTCGGCCAAAAAACCGCACGCGCGGCGGTTAATATGCGCTCCGAGCCTGCCCCTAAGGCCAAGATGGAAGCGGGCGTTACGGAGTTGGAGTGCCATCCGGCGAGCCGTTGGCATTCAGCGAATTTGGCAAGCAGATCGTCATCCGACAGTGGACGCTGCGGCATGCCGTATGCCACGGGACAAAACCCCTCCAACCGGCGGCCATCGGCCAGATGCAAGACAACACGGGCGGATTCCGGCGCGGCGAGCAGCATCTGCGGCGTGGAGAGTGCCGGATCGTGCATCTTCCGCACCCGCGCCATCAGCGCCAGGATGTCGGGATCGGCAAAGCGGTGATCGATCAGATCATCCAACCGAACACCGCCATGATCGGCGGCACAGGCCACCGCGAAGGGCAACGAGAACTGCGCTTCCTGCGCGCTGTGCGGGTGATCGTGCACGAGGCTGATATCGACCAGATGCGGGACGTGGCAGAGGATGGCGGCAATCTGGTCGGGCGTGGCGCAAGCCTGGCGACAGAGCTGCGCCGTCATTTCAATGGCGGCATGGGCGGCGGAGCAAACCGGATGGGATTTGATCAGCAGGCCCGGATCGGTCAGCCGCCAGCGCGTGCCGAGGCTGCAAGCGATCTCCGGTTGCGCCGAACCGTCACCCAGCAAGGACAAAAAGCCGCGTGAATCCTCGAAGGCGTGAACTGGGCCGGTGAGCCCGGCTTGCGCCGCAAGCGCCAAATCGAGCGCATTGCGGGCAGCCATGCCAACAAGGAACGGTTTGCCGTCTGTGCCGAAGACCGATTTTCCACCGCCTGCCATGGCTGCCGCCAGCGCAATGGCGTGGCCGGTGGCGTCGGCGGACAAGCCGAGTGTGCGACACGCCGCCACGGTCGCGCCGATAAGGCCGAGGGTGATGGTGCTCCACCAGCCTCGGAAATAATGGCCGGAGCCGATCACCTCGCCCAGGGTGTAGGCGATTTCCGATCCGGCGACGAAGGCGGCAAGGGCGGTGGCGTCGTCCGCCCCACTGATCGCCTGCGCTGCGAGAACGGCGGGCAGCACGACAGCCGAGCCGTGATTGATGCCGGCATAGCTGGTGTCATCCCAATCCCAGGCATGGGCGGCGGTGCCAAGGATCAATGCGATGGCTGTGGGGGTGGGGGTGGGGCCGAAAGCGGCCAGGGCGGTTTGGGTGGCTTTGTGTTGCGCGCCGGCTGCAATCACCCCGAACGTATCGAGAATCGCCCGCCGTGCCGTGTGCCGCACCGCAGGCGGGACCGTCTGTGTCGTCAGTGACGCGGACCAATGTGCAAAGCGCCAGGCCAGCGTCGTCTGATTCATGCGGCAGGACCGCCGACACGATAGCCGAAGCCTTGCGCGTTCTCACACAGCGTGTGCCACACCGAGACGGCGTAGGAGCGGGGCACGTAGACGTCGAACCGATCCATCCGCCGATGCAGCAACACGCCCGCGCCATGCAGCCCAGTTTGCACGAAATATCCAGGCGGGAAGACCGCTACATCGAGATCAATCGGCACCACCCGCGCCAACAGATCACCCGCCTGCCCGCCCGCAACGGTGATGCGGGTGCGGGAGTGGCTGAGGTCGAGCAACGGCGTCATCGTCGGGTTGACGACAGGGGCGGCGGACTCAGACGGCACATGCAGCAAAATGCGCTCCGGTGCGCAGCGAAACGCCAGCGCCTCACCCGCCTGTTGCACCACACCGAATGCGCCGATGCCCGCGAAGCCAAGGCTGTGCATCACCGTTGCACCGGCCCGTTCAAAACTGTCCGGCCAGCCGGAGAGTTGCAGCAGCTTGCCCATCGGAGCCTCACCCAGCATCAGATCGGGCACGTGGAGTCCGGCGCCATGACGGCTCGGATGCAGATGTTCGGCCAAAGCGGATCGGGATTCAGCCATTTTGCCGCACTCCCTCGGGATCGACGAAACAGGGCGCCACCACGCGGCAGGCGACATTGGTGCCGGACAGCAGATCAACGCAGCGAATGGTCTCGCCAATGCGGCCCTGGCCATAGGCCAGCAATGCCAACCCAATCGGACCGCCGAGCGTCGGCGACCACGTCGTGGAGGTGACATAGCCGTCACCATGCCCGGAGATCGGCTTGCCACCGCTGAACAGCAAGGCTCCGGATTTCAACGGTGTCTGCCGGTCAAGCACCTCCAACCCGACGAGGCTGGGGCGGGCGAGATCTTCGAGCTTTGGACGCAGGCGCAACACCGCCCCGACAAACGGCTTGCGGCGACTGGCGAGGCGTTCGAGGGCGAGGTCTTTCAGCGTGGTGCGGCCATCCAACTCCCCCCCCGCCACATGGCCCTTTTCGATGCGCAGCGCGCCCATCGCCTCGGTGCCATAGGGTTTCGCCCCGGCATCGATCAGAATCTGCCACACCTCTTGGGCAAAACCGGCCGGGATGTAGAGTTCATAGGCCAGTTCGCCGGAGTAGCTCATCCGATGCACGCGCACCGGCACATCGCCGATCTGCGTCTCGACAAATGCCATGTTCGGCAGCGCCTGGGCGGACAGATCGACGGTGCAGACCGTTTGCAGCAGGGCGCGTGATTTCGGACCGGCCACGGCGATCACGCCCCATTGGTCGCTGACCGATGTCACCTGCACCCGCATGGAGCGCCACGCGGTTTGCAGCAGGTGCTCCATCCTCGCCAAAACGGGGCCGGCATTGGCGGTGGTGGTGGAGGTGAGGAATTCCGTCTCGCCCAGGCGCGCGGTGGTGCCGTCATCGAAGACGAAACCATCATCGCGCAGCATCACGCCGTAGCGCAGCCGGCCGACTTTGAGGGAGGCGAACGCGTTGCAATACAGACGGTCGAGGAATTCGGCGGCGTCCGGCCCCTGCACGGCGATCTTGCCGAGGGTGGAGACATCGACGATGCCGACATCCGCCCGCACATGAGCGGCCTCGCGCAGATAGGCGGCGCGAATATCCTCGCCCGATTGCGGATAATACCAGGCACGGGACCAGGCACCGGCATCGATGAATCTGGCGCCATGCGCTTGGTGCCAATCCTGCATCGGGGAGCGGCGGGTGGGACGGAAATGCGGGCCGAGTTCGCGGCCGACGATGGCGCCGAAGGCAATCGGCGTGTAGGGCGGGCGGAACGTGGTGGTGCCAACATCACCCAATGTCGTGCCGCGCAATTCGGCAAGGCGGGAGAGGATGTGGACGTTGGAGGTCTTGCCCTGATCGGTCGCCATGCCGCCGGTGGTGTAACGCTTGGCATGTTCGACGGAGACATAGCCCTCGCGATGCGCCAGATCGATATCGCTGCGTTTGACGTCATGCTGCAGATCGACAAAGGCGGGCATCGCCGCGTCACCCGTCTGGGCCAGAATGGCCGATGGCATGAGCGCCTCGCGCCGCCACCCATCGCTGGGCAGCGCGGGCGGGGCGAGTGTGCCGATGTTTTGCGCAATGCAAGCCGCCGCCCCTTGTGCAAAGCCGTTGGCAATGGCGGCGTGCAGCCCATCCTCGCCCAATGCGGCACCGGCGCAGAACATCAGCGGCACGGCGGTGGTGTTGGGCAGAAAGGCCAGACGCTGCGGATCGTAGACCGGACGCCCGCCGCGCTGGCTCCACAGATGCAGCGTGGGCGTGAAGCCCGCGGAGGTGCCGAGCACATCGCAGCTCAAGACTGACGCAGCCCCCCGCGTTCGCCCAGTGACGGCATCGAAGGTGGCAACGCTGACACCCCGAATCTGTCGTCGGCCATGCGCAGTGACGACGGCTGTGCCCGGCCGCACCGCAACCCCCGCCGCTTTCGCCTGAGCAAGCAGGGCCTCGGGGAGCGTGGGCCGCAGATCCAGCACCGTCACCCGCGCGCCGACGGATGCGAGTTCGCAAGCCGTGGCGTAGACGCTGTCATTGCCGGTGCACAGCACCACGCGCTGGCCGCACAGCACGCCGTAGCGGTTGAGGTAGCTGCGCAGGGCCGAGGCCAGCATCACGCCGGGCAGATCGTTGTTGCCAAACACCAGCGGCCGCTCGATCGCCCCGGTCGCCAGCACGGCATTGCGGGCACGCACCAGCCAGTAGCGTTGCCGGGGCTGGCCTTCAGGCGGGGTGGCGAGGTGATCGGAGACCCGTTCGATCAGGCCGTAGACTTCACCATCATAGGCCCCGAAGGCGGTGGTGCGCGTGAGGATGCGCAGATTGGGCAGTTGGTGGAGTTCATCGCTCACCGATTGCAGCCACGCATCCCCTGCCCCGCCCGCTGGCTGGTCGAGCAGCGAACCGCCGAGCGCGTTGTCCTGATCGACCAGGATGACCCGCGCCCCGCTGCGCCCCGCCGCCAACGCCGCCGCCAAACCGGCCGGACCCGCGCCGATCACCAGCGTGTCGCAGAAGGCATTCACCTTCTCGTAGCTATCTGGATCATCCAGCATCGGCGGCTGCGCTGTGGAGGCGGCTTTGCGGATGAAATGCTCGAAAAACATCCACGCCTTGGTGCCACGGCCGGGGCCGATGAAGGTCTTGTAGTAAAACCCCGCTGGCATAAAGCGCATGAACAGGCCCAGCAGCCCGCCAATATCGCGCCGCACCGAGGGCCAACCGCTTTGGCTGTGCGACACTAAGCCGTCGAACGCCTCGATGCTGGTGGCACGGGTATTCGGCTCGCCGCGCGCGCCCTCGCGCAGATGCACCAGCGCGTTGGGCTCCTCCACGCCAGCCGAAAAGACGCCGCGCGGACGGTGATATTTGAAGCTGCGATTGACGATGCGCACCCCATGGGCGAGCAGGGCCGAGGCCAGCGTGTCGCCCTGATAGGCGGCCAGCTTGATGCCATCAAAATGCAATGTGATCGGTCGCGCACGGTCGATGCGGCCGCCGGTGGAAAGGCGCGTCATGGCCGGCTCTCCCGCGCCAGAGCGACCAGGCCGATGGCGTGGGTGAGCGTGTCGCGCTCCACCACCAGCCATTGCCGACAGCCCTGCACATGGTGCCAATATTCCCGATGCGCGCCACGCGGGTTGTCACGCAGGAAGACGTAATCATGCCAGTGATCGGCATTGGTATCGTCATGCGCCGGACGCACCAGCGTGGCATCGCCGCCATAGGTGAATTCGGTCTCGTCCCGCAGACCGCAGACCGGACAGCTGAATCTGAGCATTGCCTGCCTCCTCAGTGCGCGTTCGGGGTGGGGCCTGCGCCCTTTTCGTCGATCTGGTAGCCGTGGCGGAAACGGTCGAGGGTGAACTCGGCATTGTCCGGGTGCGGCTCGTCTTTCGCCAGCGTCCAGGCATAGCACCAGCCGGAGGCGGGCGTTGCCTTGAAGCCGCCATAGCACCAGCCACCATTGATATAGAGGCCGTCGATTGGCGTGCGGCTGATGAAGGGCGAGCCGTCCATCGACATGTCCATCACGCCCCCCCATTGCCGCACCACGCGCAACCGTGACAGCGACGGGATGAGCGCCACGGCGGAGCCGAGCGTGTGTTCGACAATCGGCAGACCGCCGCGTTGGGCGTAGGTGTTGTAGCCGTCGATATCGCCGCCGAGCACCAGCCCGCCCTTGTCTGACTGGCTGATGTAGAAATGCGCGGCACCATACGAGATCACGGTGTCGATCATCGGCGCGAGCGGTTCGGAGACGTAAGCCTGCAAGACATGGCTTTCGATGGGAAGCCGCAGCCCGGCCCTGGCGGCGAGATGGCCAGAGTGGCCAGCCACCGCAAGCCCCACCTTGCCCGCCCGGATCGGCCCGCGCGATGTCTCCACCCCCACAACTGCACCGTTCTCCCGCAGAAATCCGGTGACTTCGCATTGCTGGATGATATCCACCCCCAACCGATCGGCGGCCCGCGCGAAGCCCCAGGCCACCGCATCGTGGCGCGCCGTGCCGGCGCGGGCTTGAAACACCGCGCCCAGGATGGGGAAACGGGCGCGCTCGGAATAGTCGATATACGGCAGGCGACGCATCACCTCGGCTCGGTCGAGCATCTCCGCATCTATGCCGTTCGCCCGCATGATGTTGCCGCGTCTGCGGGCGGCATCGAGGCTGGCGGGGGAATGGCAGAGATTGAACTGCCCGCGCTGGGAGAACATCACGTTGAAGTTCAGATCCTGGCTCAACTGCTCCCACAGGCGCACCGAGCGTTCATAGAACATCGTGTTGCCGGGCATCATGTAGTTCGAGCGCACGATGGTGGTGTTGCGCCCGGTGTTGCCGCCGCCGAGCCATCCCTTTTCGATCACCGCCACGTTGCGGATGCCGTGCTCCTTGGCGAGATAGTAGGCCGTCGCCAACCCATGCCCGCCACCACCGACGATGATGACATCGTAAGCCGGTTTCGGCACGGGATCGCGCCAAGCGCGGGACCAAGAGCGATGCCCACCAAGGGCTTTGGCAGCGAGCGAGAAAACCGAGTAGCGCGCCATTGGGACCGCCATCGTTGTATCATTTGCGTTAAATGATAGTAGAATATAACACTTGGAATATCGTCAAGCCCTGATTTGCCCCTCGCGCACGGAGACGACATGGACGCGGTTTTGCGACGGATGAAAGCAACGCTGGCCGAGTTGCCCCCGCATGTACGACGGGCGGCCGGATTCATTCTCGACCAGCCCCAGGCGGTTGCGGTGAATTCGATGCGTGGGCTGGCCGGGCAGATCGGTGTCACGCCACCGACGATGCTGCGTCTGGCGCGGCGGGTGGGATTTGACGATTACGATAGTTTCCGCGCGGTGTTCCAAAGCGCCGTCACCGGGGGACGTTTCCGCCGCAAAGCCGCTTCGTTGCAGCGCCTGGGCGAACAGGGGGGCGATGCCGGGGTGATGGCGAGCATGGCCGACGCTGCGGGGGGAAATCTGGCGGTGTCGTTCGCGGCCAGCAGCCTGGACGATTTGGTACGTGCCGCGACTGTGCTGCGCACATCACGCCAAGCCTATGCGCTTGGCGGCGGGGCACTGCATGCGATGGCGCAGTATCTGCAATATCTCGCCCGCGCCATTCTTCCGCAATTGCGCGTGCCGCCCGCCAATGGCAACGCGGTGGTCGAAGGGCTTGTTGGCATCGGGGCGGGCGACGCGGTGGTGATCCTCTCCGTTGCCCCCTATGCCAAGCAGGCGCTGCGGGCGGCGGAATTTGCGCGGGCCAATGGGGCAACGGTGATCGCCATCACCGACAGTCTCGGCGCCATGCTGGCCACGTCCAGCGATGTCGTGCTGACATCCGGCTGCAGCAGCCCGCAATTTTACCCGTCGATGATCGGGGTGGTGGCGGTGATCGAAACCCTGGTGGCGCTGGTGATCTCCAACGGCGATGCAGCCACGCTGTCACGCCTGGAGACGATTGACCGCCTGCGCAGTGAGGATGGCGGCTATATCGATGGCTGACTTGAACTGGCGACAACTTGCCCGGCCACGCACATCTCGGCGGGCATGTCGATCTCAAAGACCGCGCCGCCATGTTGGTTATATGCGCTGATTTGCCCACCAAGATCGCGCATCGACGTGGCGCAGAAGGACAGTCCGAGTCCGGTTCCCTTGTCGGCGGCCTTGGTGGTGAAAAAAGGCGTGAAGATACGATCGATGACGTCGGCTGGAATGCCTCCGGCGTGATCGGCCACGCGCACCACGCAGCCATCCCCCCGCGCCTCCGCCGACACCCAAATCTGCGGCGGCGCGGCGCTGGAGTAGGTTGCACGACGTTCGGCATAGGCATCGCAGGCATTGACGAGCAAATTCATCAGAACCTGTTCCAACACCGCCCGAACGCTGAAAATCTCCGGCACATCCGGCGCCACACACACCAAGGCGACAACACCGGTGCTGGTCAGCCGCCCTTGCGCCAGAATGATGCCGGTCTCGATCAGTTCGACAATGGGCAGAACCTCGCGATTGGCCAATTCCATTCGGCCAAAGCCACGGATATGGCTGATAATTTTCCCCACCCGCACCGCCTGCGTCTCGATCCGCCGCAGCTTGATGGCAATCCGTTCGCCATCGCCGGTCAACGATGCCAACTCACGCAGCGCGTTTGAGGCGGCCATCGAAATCACCGCAAGCGGCTGATTGACCTCATGCGCAATGCCGGCGCAGACCTCGCCAATCACGGCAAGACGCTCGGTTTGCTGTTGAATTTGGCGCAGTTGATGCTCGGCGGTGATGTCGGTGAGCAGATGCAGCAATTCGACATCTTCCGCCGTCTCACGCAACCGCGTGCTTTGCAGGCGCAACCACTGCACGTCTTCGCCCTCGGCCTGATAGCGCAGTTCGGCCACCGCATGGCCTTCGATGCTGCATATCTCGCGCGTATGTTGCAGACGCGCGAGGCTATCTTCATCCAAATTGGCGATCAGAAAGTCCTGGTAACTGCTTTTGGCCAAATCCAGACTGCCGAAAGCGGACGGACTGCCGACCATGACGCGCAACGTCATCGGAGCATCGCCGCGAAAGCTGTCCCGGAAGAGAATGCCCCGGCTTTCGCGCAGCATGACGTTGATGTTCTCGTGCGCTTGCACCAGCGATGCCTCTGCCATTTTGCGGGCAGTGACGTCGCGGGTGACGCTGATATAGCGACGGCTTTTATTGTCTTGGCGATCATCGAGATTGAACCCAACGATCTCAGTCTCCCACCATCCGACAGACCCATCGGCCAGACGCATGCGCCAGATCAGCCGCTGAGATTGCGAGCTGCGTTTGAGCGATTCGATTGTTTGGACCACGAGTTGCTCATCCTCAGGCATCACGCGCTCCCCAAAGCGGTGCCCGAGCATATTGGTAAACGCCGTGCCGTGCGCACGCACGACCACCTGATTGACGTAGAGAAATCTCAACTCATGATCGAGAATGGCAATCGCATCAGTTGCTAGATCGGCAAACTCTTGCATGAATAAATGGCGCTCTGAGGCTACAAAATTACGCATTCCTTCAATATTCATCAAGCGCGCTCGTTTCGTGGCGATGATAATAGCCACTGCTGCGATATACCACGCGATATTCAACGCGATAGTCATTCCACATATCAATATTGACGTTGCATGAACGCCTTGCATGACTTCTTTTTTATCGAGCCCGACTGCGACAAAAACATTGGTATTTGGAACGTGTTCTCGCGTGTAAATGCGCGGCACGCCATCGAACAGCGACACATCCTGGAAATGCGCCGAACGCCGCAAGAGCGCATCCCGCGTGGTTGCGCTGGCCAAACCGTCGCCCCGATCGATGGGAAGCGGCAGGCTGCGCATCAACACTTGCCCGTCATCTCGCATGGCCATCAACACCCCACGCCCGTCAATGCCGAGGGTTTTTGCCAAGCGCGTCAATATCGTCACATCCACCGAGACAACCACGACGGCCTGCAATGCCCGGTTCTGCCCACGCACGGCATAGGACATCTGCACTGTCCATTGATGCGTCAGGTGTCCCCTGGTGGGGCTGCTGATAAAGCTGTCGCGGCCATCAACGGCGATGGCTTTGAAAAACTCTGTGTCCGATAAATCAACCGGCAAGGCGGACATCGGAAGCAAGGACCAAAGCTTCTGGCCATCGGCACCAACAGCGGCGACCTGCGACACCTCCGGCCCGGCCTCTGTCATCATTTGACGCAGCAACGCCATCGTCACATCGGTCGGAGTGCGGTCGAGCGTTTGCTGAGAAATGACCGCGCCGATCCGTTGCAGTGCGCCGATTTGAGTTTGTTGCGCCTGCCAATCGGCCGCCAATAGCTGCGTGATGCCCTGTGCCTCATTGAACGCCTTATCGATGGCGTCGCCCTCGATGCGCCGTACATAACTGCCAGCCACAAACCACGATAGAAATGAAGAAATAATAACTACAAATACAAATATTGTATTTGTATTGATGATTTTTCCCATACGACGAACATATTTCTCAATTTTAACCGAAATTTATGATGTATCATTTTTATTTATTATAACAAGCTGTTTTTATGCACACATTTATTATTCACAAAAATATATCACGTTTTGGCGTCTGATTCCGACATCTGGGTTTCTGGCTTCAGGCGCATGGCGATTTCGGCGAAGGCGTCACGATGGGCCAGGAATGCGTCAACCAAGTCTGGATCGAAATGCGTCCCCCGCCCGGCGGCGATGATGTCAGTGGCCTGATCCAGCGGCAGCGCCAACTTATATGGGCGTTCGGAGGAGAGGGCATCGAACACATCCGCCAACGCCATCAGCCGACCAGGCAGCGGAATGGCATCGCCCGCCAACCCGCCAGGGTAGCCAGAACCATTCCATTTCTCGTGATGCGACACCGCGATTTGGCGGGCGACGTCCAGGAAGGCCATCGAATCATCGCCACTTTCCGGATGGTCGCGGCTGACCCGCTGCAGGGCAGCCGAGATGGCCTGTGCGCCGATGGTGGTGTGGGTTTTCATGATGGTGAATTCTTCGGGCGTCAGCGGTCCTGGCTTGAGCAGGATGGAATCCGGAATGCCAACCTTGCCAATATCGTGCAGCGGCACCGCTTTGACGATCAAATCGCAATACCGGTCATCGGCCAATTCCGCCGCGAAACGCGGATTTTGGCGAATAAGCCGCATCAACAACCCAGCATATTCTTGCGTACGCCGAATGTGGTTGCCGGTTTCGACGTCGCGAATTTCGACGAGGTAGGAGAGCACATGCAATGTGACATCCTGCACCGCCGCTTTATCAGACACGCCCCGCTGCAGTCGGCGTTCCAAATCGTCGTTGCGGGATGCCAAAGTCATCGCCGCCACCCCCTCCATCGCGCGCGCGCGACGGGTCATCGCGGATTTGTGCGCCTGATGGACGGCGTTGAGCAATTCGCTCAACTTTGCCGGTTTATTGATGAAGTCGAACACATGCGCGCGCAGCGCATTGAGGGCGAGGCCGAAATTGCCATGCCCGGTCATCACCACCAATTCGATGGCCGATGCCTCCGTCATGGAATCACGAATATACTCCGCCAGCGCCAATCCATCACGCCCCGGCATCCGGATATCGGTCAGGACGACGGTGACCGATCCCGCCGGAAGCGAACCCAGCGCCTCGATGGCGGCATCGACATTCATCGCAGTCGTGGCAACAATACCTACGCTTGCAAAATATTCAGAAATTTCATCAATTATTTCTATTTCATCATCAACGATAAGAATATTTATTGTTTCGTTTTTATCCGTCATAGCGGAGAGACCTCCCTCCCCCGGTTGGTGCGGCAGGCGTGTTCGAACATAACTTTACAAACACACCAAACCTGCCCAATATTTTTGCGCTACACCGAAGCCTAATTCGATTTATCACTATATTCTATATTTGTGTTTATATTTTTTTCACGCTGAATATTGAATATTCCAAACAAAACATGACATACGCGACATTTCCATCACGTTTTTGTGGACATGATGATATTGGGCCAATTTTTGGCCATCTTTGTTATCGCGAGGAGCGCGATATCGGCGCCCCAACGTGACCAGGCCGCCGGAGCGAAGGGGCGCCGCACCGCCACGGCCCTTCGCTCCGGCACCCAACGAGACACGCCCTCAATACGTCGCGCGGCCGCCGGAGACGTCGAACACCGCGCCGGTGCTGAACGAGGATTCTTCCGAGGCCAGCCAGCACACCAGCGACGCGACTTCCGCAATGCCGCCAAAACGGCCGATGGGGATTTTGGAAAGCATGAAATCGATGTGCTCCTGTGTCATCTGATCGAAGATGGCCGTGCGCACGGCGGCGGGGGTGACGCAGTTGACGCGGATTTCCGTCTTGGCGAGTTCCTTGCCCAGCGATTTCGTCAACCCGATCACCCCGGCCTTGGAGGTGGAATAGGCCGAGGCATTCGGATTGCCCTCCTTGCCAGCCACCGAAGCAATATTGACGATGCGGCCATAGCCGTTCGCCTCCAGATGCGGGACGGCGAATTTGTTGCAGTAGAACAGGCCGTTCAGATTGACATCCATCACACGCTGCCATGCCTCGACCGGGTAATCGCGCACGGTGACGTTCGGCCCGGTGATGCCGGCACTGGCCACCAGCACATCCAACTTGCCGCCGAGAGCGGTCACGGTTTCATTCATCGCAGCCGAGACGGCATGCGGATCGGCGATGTCGAGTTGGCGGACATGGACGGCACCGGACTTCACCTGCGCCTCCGCCAGAGCCTGTGCGCCGATGTCCCATAGGCTGACCCGCGCGCCTTCGGCCGACAGGCGGGTGGCAATGTCGAGGCCGATTCCCGCGGCGCCGCCGGTGACAATGGCCGAGCGGCCCTTGAAGCGATTTTCGAACAACATCGTGCAACGTTTCCCTATCCATCGACCGCCTTGGCAACGGCCAGAGTGCATCCTGTGATTCAGGACGACATTTTAGAACGTGATGAGATTGGGTTGAACCAATCCCACCGCGATGCGGCCAACTCAGCGGCGGATTGCCGCGCGCCGCTTGCAATGACGATTGGGGAGGGTGTCGCCTCCGCCCAATCGCATCACGCTTCAGCCGGAGCGATGCTGCCAGGATCGCCAAAACGGAACAAGCGCCCGCGACCGGGATCGCTGTGTTGCCGATTGGATCGACGAACATTCCATACGAAATGCATCTGAATATTCGTGATTTGTCGTGTATTGTATTAACTTTTAAGTATTAAATGATCACGCATTAGTGAAGGCCAAAATTGTTTATCAATTCCGGAGATTGATGTAGGTCAATGTTCATGCCAACTGCCAAAAGTAGGTTGGTGACACAAGAAAAGTGTAGATATAAACTCTATCGAAGCACTTTTTCTTTCACATAGCCAAGATGGTTCTTGGTGCAAGAGGAGGGTTGTTATGAATACCGTCAAGAATCTGCAAAACCTCTGGTCTGACCGTCGCGGTGTGACCGCCGTGGAATATGGTTTGATTGCTGCCCTGGTGGCTGGTGCAATTGTGGCGATTGTCTCGACGCTTGGTACACAATTGAACACGGCGCTCACCACCATTTCGGGTAAGCTGCCCTCGTAAGCTCAACTCTGATGATCTGGCCGAAATTGATCGGGACCCCAAATCTTGATCAGGACTTCGAATCAGGGCCGTCAAGATTGGGGTGGACGAAAGTCGCTCTTGTCTTGCGGCCCTGATCAGTTTCACAGTCATCGACGACGGGCGGGGAGCCGGTCGACATGAATCAGATAATTTTGCTTCAGCTGTTGCAGAACGTGTTGCTCGCCCTGAGCGCCATTCTGCTATGCCTGACCGTTTGGCAGGATGTGGCCACGCGGCTGATCTCCAATCGGCTCACCGTTGCCATCGCGGCGCTCGGCCTGCTGCTGCGCCTGTTGCAAGGGGATGTGCTCTATGCGCTTCCGTGCATGGTGCTGATCTTCATCGCCGCCTTCAGTTGCTGGCAGATGCGTTGGATCGGCGGTGGCGATGCCAAGCTGATCACCGCCGCCTCGCTGTTGGTGCCCGCGCATGACATGGCGCTGCAACTTTTCGCCATCACCCTGGCCGGTGGCGTGCTGGCGCTGGCGATGGTCGCGCTGCGGCCGTTGGCCGCCCAATACGCCCTGCCCTCGTTGTCTGGGCGCGGCACCTTCGCCCGCATCTGGCGAGTGGAGCAATGGCGTCTGCGACATGGTGGCAGCCTGCCTTATGCCGCCGCCATCACAATCGGCACGCTGACATGCCTTCTGTTGGAGGGCTGGATGTCATGATGTATCGAATCGGCCTTTTCGTCGTGATGGCGCTCGGCCTGTTCGGCTTCGGCACGGTGGCCTGGGTGAGTGTGCATCCGCATACGCAAGGTGGCGGTCAGGCCGAAGCGGCGTTGGAGCAGGTGGCGGTCATTGTGGCGGCGCATCCGCTGCGGGCGGGCACGTTGTTGAAACTGGATGATGTCAGCGTCGTCAAACTCGCGCCCAACGCCGTGCCCGATAACGCGATGCGCGGCGGTGACGCGACATTGGCCGAGTTGAAAGGCTCGATGCTGCGCCGGGCGCTGCACGACAGGGAACCGCTGCTTGACGCCGATATTCTACACGCCACCGACCGAGGCTTCCTGGCCGCCGTGCTCGCCCCTGGCATGCGGGCCATCACGGTTGCGGTGGACAGCGTGACCGGCGCTGCCGGGCTGATCTCGCCGGGCGATCACGTCGATGTGCTGTTGATTCAGACCATCGACGATGCCACCCGTCCGGCAGGGCAACGTGTGGCCGCGCAGACCGTGCTCAACGACATCAGGGTGATCGCCATCGATCAACGTATGGTTGAGGGCGAAGGCCCGGAGAGCGGCAGCAAGCCGGCCACCACTGTCACGCTGGAAGTGGCATCGGAACAGGCCGAGCGCGTTGTGGTCGCGGGCAAGATCGGTCGCCTTTCATTGGTGGTCCGCTCTGCCGAGGCGGGCGCAGATGTGGCGATCGGACAACATGTTACCTGGGCCAGCGATGTCTCCCCCGCTTTGCTCAGCCCCACCCCCAGCGGGCCAAGCCATGTTGTGCGCGTCTATCGCGGCAGTGGCGATGCCAAGGAGTTCCATTTCTGATGCGCCTGCTCACCTGGCCCTGCTTGGCACTTGTCCTGATCCTCAGCCTTGCCTCGACCTCGCTTCAGGCCCAGACAAAGCCGGTCCTGAACAGCTTGCACCCCATTCATGTCGATCTGGAAGCCGGCACCGGCCGCCTGATCGAGACGCCGGGGGGCACGACGGATATCTTCGTCGCCGACCCGAAAATTGCCGATGTCAGACCGAGCAGCCCGACGAGCGTGTTCATGCTCGGCGTCGCCCCCGGCCATACCTCGGTGGCGGTGCTGGACAAGGACGGCCATCCGGGGGCGAATTTTGATGTGACGGTGTTGCCCTCGGCCTTCAATGCGGTCGGCGCATCCTCGGCCATCGCACGTGCCCTGCCCGGTTCGCATATCCATGTGGAAGCCGCACCGAAAGGACTCGTGCTGACCGGTCAGGTTCTCACCCCGGGGATGGCGGAAACCGCGCAGGGGATTGCGCACAGCTATCTCAGCGATGGCCAGGATGTGGAAAACCGCCTGACTGTGGCGTCACCGCAGCAGGTGGGGCTGCGGGTGCGGATCGTGGAAATGTCGCGCACGGTCAGCAATTCCCTGGGCATTGACTGGAACATCTCGTCACGTCTGGGCCGGGCGTTCGGCCAAGGTTTCCAGCTTGGTTTGACGACATCTCCGACAGCCAGCACGTTGACATTCGCCTCGTCGGGTGCTGCCACGACGCCGTTGGATGGGCTGATCAATGCCCTGGCCACCGAAAATCTCGCCCGCGTGCTGGCCGAGCCGAATTTGACGGCGATGAGCGGCGAGACGGCGAATTTCCTGGCCGGCGGCGAGTTCCCGATCCCGGTCGGCGAGAGCAACAACACGATTTCCATCGAGTTCAAACAATACGGCGTTGCATTGGCGTTCACGCCGACGGTGATCTCCGACCGGCAGATCCGACTGCGCGTGCGCCCGGAAGTGAGTGAGTTGACACAGCAGGGGGCGGTGCAGATCGCGGCGGGCAATTCCACCATCTCGGTGCCGGCGCTGACGGTGCGCCGCGCCGATACCACGATTGAACTCGGCAGCGGCCAGAGCTTCGCCATCGCCGGATTGCTGCAATACAACGCACAGACGGCCGCCAATTTCGTGCCGATGATGGGCGACGTGCCGGTGCTGGGGGAATTGTTCCGCTCCGATAGTTTCCAGCGCGATGAGACCGAACTGGTGATCATCGTCACGCCGTATCTGGTCAGCCCTGTGGACAACCCTGCCGCACTGCGCACGCCCGGCGAGAACTCGGTTCTCGGTGGCGACATCGACCGGCTGATCGCCCTGCGCCAGGGCCATTCCGGGCCGCCCGCTCATCGCACCGCCGGTTCGGCAGGATTTGTCATGCCATGACCCATAGATTCCGCTCTGCCCTGCTGCTGCTCTGCCTCGCCGCCCCGCTCGGAGGCTGTGACAGCTGGAACTATTACCGCCGCCTGCCCGCAGGCCAGGACAACGCGTTGTGGCGGCCCGAGAGTGTTTCGGATGCCGATTTCGATGCACAGACGGCGCATCCGAGCGACCTGATCGCCGGCCAGGGGAGCACGCTCAGCGATGGCCGCACGGCCGCCGACGCAGTGGACCGCATGCGGCGAGGCCACCCCACCCCGCTGCCGGCAAGCTCGATCTCGCATGTCGGCGCCGATGGTGGCGGTGGCGGCGGTGCGACCGGGGGGACGCCCTGATGGCAGAGATTGCCGGCACCGACCGCCGCCACCGCCCAGGTTCGCCAGCCGAACGGCCGCAAGCGCCTGCCGCCGAGTCCTCCGCCGTTCGGCATGACCGTGTGCGGCTGATGGCCTTTGTCAGCGATGCCGCCACCGAGACGGCCTTGCGTGAGGGATTGGCTGAGGCATTGCCAGCCGGGTGGGCTTTCCATCACGGCGGCGTGCAGGCGGCGACGAAATTGCTGCACAAAAGTGCCACGCCGCAGACGCTGATTGTCGATGTCTCTGGCGAACGCGAACCGCTGGCGGCCCTGGCCCGCCTGGCCGAGGTGGTGGAGCCGAGTGCGCAGGTTCTGGTGATCGGCGATCACACGGAACTTGCCTTTTATCGCGAGGTGACGCGCGGCCTGGGCGTTGCGGAATATATCGCCCAACCTCTGACGCGCGATGCGGTGCGGCGGCATTTCCTGCCGCTGTTGCAGGACAAGCCGACGGCGGCGGTGGCGAGCGAGAACATTGCCGCCGGACGGGTGATCTGCATCACCGGCGCACGCGGCGGCGTGGGCACCACCACGATTGCCGCCAATCTGGCGTGGCATTTCGGCCTACAGGCTGCCCGCCACACCGCCCTTCTCGACCCGGATCTGCATTTTGGCAGTGCGGCGATGCTGCTCGACAGCCCGACCGGCCAAGGCTTGCGCGTGGCGCTGGAAACGCCGGATCGGGTCGATCCCCTTTTTGTGGAACGCTCCGCTCAACCGGTGGCGGAGCGGCTGCACGTATTGGCGGGAGAAATCCGTCTGGGCGATCCACTGGCCGCTGCCGAAGGCTGCATGCACAGCCTGCTGCGTGCGATGACGCAGCGTTATTCCATCATCGTCACCGACACACCGCGCATGCCGCATCCGCTGTTCAGCGAGATTTTCACCTTGGCGCATCAGCGGGTGATTGTGATGGTGCCAACCTTGGCCGCTGTGCGCGATGCGCGGCGTCTGTTGGCGATCCCGCCCGGCCCTGGCCAATCGTCCCGCGCTTTGGTGGTGCTCAATCGCGCCGATCTGCGCGGCGGGCTGAACCAGCGGCAGATCGAGCAGGCGCTGGGCATCAAGCTTGACCTGATCATCCCCGACATGCCGCGATTGGCGGAAACCGCGGCCACGATGGGGGCGGCGCTGGCCGATGGCCGCAATCCCTTCGCCCGTGCCATCGCCACCCTCGCCCGGCAGACGGCCTATGCGCATCTGCTCGACTCCCCGCTCGGCTCCCGCATTGCCGAGCCCCGCAGCCCCTGGTGGAGGCGCATATGGTGAACATCTATCCGCGCAATTTCGGCCAAAGCCGCAGCCCTGCCCTGGTGGAATCCGGCCTGCCGCCCGCAAGCCTTGCGATTGTGGAGCCGCGGCAGGAACAGGATTTCAGCGAGTTGCGCGCCCATTGCCTGGCCCGCATCGACCCTGGCGCCGTCGCCTCCACGCCCACGGAAGAGCTCATCCCGCAGCTTGAGCTTCTGGTGGCCGAAATGGCAACACAGCGCCGGGTGCAGTTGAACGCACGCGAGCAGAAGACACTGGCGGCCGAATTGGCGCAGGACATGCTCGGCCTGGGCCCGTTGGAGCCGTTGCTGGCCGATGGCTCGATCAACGATATTCTGATCAACGGCCCGGATCGGATCTTCATCGAACGTCGCGGCAAGCTGGAACTGTCCGGCGCGCATTTTCGCGATACCGCGCATCTGACCAATGTCTGCCAACGCATCGCCGCCAATGTCGGTCGCCGCGTCGATGAATCGAGCCCGATGGTCGATGCCCGGCTGAAGGATGGCTCGCGCGTCAACATCGTCCTGCATCCGATTGCATTGGACGGTCCCTATGTCTCGATCCGCAAATTCGGCACCAAGGCGATTGATTTCAACGCGCTGATCGGCTTCGGCGCGATGACGCGGCCGGTGGCGACGCTGCTGGAAATCGCCGCGCAATGCCGATTGAACGTGATCATCTCCGGCGGCACCGGCTCGGGCAAGACCACGCTGCTCAATGCGATGTCGCGCATGATCTCCACCGATGAGCGCATCGTGACGGTGGAGGACGCCGCCGAATTGAAGTTGCAACAGCCGCATGTGGTGCGGATGGAAACCCGGCCGAGCAGCCTGGAAGGCGGCGGCGAGATCACCCAGCGCGAATTGGTGCGCAACGCCCTGCGGATGCGGCCGGATCGCATCATCATCGGCGAGGTGCGCGGCTCGGAAGCCTTCGACATGTTGCAGGCGATGAACACCGGCCACGATGGCTCGATGTCCACCATCCACGCCAACTCCGCCCGTGACGCGCTGACCCGGATGGAGAACATGGTGCAGATGGGGCAATTGGGTCTGCCCTCCTTGTCCATCCGCACCCAGATCGTCAGCGCGGTGCACCTGATCGCGCAGGTGGAACGCCAGCGCGACGGTGGGCGGCGGGTGACGCAATTGGCTGAAGTGGTGGGCATGGAAGGCGATGTTGTGCTGCTCAACGACGTCTTCCGCTTTCAGGTCGATGCCGAGGACGTCAACGGCAAGCTGGTCGGCCATTACGAGGGCAGCCCGGCACGACCGAGTTTCTTCGACAAGCTGCAATATTTCGGTCTGGACCGCGACTGGATGCATGCGCTGGAGGCGTTGCCCAAATGATGCGGCTCGGCACCCTATCCATGCTGATGATCGCCTTCGCCCTGTTGGCTGGGCTGGGATTGGCGAGCTTGCTGGTGGATCGTGAACTCAAGCGGCGGATGGCGGTGGCGAACCGGCTGGCGGTGGCCACCCGCGCCGATCTGCGCACCCGCAAAACCGCATTGCGTTCCCTGCTGCGCACGCGGGAGGCGGCGCGGCATGACACCGTGCTCGACCGTCTTGCCCTCCTGCCCGGCTTTGACATTCGCAGGCGCGCTGAATATCCGCATCTGTGGTGGTTGCCATTGCTGCTCGGCCTCACGCTTGGTCGCGCTGCTGCCGGGCTTGCGACCAATTGGATCGGGGCGGTCGGCTGGCTGGCGTGGCCGGTGGTGGCGGTGCTGAGCAGCCGACTGACCTTCAACTGGATCCGGGATCGTCAGGACGCGCAATTGCTGATGCAATTTCCCGATGCGCTGGGCATGCTGGTCCGTTCGGTGCGTGCCGGTCTGCCGCTGACGGATGCGGTGCGCGTGGTGGCGCGCGAGATTGCACAGCCGACGGCCAGCCAGTTTCAGATCATCGTCAATGACTTGACAATCGGCATGCCGATTTCACAATCCCTCAGCCGTCTGGCCGAGCGCACATCGCTGGCGGAATACCATTTCTTTGCAACGGCACTGACCTTGCAGAGCCAGACCGGCGGCCGTCTGTCCGAGACGCTGGACGGGTTGGCGGACATGATCCGCAAACGTATCGCCGCCAAGGACCGCGCCTTGGCGCTGGCCTCCGAAGCCCGCACCAGCGCCCTCATTCTGGCGGCCTTGCCAGTGTTGGCGACGATTGGAATGTCCGCGCTCAACTGGCCGTATATGTCGGTGATGTTTCTGGAGCCGAAAGGTCATGAACTTCTGGGGGCCGCGATCGGCTGTCTCGGGTTTGGTCTGGCGCTGATGCGCGGCATTATTCGGTGGAGCGTGACATGATGGACTATCTCGCCGATCAGAGCCTGATGCTGCGTGCGGTGGCGATGGTGCTGCCGTTGTTGCTGGCGGCGGGCCTTGCGCTGTTGTTGCGCCGCGCGGAACGGCTGGATGTGACGACACGGCGATTGCAGGGTGTGATGCTGGGCCGGCGCGCCAATCAATCTGCTGCCAACGCGTTTCCGGCCCGTCTGCTGTTGGGCATCGCCGGATT
Organism: Acetobacteraceae bacterium; assembly: GCA_031291725.1. Taxonomy (GTDB): domain Bacteria; phylum Pseudomonadota; class Alphaproteobacteria; order Acetobacterales; family Acetobacteraceae; genus CAIQQQ01. The sequence goes on from JARLIM010000011.1 coordinate 36,908, forward strand.
TGGCCGCGCGATTGCGGGCAGCGGCGTGCTGTCCGGCAAGGCGTTGGACGGCATTCGCAAGCAATTGGCCGGTGCGGGTGTGCGCGGCAGCAATGCGGTGGGGCTGTTTTTGGGCACCAAGATCATCCTGGCCGTGACATTTCCGGTGCTTCTCGCCGCCACGGTGGACGTGCATGTGTCTGGGCTGATGCACAAAATGCTGATTGTCGCGGCTGCGGTGTTCGGTTTGCTGTTGCCCGAATTCATCCTGAAATCCATGCGCAAACGCTATCTGGCGGCACTGGAATCCGGCGTGCCGGACATGCTGGACATGTTGGTGATGTGCACCGAATCCGGCCTTAGCCTGGAGCCTGCCTTGACCCGTGTCTGCTCGGAAATCGCCTCGATTCATCCGGTGATGGCGCGAGAATTGGCGCTGACCACCGGTGAGCTGCACATCATGACCGAACCGCGTGCCGCCTTCACCAATCTGGGGGAGCGCAGCGGATTGCGCGGCCTGACCCGGTTGGCGAGCACGCTGACACAAACCCTGCAATACGGCACCCCACTCGCCCCGGCGCTGCGCAGTCTGACCACCGAAATGCGGCAAGACATGCTGACCCGGTTTGAGGAACGCGCCGGACGCCTGCCATCGCTGCTGACGGTGGTGATGATCCTGTTCATTCTTCCCAGCCTGTTCATGATCGTCGGCGGACCGGCGGTGTTGCAGGTGATGCAACAATTGAGGAACTGACCATGCGCGCGATTTTTCTCGCCTGCGCCTTGACCGCCTTGGCAGGTTGCGCGGCTCAGCCGTCGCGGCCGGTGGCGAGCAATCATTCCGTCGATAAGGTTCTAGAAGCCGCCATGCAGGCCAACATGCCGGATGTGGCCTTGCGCATGGCCAGCGAGCAAGTGGACCGCAATCCGTCGGATGCCATCGCCTTGGTGCATCAGGCCGATGCCTATCGGGCCATGGGACGCGAGGCGGCGGCGGAGGCGGCGTATAAGCGGGCGCTGCTGATCAATCCCGACAATATGCATGCGCAGATCGGCATGGGCAGTGTGCTGCTGCATCGCGACCCGGCGGCGGCGGAGGCTGCTTTCCGCAGCGTTCTGACGCATCAGCCGCAAAATCCGCAGGCGCTGACCGGGCTTGGCATCGCGCAGGATCTGCGCGGCGAGCACCATGCCGCACAAGTGTCTTATCGGGCGGCGTTGAGTGCGCGGCCGGATCTGCAGGCGGCGCGGGTCGATCTCGGCTTGTCACTGGCTGTGTCGGGCCAGAGCAGTGAAGCGCTCGCCCTGCTGCAACCGGCCGCCGGGGATCGGCCAATGACGCGACAGGAACGCGATGATCTGGCGGTGGCGCTGGCCGCTGCCGGCCGGAATGACGAGGCGCTGCGCATTTTAGGCGAGGAGATGTCCGATGAGGACGCCCACAGCACGCTTGCCGCCTATCGCCAATTGTTCTGAGCCGAACGCCCGGCGCAGTCTGGTCGGCGATCGGCGCGGTTCGGTGGCCGTGATGACCGCCGTTATGCTGCCGGTCCTGCTGGGATTTGTCGCACTGGCCGCCGAGGTTTCGACCTGGGAAAATCAGCGTCTGGCCTTGCAGCGCACAGCCGATTTGTCCGCCCTTGCCGCCGCCAAGCTGCTCTATGCGGGCAATACGGCGCAGAGTGCCGCAACCGCCGCCATCAATCTGGCCGAGATCAATGGCATCCCCGCCGCCACGCGCAGTTGGAGCGGTGCCAGCAACACGTTGTCGAACAGCTATGTGACGGTGGCGCTGGTCAACGGGGTGCGCAGCGCCAGCGATCAGGCGTTCAAGGTGACGGTCTCGCAGCCGGTGACATCGTATCTGGCCCAATTGTTTATCTCCACCAGCGGCCTGACCGCCTCTGCCTCCGGTTGGGCGGAATTGGTGCAAACCACCACCGCCAACGTGCAGCCCTGTGTGGTCGGGCTGGCCAAGGAGAGTTCGCCCGGCACGGTGCTTGGGGTGAATATCAATGGCGGTTCGGCCTTCAACGCCGGCGGCTGCGTGGTGCGTGCCAATGCCGATATTCAGGTCAAGGGTGGCACGACGATGACCACCGCTGGCCTGTATAGCGGCGGCGATGTCTGGGTGGGGGGCGGCACCAAGGTGCAGGGCAGTTCGGGGGCTGCCACCAATGTCTACACCAACAACGACACCAATATCGGCTACGATTTCGGCGGTGGCTCCGATGGTGGCTCGACCCTGACCGGCAACGCCTATGCGGCGGGCAATATCAATGTCAACGGCAGTTCCACCATCACCGCCATCGCCGAGGCGGGCGGCAGCATCACGCTCAACAGCGGCGATATTGGCGGCTCGATCGGCGGTGCTGCAACGGCGGTTGGCAATATCACAATGAACAGTGGCGCCATCAAAGGCACCACGGCGGCAGGTGGCAACATCACGCTCAATGGCGGCACCGTCACCGGCCCGATCTCCGGCAGCGGCACGCTGACGCTCAATAACGGCGCGAGCATCAATGGCAATACCAGCGTGGGAGCGTTGACGGTCAATGTCGGATCGATCAGCGGCAATGTGAGCAGCACCGGGGCGACGGCGATTGCCAGCGGCTCGACGATCACCGGCAATGTCACCTCCGGCAGCATCGCGATCAGCAACGGTTATATCGTCGGCAATGCGAGCTCTGTCACCAAGGCGACCTATCCGGGCTGGGAGAGCAAGCCGATTTCCGGCACGCAGAGCCTGGGCAGTGCGCCGTCGGACCCATCGGCACCGTCATCGCCGGGCTCGCCGGGCGTGATTGCCGACCCTTATGCCACCAACAGCACGGTGCAGAATGCCCTGAGCACGGTCAGTTCCGGCAGCGGCGGTTCGGCGATCAATGTGGGGTGGAATGCCAATCCGGTGGTGTTAAGTCCGGGCACTTATTCCTCGATCTCCGTGTCCGACTACCAAAGTTTTTCCAACGGCGCGACTGTCACCTTCCAGCCGGGCACCTATTATGTGAACGGCCCGATCAGCCTGAGCGGAACAGCCATCGTGGGCAGTGGCGTCACCTTCGTCACCTCTGGCACGGTGAGCATCAGTGCGGCCTCCGTCACGCTCTCTGCCCCGCTGGCCAATGCGACGACTGGCATCGCGGGGATGTTGTTCGCCGGCAGCGGCGCCACATCGTTCGACATTGGCGGTGGTTCCAACGTGTCGCTGACCGGGGTGATGTATTTTCCGAGAGCGGCGATGACGATCAGTGGCGGTGTGAAGGCGGGCAGTTCGGGGTGTTTGGAACTGATCGCCAACACCGTCACCCTCACCGGCGGCTCCACCTTCGGCAGCACCTGCACCAGCTATGGGGCGGCGACATTCTCCGCCGTGCCGCCGGTGACGATCGTGGCACTCGTGCAATGACCCGGCGTTTCGCACAGGACCGGCGCGGCGTTGCGGCGTTGGAATTCGCGATCATCGGCCCGGTGCTGATGCTGATGCTCGGCATGATGACCGATCTCAGCCTCGCCTTGGCCGTCAAGACCCGGCTGGCGCAGGCGGTGGATAATGGCGCGCAATATGCGTTCACGGTGGGGGCGACGGTGAGCGCCAGCGCGGTGCAGGCGGTGGTGCAGGCAAGCACCACGCTCACCGGCGTGTCGGTGGTCGTCACCGGCCCCGCCCTTTCCTGCACCAGTGGCAGCCCGGCGACATTGAGTGCCGATCCGACGGGTGCTGTCTGCGCCGATGGCACCACGCCCGGCACCTACCTCACCCTGGTGGCCTCCACCACGTACGCGCCGCTGCTGCCGGGGATTTCCAACATGGTGGGCACCGTCGTGCAGCAAAGCGCGAATGTGAGGCTGCAATGATCCGCGGATGGATGCGCCGACTGAGAGATCATCGCAGCGGGGCGGCGGCGTTGGAATTCGCGCTGGTGATGTTGGCGTTCCTGCCGCTGAGCCTGGGGATGATCGAAGTCGGCTTGCTGCTCTGGACGCATAACGCGCTGCAAACCACGGCGAATTTCACCGCGCGCTGTGTGGCGATCAGCTCCCCCGCCTGCACCAATGCCGCATCCTACGCCGTCTCGACGTCGCAGAACTGGCTGCAAACCGGCGCGCTGACCAGTTCTGGCGTGGTGGTTCAAACGGGGGCGAGTTGTGCGGGTGGCTCGGGCAACATGGTCAAGGTGACGCTGAGCAGCACCAGCTTCAGCGCCATTCCCATGTTGTCTGAATTATCCACCAACGCCCTCACCGCCAGCGCCTGCTATCCCGCCAGCCCCTGATCTGCAATTCAGCCGGCCACCCGCGTGCGAATGGCCAGTTCGCGCCCCAGAAAATGCGCCGAGATCAGCGCCTGCGGAGCGGCGACGTTGAACGGCTTGGAGACCGTGCCGGTGGAAATCAGGCTGCCTTTGGGCAACGCCATCCCACGCACGCGCGCAATGGCGACGAGATCGGCGAAGGAGGCGAGCGGGTCGGTGATGTCCTCCCCGGTCAGCGCGCGCGCCTTTTCCACGCCATCGACACAGACAACGAGGCTGTCGGCGAGTGCCGGGATGCAGGCCGGATCGATCACGTCGCCCAGCACCACGGCCTGACAGGCCCCGTTATCGGCGGCAAAGCTGGCCCAGCCGACGGCGCGGCGGTCGATGAAGCGGGAGAGGACGAGTTCGAACGTCACCCGCGTCTCGGCCACCGCATCGTGCAGCGGAAACGGTGCGTCATCGGGCAGGATGTCGCGGCCGAGCACATAGGCGATTTCGAATTCCACCGTGATCGGTGCGGCATTGGGCAGTTCGACCGTCTCGCCAGGGCGATAGAGCGCGTTGGCCGGAATGCGGCCCGCCACCGCGCGACCCACCCCGAAATCGCGCTTCTGGGCGTAGCTGCCGATGCCGAGCTTCCAGCCGACCGAGGACAAACCCATTTGAGCGATCAGACTGTCCTGGATGTCGTAGCCCTGCGCCATGTTCGCCGGACGCACGGCTTCGGGAAGCTCTTTGAGCAGTGCGCCCGACCGCCACGCCTCAGCGAGGATGGCGGCGGCCTGGGTTGGATCGAACGCGGCGCTCATTTTATTCCCCCAGACCAGCGGCGCGCGGATCCTTCAGCGCCAAACGACGCAGCAGGTAATTGACCTCGGCCTTGGCGGCGGCGGACATGCCGATGGCGGGCTTGCGCTGCGCGTCCGAGGCGATGATGCCGCGCTTGGCCATGACGAATTTGCGGATGGCCAAGCCCACGGCCGGCTGTTGCTCATAGCGCAGCAGCGGCAGATGCGCGTCGAACAGGTCATGGGCGGCATCGCGCTGGCCTTCGGCGGTCAGACGGACGACATCGACCAGCATGTCCGGGAAGGCGTAGCCGGTCATGGCACCGCTGGCACCGCGCTCGGTTTCGAAATCCAGGAACAGGCCACCATTGCCGCACAGGATGGAAATCGGCCGCAGCGAGCCATCGGCCTGCCATGCGCGCAGGGTGGAGATTTTCTCCAGGCCCGGCCAATCCTCATGCTTGACCATCACGCAGGACGGGTTCTCGGTGACGATGCGGCGGATGACGCCAGGAGTCATGACGACGCTGAAATTCAGCGGATAATCCTGGATCACCCACGGAATATCGCTGCCGATGGCTTCGATGGCCTGACGGTAATAACCGGCGATCTGGTCATCGGTGCGCAGCGTGTTGGGCGGGGCGATCATCACGCCGGCTGCCCCGGCACTCATCGAGGCATGGGCGAGGCTGCGCATGGCGGCGAAACCGGGGGCGGAGACGCCGACGATGACCGGCAGATCGCCCGCGCGCTTGATGAAGCGGGTGGCGATGGCTTCGGCCTCGGCCCCGTCCAGCTTCGGCGCTTCGCCCATCACGCCGAGCACCGTCATGCCGGTGCTGCCGACGCTGCGGTAGAAATCGGTCATTTTGTCGATGGAGTCGAAATCGATGCGGCCATCGGCGTCGAACGGGGTGGGCGCAATCGGATAGACGCCCTTGGCGGTGTGATCGAGCGACATCGGTTTCCTCACATCTCGGTTTCACGCGGCACGACGTGACGGGCTCGCCCCCGACGGTCATCGGCCTTCTGATGAAAAGATAGAGTCAATGTTTATCGCCCGATACCCCGTGCCCCCATCGCACAGGGCGATGTTCGGACAAGGCTGCCCCGGCACGGACGCAGACGGAGCGATGCCTCAGCGCGGATAGCGCCCAGGCTGGGCGGTGCCGCCATGGCCGAGACGGCGGGAAATCTGCTCGCAGCATTCCTTCAGCAACGCCACCATGGCGGGGTCGGGCCGGGCGGGAAGGAATTGAATCGAGCCCACGATCGCCACCGCTGCCACGGCTGCGTCATCGCGATCGAACACCGGGCTGGCGACGGCATTGATGCCAAGCAGGGCTTCCTCCGGCGCGCTGGCATAGCCCAGCCGTTGGGTTGCGGCCAATGCGGCCTCCAGGGCGGTGACATCGACGATGGTGTGATCGGTCAGACGCTTCATCTCACGCGACAGCACACGCTCCTGAAACGGGCGGCGGGCGAAGGCGAGCAGAACCTTGCCCTGGGCCGAGGTGTGGAACGGCAATTCACTGCCCGGACGCACGCCGATCTCAATCGGTGACGTGCCCTGCTGCGCGCAGAGCACCAAAGCACCGCGCGGCGTGGGGGTGGAGAGCACGACGGTCTGCCCCACCCGATCCCGCAGATCGCGCATCGGGCGTTCGGCCAGTTGCACCAGATCGTTCTCGGGCGCGATGCGCGCCAAGACCCGGCTTTTCGGACCGACGGCATAGCGGGTGGTGATCGGGTTTTGGATCAGATAACCGCGATCGGTCAGCGTGGTCAGATGGCGATGCACCGAGCCCTTGGTCATGCCCAGGCGGTCGGCAATCTGGGTGACACCCAATTCCTCGGCTGAAAAGGCGACGATTTCCAGCACGTCCAACGCATGCTGCACCGAACGCACCCCACCCTCATTGCCTGCTTCTGCCATACCAACCTTCTGTTCGCGATTGCGGAACACTAATTGATTTTATCGTATCGTCAACGCCAATTTTGATTGATTTATGCTTGCTTGACAGATGTTGCGCAGATCAATATCTGGAACAACATACCGCCATCGCGAACATGCGAGGCCGCCGGGAGGACCGCAGCAGATGAAAGCCGGATCGTTTTTTGCACTCGCCTTAGCCGCCTCCACCGCCTTTGCGGGCAGCGCGCGGGCAGAGGAGCCGTTCAAGATCGGCGTCTCCGTGGGGCTGACGGGCTATGCCGCGGCGGTGGATCGTTCATGGCGTGACGGGCTGGACGTGGCGGTCGATTACGTCAACGCGCATGGCGGCGTGCTGGGCCGCAAGCTTGAGCTGGTGGTGGAGGACAACAAGTCTGAACCGCAGGAGGCGGTGACGGTCTATCGCAAGATGATCAGTTCCGATCACGTCGGCATATTCATCAGCGGCTGCGTCTCGGCCGGCAATTTCGCCGCCGCGCCGTTTGTGGTGCGGGCGAAAATTCCGATGATGCTCTGCTCGATTCTGCCGCCGCAACCCGAGCAGGCTGCCTGGGCTTACAGCTTCCTCGCCCCGCCGCGTTTCGAGGTGGAGAAGCGGTATGAATATCTGAAAAACCACACCAAGATCCGCACCGTCGGTGTGCTGTACGATCCGTCGCCCTACGCCAATTTCCAGAAGACGCTGGCCGTCAACGCCGCGCCGGAATTCGGCATCGCGGTGCCGGTGGTGGAGCAGTACAAGCAGGATGACGCCGATTTCAGCACGCAGATCTCCAAAATGGAATCCGCCGATGCGAAGGCGGTGATCAAGATCGGGCTGGGCGGCTCCACGCTGACGACGGCCAAGAACATCAAGCAGCTCGGCTTGAACACGCTGCTGCTGGGCAGCGTGGACGATCTGGCGGTGCTCAAGCCCGCCGGTGACACGCTGGGCAGTCAGTTCCTGTTCGTTGCAACACCCTCGCAGGTTTACGACGCATTGCCGCAGGGCGCGCTGAAATCGGAGATCGGCCGCTTCCTGCCGCTGTGGAAAGCCAAGCAGGGCGAGCGCGATCCGGGTTGGGCGGGCAAGGCCTGGGATGCGGTGATGGTGACGGTGGAGGCGATCCAGGCGGCCAAGAGCTTCGACGGTGAGAAGATCCGCGCGGCCGTGGAAACATTGCCGCCGCATCAGGGCACTGGCGGCGTTTATAATTTCTCGCCGACCGTGCACCAGGGCATCACCGTCAACCCGTTCTTGCTGGGCACGTTCGAGGGCGGCAAAGTTGTGGTGAAGGACTGAGCCGGTGACAACCGCGCCCATTCTGGAGGTTCGTGGTCTGTCTGCGCGCTATGGTGAGGTGGTTGCCTTGCGCGATGCCGAGCTGACCATGCGCGAGGGCGAATTCGTTGCCGTGCTGGGGCCGAATGGGGCGGGCAAATCGACGCTGATGCGCTCGATCATCGGCCTGGCCAATGCCACCGGCACGGTGCGCTTTCGCGGCGCCGCCCTCAAACGCGATCCGGCGGCGGTGGCAGCCGCCGGTATCGCGCTGGTGCCGGAGGGGCGCGGGATTTTCGGGCCGATGAGTGTGGCCGAGAACCTGCAACTGGGTGCCTACATGATCGGCGGTCGCGGGCCGGATTACGAGCGCAGGCTGGCGCGGGTGCTGCATTTGTTTCCGCGTCTGAAGGAGCGGCTGGATCAGGTGGCGGGCTCGATGTCCGGCGGCGAGCAGCAAATGTTGGCGGTGGGCCGTGCGTTGATGGCCGATCCGAAGCTGATCCTGCTGGATGAACCCTCGCTCGGCCTTGCCCCCAAGGTGACGGCGGAAATTCTGGAAAGCCTGGCGCTGTTGAACCGCGAGGGGCTGTCTGTGCTGCTGGTGGAGCAGAAGGCACCGCTCGCGCTCAAGCTCGCCGGGCGGGCTTATGTTGTGTCCAACGGGCGGATTTCCGCCGAAATCGACCCGAAAGAGATCACATCGCATGGCGACCTCGCCCGCTACTATTTTGCGTAACCCCCGGCAGTGGCTGGGCCAGTTGCCGCTCGCCTTCGCGGTGGCGGTGGTGGCCTATGCGATCATCGATGGCGGCTACATCGTCACCGTGGTCGGCTTTGCGTTGATCTATGCAGTGTTCGTCGCTGGGCTGAACATCTTCATGGGCTATGCCGGACAGACCTCGTTCGGCCAGAACGCCTTTGCCGCCATTGGGGGCTATGCCTCGGCGGTGCTGACGGCGACCTATGGCTGGCCGCCGCTGGCCGGGATTGTGGCGGGCATGGCGGGTGCGGTGGTCTGCGCGCTGCTGATCGGCATGCCGACCTTGCGGCTGAAGGGCCATTATCTGGCGATGGGCACGTTGGCGATCGGCTTGATCGTCTATGAGATCGCGGTGGAATGGCAATCCGTCACCAATGGCTACATGGGCATTTCCGGCATTCCGCCGCTGGGCATTGGCAGTTGGGAGCTGGAATCGGATCGCGCGCAGCTGATCTTTCTGGCCATCGTCACCGCTCTCAGCCTGTGGGCGACATGGCGGCTGCGGCAATCGCGCTTTGGCCGGGCGCTGGTGGCGCTGTCTGGCAGTGAGGATGCGGCACGGGCGTTGGGGATCAATGTGGGCCGGACGAAGCTGATCGCCTTTGTGATCTCCGCCATGTTCGCCTCCCTCGCCGGGTCGCTGCTGGTGCATATCGTCGGCTTCATCAGCCCCGAGATGATCGGGATGAACATGGTGATCCTGGCCTTCACCATGCTCTATGTCGGCGGCATCGGCACCACCACCGGCCCGCTGATCGGCGCCGTTGTGATCGGGCTGCTGCCGGAGGTGTTCCGTGGGCTGAAGGATTACCAGGACCTCGTCTACGGCACCGCGTTGATCCTGATCCTGATCTACGCGCCGGGCGGCATCGCCTCGCTGGGACGATTGGCGCCCAAGCGGAGGGCGGCACGATGAGCATTCTGCGCGTCGATGGGCTGACCCGTCGCTTCGGCGGATTGGTGGCCAATAACGACATCACCTTCGCCATCCCGGCCCATGGGGTTTCGGCGGTGATCGGGCCGAATGGCGCGGGCAAGACCACGCTGTTCAACATGATCTCCGGATTCATGGAGCCCAGCGAAGGCCGCGTGACCTTCGACGGCAAGATCATCACCGGCGTGCGGCCGGAAGAGATTGCCGCGCGAGGGCTGGTGCGCACATTTCAGCTGACCCAATTGTTCCAGAACCTCAGCGTGCTGGAGAATGTGAAGGTCGGCTGCCATGTGCGCACCCGCGCCGGCGTGTTCGCCGCCCTCACCCGCCCCGCCTGGGCGCGACGCGAAGAGGCCGAGACGGATGCCAAGGCGCGTGCGCTGATCGATCTTGTTGGATTGTCTGATCAGACCGAGCAACTCGCGGGCGTGTTGCCCTATGGCCAGCAACGCCTGCTGGAAATCGCCCGTGCCATGGCCACCGAGCCGCGATTGATGCTGCTCGACGAACCGGCCGCCGGGCTGAACCATGACGAGACGGCGCAACTCGGCACGCTCATCCGCCGCATCGCCGCTGGCGGCACCACGGTGCTGTTGATCGAGCACGACATGCGGCTGGTGATGAAGACCGCCGATCACATCGTGGTGCTGAATTTCGGCCGCAAGATCGCCGAGGGCACGCCCGCACAGATTCAGGAGAATGAAGACGTGGTGGAAGCCTATCTGGGCGGCGTGGAGATGCTCGATGCTTGATCCGGTTTTTCTGGCACAGACCATTCTCAATGGCCTGTCCGTCGGCTGCATCTATGGGCTGATCGGCATCGGCTTTTGTGTCATCTACAACGCCAGCGGCATCGTGAACTTCGCCCAGGGCGCGTTCGTGATGATGGGCGGCATGATCACCCATGTGCTGATGCAGCAGCATCTGCCGCTGATCCCTTCGGCTTTGCTGGCGATCATCGTCGTCGCCCTTGCGGGTGTGGTGATCGAACGCATCGTGGTGCGCCCGCTCTGGGATCGCAAGGCGACGATGTTCGTGATGATCCTGGCCACCCTCGCTGCCCAGATCGTCATCGAGCGGTTGACGCTGATGCTGGTGGGCGATCAGCCCAAGAGCATTGCGGTGTTCACCGATCTGCCGCCGATCAAACTGGCCGGGGTGGCGATTGGCTATCAGACATTGTGGATCATGGGCACCTCGCTGGTGCTGATCGCAGCGTTGGGATTGTTCTTCCAGAAGACGTTGGTGGGCCGCGCGATGCGGGCCTGCGCGATCAATCGTGAGGCGGCGGCGCTGCAAGGCATTGTGGTCTCGCGCATGCTGGCGATGTCCTTCGCGTTGAGTGCCGCCCTGGGCGCGATTGCCGGCATTCTGGTCACGCCCACGCAATTCACCGCCTTCAATGTCGGCACACCCTTCGCGATCAGCGGGTTCATTGCCGCCATTGTCGGCGGATTCGGCCGTCCGTTCGGGGCGTTTCTGGGCGGGTTGCTGCTCGGCTTGGCACAGGCGCTGGCGGTGTTCGGGCTCGGTTCCGGGCTGAAGAACATGGCCGCTTTGTCGGTGCTGTTGATTTTCCTCTTCCTCCGCCCGTCCGGGATTCTCGGCTCGGCCAAATAAACCCAGGGAGCGTTTCATGACCCTCGCCCATCGCCGCGCCACCCATGCGCGCCATTATTGCGAAGACCCGCAACAGATCGACGCCGACGGCACGCGCCATTGGATCACCCGCGCGGCCAATTTCGTCGCTGTTGTCACCGAAGCCGCCAAGGGTGCGGTGTTGGCGCGGATGGCACAGCCGGACGAATACATGGCCTTCGTCGTCACCGGATCGGCCAGCATCGCCGCCGGGGGCGCGCAGGGCGTGGCGGGCGCTGAGAGCCTGAGCATGGTGCCGCCGGGGGACAGCACGATCACCATGACCGAGGCCGGGCAGATTGTGCGGGTGTTCTCCAACAAGGCGAGCGACCTGACGGCGGCGGCCGCCAATGCGGCGATCTATGCCGACGGGGCTGCCGAGATCGCGCCGATCACGCCCTGGCCGGACCCGGTGGGCGGCGTCAAGCTGCGCACCTACGCCCTGGCCGATGTGACCAGCCCGGATCCGAGCCCGCTCAAGATGCGGATTTTCCGCTCGACCAATCTGATGATCAACATCTTCGAGCCCTGGACCAAGCGCCGCGACCCGAAGAAGCTCAGCCCGCATTGGCATGACGATTTCGAGCAGATGTCGCTCGGGCTGAAGGGCGCGTTCACCCATCATCTGCGCTACCCCTGGGGGCCGGACATGACGACATGGGTGGAGGACGAGCACGCCGTCTACACCGCCAGCCCCTCGATTCTCGTCATTCCGGCGGGCGCGGTGCACACCACGCAGGACACCGGCGAGGGGGTGACGTGGCTGGTGGATATCTTCGGCCCGCCGCGCATGGATTTCTCGCAGCGCGCGGGCTTCGTGCTGAACGCGGCCGATTATCCGATGCCTGCCGCCTGAGAGGATGACAATCATGACCACCGAGACAGACACCGCCCTTGAAGCCCGCGTGGACGCCATTCTTGTCGGCGCCATCGATCCGCATGTGCATTCCGGCCCGTCGATTGCCGTGCGCGGCGTGGATCATCTGGAATTGGCGCAGCAAATGTCGGAAGCAGGCTTTGCGGCGGTGATCACCAAGGATCACGATTATAGCGGCGTGATGACCGCCGCCCTGATCGGCGCGCATTACCCCGATCTGCGCACCAAGGTCTATTCCAGCATCGTGCTCAACAACGTCATTGGCGGCTTCAACCCGTATGCGGTGGAGCACACGGCGGCGATGGGCGGCAAGATCGTGTTCATGCCGACGCTGGCGGCTGAAAACCACCTGCGCTGGGAAAAGACATCGGGCTGGGTCCACCCGGCATCGACGTCCAAAATCCGTCCGGCACGCGGCATTCCGGTGCTGGATTCCAGCGGCGCGGTGCTCGATGAGGTCAAGGAGGTGCTCGACATCATCGCCCGCAACGACCTCGCTTTGGCCAGCGGCCATCTGCACATCTCCGAAAGCTGGAAAGTGTTCGAGGAAGCCAAGCGCCGTGGCGTGAAGCGGATGGTGCTGACGCATCCCGAGGAGATTGTGCAGGCGAGCCTGAACGATGTGCGCGGGTTTGCCGCCATGGGCGCGTTTGTGGAGCACTCGCTGTGCATGTTCCTGGAAGGCTCGAAGTTCAAAGTCTGCTCGGAAGAGGATCTGGGCCGCCACATTGAGGCAGCCGGTGTCGAGCAGACCATCATGTGCTCCGACCTGGGCCAGACCGGCGTGTTCAGCCCGCTGGAAGGCTTCCGCCGCGGCGTGAAACTGTGCCTCAAGCTGGGCTATACCGATGCCCAGTGCCACGCGATGGTCTCCACCAACGCCGCCCGCGCCTTCGGGCTGGAAGCGGATGTGGCGCGGGTGAAGGCGGGGTGAGAGCCGGGGTGTGAAGGGCGGCCATCCATCGCGGGGCCTGGCTGCATCGCGATGGATGGCTGCGCTGCGCGCGCCATGACGGGAGATGTGGGTTTAGCCCTGACCATCCCCTACCCACCCTCACCCCAACCCCAACCCAATCCCCACCCTCACACCAAACCGTCATTGTGGCACGCAGTGCCGCAATCCAGCGCGGGGCCTGGCTGCATCGCGATGGATGGCTGCGCTGCGCGCGCCATGACGGGAGATGTGGGTTTAGCCCTGACCATCCCCTACCCACCCCAA
>JARLIM010000012.1 GCA_031291725.1 Acetobacteraceae bacterium
GGGCTGAGGGTACAAACGATCCGCCGCCAGCCGCCCCATCGTGGAGGGCAATCCACGGTGGGGCATCCCTTTTCGGAACAGGTCAAACATAGACGATTTTGCTGTCACAAGGGTGCAATTCCGCTTGGAATTGCACCGAATATGTGTAGAAAATCGCCGGAATATTGGCTGGCTGCTGGTGCAATTCCTTCGGAATTGGCACCCTACGGCTTGCTGATACTGGCCGCTCTGCCCGACAACTTCCGGCACCGCGTCGGCGATGTCGTCGAAATCGTCCTCTATCGGTGCGAGCCGGGCGAGCAGGTCGAGCAGCGATGCGGTCGGCTCTCGTTCGATGACGACGTGCTCGTCTTCTTTGCACATGATCCCCTCCTCGCCCGGCAGTTCGAACGCGCGCGGAATGCGCACTGCGTTTCTCTCCGGCATATGCAATGAGCATATGCCAAAGCCGAAAGCCACAATTTGCGCCAATCAATGCCCGCCGAGCGGCACCAGATGCGACAGGAAGGTCACCGCGCAGGCTCGCCATGAGTAGCGCTCGGCATGGGCGCGGGCACGCAGGCGGTCGCCGGTGGCAAGGGCGGTGAGGGCGGCCGCGCGCAGATCGGGGGACATCGCCCCCACGCCCAGCGCGATTCCACTGCCATCGGGCGCGGCCAGCACATCTTTCGGCCCGGTCACCGGGAAGGCCGCCACCGGCGTGCCGCTGGCCAGTGCCTCCAGCAGAACCAGGCCGAACGTATCGGTCAGGCTGGGGAACATGAACACATCGCCCTGTGCATAGGCGCGCGCCAATTCATGGCCGTGCCGGGCACCGGTGAAGCGCACGCCGGGATAGTCGCGTTTGAGATCGGCCAGCAACGGCCCATCGCCCACCACGGCCTTCGAGCCGGGCAGATCGAGGTCGAGGAAGGCGCGGATGTTCTTCTCCACCGCAATCCGACCAACATAGAGAAACAGCGGGCGCGGCAGGTCGGAGAGTTCCGGGTCATGCTCGTCGCGCAATTCGGTGCGGAACTGTGCCAAATCCACCCCGCGCGACCATGTGCGGATGCGGCGGAAACCGCGCTGGGCGAGTTCCTCACGCAGCGAAGGTGTCGCCACCATCATGCCCTGCCCCGAATCGTGGAAGCGACGCAGCCCCAGATAGCTCCAGCGCGTCGGCACCCGGATGCGGGCATGCAGATATTCGGCAAAGCGGGTGTGGAACGCCGTGGTGAACGCACAGCCGCGTTTCACCGCCCAGGCGCGGGCGGACAGGCCAAGTGGGCCTTCAGTGGCGATGTGCAGCGCATCCGGCCCGAATTGCTCGATCAGCCGTGACAGCCTGCGCCGGGGCAGAATGGCCAGACGGATATCCGGATAGGTTGGCATGCCCACCGTGCGGAAGCGGTCCGGGCCGATGATCTCCACCGTGTGCCCCATCGCCCGCAGCTCACGCGCGGTGGTGTCGAGTGTGCGCACCACGCCGTTCACTTGGGGATGCCAAGCGTCGGAGATGATCAGAATACGCGCGGGCCACGGCCCTACCGTGAGCAGGCGCGTGCGGAGTTCGGCGGCGTCCGGGACAGCCGCATCCAGTGAATCAGGCAGCTTGCGCCACTCCCACCATTGCCTTGCGCGGGGCATAGAAGCTGAATTGGTTCATCGCCGCCCAATCGAGCAGTTCCAACCGCCCGTCGAAATGCTCCACCAGCGCGGTGCAGCTTTCCACCCAATCGCCATCGTTGAGATACATCACGCCATCGACCTCACGCATTTCGGCATGATGGATATGGCCACACACCACGCCATCCAGACCGCGCTTGCGGGCTTCGTGTGCGAGGGCGAGTTCGAATTGATCGATGAACTTCACCGCCTCTTTCACCTGCCGCTTCAGCCATTGCGACAGCGACCAATAGGGCAGGCCGAGATGGCGGCGCAGCGTGTTGAAGTGGCGGTTGACGTACAGCGCAGTATTATAGGCCCAGTCGCCGAGCAGGGCGATGAACTTGGCATAGCGCACCACACTGTCGAATTCGTCGCCGTGAACGACCAGCAGTTTCTTGCCGGCAGCGGTGACATGCACCGCCTCCTGCCGCAATTTCACGCCGCCAATCTCCAAACCCAGCGGCAGCCAGTGGCGCAGCATCTCGTCGTGATTGCCGGGCAGATAGATCACCTCGGTGCCGGTCTGCGCCTTCTTGAGGATCAGACGCAGCACTTCGTCATGCTGCTCGTCCCAGAACCAGGATTTGCGCAAGCGCCAGCCATCGACGATATCGCCAACGAGATAGAGCGTCTCGCATTGGGTGCGGCGGAGGAAGTCCGCCAGGAAATCGGTGCGGCATCCGCGTGTTCCCAGATGGAGATCTGAAATGAACACGGTGCGAAAGCGTTGCTGCGGGAGCGGTGCCATAGCGTTCATGCGATGCGCCAGTCTTCGCCAGAAAGCGGGCGAGATGCCCACTTTGTTGTCTCGTCTGGGCAGCACATAAGCCAGCTTGCGAATGATTCATGTGAACATTCAATGACCTTGGCAATTCGGCTTCATCTATTTGAAGATCATTGAAGTGACGCAAAACAGTCATCGTCTTGCAACACAAACCGGCGATACAGGCGGCTTTTACATGGCCATTACTGGCCGATTCGGATGAGTTCCGCTCAATGGCCGAGCCCGCATGCTGATTATCTACAATCCCGCCGCCGGACGCAGGCGGGCCACCCGGCTATGGCGGGTGCTGGATGTGATGATCCATAACGGCGTGCAGCTCGAACTCGCCGAAACCCAATATGCGGGCCACGCCACCGAACTGGCACGCGAGGCCGCCCAGGCAGGCAAGCAGTTGATCGTCGCCGCCGGGGGCGATGGCACGATTGCCGAGGTGGCGGCGGGCCTTGCCGGCACAGAGAGCAAAATGGGGATCATCCCGCTCGGCACCGCCAATGTGCTGGCGCAGGAATTGGGATTGCCTTTCGCGCCCAAGGATCTCGCCGCTGCTTTGGCATTCGGGCGCACCACCACGATTTGGCCGGGTGTGGCGCAGGCGGGGGCGCAATCGCGGTTGTTTGTGCAGATGTTGGGGGCGGGGTTCGATGCCGAAGTGGTGCGGCATTTGTCGCTGCCGCTGAAGAAGGCGATCGGCCGCAATGCTTATGTGCTGCAAAGCCTGCGCGAGAGCGTGCGCTATGATTTCCCGAAAATTCACATCCGCATCGATGGCAAGGTTGAGGAAGCGGGCAGCGTGATCATCACCAAGGGCCGGTTCTATGCCGGCCATTACACGCTCGCCCCCGACGCCTCACCGACCAAGCGCGGCTTCACCGTGGCGTTGTTCGACCGCGCGGGGCCGGTGTCAGCGCTCGCCTATGGCACCGCGCTGACGCTGGATCAGATCTTCCGCATGCCGGGGTTCCGGTTGTGCGAGGCGCAAGTGGTGGAACTCGGCCCCTGCCACACCCAGGCCGACGGCGACCCGTCCGAGTCCGGGCCGCTTGTGGTGCAAGATGCGCAGAGGCCGATTGCCGTGGTGGTGGGTTAAGCTTCGTCGATCACCGTGTTGCGCAGCAGGCCCACGCGGTCGATCTCAATCTCCGTCACGTCGCCCGCCTTCAGCCATAGCGGCGGATTGCGGCGCGAGCCGACACCGCCCGGCGTGCCGGAGACGATCACGTCGCCCGGTTCCAGACGGGTGAAGGACGAGCAATATTCAATCTGGCGCGGGATATCGAAAATCATCTGCTCGATCAGCGCATCCTGCACCACCAGACCGTTGACGCGGGTTTGCAGGCGCAGTTTGTCCAGCGGCCCCACTTCATCGGGCGTGACCATCACCGGGCCGAAAGCGCCGGTGCCGGGGAAGTTCTTGCCGGGGTGGAATTGGTGGGTGTGGCGCTGGAAATCGCGCACGCTGCCTTCGTTGTAGCAGGCATATCCGGCAATGTGGCTCCAGCTATCGGCCTTGGAGATATGGCGTCCTGCCTTGCCGATGATGATCGCCAACTCGCCTTCATAGTCGAAAGCGGTGGAGTTCTTCGGGCAGATCAGCGGCTGCAAATGGCCGATCTGGCTGTTGGCGAAGCGGGCGAAGACGGTGGGGAACTCGGAGTCGCTGCGGCCGGTTTCCTTCACATGATCGGCATAGTTCAGGCCGATGCAGAAAATCTTCTCCGGGTTGGGCAGCACCGGCTGATAGGCGATCCGATCCAGCGCGATTTTCGGCGCGGTGGCGGCGCGGCTGGCAGCGAAGGTGAGACCATCGGCGGCGATGGCGGATTTCAGATCGGGGAAAATGCCGGTCAGATCGGCAACGCTGTCGCCCTCCACCAAGCCCCAGCCCGCCCGACCGGCGTGAATGAATGATGCGAATTTCATCTAACTCTCCTTGGAAGGCTCGGCGCCTGGAGACGAGATAGCCAAGTTCGAGCGGATAAAATAGCGAGAAAATTTATCCAATTCGAAAAATATCGATAATTCTAGCTGCCGTCATCGCGAGGCCCGCCGCGTCTATTCCCCGGTGTAATACTCAGGAAACCGCTCCTTCACCGCCGCGCGGGTTGAGTCATAGGCAAAGCACGTGTTGAGCAGACGCGGTGGCTTCTTGTCGCCGGTGGCTGACTGCGCCTCCTCGCGGCGGGCGCGGGCGGGGTAGGTGGTTTGGAAGGCGATGGTGGCCATTTGTTGCAGGAATTCGCGGATATGGGTGCAGCCCATCACGCCGCCGAGCCGTTCATTGGCGGCCTTGAGAAAACCCGCCTTGATCGTCAGCCCGACCAGCTTGGAAAAACTCTCCGCCCCACCGGCGCAGATCGAAAACGGCCCGGCCAGGGTGACGGCCTCGGCGGCGACGATTTCAAAATCGAAATTCACCGTCAAACGCGCCCGCATCCGGTGCAGCGAATCACCCACGGCCAGTTCGCGATGCCCGATGTTGAAGGCATAGGTCTTGGTGTCGATCAACTCGGCCTCAATGTCGAACAGGCCGTCCTCGCGTTCAAACCCCTCCACCACGATCTGGCGGTTGTGTAGTTTCTTGCGTGGGGCGGCTGGGCTGAGAGCCATCGTCTGATCCTTCAAGCAATGAGACATATTGTGTGGCGTTGCAGCATGGCAGTTGCAACCCGTGTGCGGGGGATTGCTTCCATGCATGCGAACGCAGGATGATCGTCGGCCAAACGGAGGAGTCTGTCGCATGCGCACCGAAGCGGTTCTGGCGGATGTGCTGTCCGGTGTCGGATTGCCCGCCGCCTTGCTGGGGCATCTGCGCCTGCTGGGCAGCGACGTCGTGCTGCCCAGCTCCTTTCAGGTCGAACGCGCGGCGGCGGCGAGCATCGCGGCCTCTGGGCTTGCGGCAGCGTTGGTGCATACGGCGCGCGGCGGGGCGGCGCAGGAGGTCTGCGTCGATTACCGCCACGCGGCGGCGGCGTTTCATTCGGAGCATTTCCTGAAGCTCGACGGCGTATGGATGCCGCGTGAGGCGGGCGATATTGGCGGGCTTTACCAGATGCAGGGTGGCGGTTGGGTGCGGGTGCACGCCAATTTTCCACATCACCGCGACGGTGTGATCCGCCTGCTCGGCTGCGCCCCCCATAAAGCGGCAGTGGCCGAGGCTTTGTCGCATTGGCAGGCGCTGGACTTCGAGGATGCGGCGGTGGCGGCGGGATTGGTGGTGACAGCCTATCGCAGCTTTGCCGAATGGGATGCGCACCCACAGGCTCAGGCCATCCCCACGCTGCCCTTGGTGCGCATTGAGCGCATTGGCGACGCACCGCCTGCCGATTGGGGGGCGAGTGAGACACCGCTGGGCGGGCTGCGCGTGCTGGATCTCACCCGTGTCATCGCTGGCCCCGTCGGCACCCGCACCTTGGCGGCGCATGGCGCGGAGGTGCTGACGATCACCGGGCCGGGCTTGGCCAGTTACGGCATTGAGGATCTGGGGCGCGGGAAGCGGCAGGCACAATTGGATCTGACATCGGCGGATGGCCGGGCGCGGTTGACGGAATTGCTGGCGGGGGCGGATGTGTTCGTGCAGGGCTATCGTCCCGGCACCATCGCCGGACGTGGATTTTCACCGGAATTCGCGGCAGCGATGCGCCCCGGCATCGTCACCGCTTCGCTGTCAGCCTATGGCGCGGCTGGGCCGTGGGCGGGCAGGCGGGGCTTTGACAGCCTGGTGCAAACCGCCACCGGCTTCAATCACGCCGAGGCCGAGGCTTTCGGCCAATCATCGCCACGTGCGTTGCCGGTGCAGGCGCTGGATCACGCCACCGGCTATTTGCTGGCATTCGGCATTCTCACAGCCCTGCACCGCCGGTTGACCGAGGGCGGCTCGTGGCATGTCAGCGTCTCCCTCGCCCGCACCGGTCATTGGCTGCGGTCATTGGGGCGGCGGCGGACGATCGAGGCGGTGGGGCAAAGTCAGGCGAGTGTGGTCGATCTGCTGCAGGCCAGCGACAGCGGATTTGGTCGGATGGAGGCGGTGGCCCATCCGGCCATTCTATCGGCCACACCCGCGCGGCTGGTGCTGCCCAGCGTAAAGCTCGGCACGCATCCGGCGGCGTGGCAGTAGATTTACCTCGGCGTTAAAAACACGATCGTCTCTAACGACTCCATCCCACGATCCGCAGCCACCACCTCCCAATCCGGGGCGAGGCTGGCGAGGTGCGGGATGGTGCAAGAGGTGTCACCGTATAATTCCTCGCCATCGGGTGAGACGATGCCGAGCGAGCGATAGGCGGCCCCCTCGGTGCGATGCGTCTCCAGCAGCGCGCCTGCTTCGGCCACGCCGCTCATCGCCCAGAATTCCGCAGGCCGAATGGTCAGCGCCAGCACGCCGTTCGGGCGGATATGGCGGCGCAGCGTGGCCAATGTCTTGGCGGTCAGTGCGGGTGGGGTGTGGGTGAAGACCGAATAGGCCAGGATCAGATCGAAACGCTGTCCCTCGACCGGCAGCATCTGGGCGGTGGGGCTGATGACGGCGAAGCTGCCCTGCATGCCGCCAGTGCGGCACAACTGGATCGCCTGCGGGTCGGTGTCCACGCCATGGCAGCGCTCAGGGTCGGTCAAATGCCACATCAGCCGCAGCATCCGCCCCCAGCCGCAGCCATAATCCAACACGCTGGCATGGCGCAATGTGCGGCCGGTGATCTGGCGGAATTGCTGTTCGAGAATGCGGCAGAGCTCGACGCTCAGCACCACCAGCTCCTCACCCGCCCGCCCCGTATAGGCGCTTTGCACGCTGCTGTCGGGCATGTGTGGCAGCAATTGACTGAGGGCGGGCATATCCTCGCGCGGCATCGACCAGAGCAGGCGGGTGAAATCGATCAGCGGAATCCTGCGCAGATACTGCAGCGCGTCGAGCAGATACCCACGGCGGGCGGCGTTTTCGCTCTGCTCCAGCAGTTCGGTCAGATCCTCCGGCAGCACCACACCGACCGGCGGCGGGCCGGGGGTGATCGGCTGCGGTTCCCATTCAATCAGGGTTGCCGGGTGGAGCGGGGGCGAGGCAGGGAAGGGGACGGAGCGGCGCAACTCGGCGGCTTCCCATTCCGAAATCTCCCGCCATTGCCCGGCCATCTCGGCATGGGCGGCGGCGAAATCGGCGGTGGGGTGGTTGACCGGGAACAGGAAGAACCGATATCGCGGGTCCATCATCGGCAGCAGGTCCACATCGGGCACCTGCATCGGGTTGAACAGCCCATCCACCGGCAGGAAAATCTGCTGCGCCTCTGACAACCATGCCGCCAGCCAGGACAGCGTGTTCACCGCCACCACGATATTGGACGAACGCCGGACGATCTCGAAATCGTCAATCGGCCCCAGACTGCCCAGGAAGATCGCCTCCGGGAATTCTGCGCGCAGGGCGTCTGTATAGGCATTGGCGTCGGTCTGGCCGGTAAAGACCGGGATCAGCCCGGTCTGGTCGACCAATTCGCGATAAAACGCCACCGGCAGCAGCACGTGGTCGGCCCACTGGCCTGCGATCATCTCGTCAGTGCCGATATTGATCACCAGATGCTGCGCGTCAAAGCCCTGCAATTCCGGCGCATCGGCATAAAAGACGTCGCGGTAATTCCCACGTGGCAGAAAATAGCTGATCCGTTGACCCAAGCCACGATGCACCACGCGCCGGGCCAAACCGCCATTGAGCATGTTGGCAATCAGGTCAAGATCGACATTCTGCGGTGCAATCTCCGCCCAATCCGCCCACACGCCATCATCGGGCGCCCCCACGATGCCCCATTCCGGCAGCAGCGATCCGGTCAGGCGGGTATTCGGAGCACGGGCCAGCACAGTTTGCGCCACCATATGCTGGATCATCCGGTCGCCCAGATTGCCGCGCATGCGGGTGTGAAACACCGGACGGTCGAAGATCGGCCCGGTCTCGTTCGGCAAGGGGGAGGCGGCCAGCAGCGTCAGCGACCAGATCGAGCCGGCCAGCGCACGGTCATCCTCGCCGATGCCGTGATCGGCAGGGCGTGCGGCGTCCGGATGTTCGAAGACGATCTCCAGCTCGGCGGCTTCCCGCACGGCCGCGATGGGGATTTCGCAATTGACCTGATGCAGTTGCGTCATGTGCACGGCGGTTGCGACGACGCCGTTGACCAGGATGCGCAGGCGTTGCTGCGCCACGGCGCCGGGGATCAGGAAGGGACCGATCAGCGCCTGCAGGATCAGCGGGGCGTCATTGCGCGGCGGAAGCGGCAGGATGAGCACGCTGCGCGCGCCGGTCATCCAGGCGCCGAACGCCTCCGCCATGCCCCAGCCCTCGCGGGCATAGCGGTCCAGGGCGGCTTGGTCTCGGAAATCGATCTCGATCTCGATCACGCGCGTCGTCTCCGGGTGGGCTCAGAACAAAGTGCGGAAGCGCTCGGGCACGCGCCAGAGCGAATCGGGCCAGATGTCGAGCGAGATGCGATAAATCTCGTTTTCGCGACCGTGCTGGCTTTGGGTGACGAGGTAGAGGAAATCGCACAGCGGTCGCTGCGGCGGGTCGAAATCGCGCGTGTCGAGCCCGAGCCTGCCGAAGCCCTCGAACTGCTCCACCATCTCGGCATCGCTGACGCGCTGGTGATCCCCCGCATCCTCATGAGCCCAGGGCATGCTGCGCGTTTTGGCCAGACGGCGCAGGGCGGTGTCAAGGTCGAACCAGCGCAGATGAAACAGATACAAATCGCCGAAATACACCGGTGTGTCGGCGGAGTGAAAGCCGGGCGACCATCGCACCGGGCGGCGGATCAGCGCGGGCTTGCACATAGATGACGATCGAAACACCCAAGGCCGTTGCGCCAAGACCCGTCGTTCCGGCGTATAGGGCGTCTCATGACCCAGGCGGTGCAGCACATTCAGCCCGATAGCGGTTTGCACCGGGGCGGTCACGCCGGCGCAATAGGCGGGCAGAGTGGCGGCCACGCGCGGGTCGGCCACCAGGATTTCGTCCACATCGCCATGCAGCACGCAATCATGATAGGCGAGCAGCGACGAGCAGAATGACGACAGAAATGCCGCCCGCTTCGGATCATCCTGCGGCGAGCGCGGCAGCCGGATGACGTTGACCGCCCCCAGATGGTCGGTGCTGCCATCGTTGGAGCCATGATCGACAACATAGAGATTTTTTGCGCCCAGCTGGCGGCTGTAATATTCCAGCCAGATCTTGAGATAGACCGGATCGTTATAGACCATCGTCACCGCCGCCACGCTCACCGCCGGATATTTGGGCGATGCCGCAGGAGTGATGCCGGGCCAGCTTGGCAGAGGCGCATCGGTGGGCGGCGTCATCCAAGGTCTCCGCGTTGTGCTGCCACCCAGAATGCCCCGGATTTGGCTGCAAGGTGATTACGCAGGATTGCTTACGCTTTCAAAGACGATCAACGGCACGCCGTCACGCACAAAACGGTCGCATTCGATCATGCCGATGGCGCCAAGCACCTGACGCGAGCCGATATTGTCCTCACGTGCCACGGCGACGATGCGGCGCAACTCACAACGCTCATGACCAAAGCGCAACGCCGCACTGGCGGCCTCGGCGGCGAAGCCATTGCCCTGTTCCTCCGGCCGCAGCGCAAACCGCAAGGCCACGCCGCGCCCGTCTGCCCGGTCCTGCAAGCCGGCGATGCCCACAAAGCGCAGTGTATCGCGCGTGTGCAGGGCAAATATGCCGTAACCGCGTCCCGCCCAGGCCGCGACCTCCTCTGCGAGTTCTTCGGCCACCAGCAAAGGCGGCCGCACGCCGCCCAACATCGGCGCATAGGCGCGCGGATCGCCCTTGAGGGCAATCAGATGGCGCAAATCCCGCCAAGAGACCGGACGGAGCAGCAAGCGCCCGGTATGCAGATGTCTGGCTGGATTCACCTTGTGGTCCCGGAAATCGTCACAATGCTTCTTGCCGCAAACTGCCGTCGAGGTCGATCACTGAGCAGTTGCAGCATCGAATTTTCTTTCCGCCGCTTTCGTTCCATGTATAAGTTACCTGTACGGGGAATAATCATAAGCATACTGCTTAAGAGGGGCTAGAACAAAAATGGCGGATACGTTTGATCCAGAAAACTATGTGCCGGTTCGTAGCGCACGCCCTGTGATGCATATGCAGGTGAAGGGCAGTTTGTGGAATCACAGCGTGGCCCCTGCGGTGATCTGGGTGTTGTTGGCGTTTGCCTTGCTTCCGGCCGCTG
Source organism: Acetobacteraceae bacterium (assembly GCA_031291725.1). Classification (GTDB taxonomy): domain Bacteria; phylum Pseudomonadota; class Alphaproteobacteria; order Acetobacterales; family Acetobacteraceae; genus CAIQQQ01. The sequence goes on from JARLIM010000012.1 coordinate 10,651, forward strand.
GTGCTCTGGCTTCTCATCTCCCAGGCATTGATTCTGTTAAAATTGGTGACATCGCGACGGGCACTTTTGCGCTTGGGCTGATGGCGGCAATCTCCTATTTCGCTGTCTCCTTGCTCAGCCGTGGCCGCACGTCCCTGGCGCTGGCGACGGCTGGCGGTCTGGCGGCCTCGGCCTTGGTGTTGTTCACCCTCGCCTGATCGGCTTTCGGCCACAAAAAACCCGGTTGAGGCGTGTGCCTCAGCCGGGTTTTTATTTGTAGCGATACTTACTATAACGATACGCGATATTTGATGCGCATTCCGGAGGGCGGGTGTGAACCCGCTCTCAGATCAGCGCGACAGCGGACGATATTTGATGCGATGCGGCTCGGTGGCATTGGCACCCAGGCGGCGGCGCTTATCGGCTTCATAGTCCTGGAAGTTGCCTTCGAACCACTCAACATGGCTGTCACCCTCGAAGGCGAGGATGTGGGTGGCCAGACGGTCGAGGAACCAGCGATCATGGCTGATCACCACCGCACAGCCGGCATATTCCTCCAGCGCCTCTTCCAGCGCCCGCAACGTATCGACGTCCAAATCGTTGGTCGGCTCATCGAGCAGGATCACATTGGCTTCGGTCTTGAGCATCTTGGCCAGATGCACGCGGTTGCGCTCACCACCTGACAGGATGCCGACGCGCTTTTGCTGGTCCGAGCCTTTGAAGTTGAAGGCGCCCACATAAGCGCGGCTGGCCACGGTGCGCTTGCCGAGATGGATCACATCGGTGCCGCCGGAGATTTCCTCCCAGACGGTCTTGTTCGGATCGAGGCTATCGCGGCTCTGATCGACATAGCCGAGCTTGACCGTCTCACCGACCACCAAGGAGCCGCTATCGGGCGTCTCTTGGCCGATGATCATGCGGAACAGCGTGGATTTGCCCGCGCCGTTCGGCCCGATCACGCCGACGATGCCGCCCGGCGGCAGCTTGAAGTTGAGGTTCTCGATCAGCAGACGGTCGCCGAAGCTCTTGTTCAGCCCTTCCGCCGTTATCACCGTCCCGCCGAGGCGCGGACCGGGCGGAATAACGATATCCGCCACGCCACCGGCCTGTTCCTGCGATTTCTGCTGCAATTCCTCATAGCGCTGAATACGCGCCTTGGATTTGGCCTGACGGGCTTTCGGGTTGGAGCCGATCCACTCCGCTTCGGCCGCCAATGCGCGCATCCGCGACGTCTCTTCCTTCTCTTCCTGCTGCAACCGCTTGCGCTTCTGCGCCAGCCAGGAGGAGTAGTTGCCTTCGAACGGATAGCCACGGCCACGTTCGAGTTCAAGAATCCAGTTCGTCACATTCTCCAGGAAGTAGCGATCATGGGTGACGACAATCACCGTGCCCGCGAAATCGCGCAGCGTCTTTTCCAGCCATGCCACCGACTCGGCGTCGAGATGGTTGGTCGGCTCGTCGAGCAGCAGCAGATCGGGCTTTTCCAGCAACAGGCGGCACAGCGCCACGCGGCGACGCTCACCACCCGACAGGCGGCCGATATTGGCATCCGGCGGCGGGCAGCGCAGCGCGTCGAGGGCGATCTCGATGCGGCGGTCAAGCTCCCAACCATCCTCGGCGTCGATCTTTTCCTGCAACTCGGCCTGTTCGGCCAGCAGGTCGTTCATCTGATCTTCGCTCATCTCTTCGGCGAAGAGCATCGAGATTTCGTTGAACCGGTCGAGTGCGGCCTTCAGCGGGCCGAATGCCAGTTGCACGTTTTCGGCAACCGTCAGGTCCTCGTCCAGATGCGGTTCCTGTTCCAGATAGCCGATCTTGACGCCCTCAGCCGCCCAGGCCTCGCCGCCATATTCGGTCTCCACCCCGGCCATGATCTTCATCAGCGTGGACTTACCCGCGCCGTTGACGCCCAGCAGACCGATCTTCACGCCGGGCAGGAAGGAGAGCGTGATGCCCTTGAACACTTCACGTCCGCCAGGAAAGGCCTTGGTGAGGTCTTTCATCACATAGACATACTGATAGGCGGCCATGGCGATCGGGCTCCGTGGGCAAAATGTGCGGTGTTTTAGGGGCAGGCGCGGGCGGCTGCAATCGGTGCTTGGGTGGGGCGGGTATGTGGGGACGAAGAAGATGACATGTTGGGGGTTATGTGTATACATTATGCGCATAAAAGGAGCGCATAATGTCTGGTGTTTCCTCTCCGCGTCGTCCGCTGAATGTCTCCCTACCGGCTGATCTGGTGGCGGAAGCCAAGCAATTGGGGGTCAATGTGTCCCAGGCTTGTGAGCAGGGCGTGAAGGCCAAGGTGAAAGAGGCGCGGGCGGCGGCATGGTTGCGTGAAAATCTGCCGGCGCTTGAGGCTTATAATCAGCACATCGAAAAACACGGTATGACATTGGCCGATTATCGTCCGGCATTCGAATAAATGGCACGGTTTGATGTCTACCGTGTCAGGCAGGCTGAGCAAGATCAACTTGTTGTTGATGTACAGTCGGATTTCGTCTCTGCCATCGGCACGCGCGTGGTGGTCCCGTTGGTGCCAACGCCCTGGTTCACGCCGCCTGTCAGAGATCTGAATCCGTTTGTGGAGATCTCCGGTCAGCGCTTGATGGTTCTCACGCAGGAATTGGTATCGGTGCCCGCCCGCGTTTTGCGCAATCCCCTGGCATCTTTGGCCAATTGCCATGACGACATCAGGCGCGCACTGGACATCCTGCTCACGGGGTATTGAGTGCTTCCGCGTCTGCGCCCGGCAGGACTTGAACCCGCAACCAAGCCGTTATGAGCGGCCAGCTCTAACCAGTTGAGCTACAGGCGCATACGCGAACGCGATGAAGCATAAGCAGGGGGTACTTCGCAACCCGCCTGCCACGGTCTATACCGCGAGCGCAATTTCCCCCCCCAAGGAGTGAGCCAAATGGACGTGACCAAACTGCCCACCGGCAAAAATGCCCCCTCCGACGTCAATGTCGTGATCGAAATCCCACAGGGTTCGTCGGTGAAGTATGAGCTGGATAAGGAGAGCGGGGCCGTCATGGTTGACCGTTTCCTGTTCACCCCGATGGCCTATCCTGCAGCCTATGGCTTCATCCCCGGCACCATCGCCGATGACGGCGACCCGGTGGATGCAATGGTTATCACGCCCACGGGCGTTGTGCCCGGCGCTGTCATCCGCGCGCGTCCGATCGGCGTGCTGCTGATGAGCGACGAAGCCGGGCAAGACGAGAAGCTGGTCTGCGTGCCGCATGACAAGATCAGCTCGATGTATTCCAAGGTGGAAAAAATCGAAGATCTGCCAGAACTTCTCGTCAAGCAGATCGAGCATTTCTTCACCCGCTACAAGGATCTGGAAAAGGGCAAGTGGGTCAAGGTTGAAGGCTGGGCCGATAAGGCGCGCGCCGAGGCCCTGATCCTGGCCGGAATGGAAGCCGCCCAAAAGGGCTGATGTAAGGGTTGATCGCCTTTTGTGGCGTTGAAATCAGGGTGTCGCTCCATCGGGGCGGCCCCTTTTTTTGTGTCAGCCCAGCAACTCGGCGATTCGCGCATCGAAGGCGCGGATGTGGCGTTGCATGTCCAGCGTCTGCTCGGCATGGCGCCGGGCGGCGTGGCTGAGGCGTTTGGCCTGGGCTTTGTCTTCCAACAATTCCAGCACCGCCTCCGCCGTCGCCTGCGTATCGAGAGCGGGGACGAGGCGACCTGTGCGGTGGTCGGTGACGAATTCGCGCACTGTGTCGATGTCTGTCCCGACAATAGCACAGCCGCACGCCATCGCCTCACGCAGCGACCAGGAGGCGACGAAGGGATAGGTGAGGTAGACATGCGCATCCGAGCGCTGCAACAGCTGCAGATGCGTGGCGTAGGGCACCTGTCCAGGCATGCAGACACGGGAGGCATCATATTGCCCCGCCAATAGTCGGACGAAATGCGCGCGCCAGGTTTCTCCGGCCAGCGGTGCGCCATAGCTGACGTCATCGCCGCCGACCAGCACCACCTTCACATCCGGCCGCTCGCTGAGAATGCGGGGCAACGCGCGCATGATGGTGTGAAAGCCGCGATACGGCTCCAGATTGCGCGCCACGTAGGTGACCAGCTTATCGCTCGGTGCGATGTGCATCCCGCCGACTTCCAGCACGTGGCGTCTGGCCTGTGGGTCTGGGCGGCAGATGTCGAGATGCACGCCTTCGGGCAGCAATTTAATCTGCTGATGCGTCCAAGCCGGATAGGTTGCGAGTTGAAACTGCGTTGGTGTCTGGCCGTGTTGCTCTAACGCGAGCGCGGCAAGATTGATGGCGTTCATCGCCCGCACGCGCGGCTCGAAATTCGGCTGCATCGGGAATTCCGGGTCGAAATTCACGTCCGCGCCGACGGTGCGGTAGTAGAATTCGAAATATCCCAGGATCGGCACGCCCGGCCAAATGTCGGAAATATGCAGCAACTCGCCCCATCCGTGATGGCCGATGATGATGTCGGGGCAAAATCCCAGCGCTTTCAGATTGCGCGCCATCGCCGCCACCTTGTCGGCACGGTGCAGTGCGTGTTCGTAGTCATGGGCGGCGGAGTGGATGTCGGTGCGTTTGGCGCGGTCGAACATATACGACACGCGGCGCACATTGGGCAGTTCAACCTGGTTCATCTCACCCAGAAACAGCACCTCGTTCGCCGGGTTGGCGGCGAGGTGCTGGGCAATATGCAGATATTGTCCAGGAACATTCTGGTGGACAAACAGAACCCGCATCAGATGGCCTTGGGGCCGCGCTTCTTGTCCCGCGCCGCCTTTTTGTCGGCATGCGGCAGGCCCTTGGGGGTCATAGCGATGCAAATCGCCTCAACAGCGGCCAAGGAGGGCGCCTCGCACGCCTCACCTGTCATCACCGGCCCGATTTGAGTGCCGTCGATGAAACTGGCGGTGTAGTGGAGGTCGAAATTCTTCGCCGCCTCACCGAGCAGACGCACGCGCAGACCGAGAATCGGCAAATTCATCCCACGGCTGCCGGCAAATTGCCCGCCTTCCACCCAAGGGGAGGTCCAACCGCGCCCGAGGACCACCTGATATTCGATGTCGGTGAGCGCCACGCCGTTGGTGGGGGCGATGGCAAAGCCTTCGATCCACTTGCCGCAGCCACGCTCGCCGAGCCAATCACCCAGCAATGCGCCGATATCGCCGCGGGTTTGGATATGCGCCATCACATCCATCACCACCGGGGGCGCTGCGGGCGTCGGGGCAGGGGCTGGGAGCGGCTTGGTGCTTGCGCTCAAGCTTTTCCGTCCGGCGGTGTCCTGATTGCTGATCAGCGGCAGAATTTGCAGCTTCGGCGCGGCATCGGCGCGGGCGTCGGGGGATTGATAGATCGTCACCATCACATGCGCCACACCGTCAGCCACTCGCACCAAGGCGGCATCGCCTGCGCCGCTGACCCAGCCATCGGCTCCGATGGTACGAATCTCCACTGCCTCCGGCCGACCCGCGGGGCCGGGGGCCTTGGTGATGCGCACGCCGGGCAGACCGCTGGCGGTGTCGGCATGCGGCGAGGCGGCCACCACCACGCAATAAAGTCCCGCCTCCAGCCGCATCAGGCTTGCAGAGGCGCGCAATTCGCTCACCCGACCGCTATCGGCGGATTGTTGAGAGGGGGCATCCGAATTGGGGAGGTGTTTGGGGCGAGTGGTCATGGTGTCGATCCGGTCGAATCCAGCTATTGCAGGGACAATCGTCAAACCCTGCCTGCAGCGCAAGTCAGGGATTTCCATATTTTAGAAGATGTTCATTGATCATCGCGGCCGGCAGACCGAGTGGAAGAATAGCACCCATTCCGGTTTGTCGTACGCGTGCCGCCAGCGCACCAATATCGAACACCACCGCAGACAATCCCGCCCGCCAGACATGCGACAGCGCGTAGCTCCAGCTTTCCGGCACCACCGACGGAAGAAAAGCCACATGTGCCTGCTGTTCGCGCAGCAAGCTTCGGGCCTCCGCCTCGCGATAACGTCCGGTGACGAAGATGCGGCCGGTGGCGATGAGGGCTTCATCATCCAGGCTCATGCCCACCAGACGGAAGTACAGAGGCAGATTGCGCTGGGCGGCATCCTCGGCACAGGCGCGTAACACGTTGAACCCTTTATCGATTGAAATCGCCCCTACCACTGCAACCACCACACCGCCTTCCCTGGTGCGGCGTGGGGGCGGCTGGACGGGCAGGGGGGGCTCATCGGGTGGCTCGACGATCGGATCAATCTGCGGAAAATAGCGCCTCAGACGGCGGGCCATGTCCGCGCAGGGCACGGCGATGCGGGTGGCATGCGCGAATTCCTGCGCCGAACGCGCCCGCAACGCCATAACGTCCAGAGCTTCGAGATTTCGGCTGCCGACGCTGGCGAGACAGACATGGCAGGTCGCGGCATCGGTCGGCTCGCCGCAATAGCGCAATTCCGGACCGAGAAAGGTCATGCGCGGGCAGACGCTGGCGTAATCGTGAATAGCATACGCAATCGGCAGCTTCATCTCGGCCAAAATGCCAAGCAATGCGGGTGCATGTCCCAACCGATGATGAACCTCCGCCGCGCGCGGCTGGCAGCGTCTTAAAAAAAGCCGCAGGGCGTCTTGGTGCTCCGGGAGGCGGAAGGCGAGGTTGGGATAAGCGGTCGAGCCGGTGGCATCCTGCACCACGCACCAACCGGGCAGGGTGGCGCCGTCGCGGTCGGTCGGATCTGCCATCGGACGCAGGATCAGCGCCCGACAGCCCTGCGCTGCCATCGCCGCGGCCCGCATCTGCACCGCCCGCTCCACCCCGCCGCCGCTGGCATGGGTGATCAGCAGGGCCGTGGGGCGCGTGGCGGGGGCGAAAAAGCGCTGAATGTCGAGATTGCGCCGCGCCACGGCGAGGTTGTCTTCGGCGGGCACCCGTCCGGCCCAGGTGGCGACATGGGTGCCGTAGCCGGGATGCAGCGCCTCCAATAGCCGCAAATTGCGCGCCATCAGCGCTGCCTTGGCGGCTCCGAATGACGCAGCCCCGAGATGCCCGACGAACACCCCAGCCGCAGCGACATGGCGCCAGCCAACGGCGAGACTGCGACGGCACCACTCATTTTCCTCGCCATAGCCCTGGGCGAATACATCCTCACGCAGCAACCCGGTCTCCAGCAGCGCCTCATGGCGCAGATAGAGGCAAAAGCCGACGCCGGAGGGGATATCCACCGTCATCTCGCCATTGGCCCGGTTGGCCTGTGCATCCAATCGGGCGACGTCGCGCGCCTTGGGGCGGGGCGTATCATGGTCGCGCTGCGGATAAGAGAGCAGGCTGGCGGCATTGGAGAACGGGGTGGCGCTGGCGATGTCGGGTGCGCTGTGCACCAGGGCGCGCAAGCGGTGGAGCCAGGATCGACCCCGACCGCGTGGCACCAGCGTGTCGGCGTTCAACAGCACCACATCATGCCGTTCAGGCAGCGCCAGTGCCATGCGCAACCCGGCATTCGCACTCGCCGGAAAGCCCAAATTATGCGCATGGCGACGCAGCGCGATCCGCCCTTGCGCGGCCAGTCGATCAAGCCCTGCGGACAAGGCGGAATCGGGCGAGGCGTCGTCGACCACGATCAGCCGGGCATCAGGTGCCGTCGCCATTACGGCGGCGAGGCAGGCACGGGTGGAGCGCCAATCGCGATAGGCGGGCACCACGATGGCGATGTTGCGTGTCGGATCGGCGCTGATCGGGCGTGCAACATATTGCCCTGGTGGCGGCGTCCGTGTCAGCGCGTCGCGCACCACCGGGCTGCCGGGCAGATCGCGCCCGTCGGCATCGACCACACGGATGGTCCTGTTCCAGCCTGCCAGCGCCTCCGCAGACAGCTGAAAGCCGCGCGGCTGGCTGAGCGGGCGAATGACCTGCATGTCTTGATCAGGGGCGATCTCGCGGCGATGACCTGCACCGTCCTGCACCAGCAGCCTGGGGGCGTGGGAGGGCGAGGCTGGGTGCCAGGCCCAACCTGCCAGCCCGCCTTCGGCTTCCCACACACACCCCTCAACGGCCAGCATTCGGGCCAGATCGACGCGGCGGCCCAGCTTCGCCCGGCGCGGGCCGATGAGGCGGGGGCCACCGTCTTCGTTCCAGACCGCCCCGCGCCAAGGCTCCGTGGCAAGGCGGTCGATCACCGTGCGGTCCACGGTGAGCACGCAGTGAGTCAGCAGATGATCCAGCGCCGCGCGTCGGGCGAGACCTTGGCGCAGCGTGGCCAGTCCGAGCCAGATTTCCTGGGTGCAGGCTTGTTCTGCCGCCTGTTCGAACAAGGGCAGCGCGCCGGTGGGATTGCGATGCAGCCAGAACAGGCCCAGCCGCAGGGCTATCGCCGGATCATTCGGAAGCAGCCGATGCGCCCGCTCCAGCCAGTCACGCTCCCGATCGGTCTCACCCTGCGCCGCGGCCTGCGCGGCGCGGTCTAGGCACAGAGCGGCGGCCTTGGCAGTTTCAGGCAGTTTCGGTGTCCTCGACATCCGGCGTTTGCGGCTCCACCGAAGGCTCCGGAGTGGCGGGCGGCGGCAATGCGTCCAACTCGATCTGCGCGTCGGTGATCCCGGCCTGCATGGCGCGCTCGAACCAGCGTCGGGCCTGCTCCTTGTCACGTTGTCCGGCGAGGCCGCGGGCGAGGTAGCGGCCAAGCACCATCATCGCTTGCGGATGCCCGCGTTCGGCTGCGGCTTGGAACCAGTTTTGCGCGATGCGACGATCCCACATCACCTCATGCCCACCGCCATAGAGCGCACCCAGGGCGAACATCGCGCCCATATGACCCTGATTGGCGGCCCGACGGAACCAAGTGAGCGAGCCGGCATCGTCACGTGGACCGCCAGCGCCCTTGACCATCATATCCCCGATGGCCACTTGCGCATCCGTGATCCCGGCTTCGGCCGCCTTGATCAGCCATTCCCGCGCCTCGATCTCATCCTGCGCCACACCCTGGCCTTCGCGCAGCATGCGACCGTACCAGAATTGCGCATTTGCCACTTTTTCGGCGGATTGGCGCAGATAGCGCGCCGCCTCCGCCAGATCCTGCTCTACCCCGAATCCCTCGGCGCGGCAGACGCCGTAATTGTATGCGGCGATGGCGTCGCCCTTATCGGCTTCCACTTTGAACCATTCGGCGGTGTCTTTGGAATCCTCGGGGGAGGCGATGCGTTGCATCACCATCGCCGCCATGTCGTAGCGCGCCTGTGCCAGCCCGGATTCGGCCGCCTGCCGGAACCATTTTGCGGCTTCGACAGGGTTCTTTTTGACGCCTTCTCCGGTCATGTGCATGGCACCGAGGGCGCGCGCCGCCCCGGTGTGACCAGCTTCTGCCGCACGCCGCAGCCAATGCGCGGCCTCTTCCATGTTGGGCGGCAGCGGGCCATCGGCGCGGGCATAGATCTGCCCCACCGCGGCTGCCGCCTCGCCATCGCCTTGCAGACCGGCGCGACGCAGCCAGGATTCGGCCATCACCGGATCGATTTCGACCCCGCGCCCGTTGAGCAGCGCCATGCCATAGCGTGTCATCGCACTGCGAACCTGCTTTTCCGCCGCCTGCTTGAGCAGATTCGCAGCCTTTTCAGGATTGGCCTCGACGCCTTTGCCCTGATCGTAGAGCGCGCCGAGCAGATATTGCGCCGTGCCCAGACCGGCCTCGGAGGCGGCTTCAAGGTTCTTTGCCGCCTCGGCGAATTCGGCGTCTTCCTTGGCCGTTCGCAGAATCGCCACCCCATGGCCAAGTTGGCCCTGGGCGCAATTGCCTGCGGCGGATTGGGCGTAAAGTTCGTCCGATCCGACCTGATCGCGCAGCTTCTCCGGGCCGTTGATCTTCAGGTAGGCAAGCAGCGCCTGCGCCTCGTGCGACCCGCCATCGGAGGCGCGTTTGGCCCAATAGGCGGCCTGATCGAAATCGGGATCTGCCACCACGCTGGCGCGGCCGAACAGATTGGCTGACACGGTGCCCGCCAATTGACCGGGGGCGGCGTCAGGCGAATCGATCGGCACGCCCTGCACATAGAATGCCGCCAGCATCGATTGTGCCGGGACAAAATTCTGCTCGGCCGATTTTTCCAGCCAGCGCTTGGCTTCGAGCACACTGCCGGGTGCGCCCGCGCCCTCCAGATAAGAGCGGGCGACCTGATATTGCGCTTCGGGCAATCCAGCTTGGGCGGCGCGGCTGAGTGTTTTAAACGCAGCCGCGCGCTTGCCGTCGCTGATCAGTGCCAAAGCGCTTTGCAGATCTTTCTCGGGCGAGGAGAACAGACCGAACAAAGCCATTGGCTTAACCCCGTTGGCTGATCATGGCTCGCGCATACCCTCGGTGAGCACCGGGATAAAGCGGCCAAGCAGGTAGTTCAGCATCGTCCGACGGCCAACCTTAATGTCTGCCTCAATGCCCAGACCGGGTTGCAGACGGAAATCAGGCGGTAGATTGGTCATCTTCATCTGGTCGATGACAATCTTTACCCGATAGATCGAGGTTCCCAACGGCACCGAATCCGGCTTCGGCTTGTCCGGCCCATCGGTGGGCGTGGCCTGACTGTCCGGTGCGACGACCCGCACATGGCCTTCGGCATAGCCATGCTCGAAGAAGCGGTAGGCGTCGAACTTGATCACCGCTTGATCGCCGGTGCGCACGAAGCCGACATCGCTGGCGGGAATGGCGGCATCGATTTCCATCGGGCTGTCATCCGGCACCAGGGTGATGAAGGGTTCGGCGGTGTTGAGCACCGAGCCCACCGACACCTTGGCAATCGAGAGCACGGTTGCGTCCTGATCGGCGCGCAGATCGACGAGTTCGCGCTTGCGCTTGGCCTTGGCCAACTGATCCGACGCATCGGCAAGCTTGCGACTGGCCTCGGTCAATTGCTGAGAAATATCGGCACGGTAGTTTTGCACATACCCATCGCGTTCGGCGATTTGCGCATCAATGTCGCGCTGCGCGGCAGCGGCTGTGGCTTTGGCACCATCAAGCGAGCGACGGGCATCGGCGACGGTGCTCAATGCCTGTTGGGTGTTGAACTTGCTGCCAACGCCTTCGCGTTCCAAACGCTGACGGGCCCCCAACATTTCAGAGGCAATGCTCAATTGGTCGCCATAGCCCACGATGTCGCTTTTCGCTTTATCGAGTGCGGAGGACAGCGAGTCGATTTTCTGGCGGTAGTTTTCCAACTTAAAGCCGCGCTCCGCCTGACGCTGCTTGAAGATCGCCGCCTGCAATTGACTGGCTGGCGTGGTGGTGGGGATGTATTCCCGCCCATTGGCTTCCGCCGTCAGTCGGTCCACTTCGGTCTTCAGGCTGTCAGTCTGTTCTTCCATGCTGACCAGATCCGCACCGGTGAAGGTGGGGTCAAGACGGGCAAGCAACTCGCCCTTCTGCACGCGCTGGCCAATGCGCACGTCGATTGAGCGAACGATGGAGGCTTCCAGCGGCTGCAGCAGGATATTCGAGCCCTGTGCCTCCACCTTGCCCTGTGCCGTCACCACGCGGTCGATCGGCACGGTGCCTGCGATGACGAAGAACACCACCAGCATCGTGGCGAGCACGAAGGTAAAATAACGCGCAATGGCAGGCGGCTGCTTGGAAATCAGCGCCGTGGTGGGCGACTGGAATTCGAGCAGCGCACTTTCCGCTGTGGCGGGGTCGCGCAGGGCCGGTGCGGTGGCCGGAATGATGCGGGCCAGTTCCTGGGACATGGCTCAGTTCCCCTCAAGCAGAGTGTTGCCAGCTTCGAGCGCGGCTGCGTCGATGTGGCGGTTCTGCTGCGACCACAAATGGCGGTAAATCGCGCAGCGTTGCACCAGTTCGTCATGTGTGCCGAGATCGACCACCTTGCCGCGATCCATCACCATGATCTGGTGACAATCCATGATCGACGACAGACGATGCGAGACGATCACCATCGTGCGGCCATGGGCGATGCGCTTGATGATGGCGTTCACCAGCGCTTCCGATTCAGGATCAAGCGCCGATGTCGCTTCATCCAGGATCAGAATGCGCGGGTCGTGGATCAAGGCGCGGGCAATGGCCAGACGCTGACGCTGACCGCCGGAGAGGTTGGGCGAACCTTCCTCCACATAGGTTTCATAGCCCAGCGGCATGCGTTCGATGAACTCCTCAGCGCCTGCCAAACGGGCAGCGCGCACGGCATCGGACAGCGTCAGACCGGGACGGCCGGCCAGGATGTTCTCGCGGATCGTGCCACGGAAGAGGAAGTTATCCTGCAACACCACGCCGAAGCTGCGACGCAGATGGGCGAGGTTGATTTCGCGCAGATCCATGCCGTCGATCTTCACGAAGCCTTCATATTCACGGTTGATGCCCTGCAACAGGCGGGTGATCGTCGATTTGCCCGAGCCCGAGCGGCCGACAAGGCCAAGCATCGTGCCGGCGGGCACCTCAAACGTCACGCCATCCAGCGCCTTGGTGCGACTGCCCGGATAGGCAAATTCCACCTTGTTGAAGCTGATCGCCCCCTCAAAGCGCGGACGCACACCGGCGGACGGATTGGTGGTCTCGGGGCGCGAATTCAGCACCGAAGACGCATAGGCTACCGCCGTGCGCTGCTCTTCGGCGTCCTCGATCAGCTTGGACAGTGAGACCAATGGTTGCGCCACGCGGCCACCGAGCATCATGAAGGCGAACAGCGTGCCCACAGAGCCGTTGCCGTTGCTGAGAATCATCGCAGCGCCGATCAGCGTGACGAAGCGGCTCATGATCGCCTCGAACGGCTGCACCAGGGTCGCCGGCCAGTTGGCGTATTGCTGTGCCGCCAGATTGGCCTCGCCAGACGCTGCTGTGCGCTTATCCCACTCATCCTTCTGCACCGGCTCCATCGCCAGCGACTTCACCGTGCGAATGCCGTGCAGCGTCTCGTTCATCGTCACCGATTTGGCGATTTCGGATTCGATGTATTTGCCATACAGGCGGCGATAGCCCGGCATGAACGAGGCGATGATGATCACGATACACACGCCGCAACCAATAACCACCAGTGTCAGCCAGGGGTTGAGGATCACCAGCACAGGCAGAATGACCACCAGCGTGATCAGATCGAGGATGGTCGCCAACATGCGGCCAGTGAGGAAGTTCTTGATCTTCGACGTTTCGCCGACCGCATGCATAATCTCGCCGATTGGCTTGCGTTCGAAAAAGTCGATCGGAAGATTGAGCAGGCGGCGGAACAGATAGATGCCGATCTTGGCGTCCAGTCGCGTGGCGACATACAGAATCTGCTGCCGCCGGCTCCAACCGATAATCGCTTCATACAATGTGGCGGCCACCAGCAGCAGCGCCACCAAGCTGAGCGTGGACCAGCTGTGATGTGTCACCACGCGGTCAACCACCGTCATGATGATCAAAGGCGGGAAGATCGTCAGGAACGCCATCGTCACCGAGCCGATGATGATGTCGCGCAGCAGCTTCTTCTCGCGCAGAACCAGATTGACGACCCATTGCACGCTGAATGGCTGATCGTCCTGCGCCACGCCGCGCTCGGGGCGCAGCAGCAGCACCATGCCGGACCAAGCCTGCGACAGACGCAATTCGTCCACCGGCACCGGATCGGCTTCGAACGTGGCGGCCGGATCTTTCAGCCAAACAAGGTTGCGGGCGGGATCGGTGCGCACCATCAGGGCGGCGCTACCGTCATCGAGCATCAGCACAACCGGGCGGGCATCGCTCATGCTGACCAACTGACGCCAGCGCACACTGGTTGCGCGCGCCCACATGCCGGCACCCTGGAGCCATTTTACATAGGCTGCCGGTGGCGGGCTTTCCCCTTTGGCGATCCGCATATCGTTGCGGTCAAGTTCATAGCCATAGAAACGGGCCGCCGCCAGCACGGCCAGGATGCGAATTTCAAGTGGAGTCCGCGGCAGAGCTTCGCCCTGTTCATATGGCACGCGCGGCTCTTCCGGCTCTGCCTGCGGATTTTCGACTCTTTCCATACGATCACCCCATTCCCGCGCGGCACCGCCGGCCAATATCAGCGCACCTGTATGGCACTTCGATGATTTCGGCCAGAGCGGCTGTGCTGTTGTGCAGCATAACCAGTCGGTTTGCCATTGTCGCCTGTTGGCGATACCGGATACGATCAGCAATTATACGCAGTCGACTCCCTATTCGCAGAGTCGCAGCGTGCCTCAATTCGCGGCACCTCACGCAAAGATGAGACCAATGCAGCTTCGACCCGCCACCATCGACGATTTACCGGAAATTCAGTCCATCTATGCGCATCACGTGCTGCACGGCACTGGCTCGTTTGAGGAAATCCCGCCTTCGGTCGAGGAAATGACTGCGCGTTGGAATAAAGTAATCCAAAATGGTTGGGTCTGGCTGGTGACGGCTGATGCCACCGGTGTGACTGGATATGGCTATTATTCACAATATCGGGAACGTTCCGCTTATCGTTATACGGCCGAAAACAGCATTTATGTGCGGGAAGATGTGCGCGGACAGGGTGTTGGCAAGATTCTCGTGCAAGCTCTTGTTCAGGCGGCCACCGAGGCTGGGTTTCGGCAGATGATCGCGGTGATCGGCGATTCCGAGAATATCGGCTCCATCGGCGTGCACACCAGCCTGGGCTTCCGCAAGGTCGGCATTCTGCACGCATCCGGTCTGAAATTTGGTCGTTGGCTGGACACCGTGCACATGCAGCGCGCTTTGGGTGCCGGCGACAACGATATTCCGGCCTAAACCACTGGATTGAAGGGAATGGATATGTCCTGGCGCACTCAGTGGAATATCGCGCTGGTGGCATTGCTGGGCAGTTGTTTGCTCGTCGTCCCGGCCCAGGCGGAAACGGCGATGGCAACCTGTCAGAATCTGAAAGCGCCGCTGCAAGCGCGATACGATGCCTGCGCCGTCGTGATCCAGGACAAACATTCCGACGAGCAAGCCATTGGTGCCGCTTATAAGCAACGTGGCAATGCGCTGTTGCTGGCCGGGCAGGTTGATCACGCGCTGGAGGATTACGAGCGCGGTATCAAGGCCAATCCAAAAGACCCGGAAATCTATCTGCAACGCGCCTCGGCGTATTATTTCCAGCGCAAATTCAAGGATGCCATCCGCGACCTGGATCAGGCGATCCGATTGGATGACCGCAATATTCCCGCCCGCACCAGTCGTGGCACCATCTATGCCCTGATTGGCCAGAATGATCGTGCGGCCGATGATTTCGATTATTTGGTCAAATCCAATCCGAATAACGTCTTTGTGTTGAACAATCGCGGCAATTTTCTCACCGGACGGCGGCAATTCGAGCGGGCGGTGGCCGATTTTGATCGTGCGGTGCAGATCGAGCCGAACAATCCCGCCACGCTGAACAATCGCTGCTGGGCGCGGCTGCGCTGGATGCGGGAGTTGCGCACGGCGGAGAAGGATTGCGACGACGCCCTGCGTCTGGCTCCGGCTTTTATCCCCGCGTATAAAAGCCGTGCGCTGCTGATGTTCCGCTATGGCGCGTTTGATGATGCGGTGGCCGATTATTCGCGCGTGCTGGCCAAAACCCCCAAAGACGCTGACGCTTTGTTTGCGCGCGGAACATCGTTGATCAAGCTTGGCAAAAAAGCGGCAGGCGAGGCCGATATCGCCGCCGCCCGCGCCATCGATCACGATATCGACAAACACTCCGCCATTTACGGCGTGGAGTAGCGGCGCAGCTTACGCCGCCTCCGCCCGGATGGCCGCCTCAATGGTCTCCACGATCTGGTCGATATGCTTCTCCTCCACGATCAGCGGTGGCGAGAGGGCGATGATGTCGCCGGTGGTGCGGATCAGCACGCCGCTGTCGAAGCAGCGTTGGAACACTTTGACCGCCCGTTCAGTCGGCTTGCCCGCGCGCGGCTGCAATTCGATGCCGGCCACCAGACCGAAATTGCGGATGTCGATCACGTTCGGCACGCCGCGCAGGCTGTGCATCGCACGCTCGAAATAAGGCTCCATCGCGCGCGCCCGGCCCGGCAGATC
Source organism: Acetobacteraceae bacterium (assembly GCA_031291725.1). GTDB lineage: Bacteria > Pseudomonadota > Alphaproteobacteria > Acetobacterales > Acetobacteraceae > CAIQQQ01. The sequence continues at coordinate 26,593 of JARLIM010000012.1, forward strand.
CTCGCTCTGATACAGATCGATCGTGGCAATCGCCGCAGCCGAGGCCAGCGGATGGCCGGAATAGGTGTAGCCGTGGAACAGCTCGATGCCTGCCGGAGCCCCATCGACGATGCCGTGATAGATTGCATCCGACGTTGCCACGGCTCCCATCGGCACCGCCGCATTGGTCAGGCCCTTGGCCATCGTCATGATGTCCGGCACCACGCCCAGCCGCTCCGCGCCGAAATGGGTGCCCAGCCTGCCGAAGCCGGTGATCACTTCATCGAAAATCAGCAAAATGCCGTGGGCGGTGCAGATGTCGCGCAGCCGTTCCAGATAGCCCACCGGCGGGATCAACACGCCGGTGGACCCCGCCAAGGGCTCCACCATGACGGCGGCGATGGTGTCGGCCCCGTGGAGGGCGATGAGGTTGAGCAGGCTGTCGGCCAGATGCGCGCCCCATTCCGGCTGGCCTTGGCTGAAGGCGTTGTGCTCGGGCGCATGGGTGTGCGGCAGGTGATCGACATAGGGCAGTTGCGCGCCGAATTGCCGGCGATTGCCACCGATGCCGCCGACGGACATGCCGCCGAAACCGACCCCGTGATAGCCGCGCTCCCGTCCGATCAGGCGCACACGCTGCGCGTCGCCGCGCGCCCGGTGATAGGCGAGGGCGATCTTGATGGCGGTGTCGGCCGATTCGGAGCCTGAATTGGTAAAGAATACCCGGTCGAGCCCCTGCGGCAGAATGCTCGCCACTTTGGCTGCCGCCTCGAAGGCAATCGGGTGGCCCATTTGAAACGTGGGCGCGAAATCCATCACAGCGGCCTGTTTCTGGATCGCTTCGGTGATCTCGCGGCGTCCATGCCCGGCATTGCAGCACCATAAGCCCGCCGTACCATCGATGACCTCGCGGCCCTCGGGCGTGTAATACAGCATGCCCTCGGCACGGGCGAGCAGCCGGGGCGCGGCCTTGAAGGCGCGGTTGGATGAGAACGGCATCCAGAAGGAATCGAGATTGTTCGGACGGGATGCGGATTCGTTCATCAAGGCCTCCTGGCGACACCGGCAGCATGGCGATAGGCTGCAAGCCTCGCGCCGCTGGGCGTGCATGGCAACTGGGGAGTGACAGCAAATGGCGCAGGGCAGGATTTATCTCGGCACGAAACGCTATTCCTCCTGGTCGCTGCGCGGCTGGCTTGCGGTGAAGCTGGCCGGCTTGGACGTGGAAGAGGTGATGATCGCCCTGGCCGGCGGTTCCACCCCCGCGGTGAAAGCGGCCAGCCCCTCCGGCTTCGTTCCCTATCTGGAGCATGACGGCAACCGCATCTGGGACAGCTTGGCGATTGGCGAATATTGTGCCGAACTCGTACCGAGCCTCTGGCCTGCTTCACGCGAGGATCGCGCCCATGCGCGCGCGGTTGCCGCCGAAATGCACAGCGGCTTTCGCGAGTTGCGCATCAATATGCCGATGAGTCTGTTCCGTCAGGGCAAAGGGGCAGGGCGCACCGAGGCGGTTCTGGCCGACATCGCCCGCATCGAGAGTGTCTGGGGAGAGACGCTGACCCGCTCCGGCGGCCCTTATCTGAACGGCGCGGTGCCGGGCGTGGCGGATGCGATGTACGCGCCAGTGGTGTTCCGCTTCATGACCTATGCGCCGGAGCTTCGCCTTTCCTCCCAGCATTATTGCGAGGCGATGCTGTCACATCCCTTGATGCGGGCATGGCAAGCCGCGGCTGCGCTGGAGCCTGAGAGCTGGTATATTCCGTCGATGGAATCGGCCATTCCATAGCCCACAAAAGGGCGGTCGCCTCGGCAAAATCCGTTACGAAATCACATGAATCTGCCGCGCGGGGTTGTCGGCACCGTCATGCTGCCTCCATAATCCGGTCACATTCATGAGGGCGCGATTTCTTCGTCGAAATCGACCGCAGAGGTTGCGTTTCAATGTCACGCGTCGCCATCCTGCTCCCGTCGAGGGAGATGTTTTCCGCCCAGGCCACTGGGGCGGTGGGTCTGCTTGCTCGCGTTTTGGCGCGTCCGTATGCGGGGGCCGTATGCACGATCTACGGTCTGCCGCCGGTCGCCGCGCCGTTTGCTGACGTCCCATTCGTCCCGGTCTCGTTGCCCTGGCCACCATTTCGACGAGAGGCACGTTATGCGGCAGGCCTCGCTGCTGCGTTGCGGCGAGACGTGCCAGACCTCATCGAGGTGCATAATCAGCCAGATGTGGCGCTCACGCTCGCCCGCAAATTTCCGCGCATTCCAGTCTGTCTCTTCCTGCACAACGACCCGCAGGAGATGGTCGGCAGCCGCACGCCTGTCGAACGTGCCTTTTTGCTCAGCCGACTCGCGCTCGTCGCCCCCGTATCGGAATATCTGCGCCAAAAATTGCTGGAAGGTGTTGAGACGCGCGCGCGGGTGGAAGTGTTCCCCAATTTCGTCGATATCGCCGCCATGCCACGCTATGCGCCACAGAAATGCATTCTGTTTGCCGACCGCACCGTGGCAGACAAAGGGGCTGACAGTTTCGTTGCCGCCTGTGCCAAGGCGCTGAAGATGTTGCCGGGCTGGCGTGCGGAGATGATCGGATCGGCGGAGCATGGCTCGGACGCCGACGAATCGGAATTCGGTCAAAAGCTGCGGGCAGACGCCGACGCGGCCCGTGTCGAGATGCTTGGCTGGCGACCGGTCAGCCATGTGCTGCATTCGATGGCAAAGGCCTCCATTGTGGTGGTGCCCAGCCGCTGGAACGAACCGTTCGGGTTGACGGCCCTGCTCGCCATGGGGTGCGGGGCGCCTCTGCTGTGTTCGCCGCGGGGTGGATTGGCCGAGGTGATGGGAGATGCCGCCTTGCCGATCAACCCGGATGATCCGGCGATGATCGCGGCCAACATTGTGGCGCTGGCCTATGACGCCCCCCGGCGTGCGCAATTGTCGCGCGCCGGTCTTGCCCGTGCCGCCGAATTTTCCGCCGAGGGCGCACTTGAACGCTTGGCTGCCTTGCGCGCCCGCGTGCTGGCGGAATGGCCGCAGCACTGATCGCTGCCTATATAGGCGCAAACGACTTCTTCGGAGCCGCCCATGTCTGACACTGTCGCCACGACCAATCTCGTCCCCGTCACGGTGCTGACCGGCTATCTTGGCGCCGGCAAAACCACGATGCTCAACCGCATTCTCTCCGAACAGCATGGCCGCAAATACGCGGTGGTGATCAATGAATTCGGCGAGTTGGGCGTCGATAACGACCTCGTGGTGGATACCGACGAGGAAGTGTTCGAGATGAACAATGGCTGCATCTGCTGCACCGTACGCGGCGATCTGATCCGCATTCTGGGTGCGCTGATGAAGCGCAAGACGAAGTTTGACGGCATCATCATCGAAACCACCGGCCTGGCGAACCCCGCCCCGGTGGCGCAGACCTTCTTTGTCGATGACACCATCAAATCCCGCACCAAGCTCGACGCGATCATCACCGTGGTGGACGCCAAGAACCTGCCCGCGCGGCTGGCTGACAGCACGGAAGCCGCCGAACAGATCGCCTTTGCCGACACGGTGGTGCTCAACAAAACCGATCTCGTCACGCCCGCAGAGGCGGATGCGGTGGAAGCGTTGATCCGTGGCATCAACCGCACCGCCCGCATCATCCGTGCCGAGAAGGCGCAGGTGGACATCGCAAGCCTGCTCGACCAGGGCGCGTTCGACCTTTCCCGCGTGCTGGAACATCTGCCGAGCTTCCTCGACAGCGACGATCACGCGCATAATGACGACATCATCTCGATGAGCTTCGAAGCGCCGCGCCCGCTCGACCCCGAGAAATTCAACGCCTGGATTGGCGATCTGCTGGCACAGAAGGGCCAGGATTTGCTGCGCACCAAGGGCATTCTCTCCTATCAGGGTGACGATCGCCGCTTCGCCTTCCAGGCGGTGCACATGATCGCCGATGGCGATTTCATCGGGCCGTGGAAGGGCGAGGACCGCACGTCCCGCATCGTCTTCATCGGTCGCAACCTCAACCGCCCGCAATTGCGCCGTGGTTTTGAAGCGTGTCAGGTGAACTGAGATGGGCGAGACAGTTTCGGCCGACCATATTCTTGAAACCCGTGGCACCAGCGCGCAATTCGATGCGCATGTGATCGCCTGCGCGTTCGACAGGCAGGGCGTGGCGGCGTTCGGTTTGGGGGACGGCACGGTGCGGCTCAACGCCCGCGCGACGCCGCTCTCCTGGCTCAACGCTGACGCGCATGATGGCGGGCTGCTGGCGTTGGCGGCGCATCCCTCCGGTCAGGGCTTTGTCTCCGGTGGCGATGATGGCGCACTGATCCGCACGGCCGCTGATGGCAGCATCTCTGCGTTGGCCGCGTTCGGCTCGAAATGGGTGGAACAGTTGGCGGTGTTCGCCGATGCCAAATCGCAGCTCATCGCCTGCGGTGTCGGCAAGAAGCTGGTGCTGCTCGATGGCAAGGGGGCGATCCTGAAATCCGTCGAACACCCCAGCACTGTCACCGGCATCGCCTTCGATGCCAAAGGCAAGCGGGTGGCGACCAGCCATTATAATGGGGCGAGCCTGTGGTTCGTCGCCTCTAAATCCGACAATCCGCGCCGTCTGGAATGGAAAGGCAGCCACACCGGAATCGCCTTCAACCCGGATGGCGATCATGTGGTGACGTCGATGCAGGAGAATTCCCTGCATGGTTGGCGGCTGACCGATGGGCAGCATATGCGGATGTCCGGCTATCCGTCGAAGACCAACGCGATGTCGTTCACCCGCAACGGCAAGTGGCTCGCCTCGTCGGGGGCGGAGAGCATTGTGCTGTGGCCGTTTTTCGGTGGCGGCCCGATGGGCAAATCGCCGACGGAATTGGCCGGGGGCGATGATGTGCTGTGCTCGTATCTGGCCACCCATCCAACGCAGGAAGCGGTGGCGGCGGGGTTCAATGACGGTCTGATGGTGCTGGCCGACATCAACAACGCCCGCATCCTGCCGATTGCAGCGCCGGGTCGCGGTGCTGTGACGGCGGTGGCGTGGAGTGCGGATGGCACACATCTGGCGTTCGGCACCGAGACAGGCTTTTGTGCGGTGGTGGATTTCTCAAAACGCTGATTGAGGGGGGATGGCGATGATCACCGATAATGGTTTGCGCATGCCGAAGCTGGGCCTTGGCACATTTCGGATGAAGGGGCCTGAATGCAGCGAGGCGGTTCTCGGCGCGCTGGCCCGTGGTTATCGCCACATCGACACCGCCTTCATGTATGGCAATGAGGATGCGGTGGGCGAGGCGGTGGAGTTGACCACCACGCCGCGCGAGGAATTCCATCTGACGACCAAGGTCTGGTGGGATCAGCTGTCGCCGGACGCCATGCAGGCTTCCATCGAGCGCAGCCTGACGGCACTGAAGACGGATTACGTCGATCTGTTCCTGATCCATTGGCCGACGCCGGATATCGATCTGGCGGCGTCGCTGGGCAAGCTGGTCAACATCAAGGAACAGGGCCTGGCCCGGCATATCGGCGTGTGCAACTTCCCCCTCGGCCTGCTGCGCCGCGCGGTGGAAGAGGTGCAGGCGCCGATTGAGGTGCATCAGTTCGAATATCACGTGCTGCTGGATCAATCGAAATTGGTCAATTACTGTCGCTCCAAGGGCATCGCGGTGACGGCCTATGTGCCGCTGGCGCAGGGGCGGCTGGCAGAGCATCCGGCATTGGGTGAGATCGCCAAGAAGCACAACGCCACGGCGGCGCAGGTCGCGCTGAAATGGCTGCTCGATCAGGACGGCGTCTCGGCGATCCCGAAGGCAAGCCGGGTGGAGAGCCAGACCTCGAATTTCGATGCCCAGAAGCTGATGCTGGACGATGCGGATCGTGCGGTGATTGCTGGGTTGCCGAAGGATCAGCGTTTCGTCTCTCCGCCATTTGCGCCGGATTGGAATTCGTAGGTTTCGCCCCTTATCGTCATTGCGAGGAGCTTGGCTCCGAAGCAACCCATCGACATGCCGCCTCGTGTCCCGATGGGTTGCTTCGTCGCTGCGCTTCCTCGCAATGACGATTATTTATGCGATAATTTTCCACCACAGATCGAACCATAGCGGGTTCTCGGCCTCGATCAGTTTGATTTTGCGCCCGCGTGATCCGCCCTTAATCGCCTTTTCGCGGGAAATTGCAGCCTCCATTGTATCGAAGAACGCGAAATAGACCAGCCGCTTGCATTCGTATTTCTTGGTGAAGCCTTTGATCTCCCCACTGCGATGCTGCCCAACCCGTTGGATGAGATCCGATGTCACACCGACATACAGCGTGCCGTTTCGCGTGCTGGCCATGATGTAGATCGCGGGTTGTTTCATCGGATGATCCGACGCCTTCACGCCTGATCACAGCAATTCCGGCAAATCCCTTATATTATTGATTTGTTATCGTCATTGCGAGGAGCTTGGCTCCGAAGCAACCCATCGACATGCCGCCTCGTGTCCCGATGGGTTGCTTCGTCGCTGCGCTTCTTCGCAATGACGGCTGGCACTCACCCCACCCGGAACCAGCCAGACGCCAGCATGTCGTTCTCAATCGCCTCCACCACCGCCGGGCGATCCTCTGTGATGGCAACCACGCGCTTGAAATAGCTCACCGTTCCGCGCCCCCGCGCCAGGAACAGCCCGGCCAAGGCCGAACCCGCCGCCGAACGCGGCACGCAGCACACGCAGCCTTGCACATGCGCCGGTGAACGTCCCGCCGACAGCCGCACCACCACGCGGTCCTCGGGTGCGTCCATGTCGCCATCGATCAACAGCGCATCATCCGGCCCGGCATCGCTCAGATCGCCAAAAATCACCGGCACCCGTGCATCAATGAACATCATCACCCCCTGGACATAAGGATATCTTTATACGATATGGGGCGCATGGACGATCTCCTCAATGGTCTGCGCGCCTGTGCCGAACCCACCCGCTTGCGCATCCTGGCGCTGGTGGCGCGCGGCATGTTCTGCGTGATGGAGTTTACCGAAATTCTCGGCCAGTCCCAGCCGCGTCTGTCCCGCCATCTGCGCCTGCTCGGTGAGGCCGGGCTGTTGGAGCGCACGCGGGAAGGCGCCAATGTCTGGTTCTCTTTGCCGGACACCCATACGCTGCCCGGCTCGCTCGCCCGCGCCATTCTGGCCCGTCTGCCGGAGGATGATCCGGTGCTCGCCGCCGATCGCCGTCAGGCTGCCCGTGTGCTGGCCGAGCGTGCCCGTGTGGCCACCGAAACCTTTCAGAAGCGTGGCGCGGATTGGGATGAAATGCGCGCGCTGGAGCTGCCTGCCGAGAAGGTGGAAGCCGCCCTGCTCAATCTTCTGCCGGACATGATGGGCCGTCTGCTCGATATCGGCACCGGCACCGGGCGGATGTTGGAACTGCTCGCCCCGCGCATTTCCGCCGGCATTGGCGTGGATGCCAGCCGTTCGATGCTCGCCCTGGCACGCGCGCGTCTGTCGCGCCCCGGTCTGGATCACTGCCTCGTCCGTCTGGCCGACATGTATCGCTTGCCCCTGCCGGATGCGGGGTTCGATCATGTGGTGCTGCAAATGGTGCTGCATTACGCCGAAGACCCCGAAGCGGCGTTGCGCGAAGCGGTGCGCGCTTTGAAACCCGGCGGCACGCTGGTGATCATCGATCTGGCCGCCCACACCAATACGGATGCGATGACGCGCCTTGCCCATCGTTGGCCTGGATTTGCCGATGCCGATATCGCCCGGATGTTGGGGGCCTGTGTCTCCACCCCGCACGCGGTGAGCGTGACCGGGCCGCTGGATGTGCGGCTCTGGTCCGCAACCCGCCTTTGAACCTGCCCGCTTTTAAGCCTGCACGAAAGAGCCCGAATGACCCGCCCGTTGCTGATCGATGCGCTGCGAAACCATGTCCTGTTGTGTGACGGTGGCATGGGCAGCCGCGTGCAGGCGCTGACGCTGGATATCACCCGCGATTATTGGGGGCAGGAGAACTGCACCGAAATCCTCAACCTCTCCCGCCCCGATCTGGTGCGCGACATCCATCGCGGCTATTTCGCCGCCGGTGCCGACATGGTGGAGACCAACACATTCGGTGGCTCCAGCATCACGCTGGCCGAGTTCGATCTGGGCGAGCGCGCCTTCGAGATCAACCAGAAGGCCGCCCACCTCGCGCGCGAGGCCGCCGAGAGCTTTGCCGATGATCGGGCTCGCTATGTGGTGGGCTCGGTCGGGCCGGGCACCAAGCTGCCGAGCCTGGGCAACATCACGTATGACGCCCTCGAAGCCGGCCTTGCCGTGCAGGCGCGCGGGCTGATTGCCGGTGGTGTGGACGCCATTCTGATCGAGACCTGTCAGGACACGCTGCAGATCAAAGCTGCCGTCAACGCCGCCAAGCTGGCGCGCAAAGAGGCGGGCACGTCCACGCCGATCTTCGTGCAGGTGACGGTTGAGACCACCGGCACGCTGCTGGTCGGGCCGGATATCGCCGCCGCCGCAACCGTCATCAATGCGCTCGACGTGGAGCTGATGGGCTTGAACTGCGCCACCGGGCCGCAGGAGATGGCCGAGCATGTGCGCTGGCTTGCCAATAACTGGCCGGGTCTGATCTCGGTGCAGCCGAATGCGGGTCTGCCGGAATTGGTGGATGGCCGCACGCATTATCCGCTGGGTGCCGCAGAGATGGCAAGCTGGGTGGAACGGTTTGTCGCCGAGGATGGCGTGAACCTGATCGGCGGCTGTTGCGGCACCAATATCGAGCATATCGCGGCCCTCGATGAGATGCTGCGCCGCAGGGGCGGGTTCCGTCCGAAGCCAGTCGAGCGCCGCGTGGTGTGGATGCCCTCCGTCGCCTCGCTCTACAATCAGGTGCCGCTGCGCCAGGAGAACGCGTATTTCTCCATCGGCGAACGCTGCAACGCCAATGGCTCGAAGAAATGGCGGGAGTTGCAGGAAAAGGGCGATTGGGATGGCTGCGTGGCGATGGGCCGCGAGCAGATCGGCGAAGGCTCCAACAGCCTGGACGTCTGCACCGCCTTCGTCGGCCGCGATGAGATGCGCGAGATGTCGGAAGTCATCACCCGCTTCACCTCCTCGGTGAACTCGCCGCTGGTGATCGACTCAACCGAGACGCCGGTGATCGAGGCGGCGTTGAAGCTGCATGGCGGCAAGCCGATCATCAACTCGATCAATTTCGAGGATGGCGAGAAGGCGGCCGAAGATCGGCTGATCCTGGCGAAGAAATTCGGGGCTGCGGTGATCGCCCTCACCATCGATGAAGTCGGCATGGCCAAGACCGCCGAGGACAAGCTGCGCATCGCCGCCCGTCTGGTGGATTTCGCCTGCACCCAGCACGGCCTCGCGCAATCCGATCTGATGATCGACCCGCTCACCTTCACCATCGCCACCGGCAATGAGGATGACCGCAAGCTGGGGCAATGGACGCTGGAGGGCATCAAGATGATCCGGGACGCCTTCCCGGACATTCAGATCATTCTCGGCCTGTCCAATATCAGCTTCGGCCTGAACCCGGCCGCGCGTGCGGTGCTGAACTCGGTCTTCCTCGATCACGCAGTGCGTGCCGGCATGAGCGGCGCGATCGTGCATGTGTCGAAAATCCGTCCGCTGCATCTGATCGCGGCCGAGGAAGTGAAGGTGTGCGAGGATCTGATCTTCGACCGCCGCACGGAGGATTACGATCCGCTGCAAAAGCTGTTGGAAATCTTCGCCGACCGCAAATTGGCCGATGCGGTCAAAAAGACCCGCGCCGAGACCGTTGAAGGCCGCCTGCGCGACCGCATCGTCGATGGTGACCGCAAGGGGCTGACCGATGAGCTGGACGAGGCATTGCTGGTCCATAAGCCGCTCGACATCATCAACACCATCCTGCTCGACGGCATGAAGATCGTCGGGGAATTGTTCGGCGCGGGCAAGATGCAGCTGCCCTTCGTGCTGCAATCCGCCGAGACGATGAAGGCGGCGGTGGCGTATCTTGAGCCGAAGATGGAGCGCATCGCAGGGCAGGAGAAGGGCACCATCGTGCTCGCCACCGTGAAGGGGGACGTGCACGATATCGGCAAGAACCTCGTCGATATCATCCTGACCAATAACGGCTATCGCGTCGTCAATCTCGGCATCAAGGTGCCGCTGGCCGACATGATCGCCGCCGTGAAAACCCACAACGCCCACGCCATCGGCATGAGCGGCCTGCTGGTGAAATCCACTGTGGTGATGCGCGAGAATCTGGAAGAGATGTCGCGCCAGGGCATCGATGTGCCGGTGCTGCTCGGCGGTGCCGCGCTGACGCGCAACTATGTGGAAGAGGATTGCACGCAATCCTATGCCTGTGGCCGCGTGGCCTATGCGCGCGATGCGTTCGATGGGCTGCATCTGATGGACCGCGTGACCGTCAGCGGCTTTGACGATTACCTCGCCGCCATTCAGGCCAAGCGCTCCACCACGACGCGCGGCGTGCAGCGGCGGTTGGGTGTGGCGTCGGACGGAGCGTTCAAGCCCGTCGATATCAACGCCGCCCGCCTGCGCCGCCATCGCCTGACCGAGGAACAGCCGATCATCGAGCCGCCCTTCTGGGGCGCGCGCGTGGTGGAGGCCGATCCCCGTGCGCTGGTGCCGTTCATCAATGAGCGCAGCCTGTATCAATTCCAGTGGGGCTTCCGCAAACAGGGCCGCAGCCTGGAGGAATTCCTCGGCTGGGCGCGGCAGGAACTCCGCCCGGTGATGCGTCGGATGCTCGGCATCTGCGAGGAGCAGGACATCCTCAAGCCGCAGGCGGTCTATGGCTATTGGAAGGCGGCAGGCCAGGGCAATGATCTGATCATCTTCGAACAGGACGGCAAAACGGAGGTTGCCCGCTTCGCCCTGCCGCGTCAGCCGCGCGAGGATGGCGAATGCATCGCCGATTTCTTCCGCGACGTGGACGACGCCCAGCGTGACGTGATCGGCATGCAGGTTGTCACCGTCGGCCAGAAAGCCAGCGACACCGCGCGGGTGTGGTTCGAGGAAAACCGCTATCAGGATTATCTCTATCTGCACGGGCTGTCGGTGGAGATGGCCGAGGCGATGGCGGAGATGACGCATAAGCGCATCCGCGCCGAACTCGGTTTCGCCGCCCAGGATGATCGCGACATGGAAAAGATGCTTGCCCAGGGCTATCGCGGCAGCCGCTATTCGTTCGGCTATCCGTCCTGCCCGAAGCTGGAGGATCAGGAGTTGTTGCTCAATCTGCTCGATGCCAAGCGGATCGGCGTGGATCTGTCCGATGAGTTCCAGTTGCACCCCGAGCAATCGACCAGCGCGATCGTCGTGCTGAACCCGCATGCGAAGTATTTCACCGTGTGATGCGCATCTGCTCCATCCGGCTGTATCGCCATCTTCTGGTCCTGCTGCTCTGCGCGGTGCTGTCCGCCTGTGCGGCTACCGGCGAGGACGTGTTCGCGCTGCCCGAATGCGGGCCGGGGCGGAGCATCACTTTGCCGTTCCTCATGGCCGGCCCGATGCCGATCCTGCGCGTGCGGGTGCAGGATGTGCCGGTGCGCTTTCTGCTCGACACCGGCGCCGCCCGCTCGGCCATCGAACGGCGGATGGCGCTGGCGTTGGGTGTGATGCATGACGCCACGCGGGAGAATATCCGCGACATCACTGGCGAACATCCAGCTGATTTTGTTGTGCTGCCCAAGCTCGATATTGGTGAAGTGCATCTCACCGACCGCCGCGTTCTGGTCTCTGACGGTTTGCCGTTCGACGGGGTGATCGGGCTGGATATCCTGTCGCGCTACGCGCTTGAACTTGATGAAGCGCATGGCATCGCCATGCTGCACACCGGGCGGATGTGCGAGGGCCAACGCCCGTTCCCCGATGCGGGAATGATCGACATGCCGGCGATTCAGGGCATCGGCGATGGTCGCGATGCCCGCCGCCGTGTGGAGCCCTTCCTGTTGGTGGCCGCGCGACTGGATGGCGTTTTGGGATTGGCAATGTTCGATTCAGGCGCAATTGGCGGCTCGGTGGTTTCGCCGGGCTATGCCGAAAAAGTCGGGGTGTCTGCGGCGCAACTGGCGCAGGATCAGCCGGTATATCCGCGCGGCTTTGGCGGCAAGATTGCGCTGCATCTGCATCGCTTCGGCGAACTCGAATTGAATGGCGAGGTGTTTCGCCGCCCGATCTTGATGGTCAGCACCGACTCTGGGGCGCGATTCCAGCTGGTGATCGGCGCGGATTATTTCCGAACCCATCGACTTTGGTTCGATTTTGCGTCCAAACGTGTCTTTTCGGTGCCGCTGCTGACACAAAATGCACCTGGAAGCTGACGTTGCCCGCGCGGCTTGCTACACAGCGGCGCACTTCCACTTATGAGGCTTTTTTGTCCCAAATGCGCGCATTGGCCACCGGAAGCATTCTGGTCGGTCTCGTCGTTCTCGCCCTCAAGACTGCGGCATGGTGGGTGACGGGCAGCGTTGGCCTGATGTCGGACGCGGCCGAGACGGTGGTCAACGTCACCGCCTCGGTGATCACCTTGCTGGCTGTGCGGTTTGCGGATCGTCCGGCGGACGAAAATCACCCCTACGGCCATGTGAAAGCCGAGTTCTTCGCCGCCATCATCGAGGGCGTGATGATCGTGGTGGCCGCCGCCGTGATCGCCATGCAGGCCTATGAAAGTTATCGACATCCGCTGCCCTTGGGCGATTTGCGGGTGGGTCTGTCGATGAATGCCGTCTCGACGGCGTTGAATTTCGGCTGGGCCACATTGCTGCTGCGCAAAGGACGGAAATTTCACTCGGCCTCGCTGCAGGCCGACGGGCATCATCTGATGGCGGACGTGGTGACGTCGGTGGCGGTGTTCTGCGGCGTGGGGCTGGTGTTTGCCACTGGCCAGGAATGGCTCGACCCGGCATCGGCGTTGGTGGCGGCGGCGATTGTCTTGCATTCCGGCGTCAAGGTGATCGGCCGTTCCGTCGGCGGGCTGATGGATGCGGCCCCGTCGCCGGAGATTGTCGAGCGGATTCGCGCCATCGTCTCCGCACAGGCCGAGGGGGCGATTGAGGCGCATGATCTGCGCACCCGCCACGCCGGGCGGCTGGTGTTTTTGGAGTTCCATCTGGTGGTGCCCGCCGCGATGACGGTGGAAGATGCGCATGTCATCTGCGACCGGATCGAGGCGGCATTGAAGGCGGAATTGCATGGGATGATGATCACCATTCATGTTGAACCCGAGGGCAAGGCGAAGCATCAGGGTGTCATTGTCCTCTGAACGTCTGCCTTTCGTGCCCGGACGATCATCGCGCCTGATCTGGGCGCTGCTGATCGCGCTCGCGCTGCATCTCGCGCCGCTCACGCTGCTGGTGTGGCAGCCGTGGCGCGCGGTGCCGTTGGAGGAGGTGGAGATTCCCGCCAAGATCGAGTTGGCGGTGGGCGATGGGGCGCGGGTCGAGGGGGAACCGCAAGCCGCCCGTGAGGCATCGCCGCAACCCGCACAGCAGCCCACACCCCCTGCGCAGAAACAGCAGCCGGTGTCGCCTGATGGGGTGCAGGCATCGCCACCGCCGTCACCACCTGCCCATCCACCGGCCGCCGCATTGCCGCCGCATCCGGTACAGGAGGCAACGGAAATTCGGCTTAATCCCGGCGCGGGCACAGCGCCGCCGCCCGCCGTGGTGGATAATCCGCTGGAGACCATTGGAGCCAATGCCGAGCCGGACAATGTGGCCCCCAGCTTTCCGGTCGAATCGGCGCGGCGTCATGAAAGCGGCACTGTGGTGCTGCTGGTGAATATCGACGAAACCGGCCATGTCTCCGGGCTGAGCATTGCGCACTCATCGGGCTACCCTCGGTTGGATGCCTCGGCGGTGGCTGCGGTTCAGCATTGGCATTTCCGTCCGGCCCTGCATGATGGCCACCCGGTTGCCTCAGGCATCCGTCAGGCCATCGAGTTCATGGATGAAAGACAGCCATAATGGTGCGCATCGACAGAGTGACCACCCGTGGCGGCGACAAAGGCGAGACCTCGCTGGGTGATGGCACGCGGTTGGCCAAGGATGCATCGCGCGTGGAAGCCATCGGCGCGGTCGATGAGGCCAATGCCACCATCGGTCTGATGCGTCTGCACTGCACCGGGACGGCCGATGCGATGCTGGCCCGCATTCAGAATGATCTGTTCGATCTCGGAGCCGATCTCTGCGTGCCGGGCGAGGGAGGGGCGCGGCTGCGGCTGCCGGAGAGTGTTGCGCTGAGACTGGAGGCAGAGATCGCCGAGATGAACGCCGGCCTGCCGCCATTATCCAGCTTCATCCTTCCTGGTGGTTCACCCGCCGCCGCTCATGCCCATCTCGCCCGCACCCAGGTTCGCCGCGCTGAACGCCGGGTGGTGACATTGGCGCGCGAGGAGACGCTGAATTCCAATGTGGTACGCTATCTCAACCGCCTGTCCGATCATCTGTTTGTGCTTGGGCGCGTGCTGAACGAGAATGGGGCACGGGACGTTTTATGGAGTCCCGGCGGCTGAACCGCGCAATCTAACGGCTTGCTCTTGCCCGGTTCTGTGTCGGAGAGCACAATATCAAACGATAAAAACAAGCAGCGCGCTGCATTCGGGGGATACATGTCACAGGCCGCCAACGCCGCCTTGCCGGCGGAGCTGACACCGGAAGAGAACCGGGTTTTTGCCAAAATCGCGTGGCGGATCATGCCCTTGCTGGTTCTGGCTTACATCGTCAACTTTCTCGACCGCACCAATGTCGGCGTTGCGGCCTTGACGATGAACAAGGCACTCGGACTGACGGCGACGCAATTCGGCCTGGGTGCCGGGCTGTTATTTGCCAGCTACACGGTCTTCGAAGTGCCGAGCAATCTCGCCCTCTACAAATTCGGTGCGCGGCGTTGGCTGGCACGGATCATGATCACCTGGGGGCTGATCTCGGCGGCGACGATATTCGTCACCGGCGCGCAGAGTTTTTATGTCTTGCGGCTGTTGTTGGGGGCGGCTGAGGCCGGGTTCTTTCCGGGAGTGGCGTTCTTCCTGACGCTGTGGTTTCCGGCGGCCTATCGTGCGCGGATCTATGCTTGGTTCCTGATCGGCGTGCCTGCCTCGTCACTGATCGGCAGCCCGATTTCCGGCATGCTGCTCGGGTTGAATGGCTGGCTGGGCTTTGAAGGCTGGAAATGGCTGTTCGTGGTTGAAGGCCTGCCTGCGGTGCTGCTCGGCGTCGTTATTCTGGCAGTCTTGGCGGACAGGCCGGACACTGCCAAGTTCCTCTCGCAAGCCGAAAAAGATCTCGTCGCCCGGCGTCTGGCCAGCGAAGTGAAGGAGCGTGAGAGCAGGCATTTCCTGACGGCACTGCGTGATCGGCGCGTTCTGTTGATGGCGGTGATTCAGTTCACTTTCATCGTCGGCAGCTATGGCGTGGGGATTTTCCTGCCGCAGATTGTCAAGGCACAGCATTTCTCCAATACCCAGGTTGGTTTCATCACCGCTATTCCCAGCCTGATCGCTTGTGTGGCGATGATTTTGTGGGCGAAGGTGGTGGATCGCACCGGCAAGAAGATCGTCAATCTGGCTCTGACCAATCTGCTGTCATTCGTGGGTTTTGTGCTGGCGGTGTGGATGAGCGACAATTTCCTGATCGCCATGATCGGGCTGACGGCCGTCGTTGTCGGCACCTCCACCGCACGTGGCATCTTCTGGACCATCCCGCCGCGCTTCCTGGGAGGCGTGGGGGCAGCGGGTGGTTTGGCGTTGATCAACTCTGTCGGCACCATCGGTGGATTTGTCGGCCCGACCTTGATGGGCGTGGCGAAAGACATGACCGGCTCCTCAAATGCCGGGCTGTTGGCGCTGTCGGGCTTTCTGGCAGTCTCCACCGTGCTGACGCTGTGCCTGAAACTGTTCATCAAGGACGAATGATATGCCGTTGAACCTGCTCATTCTTGAAGGTGATGGTATTGGCCCGGAAATCAGTGCGGCCACTCAGACGGTGCTCGCCGCAGCCGATGCGCGCTTTGAGTTGGGCCTGGCTTTCTCCCACGCCGTGATCGGCTTCGATGCGCTTGCCCAGCACGGCACCACCTTCCCGGATGTCACCTGGAAGGCGTGTCAGGCGGCGGATGGGATTGTGCTGGGTCCGGTGTCGCACAACGACTATCCGCCCAAGGCGCAAGGCGGGCTGAACCCCTCGGGCGAATTGCGCATCAGGCTCGATCTGTTCGCCAATATCCGCCCCGCGCGCACCCATATCGGCGTGCCGCATCCAAGCCGCCATGAATTCGATCTGGTGATCGTGCGGGAGAACACCGAGGGCTTCTATGCCGACCGCTCGATGTATATGGGCCCGGGCGAATTCATGCCGACGCCGGATGTGGCGCTGGCCACCCGTAAGGTGACGCGGCAGGCCAGTCTGCGCATTGCCGAGCAAGCCTTCGTGCTGGCCGGACAGCGCCGCCGGAAGGTGACGGCGATCCATAAATCGAACGTCATGCGCATCTCGGACGGTCTGTTCCTGGACTGCGTGCGGCAGGTGCGGGCGCGCTATCCTGAGATTGAATACGAGGAACAACTGGTGGATGCGATGGCGGCCCTGCTGGTGCGCGATGCATCGAAATTCGACGTCGTGGTGGCCACCAACATGTTCGGCGACATCCTGTCGGACGAGGCCGCCGAACTTGCCGGCGGGTTGGGGCTGGCCGCCTCGTTGAATGCCGGGGCCGGTCGGGCTGTGGCGCAAGCACAGCACGGCTCGGCACCCTCTATCGCGGGCAAAGACATCGCCAATCCATGCTCCCTGATCGTCTCGGCATCGATGCTGCTGGCGTGGTTGGGGGAGCGGCAGGGCAGGGCGTCGCTGGTGGATGCCGCGCGCCGGATTGAGGCGGCGGTGGATGAGGCGATTGCCGATCCCGCCACCCGCACGCCCGATCTGGGTGGGCTGCTCGGCACAAAAGCTTTTGCAGAGATTGTTGCGGAAAAGGTGCGCGCATGAGCCAGCATTCCACCCCCAAGGCCGTCATCCCCAAGGATGGCATTGATTGCCATATGCATGTCTTTGGCGAACTGGATGCCTATCCGCCCTCGCCCAAGCGCAGCTACACCCCACGTGTGGCAACGTTGGAGGATTATCTGGCGATGCTGCACAGCATCGGCATGACGCGCAACGTCTTCGTGCAGGCGAGTGCCTATGGCACCGATAATCGCTGTATGCTCGACGCGCTGCGCGTGCGTGGCCATCTGTCGCGTGGCGTTGCGGTGATCGATCCAGATATTTCTGAATCGGCACTCGATGAGATGCATGCGCTTGGCGTGCGCGGCGTGCGGCTGAACATTGCAACCTTCGGTCTGAGCGATCAGACGGCATTGCGCACTCAGCTTGACCGCACCATCGCCAAGGTTGCCCCGCGTGGCTGGCATGTGCAGATCTTTGCAGGCATGGAGATGCTGGCCGTGCTGCGTCCCGGCATCGAGGCGGCAGGCTGCCCCATTGTGATCGACCATATGGGGCTGGCCGTTGCCACCGCCGGTCTCGATCAGCCGGGCTTTCTGATGCTGAAGGAATTGCTCGGCCTTGGCCATGTCTGGGTGAAGGTGTCGGGCTTCTATCGCGTCTCACACCAGGAGCGCGATTTCTCCGAGGCCACGCCTTACGCTGCTGCCCTGATCGCTGCCAATCCGCAGCGTTGCGTCTGGGGCACAGACTGGCCGCATACCGGCGCGCATGGCCGCTCTTTGGCCGATGGCCCGCCATTGATCGAATACCGCAAGCTTGACGACGGCGTGCTGCTCGACCTGCTGGCGGAGGCTGCCGGGCCGCATCTGCACAGGGTGCTGGTTGATAACCCGGCCAAGCTTTATCAATTCTGACAATCGGAGACAGTCCATGCGCCTCACCCGCACCCTGCTCGCCGCCGCTGCCAGCCTGTTCCTGGCAAGCTCAGCCCAAGCCGCACTGACACCCGACGAAGCCAAACTCTACGAGGCCGCCAAGCAGGAAGGCACGCTGACATGGTATGTCGGCGCCCCTCTGGAGGGCATGCAGGCCATTGCCAAGGTGTTTCAGGAAAAATACCCCGGCGTGAATATTCAGATGATGCGGATGGTGGGTGTGGCCCAGTATCAGCGTTTTATGGATGAGACGGGTGCAAAAAAATACATCGCCGATGTGTTGCAAAATACCGATTATCCGTCGATGCAATCCTTGGTCGATGACGGGCATATTCTTGAGAATAAGGTGCCAACATCAGATCGTATTCCGCCACAATTCCGAATCGGCAATTTCGCCTATTCGCAATACACCTCCACCAACGGCATCGTCTACAACGTCAATAAGCTGACGCCGGATGAGGTGAAGCTGTTGGAGGCGGATTGGAAGAATGTGCTCGATCCGCGTTTCAAGGGGCGCTTCTCGGTCAGCCCGATGAAATGCGGCGTGTGCTATGCGCCGTTCCACATGTTCATGGACCCGAAATTCAAAGACCGCTACGGCGCGGATTTCATCAGGAAGATCGCCGCGCAAAAACCTGCGGTGTATTCGGAAGTGTTGGTCACGCTCGATCGCGTGGTGGCGGGTGAGCAGGATTTCACCATATCCGGCTGGGAGGCCTCGGCTGCCACAAAATGGATCGACGGCGCGCCGATTCGCTGGATTTTCCCACATCCCACGCCGATTTTCGGCAATTCCTGGCTCGGCGTGTCGAAATACGCCCCACATCCGAACGCCGCGAAATTCTTCCTGGATTGGCTGATGAGCGATGACGGGCAGGAGACGATGCAGCGCGTTTATGGCTCGCAGGGCACGCTCCAGGGCATCAAGGATGATCGTCCCTACACGAAGGAGAGTTGGTACCATGCGCCGGTGGAGCTGTATCAGGTCGATTGGAAGCGTTGGGACGCCGATTATCACAAGGATATGGACTTCCTCGCCAAATCGCTGAAGGCTGAGCAGTGAAGGCCGGTCTCCCGTCATGAGCGCCCGCAGCACCTCGGTCCCGTCCTGGCTGCTCACTGCTCTGGTATTCGGGGTGGCGATTCTGCCATTGCTGTTTGTCATCGACGCCGCCTTCTACCGCGAAACCCGTGTCGGACTTGCGACGGATCGTTCATGGGTGGCGGTGATCGATGTGTTCACGGGCGCGGATTATCTGCGCTATCTGCGCAATGCCCTGGGACTGGCTGGAATTGTCACCGCCGTCTCGCTGGTGGTCGGCGTGGGCATCGCGTTGATCCTGGGGCGCTCGGATATCGGCCATAAGCGGGTATGGGACGCGTTGATCACCCTGCCGCTGTATCTGTCGCCCTTCGCCGGGTTGATGGCCTGGATCGCGCTTGCCTCACCGAAAACCGGCTTCATCAACACCATCATCGACGCGATGGCGGCGGTGTTCATCCATGAACCGGGATCGATTGTGGATATCTGGACCTTCGCGGGCGTGGTGTTCGTGATGACGCTGTTCTTCTGCCCACTGGTCTATCTGTTCACAGTCGGTAGCCTGCGTGGGATGAACACCGCGTTGGAGGAGGCCGCCCGCATCGGCGGGGCGACGCCGCTGACGACGATTATGCGCATCACCTTGCCGATGTGCCTGCCCTCCATCGTCGCCTCGGCCTTGTTGGTGTTCATCCTGGGGGCGGAGATGTACACCATCCCTGGCATTATCGGCTCCAATGCCGGCTTTACCACGCTGCCGTGGCGGATTTTTGAGGATTCGACCTCGGTGCCCGTCCATCGCGCCCACGCTGCCGCGGCCGGCACGTTGCTGTTGTTGGTCACGGTGCTGGGCGTCTGGTTGCAGGGGCGGGCGACCCGGGTGAGCGCGAAATTCGTCACCCTTGGCGGCAAAGGCTTCAATGGGCGGCCGCTGCGGCTGGGGCGTTGGAGATGGGCTGCGTGGGGGCTGTTGGCGTCTTACGTGCTGGCCGCCGACATTTTGCCCTTCGGTGCGCTGCTGATGTCATCCTTGATGAAATTCAGCGCCGGCACCATCAGCGCCGAAGTTCTGACGTTCAAACACTATCTCGGCTTCTTCACCTCAGAGGAGATGCAGATCGCCCTGCTGAACACGGTATTTCTGGCGGTGGTCACGGGCGTGATCTGTATGGCGTTGGGGTTCATGATCAGCCACATGGCGTTGCGCAACCCCACGCGGTTGAACCGGGCTCTGGCATTCTTGGCTGTGTTGCCTGTGGCGGTGCCGGGATTGGTGTATGGGTTGGGGTTGGTGTGGACGTTCCTGCGCACCCCGCTTTACGGCACGATCTGGGTGTTGCTGTTCGCCTATGTGGCGAAATTCCTGCCTTACGGAGTGATTGTCTCGCGCACCGGATTGATGCAGGTACACCCCGAACTCGCCGAATCGGCCCGCATGTGCGGTGCCACCGCCCGCACGGCGCTGGCGAAGATCACTGCCCCTTTGGTGAAATCCACGCTGGCGGCGGTGCTGTTCTTTGTCATGCTCAACGCCATCAAGGAACTCTCCGCCTCCGTGCTGCTCTATTCGCAGGACAGCGAAGTGCTCTCGGTGCTGACCTGGCATTACATGGATTCCGGCGATTACCAATTCGCCGCAGCCATCGGCTTTATTCAGACATTTATCATGTTGGCGGTGGTCTTTGCCGCCCAAAGGTTGTTCCGCGTCCGGCTTGACCGCGCGTTCGGACATGGAGGTGGGCGATGAGTCACGTCAGGCTCGACGGGTTGGTGAAGGCATATGGCGGCAGTGTTGCCGTCAATCGGATCAACCTGGACATTGAGGAAGGCGAGTTCCTGGTGCTGCTCGGCCCTTCCGGCTGCGGCAAGACCACCACCTTGCGCTGCATCGCAGGCCTGGAGGACATCACCGATGGCCAGATCCTGATCGATGGCCAGCCGGTCTCCACCAGCACACTGACCACCCCGCCCGAGCAGCGGCAGATGGGGATG
Source organism: Acetobacteraceae bacterium (assembly GCA_031291725.1). Taxonomy (GTDB): domain Bacteria; phylum Pseudomonadota; class Alphaproteobacteria; order Acetobacterales; family Acetobacteraceae; genus CAIQQQ01. The sequence continues at coordinate 47,464 of JARLIM010000012.1, forward strand.
GTGTTCCAGTCCTATGCCGTCTGGCCGCATATGAGTGTGGCGGAGAATTTGGCGTTTGGCTTGAAGCTGCAAAAGCTGCCGAAAATCGAGATCGAGAAACGGATCACCGAAGTGCTCGATCTGGTCGGTCTTGGCAGCTTTGCCGAGCGCGGCATTCATGAACTCTCCGGCGGCCAACAGCAGCGGGTCGCCCTCGCCCGTGCGGTGGTGCTGCGCCCGCGCGTGCTGCTGTTCGATGAGCCATTGTCGAATCTGGATGCGCAATTGCGCGAGCATATGCGTTTCGAACTGCGGCAATTGCAGCAGCGCCTCGGTATCACCGCGATTTACGTCACGCATGATCAACAGGAAGCGATGGTGGTGGCTGACCGCATCGTGCTGATGAACAAAGGCCGCATTGAGCAGATCGGCACGCCGCGCCAGCTTTATCGTCAGCCGGAGACGCTGTTTGCGGCGGGCTTCATCGGGCTCGCCAATTCACTGTCCGGCGCGGTGATCGAGGCGAGCGAGACCACCACGGTGCGCATCGGGGCGGGCGTGCCGCTCACCTCGCTGCAAACCGGCTTCGAGATTGGCGCGAACGTGAAGCTGATCGTGCGCCCGGAAGAGGTGCGTGTGGGCTTTGACGATGAGGATGGGCCGAATCGCTTCCGGGGCACGCTGAAGGAATGCGTTTTCCTCGGCAACATCGCCGACATCACCGTGATGGTGGGGCAGACGCTGTTTCGCGCCCAAATCAGCCCGGCACGGGATTGGACGGTGGGCGAGCAGGTGACGCTTTCCATCGATCCCTCCGCCGTGACCCTTATTCCAGCCATCTGACGGAGACCGCCGATGTTCACCCTTCGCACCTCGCTCACCTCGCCCTTCGGTCGCAAGGTACGCATCGGCGCTGGCGTTTTGGGGGTAAGCGAGCAGATCACGCTCGTGCATGCCGACACGCTGGACGCCACCGACACGCTGCGCACACAGAACCCGCTCGGCAAGATCCCCTGCCTGCTGCTTGAAGACGGTACGGTGATCTATGACAGCTGGGTGATCCTGGAATTCCTGCAGGAACAGGCGAATTCCGAAGCCCTGCTGCCGCGTGCCGGGTTGGAGCGCTATCGCGTGCTGACCCAGGCCAAGCTCGCCGATGGCATCGCCGATGCGGCGCTGCTGATGATGTATGAGGCGCGCTTCCGTGAACCGGAGCAGATGTCGCGCCGCTGGCTGGATCATCAGCGCGGCAAGGTGGAGCGGGGGCTGGCGGTGTTCGAGGCCAATCCGCCCGAGGATAAACTTGATCTGATCGGCATCAGTCTGGTGTGCATGTTCGGCTATCTCGACTGGCGCAAGCCAGTGGCATGGCGGCCCAACCATCCCAATCTCGTCGCCTGGCTGGAGCGCATGCGCGCGCTGTATCCGATCATCAACGCCACCGCAGTGCCGGAGTAAGCCCACATGGCCCGTCTTCCCGAAATCGACCCCACCACGCTCACCCCCGAGCAACAGGTGGTTTATGACGAGATCAAATCCGGCCCGCGCGGCGTGGTGCGGGGACCGTTGGCGGTGTGGCTGCGCAGGCCGGGTCTGGCGGCGCGGGCGCAGGAATTGGGGCGTTATTGCCGCTATGATTCCTCGCTGAACAAGCAACTCTCCGAACTTGCCATTCTGGTGACGGCCCGCGCCTGGGGTTCGGAGTTCGAGTGGTTCGCTCATAAGAAGCACGCGCTCGATGCCGGGGTGTCACCCGAGATCGTGGAGGCCATCCGCACCTGCCAAACGCCGCCGATCACCGATCCCGAGCAGCGCGCGGTCTATGACGTGGCGTCTGCCATGTGCACCCATCGCCGTCTGCACAAGGCGCTCTACGCCTCGGCCCTGGCCGTGCTGGGCGAAGGTCGGTTGGTCGATCTGATCGGGGTGCTGGGCTATTATTCGCTGATCTCGATGACGATCAACGCCTTCGAGGTGGACGTGCCCGCCGGTGCCGCGCCGGAGTTGGATGTATGAGCCTGACCTATCTGGCCGAGCCGTCTTATCCGCAGTTGGCATTGCCGGCCGGGGCGTGTGACGCGCATTTCCACATCTTCGGCCCGCAATCGCGCTTCCCCTATCCCGACGATGTGCGCTTCCGCCCGGATGATGCACCGAAGCAGACGATGTTCGCGTTGCATCGGCGGCTGGGCATCGAGCGTGGCGTGATCGTGCAATCCGGCTGCCACGGCTTCGACAACCGCGTGGTGGCCGATGCGATGGCGGATCGGCCGGGCAGCTACAAAGGCGTGGCGCTGCTGCCGCCGGACGTGGACATGGCCACGTTGCGTGCGATGGACGCGCAGGGGTTTTGTGGCGTGCGCTTCAACTTCATGCCGCATCTGGCGCAGGCGGCCAGCCCGCAGCAGGTGGTGGCGCTGGGGGCGCGGTTGGCCGAGATCGGCTGGCATTTGCAGGTGCATTTCGCAGCCTCGTTGATCGACGATCTGATCCCGGTGCTGCGGGAAAGCCCGGTGCCGGTGATGATCGACCATATGGGCCGCATCGATGCCGGTCTGGGGCTGGATCAACCCGCCTATCGCAGCCTGCTGGCGGCGATGGAGATTGAAAAATTCTGGGTCAAAGTCTCCGGCTCCGACCGTTCCACCCGCACCGGCCCGCCTTACGCCGATGCAGCCCTGATGGCGCGCGATCTGGTGGCACGCTTCCCGGATCGGGTTGTCTGGGGCACCGACTGGCCGCATCCGAACCATCAAGGACCGATCCCGGATGACGGCGCGCTGGTCGATTTGATTGCGGAGATCGCACCGGATGCGGCGTCGATGGATCGGCTGTTGGTCAGCAATCCTCAGCGTTTTTATCGATTTACGGTTTAGCCGTCATATCCCCCACATCGTCATTGCGAGGAGGCTGAGCCGACGAAGCAACCCAACGAGACCCGAGACGGCATATCGGTGGATTGCTTCGTCGCTGCGCTCCCCGCAATGACAATGAATAAGAACAAGGAAAAGCCATGTCCCGCCCTGACCGTTTCACCGACCGCGTTGCCATCGTCTGCGGTGCTGGCTGTGTTGGCCCTGGGTGGGGCAATGGGCGGGCGGTGGCGGTGGCGCTCGCAGCAGAGGGGGCGAAGGTGTTCGCTGTCGATCTGCATCTCTCGGCACTGGAAGAAACCATCAGCCGCATCGAGGAGATCGGCGGCACGGTGGAGACCTATCTGTGCGATGTCACCAAATCCGATCAGGTGGCAGCGATGGTGGAGGCCTGTATTGCGAGGTTTGACCGGGTGGATATCCTGGTCAATTGCGTTGGTGGGTCGGCGGCCGGTGGGGCGGTGGAGATGGATGAGGCGGTGTGGAACGCGCAATTGGCCTTCAATCTCACCTCGGTTTTCCTCACCTGTAAGAACGTCATCCCGCATATGCAGGCGCAAGGCGGTGGGGCGATTGTGAATTTCTCCTCCACCTCCGGCCTGCGCTTCACCGGCTCGGCGCAGGTGGCATATGCCGCGACGAAGGCGGCGGTGATCCAGATGGGCAAGGTTCTTGCCGTGCAGCATGCCAAGGACGGCATTCGCTTCAACACCGTCGTCCCTGGCCAATTGCACACGCCGATGGTGGAAGCGCGTCTGGCCGGGCAGCGATTCGGCGGCGATGTCGATGCACTGATCGCCAGCCGGGTGGCGCGGATTCCGCTGGGTTTCATGGGCGACGGGCGCGATTCGGCGGCGGCGGTGCTGTTCCTCGCCTCGGACGAGGCCCGATTCATCACCGGCACCGAAATCGTCGTCGATGGCGGCATGACGGTGAAATGCGCTTAATGGCGCAGCAGAGCGAGCACGATTTCCATCACAATCAGCGCAATCACCGCCGCTTCCATCAGCGTTGAGCGCAACGAGCTGGCATCGTCATACAGCGCCGTATAGGTGTCGCGGATGATCGAGAGTTTGCGGTCCACCGCACGGACGAAATTCGGCACGCGGAACAGCTCCAGTGCTGTGGCATAGACGCGGGCGAGGTAGACGTCTTCCGTCACTTGCAACGCGTTATCGACTTTCTCGGTCAACTCCGTCACCTCGGCCACCAGTGTGGTCAGCGTGCGGGCGAGATTGGCATAGCGGCGGGCGGCGGAGAGGTTCCAGCGCGAGCGGGCGGCTTCCACCAGATCGTACATGCGCGGCAATTCGTCATCGAGCAATTCGTCGTAATAGCGCATTTGCAACAGCTGCGCGTTGGCGACCTCCAGCACATCGGCCACGTCATTATCGCCGCGCGGTTCCACGATGAAGGCGCGATCCCAGGTGAGCACCACCAGATCGTCGGTGTAATATGAGAAACGCTGCCGCAGCACTTCGGCGCGCGCCGTCTCCGACAGCGGTCGTGTCTCGCCGGTCAGCAAAGGCACCAGATCGACACGCGCCAGAATGTCGGCGGCGGAAAGCCTGCTGTCGAAGGCTTGCACGTTGCCGATCAGATAATCCTCCGACACCGCCGAGGGCGTGGGCTTGATCAACGCCGCGCGCAGGATGTGGCGCAATTGCTCCAGGATCGGCTCCCAGAACGTGCTGCGCGCCACTTCGCCCACCGCGTTGAGCCTTGCGGTGAAATCCGTCCAGGCCATGTCGCGCGCGGGCACCCGCAGGGCGAGCGAGACGGTGCCGAAATCATAGAGCCGTGCCGTCACCACCGCCTCGATCTGTTCGACGCCCAGATCAAGGGTGATGGCATCCAAGGCGACGGCCAGCGGCGGCTCGCCGAACGCCACCGCTTTGGGTGGGGTGGCGGTCAGGCGGGCGCGGCTGGTGCGGCCCTCGGCATGCTTCGCCCAAAGCTGTTCGGCGGCTGCAAGGTCGATGGCATAGGCGATGTCGAACAGCCGCAAGGCCAGGATATGGCCGTGTTCGACACGGGGCGTGACAGCGTGCTCGGTCATTGCTCCAACCAGTTCCGCATTGCCTCTGCCGCCGCCACGCCGGAGCTGAGGCAGCCTTGCAGCAAATAACCGCCGGTGGGCGCTTCCCAATCCAGCATTTCACCGGCGGCGAACACGCCCGGATGGCGGTGCAGCATGAAATTCCGCCCCACCGCCCCCCAGCGCACGCCACCGGCTGAGGAAATCGCCCGCTCCAACCCAGCCGGACGTTCCAGCCGGATCGGCAGCGCCTTGATCAATTTCGGCAGCGGCAGCGTCACCCCGGCATGCCGCGCCTCCTGCACCAAGGCCGCCGCCGGAGGTGTCAGCCCGGCGTTGCGCAGAAGATTGGACAGCGATTTGCCGCCGCCGCCCAAGGGCAATGCGCTCTCGGGCAGGTCTGGGCGCAGATCGAGCGTGATCTCCACCGGCCCTGTTGCGGTGATCGCATCGCGGATGGGGGCGGAGAGGGTGTAGATCACGCCGCCCTCAATCCCCCAATCGGCAATCGTCGCCTCGCCGCGCACTGTCTGCCCGCCGAACGTGGCGGCGATGCGTTTGAGCGGCTGTCCGGCGAACCGGTTGCGCAGATGGTCGGACCACGCGACGTGAAAGCCCATGTTGGAGGGCTGGAACGGCGCCACCTCATCGGCATCGAAGAAGCGCATCCACGAGCCATCCGCCCCCAGCCTCGGCCAGGAAGCACCGCCGAGCGCCAGCAGCGTGGCGCGGGCGGTGACGCGCTTTTCGCCGTCAGCTGTATTGAAGCGCAGCGCGCCATCCTCGGCCCAGCCCGCCCAGTCATGCCGCGTGTGCAGCGTGACGCCGAGGCCACCAAGTCGTGTCAGCCATGCCCGCAGCAGCGGAGAGGCTTTCATCACCTTGGGAAATACCCGGCCAGAGGTGCCAACGAACGTCTCCGCCCCCAGGCCATCCGCCCAGGCGCGCAATGCCTCCGGCGGGAAGGCGCGGATTGCCTCCCGCAGGGAAGGGGCGGCGTTGCGATAGCGCAGCAAGAGCCGATCCAGCGGCTCTGAATGCGTCAGGTTCAACCCACCGCGACCGGCGAGCATGAACTTGCGGGCGGGGGCGGCCATGCGGTCGAAGATATGCACGTCCGCCACGGCGGCGAGATGCTCGGCGGCGATCAGCCCGGCCGGGCCCGCGCCGATAATGGCCAGCAGCGGACGACTCATACTTCCACCCCCAACATAACTGTCCTGCACCGTGCAGGGCAGGAGAAACTTGTGTTTGTCATCATTGCCGCTATACCCAGCACCTTCCCTGCCAGGGGCCACGGCGGCCGCTGGCTATGCTCGCGCGTCATGTCGACGTGGCACCCAGACCCGGGTGCGGAGCTGAACAACCCAGAGGGAGTTCACATGCCGCTATACGAGACCGTGCTGATCGCACGCAGTGACGTGACTCAGCAACAGGTGGAGACGATTGTCGACACCCTGACCGCCCAGATGGACGCCGAAATTGGCGCCGAGCCGGGTTCGCCCGAGTCGGTGGTCAAGAAGCGCGAATATTGGGGCCTGCGGAGCCTCGCCTATCGCATCAAGAAGAACCGCAAGGGCCACTACATGCTCCTCGGTCTGGATGCCAAGCCCGCCGCGATGAACGAAATGGAACGCCAGCTCGGTCTGAACGAAGACGTGCTGCGCTTCATGACGATCCGCGTGGACGCCATCGACGCTGAAGCCCCGTCGGCCATTCTCGCCCGCAAGTCCGACGACCGCGAGCGCGGTTTCCGTGGCCCGAAGCCTGCTGGTCGCTTTGAGAGCGGTCGCAAGCGTGGCTATGACGACCGTGAAGAATTCCGTGCACGCGACGAATCGCCTGTGCGTGAAGATTTCGGCGGCTTTAACGCTGGCGCTGAGGAGTAATTCAGATGTCCGATACCGAAAACCTGAACCCCGCCGCCCGCCGCTCTGCCGTTGGCGCGCGCCGTCCGTTCTATCGCCGTCGCAAGTCCTGCCCGTTCTCCGGCGCCAACGCCCCGGTGATCGACTACAAGGACGTGCGTCTGCTGTCCCGCTTCCTCTCCGAGCGCGGCAAGATTGTGCCGAGCCGCATCACGGCGGTCTCCGCCAAGAAGCAGCGCGAACTGGCCCAGGCCATCAAGCGCGCCCGCTTCCTGGCCCTGCTGCCCTACATTGTGAATTGAGGAGGCAGTATCATGGCCGTTGTTGAATTGATCCTCCTCCAGCGCGTTGAAAAGCTGGGCCAGATGGGTGAGTTGGTGAAGGTGAAGCCGGGTTATGCCCGCAATTACCTTCTGCCGCAGAAAAAGGCGATCCGTGCGAACAAGGCCAATCTGGCTCAGTTCGAAGCACAGCGCGCCCAGCTCGAAGCCGCCAACCTGAAGCGTCGTGACGAAGCCGAACGCGTTGCCGAGCGCATGCAGGGGCTTTCCGTGACGATCATCCGTCAGGCCGGTGAGTCGGGCAGCCTCTATGGCTCCGTCTCTTCGCGTGACATTGCCGATGCCTGCGGTGAATCCGGCATGACGATCAACCGTTCGCAGGTTGTGCTGTCGTCGCCGATCAAGTCGCTGGGTCTGAGCACTGTTCGCGTGGTGCTGCATCCTGAAGTCGATATGCCGGTGACGGTCAACGTCGCCCGCTCCGTCGAAGAAGCTGAGAAGCAGATTCGCGGTGAGCGCGTTGTTGGCGAAACCGAAGCGGCGATCGAGTTGGAAGACGACATCCAGCTGTTCGACCCGAACGCGGAACAGCCGGATATCGGCTGATCCTGACTTCGGATTAAAATTGAAAAGCCGTGTCTTGCTCTGTAGGACACGGCTTTTTCTTGTCTGCGGCGTGATGCACTGGTCTTGACCGTCAATTCCATGCAAAACACACAGCACACTGTGGAGGCAGACCGGCTTGATCCCGCAATTGTCACGGCGCTCACTTGCCACGCTGCTGCTGGGCGGCCTTGTCGGGTGCTCCAATTCCGGCCCGGATAAGGCCGAAGCGCTTGACCAGATTCGCCAAAAGCTGGCGCAGACAATCACCGTCGGAGTGGAGCGGATCGACAATCTGACGTATCGCGAGAGCAAGAGCCTTGGTGGTGGCCGTTTTGCCGTGCTTGTCGATTACGACGTCATCTCGCTGGCCCCCACGATGGGGCTGTTCAACACCATCAACCCGGCTGGCTCATCTCAGCATATCGAGCGCGAACGCTATGTGTTCGTGTCGTCGAGCAAGGGGTGGCGGTTGGAGTAGCCAGCCTTCAGGCTGGCCGCACCAAACGATGCTGCTTTTTGCCCGCTGACAGCTTGGCTGCCCCATCGCGCAGATCGGCCATGGTCAACACAGCCGCTTCATCGCTGATCGGTGTGTCGTTCAGCCGTGCCCCACCGCCCCGGATCAGGCGACGGGCCTCGCCATTGCTGGCGGCCAGGCCCGAGTCGACGAACAGACGGATCAACGCAATGCCGGCTTCCAACTCGCCCGTAGGCACGTCGATGCTCGGCAGCGTGTCGGCGGCCACACCTTCCTCGAACGCCCGGCGCGCCGTCTCGGCGGCCTGTTCGGCGGCGGCACGGCCATGGCAGAGTGCGGTGGCTTCGGTGGCGAGGAATTTCTTCGCCTCGTTGATCTCCGCCCCGCCGAGTGCGGCCAGCTTGGCGATTTCGGCGAGCGGCGTGTCGGTGAACAGCCGCAGGAAGCGGCCCACATCGGCATCCTCGGTGTTGCGCCAGAACTGCCAGTAATCATATGGGCTGCGCTTATCGGCGGTCAGCCACACGGCCCCCTTGGCGGTCTTGCCCATCTTGCCACCGGAGGCGGTGGTGATCAGCGGTGTGGTGAGGCCGAAGACCTGCTTGCCATCGGTGCGGCGGCAAAGATCGACGCCTGAGACGATGTTGCCCCATTGGTCCGAACCGCCCATTTGCAGCACCACGCCGTGGCGGCGATTGAGTTCGCGGAAATCGTAGCTTTGTAGAATGGAGTAATTGAACTCCAGGAATGTCAGCCCCTGTTCACGGTCGAGGCGGGTTTTGACGCTGTCGAAGCCAAGCATGCGGTTGACGCTGAAATGCACGCCCACATCGCGCAGCAGTTCGATATAGGACAGGCGGTCGAGCCAATCGGCATTGTTGGGCATGATCGCATCGGACGGGCCGTCACCGAACTGCATGAACGGGGCGAAGCAGCGCTTGATGCCGGCCATGTTGGTGGCGATCTGGTCGTCGCTGAGCAATTGGCGCGCTTCCTCGCGCAGGCTGGGGTCGCCGATGCGGGTGGTGCCGCCGCCCATCAGGGTAATCGGCTTATGGCCGAAACGCTGCATCAGACGCAGCAGCATGATCTGCACCAGCGAGCCGACATGCAGGCTGTCCGCCGTGCAGTCGAAGCCGATATAGCCGGCAACGCTGCCCTTGCCGAATTCGGCGTCGAGTGCCTCGGTGTCGGTACACTGGAAAACAAAGCCGCGTTCGGTGGCTTCGTGGAGGAATTCGCTGCGAGGCATCAGGACAATCCCGGTTCAAAAGGCGGCGGAGAAAAGCACAGCAGCCCGCCAAAGGGTAGGGGGGCGCACGCGCGTCCCTCATGTCGATGTCATCCGCGTGACAGCTTGTGGCGACGCCAAGTAACGATTTTGTGTGTCGTTGATGAGGGGCTTATGGAGAAATACGTAATGCATCCGCTCTGGCACGGGCAGTAGGCTGGGCGCTGCGGGTGCGGAGATGTCGATGAAACGCAATAAGGAACTGTTGCGCGCCATTCTTCTGGAGGTCGAGGAATCCCCTGGCTTCGACGGGCGGAAACGACAGTTTTTTAGTTTTGAAATCCAGGGCTATACGCCAGCAGAAGTGCATTTTCACGTGCACATGCTGATCCGCTCAAAATACCTCGAAGCCGAGGAGCATGAAGACGGCTTCATCGGGCACGGTCTGACGCTGGCTGGACATGATTATCTGGACACGCTGCGGGATTCATTTGCGTGGCGCATCACCAAAACGAAAACCGGCGAGGCCATTATGGCCGTCAGCCGGGTTCTCGGTCAGGTGATCAGCGGAATTGTGCGCCAGACGATCAACGACCATATCAGCGGCCGTTCGATCCTCTAGCAGGTTGCTGAAAAACTCTGTCGGTCGGCGCGGCGGCCCTTTTCCGCGCCAGAGCCGTTCAAGGCTTGCCACGATGCACACACATCGTGTCTTCGCCTTGGCCTTTCTGGCACGAAAAATGACTCGCCGCCCCTCCGCGAACAGTTTTTCA
>JARLIM010000013.1 GCA_031291725.1 Acetobacteraceae bacterium
GGTCGGCGCGGCGGCCCTTTTCCGCGCCAGAGCCGTTCAAGGCTTGCCACGATGCACACACATCGTGTCTTCGCCTTGGCCTTTCTGGCACGAAAAATGACTCGCCGCCCCTCCGCGAACAGTTTTTCAGCAACCTGCTAGCGCAACATCCCATGCGCCCGATGCGGTGTCACCGCCAGGAAGCGTCGTGTGGGGGGCGGGGCGCCGTCATTGTGGAACGCCAAGGCGCGGGCGAGCACTTCGCGGTCGGCATCGGAATGTCGGCTGTCCTCGCGCAGATGATCGGTCCAATTCTCCACCCACCACAATTCCACCCAGTGATCGGGGTCGGACACGTCCTCGCCCAGATGCCACAGCACCGCGCCCCCGCGCCCGCGCACGTCGCGCAATTCGGCCATGGTGTGCAGGAAGCGGTCTTTGTCTTGCGGATTGATGCGGTAATGCTGGCTCTCCATCACCCGCCCGCGCGCTGTCTTGATCACCGGGGCGAGGGCAGGGGAGACGCCCTCCGGTTCGGCCTTCGGCATTTCTGGCGCGGGCACGGGTTTGCCGGCAATACCCTCCTGGCTGTCGATATCGCACAGGCGCGCCGCCACCGCCGTCACCGCCCCCACGCAGGCTGCCGTGCCCAGGGTGATCGACAGCGAAACCTGTGTGGCAAGCCAGCCCCAGAAGAACGTGCCGATCACCAGCGCACAGTTGAACGACAATTGATACACCGACAGCGCCCGCGAGCGCACCCAGGCGGGGGACGCCATCTGCGCCGAGGCTTGTGCGACCGAGGACGCCATCACCCAGCCGACGCCGAACATCAGCATCGCCAATGCTGCCGGAGCCCAATGCCGCGAGATCGACATCAGCCCCATTCCCGCGCAGGAGAGCAGCGAGGCGTAGAAGACAATCTGCCCGCGCTTGAACCGAGCCCGCGCATTCGGCAACAGCAGCCCCGCCGTCACGCCGCCCACCCCCATCAGCCCGAGCAGCATGCCGAACGATCCGGCGCCTAGGCCCAATTGCTGCCGCACCACCAGCGGCAGCGTTGCCCACAACGCCGAGCACGACACAAAATAGATCGCAGCCCTGGCCATGGCCGCCAGCACGGTGGGCGTATGGCGCACAAAGCGCAGCCCGGATTTCATCGCCCCCAGCAAATGTTCCGGCGGGTTGGCCGAGGGCACCGGGGCGGGGCGTTTCCAGCCGATCAGCACGCCGATCACCGCCAGATAGGAGATCGCATTCAACCCGAAGGTCAGCGATGGCCCCGCTGCCAGCAGCAACAATCCCCCCAAGGCCGGCCCCACGGCGCGGGCGATGTTGAACCCCACGCCGTTGAGCGCCACGGCCTGCACCAGATCGGCCCGTGGCACCGCCTCCACCATCACCGTGCCCCAGGCCGGGCCGTTCATCGCAATGCCGGTGCCGAGCGAGAAGATCAGGGCGAGCAGCGTCCAGGCGGTCATGTGATGAAAGAACGTCAGCCCGGTCAGCGTGGCTGCCGAGAGCAGCATCCAACTCTGGGTGGACAGCAGCAGCCGCTTGCGGTTGACGATATCGGCCAAGGCACCGGCGGGCAGCACGAACAAAAACACCGGCAGGACGGTTGCCGCCTGCACGAGGCTGACCATCAGCGCGTTGGGCGACAGCGACGTCATCATCCAACCAGCCGTTGTGCTCTGCATCCACACACCGAGCGAGACCGTGACATTGGCGAGCCAAAGGGAGCGAAACAGCGCGTGGCGCAACGGAGCAAGGGCGGCGGGTAGGCGCATCGAAACCGGTCTCCAGGGTCAGACGGATGCCTGTGGAGGGATCGTGTCGATAAACGACCGTTCCTGCAACGCAATACCGCGTGCGACGGCGTGTCCGATCATCACCAGGGTTGGCCCGTTCTGTGTCCAGCCTGGGGCGGCGGCGGCCAACTCATCGAGCGTGCCGCGCAATTCCCGCTGCCGATGCGACCCGCCGCGCTCGATCAGCATCGCAGGCGTGGTGCGGTCCAGTCCGTTGGCAAAGAGCCCGTCGCGCAATTGCGGCAGCGAGACGATGCCCATATAGACCGCGATCGTGCCATGCAGCTTCACCAGCGGCTCGAATTCCAGATCCAGGCGGCCTTCCTTGGTGTGTCCGGTCACGAAGGTCACGGCACGGGTGGTGGCGCGATGGGTGAGGGGAATGCGGGCCTGTGCCGCACAGGCAAGTGCCGCCGTCACGCCGGGGACGACTTCGAACGCCACGCCAGCCGCATGCAACGCCTCGGCTTCCTCGCCGCCACGCCCAAAGACGAACGGATCGCCCCCCTTCAGCCGCACCACTTTTTTGCCGTCGCGGGCGAGCGAGACCAGGAGATCGTTGATATCCTCCTGCAGCACACAATGATGCGCGCGCACCTTGCCGACATAAATCCGGTGGGCGTCGCGCCGGGCGAGATCGAGCACCGCCTCGCCGATCAGCCGGTCATGCACAATCACATCGGCCTCACCGAGCAGTCGCTGGGCGCGCAACGTCATCAGATCGGCAGCCCCTGGACCTGCGCCGACGAGGAAGACCATGCCTTGCTTTTCAGGCGCGTTGTCCAAGGCCTGTTCGAACAGGCGTGCGGCTTCCTCCTCTTGTCCGGCGAACACCAGATCGGCGGCATGCCCGGTGAACAGCCGTTCCAGCACCCGTCGGCGTTGCACAAGGTCGGGCAAGGCTGTGCGGATGCGGGATTTGAAGCGGTCGGCCAAGGCGGCCAATCGTCCATAGGCAGGCGGGATCAACGCCTCGATCCGGGCTCGGATCAGTCGCGCCAGAATGGGGGCGGCTCCGCCGGAGGAGATGGCAATGGTCATCGGCGCGCGGTCGATGATGGCCGGTGTGATGAAGCTGCACAGCTCCGGCCGATCGACAATATTGACCGGAATGCCACGTGATCGCGCCGATAGGCTCAGGGCGAGCAGGTCCTCCTCCGGCGCATCGGCCCCGACGGCAAGTGCCACACCCTCAAGATCCGCCGGCGAAAACCGGGCACGTTGAATGACGACCGCCCCCGCCATCCGCAACGGCTCGGCCTTGCGTGTGGCGATCTCACCCGCGCCCACCACCAGCACGCTGCGCCCTTGAAGCTCCAAGAAAATCGGAAAATGCCGCATATCATATCCCCTACGGCCTTACCTTTCCCAGGGTCGGCCTGCAAAGAACATAGGGATTTCGCAGGGTTGGCACCATTGATGCGAAAAAAGTGACATCAAATTGCAAAATACCTGTTGACGCACCCCGCCGTCAGACATAGAACCCGCTTCACCGAAACGCCGCTGAGCTCTTTGCTCCGCCGCTTCGGACGCTCTTCAAGGCAGGCTCCGGTCGCCGCAGTGGCAAACGCCACACGGTGAACGTTTTCTGTCTTCGTTCTTTGAAAATTGCATCTGGAATGGAAGGGATACGTTGGCGGCGCTTGGCTGTTACTTTATCTGACGGAAGTTTGGTAAGGTGGTGGTATAGACATTGGTGGACAGCTCTTTGGCTGGTTTTGCTGATGTTTTGGTAAGTGCTGGTTTCGTATTCGCGAGAATACAAGATTTAGAATTTGTCAGAACGATTTGGCAGGATTGGCTTGTTTGTTTTGGCTGGTGTCCTGAGGGATGTTGGTTGAGATGAACCTGAGAGTTTGATCCTGGCTCAGAGCGAA
>JARLIM010000014.1 GCA_031291725.1 Acetobacteraceae bacterium
AGGATTTCACCACCACGCAGCGCTGTGCATCGCAGCCTATGGATTCCTCATCGCCGAGCGGAGCGCTTTTTCCCCCTCAGAAGGGTTCTGGCCGCCATCCCTCAAAACACTTGCCCTACCCGAAGATTACAGACCACGCGGCTCCCCCGATCCGACCTGAGCGGCACGTCGAAACCTCAATGACGACAATACGAACAATCATCGCCAGGGCAATCGCAAGGCGCCTGCCAAGATGCCCATGTTGTCAACAATATCTCAGACTTGTGACACAGTAAGACTAGAACATCGCACCACGGGCTGCGACAGGCCACAGGCATTCCACCCGCCCATTCCGTACGCCGACATACCAGTCGTAGCGATCAACCGTTGGGTCACAATGGCCCGGCACCAGGCGCAGCTTCTCGCCCACCGCAGGGACATCCGCCCCATCGGCGACACGCAGCGAACCGTGCTCGTCGCTCGCCCCCACATAACTCACACCCGGACGCTGCCAGACCGTTGGAAAGCCGCTATCGACCGAGGCCGCCTTATGCCCGGCGTCAAGCACGGCCACATTCGGTTGGGCGGCACTCATCACCGTGCTGAGAACAAACAGCGCGTGGCGGAATCGGCTGACCGGCTGACCGGCCTCATCGAAATTTCGCGCGTAGTCGGCATCCATAAAAATGTAGCTGCCCGCCTGAATTTCCGTGAACAGACCCGATGCGGCTTCCAAATCAAAGCTGCCCGTGCCTGCGCCACCCACGATATCACAGGACAGGCCAACCTGACGCAGCTGTTCCACGGTTCGTCGCGTGGCGTCGATGGTGGCACCGATGGATGTCTGTCGCTCGCCATAGCTGCGCAAATGCTGAGCACCGCCGTGATAGGCTTGCAGTCCGCCAAACCGCAGCGCCGGATGAGCAGCGATCGACTGCGCCAGCGCCACCGCCGCAGGTCCAGGGGCCACACCACAGCGACCGGCGCCAACATCGATTTCCACCAGCACACGCAGCACCACGCCCGCCGCCTGCGCGGCTTGGCCCAGGGCAGCAACTTGTCCAGCATCGTCAGTACAGACCGCAATACGGCAGATTTTCGCCAACGCCACCAATCGGGCGATTTTGTCGCTGCCCACCACCTCATTGCTGATCAGAATATCCGGCACACCACCCCAGGCCAGAATTTCGGCCTCGGCCACTTTCTGCACGCATTGCCCCACCGCCCCGCGCGCCATCTGCTGATGGGCGATCACCGGGGATTTATGGGTCTTGGCGTGGGCGCGCAATTTGGTGCCATGCTGCGCCATCAACATGGCCATCAGGTCCAGATTGGCGTCGAAGGCATCCAGATCGATGATCAGCGCCGGCGTATCGATCTCGGATTCGGCCATGCCGATGCGGGCGGGGGGTGGCTGCAACATGGTTCTGGCTCCGAACAAAAACGGCGACAGCCAAGAGTGACTGTCGCCGTGTTTGCAATCAAGCCAAGTTGCAAGCAGGTCTGGGCTTCAATGTCCGGCGTTTTCACCCGAAAAATCCGGAGCCGCCAAGCCGCTGGCCTCCAACTGGCGGACAAGATCCGCTTTCAGCCGCTCCATCCCCGCCTCAGAAGAGGCTTCGCACCGCGCCACCAGCACCGCCTGGGTGTTGGATGCGCGCAGCAACCACCAGCCATCATCCGTCAGAACACGCACACCGTCAGTCGCCGAGACGTGCGCACCCTCGGTGGCGAGACGCGCCGCCACTTCAGCAATCACCTCGAACTTGCGCAGATCGTCGCAATCGAAGCGCAACTCCGGCGTGTTGATCACATGCGGCAGGGCGTTGCGCACGTCCGACAGCGTATGGCCCATTCGGGCCACGATGCCGAGCAGACGCACGCCGGCATACAGCGCGTCGTCGAAGCCATACCATTTATCGGCAAAGAAAATATGGCCGGACATTTCACCCGCCAGCGGGCTGCCGGTTTCGGCCATCTTCGCCTTGATCAGGCTGTGCCCGGTTTTCCACATCAACGGATTGCCACCCGCCTTGGCCACTTCATCGAACAGCACCTGACTGGCCTTGACGTCAGCGATGATCGTCGCCCCCGGATGGCTCTTGAGCACATCGCGCGCCAGCACCACCAGCAATTGGTCGCCGAACAGCATTTCGCCCTTGTTGGTGACAGCGCCAATCCGGTCTGCGTCACCGTCAAACGCGATGCCAAGATCCGCCCCCTGCTTGGCCACCTCGGCGATCAGCGCTTCGAGGTTCTTGGGAACCGTTGGGTCGGGATGGTGGTTCGGAAAACCGCCATCGATTGCCGAGAACAAAAGGGTGTGCTTGCCCGGCAGCCGCGTGACAAGGCGCTCAAGCACCTCTCCGGCGGCACCATTCCCGTTATCCCACACCACATTCAGCGCGCGCGTGCCGCCATCCCAATCCTGCACCAAGCGGTCGATATAGTCTTGCGAGACATCGATGGTCTTGTCGCTACCGGCCGCTTCCGGCACCACATCGCCAGAGGCCGCCATCTTGCCGATCTGCTGGATCTGCGGCCCAAAGAATGGCTTGCGGCCCAGCATCATCTTGAAGCCGTTGTAATCCGGCGGGTTATGGCTGCCCGTGACCATCACCGCGCCATCGGTTTGATGCGTGGTGGCGGCGTAATACAGCATCGGTGTCGGGCCACGACCGATGCGGATCGCATCGATTCCAGACGCTTTCAGCCCATCCACCAAAGCTGCTTCCAGCATCGGAGACGACACACGGCCATCCAAGCCCACCGCCACGCGACGCCCACCGGCGCGCATGACGATGGAACCGAAGCAGCGGCCAATGGCAAACGCATCACTCGGGTTCAGCGTTTTCCCCACAATGCCGCGAATATCGTATTCGCGCAGCATGGTGGCATCGAATTGGTGCGTGAAACTCACGTGCAATGCTCTCTCAACTCGAAGCGGGAACACTCAAACGTATTGTTTGAGGAATTCCGCCACTTTCGCGGACATTTCCGGCCGCTTCAGGGCAAAAGCCACCTGCGCTTCCAAAAACCCAATCTTGTCACCGCAATCGAACCGGCGGCCTTCGTAACGCAGACCGTGGAACGGCACCTGGCCAATCATCTTGGCCATCGCATCGGTCAACTGAACCTCGTTGCCGGCACCGCGCTCCATCCGGGCAAGATGATCGATCACCCCCGAGGTCAGCACATAGCGACCGATGATCGACAGATTGGACGGCGCATCTTCCGGCTTCGGCTTTTCCACCATGCCGGTGACTTCCACCAATCGGCCATCGTCGGAACCGATCTGCAGAATGCCATAGCGATTGGTTTGCTCGCGCGGCACTTCGCACACGGCCACCACGCAGCCGCCGGTCTCATGATACACATCGGCCAATTGCTTGGTGCACGGCGTGTCGGACATCACCAGATCATCCGGCAGCAGAATGGCAAATGGGTCGTCGCCGATGAAGGCGCGCGCGCACCAAATGGCGTGGCCGAGACCGAGCGGTTCTTGCTGGCGCACCGTGCTGATCGAGCCCGGCGGCATCTGCAATTCACGCAGAGCGGCCAGTTCTGTGTTCTTGCTGCGCGCGCGCAAGGTGGCTTCAAGCTCGTAAGCGATGTCGAAATGCTCAACGATGGCGGTCTTGCCGCGTCCCGTGACCATGCAGAACTGCTCTATCCCCGCAGCCCTGGCCTCATCGACGGCATATTGGATCAACGGCTTGTCGACGACTGGCAGCATTTCCTTCGCCATCGCCTTGGTGGCGGGCAGGAAGCGGGTGCCGAGACCGGCCACGGGGAAGACGGCCTTGCGGAGCGGCTTGATCACGCTGTTGATCCTTTAGCAGTCGGCAAAAAAGACGATCTCCGATGATTGTAACGCGGCAGGTCATTTCTCCCAACCGGCTCCAGTCACGACGATCATCACATTTGCGAGTTAGCACGCGTTGCGTTCAAGCTATAGGGCGGCAAGACGACGAAATTTTGTCCAAAAAAAAATTTATTGATCTACAACAGTCCAACCGACACCACACGGCATCACTCTTTCGCGAGCGGGCCCAATCCTGCCTGTCATGGCAGGATTGGGCTGTGCCGATCATCAGCCGTGACCTTGCCGACGCGTTTGCGCCTCCAATGCGGCAACAGCGCTGATATTCACAATGCCACGCGCGGTCACACTGGGCACCACCACATGCACCGGCTTTGACATGCCCAACAGCAATGGGCCGAGCGGTAGACCGTCGGCTGCGGCTTTGAGCAGGTTGAAAGCGATGTTGGCCGCATCGAGTGTGGGCATGATCAGTAGATTGGCGGTGCCGGTCAGCTGGCTATTCGGCACGGCCTTGTCCCTGATTGCCTGCGACAGCGCCGCGTCAGCATGCATTTCGCCGTCAATCTCCAAGCCGGGATCGGTATTGTAGATCAACCCCAGAGCCGCCCGCATTTTTCGTGCAGATGGCGAGTTGGATGAGCCGAAGCTGGAATGCGACAGCAGCGCCGCCTTCGGTGTAAGGCCGAAGCTGCGCACTTCAGCCGCCGCCAGCAACGTCATCTCGGCGATTTCTGCCGGTGACGGGTCCATGTTCATGTGGGTGTCGCCCATGAACAGCGCCCCCCCCTGCAGGATCAGGCAGGACAGCGCATAGATCCGCCGCACGCCCGCACGGCGCGGAATGATCGGCATCACATATTCCATATGGCGCCACCAATCGCCGCTGCCGCCGCAGATCGCCGCATCGACGAGCCCGGCCTGGAGCATCATTGCCGCGATCACCGTGGGGCGGTTGCGCATCCGGCGGGCTGCCGCATCCGGCGGCACCCCACGGCGGCCAACCAACTCCTGATATTTCGATACCATCGGGGCGAAGAATGCGATGTCGGCCTCGGGATCGAGAATCCGCACTGTCTCGTTGAGGTCCATGCGCAGGCCCATCTCCTGCACCCGTGCCTGGATGACCGCGCGACGGCCAATCAGCACCGGCTCGGCTATGCCATCATCGACCAGCGTCTGCACGGCGCGCAGCACGCGCTCATCCTCTCCCTCGGCATAGACGATCTTTGCTGGGGCCAAACGGGCGCGCTCGAACACCGGGCTCATCAATTGGCCGGAGCGGAAGACAAAGCGCTCCAACTCGTGGCGATAGGCCTCCAAATCGGCAATCGGCCGCCGGGCAACGCCCGACTCCATCGCAGCCTTGGCCACAGCCGGCGCGATTTGCAGGATCAGACGGGGGTCAAACGGCTTGGGAATGATATATTCCGGCCCAAAGATCGGTGCCGTTCCCCCATAGGCGGTCGCCACAACTTCAGACGCCTCAACCCGCGCCAGCTCGGCGATTGCCTCAACGGCAGCCAACTGCATGGCCATGTTGATCGTTGTGGCGCCGCAATCGAGCGCACCGCGGAAGATGAACGGGAAGCACAGGACATTGTTGACCTGATTGGGATAATCGCTGCGCCCAGTGGCGACGATGGCATCGGGACGCGCCGCGCGCACCGCCTCGGGGAGGATTTCCGGTTCAGGATTGGCAAGCGCCAGAATGATCGGCTTGCGCGCCATTTGCGGCAGCCACTCAGCCTTGAGCACGCGCGGGGCCGACAACCCCATGAAGATGTCAGCACCCGCCAACACATCGCCCAGGCCGCGCGCATCGGTGGCACGGGCATAGCGGGCATGCCGGTCGCTGAGCCCGTCACGCCCGGAATGGATCACGCCCTGAATGTCGGTGAGGGTGACGTTTTCGGGCTTGATACCCATTTCCACCAGCAAATCGACGCACGCCATCGCGGCTGCACCCGCACCGGAGGTGACGAGCTTGACCTCGGCAATATTCTTCCCCTGCAACACCAAGGCATTGCGCACGGCTGCGGCCACCGTGATGGCGGTGCCATGCTGGTCATCGTGGAAGACCGGGATGTTCATCCGCGCCCGCAGACGGGCTTCGATCTCAAAGCATTCTGGCGCTTTGATATCCTCCAGATTGATCGCACCGAATGTGGGCTCAAGAGCGGCTACCACTTCGACGAATTTGTCGGGGTCTTGTTCGTCCACCTCGATGTCGAACACATCGATGCCGGCGAATTTCTTGAACAGAACCGCCTTGCCTTCCATCACAGGCTTTCCGGCAAGCGCGCCGATATTGCCCAGGCCGAGCACAGCGGTGCCGTTGGAGATCACGCCGACAAGGTTCCCGCGTGCGGTATATTCATAGGCTGCATCGGGATTGGCGACGATTTCTTCGCAAGCCGCCGCCACGCCGGGCGAATAAGCCAGCGCCAAGTCGCGCTGCGTTGCCATCCGCTTGGTGGCTTCGACGCTGAGCTTTCCCGGACGCGGCAGGCGATGGTAATCCAGCGCAGCTTTGCGGAAATCATCATCCATCGGCATCGTTTTCCCCCTGAGAAGCACTCAGCGACATCAGTTCTAGCTGAGGCAGCGTGTGTGCAACACCCCTGCAACACAGATAGTCGCAATCTGCCGCCGAAGCGGGCAGAAAAGACATCCATGTGTTGACCTGATAGGGATATGCGGTCGAGAAGACTCGAACTTCCACGGGGTTGCCCCCACAAGCACCTCAAGCTTGCGCGTCTACCATTCCGCCACGACCGCATGAATGGAGGCGCGAGGCTATAGCCGATCACTTTGCAGGCAGCAATGACTGAAAACGACGAAATCATCACTTCCGACGCATTTCTTCCCATCGCGTGGCACATTGAGGAGGGGCTGACCGATTATCCCACAGCGCTCGCCGCCATGCAGGAACGCACCGCAGCCATCCGTGCCGGCACGGCGAGCGAGCTGGTTTGGCTGGTCGAACACCCGCCGCTTTACACCGCCGGCACCTCGGCAAAACAGGAAGATCTCCAGGATCCGGGCCGGTTTCCCACCTTCGAAGCCGGGCGCGGCGGGCAATGGACCTATCACGGGCCGGGGCAGCGCACCGCCTATGTGATGCTCGACCTCACCCGCCCGCACGCCCTGGCCAAACCACGCGACGTGCGCTGCTTTGTCTGGGCGCTGGAGGAATGGCTGATCCGCACGCTCGGCCGGTTCAACATCAAGGGCGAACGCCGCGAGGGCCGGGTTGGCATCTGGGTGGTGGACCCGGCGACGCGCAGCGAATCGAAAATCGGTGCCATCGGCGTGCGGGTGTCGCGCTGGGTCAGCTGGCACGGGGTGGCGCTGAATGTGGAGCCGAATTTGGCGCATTTCGGCGGCATCGTACCCTGCGGAATCGCCGAGCACGGCGTGACCAGCATCCATGCGCAAGGCGTGCTCGTCACCATGGAGGAAGTCGACTCGGCTTTACGGGCCTGCTGGAATGAAGTGTTCGGCACGGCATGATCGCGCTTGCCATCTTCATCGCCACCCTTGTCCTGGTGCTGTGGCAGCCCCGCAATATTGGTATAGGATGGATCGCCCTCGCCGGGGCGTTAGTGGCGTTGCTCAGCGGTACGATCAGTCTGGCCGACATACCCATCGTCTGGGCCATCGTGTGGGATGCCACGTTCACCTTCGTCGCGCTGATCATCCTCTCCCTGGTGCTCGACGAAGCGGGCTTCTTCGAATGGGCGGCTTTGCATGTGGTGCGCTGGGCCGGTGGGCGCGGCATGCTGCTGTTTCCGCTGGTTATCCTGCTGGGAGCAGCGATGACGGCGGTGTTTGCCAATGATGGGGCGATCTTGCTGCTCACCCCCATCGTGGTGGCGATTTTGCGCCGTTTGGCATTCGGCGAGGCGGCCGTGCTCGCCTTCGTGTTGGCCTCGGGCTTCGTGGCCGACAGCACCTCCCTGCCGCTGGTGATCTCAAACCTCGTCAACATTCTCAGCGCCAATTATTTTGGCCTGACCTTCGACCGCTATGCCCTGGTGATGCTGCCGGTGAACCTCGCCGCCCTGCTGGCCAGCCTGCTGGTGCTGTGGCTGGCGGAGCGGCGGGCGATACCAGCCCGCTACAGCCTCGCCCATCTGCCTGTGCCCGCGAGCGTGATCGTCGATCCCCTCGTCTTCCGGGCCGCCTTCCCGCTGCTTGCTGTGCTGCTGGCGGCCTATTTCGTGCTCGGACAGCGCGGCGTGCCGGTCTCGGCGATCACCGGGGTGGCGGCATTGCTGCTCGTCGTCTTGGCCGGGCGCTGGCATCGCGGCGGGCGGGGGGCGGTGACGTCGTTGCAGCGACCGTTGCGCGAGGCACCGTGGCAGATCGTGCTGTTCAGCCTGGGTATGTATCTCGTCGTCTACGGCCTGCGGAATGCCGGTCTGACGGCCATGCTGGCGGGCTGGCTCGACCGGCTCGGCCAATCCGGACCGTTGGCGACCACGCTGGGAGCCGGATTTGGCGCGGCGTTGCTGTCCTCGGCGATGAACAATCTCCCCGCCACCCTCACCGGAGCCCTGGCCATCGGGCAGAGCGTGCATCTGACGGCGGCAGCGCGGGAGGCGGCGATTTACGCCAATGTGATCGGCTGCGATCTCGGCCCGAAATTCACCCCCATCGGCAGCCTGGCCACCTTGCTGTGGATGCATGTGCTGGCGCGCAAGGGAATCACCGTGGGCTGGGCGGCCTATATGCGCTTCGGCCTGCGCATCACACCGCCGGTGCTGCTGGCCACATTGCTGGCATTGCAGGGCTGGCTATGGGTGTTGGGACGTTGATCAGATCGAGGGCAGACGGCTGAATTCCGCCGAGTCGGGCACTGCCGCCGCGCTCTCCGTTACGCCCAGAACAACGGCCATGCGTGGGCCGGAGTGGCAGGCAACGATCATCGCTCCGACAGATTCGTCAGTTCCGGCGAGCAAGGCTTCCACCGTGCCATCGAGCCGGTTTCGCACCCAGCCACGCAATCCACGCGCTTCGGCCTCCGCGCGCAGCCATGCGCGATAGCCCACGCCCTGCACCCGTCCGGAAATGATCAAACGTCGCGCGATCACTCGGCGCAGGCATCCAGGAAGCGCCCGGCCATCGCCAGATCGGCACCAACGCGCATCAATCGCGTCTGCGCTTCGGCATCCCATCCCCAGAAGGCAGCCTGATGGCGCTCGTCGAGCGTAGCGATCTCATGCGCCTCACTGGCCGCCAATGCCCCACGTACCACGGCAAGGCCAAGCACGAGGCTACCCAGGGCCGGCACCAGCACCCCCAAGGCCGCCAGACGCCATTCATCCAGCATCGCCACGGCCTGCGTCAGAGCGGCCAGAGCGGCCGGGGGTTGCGCGACATGGACGATCCCCTGCGTCACCACCAATTCACTGCCCAACTCGCGCGCGGCCCAGTCAATCCAAGGCTGCCAGAGCTGCGCCTGAGCCTCTACCAGAGAGACGGGTATTTCAGCGCGGTAGCAGAGCAGATCGCTCTCGCCATAGCGCGCCAATTCCTCAATCACCGCCTCTCGCGCCACCACCACGCGCTCCTGCGCGGTGCCGGCGAGGCGGGTGAAAGGCAGATCGTCATAAGTGAACTCGCCACCCGCCGCCTGCCATTCAGCCGCAAGTGCACGGGCAAGATGCGCACTCGGCACTGCCAGCGCCCCGCCGCCCGGCAGGCGCACCGGCTTGCCATCAAGTTCGACCGTCCAATGATCGTCCTGCGCCACTGCTTCGGCGCTGTTCCAAAACCGTTTCACGCTGCCCTGCCGTTACTTCGAAGCCGACAATGCACCACGCGCCGATTCGAGCGCGGATGCACAGGTGTCATCATTGGCGATAACGGCCTTCGCCGCCCCCGTCAGCGTACCGAGCGGGTTGCGCGTCAGGCTGGAAAGGCCACCGCTGACCGAATTCGCCACCGCCGCCGCCGAGACACTGGTATCGATCATCGCCTGCGGCGCCGCGAAAGTGCCTGTCACCCGCACCGGCACCACCAGACTTGCCCCTGGCGTGCGCAATCCGGGTTTCAGACTCAGCCCGATGGTCTCATCGGCCAGATTGAGCGTGCCCGTGCCGACCAATTGCGCCACCGCCGTCTGCAAGGCCAGCGCGTTGACCTGTGCCAGTCCGCGCACCGCATCGATGCGTAACGCCGCGCAGCGCAATTTTGTGCGATTGGCCCCACTGCCGCCCACAAGTGCCTCCGCTGGTACATGCGCCACCCGCATCACGTCCGACAGCGTGGCCCCCAGCATGCGATTATCCAATTCGCCGTCAGCCATCGCCACACCAATCCGTCCGGTGAAAGACGACGCCAATGCGCGCAGTGAGCGGCCGGCAGCGACGAAATCAAGGCCGATATCCACATTGCCGGTGACATCATCCGGTTGACCTGCCGCTTGCAGCAGCGGTTTGAGCGGCACACCCGGCGCAATGACCGCCAGCGACACCTCAGGCGGCAGTGCCTGCGAATCGATGCCAAGCTTGAAGCTGAATTTTCCACCCGGCAGCGTGGCCGACAGCGGATCGACCGTCAATTTGCCGCCATTGAGCACCAGATGCCCATCGACGCCGCGATACGACACCCCGCCGGAACGCAATTCGCCGACCGTCAGCTTCAGATCAATATCAGCCTTGCTCAGGGGCGCGAAATCAATCGGCGTATCGGTGAACACACGCCGGCTGGCAGATTGCCGGGCACGTGATGCCGTCGGCGCGACGCTTGTGGAGGCTGCACGGGCCGCAGCCATTTGCAAAGCGTCCAAATCGAGCAATTTGCCCGTGATCGCGCCATGCACCCCAAGCAGAGGCGACAGGCCGATATCGAGATCGCCATTGAGATCGCCCACCGAACTGTCAAACGCCAGCTTGTGCAAGCTCACCCCCAGCCCGCCACTTTGGTGCGTATCGGCAATGTCTGTGCTGAATGACAGGCTTTTCAACGCCGGCAGCTTCTGCCCCACCAACGCGGACAAGGCGGAAAGGTCAGGAATTTGGATATCGACCGCGCCGCTCAGCCCGGACAGCTGAGCGGGGTTGGTAATCTGTCCCTTGATGCTGAATTCCGCCCCCGCAACGTGGCTGGACACCGCAATCGGCATTGGCGCTCCGGCATCACTGCTGGCGGCCGCACGCGCCATCAGCGCGCGGATCAGCGCACGCGGTGCGCCCACATCCACCACGGCATCAAGTGGCTGCTGGCTGAAGCTGCCGAAAAGCTCCGCATGGATCGGTTGGTTCATCGCCGAGGCAGTCAGCACCAGGCGGTCGATCAGCAATCCATCGACATAGCTCGACAGATCGGAACGTTCGCTGCGCACCACCACGGCGGAGATATCGGGCACACCGCCGTCATCGGCCAGATGGAACGACGCGCGCAGCCCATGCACCGGCGGCAGCTTGCTGCCCGCAATTCGGCTGAAGCTCGCCAAATCCGCAATATCGGCTGTAACATCAACTGCATAACCACGTCCGGCAATCGGATCGTGCAGGCTCCCTACGACTGAAAACTGACTGCCTGTTGAGGTGCCTTCCAGCTTTACCGGCCAATTGCCCGCCAGATCACCCTGCCCCAACAATCGCGCCACCGGCCCGGTTTCGGCGGTGAATGCGACCGGCGTGCCATCATATTCAACATCGACCACTGCATTCAGCGGAGCGTCCTTGCCTGCACTGTGTAAAACGGCGCGGTTGACGATCAGCACATGAGACAGACCACGCTGATCGTCGCGCGAGGCAAAGCGACCGCCATAGATGCCGATTTCGCGCACCGACAGTTTATCTGCCGGACTTCCCGCGGCATCACTGGGGGCCTCCACCGGTTGGGCCGCACCAGATTTGGCAGCATGTGGCTTGGAGAAATCCGCATTCGATTGGCCGAGCGGATTAACCTCAATCTGCACGTCAGCATCGTAGACATTCAACTTGCCAATATTGAGTTTACCGATCAGCAGCGGCACCAGCGACACGTCGGCCTGGATCGAGCCAATCGAGGCCATTGAATCGCGCGAAAAGCCGGGAGGGTTGGCCAATGCAATCTGGTGAATGGTGATGGTGGGCGAGAAGCCAAAGCCCACTTCAATATCACCATTGATCTTCAACTGCCGCCCAACTGCCGTGCTGACCGCCGTTTCAATGCGGCCGCGATAGTCGTTCGGGTTGATGAAAATCATCAACAACAGGCCAATCAGCAACGGCACAGCAATGATCGCCGAGACCAAAACCCAGAAACGATTCATCCCGATTTGGCGGCGACGGCTCATGTCCCACTCCCCACTGCACCCTGCCTCAACAGCGCGACGCAGCCCGCATTCATGTTTGCACCAGATCACCGACGTCAGTCGGGGCGGACTGTAGCCGCGCCTGACGTCGGTTTGAAGCGACGTTGTGATAATTTCCAGCCTGCGTCCCAGCTACCCCCGATGTGGCGGCAGCGGTGCCGGGGCGGTGAAGCCCAGATCACGGAAAGTCTCCGCCATATGCGCCGGAATCGGCGCCTCCACCGTCAATGTGCCGCCCGCCGGATGCGGGAACGTAATGCGGCGCGCATGCAGATGCACCTTCGCCGCGAAGCCTTCGACCACGGCGGTATTGCCGTCGTCAGTTACCTTGCCATAGGCAACATCGCCCAAAATCGGCGTGCCGATGGCAGCACATGAGACGCGCAATTGATGCGTCCGTCCGGTCAGCGGATGCATCTCCAACCATGCCAGCTTGCGCCCGGCGTGGTCCATCGTGCTGAAATCGGTGATCGCGCGGGCAAAATCAGTGTCGAACGGCCCGGCCACCGCTGCGCGCGCGCCCAGGAAGCCCTCAATTTTGATCAGATTAACGTCAATGCGCCCTTCGACCGGCACCGGACGGCCCACGACAACGCTCCAATAGGTCTTCTTCACTTCCCGCGTGCGGAACGAGGCTGCCAATTTCGCTGCCACACCCGGCGTGCGGGCCACCACGATCACGCCCGTGGTGTCACGATCCAGCCGATGCACCAGACGCGGACGCTCCGGCGCGCCATGACGCAAGCCGTCAAGCAGGCCATCCAGATGCCGCTTAATCCCCGGCCCGCCTTGCGTCGGCAGACCAAACGGCTTGTTGAGCACCACCACATGCTGATCCTGATACAGGATCAATTTCGCAACCTCGTCCTCCAGCAACGGATCGACGGCGGGGGCCGGACGATCTTCAATCGGAGCCGTCGCCATCGGTGGTATGCGGATGCTTTGGCCGGGCGACAGCCGGGTGGCTGCCTCGGCGCGCTTGCCTTCAACGCGAATTTGCCCGGTGCGCAGCATCTTTTGGATGGCGCCCTGTGTCAGGCCTGGGAAGTGGCGGCGGAACCAACGGTCAAGGCGAATATCGGCCTCGTCCTCGGTGACTATACGAAGATGAACACTCATGATCGCCGTTCTTCGCGCAGTCGCGCCCAATGCGCCAGTCTTTTGGCGACTTCGCGCTCGAATCCGCGATCCGGCGGCCGATAAAAATCCTGACGCGCCATCGCGTCGGGAAAATGATTCTGCCCGGAAAATCCTTCCGGGCTGTCATGATCATAGGCATAGCCCGCGCCGTAGCCGAGTTCCTTCATCAGCTTGGTCGGCGCATTGACCGATACCGCAGGCGGCATCAACGATCCGGTCGCGCGTGCCGCCTTCTGTGCCGCCTTGAACGCCGTGTAGGCCGCATTCGATTTCGGCGCAGTGCCGAGATAGAGCACCGCCTGTGCCAGTGCGAGTTCCCCCTCTGGTGAACCCAACCGCTCATACGCCTCCCATGCCGCCAAAGCCTGAATCAGCGCCTGCGGGTCGGCGAGGCCGATATCCTCCGAGGCGAAGCGCACCAGACGCCGCGCGATGAAACGCGGGTCTTCGCCCCCCGCCAACATCCGCGCAAGCCAATACAACCCCGCATTGGCATCCGAGCCGCGCAGGGCTTTGTGCAGGGCGGAGATCAGATTGTAATGCTCCTCCCGATCCTTGTCGTAGAGTGCGGCGCGCCGAGAGAGCGTCTGCGCCAATTCAGCAGGCGACAGCGGTGCTGTGCCCTCCGGCATCGCACCCACCTGCTCGGCGAGGTTGAGCAGATACCGCCCATCGCCATCGGCCATTGCCCGTAATTGCGACCGCGCATCGTCGTCCAACGGCAGAACGCGCCCGAGTTCCTGTTCAGCCCGCGCGAGCAACACTTCAAGCGCCGCATCGTCCAGCCGCTTGAGCACCAACACCTGACAGCGCGACAGCAGCGCGCCGTTCAAGGCGAAAGACGGATTCTCGGTCGTCGCCCCCACCAGGGTGACGGTGCCGTTCTCCACCACCGGCAGGAAGCCGTCCTGTTGCGCGCGGTTGAAGCGGTGGATTTCATCGACGAACAGCAGCGTGCCCCGCCCCATCGCGCGGCGCTTGGTCGAGTCTTCAAAGACGCGCTTGAGATCGGCGACGCCTGAGAACACCGCCGAAATCTGCACAAACTCCAACCCCGACTCGGCGGCAAGCAGGCGTGCGATGGTGGTTTTGCCCACGCCGGGCGGTCCCCACAGGATCAGGCTGGCCAGCGAGCCACGTTTGAGCATGCGGGTGAGCGACCCATTGGACCCCAGCAGATGATCCTGCCCCGCCACTTCGGCCAGGCTTGCCGGGCGCATGCGGTCAGCGAGCGGGCCGGAGGATGTGGCGGCGGGCAGGGCACTGAACATATCAGACATCTCTCACCACCTCCCCGCACATTCAAGCCACCGGCCCGACACCATACCACACCCCAAAAACAAAACCGGCCCTCGCAAGCGAGAGCCGGTCTGTTTCGTCTCTAACGAACAGGTGCGAAGATTACTCTTCACCCTCGTCATTCGCCACTTCCGGCTTCGGACCGCTGTTCAGGCCCTTGGCCGAAACATCGCGATCCACCAGTTCGATCACCGCCATATCGGCCGCGTCGCCATAGCGCATGCCAGCCTTCAGAACGCGGGTATAACCACCCTTACGGTCCTTGTAGCGTTCGGCAATCGTGGAAAACAGCTTCGCCACGATCACGTTGTCACGCAGCTGCGCGTAAGCCTGGCGGCGGGCGTGCAGGGTGCCGCGCTTGCCAAGCGTGATCAGCTTTTCGGTGACCGGAGCAAGCTCCTTCGCCTTGGGCAGCGTGGTGGTGATCTGCTCATGCTTGATCAGCGCATGCGCCATGTTGCGAAACATGGCGAAGCGATGGGTGTCGGTCACGCCGAGCTTACGGCCGGCAACTCCGTGACGCATTGTCCTAAATCCTTACTTACGGCTCAGAACGGCTCTTCAAGCCGCTTGGCGAGGTCTTCAACGTTTTCCGGCGGCCAGCCGCTGACAGTCATGCCCAGGCTGAGACCCATGGAAGACAGAACTTCCTTGATCTCGTTGAGCGACTTGCGGCCGAAGTTCGGGGTGCGCAGCATTTCCTGTTCGGATTTCTGCACGAGGTCGCCAATATAGACGATGTTGTCGTTCTTCAGGCAGTTTGCCGAGCGGACCGAGAGCTCAAGCTCATCGACCTTGCGCAGCAGATTGCGGTTGAACGGCAGATCGTCTTCCGGCTCCTCATGACGCACTTGCTGCGGCTCATCGAAGTTGATGAACAGCTGCAACTGATCCTGAAGAATACGCGCAGCGAGTGCTACGGCATCTTCCGGCGTCACGGCGCCATTGGTTTCCACCGTCAGCAGCAGCTTGTCATAGTCGGTGATCTGACCCACGCGGGTCGGCTCCACCTTGTAGGACACGCGGCGAACGGGCGAGAAAATGCTGTCGATCGGGATCAACCCAATCGGCGCGTCTTCCGGACGGTTGGCCGAGGCCGGCACATAGCCCTTGGAGGAATTCACGGTGAATTCCATGCCGAGCTTGGCACCGTCATCGAGCGTGCAGATCACGAGATCGGGGTTCATCACCTCGATGTCGTGGCCGGCGCTGATCTGGCCGGCGGTGACTTCACCGGGACCGACCGCGTTCAACACCATGCGCTTCGGGCCGTCGCCGTGCATGCGAAGGGCAAGCTGCTTGATGTTCAGCACGATGTCCGTCACGTCCTCGCGGACGCCGGGGATCGAGCTGAATTCATGCAGAACGCCGTCAATCTGCACCGCAGTGACGGCAGCCCCTTGCAGCGACGACATCAGCACGCGGCGGATGGCGTTACCGAGGGTCATGCCGAAGCCGCGCTCAAGCGGCTCCGCCACGATGGTGGCAATGCGCGTAGGATCGGAGCCGGGCTCCACTTCGAGCTTTTCCGGCTTGATCAGCGACTGCCAGTTCTTCTGAAGAACGAGGGACAATCTCATGTGCTGATCACACCCGCCGACGCTTGCGCGGACGGCAGCCGTTATGCGGCACCGGCGTGGTGTCGCGGATTGCAGAAATCGAGAAACCGACAGCCTGAAGCGCACGCAGCGCGCTCTCACGGCCCGAACCCGGACCGTTCACTTCGATCTCCAAGGTCTCCATGCCGTGGTCGCGCGCCTTACGGCCCGCATCCTCAGCAGCAACCTGGGCCGCATACGGCGTCGACTTCCGGCTGCCCTTGAACCCCTGAGCGCCAGCGGAAGACCAGGAGATCGTGTTGCCCTGGGCGTCCGTGATGGTGATCATGGTGTTGTTGAACGTGGCTGCCACATGGGCAACCCCGGAAGTGATGTTCTTGCGTTCCTTCTTGCGAGGGCGCGCGGCGGCTGGCTTCGCCATGGTCGAATGGTCCTGTCCAAATCATGCCGCGCGGAGACTGCCCCGCGCGGCGCTGTTCGAGTCTTAAAAGGCGGAAGGCGCCTTACTTCGTCACCTTCTTCTTGCCGGCAATCGCCACCGCCTTGCCCTTGCGGGTACGGGCGTTGGTGTGGGTGCGCTGACCGCGCACCGGCAAGCCGCGACGATGACGCAGGCCACGATAGCAGCCGAGGTCCATCAGACGCTTGATGTTCATCGCCACTTCGCGGCGCAGATCGCCCTCGACGCGGTAGTCAGCCTCAATGAGCTGACGGATCTTCTGGATCTCGTCGTCCGAGAGCTGGTTAACCCGACGTTCATCGGGGATGGCCAGCTTGGTGCAGATGCTCTGCGCCATGGCGGGGCCAATCCCGTAGATGTAACGGAGGCTGATCTTAACCCGCTTGTTGGACGGGATGTTCACGCCGGCAATACGCGCCACGCCATCGTCTCCTGATCACACGGCAATCGCGAACTGCGAAGGCCGGTCTGTTCTGTTTGCCCCCAGCGGCACGAAGCATGCGGCGTACGCCGCGAAGCCTGGGAATTACTCAAAAACGGTACGGCGACACCCACTGTCGTGGGCACCGCCAAGGGCGCGCACTATAGCGACGGAGACCTGAGAGTCAACGAAGCCAGATCACATTTACGTGATCCAACCTCACGTCGCCACATTGCAAACCCCTTGATTCAGGCCGCTTTCACCCCGTCCAACACCGAGATCAGCTGTCGCGTCACCTCGGCCATGTCTGCCATGCCATCCACGCTGTGCAGACGCCCCTTCGCCGCGTAGTGCGGCAGGATGGGCGCGGTCTGCGCATGGTAGGCTTCGAGTCGCGCTGCAACCGTTTCACGGTTGTCGTCAGCACGACGAATAAACTCCACGCTGCCGCACTTATCACACACGCCGGAATGCTCTGGCTTGTGGAAAGTATCGTGATAGCCCGCGCCGCATTTGGCACACGTGTAGCGCCCTGCAATGCGGTCCACCAAAGCCGCATCATCGACCTTAAGCTCGATGACAGCATCCAGCACCATCTTCTTCGACTCAAGCATCGCATCCAGCGCCACAGCCTGCGGCACGGTGCGAGGGAAGCCGTCCAGGATGAACCCCTTGGCGCAATCCGGCTGGTCGATTCGACCCGCCAGCATGGCGATCATGATCTCGTCCGACACCAGCGCGCCCGACTCCATCACAGCCTTGGCCTTGAGGCCGATTTCGCTGCCGGCCTTCAGTTCGGCACGCAGCATGTCACCGGTTGAGATCTGCGCGATCCCATACCGCTCTTCCAGGATTTTCGCCTGTGTGCCCTTGCCCGCCCCCGGAGGCCCCAGAAAAATAAGCTTCATCGACCACGACCTTTCGTCCGCGACTTCTTGATCATGCCCTCATATTGGTGCGCGAGCAGGTGAGACTGTATCTGCGTCACCGTGTCCATCGTCACGGAGACGATGATCATCAGGCTTGTGCCGCCAAAGTAGAACGGCACCCCATACCGGCTGATCAAGATCTCCGGCATCAGACACACCACGCACATATACAGCCCGCCAATTGTCGTCAGGCGCGTCAGCACGTAGTCGAAATACGCAGCCGTATTGGCGCCCGGACGAATGCCGGGGATGAAGCCGCCGTATTTCTTAAGGTTATCAGCCGTCTCTTCCGGGTTGAACACCACGGCCGTGTAGAAATAACTGAAGAAGACAATCATGAAGGCGTAGGCGGCCATGTAGAGCGGCTGCCCATGCGCCAGCGCGTTGGCAATCGTCTGCAGCCAACCCACTTCGCCATTCCGATTGGCAAAGCCCGAAATCGTCGCCGGAATCAGAAGGATCGAACTGGCGAAGATCGGCGGAATCACCCCGGCCGTGTTGATCTTCAACGGCATGTGCGAGCTTTCGCCGCCAAACATACGTTGCCCGACCTGGCGCTTGGGATACTGCACCACAATGCGGCGCTGCGCCCGCTCAATGAACACCACCAGGGCAATCACCGCACCAGCGATGATGATAAAGGAAATGATGAACACCGGGCTCAGCGCACCGGTGCGGCCCAATTCAAGCAAGCTCGCCATCGCATGCGGCAAATTGGCCACGATGCCGGAAAAAATGATCAACGACGTGCCATTGCCAATCCCGCGGGAGGTGATCTGCTCGCCCAGCCACATCAGGAACATCGTGCCGCCGACCAGCGTCACCACGCAGGAGATTCGGAAGAACAGGCCCGGATCGATGACCGCTCCGCCGAAACTGCCGCGCATGCTCTCCAAGCCGACAGCAATGCCGTAGCTCTGGAAGATGGCGATGATCACCGTCACGTAGCGGGTATATTGGTTAAGCTTTTTACGGCCGCTCTCGCCTTCTTTCTTCAGCGACTCGAGCGCTGGGACCGCCGACGTCATCAGCTGAATCACGATGGAAGCGGAAATATAGGGCATGATGGCCAGCGCAAAGACGGTCATCCGCCCAAGCGCACCGCCACTGAACATGTCGAACATGCCGAGAATGCCGCCGCTGTGCTGGCTGAGCAATTCACCCATCACGGTCGCATCAACACCGGGCACCGGAATATAGGTGCCAAGCCGGTAGACCAGCAGGGCGCCGAGGGTGAACCAGATGCGTGCCTTCAGCTCGGTCGCCTTGGAGAACGCTCCAAGGTTCATGCTTTGGGCCATTTGCTCGGCGGCGGACGCCATATTGCATTCCTCGTGTAAATCTAGCGGACGTGCTTGTGGCCGTCCGCGCCCATAAAGGCAATCGGCGCCGCACGGTCAACCCGCACGACGCCGATAATCTGTCTCAACCGCCCTGAAGCCTACGCCTGGAGTCGACGTCGGTCAGGCGATGCAAATCAGGACGCCGCTGCTGCCGAGGCCTTGGAAGGCACAGTGGTCGTCACCGAGCCACCAGCCGCCTCAACCGCCGCAATCGCTGCCACCGAAGCGCCGGAGACGGCAATCGTCAGCTTCTGGGTCACTTCGCCAACGGCCAGCAGGCGAACGCCCACCACCTTAGCTCCACGCACCAGACCAGCATCCTTCAGAACGCCCTCGGTGATCGGCTCGGCTGCATTGATCTTGCCGGCCTCGATGGCCTTGGCGATCGCGCCGACATTCACCGGAGCATATTCCTTGCGGAAGATGTTCTTGAAACCACGCTTCGGCAGACGCCGATAGATCGGGAGCTGACCGCCCTCGAACCCATTCAGCGACACGCCTTCACGCGCCTTCTGACCCTTTACGCCCTTGCCCGACGTCTTGCCCTTACCAGAGCCGATGCCGCGACCAAGACGCTTGAACTTGTGGCGCGAACCAGGGTTGTCGCGCAGTTCGTTAAGTTCGACCATCAGACCTCGCCCTCCACCTTGATCAGGTGGGCAACCTTGCGGATCATGCCGCGCACCGAAGGAGTATCCTCCAGGGTGCGGGTACGACGCAGCTTGTTCAGACCCAGACCGATCAGCGTCTCCTTCTGCCCCGGCTTACGGCCGAGAGCGGAATTGATCTGCGTCACAGTGACGGTCTTCTTTTCAGTGTCAGCCATGATCAGCCTCCACCGCGCCCGTCT
This sequence comes from Acetobacteraceae bacterium, assembly GCA_031291725.1. Classification (GTDB taxonomy): domain Bacteria; phylum Pseudomonadota; class Alphaproteobacteria; order Acetobacterales; family Acetobacteraceae; genus CAIQQQ01. The sequence continues at coordinate 20,118 of JARLIM010000014.1, forward strand.
CGGCGTGCGTTTCGCGCTTGCCGAGCAGATCGCTCACTTTCTTGCCACGACGAGCGGCGACAGAACGCGGCGACGCCGCGCGCTTCAGGCCGTCAAACGTTGCCTTGACCATGTTGTGCGGGTTGCGGCTGCCGAGCGACTTGGCCACCACATCGTGGATGCCAAGAGCCTCGAACACAGCGCGCATCGGACCGCCAGCGATGATCCCAGTGCCTGCCGAGCAGGAGCGCAGAACGACCGAGCCCGCACCGAAATTGCCGACCACATCGTGGTGCAGCGTCCGGCCTTCCTTCATCGGAACGCGGATCATCGTCTTCTTTGCGCGCTCGGTGGCCTTGCGGATCGCTTCCGGCACTTCGCGGGCCTTGCCCGCGCCGTAGCCGACACGACCCTTCTGGTCACCAACGACAACCAGAGCAGCGAAAGCGAACCGACGGCCGCCCTTCACCACCTTGGCGACGCGGTTGATGGTCACGAGCTTGTCGAGAAGCTCTTCACCACCATCGCGCTCGCGCTCGTTGTTGCGATCACGGTTCCGATCACGGTTCCGGTCGCCGCCGCCGCCTTCGCGGGGTTCACGTGCCATTGTTGTCTTCCTCAGAAGGCCAGACCGCCCTCACGGGCGGCTTCGGCCAGCGCTTTCACGCGGCCATGATACAGATACGCACCGCGGTCGAAGACCACGTTGGTCACGCCAGCAGCGAGCGCACGCTCGGCCACCAGCTTGCCGACGGCCTGAGCCGCCTGCTTGTCGGCGCCGGTCTTCAGCGCTGTGCGCATATCGCGCTCCAGGCTGGAGGCAGCGGCGACAGTGCGACCCTCGGAATCGTCGATCACCTGAGCGTAGATATGCCGGCCCGAGCGAAACACGGACAGGCGCGGCCGACCACCGGCCTTGCGACGCAGCTGAAAGCGCAGACGAGTCTTGCGCCGGGCTGCAAGTTCCTTGTTGTCGGCCATTATTTCTTCTTTCCTTCCTTGCGGAGGATCTGCTCGCCCTCGAACTTCACACCCTTGCCCTTGTAGGGCTCCGGCGGACGCCAAGTACGGATTTCAGCGCAGACCTGGCCAACCTTGCGCTTGTCCACACCCGACACTTTGATCGAGGTCGGCTTCTCGCAGAGAACCGTGATACCTTCAGGGATGGCATAGACAACGTCGTGCGAGAACCCAAGGTTCAGCACAAGATTGCCCCCATTCACCGCCGCACGATAACCGGTGCCGTTGATCTCCATCGTCTTCGAGTACCCCTCGGAGACGCCCTTGACCATCGTTTGCACCAGGGCGCGCGTCGTGCCCCACATCATCCGCGCCGGAGTGGAATTGCCACGCGGAGCGACGATGAATTTATTGTCTTCAATCTTCACATCCACCTTATCGGTGAGTGCGACCTTCAGTTCCCCGAGCTTGCCCTTCGCGGTGACGACACCGTTGGCAAGCGCCAGCGTCACACCGGCGGGGATCTCGACAGGATATTTGCCTACGCGAGACATGGTATCCTCCTTAGAAGACGCGGCAGAGCACTTCGCCGCCAACATTGGCAGCGCGCGCTTCCGCATCGCTCAGGACGCCACGCGGCGTCGACAGTACCGAGATGCCCAAACCGCCATACACGCGCGGCAATTCCTTGATCTTGGAATAGACGCGGCGACCCGGACGGCTGATGCGCGTGATCTCTTTGATCACGGGCTCGCCCTCGTTATATTTCAGCTCAATGCGCAGCTGCGAAACGCCCGCACGCAGTTCCTCGGTCGAGAAACCACGAATGAAACCTTCGCGCTTGAGCACATCGAGCACATTCGCCCGCAAATGAGAGGCAGGCGCCACGCAGGCCGCGTGACGGCTGCGCTGAGCATTGCGGATACGGGTGAGCATATCACCCAGGGGATCGGACATTGACATGATCTAATCCCTTACCAGCTCGACTTCGTCATGCCAGGAATCTGGCCGGAGCTTGCCAGATCACGCAGAGCGATACGGCACAGCTTGAACTTGCGATAGTTGGCGCGCGCGCGGCCCGTCAACTCGCAGCGCAGGCGCACGCGCACCTTCGCTCCGTTGCGGGGCAGCTGCGCCAGCTTCATGCTGGCATCGAACCGGTCTTCGACCGGCAGGGTGCGGTCCATGACAATCGACTTCAGCGACTCGCGCTTAGCCTTGTCACGGGACGCCATGTATTCCCGCTTTTTGTTGCGGTTGACCGATGAGGTCTTCGCCATTGTCTTTCCAAATCCTCCGGAACCTGTGAGGGGAGCCCCACCGTTTTCCAATTCAGCGTCGCAGAACCGGCGGGCGAACCCGCCGGGTTATCTCACGAGCTCGCCTTACCCGGTGCAGCTTCACCGATGAAAGGAATATCGAACTCGCGCAGCAATTCCTTCGCTTCCGCGTCGGTCTTGGCCGATGTGACGAACACGATGTCCATACCACGAACGGCGGACACCTTGTCGTACGCAATCTCAGGGAACACAAGCTGTTCCTTGAGGCCCATCGCAAAATTCCCGCGCCCGTCGAACCCTTTTGCCGACACGCCACGGAAATCGCGCACGCGCGGCAGGGCCACGGTGACGAGGCGGTCCAGGAATTCATACATGCGCGCCTTGCGGAGCGTCACTTTGCAGCCAATCGGCAGACCCGCGCGGATTTTGAAACCCGCGATCGCCTTCTTGGCCACAGTCTTCACCGGGCGTTGACCGGAAATCAGCGTCATCTCGGCCACGGCGCTGTCGAGGATCTTCTGATCCGCAGCAGCTTCGCCGACGCCCATGTTGATGACAATCTTCTGCAGCTTCGGCACCTGCATCGGGTTGGTGTAACCGAACTTTTTGGTCAGGTTGCTCCGCACCGACTCGACATACCGGACGGCCATACGCGGGGCCTGCTCCGGAGATGCCAAAGCCGGGCCTGCACCCACCAAAGAAGCGTCGGGCTTGGAGCCGCGCTTGGCAATCTCGCCCGGCGCGCCGCCACCCTTGCCAGTCTTGGCAGCCGGGGCTTTGCCCTTGCTCTTTGAATCGCTCATGATCTTGCCCTCAGCTCTCGATCACGGCGCCCGTGGCCTTCGCCACGCGCACCTTGCGTCCGTCATCAAGCACGCGATAGCCAACCTTGGTCGGCTTGTCGGTCTTGGGATCGATCAGCGCGAGGTTGGACAGATGGATGGTCGCCTCGACCTCCACAATCCCACCCGGCTGGCCCATGCCGCGCGGCTTGGTGTGTTTCTTCGCGATGTTCACGCCTTGAACACGCGCACGATTTTCTTTCGGCAGAACCTGAAGCACTTCACCGCGCTTGCCGGCATCTGCCCCGGTGGTCACCAGGACGGTGTCACCCTTGCGAATACGAGCGGCCATTACAGCACCTCCGGCGCCAGCGAGATGATCTTCATGAACTTCTTGGCGCGCAACTCACGGACCACCGGCCCAAAGATGCGGGTGCCAATCGGCTCCTGCGACTTGTTGATCAGCACGGCCGCGTTGCGGTCGAAACGGATCGCGCTGCCATCGGCACGACGCACCGGGAAGGAAGTGCGCACGATCACCGCCTGGTGAACGTCACCCTTCTTCACCTTGCCACGCGGAATGGCGTCCTTGATGGAGACGACAATGATGTCGCCCACCGAGGCCGTCTTACGCTTGGAGCCGCCCAGCACCTTGATGCACTGGACGCGCTTGGCGCCTGAATTGTCGGCAACTTCGAGGTTGGACTCGACGGAAATCATCGATGTCGCTCCTTATGCCGAAACGAGCTGGGTGTCAGCAGCGACATCAATCTTGACGCCGTTGCGCTCGACCACAATCCAGGTCTTGCGCTTGCTGATCGGGCGGCATTCTTCGATGCGCACCGTGTCACCAACTTTGCATTCGTTGATTTCATCGTGTGCGGCATACTTCTTGGAACGCCGAATGAACTTCTTGTACAGCGGGTGCATGACCCGACGAGCCACAAGAACGGTTACCGTCTTGTCTTGCTTATCGCTGGTCACACGACCGGTGAGAACGCGCCGCGGCATCGCTCCCCTCCTTAAATCGAGGCTGCAGAAGAAGCGGACTTCTTCTGAGCAATGATGGTCTTCACGCGGGCGATGTCACGACGCACTTGGCGCACCTGACCGAGCCCCTCCAGCTGGCCGGTGGCCCGCTGGAAACGAAGGTTGAACTGCGTCTTGCGCAGGGAGAGCAGCATCGTCTGCAGCTCGTCCGGCGTTTTGGCGCGCAGATCGGCGGGTTTGGCTTCCTTGCTCATATCATGCGTCCCCAATGCGCGTGACGAACTTGGTGCGGATCGGCAATTTCGCCGCACCAAGGCTCAGCGCTTCACGCGCCAGCTCAGGGGCGACACCGTCGACCTCGAACATCACGCGACCTGGTGCAACACGCGCCACCCAGTATTCCGGTGCACCCTTACCGGAGCCCATGCGCACTTCCTGCGGCTTCTGTGACACTGGCAAATCCGGGAAAATGCGGATCCACACGCGACCGGCACGCTTCATCGCACGAGTGATCGCACGACGGGCGGCTTCGATCTGGCGGGCGGTGATCCGCTCCGGTTCCAGAGCCTTCAGCCCAAACTGACCGAAGTTCAGAGCGGTGCCGCCCTTTGCTTCGCCCTTGATACGGCCCTTATGGGCCTTGCGGTACTTCGTCCGCTTCGGAGACATCATTGTCTTGATTCCTTACCGCTGCGGCGCTTGCTCAGCGGCACGACGGTCCTGAGCCTGCGGATCGTGTGCGAGGATTTCGCCCTTGAAGATCCAAACCTTCACACCACAGGTGCCATAGGTGGTCTTCGCGGTGGCCACACCGAAATCGATGTCGGCGCGCAGCGTGTGCAGCGGCACGCGGCCTTCACGATACCATTCCACACGAGCGATTTCGGCACCGCCCAGACGACCGGAGCAGTTGATACGAATGCCCTGGGCGCCCAGACGCATCGCCGACTGCACCGCACGCTTCATCGCGCGACGGAACGCAACGCGGCGCTCCAGCTGTTGGGCGATGTTCTCGGCCACCAGCGTCGCATCGATTTCCGGCTTGCGGATTTCGACAATGTTCAGGCTGACCTCAGACTTCGCCATCTTGGTCAGGTCTTTGCGCAGCGTCTCGATGTCCTGGCCCTTCTTGCCAATGACAACGCCCGGACGAGCCGCATAGATCGTCACGCGCGGCTTCTTGGCCGGGCGTTCGATAACCACGCGGCTGACGCCGGCGCCGGACAGCTTCTTACGCAGATGCGCGCGCAGCGACAGATCGCCGTGCAGCATGTTTGCGTAGTCGGTGCTGGAGAACCAGCGGCTGTCCCACGTGCGGTTGATGCCGAGGCGCAGTCCAATCGGATTGACTTTGTGACCCATGTTACGCGGCCTCCCCGGCGGACACGACGGACTCCGGCAGCTCATTCGAGCGCTCGGCGACCACGATGGTGATGTGGCTGAACCACTTCTCGATGCGTGCCGAACGGCCACGGCCACGGGCGTGGAAGCGGCGCATCACGATGGACTTGCCGACTTCAGCGCGCGCGACGACCAGACGGTCGACATCGAGCTGATGGTTGTTTTCAGCATTTGCGATGGCGCTCTCCAGAACCTTCTTCACCTGCTGCGCAATGCGCCGCTTGGAGAAGGTCAGGGTTGCGACAGCGGACGCCGCTGGCTGGTTGCGGATCAGACCGGCAACCAGGTTCAGCTTGCGCGGGCTGATGCGGATATTGTGAAGCACGGCCTGTGCTTCGGTATCCGCGAGCTTGCGCTGGAATTTAGGCTTGCTCATCTCAGCCCCGCTTCGACTTCTTGTCGGCACCATGGCCGGTGAAGGTACGCGTCGGCGAGAATTCGCCGAACTTGTGACCGACCATGTTCTCCGTCACCTGAACAGGCAGAAACTTGTGCCCGTTATAGACGCCGAAGGTCAGACCGACGAATTGCGGCAGGATCGTCGAACGACGCGACCAGATCTTGACGACCTCGTTGCGGCTCGAACCCTTCGCGGCTTCGGCCTTGGCCAGCAGATACCCGTCAACGAACGGGCCTTTCCAGATGGAACGAGCCATGGCTCACTTCCCCTTGTTGCGGCGACGGATAATCAGGCTATCCGTCCGCTTGTTCACACGAGTCTTGTAGCCCTTGGTCGGCTTGCCCCACGGCGTCACAGGATGACGACCACCAGAGGTCCGGCCTTCACCACCGCCATGCGGGTGATCGACAGGGTTCATGACGACACCACGCTGATGCGGCTTGCGGCCCAACCAACGCGAACGACCGGCCTTACCGAGCGACTGGTTCGAGTTGTCCGGGTTGGACACCGCACGAATCGTCGCCATGCACTCGCCGCGAACGACGCGAAGCTCGCCGCTCATCAGCTTGATCTGCGCGTAGCCAGAGTCCTTGCCCACCAGCTGAGCGAACTGACCGGCGGAACGTGCAACCTTCGCACCGGCGCCCTGCTTGAGCTCGATGTTGTGGATGATCGTGCCGACCGGGATCGCAGCCAGCGGCATCGCATTGCCCGGCTTGATATCGACCTTCAGACCCGAGACAACCGTATCACCAGCCTTCACGCGCTGCGGAGCGATGATATAGGACAGCTCGCCGTCCTGATACTTCACCAGGGCGATGAACGCCGTGCGGTTCGGGTCATATTCCAGACGCTCGATCACACCCGGCACGTCGAACTTGCGACGCTTGAAGTCGATCATGCGGTAGGACTGCTTGTGTCCACCCCCACGGAACCGGCTGGTGATGTGGCCGTGATTATTGCGGCCGCCGGAGTGGGACTTGCCCTCCGTCAGCGCTTTAACCGGCTTACCCTTCCAGAGGCCAGTGCGGTCGATCAGCACCGTGCCGCGCAGCGAGGCGGTGACGGGCTTAAATTGCTTTAGTGCCATCGGCTTGCTTCCCCGATCACGCCAGACCGCTGGTCAAGTCGATCGACTGACCATCGGCGAGGGTTACATAGGCCTTCTTCACATCCGAACGAACGCCCGGGCGACCGCGAAAACGCTTGGTCTTGCCCTTGGTGACCAGGGTATTGACCGCAGTCACCTTCACGCCGAACAGCGTCTCAACCGCCACCTTGATCGCAGGCTTCGAGCTATCGATGGCCACGCGGAAGACGATCTGGTTGCGCTCACCGAGCAGCGTGGCCTTTTCGGTCACGACTGGGCTGCGAACGATCTCATACATCGCCTCACGCGACATCGACTTGGCTGCCTTGGCAGCGTTACGAGCTTGATTGCTCATGCCAGGCGCTCCTTCAGGCCTTCGAGCCCGGCGGTGGTGATCGCCAGAACGTCGTGGTTGAGGATGTCATAAACGTTCGCACCGATCGTCGGCAGAATGTCCAGACCAATGATGTTACGGCTTGCCAGCAAGAACCCGCCGTCGATCTGATGATCGACAATGAGCGCCGACTTCCAGCCCAGCACCTTCAGCTTCGCAGCCAAATCGCGAGTCTTGGTGGCGCCGTTGGCGGCGTCCAGAACCACGAGCTTGCCGTCGGCTTGCTTCTGCGACAATGCGCTCAGCAGGCCCAACTTGCGAACCTTCTTCGGCAGGTCATAGCCATGGTCGCGAACGACCGGACCATGAACCGCGCCGCCGGTGCGGAACTGCGGGGCGCGCAGCGAGCCCTGGCGAGCGTTGCCGGTGCCCTTTTGCTTGAACGGCTTCTTGGTGGTGCCAGAAACCTCGCCCATGCCCTTCACCTTGTGGGTGCCGGCGCGGCGCTTGGAAAGCTGCCAATGGACCACGCGTGCCATAATATCCTGGCGCGGCGCGATGCCGAAGATCTCGTCAGGCAGCTCGGCGGTGCCGGCAGTGCCATTGTCGAGGGTTTTGATGTCGATCTGCATCTCTATGCTCCTCAGCCCGCCGCTTCAGCAACGGCCGCCTGGCGCAGGCCAGCCGGATACGGCGCATCGGGATGGCGATCCTTCTTGACCGCATCGCGCACCAGAACGAAACCGTTCTTGGCACCCGGAACGGCACCCTTCAGGAAAACCAGGCCCTTGTCGGCATCGACCAGCGCCACTTCCAGGTTCAGCGTGGTGACACGCTCCTGGCCGAGATGGCCGGCCATCTTCTTGTTCTTGAAGGTCTTGCCCGGGTCTTGACGATTACCGGTCGAACCATGCGAACGATGCGAGACCGAGACACCATGCGAGGCTTCAAGACCCGCAAAGTTCCAGCGCTTCATCGCACCCGCGAAACCTTTACCCTTGGTCACGCCGCAGACATCAACCTTCTGACCGACCACGAAATGGTCTGCTGAGAGAGTGGCGCCGGTCTCAACGAGGGCATCCTCGGAAACGCGGAATTCCACCAGCTTCTGCTTTGGTTCAACCTTGGCGGCCGCAAAATGGCCCTTATTCGGCTGCGAGACGTTCTTCACCTTGGCGGTGCCCCAACCGAGCTGAACGGCGTTATAGCCGTCCTTTTCCTCGGTGCGCTGCGACACAACCTGAACAGCATCCAGGTGCAACACAGTGCAGGGGACGTGAGTCCCATCAGCCTTGAAAAGCCGGGTCATCCCCAGCTTCTTGGCAAGCAATCCAGTACGCATCACTTTCTTTCCCCAGAGGGACCAATATCTAGGTCCTTAGGCCACATGAGGCCGGGGAGGCTTCCCCGACCGGCTTGTGCTTCAGATCTTGATTTCGACGTCCACACCGGCGGCGAGATCAAGCTTCATCAGCGCATCAACCGTCTGCGGCGTCGGATCGACGATGTCGAGAAGACGACGATGGGTCCGAATTTCGAACTGCTCGCGGCTCTTCTTATCAACATGCGGCGAACGGTTCACCGTAAAACGCTCAATATGAGTGGGCAGCGGGATTGGCCCGCGAACCCGGGCACCCGTACGCTTGGCCGTATTGACGATTTCCTTCGTGCTGTTATCGAGCACGCGATGATCGTAGGCCTTGAGCCGGATGCGAATATTTTGATTGTCCATCACGCAATTCTTTCCTGGTGCCCGGCCGGGTCACGGCCGACCGGGCCACCAAATTTCTTACTGGGTGATCGACGCAACCACGCCGGCGCCGACAGTGCGGCCACCTTCGCGAATAGCGAAACGCAGACCTTCATCCATGGCGATCGGCTGGATCAGCTCGACATCCATCGACACGTTATCGCCCGGCATGACCATTTCCACGTTCTCCGGCAGCGTCACGATGCCCGTGACGTCCGTCGTGCGGAAGTAGAATTGCGGACGATAATTGGTGAAGAACGGCGTGTGACGGCCACCCTCTTCCTTCGTCAGAATGTAGGCTTCTGCCTTGAACTTCTTGTGCGGGGTGATGGTGCCCGGCTTGGCCAGAACCTGGCCGCGCTCGACGTCATCGCGCTTGGTGCCGCGCAGCAGGGCGCCGATGTTGTCGCCAGCCTGGCCCTGATCGAGCAGCTTGCGGAACATTTCAACGCCCGTGACAATGGTCTTGCTGGTGTCACGGATGCCGACGATCTCGACTTCCTCACCCACCTTGATGATGCCACGCTCAACGCGACCGGTCACCACGGTGCCACGACCCGAGATCGAGAACACGTCTTCGATCGGCATCAGGAACGGACGATCGACCGCACGCTCCGGCTGCGGGATGTAGCTGTCCACGGCGGCCATCAGTTCGAGAATGGCGTCATGACCGATCGCCGGCTCCTTGTCCTGCAGCGCGCACACAGCCGAGCCCTTGATGATCGGAATGTCGTCGCCCGGGAACTGGTAGGAGCTCAGCAGCTCGCGAATTTCCATTTCCACCAGCTCGACCAGATCCGGGTCAGCAAGGTCCATCTTGTTCAGGAACACCACCAAGGCCGGCACGCCGACCTGACGGGCGAGCAGGATGTGCTCGCGGGTCTGCGGCATCGGGCCGTCGGCCGCGGACACCACCAGGATCGCGCCGTCCATCTGGGCGGCACCGGTGATCATGTTCTTCACATAGTCGGCGTGGCCCGGGCAATCGACGTGGGCATAGTGACGGTTCTTCGTCTCGTATTCCACGTGAGCGGTCGAGATCGTGATGCCACGAGCGCGCTCCTCAGGGGCTTTGTCGATCTGGTCATACGCCGTGAACGAGGCACCACCGGTCTCCGCCAGCACCTTCGTGATCGCAGCCGTCAGCGACGTCTTGCCATGGTCCACGTGACCAATGGTGCCGATGTTGCAGTGCGGCTTGTTGCGCTCAAATTTCGCCTTTGCCATCGTCGTCTCTCCGTTCCCGATCCGTGATGCGGGGGTTGGGTTGGGCTGTTGGAGTTACCAGCGGTAGTGGCTGAATGCCTTGTTGGCTTCGGCCATACGGTGGGTGTCTTCACGCTTCTTCACGGCCGAGCCACGGTTGTTCACCGCGTCCATCAGCTCGTTCGAAAGCCGCTCTTCCATCGTGTGCTCACCGCGCTTGCGCGAGCTGTCGATGATCCAGCGGATCGCCAGGGCCTGACGACGCTCGGTACGCACTTCGACGGGCACCTGATAGGTGGCACCACCGACGCGGCGCGAGCGGACTTCAACCGCAGGCTTCACGTTGTCCAAAGCATCATGGAACATCCGCACAGGATCGGCAGCGGCACCGCCGCGCTTCTTCATCGTATCCAGCGCACCATACACGATGGCTTCGGCTGCAGACTTCTTACCGTCATACATCAGCGCATTCATGAAGCGCGTGATGACGGTGTCGCCGAACTTTGCGTCCGGCAGGATTTCGCGCTTTGCGGCGCGGTGACGGCGGCTCATCGCATTCCCTCTCTTACTTCGGACGCTTCGCGCCGTAGAGCGACCGGCGCTTGCGGCGCTTCGGCAGGCCCTGCGTGTCAAGCACGCCGCGCAGGATGTGGTAGCGCACGCCCGGCAAATCCTTCACGCGACCACCACGGATCAGCACAACAGAGTGCTCCTGGAGGTTGTGACCTTCACCGGGGATGTAGCTCACGACCTCGAAGCCATTGGTCAGGCGGACCTTGGCGACCTTACGCAAAGCCGAGTTCGGCTTCTTTGGGGTCGTCGTGTAGACGCGCGTGCAAACGCCGCGCTTCTGCGGGCAGCCCTGCAAAGCCGGAACCTTGTTCCGCTTGGGAGCCGGCTCGCGCCCATTGGCGATCAGCTGGTTGATGGTCGGCATAGACCTTGTTCACTCCGTCAGACACAAGACCCCACCGAATCGCTTGCAAAGCCAAGTCCCACAGAAGGCGCTTCCGCCCTGCGGGATCCCACATTCGTGCAGCCTAAGCCCGGAAAACCGAGCGGCACCGCACGAGAGAGTGTGCCTGCATAACGACCCGATTAGGGGTCAGCTAAGGGCGCGGAACCTATGCCGGGGGGGAGAGCGAGTCAAGCAGTGTTCGAAGACTTCAATCCGCAGCAAACGCGGATGATCCATGCACAAAGGAGGGGCCGGACCTGCGACACGTTCGGCGGCGTGATAGCCCGTCTGCGCGCGTGCATTCAATGGGCAATGTAGGGCCAATATGCCCGGATTCGACAGCTTATGGCCGTTGCGGGGAATATTGTCCCGATCGTTCGCGGCGGTGGCAGGTCGCAACCCGGCGCGGCACATACGGCCTTTGCCGGTTCACGCGACTTCACTCGGGCAAACCTGTCGCGACTCGATGAGCGAAAAGACGGAGAAAGGCGCGCCCAGCGGCAAGCGTCGAGATCCGACGCCGCCGCTGCTAGAGTATCCGTGATGATCAAGCCATTTTTGGCATCCAGTTGCGGTTAGCTTTGAGGAGCGCATTTGCCAACAGGACCATCTTTCGCATGATGGCGCTGATGGCGATTTTGGCTGGTTTTCCTGCGGAGATGAACTGCTGGTATTTGGCTTTGAGGTCTGGATTGTATCGCATGGCGACCAGGGCTGGCATGTAGAGAGCCTGTCGGACCTGGCCGCGCCCGCCGCGAACAGTTTTTCAGCAGCCTTTTATTCTTACTGTGTCACAAACCTCTTGTACGATTCGACGGCCTGTGTGTACGAGTGGAGATTCTCACTCGTGGAGGCGGGTTGTGGCTCTCTCGTTGGATACAGGCAGCAGCGAATCACGGTTGGCCGGCTATGTCGAGGC
>JARLIM010000015.1 GCA_031291725.1 Acetobacteraceae bacterium
GAATCGGGCGAAGTAGAAATTCAGATAGGAAAAGCCACCCTGGCGCAGATCGGCCAGGATGATGCCGGAGATGAGATAGCCGGAGATGACGAAGAACACATCGACACCGACAAACCCGCCGGGCAGCAGGCTGGGGAAGGCATGAAACAGCACAACGGCCACGATGGACACCGCCCGCAGGCCATCGATATCGGGGCGATAGGCCGTGCGATGTTCAGCGCTCATGAAATCCGGAATCTTGCCTGTTCGTTGCGCAACTGGCTTTAGGGCATGCGCGCGGCAAGGGAAAGCGGCTTTGCTGGTCAGCCGCAAGCGGGGCGTGGATGGGGCTTTCTCGCCAGGACGATTGGGAGCGAGGTGCGATTTTTGTTGCGTTAGACCAAATGACGTGTTGTTAGTTATGGATGGAATTCTTCCCGGCCTCTTCCCCGTTTCAGAGCCTGCCTGCGGTGCTGCGTGCGCTGCGCGGGGAGGTGGGCGGTTGGGAAGTGCGCCGGTTGTTCAACCACGTGCTGGCGATGCTGTTGCATCGGCGTTTGGCGGAGGTTTGTCGGAAATTTGAGCGTTTGGTGGCGCGGTTTCAGGCCGGGCGACTGTGCCGACATGCGCCAGGGGTGGCGCGGGTTGGCCGGCCGGGGATGCGGCGCGCGCGGCTGTGGCCGGTGCGGTTCGGCTGGCTGGTGCGCGCGGCGTCCTATCAGGCAGCGGTGTATGGCGCGCAATTGCGGGAGATTCTGGTGCAACCGGGGATGGTTGAACTGCTGCAAGCTGCCCCACAGGCGGCGCGGATTTTGCGGCCGGTGTGCCGGATGCTCGCCGTGGAGAACTCATTGCTGCGGCCCGGGGTCGCGGTGGCTGAGCCTGCGGCGAAAGAACCGCGGGTGAAGCGCCCACGGGTGCGAAAGCCGATCGATTGGGGCCGGATTCCACTGCCCAGGGGCGTGCTGACGGCGGTACGGCGGCGGCGTTTTTGCACAAGCGGCTGAGCGATGTTGTAGAAATGCGACCTTATCGTTCCGTTTTTGCAACTATGTGGTGTGGCAGGCTGCCAGAAGGTTGCAACGTGACCTCTCCCTGCGTCATTGCGGCACGAATCGCGGCCATCCATGGCCGATCTGGCTGCATCGCGATGGATGGCTGCGCTGCGCGCGCCATGACGCGGGGGGCGATGATAACGCTCTATTCCGCCGCGACCAGCTTGCCGCCCTCCAGCCTGTAGCGACGCTGTGCGGTCGCCGCCACGGCGTCGCGGTGGGTGATGGAGACGAAGGTGGTGTGTGACAGCACCATGCGCAGCTTGCCGAGCAACTCCGCCTCCGAGGCTGCGTCCAGGCTCGATGTCGCCTCGTCCATGAACAGCCAATCCGGCTTGATCAGCAACGCCCGCGCGATTGCCAGACGCTGTTGTTCGCCGCCCGACAGACGGGTGCTCCAGGAATCGACGTGATGCATCTCGGCATTGAGGTGCTCAAGGCCGGCAATCGTCAGCGCGGTGATGATCTCGGCATCGGTGAAGCGCTTGGGATCTTCAGGGTAGCTGACCGCCGCACGCAAGCTGCCGAGGGGGAAATACGGGCGTTGCGGCAGGAACAGGCGGGAGCCTGTGCCGTGTTCCAGACTTCCCTTGGCAAACGGCCAGATGCCCGCCAGCGCGCGGAACAAAGTCGATTTGCCGCTGCCGGAGCGGCCCTGCAACGCCACGGACTGGCCGCGCTGCAACACCAGATCGTCGATTTCGATCAGCGTCTGGCCATTCGGCAGGCTGATGTCCAGCCCTTGCAGATGCTGGTCGGCGTTCTGGCTGACACGCTGCACAACACCGGCCTTGCCCGCGCGGGCGGCGTCGATGGCATCGCGGAAGAGAGTCAGACGGTCGATGGTGGCGCGGTAGCTCGCCAAATCGCGATACGAGGTGACGAACCACGACATCGCCCCCTGCACCGAGCCGAACGCCCCCGCCGTTTGCGTCAATCCGCCGAGATCGAGCGTGCCAGCGAAATAGCGCGGGGCGGCGACCACGATGGGGAAGATCACCGAGACTTGGCTGTAGCCGGCCACCAGCGCATTGAGCAGCTTGGTGCGCTGCATGATCGCCCACCAATTGTCACGCACCGCCACGAACAGCCGCCCAAACCCCTGCTGCTCGCGCGCCTCGCCGCCATAGAGGGCCACGCCTTCCATATTCTCGCGCAACCGCACCAGGGCGAAGCGGAAATCCGCCTCCACCCGCTGCTGGCGGAAGCTGAGATTGACCAATTTGCGACCGATCAGATGCGTCAGCCATGTGCCGATCACCGCATAGGCCAAGGCGGCCCACACCATGAAGCCGGGGATGGTGATGCCCAGCACCGTCACCGGGCCGGAGAGGGTCCAGAGAATGAAGATGAAACTGAACAGCGTGACCACGTTGGAGAGCAGATCGAGCGCGAGCGACAGCGTGGAGGCGACGAAATCGCGCAGATCTTCGGCAATGCGCTGATCGGGGTTGTCGTTGGTGTCGCCGGCCCCGCCGGCCGAGGCCAGTGCGATGCGGTAATAGGCGCGATCGGCGAGCCAATCCCGCACCATATGCGTCGTCATCCAGCGCCGCCAATCGATTTGCAGCCACTGGTTCAGATAGGTGCGATAGACGGCGACGAAGATGTAGAGAAAGGCGATGCCGGTGAAGCCGGGCATGATGCCGCCCGGCGTGCGCTTCCAGGTGAGCAGCAGGTCGGTGAAGCTGTTCCAGTCCTTGTCTTGCAAGGAGTTGTAGAACGCCCGGTTCCAGAAATTCAGCACCACATCCATGCCGACCATCGACAAGTTGAGTACCACGATGGCGGCGAGTTTGAGATAGGCGGGCCAGCGTTCGTCCGAGGTGAAATACGGACGCGCCAGCCGCCAGGCATCGCGCGGCAAAGTCAGGATCGAGGTCTGCATGGGGCGGGTGCTCGGTCAGATTTCGGTGGAGGAGGGGGCAGTGGCAGCGTGTGGCAGCGACAGGCGGATCACCCCGCGTGCGTCGTCCACCGGCACCGGCTTGCCCTTGCGCAGAATGTCGATCTGCCCGGCCTTGGCCAGCCGGATCGCCGCGCGCTTGACCGCCGACAGCTTCGCCCGCCAATCCGGGCCGAGGGCGAGCGCCACATCGGCGGGCGAGACCGATTTGCCGATACCGGCCTCGTTGACCAGCGAGAGGATGGCGATCTCCACCGCGCGCTCGCCGAGCGGGATGGGGGTGTGTTCACGCTCGCTCATCGTGCGCCTCCGACGGGCGGGCAGGCGGAGGATGGGGCGAGAAGGGCGGAAATCATGTTCATGCCCCGACGCATGGCGCAACATGCCGGGCTCTGCAAGTTTTCCAGCGGTTAAATCAGTTTAAGCCGCCAGACCGAAAGCAATGCCCGGCCCCTGGGCAGCCCCGCATCCGAGTGTGCGCAGAAGGTTCATCTGCGCCTGCCGTTCCACCCCGCAGGCCACCGTCGCCAGCCCCAGCCCGTGGGCGGCGGCGATGATGGCGTGCAGCATCGCGCGGTCGTCATCATCCTGCGGCAGATGGCGCAGCAGATCGGCGGCGAGAATGACCGCGCTCAACGGCAGACGGCGCAAGAGCCCCAGGCTGGTCGGACCACTGCCGAACTGCTCCAGAGCAATGCCCACCCCCATGTCGCGCAGGCGGGAGAGCACCAGCACATCCTCTGGCGACAGATCGTTCAATTGATCCTCGGCAAAGCGCAATTCCAGCAAAGCCGGGATGGCGCGGCTGTCCATCAGGGCGGCGAGGAGGTGGTGTTCCAAAACCGGCAATGGCAGCAAGGCTCGTGGCACCCGCAGCGAGATCGGGATGCAGGTGGTGCGGCGGGCGGCGAGGTGGCACAGGCGGCGCAGGAACCACAGCGCCAGGCGCTCTCCCAGGGCGGATTTGCCCGCCATATCGGCCAGTGCCGTGCCGGGAAGGGTGCCGTGGCGGCGATGCGACCAACGCCAGCTCGCCTCCTCCGCCACCGGATGCCCGTCGCTGAGGCTGACGCGGGGGCGCAGCAGCAGGCTGGGGGCATCTTGCGTGATGGCGACATCGAGATCGCGCAACAATCGCCGCCGCCGCGCCGCCTCCGCCCGTCGGTCGGGCTGCAGGCGGAATCGGGCTGGGGCATGGCAGGCAGCAGAAGCGGCGCTGGGCAGGTCTTGCATGGTCAGTCTCACAAAACTGAATTCTGTCTCATTTTCCAATGAATTGGTTAAAGCCGAATGAACGGGCGCCCAGAAAATGAGGCCGCGTTCGCACGGCGAGATGCTGTCTTGAAGATGGGTCGTTCAGCGGCGATGGCGTTTACGGAATCTTAAAGGATCGAGGTTGAAAATGCGGCATCGCTCTCGCTGGAGACGTTGCATGTCGATCGCCGCCGAAGACCCGCACACTGACCTGGCCCCAAGGGAGGTGAAATTGTGCCAGTTGCAACATCGCGCTTTCTCTGTGGTGCCTGGCATCGCCTTTCGTCGTGCGGCGACGGATGGGGAGAAGGTGATGGTTGTCCCGCTGGGGGAGCGGGAGGCGTCGGTGTCGATGCAGGCGGTGCGGCGGGAGTTCAACATCGCCCAGGACAGTGACGATGGCCGCATGCTCTCGCTGATCGATGCCGCTTTGGACCATGTGCCCGGCATCGCGCTGGGGGAGGCCCTGCCGGAGGAGGTGATCAGTGGCGATGCCAGTTGGCAGCCGGAGCCGCGTCATCTCTGGCTTGCCGCCGCACGTTTGCGGGCGGGGCTGCTGTCCTGGCTGCGACCGGGGCGGGAGATCGAGCCGGACCCGTCGCAATTGATGGAAAATCTGGTCACCGATCCCGATCTGCGCGAACAGGTGCAGGCGGCCTTCGAACAGGCGGCCCACGCGCTCGGGCTGCCGCGGGCGGAGGATGCGTTGGCGTTGGTCGATCAGCTTGCCAAGGAATTGTCGCATATCGAGGCGCTGCGGGATTGGCTGTTGGGGCGGGTGCAATCGCTGGTCCGCCTGTTGGCCGCCTTGCCGCCGCAACGTGGCCAGGATCGTCAGCGCAGCGAGATGCTGCAGCGCGTCGGCTTCCTCGCCAGCACCGCCTTGCGGCAATTGCACGACCATTTCGACGTCATCGATGCCCAAACCGGAGAGGTGATGGCGGCCCTGCGCAATGCGGAGCAGCAAATTCTGTTCATTCGCCAGAACCGCAATGAACTCCACACCGAACTCCTCGCCTGGAAAGACGTGCTTGACGCTTGGGACCATATGCCAGACGGGCAGAGTGAGGCGTTCTGGGAAGCGTTATCGGCCACCTATCATCTGCTTGCCCAACGTCATTTGCCACAAAGCGCGTGGCGGCGTTCGTTGGGTGAACTTCAGGGTGCGACAACGCGGGCGCAGGAAATGCACTGGTGAGGTGCCTTGCATCCGCCCGGCTTGCGTCACGCCCCGGCAATGACGACATCAGGCGCGGATGATCGTTCTGCGAGGTGTGTCTTGTCGGGTTGGAACGGATTTGATGCCTTGGTGGCCGTGCTGCTGCCATTCGCCACCGGGGACGCCACGCCCGATGCCGGTCAATCCCGGCAAGACGGCGCGCATGATCTGGCGCATCTGCGTCGTGTCTGGGTGAACGCCTTCGCGATCGCAGCGCAGGAGGGCGGGGCGGATGCTGTGCTGGCGGCCAGCGTGCTGTTGCATGATTGCGTGGCGGTGGAGAAAAACTCTCCCTTGCGCGCCCAGGCCTCGCGTCTGGCGGCGGCACGGGCGGAGGCGGTTTTGCGCGGGCTGGGCTGGCAGGAAACCGATATCGCCGCCGTCTCCCACGCCATCGCCGCGCACAGCTTCTCTGCCGGGATCGCACCGCAATCTCTGCACGCGCGCGTGTTGCAGGATGCCGACCGGCTGGATGCCATCGGCATGATCGGGGTGGCGCGCTGTTTCTACACTGCCGGGCGCATGGGCTCGGCCCTCTATGAACCGCAAGACCCGCGCGCCGACCATCGCGTGTTGGACGATGCCGCCTACGCGCTCGATCATTTTCGCGCCAAGTTGCTGCGTCTGGCCGATGGCTTTCAAACCGCCACTGGGGCAGCGATCGCCCAAGCGCGCACGGTAGCGATGGCACAGTTCATGGCGGCGTTCGAGCTGGAAATCGGCGCGGATACGACCTCACCCCCAATCCAACGCCGCGCCTGCACGCAAAACCGCCTCGGCCTCGGCGGTGTAGTGCAGGCCCTCGGCGTGTAACGTCAGGCCGGGCAGCATCCGGCTGGGGCCGCGTCCGTCGCGCACCGCCTGCACCAACACCAGCTTCGCCGGTCGTCCCGCCCGTGGCCAGAGCGGCAGAATGGCGTGGCTGCCGCAATGCGCGGCGGTGAAGGCGGCCAGACATTCGCTCA
Organism: Acetobacteraceae bacterium; assembly: GCA_031291725.1. Lineage (GTDB taxonomy): Bacteria > Pseudomonadota > Alphaproteobacteria > Acetobacterales > Acetobacteraceae > CAIQQQ01. The sequence goes on from JARLIM010000015.1 coordinate 6,379, forward strand.
GCGCGCTGGCGTGGATGATGAACGTGATCGTGCCGCGATGCCGCAGCCTGCGCCCCAGCGCCTTCGCCCACACCGCCAGCAGCCCATCCTTGGCATGACGCGCCACCGCGCGGGCGGCGTCTGGAGAAGGGGTCGCACGAGAAGGATACCATGGCGGATTGGCCATCGCATGGTCGAAGGGCAGCGCATCGGTGAAGATGGCGATGTCGGCCTGAGTGATTTCCAGCCCGCCAAACCTGTTCTGCATCACGTTCGTGCGGGCGAGCTCGACGAGTTCCGCGTCCTGCTCCACCCCCACGCCGGTGATCCCGGCCACCCGTGCGGCAAGACAGAGCAAGCCTGCCCCGCTGCCGGTGCCGGCCTCCAGCACGCGCTCACCGCCGCGGGCGGCAATGGCGGCGGCGAGCAGCACGGGCTCAATGCCGCTGCGATGCCCGCTGTTGCGTTGGCCATGCAGCACCCGTCCGCCGAGCAGCGTATCGAAATCCAATGTCACGCAATCTCCCCCGCCTCGCGCAGCACCCGCAGCGCCTGGCGTTCCTCATCGTCGGCGACGACAATCCGGCGCGGAAATGCGCCGATATTGCCTTCGATTGCACTCACATGCGTATCCAGCTCAACCGGTCCCAACCCGGCATCTCGCAACAAAGCCAGCACGAAGCCGAGCTGAACCCATGAATTGGACTGGAAAACAACGCGCATCCGTGCTGAACCCTCCCTGGAGCCATATCCTGGCTTGCCTTGACCCTTCTGGAAACCCGCCGATATGGTGCCAGTGCGGGCGATTTGGGAATTTGGAGAGAGTATTTGGGCGTTCTGGCCAACATGCCGTCAACTGTGGCGACCATCGATGCGGTTGACCGCGCCGAGTCCGGCCGTCCGGCAGAGGATGCGCTGACGCGGCTGGTCCGTCTGGTGGATGCCGATTTGCAGGAATGCAACCGCACCATCGTCGCCAACATGAACAGCGATGTGGAACTGATTCCGCAACTGGCCGCCCATCTCGTCGCTGCCGGTGGCAAACGCATCCGCCCGCTGCTCACCCTGGCCGCTGCCCGCATGTGCGCCTATGAGGGCCATCGGCATATCGACCTCGCCGCCTGCGTCGAATTCATCCACACCGCCACGCTGCTGCATGACGATGTGGTCGATGAGAGCCTGCTGCGTCGCGGTCTGGCCAGCGCCAATGCGGTGTTCGGCAACAAGGCCTCCGTGCTGGTTGGCGATTTTCTCTTTGCCCGCGCCTTTCAATTGATGGTCGCTGACGGCTCGTTGAAAGTGCTCGATATTCTCTGCCGCGCCTCGGCGACGATTGCTGAGGGTGAAGTGCTGCAACTGGTCACGCAGAACGATCTGGCCTCCGGTGAGGCGCAATATCTGCAAGTGATCGGCGGCAAGACGGCGGCTTTGTTCACGGCGGCCTGTGAAGTGGGTGCCGTGGTGGCGGATCGTCCGTTGGCCGAGGAACAGGCGCTTGGCCAATACGGCACGGCGCTCGGCATGGCGTTCCAACTGGTTGATGACGCGCTGGATTACGCGGCCGATCAGGCAACGCTTGGCAAAACGGTGGGCGACGATTTCCGTGAGGGCAAGGTGACGCTGCCTGTGCTGCTCGCCTATGCCGCCGGTGACAGCGAGGAGCGCGCCTTCTGGGAGCGCACCATCGACCAGAGCGAGCAGACCGACGCCGATCTGGATCACGCGATGGCGCTGATCGCCCGCCATGACTGCATCGGTGCCACGTTGCGCCGCGCGGCGGAATTCGCCGATCAGGCCAAGGCGAGCCTGTCGATCTTCCCCGCCTCGCCGTATCGCGATGCGCTGGTGGCGGTGGCGGATTACACGGTCAGCCGGGCGTCGTAGCGCTTTCTGGACCACGGACATGCAGAGCCACGAATGACATTTATTGTGATGTCCGACGCATTGTTAAAGCCGGAATAAGACGCGATAAACGTTTGTCCAGAACTTGGAGAAACGAAAATGTTGCGTCGCATTCTCTTATCCGCTGCGGTGGCTGTTAGTCTGCAAGCCTGTGCCAGTGCGGGTAATCAGGTTTTGGCAAAGGCTGACGCAGGCTCAGTCGATAGGGTTATTGTCGATGGAAAAACGACAAAAGCAGATGTGACGGCGGCTTATGGTGATCCCAACGAGCATTCGTTCACAGATGGCGGCAATGATATTTGGAAATATACGTACGCTTATGCGACGCCCAAGGCGGTAAATTTTGTGCCGGTTGTTGGCATTTTTGCTGGCGGAGCGGATGTCGATAAAAAAGTCTTGGTGATTATGTTTGATAAGTCAGACGTGGTGATGCGTCACACGATGTCTGTCAGCCACGAGGAAGTGAAACGCGGCAGCTGATCACACGCAACTAGACTGAATCGCTGCATGCCTCTGCTTGTCATCCGGGGCGGTTACCCCTGGTATCCGTTCAGGCCACGGGAAAAGACGAGGGCGATCCAACTCTAGCTCGGCCCGTCAAACGGCCAGCAACATCACGATCCGTCCCTCGCCGCTGACCAGCGTGCCTATCCTCGCTGGTCAGCGGGAAAATTCATAAGACAAGCAACTTATCTCCGATCAAGGCGAGCCGTTCCGGCTCGGTCTGATCGGAGGTTGCCCTAAACCGGCTCCGCCACACCTTCCACCACCACCATATTGCACTTGGCAATCTTCAGCCGCAGCGCGCGCCACGGGGCGTAGTCCGGGTCGTTGAGCATCGCATCGGCGGCCGCCCGGCTTGGGTAGCGGATCACCACCAGCCGGGTGATCGGCCAATTGCCCTCCGGCGTGTCGAACGCGCCACCGCGCACCAGATATTCGCCGCCATGCTTCTTCACGATCGGGGCGGCGTTTTTCTTGTATTCCTCATACGCCACCGGATCGATCACCTCGGTGTCCAGGATCAGGTAAGCCGGTGCGGTCATGGGGTGTTTCCTCTCTCGTCTGTTTTCGCCCGGCGGTTTCGCCTGCGCGGTGCCACGGCAGCGCTGAACAGCCTGCGCCTGGGGCTGCGGAAATCAAGCCGCAACTTAACACTTTGTTTGCCGAGTGGCGGCAGAATGCGGCCATGCAGACCTTCGCCCTCCTCGCCGCATTGCTGCTCTGCCTCGGTCTGGCCGACCGATTGCGGCAGATGCGTCGTCTGATGCGGCAGGCAGAGGGCGAACATCATGCGGCGGTCGTGGCGGAGGCGAACGTCACGCGCGGGCTGCGATTATTGTCGCAGGAATTGCAAGACCTTACCCTCGGCCTGCGTGGCCATGCCGATCTCCTGGCGGCGGATCACTATGCCTCAGTGGCCGCGCTGGCAGGTTTGGTGGTGCAGTTGGAGCATGTCGCGGGCGAACTCGCCGGGCAATTGACGCCGCCGGAACAGGCGCGGCGATTGGAGTGTGAACCCATCCTGCTGGCACCTCTGTTGGCCGAAGCCGTGCTGGCATTGCAAGCCGCCATCGCGCCGGGACGACGGCATGTGCGCATGCAGGGGGAGGGTGTGCAGCCGATCACCATGCTGGCGGATCGTCGGGCATTTCGTCTGGTGTTGGCGCGGGTATTGGGGGAGGCGGTCAGGTCGTCTGCGCAGGATGACTGGATCGAAATCGGCTGGTTCCTCTGCGATCAGGGGCTGGTGCTGCACATCGCCGATGAAGGAGGAGGCATGGCGACCTCGGGCGTGGGGGCGGTGCCGATTGACAGCCGAGGCATCGGCTTGCGTCTGGCCCTGGCGCGCATGCTGGTGCAAGCACATGGCGGCACGTTGGAAATTGAGGCGCTGGCGAAAATCGGCACGCGGGTGACAATCACCTTGCCGCCGGAGAGAGTGGCCGCTGCCGCCGCGATGGGGATTGGCAGCGCGGCGGATGCACCGCATATCGGTGTTCCATCGGTGTGAGGATCGCGGAGATATGACAATCTGGACCCGGCCGGGTGGCGCTGTGGTGCTGCTGCTCTGTGCGATGGCGTCCGGTGCGCAGGCAGAATCACCGCAGCATTTGCGGCTGGATCATCTGTCACGCGCCTATGACCTGCAGCCCGACCTCACCTATGTCGAGACCATCAGCCAGGACGCCACCTTGTTCACTCGGCGCGGCATCTCCGCCGGTGAGCGCGAGACGATGGATTTCTATCCGAAATCCCAGGCGCTCGATCTGCTGGAGGCCTGGGTGGATCAGCCGGATGGCACCCGGCTATCGGTGGACCCTGCGGCGATTTTCACCCGCCCCTCCGAGGAATCGCAATCCGCCCCCGGTTTCAGCGAGAGCCAGACCACCACGGTGGTGTTTCCGCAGTTGAAAGAGGGCAGCCGCACCCATGTCGTGTGGCGATTGACGCAGAAAACCCCGCCTTTGGTCGGCTTTCAACTGACCTCGGTGGTGCCGGAAGAATGGGCGGTGAGGGAGGATGTGATTGATATCACCGCCCCGGCGGCCGTGCCATTGCACTGGGCGCAACGCGGCGGCTTTACCGTCTCGGACGATGTGGCGGGCGGCGTGCGGCACATCCATGCCCGCATCGCCGATCTGCTGGGGGCGGAGCCTGAGCACAATGCCGTCTCATCCGCCGATTTCCAGCCGATGTTCCTGGCCACCAGCCAGCCCAATCTGGAGGCGCTGGGGGCGATTTATTATCGCCAATCACGCCAGGGCTCGGCGGTCACGCCGACGATTTCAGCTCTCGCCGCCAAGATTGTCGGTGACAGGACCGGGCTTGCCGCGGCGGAGGCGATCTATAACTGGGTGGCGCTGAATATCCGCTACGTGGCGATCTATCTGGATGAGAATGACGGCTGGGTGCCGCACCCGGCGGACGATGTGCTGGCGCGCGGCTATGGCGACTGCAAGGACCATGTGGCGATCATGCAGGCGCTGCTCTCCGCACGCGGCATCGACTCGGTGCCCGCTTTGGTCGATTGGGGCAATCGTTTCGCCGCATTGCCGCTGTGGGTGAGCCAGTTCAACCACGCCATCATCTATCTGCCGACATTCGACCGCTATCTGAACCCCACCAACCCCTATGCCCGCTTCGACGCGCGCGACCCCACGCTGTCGGGCAAATTGGTGGTGCTGGCGACCGAGCACGGGCAGGTCTCGCACACCCCGGTGCTGCGGCCAGAGGATAATCTCTATCGTTTCAACGCCGATATCCATGTCGATGCCGTTGGCACCATCGCGGGCACGGCGCAGATGAGCATGTCGGCCTATACCGAGGCGCGTTTTCGTTCTGCGGTGGCGCAAGCCGTCTCACCGGAGGAATTGGCCGAGCAATTGCTGCGCGGCACGCCGGAAGGCGGGTTTGGCCGTTACATCACCTCCGCCCCGCGTGATCTGTCGATTCCCTTCACCGTCGAGGCGCATTGGCGCAGCCGGCATGGGGCGGCCGCATGCTGTGCGGAAGCGGCCCTGCCGATCCCGCTCGGCCTGGACATTGCCAGACCGGCGTTGCTGCGCAGCTATCTCACCCGCGATGGCGAGCGGAAGCATCCGATGACGGTGGCAGCGAAGGATTTGAACTGGCGCGAGACCATCCACCTCGCCCCCGGCACCCGGCCTGTTGCCTTGCCGCAGGATGTGAATATGGAGAACGCGGTGGGGTTCTACCATGCGCATTACACCAGCATGGGCGACGTGGTGCAGGTGGAGCGACGCTTTGTGCTCAATCGCAGCGTGTTCCAACCGCCGGATGTGGCGGCGGTGGAAGGGCTGATCTATGCGGCGTTGGACGATGTGCGGGCGACGGTGAGCGTGGCCCCGGTGAAGCCGTAGAGCGGCTTTGCCAGAGCTCAGTCCCGGATCAGCTTCACCCGCTTGCCATCCACACCCAGCGCCAACTTGCCCGCCTTCAACGCCATCGCGTCATGGCCGAACACATCGGCGCGCCAGCCGGTCAGGCTGGGCAGGTTGGGATTGTCGTCCCCGGCGAGCTTGTCGATCTCTTCCGAATTGGCGACCAGCTTGGGGGCGACGTGGAATTGCTCGCATTTCGCCGCCAGCAGCACCTTGAGCAGCGAGACCAGGGCCGGTGAGGGCTTCGGGCCGTCGCGGTGGGTGGGCAGTTCGGGCATCGCCGCATCGGGCAGCAGCTTGGCCTCGGCGATGGCGGCGAGCAGCGATGCGCCGGTCTTGCCCTCGGCAAAACCACGGGTGATGCCGCGTGCGCGGGCGAGTTGCTCCGGGTCGGCGGGCGCTGTGGCGGCGAGTTCGAGCAGCGCCTCATCCTTGAGCATGCGCTGGCGCGGAATATTCGACCGCTGCGCCTCACGCTCCCGCCACGCCGTCAGGGCGCGCAGCGTGCCGAGCATGCGGCGATTATTGGTGCGCGGCCGCAGCTTTTCCCACAGTGTCTCCGGATTGGCGCGATAGGTGTTCGGATCGGCCAGGGCGGCCATTTCTTCCGACACCCATTCCAGCCGCCCGTCTTTTTCCAACCGCGCGCACAGCTTTTCATAAGCGCGGCGCAGATGGGTCACGTCTGCGGCTGCATAGGCGATCTGCGCTGGCGACAAAGGCCGCACCGACCAGTCGCTGAATCGATGCGCCTTGTCGATCTGCCCGCCGGTGAGGCTGGAGACCAGCGCGTCATAGCCCACCTGATCGCCGAATCCGGCAACCATGGCTGCAATCTGCGTGTCGAACAGCGGTCGCGGCACGTCGCCGAACAGCAGCACGAAGATTTCCACATCCTGCCGGGCGGCGTGGAAGACCTTCATCACCGCCTGATTGGCCAGCAAAGCGCCGAGCGGGGCGAGATCCAGCCCCGGTGCCAGCGCATCCACCACGGCCACTTCGGTGTCCGAGGCAAGCTGAACCACGCAGAGTTCGGGCCAATAGGTCCGCTCTCGCATGAATTCGGTGTCGACGGTGACGAAAACCTCGCCGCTCAACCTCTCGCAGAGGGCCGCAAGAGCGTCGGTGTCGGTGATCAACTGAGGCTGCGGAAATTCCGCGCGAGAAGAACGGGCCATCTCTCCCTCATACACAGGAAGGAGCCGTGCCGGAAGGCAGCTTGACACAAGGCGGTCACGTCGGCTTCCTGCCCCCCATTCGCACCAGGATAGAGACGATGCACGCTTATCGCAGCCACACATGCGGCGCGCTCCGCGCCAGCGACGCCGGAACCGAAGCCCGTATTTCAGGCTGGATTCACTCCAAGCGCGATCATGGCGGCCTGTTGTTCATCGATCTGCGCGACCATTACGGCATCACGCAATGCGTCTTCCCCGCAGGCTCCGAGGCGTTCGCCACCGTTGATCCGCTGCGGGTGGAGAGCGTGATCACCGTCACCGGACAGGTGGTCAAGCGCGAGGGCACCATCAACCCGCGCCTCGTCACCGGCGAGATCGAGGTGGTCGCCAGCCATGTCGCCGTGCAATCCATCGCCAATGTGCTGCCGATGCAGGTGGCGGGCGAGGAGCATTATTCGGACGAAATCCGTCTCAAGAACCGCTTCATCGATCTGCGCCGCGAGAAGGTGCACAAGAACATCATGTTGCGCGCGGCGGTGATCGCCAGCTTCCGCCGCCGGATGATCGAGGCCGGCTTCACCGAATTCCAGACGCCAATCCTGACCGCCTCCTCGCCGGAAGGGGCGCGCGACTTCCTGGTGCCGGCGCGCAACCATCCCGGCAAGTTCTACGCGCTGCCGCAGGCGCCGCAGCAATTCAAGCAATTGGCGATGGTGGCGGGCTTTGACCGCTACTTCCAAATCGCCCCGTGTTTCCGCGACGAAGCCAGCCGGGCCGACCGCAGCCCCGGTGAGTTCTATCAGCTCGATTTCGAGATGAGCTTCGTGACGCAAGAAGACGTCTTCAACACCATCGAGCCGGTGATGGCCGCGGTGTTTGAGGAATTCGCCGAAGGCCGCGGCGTGACCAAGCCGCCCTTCCCGCGTATTCCGTATGACACCTCGATGCTGCTCTACGGGTCGGACAAGCCCGATCTGCGCAACCCGATCATCCTCACCGATGTCACCGAGCATTTTGTGGGCTCCGGTTTCGGCCTGTTCGCCAAGATCGCGGCCTCGGGCGGCATCATCCGCGCCATTCCGGCGCCGGGCACAGCCGAAAATCCGCGTTCGTTCTTCGACAAGCTCAACGAATGGGCGCGCGAAGAGGGCGCTGGCGGTCTGGGTTACATCCAGTTCGGGGCCGATGGCGTGGCCAAGGGGCCGATTGCCAAGAACCTCGAAGCCGAACGTCTGGCCGCCATCAAGACCGCCGCTGGCCTGCAAGACGGCGACTCGGTGTTCTTCGCGGCGGGCAAAAAGGACGAAGCGCCGAAATTCTCCGGCAAGGTGCGCACCAAGCTCGGCAACGATCTCGGCCTGATCAACGCGGGCGAGTTCAAGTTCTGCTGGATCACCGACTTCCCGATGTATGAAATCGAGGAAGAAACCAAGAAGATCGATTTCAGCCACAACCCGTTCTCGATGCCGCAGGGGGGCATGGAAGCGCTGGAGACGATGGACCCGCTGGACATCAAGGCATTCCAGTACGACATCGTCTGCAACGGCATCGAACTGTCCTCGGGCGCCATCCGCAACCATCGCCCGGACATCATGATCCGCGCCTTCGAAATCGCCGGTTACACCGCAGCGGAGGTGGAAGAGCGTTTTGGCGGCATGCTCAACGCCTTCCGTTATGGCGCGCCGCCGCATGGCGGTTCGGCCCCTGGTATCGACCGCATCGTGATGCTGCTGGCCGATGAGCCGAATATCCGTGAGGTGATTCTGTTCCCGCTCAACCAGCAGGGCGAAGATTTGATGATGGGCGCGCCTGCCGAGGTGCCGCCCGCGCGCCTGAAGGAATTGTCGCTCAAACTCGACCTTCCGCCAAAAGTGAAGAAGGATTGATCCTGGCGGGCAGGCACAACTCTGCCTATCTATCAGAACGATAGCGGGAATTGAGCAACATGCGTGGTCTGAAGGCGTCTTTGGCTGGTCTGCTGCTGCTGTTGGCACCTCAGGTGCATGCGGTGGACCTTGCCGCGCATGTGGCGCAGTACAAGCTCAGCCTGGAAAGCTCGAAGGGCGATGTCGCTTCGGGCTCTGGCACGATGACCTATGAGGTTATCGATGCCTGCGATGGCTGGGCGGTGCGGCAGCGTCTGGCGATGGTGCTGACCAACCGCGATGGGCAGGCCATTCATTCAGTCTCCGATTACACCACCTTCGAGACCAAGGACGGGTTGTCGATGCGGTTCCGCTCGCATCAACTCAATGATGGCACGCCGCCGGACGATGTGGCAGGCGAGGCCACGCTGACGGCACTGGGGGGGGCTGGCAAGGTGGTCTACACCCTGCCCAAGGCCGACACCAAGACACTGCCCGCAGGCACGCTGTTCCCCTCCACCCACACCATTCGGATCATCACGGCCGCTGAGGCAGGACGTAAATTCCTCTCGCTGCCGCTGTTCGATGGCACCAGCGCTGCCGGCGGGCAGTCCAGTTCGGTGGTGATGGGCGGCTGGGACAAAGCGCCGCTGCCGACGACATTCGCCCCCTTGGCCAAGCAGCCGAGCGGGCGGGTGCATATCGCCTTTTTCGATGGTGACAGCGATGGCACGCAGCCGGATTACGAAGTCAGCATGCGCTACTTCGCCAATGGCGTGGCCGATGAGATGTCGATGGATTTCGGCGATTTCGTGATGTCAGCCAAAATCGAGAAGCTGACGGTTCATAAACCCGGCTGTTGAATGCGCAGGGCGGAAGGGCGCAGCGCTCTTCCGCCCTGGGCGATGTCAATACCGGTAGTAGTAATGCGGGCGGTCGTAATACGGCTCATAGCCATACGGATACGGCGCGCTCATATAGACCGGCTGCGGCGGGGCCTGCACGGTGTTGCCCTTGGCGACCATGCATTGCGTATAGGCGATGTCATAGGTCCGCTGCAGATTGGCGCCGCTCGCCTGTGCGTTGGATGCTCCGACCGAGGTGCCCACCAGCGCGCCCATCGCACCGCCAACCGCCGCCCCTCCGCCCATATGTCCGCTTGCCGAGCCGAGGGCCGCGCCGGCAACCGCACCGATAGCGGTACCGACAACCGCACTGCCCACCACCTGATTCGTGCTCTGCTGCGCGCTCGGGGCGGGGCCGACCTGGTTTTGTGCGGCCTGACGGCAATATTGATCCTCAGCCGTGAACTGCTCGTAGCTCTTGCCCGGTGGCGGCATGGCCACCGAGCGCGGGCCACTGGGGGGGGCGACGGCGCAGCCTGCGAGAGCTGACAGCGCCAGCGCCGCACAACCAGCGCGCAGCGTTGATGTGGCGAGATGTGCCATGTTGCAATCCTCCTGAAACACCTTCCTGCACGTCGCAACAACGACAGGCTTGCGGAGAAAATACGCTCCGCCCGTCTGCGTTGCAAAGCGCAGTGCACCGATCTGTCCGCGAATTCATCCAATGGTCAGACACTCAGCGTCCGACGGCATATCCCTGCATGCCGCGCGGATTGGCGCCGGCGAACATCTGCCCATCCGCCTCCAATCGTGCGGCCGACAACCGCCCCTCGCTCCAATCCGGCCCGAGTTCGGCGCGATGGCCACGGTCGAGCAATGCCTGCAAGACGGCGGCGCCATACTGGCCTTCGATGACCACCTTGCCCGGACGTGCCACACGCGGCCAGAAGCTGGAGGGCCAATGCTCGGTGTGGAAATTCGGCAGATCGATCGATTGCTGGATGTTCATCCCGTGATGCAGCATGCGCAGCAGCATCACCGGCTGCCACTGATCCTGCTGCTCGCCACCCGGCGTGCCGAAGCTCATCCAGGCGCGGCCCTCACGCAGCACCAGCGAGGGCGACAGCGTGGTGCGCGGGCGTTTGCGCGGTGCCGCCGAGTTCGGCAGGCCCGGCGTGGTCCAGAACATCTGGCCACGGGTGGAGATCGGGAAGCCCAGTTCCGGGATCACCGGCGAGGATTGCAGCCAACCGCCCGAAGGCGTGGCGGAAACCATGTTGCCCCAGCGGTCGATCACATCGACATGGCAGGTGTCGCCCCCCGAAACCCCCATCCGCGCCACCGTCGGCTCACCCACGCCGGGCGCACCCAGCAGGGACAGCCGCGATTCGGCGTTGTGATCGACGATGGCGTTGAAGCCGGGGATCTGGCCGGGGCGGAGGTCAAGCGAGGCGCGATCCGTCACCAGCTTGCGGCGCTCGGCATTGTAGCTCTCCGACAGCAATGTGCCGAGCGGCACCTGCACGAAATCCGGGTCGCCGTAATAGGCTTCACGGTCGGCGAAGGCGAGTTTGGAGCATTCGATGACGGTGTGGATGAACTCCGCCCCCATCGTGTCCATCGCGGCGATGTCGAAGCCCTTGAGCAGAGCGAGCTGTTGCAGGAACGCCGGGCCTTGCGACCACGGGCCGCATTTGAGCAGCGTGTGGCCGTGATAATCCACGCCCACCGGGTCTTCGATGGGGGCTGCCCAGCGCGCCATGTCATCGGCGGTGAGCTGGCCACGATGGCGGCGGCCGGACGAATCCATCAGCTCGTGAGTGGCATAGAACCGCCCGATCGCCTCGGCCGCGAAGCCGCGATAGAAGGCGTTGCGGGCGGCATCGATGCGGGCTTCGCGGCTGCTGCCCACGGCCTCCTTCAGCAAACGCTGCCAGAATGCCGCCAGTGCGGGCCTGCGGAACAATTTGCCCGCTTCCGGCACGTTGCCGCCCGGCAGCCAGACGGCGGCGGAACTCGGCCATTCCTGCTCGAACAGCGGCTTGACATTGGTGATCGTGGCGGGCACGCGCGGCACCAGATGGATGCCATTGGTGGCGTAGCCGATGGCGAATTCCATCACATCGGCCAATTCCCAGGTGCCCCAATTGCGCAGCATCGTCGCCCAGGCGTCGAACGCGCCGGGAACGGTGGCGGGCAGCAGGCCGGTGCCGGGGATCAGATCGAGGCCGAGGGCTGCCATGCTGGCACAGCTCATCGCATCCGGTGAGACGCCCTGGCCGCAGATGACGTGCTGGCGATTGGCTTTCGCATCGTGAATGATGATCGGCGCATCGCCCGCCGGGCCGTTCAGATGCGGCTCGGCCACGTTGAGCACGAAACCGGCAGCGGCCCCGGCATCGAAGGCGTTGCCGCCGCGTTCCAACACCGCCATCGCGGTGGCGCTGGCCAGCCAATGGGTGGAGCCGACAACGCCGAACGTTCCGGCGATTTCTGGGCGGGTGGTGAACATTGTCGCACTCCTGCGCTTGATTGGTTTGAAACCTAATGGTTAGCCAGGGATCGTCAATTCAGAGGTGACGCATGCTTGTGCTGATCGTGGGGCCGTCCGGGGCAGGCAAGGACACGCTGCTGAACGCCGTGCGCGCGCAATTGGCGGGCGATCCGCAGGTTCGTTTCGCCATCCGCGACGTGACGCGGCCGCCGAGTGCCGAGGAACAGAACCACCATGTCAGCCGCGATGCCTTTCTCGCCCGTCGCGAGCAGGGCGGCTATGCGCTGTGGTGGGAGGCGCATGGGCTGTTCTACGGCATCGGAGCGGAGGTGAAGGACGACCTCGCTGCCGGTCGCGTGGTGGTGGCCAGCGTATCGCGGGCGATCTTGGCCGAGGCGGCACGGCAATACCCGGTTCGCGTGGTGGAAATCACCGCCTCGCCCGAAATTCTGGCGCATCGGTTGGCTGGACGCGGGCGCGAGAGTGCAGGCGAGATCGCATCCCGTCTGGCACGGCAGGTGCCGATTCCGCCCGATGTGGATTGTGTGCGGATCGTCAATGACGGTGCGGTGGCGGAGGCTGCGGCCATGCTGATGCGGGCGATTGCGGGGTAGCGGCGTCAAAACCCCATCGCCGCCCCATCGCTGCGCGGGTCCGTCGCCCCCTCGAACATCCCGTTCGGATGCCGCACAATCGCCCCCGCATGGCCCATGGTGGAGGTGAAATCCTCCAATATTTCCACGTCATGCCCCGCCGCCCGCAGCGAGGCCACCAGATCGGGCGGGAAGCGGCTTTCGAGTTTCAGCGTCACGCTGTCCTCGCCCCAGGTTTTGCCGAGCAGCCAGCGCGGGGCGGTGATCGCCTGTTGCAGCGGCGTGCCGAACATGCCGTAGCGCGAGAACACCGCCGATTGCGTCTGCGGCTGCCCTTCGCCGCCCATCGTGCCATAGACCATGCTGCGACCGTCATCGAACTGCGCCAGGGCCGGGTTGAGCGTGTGGAACGGCTTGCGGCCGGGGCCGATGCGGCGCGGGCCATCGCCGGACAGTTGGAAGCTCGCCCCCCGGTTCTGCCAGACGAAGCCGGTGTGCGGCATCACGCAGCCAGTGCCGAATTCGAAGAAGATGCTCTGAATAAAACTCGCCGAGACGCCATTGGCATCAATCGCCCCCAGCCACACCGTATCCCCGGCACTCGCCGGTTGCGGCCAGGGCAGGGCGGTGGTGGTGTCGATCTGTGCCACGAGGCGGTCGAGCACCTCGGGGCGCAGCCAATCGGCGGGGTTTTCCGTCATGCTGCCAGGGTCGCCCACGATGCGGTCTCGCACGATGAAGGCCTGCTTGGTGGCCTCCACCAGCCCGTGAACATGCGCGAACCCCTCGGCCTCGCGCACGCCCAACCGGTCGAACAGGGCCAGGATGATCAGCGAGGCAAGGCCCTGGGTGGGGGGCGGGAAATTGTAGAGTGTGGCCCCCCGCACCTGCACCGACAGCGCGGCGCGACGTTGGGCGTGATGGCCTGCGAGGTCGGCGGCACTGACCGGGCTGCCGACACTGGCCAGATCGGCGGCGATCTCGCGCGCCAACCGGCCGCGATAGAAATCCTCCGTCCCGGCCACACCCAGCCGCCGCAATGTCTGGCCAAGGGCTGGAAGGCGCATCAATTCACCCTCCTGCGGCAGGCGGCCATCGATGAGGAATGTGTCAACAAAGCCGGGCGAGGCGCGCAGTTCCGCAAGCTTCGATGCGGTGAGGTCCTGCTGGCTGCGTGTGACCGCAAAGCCGTTCTCCGCCGACCACACCGCATCTTCCACCAACCGCGACAATGGCAGCTTGCCGCCGATCTCCGCACTCAGCCGCAATGCCTCGCCCCAGCCGGAGATTGTGCCCGCCACCGTGTTCGCCGCCAGCGGACCGCGCCAGGGCACCGCGTTGTGGCCCTGTGCGGCATAGAATTCCGCGCTCGCCGCCGCTGCCGCGCCACCGCTGGCGTCAATCGCCACCGGGGCGGCATGGCCCTGGGAGATCAGCCAGAAGCCATCGCCACCGATGGCGGTCATGTGCGGATAGACCACGGCGAGCGAGGCCGCCATCGCCACCGTCGCCTCGACCGCATTGCCGCCCTCACGCAGCACCCGCAGCCCGGCTTCGCTGGCCAGATGATGCGGCGAGGTGACCATGCCGCGCAGAGACATTGGTGTGTGCAGCATGCGTTCACTCCCCCTGAAAACCCGATTGCCTGTTTATGCGGCACAATATTCGGCTGCACAATTTTTGATCAATTGGCCGAGCGGCACGGACCCGTCAACCCGAGCCGCGCCGAAAAACCCATGAAATCCCTGGCATGCAGCTTGCTTGTTTATCGTGTGATCAGACAAGGGGGGTGTGACATGTCGCCGAAGACTTCTTCACCGATGCGCTGGCTGCAGCTTGTGTTGGGTTTGGTGGTGATGATGGCCATCTCCAGTCCGCAATATGTCTGGACGTTGTTCGTCAAGCCGTTCCAAGGGGCCACCGGCGCCTCGTTGCCCGCCATTCAGATCACCTTCTCGCTGCTGGTGGTCATTCAAACCTGGATGTCACCGGCGCAAGGCTGGCTGGTGGAACGTTTCGGCCCACGTGTGCTGGTCGCCGCCGGTGCCGCGATGTCCGGCTTGGGCTGGGTGGTGTCGAGCCAGGTGACGAGCATCGGCATGCTCTACCTCACCTATGGCGGGCTGTGCGGCGTGGGCACCGGCATTGTCTATATCGGCGTGGTGGGGCTGATGGCGCGCTGGTTCCCGGATCGGCGTGGTTTTGCGGTGGGCATGGTGGCGTCCGGCTATGGCATGGGCGCGTTGCTGACCACATTTCCGATCACCACCATGATGGCCGCCTCCGGCTACACGGCCACACTGACCTATTACGGCCTGCTGCTCGGCGGCATCGGCTTGGTCGCGGCCCTCGGCCTGCGTCTGCCCAATGCCGCTGACGTGTTGCCGCCACCAGCGGTGATGGCGGTGCATGGCTACGACACCAGCCCGCGCGAGATGCTCAAGACGCCGGTGTTCTGGCTGATGTTTGCCATGATGACGATGATGTCCACCGGCGGGTTGATGGTGACATCGAATTTCGCCAATTTCGCCAAGGAGTTCGGCGTGAGCTCCGCCGTGGTTTACGGCATGGCGGCTCTGCCCTTGGCGCTGTCGGTGGATCGGGCGCTGAACGGCTTCACCCGTCCGTTCTTCGGCTGGGTGTCCGACCGCATCGGCCGCGAGAACACAATGGGACTCGCCTTCCTGCTCGAAGCGGCGGCGATCAGCCTGCTGCTGGCCTTCCGCGCCGACCCGCTGGCCTTCGTGCTGCTTTCCGGGTTGGTGTTCTTCGGCTGGGGTGAGATTTTCTCGCTGTTCCCCTCCACCCTCACCGACACCTTCGGCACCGAGAAGGCGATGACGAATTACGGCTTTCTGTATATGTCACAGGGCATCGGCTCGGTGCTCGGCGGGCCGGTGGCGGCGGCGTTGCATGACAGCGGCGGCAGCTGGGTGCCGGTGTTTGGGCTCGCCATCGGCATGGATGTGCTGACCGGTGTGCTGGCGCTGTTCGTGCTCAAGCAGTTGCGGAAGAAATATCTGCACGGTCAGGCCACGCTGTATGCGGCGGCGGTGGTGGCGGCAGAGTAGGCGGCGGCTTGTTCAGTGCAGCGGTGCGACGTGTGCCGTGCCGCTGCGCAGAATCGCCTGTGACATCGGTGAGATCTGCCCCACCGGGAACCAGCCCGGCCCGACCGGCTCCAGCGCCACATAGCTGCGCCCATCCACACTGAACGCCGCATCCCCCGGCTCTGGCGGCAGGCTGGCGCCGAGGAAGGCGTGCACGTCGTCATAGATCAGGGCGGTGTTCAACTCCGGCAGCACAAGGCTGAGCAGGGCGGCCAGGGTGATGCTTTTGGCGTCGCAATCGCCGCGATCGTCCGCCAACACGCCCGATGGTGTGCGCATCGCCGATTCCCCGCGATGGACGAGGGTTTCATAGGGCAGGGATTGCAGAAAGCTGATCAGAAACTGCACCCGCGCGCGTGGCGGCAGGCGGTCGGTCTGCCGCGCAATCCCCGCCGCTGCTCCGCGCAGCAACGCCCCATGTTCGCGCACCAGACGCGGAAAATCCGGCTCGGCCAGGGTGGGCGTGCGGAAGCGGAAGCCGGCATCGCGCACCGCGGTGTTCGCAGCGTTATGATAGGCCGCCATCACCCGCCGCATCGGCCCCGACAAATCCGCCCCTGCCGGTCCGTTTGCCCGCGCATCGACGCCATTGGCGATCGGGCGCAGTTGGATATGCACGCCCGCCGGCGCCCGCTCCGCCTCCGCCTGCGCCGCCTGCATGCCCAGGCGCTGCACCTCCGCCGGGCTGGGCGGAGTGATGCGGCGGGATTGCGGAAGCAGGGATTGGGCGGGCAGATGGAAATCGAGCTGGCGTTGCGTGCCGTCCGGCTCGATCCACTCGGCATGCACCGCCTCGCCGCTGCCCTCCTGCGTGGTGGCATAGACTGTCTGATCCGGCGTCAACTCCCGCGCCATAGCCGGGGCGGCAAGCAGCAGCAGGGCGAGCGGGGCGGCGCGTCGGATCATGTGTTGCGTCCCAGAACCTCCGGGTTGACGACATAGCCAGGGTCGATCCGGCCATCGATGGAGTCGAGAATATTCCGCACCGCGCGCAGCGACATCTTGCGATAGCATTCCAACGGGGCGGCGGCGTTGTGTGGCGCGAGCACCACGTTGTCCAGGGCGAATAACGGGTGATCGGGCACGGGCGGCTCCTGCACCAAGACATCGATCCCCGCCGCCTCGATGCGACGTTCCCGCAGGGCTTCGACCAACGCCGCCTCATCGACCAGACCGCCGCGCGCGCTGTTGATCAGCCAGGATTCGGGCTTCATCTTTGAAAGAAAATCCGCATTCACCATGCCGCGCGTGCCCTCGTTCAACGGGCAATGCAGTGAGACGACATCGGCAGTCGGCAGGAACTCCATCGGATCGGGCGCCGGTTCATGGCCGTCAGCGGCCAGGCGCGGGGTGGGGAAGGCGGGGTCGTGCACGATGGTGTGCATGCCGAACGCCTGACACAGCCGCGCCACGCGGGTGCCGATGCGGCCATAGCCGAAAATCAGAATCCGACGCCCGGCCAATTCGCGCATCCGGCGGCCTTCCAGAAGCATCCAGGTGCCACGCCGCACCGAGGCATCCATCTCCAATGTGCGGCGGGCCACGGCGAGCATCAGCATCATCGTGTGTTCGGCCACCGACAGATCGTTGGCGCCATTGACCACCCCGACGATGACGCGGTTCTGGGTGGCGGTGGGAATGTCGATATTGTCGAAGCCCACGCCAAACCGGCTGATCGCGCGCAGTTGCGGGGCGGAGGCGAACATGGCGGGGGTGATCTTCTCCAGCCCGATCATCACGGCATCGGCTGTTTGAATCTCCGCTTCCAACTCCTTTTGCATCGGCGGGCCACGGAAGGCGGTGGTGAGAATTTTGATGTCCAGATCGCTGCGCGCCTCCAGCAGCTTCATGGCATCCGCGTGCAATGCACGGCAGAAGACCAGCTTGTGCATGAACTTTCCCCCTGTGATTTGGACGGTCATGCTTGCATCGATCCGGGCGCGCCGCTAGCGTCGCCTGCATGTCAATGCCCGTCATCATCGCCAGCGCTATTGCCCGCAAGACTGCGGCGCGCGCTCTGCGTACGGGTGCCAAGGCTGCTGCCACCAAGGGTGCAGCACGGATGGTTCGTGCCGCCGCAAAGAACGGCACCAAGCTCGCAGGCCTCGGCCTTCTGCTTCGACTTACCCGCCCCTGGGCATAGTGCCGCGCGGATAACGCCGGTCATGCGCAGGGGAGACCCTTGTAGGGGTCGCGCAAAGTCACATCAGAATTCGCCGCCCCAGCCGGGCGCATCAATACCGAGGACACCATGAGCATCAATCATCCGAATTTCGGCAACATGGCGGACGACCGCGTTATCATTTTCGACACCACCCTGCGCGACGGCGAGCAATCGCCCGGTTTCTCGATGAACCTGACCGAGAAGCTGCGCATGGCCGAGGCGTTGGCGGAACTGGGCGTGGATGTGATCGAAGCCGGTTTCCCGATTGCCTCGCCCGGCGATTTCGAGAGCGTCTATGAGATCGCCCGCACCATCAAAGGCCCGGTGATCTGCGGCCTGTCGCGCTCCGCACCGGGCGATATTCTGCGCGCCGCCGAGGCGATCCGCCCGGCGGAACGCCGCCGCATCCACACCTTCATCTCCACCTCGCCGCTGCACATGAAATACAAGCTGCGGATGGAACCGGAACAGGTGCTGCAGGCGGTGGTCGATTCCGTCTCGCTGGCGCGTCAGCACACCGATGACGTGGAATGGTCTGCCGAGGATGGCAGCCGCACCGATCTGGATTTCCTGTGCCGCTGCGTGGAAGCCGCCATCAAGGCGGGGGCGACGACGATCAATATTCCCGACACCGTGGGCTACGCGCTGCCGGAAGACATGCATCGTATCTTCAAATCCGTGCGCGACCGTGTGCCGGGGGCGGAGCGGGCGATTTTCTCCACCCATAATCACAACGATCTGGGTTTGGCGGTGGCCAACACGCTGGCAGCGGTTGCGGCCGGCGCCCGTCAGATTGAATGCACGATCAACGGCATTGGCGAGCGTGCAGGCAATGCCGCGTTGGAAGAGGTGGTGATGGCAGTGCGGACCCGCCCCGATGCGGTGCCGTGCAAGCCGGGCATCGTCACCGAGCGGATTATGGCCACGTCCAAGCTGCTGGCCACCATCACCGGCTTTGACGTGCAGCCGAACAAGGCCATCGTCGGTCGCAACGCCTTCGCGCATGAAAGCGGCATTCATCAGGACGGCGTGCTGAAGAACGCCGCCACCTATGAGATCATGACGCCGGAATCGGTGGGGTTGAACAAATCCTCGTTGGTGATGGGCAAGCATTCCGGCCGGGCTGCCTTCCGCGATAAGCTGAAGACGCTGGGCTATGGCGATCTGGGCGACAACAAGATCAACGATGCCTTCAGCCGCTTCAAGGTGCTGGCTGACCGCAAGAAGGTGGTCTACGACGAGGATCTGGTCGCCCTGGTGGATGACGAGATCGTGCGCGACCATGACCGCATCAAATTCGTCTCGCTCGACGTGCATGCCGGCTCCAACCGCCCGGCCAAGGCGGCGCTGGAGCTGGAGATCGACGGCGTGGTTGTGGCGGCCGAGGCCGCCGGCGATGGCCCGGTGGATGCCACGTTCATCGCCATTCAGAAATGTTTCCCGCACGAGGCCAAGCTGCTGCTGTTCAGCGTCGGCGCTGTCACCGAAGGCACGGACGCGCAGGCCAAGACCACGGTGCGTCTGGAAGAGGGCGGCAAGATGGTCGATGGCCAAGGGGCGGATACCGACACCATCGTTGCCGCCACCCGCGCCTATGTGCACGCGCTGAACAAGCTGCTGGTCAAACGCGCCCGCACCGAGCCGGAAGCGATGTCGGCCTGATAAGGTCATACTTGGCGTCGGGTGGGATGTGGTGGTATGCCGCCCGACGCGAACAATCCCCTTGGCATAAGCACAATGCAGCCTAGCCTCCCGCTTCGCCTCTTGCCCGTCGGCATCGGCAAGGCTAATCCCCCGCTCTGATTGCTCGCGCGCATCTGGCGCTGCACCCCGGAAGGTTGCCCCATGTTTTCTCGTTTGCTTGGCATCATGTCGGCCGACATGGCCATCGATCTCGGCACCGCGAACACGCTCGTCTACGTCAAGGGGCGTGGCATTGTGCTCGATGAGCCGTCCGTCGTCGCCATCGCCGATATTCGCGGCAAGAAGGCGGTGCTCGCCGTTGGTGAAGAGGCCAAGCAGATGCTTGGCCGCACGCCCGGCAACATCCAGGCCATTCGCCCGCTGCGCGATGGCGTGATCGCCGATTTCGAGGTCGCCGAAGAGATGATCAAGCACTTCATCCGCAAGGTGCATAATCGTCGCTCCTTCGCCTCGCCGATGATCATCGTCTGCGTCCCCTCCGGCTCCACCGCCGTGGAGCGTCGCGCGATCCAGGAATCGGCCGAGTCGGCCGGCGCGCGCAAGGTGTTCCTGATCGAGGAACCGATGGCGGCTGCCATTGGCGCGGGCCTGCCGGTGACGGAGCCTTCGGGTTCGATGGTCGTCGATATCGGCGGCGGCACCACGGAAGTGGCGGTGATCTCGCTGGGCGGCATCGTCTATGCGCGTTCGGTGCGCGTGGGTGGCGACAAGATGGATGAGGCGATCATCTCCTATATCCGTCGCAATCATAATCTCTTGATCGGTGAAAGCTCGGCTGAGCGCATCAAGATGGAAATCGGCGCCGCTGCCCCCGGTTATGATGGCGAGGAAGAGGTCTATCGCGAGGTCAAGGGCCGCGATCTGATGAACGGCGTGCCGCGCGAGGTGGTCGTCACGCAGCGCGAAATCGCCGAAAGCCTCGCCGATCCGGTGACGCAGATTGTCGATGCGGTGAAGGTGGCGCTGGAAAACACGCCGCCGGAACTGGCCGCCGATATCGTCGATAAGGGCATCGTGCTCACCGGCGGTGGCGCGCTGCTGTATCGGATGGATCAGGTGCTGCGCGATGCCACCGGCCTGCCGGTGGTGGTGGCCGAAGACGCGCTGCAATGCGTGGTGCTCGGCACTGGTCGTGCGCTGGAAGAGATGCGTCGCCTGCGCAATGTCTTGAGCTCGATGTACTAAGCTGCTGCCCGCATGGGTGGGCGTTTTGCAATATTGCGCAATATAAGGTGAGGACAGCAGGGGCGGAGTTCGCTATCCTGCTGCGACGGCGATGGCCCCCTTTTGGGGGACTCGCAGGCGAGAAAGGGCCTTGGGCGCGTGATTCGGCTGTCGATCCCGTTTCGGCAAGCTTTATCCAAGCTGACGCTGCCGGTGCTGATCGCCGGTGCGTTCGGCCTGTTGCTGTTGGGCAAAGCAGACACTGTGGTGATGCAGCGCGCACGCATGGCCCTGGCCGATGTGCTGGCGCCGGTCTATGGCCTGTTGTCTGAGCCGCTGTCGAGCGTGCGCAATGGCGTGGATAATATCCGCCATCTGTTTACACTTTATGAAGACAATGCCCGTCTGCGTCAGGAGAACGAGCGTCTGCGCCAATGGCAGGCGGCAGCCCAGGCGTTGGATGTGGAGAACACCGCGCTGAAGGCCAATCTGCATTGGATTCCAGACCCGGCCCCGTCATACGTGACGGCGCATGTGGTGGCCGATGCGGGCGGGATTTATGCCCGCGCCGTGCTGCTCTCCATCGGGCCGGGCACGCCGGTGGTCAAAGGGCAGGTGGCGCTGGATGATCGCGGTCTGGTCGGGCGTGTGACCGAATTGGGCTCGCGCTCTGCCCGCGTGATGCTGATCACCGATATTTCGAGCCGGGTGCCGGTGGTGCTGGAAAACAGCCGCGCCCATGCGGTGCTGGTCGGCAATAACGGCGCGCATCCGCGTTTGATGTTCTGGCCGGAAGGCTCGCCGCCGGTTGAGGGCGAACGGGTGACGACGAGTGCCGAGGCCAATGCCTTTCCGGCAGGCTTGCCGGTGGGCGTGGTGCATTACACTTCCGGCAAGGTGGCCGAATTGGTGCCCTATGCGCAGCTGGACCGTCTGGAGATGGTGCGGCTGTTCGATTACGGCATGCGCGGCGTGTTGCCGCCGGAAGCGACGTCGAGCAAGCCCGGCTCAGAGGTGAAGAAGTGAGAGCACGCCGACTGGCCGGCATACGTCAACACGCCACCGCCGCAAGGCGGTTGGACGTGGTGGCGCGGATGAGCTTTCCCACCATCACCACCGCCGCTTTGCTGCTGTTGCTCGCAGCCCCGCTCGGCCTGCCCGGTCAGGCGCAATGGCAGCAGGCAGGCGCGCTGTGTTGCGTCTTCTTCTGGGGCTTGTTCCGCCCGGCCTCGATGCCGCCCTTGGCGGTGTTTCTGCTCGGCGTGCTGGCCGATCTGCTCGATTATGCGCCGTTGGGATTGACGGTGCTGACCTTCCTGCTCGCCTATGGGCTGGCACTGCGCTGGCGGCGAGGGCTGACGCGGTTGGGCTTCCTGCTGGTCTGGTTCGCCTTCATCTCTGTCGCCGTTGCCTCGGCGGCGCTGGAATGGGCGGCGACGTCGCTGTTGAGTTTCCATTTTCTGCCGGTGGGCGATGCGCTGTTGGAAGCCGGGATTGCCATCGGGCTCTATCCGCTGCTCGCCATCGGTCTGACCCGCGCCCACCAGACCATCGCAGACCCGGATCTCGCGTGAAACGGGACACCAAACGCGCCAGCGTCTTCACCCGCCGCGCCTTGCTGGTGGGCGGCGTGCAGATTGCGGCCCTGAGTGCGCTGGCGGCCAAGCTCTATCAGGTGACGGTCATCGAAGGCTCGCGCTACACCACCTTGGCCGAATCGAACCGCGTCTCGTCACGCCTGATCTCGCCGCCGCGTGGCCGTCTGCTGGATCGCTTCGGCGTGCCGGTGGCCGGCAATAAGCTGAACTGGCGCGCGCTGCTGATCCCGGAGCAAACCTCGGATGTTCAGGGCACGTTGGAGAATTTCTCCAAATTGCTGCCGCTGGCCGATCATGAGCGCCTGCGCATCGACCGCGAGATGAAACGCCATCGCCGCTTCATCCCGATCACCGTGCGCGACTTCCTCTCCTGGGACGACATGGCCAGCCTGGAGGTCAACGCGCCGGATTTGCCGGGCATTGTCGTCGATGTCGGCACCACGCGCGAATACCCGTTCGGCCCGGCGCTGGCGCATGTGGTGGGCTATGTGGCCCCGCCCAATGAGCGCGACGTGGCGCAGGATACCATGCTCGCACTGCCCGGCATGCGCATCGGCCGCGCCGGGATGGAGCGCGTGCATGACCGTAATCTGCGTGGCCGTGCCGGGGCGGTGCAGTTGGAAGTCAACGCGGTCGGCCGCGTCATCCGTGAATTGGATCGGCAAGAGGGCGTGCAAGGCTCGGACATTCAGCTGACCATCGATGCCACGCTGCAAAAATCCGTCATCGACCGCTTGGGCGACGAAAGTGCATCCGCCGTGGTGATGGATGTGCGCAATGGCGAGGTGTTGGCGATGGCCACCAACCCGTCTTTCGATCCCGGCCTGTTCAATTCCGGCGTCTCTCAGGCGCAATGGCTGGAATGGACGCGCAATCGCCGCGCGCCGCTGATCAACAAGGCCACCTCCGGCCTGTATGCACCCGGCTCCACCTTCAAGATGGCCGTGGCGATGGCAGCCTTGGAGGCAAAGGTGATCACCACCGCCGACACGGTGTTCTGCCCCGGTTATCTCGATTTTGGCGACCGACGCTTCTCCTGTTGGAGCAAGGGCGGGCACGGGCAGATGGATTTGCACGGTGGGCTGAAGAACAGTTGCGACGTCTATTTCTACGAAGTCGCCCGCCGCACCGGCATTGACCGCATCGCCGCCGTCGCCAAGCGTTTCGGCCTGGGCGTGCCGTTGGGCATCGAATTGCCCGGCACACGTTCAGGGCTGATGCCGACGCGGGCGTGGCGGATGGCGCAGGGCAAGGCATGGAATATCGGCGACACCATCGTCTCCGGCATCGGCCAGGGCTTCATGCAACTCACCCCGCTCTCCCTGGCCACCTATGTCTCGCGACTGGCCACCGGGCGGGCGGTGGAGCCGCATCTGACCCGTTCGATTGACGGGCGTGCGCAACCGGGAGCAACCCCGGATGACTGGCCGTCGATGGGCATTTCCGATCATACCCTGCACGCGGTACGTGAGGGGATGTGGGCGGTGGTCAACGAGCAGGGCGGCTCGGCACCCTTGGCCAAGCTCAATCTGCCGGATTTGCCGGGCGTGCAGATGGCGGGCAAGACCGGCTCGGCCCAGGTGCGCAACGTGTCGCGCGAGCAGCGTGAGCATGGCTACAAATCGGAAAACCAGGCTTGGGAGCTGCGGCCGAACGCGCTGTTCGTGTGTTTCGCCCCCTATGATGCCCCGCGTTACGCCATTGCGCTGGTGGTCGAGCACGGCAATGCCGGTGCCGCCGCCGCCGCCCCGATCGCGCGCGACATCATGCAGGACGTGCTCACCCGCGATCCCACCGGCCCCAAACCGCCGCAACGTGTCGCCGATCTCGGTGCGGCTGCGGGAGCACGCACGCCATGAGCATTCTGGAACGCCGTCTGATCCGTGAAGCCTCGTTCGGCTTGACCGGCAAATTATGGCAGATCAGTTGGCTGTATGTGCTGATGCTCTGCGCATTGGCCGGTGTGGGCTATGTGGCGCTGTATTCCGCCGGTGGCGGCTCACCCGAGCCTTTCGCCTCCAAGCATATCCTGCGGTTTGGCTTCGGGCTGGTGCTGATGATTTGCATCGCGATGGTCGATATTCGGGTGATCGCGAAAATGTCCTGGCTTGGCTATGCGCTGGGTGTGCTGCTGCTGATTCTCGTGCTGAAGATGGGGCATACCGGCAAAGGCGCCGAACGTTGGCTCAACCTGGGCGGTATGCAGTGGCAACCGTCGGAGTTGATGAAGATCATGCTCGTGCTGGCGATTGCGCATTGGTTCCACAAGGCGTCGCTGGAGCAGATGGGCAATCCGCTCTTTCTGATCCCGCCAGCTTTGGCCGTGCTGGTGCCGGTGGTGTTGATTCTCAAGGAGCCCAATCTGGGCACGGCGGTGATCACGGCCGTGGTGGGGGGGGCGATCTTCTTCGCGGCCGGATTGCGATGGTGGATGCTGCTCACGCTCGGCGGTGCGGTCTTGGGCGCGGTGCCGTTGGCCTATAGTCACCTGCACGACTACCAGCGCGCCCGCATCACCACCTTCTTGCATCCGGAAAGTGATCCGCTGGGGGCTGGCTACAACATCATCCAGTCCAAAATCGCGCTGGGCTCGGGCGGAATCTGGGGGAAGGGCTTCCTGCAGGGCACGCAATCGCACCTGAACTTCCTGCCGGAGAAGCAGACCGACTTCATTTTCACGCTGTTTTCCGAGGAGTTCGGCCTCGTCGGTGGGCTGTTTTTGATGACGTTGCTGGCCATCATCATTCTGGGCGGATTGGTGATGGCGATACGTTGCCGTCATCAGTTCGGGCGTCTGGTGGCTTTGGGGTTGAGTGTGAATTTCTTCATGTATGTGCTGGTCAATATCGCCATGGTCACCGGCGCCATCCCAGTCGGCGGTGTACCGCTGCCGCTGGTCTCGCATGGCGGCACGGCGATGCTGACGGTGATGATCGGGATGGGGATTTTAATGTCCGTTCACGTCCATCGCGATGCGGAATTCAGCGAGGATCAGGAGCTGGAAGGCTGAGCCAGCTTACCCCAGGGACAAGACGCACCGTCGCCATGCTGTTGGCGACTGGGGGGCTTGCAAAGATGAATATTCCATGAAAGCGGCGCGAGGCAGCGCCCGAGGATCAGTTCGGCTGCGGGTTCACCACATCTTCGTCGCGGAAGCCGTAATATTGCAGCTCATCAATGCAGGTATAGGCCTGACGGACGGCACCGATGGCGGTGCGTGAGGCGCTCACGGGTTCATCCAGGCGACAGACGACCTTCACCCCGGTGCGCGGATCGACCATGACGAGTTCCTCCTCACGCGCGCAACCGGCAGCGGCCACGACCAACGAAAGAACGAAACACGCGCGCACAATTTTCGACATTACCAAGAGTCTCCAACACCACCGCCTGGGGCGAATCGCATCATCCGGGCAATTCGGTTCCAAGTCGAGATATGGGAATAACAGTTTCGCCGCAACTGGTGTATCGCGGCGATGAAAACTGCAAATGTGAGGCAGATTGTTGCCGGATTGCAGCAGATTCGGGGAGAGATGCCGCAGCGCCTCTCCCCAAAGCCGCAATCAGGTCAGTCAGCGGCCAGTTTCGGGTCCACCGGTGCCTTTTCCAGCGAGTGATCGTGACCCAGAACCATCACGATCACCATCGCAATCAGCACGCAGCCAGAGATCAGCAACAGGCCGCCATTGAAGCTCCCCGTGGCGTCCTTGATGTAGCCCATCGCAAACGGACCCGCGAAGCCGGACAGATTGCCGATGGAGTTGATCGCGGCAATGCCGGCAGCGGCCGAGGCTCCCGACAGGAAGGCGGTCGGCAGCGTCCAGAACACCGGCAGCACGGCAAATACGCCGAACGCGCTGAACGAGAAGGCCAGCATTTTCAGCAGCGGGTCTTCCGTCATCGTCGCGGCGATGATGCCGACAGCGGCGATCAGCAGCGTGATGATGGTGTGGTTCTTACGCTCGCCCAGACGGTCGGACCGCGCCGACCACCAAACCATGCCGATGGCACCGACAGCGTAAGGAATCGCCGTCACCCAACCGGTCATCGCGTTGGTCAGGCCGAAGCCTTTGACGATGGTCGGCAGGAAGAAGCCCACGCCATAATTCGCCGCCACTGCGCCGAAATACACAAACGCCAGCGCCAGCACGCGCGGGTTCATCAGCGCCTGCAGCACCGAGAAGTCATGCGAGGCCTTGCGATGCGCGGTTTCGTTGGCCAGCGTGCTCACCAGCCAGTTGCGCTCATCCTGTGCAAGCCACGTTGCTTCGCCGGGGCGATCGGTCAGATACACCAGCACAGCCACGGCCAACACCAGGGCAGGGGCGGCTTCGATAACGTAAAGCCACTGCCATCCGGCAAGGCCCGCCACGCCATCAAAGCCCAGCAAATAACCGGACAGCGGAGCGCCCAGTACGGAGGACATCGGGATGGCGGCCATGAACATGCCGATGATCCGGCCACGATAAAGTGCCGGGAACCACAGGGTCAGGAAGAAGATGATGCCGGGGAAGAAGCCAGCCTCGGCGGCACCGAGCAACGTGCGGATGGCGTAGAATGTGTATTCGCCGGAGATGCCAGTGGCGGCGGAGATCGCTGGAATCGCCGCCATCGCACCGGACAGGATGCCCCAAGTGACCATGATGCGGGCGATCCAACGCCGGGCACCGAATTTTTCCAGTGCCAGATTGGACGGCACTTCGAAGAAAAAATATGCCACGAAGAAAATGCCCGAGCCAAAGCCGAACATCGTCTCGGACAGGCCAAGCTGCTTGTCCATCGTCAGCTTGGCAAAGCCCACGTTCACGCGGTCAAGGTAGGCAACGAAATAGCACACGATCAGAAACGGCACGAGCCGCTTCATCACCTTGGCTATAGTACGGGTTTCAAGCTCAGACATAACATTTCCCCCTAGTGGCGCGCGTTCGCTCGCGCGCTTAATGAGGGGAAGCTGTTGGAAACTGAACGGTTTGGCAAGCCCGATTGTTACTCTTTTCGCCGGCCAGCCGCCCGCTAACTCTCCGAGAACGGGTTGGTGCTGCCGCGGAATAGCAGCCGAATCGGTGTGCCGGGCAGGTTGAACTCGTTGCGCAGTGAGTTGGACAGATAACGCTGATAGTCCTCGGGCGTCTGCTCAGCGCGGGTGCCGAAGAAGATAAAGGTGGGCGGACGAGATTTCGCCTGCGTTACATAACGCAGCTTCAGGCGGCGGCCTTCGACCAAGGGCGGCTGATGCCGTTCCAGCGCGTGCTCGAACCAACGGTTGAGCGCACCCGTGCCAACGCGGCGATTCCACACCTCATGCGCCGCCCGCACCGCCGGCAGCAGCTTGTCCACGCCTTGGCCGGTCAGGGCAGAGATTGTAACAACCGGGATGCCCTTCATCTGGGCCAGCGAGGTCTCCAGACGGTCAGAGATCGCCTTGCGGGTGGCCCCACGGTCCGCCACCGCGTCCCATTTGTTGAGGGCAAGGATGCAAGCGCGGCCTTCGCGCTCGATCAGGCGGGCGATTTGCAGATCCTGCTCATGAATGCCCTCCGCCGCATCAATGGCCAACACCACCACTTCGGCCATTTTCAGCGCCTCGATGGAGGCCGAGACCGACATTTTCTCCAAATCCTGCTCAATCCGGGCCTTTTTGCGCAGACCGGCCGTATCGACCAACTCGATGGGCAGGCCGTCCTTATCCGTGATGCGTACGGCAATCGAGTCGCGCGTCAGGCCGGGTTCTGGGCCGGTGATCATCCGGTCTTCGCCCAACATGCGGTTGAGCAAGGTGGATTTGCCGGCATTCGGGCGGCCGACAATGGCCAGCTTGAGCGGGTTGTCCTCGCTCGGGTCGGGATCGGCGGGCGGCGGCAGACGCTCGGAGATTTCCAGCATCAGATCGGCCAGACCGTCGCCATGCTCAGCCGACACCGCCACCGGATCGCCCAAACCGAGCGAATAGGCTTCAAGGGCGGCATTCGAGCCGGCACGGCCCTCGGCCTTGTTGACGACCAGCATGATCGGCGTGCCTTGACGACGCAGCCACGCGGCGAAATGCTCGTCGGCTGGCGTGATGCCGGATCGGGCATCGACAACGAACAACACCAGATCGCCCTGTCGTACCGCCGCCTCAGATGAGGCACGCATGCGGCCATACAGGCTTTCGGGATCGCTTTCCTCAAGCCCTGCGGTGTCGATCAGGCGAACCTGCCGACCACGCAGCATCGCCTCGCCTTCCTTGCGGTCGCGGGTGACACCTGGGGTATCGGAGACAATGGCCTGGCGCCGTCCAACCAGCTTGTTGAACAGCGTTGATTTCCCGACATTCGGGCGTCCGGCGATAACGACTGTGGGGAGCATTGCCATTCAGCGCAGCGCAAGCAATTTGGCGTCGTCGGTCAGAACAAGCAGGGTGCCGGCGGCAACCACCGGCGGCAGAACCGCCGGACCTGAAAGTTCCTGCTCGCCGAGCACTTCTCCCGTATAGGGGCTGATGGCCTGTGCCGTGCCGATGCCCGAGACCACCACGAGGCGGTCGCCAGCCAGCACCGGGCCAGTCCAGAAGATTGCGTCGCGCTTCTTCTCCTTGTTGGCCCATTTGTCCAATTGCGTCACCCAGATGATGGAGCCGTCCACCCGATCCAATGCAACAAGCTGCGAATCGGTGGTCAGAACGAAGATGAAGCCGCCTGCCATGCAGGGATTATCGCCCGAGGCGATGTCACGTTCCCACAGACGACGGCCGGAGCGCAGATCGAGGGCGACCATCAGGCCGCCCAGGCTGATCGCGTAAACCCGGCCATCCTGGATCACCGGCAGGCCGTGAATGGCGGAGAGATCGGCATTGCTGCCCGTGCCGTGCACGGTGGCCAGATTGTCCAGCCACACCACGGCACCCGTAGTCGCACGCAAGGCCACCAATTCGCCAGACCCGAAACCGGCAACCAGCAGGCCGTCAGCATAGGCGGGGGCGGGCATGCCGAGCATGCCGGTGATGCTTTGGGTGCCCTGATAGGACCAGACTCGATGACCGTCTTTGGCATCAAGCGCATCAATGCTGTTACCGAGCAGGGCAACGAACAGCTTGCCCTCGGCAATCGTCGGTGCCGAGCGGGCCGAGCGCGGCAGTGCCTGACGCCAAATCTGTTTGCCGGTTGCGGCGTCCAGCGCGATCATCTCGGCGCGGCCGGTGGCGACATAGACAGTCCCCTGATCGACGGACACGCCGCCGCCAAGGTTGGAGTTGTCGTCATCCTCGGGCGTGGTGTCGAATTCCCAGATCCGATCGCCCTTGGCCATATCGAAGGCGCGCACCAAGCCATCGGGATCGATGGTGAACACGCGGCCATCGGCGACAACCGGTACGGACGGGATTTTGCGGCGATAGCCGGCGTTGCGGCCGATATCGGCCTTCCAGGCTTCCTGCAATTGGTCCGCCACCTGAATATGCCCGGCCTCATGCGAGGGGCGGCCGCCTGGCTGGGGCGAATCGGCGCGCTCGCTCGGGGCTGGCAGGCGGATTTTCACACTGCGCGGATTGTCCACCACCACACCGCGTGTGGTGGGGATCACCGGAACGCGAATGCCGGGAATGGGGGGCTTGGGCGTGTCCTCAAGCAGATTCTGCAGCGTATCGCAGCCAGTGGCCGCCAGTGGCAGCAGCATCAGGGCGAGGCGGCGCGGCAGTTTGGCGCGCAGAAGGTCGGTCATGGCAGCGTGCCCCGTGGTCTGGATGGTGGTCTGGGAGATGGTATGCGACGATTTCCGGCGCATTGTCAGCCGCCAATCTGCTGCAAAAGCCCGGATGCGCGGCCGCGCACGCTGTCAGTGGCGGTGGTGTCGGTCGTCAACGCCTTCAGCAGTTCGCGCGCGCGGTCGGTTTGGCCCTGGCGGATGGCCAGCAGGGCCTCCCCTTCCAGCGCCAAAGCCCGCCATGTGCCGCCCTTGCCGGTGAGCTTTTGCAGGCGGGTTTCGACCGCCGCCACATCGCCTTGATCGATCTGATGCAGCGCCCATTGCAGGTCGGCGAAGCTGCGCAAATCCGCCTCAACGGAAGTGTCCGCGGCCACGTCGTCCCACAGCGCCAGCGCACCGGGCAGATCGTGGCTGTCGGCGAGCACACCGGCAGCCCGCAGACGAGCCAGCGTGCGGTAGTTGCCCGAGCCATTCTGCGCGAGATCGCGCAGGGGTGGCAGCGCATTGCGGCGCTGATCGACTGGGCCATCGGCGATCTCGGAGGCGGCGAGGAATTTCGCGGCATCCTGGTCGGCGACGGTTTTGCGATGGGCCGACCACGCCTCGTAGCCGGCAGTGGCAAGCACAACCGCCACGGCGGCAGCAATCAGCCACCCACCATAGCGGCGGAGCAGGGCGCGGGTGCGGTCGGCGCGGAGGTCTTCGGAAACCTCGTCGAAAATATCGGACACTGGCGTTCTTTTGGTCAGAGCGTGATTCAGAATAGCGCCGGACCATAGCCGCGAGGCGGCGTCGGAGCAAACCGCAGGATGGCCCGGCGTGTTAAAGTTTTGGCAGGATTTTGGTGCCACGCTGCATTCATGCCGCCGATCGCCCGATTTCTGCGCCAATTTACCCTCCGGCTCGCCCTGTTCTGGGCGGCTGCCCTGCTCTCGGCGTGTGGGACGGCCACTGGCCCCGCGTTGGGAATTGCCGGTGCGGTCACGGTAGCAAGCGTGGCCACCCTCGGCCGCACGCCGCCGGATGCGTTGTATTCGCTGGCCTCCGGCCGCGATTGCTCGCTGGTGCGGATGGAGCGTGGCGAAAGCTATTGCCGCCCGGAGGAGCCCCCATGGGAGGAGGCGCCGATCTGCACGCGCAGCCTGGGCGTGGTGGATTGCTGGCGCAACCCGGAGGCGTTCGGCGCAAAACTCACCCCCGTGGCAGACGGGCCCAAACCCACCGCCGAACAGGAGGCGTATCGCCTGCGTCGCTGGCCGGATTGGTAGTGTCGCTGGCGTTTGACTTTGAGGCGCAGTGGCCCGTATCAACCAGGCATCACGCACGGGGTTCTGCCTTGCCGGGTTTGCTGTTTTTGTCGCAACGCATCCCGTACCCGCCCAACAAGGGCGAGAAGATCCGTGCCTATCAGATCCTCAAATACCTCACGCGGCATTTCTCGGTGCATCTCGGCTGTCTGGTCGATGATCCGTTGGACGTGCCGCATGAAGCGGTTGTGGCCGCGATGTGCGCCTCATCGCATTTCGCCCATCTCACCCGAAGCCGCGCGCGCTGGCGGTGTTTGAGCGGTTTGCTGACCGGCGAGCCGCTCAGCGTCACCTTCTATCGTGATGCCGGATTGCTGAATTGGGTGCGCGATGTGGTGGCGCGGCTGAAGCCGGAGGTGATCTTCGTCTATTCCTCCAACATGGCCCCCTACATTCTCGACCTGCGTGCCAATGTGCCGCGTGTGGTGGTCGATCTGGTGGATGTCGATTCGGAAAAATGGCGCGCCTATGCCGAGACCGGGCAGGGGCCGATGCGCTTCGTGCATCGCCGCGAATGGCATAAGATGGCGGCGCTGGAGGCGCGGATTGCGCGGGAGTGCGACTGGTGCAGTTTCGTGTCCGACGACGAGGCCGCCTTGTTCGCGCAGGGCAATCCTGGGGTTGAGGGAAAAATGCGCGGCATCAGCAACGGTGTCGATCAGCTGTATTTCGACCCATCCCTGCCCTTCGAGCCGCTTTTCGCCACCGATCGCGCCAATTTCGTCTTCACCGGCACGATGGACTATCCGCCCAATATCGCAGCCGTGCGCTGGTTCGCCGAGGACATCCTGCCGGCCATTCAGGCCCGTGTGCCGGATGCGCAATTTCACATTGTCGGAGCCTCTCCCACACCGGAGGTGATGGCGTTGGCCGGGTTGGTTGGGGTGTTCGTCACGGGGCGGGTGGCCGATGTGCGGCCTTATCTGGCGCATGCGACGGCGGCGGTGGCTCCGATGCGGATCGGGCGGGGCATTCAGAACAAGGTGCTGGAGGCGATGGCGATGGCACGGCCGGTGATTGTCACCACCGATGCGCTGGTCGGCATCGGCGCAATTCCGAATGTGGAAGTATTGCTCGCCGATCATACGGCCGACTTTGTGGATCGCTGTGTGCAGGTGGCCGAAAGCGGCGCCTCCGGCATTGGGCAGGCGGCGCGGGCGCGGGTGTTGGCGGATTTCGTCTGGGCGCAGCGACTGAGCGGATTTGATAAACTGTTGGGGATAAGCGCCCCATGATTGTGCGCGATACTGGACGTCACCGCACTGACCTGCCATTTCACCGACGAGGCATACATTGATGGGACAGCAGGCGATGGATTTCGTTGAAGCCTTTTTGGCTGAATCGGCAACGGCGCTGGAAACCTTTCGCACCGATCCGGCTTTCGTGCAGACCATGCGGGCGATGGCCGATGGCATCGTCGCCAGCCTACGCCAAGGCGGCAAATTGCTGCTCTGCGGCAATGGTGGCAGCGCGGGCGATGCGCAGCATATTGCCGGTGAGTTCGTCTGCCGCCTGATGTATGACCGCGCCCCGTTGCCGGCGATTGCGCTGACCGTCGATACCTCGGTGATCACCGCTATCGGCAATGATTACGGATATGAGGATATTTTCGTCCGTCAGGTGCAGGCGCTCGGCAATAAGGGCGACATTCTGCTCGGCATCTCCACCTCCGGCAATTCACCCAACGTTGTGCGCGCATTGGAGGTGGCCCGCGCGCGGGGCGTGATCAATTACGGCTTCAGCGGCGGCAGGGCAGACACCAAGATGCACGGCTTGTGCGACATTCTGCTGTCCGCGCCCTCAACCAAGACGGCGATTGTCCAGCAGATTCATATCACGGCGGCGCACATCATCTGCGCCCTGGTGGAAACCGCGATGTTCCCGCGCGGCTGACCATGACCAGCCCCACGCTGCGCTGCGCCGTGGTGCAACTGGGCGGGACGGACCGTCTCGCCCGCGCGATGTTGCCCTGCGGCGATCGGCCGTTTCTTGCCTGGATCATGCGCGAATTATGCCGCTATGGGGTGGAGCGCGTGGTGCTGCTCTCCGGCAATGCCGATGACGACGTGGTGCAGGCGATTCCGGCGGCGACGGCGCATCTGCCCAAACCCTTGGAGATTTCACACATGCCGGGGCGGCTGTTCGAGGCGCGCACGCAATTGCCGGAGCGCTTCCTGTTCTGCCAGGGCGATTGCTGGCTGGACATCAACCTTGCCCCATTCCTCGCCGAAGCGGCGCAGGGCAATGCCGCCGGGCATGCGCTGCATGGCAGCGGCCTGTCCGTGCTCACCCAGGCCGCCTTCGCGCCGGGGGGGGCGCCCGATCTGCCGATCACCCGCCTGCCGGGCAATGTCTACGATTTGACTGATCCCGGTGACGCTGCCCGCGCCAAGGTGGAACTGCCGCAGCGTCTGCGCCGTCGGGCGCTGTTTCTTGACCGCGACGGGGTGATCAATCACGACCACGGCTATGTCGGCTCGCCCGAGCGTTTTGCGTTTGTCGACGGTGCGCGCGCGGCGATCAAGCTGGCCAGCGATGCGGGATGGCACGTTTTCGTTGTCACCAATCAATCGGGCATCGCGCGCGGCTTTTACAGCGAGGCCGATTTCGTCGCCCTGATGGCATGGGTGGACGACGAGGTGCGTCGTGCGGGTGGCAATATTGACGATCTGCGCTATTGCCCGATGCATCCCGAGGCCAAACTTGAGGAATTTCGTGGCGAGAGCGATTGGCGCAAGCCGAATGCCGGCATGCTGATCGATCTGATTTTCGCCTGGGATCTCGACCCGGCGGCCTGCCTGATGGTCGGCGATCAACCCACCGACATCGCCGCCGCCAAGGCCGCTGGCATGCCGGGGCACCTGTTCCCCGGCGGCAATCTGCACGACTTCATCGCCCCTTTGCTGAACTGACCGCGCGTTTCGGCCGTGCGGTGTTCGCAGTGTGATGTTGTTACTGAATGACGGGTCAGTTATTATCTCCGTCATGAGCACCGACGCGCCCACCGCAGAGACCGTCCGTCGTGTTCGCCGCAAGGCGGCGCGGCCTTCCGAGATTGTGGCGGCGGCCCTGTCTGTGTTCGCCGAACGTGGGTTCGCCGCGACAAGACTGGAGGAGGTTGCCGCCCGTGCAGGCATCTCCAAGGGGACGGTCTATCTGTATTTCGACACCAAGGAAGCCCTGTTCGAAGCCGTGGTGCGGCAGGAATTATTGCCCGTGCTGGCGCGGCTGGAGGCGCTGGTCGATGCGCATGAGGGCAAAGCGGCTGACCTGCTGCGCTGCGTCGCCATGCGGTTCGAAGCGGTGTTGGAGAGTGAACTTGGCGGTATTCCCAAGCTTGTTCTGGCCGAATCCGGCAATTTTCCAGCCATTGCGAAATTCTATGACGAGGAAGTTGTCGCCCGCGGTGTGCGGCTGTTCAGTCGCATACTGGAGCGTGGCGTGGTGGGTGGCGAATTCCGTCCGTTGCCTGCGCGCCAACTGATCCCGGTCTTTGTCGGGCCGATCCTGTTGATGCTGTTGTGGAAGCACTCTGTCGGGCGCCATGCCGTTTTTGGCTTCGATGCGCCGGCCGTGCTGCAGACCCATCTCGATATCGTCCTGCGCGGTCTGGCGCCGGATAAAACTGAGGCTTTGCCATGAAATCCCGCTCCCTGTTGCTGCTGCCGCTGCTCGCCGCTGCTGCCGTCGGAGGCTGGTATGAATGGGGGCGCACCAAGCCCGGCACGATGTGGTTGGGCTATGCCGAGGCGGATTATGTCCGCGTGGCCCCGGTGGCGTTGGGGCGCGTGACCAAGCGCTTGGTCGTGCGCGGCGATCAGATCCGTCAGGGTGCGCTGCTGTTCACCCTCGACGACACCGATGAGACCGCCGCGCGCGATCAGGCGGCGGCCAGTCTGGCGCAGGAGCGTGAGAAGCTCGCCGATCTGATCAATGCCGGGCGCGACGCCGAAATCGCCGCTGCCCGTGCCGATCTGGCCGATAGTCAGGCGAGTTATGACCGTGCGGAGCGCGATCTCAAACGCGGCGAAGCGTTGGTCACGCGCGGCGATGCCTCGCAACAATCCGTCGATCAGGCCCGCGCCGATGCGCTGTCGGCCAGCGCACATGTCGCGGCCTCGCAAGCGCGGTTGGAGTTGATCTCGACTGCCACCGGTCGCGAACACGCCATTGCCGCGCAGAACAGTGCCGTCACCGCAGCCGGGCAGGCGCTTGCCAGCGCGCAATGGCGATTGGATCAGCGGGGGGTGCGTTCCCCGGTGAGTGGCCGCGTCGCCGACACCTATGTCGAGCCGGGCGAGACGGTGGGGGCGGGGGTGCCAGTGCTGGAATTGCTGCCGCCGGAGAATATTTTGGTACGTTTCTTCGTGCCGGAAACCGACCTTGCGCGCGTGCATCCGGGGGATAGTGTGGCATTGGCTTGCGATTCCTGCCCGTCGGATATCAAAGCCAAAATCAGCTTCATCGCCACCGATGCGCAATACGCACCGCCGGTGATCTACAGCCAGGGCACCCGCGCGGCCTTGGTCTACCTGATCGAAGCGCGCCCCGATCCGGCGCAGGCCACGCTGTTCAAGCCCGGTCAGCCGCTGGAGGTTCGCCCGTTTGGCGGATTGCAGCCATGAACAAGGCAGCCATCGATGTGCGCGGTCTGCGCAAAAGTTTCGGCGTGCGGCATGTGGTCGATGATCTCAGCCTGTGCGTGCCCCAAGGCGAGATTTGCGGCTTCCTCGGCGGCAATGGCAGCGGCAAGACCACCACAATTCGCATGCTCTGCGGCTTACTGACGCCAGATGCGGGCTCGGGCACCTGCCTGGGGCTGGATGTCATCAAAGAGGCTGCCATTCTGCGGCGTCAGGTTGGTTATATGACGCAGCGTTTCAGCTTTTATGGCGATCTGACCGTGAAGGAGAATCTGGATTTCGTCGGCCGCCTCTACGAAATCTCCAACCGCCGGGCCGCCGTGCAGGAGGCGATGGATCAGATGGGGCTGGCCGATCGCGCTCACCAATTGGCAGGCGAGTTGTCGGGGGGCTGGAAGCAACGTCTGGCGCTGACCGCCTGCGTTCTGCACAAGCCACGCCTGCTGCTGCTCGATGAGCCCACCGCCGGTGTGGACGCCAAAGCGCGGCGGGCGTTTTGGGATCTGATCACCGACATGGCCACTGAGGGCATGACGGTGCTGGTCTCCACCCACTATATGGACGAGGCCGAGCGTTGCCATCGCGTGGTCTATCTCTCCGGCGGCAAGATCATCGTGCAGGGGCCGGCTATCGATGTTGTCAAGAACGCCGCCCTGATCACCTTCGAGGCGACAGGCGAGGGGCTGGGCGTGCTGGTCAAGCAGGCGCGCATGACGCCGGGGGTGGACAGCGCGACCGTAATTGGTCAGTCGCTGCGCATCGTCGGTGCCAATCGCGCCAGCACCGAAGCCGCGATTGACCAACTCGTCCGGCCCGGTGTGACGTGGACTGAAGTGCCGCCGCGCTTGGATGATGTGTTCATCCATCTGCTCGGCGAAGAACCCGCCGCTGGAGAGCCGGCATGATCGGATTTTCCTTCACCCGGTTTGGGGCGATGCTGCGCAAGGAAGCGCTGCAGATGAGCCGCGATAAGGGCACCATCGGCATGACGGTGATGCTGCCATTGGTGCAGCTTTTCCTGTTCGGCTACGCGATCAACACAAACCCGCATCACTTGCCGACCGCCATCTTGTCCGGCGATCACTCGCGCTATGAGCGGGATTTGACGACCGCTTTGGGTAACACCGGCTATTTCGACCTCAAAAGCTACACCTCCGAACGTGAGGTGGATGACGCGCTGCGTCAGGGACGGGTGCTATTTGCGCTGCATATTCCACCCAATTTCGCCCGCGGCATCGAGCGTGGCGAGACGCCACAGGTGCTGATGGAGGCCGATGGCACAGATGGCACCGCCATTGGCTCGGCCAATGCGGCGATGTTGGCGATCGTGCCAAGCATTGTCAGCCGTGACCTGCCGCCCAACCTGCACCCATCCCCCATGCCCGCCCCAGCCTTCAGCGTGACCGCGCAGACCCGCTACAACCCGGAGCAGATCACCGCGCTCAACATCGTTCCCGGCCTGATGGGCACGATTTTGATGTTTTCCACCTTGATGATCACCACCATCGCCATCACCCGCGAACGCGAGGCGGGGACGATGGAAAATTTGCTCGCCATGCCGATCACGCCGCTGGAGGTGATGCTGGGCAAGATCGTGCCCTATGTCGGCTTGGGCTATGTGCAGGCGGCGTTGATTTTAACGGTGGCGGTGTTCGTTTTTCACGTGCCGGTATTGGGCTCGCTGACATTACTGGCGTTGTCGTTGGGATTGTTCATCGCCTGCAATCTTGCCGTCGGCTTCACCTTTTCCAGTTTTGCGCGCACGCAGATGCAGGCCCAGCAAATGTCGACCTTCGCGTTGCTGCCGCAATTGTTGCTCTCAGGCTTCCTCTTCCCATTCTCGGGCATGCCGCCTTGGGCGCAGTATATCGGCGAGGCATTGCCGCTGACGCATATCCTGCGCATTTGCCGCTCGATTCTGCTCAAGGGCAGCAATTTTAACGACATTTCGCATGATCTGTGGCCAATGGCGGTGTT
Organism: Acetobacteraceae bacterium; assembly: GCA_031291725.1. Taxonomy (GTDB): domain Bacteria; phylum Pseudomonadota; class Alphaproteobacteria; order Acetobacterales; family Acetobacteraceae; genus CAIQQQ01. The sequence goes on from JARLIM010000015.1 coordinate 44,487, forward strand.
CGTTCTGACGATCGGCACGCTGGCGGTGCGGTCGTATCGGCGCACGCTGGATTAGCCGCCTGCCCGAGCATCAAAATGAGGCACGCACAAAAATCAGGCGCTTGGTGCTTGGCTGTGTGCCCGTGTGCGGCGGTCTGTGGGGCGGCGGATCGCCTCACCGCCGGATTCGGCACCAAGCTCGGCATCGTCGTCCTGCGTCATGCGGCGGATGGCGGGCACGAAGCTGTAAGGCAGATGTTGCAGATCGGGGCTGGTTGGTCCCGGCGTATCGCACATGGTGCAGCGGATGACGAGATTGCCGAACGCCTCGCCGGTTTTGACGCCGCCTTTGATGGCCAGCACGCGCGTGTCGCGCAGATCAATGCCGCAGGCGGCGAGCAGGGCCGGGTCGATCATCGCCGGGCGACGAGCGAGGAAGAGAATATCAATCTGGCCGGAGCGGATCACGGCATAGTCATTCGCATCGGCCATTTGGCCAACACCGACCACCTCACCGGATAGCGGCACGGCCTGGCCGTAAATCTGGGTGGTCCTGGCACCGAAACTGCCAGACAGCGTGCCGCCGATGCCGATACTATGCGCCTTGCTGACCGTCTCCACGTCATGCAAGGCGGCGAGCACGCAAGGTCCGTTTAACTGACCGAATGCCTGGGCCCGTTGCAAATCGCGCAGAATTTCCGGCGTATCCAGCAAGCCGCCGCTGCCGGGATCGTCCGCCGGGTCGAGCACGAGGGCGGGCTGGCCAGGGCGGGCGATGGTAGAGGCGGTTTTGATCGCTGTCTCAGAACTGTAGATTTCCGGTCGTAGCATCGAAATGCTGCGCGAGAGCGACAAAGCGAGGCTGGCTGCTTCCTGCCGCGCGGCGCCGGAATCACGATCCGCCCACACCAGGGCGGACGGCCCCGCATAGGGGCTATCGCCCCAGGCAAAGCCGGTGAACAGGCTGGCTTCCACCAGCGGGCCGCTGCGCATGCGCTCGCGTAGCCCGGACAATGCCAACTCGACGGCCGCATCCAACGTGCTGCCATCGACCAGTTGCGGCAGACGTGCCAGCGCACCCATCGGGCGGATTTCACCGGCGATGATCCGGGCCAGCAGAATCAGCGCCCGGTTGGCGGCATCGGCTTCGCTGCCGGGCTGATCTGGAACGTTGGAGGTCGCGCCGTCCAGCAGGATGGCGATTTCCTCGGACATGTTCGCGCGAATATCGAAACTGGCGACCACCGGGCGCGGTCCCATCACCGCGCGTATGCGGCGCAGCACCGTCAGATCGGCGGCGGGATCTCCTTCCGCCTGACACGCTCCATGCAGCGACACATAGATCGCATCGAAGCGGCCACGCTTGAGGCCGGCTTCAATTTCGCTCAGCCAGGCATGGAACACATTGCCCGAAAGTGGGCCGCCTGCCGGAGCGGAGGCACTGCGCAGCAGGGTGATTTCCCAATCCGGGTGGGCGGCAGCAAATGTGGTGACACCGTCAATCTCGGTGCCGGTGCCGCTGGCGCGGGTCATGCCGTTATCGCCGGACATCCACTCATGCAGCGACACGTCCTCGCTGCGGGTGCGGCGCGGCGTGAAACTGTTAGAGCAGCAGCGCAGGCGAGCGACCGCCAGACGAACCATCCACGTTCCCCAAAAAGTCGGCTCGAAAGGGAAAACCTCCTCGCGAAAGACGACTGACCAGCATAACAACGTCGGCTAAGACATTTTTTCGCTAAAACGATAACAAAACTTTACGAAATGGCCCAGAAATCATCTGTTTGCAGCCAAAGCTTCACGATTCCGTGATCAGTATGAAGCACGACTTGCTCAACTTCTGGAAGCAAATAAACGCGCTCGACCAGTCTCACCGGCTCGCCATGGTGAATGGCTCCCCTTCACGTTTGCTATGTCTCTCCACTTGTGGCGGGTTTGCGGCATCGAAGCCCATCCTGCGTTAAAATCCCGCAGCTCCGCCTCATCAGATATGATGATTTGTGAAGTTTTTCTGACCACCCGAGGGGCATTTTCTTGTCAAGAAATACGCGGCAATCTTGTGCCATGGCGGCGCTTGCACAATGTTCGGGAAGGTCGGCCGCCTCGATTGTCGGCGAACGGCCATAATTTAGGCGCAAAATGCATTGAAATTGGGCAGTGAGGCTTGCCAAAACGCGCCTGTTGTGGCCGTGTGAGCCGCCTTTTTAGGGCCCAGTCGCCGCCGTCCTCCCGCACCGTAAGCAAAGCAAGATCATCCAGGTGAATTCTAGCCCGCTTCCCGCTCCGCCGATGCCCCCAGCGCACGGCATCCGCCCTTCCTCCCCCAAATTCAGGCTGTTAGACGCTTTGGGCCGGATGCACCGGGCGGATGTGGTGGGATGGCTGATCCTGGCGCTGATCCTGGCGCTGGTGCTGGCCACGGATTTGCGCTCGCCGGAAAAGGACGATGTGGCGTGGCTGTTGTATGTGGCGCGCAAATGGCTGGCCGGGCAGCATTTGTATAGCGATCTGGTGGAGGTCAATCCGCCGCTGATCGTCTGGTTGTATGCCGTTCCGGCCTGGGTCGCGACCAGCCTGTCGGTGCCGCCGAAATGGGTGGCAGTGCCCAGTTTTGCGGCCATGGTGCTGGGGGCGGCGTGGTGGACGGCGTCGGTGTTGCAGCATCGCGCGGAGATTTTCGCCCGCCGCGTGCCGATTTTCTCGCTCATCGGCTCGATCCTGTTAATCCTGCCGGGGGTGGAGTTCGGTCAGCGCGAACATCTGATGGTTGCTTCGCTGTTGCCCTATTTGGCCGCGTTGGCGATCTGGATGCAGGGCGGCTCATTGTCGCGGCGGCATGAGATCATCATCGGCGTGGTGGCCGGATTGGGCTGTGCGCTGAAGCCCACTTTTGCCATCGCCCTGGTGTTGCCGGAAATATATGGCTGGCTGCGTGGCCGTCCGTTCTTGCATCCCGCCCCGTTCGCCGGGGCCGCCGCCGCTTTGATCTATGCGGGTGGAATTGCGCTGTTCTGTCCTGCCTATCTGGACCGCGCAGTGCCGTTGGCATTGGCCCTGTATGGCGGCACCGACACGCCGGTGCCCGAGTTGATCAACTCCGCCTCATCGCTGTTGATCGGCATCGCTGTGCTCTGCCTGATCTGGAGCGCCTCCTATCGTCGCCGGAGCATCCAACTCAACGCCAATAAGCGGCCTTTGGTGGATGCACTGTTCGTGGTGCTGACCTGTTTCGCCGTTGGTGCAACGATGGCGTATTTCCTTGCTGGCAAGAATTGGTTCTACCACCGCATCCCAGCCATTGTTGCCATCGTGCTGGCGTTGGTGTTGTGGGTGGTGGATGCCATGCCGGCGATGCTCCGCGCATCCACGCGCGAAACCCGCCGTCGCGGTTTTGCCTGTGCGCTGCTGGCCGGTTTGGCACTGCTCGATTTCGCGCATGGGCAGGTGAAATTGATGCAGCCTTGGATCGCGCAGGCTGTCGAGCCCAGCCTGTCCACCGAGGTGCGGCTGGAAAAGATCATCCGCCACGAGCACGCCCGCACCTATCTGGCGTTTTCCGAATGGATCGGCCTGGGCTTTCCGGTGGTGGACAATACCGGTGTGGTCTGGACGTCGCGTTTTGACTCGATGTGGGCGCTGCGTGGCGAATTGTGGCGGGCGCGGCATGATGGGCGCGATCCGAAGGCGTGGCCGATCCGCAAATGGGTGGCCAGCGATTTCGTCAGAGGCTGCCCGGACATCGTGGTGGTCGATTCCCGCAGCGGCATCAACTTCGTCGGCGTTCTGGTGGCATCCGACGCCACCTTCGCCAAGGCCTGGTCGCATTATCACGAAATCGCCGCCTTCGATGGGCTGCGCGTGTTGAAGCGTCAAAGTGCGGATTGCGGCCCAGGCAAATCCCTGCCGCGCATTGCCTCAATGGCGTTTCCCTCGCCCTGAGCGAGCGCGTTGTCATGGCGGATGGCGCTGCGTTCGGCTGCCCTGCACGCCGCCATGGATCGCTATTTTGCAGTGTGTCCGCTGCTCGTCATTGCCGCCACGCGCGCTTCGGCCAGGGCAGTTTCGATCAATGCCACCAAATCGGTCGGCCGGAACGGCTTGCGCAATAAGCGGGAGAGCGGGATGGAGCCGACGATGGATTCCGGGTCGGCATAGCCGGAGAAGAACACCACCGGCAGCTCCGGCCGCTTCTGCACCGCCTTGCGCGCCAATTCCGGGCCGCTGACACCGGGCATGATCACGTCGGTGAGCAGCAATTCGATGCCGCGGTCCAGTTCCAGCGCCATCAACGCCTCTTCGGCATTGTCGGCTTCGGTGACGCGATAGCCCATGCGACGCAACAGCAAAGCGGTGGTGACGCGCACATCGGCATCGTCATCGACAATCAGCAGCGACGCATCGCCGTGACCTGTCATGTTGGAGGGGGTGACTTCGTGAAGCGGCTCAATGCTGCCTTCCTCCAGCCCCGCCTCTGGCAGCAGCACTTCCACCGTGGTGCCCTGGCCGGGCGCGGTTTCAATATGTGCCGTGCCGCCCGATTGATGCGCCACGCCGTATACCTGGCTCAGTCCAAGGCCGGAGCCAGCGCCGGGAGGCTTGGTGGTGAAATAGGGGTCGAAGGCCCGCGCCGCGACATCGGGTTGCATGCCGGTGCCGGTATCGGTCACGCGCAGGCGCACATAGGTACCCGGTGGAGGGGCGTCCGGCAGAATGGCGGTGCCGATTTCCGTGCGCGCCACTTCCAGCCGCAACGTGCCGCCGACGGGCATCGCATCGCGGGCGTTGATGGCAAGGTTGAGGATGACGAGTTCGATCTGCGTCTGATCAACCAACGCCATCGGCACATCTGGATAGAGCAGGGTTTCGATCACCACCTGCGAGCCGACGGCTGATTCCAGCAATGGCCGCATGCCGCGCACCAGTTGTGCCAGATCGACCGCCTTGGCCTTCAGCGGCTGTCTGCGGGCGAAGGCGAGCAATTGTGAGACCAGCCGTGCGCCGCGTTCGGCCGCAGCGCGCATGGTCGTCAGCCGCCCGGTGAAGATCGTCGCCGCCGGATGCGCCTGCATCAGATCGATATTGCCGAGCAGCACGGTGAGCAGATTGTTGAAATCATGCGCCACCCCGCCGGTCAATTGGCCGACTGCCTCCAGACGCTGAAGGAAGCGCATCGCGGTCTCGGCACGCTCTCGCTCTTCCATCTCCCGCGTCAGATCGTGGTTGGACGCCTCCGCCTGCGCCTGAGCGGCGAGGGAGCGGGCGAGCAGGCGTTCCACCTCATCGGTGCGCTGGGCCAGCTTGAGCAGCAACAACAACGCAATCGCGCTGCTACCCACCATCACAGTGCCGAAAATCCACGCCTGACGCCGCCATGTCGCCAGCACCGCGTCCTCATCGACGGAGATGTTCACCGCCAGCGGGAAAGCCTTCAGTGCGCGGATCGCCAGGATGCGACGGCCGCTGTCCAGTGGGCTGTCCATCTCCAACGTGCCGGAATCGGCGTGTGCAAGCACTTCGCGGAAGGGCGGCATATTGGCATAGGACACGCCAAGGGCAGCATCGTCATGCGGATAGCGCGCCAGCACCGTGCCATCGCGCCGATGCAGCAGGATTGCGGCTTGATCTTGCAATTGCAGGGCTTGGTAAAAATTCTCGAAGTAATTCAGCGTGATCCACGCCACCGCGATTCCACGGAATCTGCCGTCATCATCCTGCATGCGCCGCGCCATCAGGCTGGCCCAGACGCCGTTGCCTTCGTGGATCGGCTCACTGAACAGCAGCCCGGCGCGCGGGTCGGAGGTGTGGCGGGCGAGCAGCGCGAGGGCTGCGGGGGGCAGACGTAAATCTGTGATCGGGCGCGAGGAGGCGATGATGCTGCCTGTCGGGCTTATCAGGTCGATGGCGTGTATCTGTCGCATCCCCTCCAGCCGGGATTGCGCAAAATCGCTCATATTTTCAGAATCTTGTTCGCTGTGCAGATATAAATCGATGACACTGCGCAGCACGAAATCGCTGGTCTCCATCGCCCGACCGGTCTGCTCGGCGAGCACCATGTCCAACTCAGCCATTTGAGAGTCGGTTTGCTGGATGATCGATCTGCGCAATGCAAAAAGTTGCTGCATCGTCAGCACGAGCACCGCAATCACGGCGGCGACGGCGATGATTTGCAGGCGGCGGCCCAAGGTGAACGCCGACGACCTCGCTGGGGGCACCGATTGGGAAGGCGTTTGGCCTTGTGCGAGAGAATTGCCCGTCTCAGCGTCCATTGTTGATGCCGCAGATCCTGCCGAATGTGTCAGCCCCACCCGGTGTCGACGCCTGAGCCGTGCACGCGATCATTGGAAAGGCATTGCCGGAACAACTCTGTCATAGTCCAGAGCGAAACGGCAAATGGCTTTGGCAGTTTTATGCAACTTTCACGAAGGAGACACGATGTCTGGCGTTTTGCGGCCCATCGGCCAACTTGAAACACCGTTTGCCACCACCAAAGAGTGTCCGCGTAATGGTCGGCAAATCGTGCCGGCGCCGCTGTGTCATGCTGTGGTGGATGCTCAGTTTCAAGCAGGATTGCTTGGCCTGGAGGGGTTCAGCCATTTGATTCTTCTCTACTGGATGGATCGGGCCAAGCCGATGGAATTGGTGTTTACCCCGCCTTTCGATCCCATCCCGCGCGGTATCTTTGCCAGCCGTGCGCCGTGGCGGCCCAATCCGATAGCGATGTCGGTGGTGGCGTTCGAAGGCTTTGATGGCCCGGGACGATTGCGGGTGCGGCATCTGGATTGTGTCGACGGCACGCCCTTGCTTGATATCAAACCCTATCTTCCGACGACGGACGCCGAGCCCACGGCGAGCATGGGCTGGCTTGCGCCACACGCCACGCGCTGTTGAGCGGCGATCAGGGCTCGGCGGTGCTGTCTGAGATGGGGGCATACAAAATCTGGTCGATCAGCGCGTCTTCCTGCTTCTGACTGAGCCGCACAGGTGGCAGTTTGCGCAGCAGGGTGACGGTGGCATGCACCTGTTCGATGTGCCGACGGCAGTAGCTGCAGATCGCCAGATGAAAGCGCATGCCCAGGCGTCTGGACAGCGGCAAAGCGCGGTCGAGATAGTCGGTTGTCATTTCACTGACGTCACGGCATGTCAGCCAGGGCATTGCGGTGCGGTTCTCCAGATTGATGTATGACTCACGCATGGTTCAGACGTGACACTGAAAATTGCAACCGCGCACTGCGGTGGGCAGCGAGGAGACCACAGTGCAGTTGACGGACTCCCAATTCGACACCCCAGATTTCCTCGCCCGCCTGCGTGCAGGTGAAGACGGCGCGTATCGGCTGTTGGTGCGGCGCTATCACGCCTCCCTGGTCGGGCTGGCACAAGGGGTGATAGGCAGCCGGGCGCAGGCGGAGGAGGTGGTGCAGGACAGTTGGGTGGCCGTCTTCCGCAGCATCGACCGCTTCGAAGGTCGCTCGTCATTGGCTGGCTGGCTGTTCACCATCGTCCGCAACCGCGCCCGCACCCGCATCGCCTGCGAGGGCCGCACCGTTGGTTTGCCAGGGCAGGGGGGAGAACTGCGCGCCGTGGGATTGGAGAATTTCAAACCCGATGGCCATTGGACCGAATTGCCGGCTTTGTGGGACGAGCTTGATCCCGAGCGGGTGATCGGCGGGCGGCAATTATGGGACATTGTGCAGGAGACCATAGAAGCCCTCCCGGATGCGCAGAAAGCCTGCATCGTGATGCGCGACATTGAGGGGCAGAGCAGCGAGGAAGTCTGTGCGCTGCTCTGCGTATCCGCCGAAAATCAGCGCGTGCTGTTGCACCGGGCACGAGGCCGGGTGCGGGCGGCGATCGATGCAACGATGGGCATGGCACAAGGCCGCCGCTCGCCAAGTGTGGTGGCGCGGGCGAAGGCGGCGGTGCGGGTCGTGGTGATGCGGATGTTGGGCGGGATATGTGCGGTTTATGCGCCGAGGAAATTCGCCGCCACCGCTTTGTAATCCGCCTCTCGGGTGGCTTTGGCCAATTCGCCGGCACTGACCAGCGCCGGCAGGGCGGTGCCGTCGCGTTGGGCGATATACGTCGCGCGCACGGCTTCAATCGCCGCCATGATCGGCTGATGGCCACGCAGCGCGATGCGCACGCCACGCTCGGCCAAAGCCTGATTGTCGGTGATTTTGCTGCCGCCGAGGATGATCGGCAGTGTGGTGCCTGCACGAATTGTCTCCAATGTGGCCAGATCGTCCACACCGGTGAAGAACAGCGCGTCCGCCCCGGCCGCTTGGTAATTCTGCGCCCGCGCCACCGCTTCCCCCACGCCTGCGATGCTGACGGCGGAGGTTCTGCCGACGATCACCAATCCCGGATCGCGCCGTGCCGCCAAGGCAGCCCGGATTTTGCCCAACCCTTCCTCGCGTGTGATCAGGCGCGGCGCGCTGGAGGCGTAGGGATTGGGCAGATCGGTATCTTCCAATGTCATGCCGGAAATGCCGGCACGTTCAAGCTCGAACACGCAACGCTGCACATTCTGCGCGTTGCCATAGCCATGATCGGCATCCACCAGCAGGGGAATCGCACCAGCGCGTGTCACCCGTCCGGCGATATCGGCAAATTCTGAAAGCGTCAGCACCACAATATCCGGCGCCCCCAACACGGCCAGCGACGCGGTTGACCCTGCGAGCATGCCGAGGCGAAAGCCCAGATCTCCAGCCAGACGCATCGAAATCGGATCGAACACCGAGGCCGGGACCACCGCCTCCGAACCCGACAAAATGGCGCGCAAGGCGCTGCGTGGATCGTGGCTCATCGGTATCCCCCTCGTTGACTTTGCCAAGCAAGACTCGGTTTGATGCATTCGGCAAGTCAGGGATATCAAACGAGATGTCGATCCGCGTCACTGTCGCCGCGTTGGGGCTGCTGGTTGGGCTGTCCTCATCCGGCACCGGCCAACTCGTCACGCCCGCGATGGCGCGCGATAGCTTGACCATCGGCATCTCCCAATTCCCGCCAAGCCTGCATCCGGGCATCGATCCGCTGGTGATCAAGTCCTATGTGGATGCTTTCGTCACCCGGCCAATGACCGCCTATGACGCCAATTGGACATTGCAGTGCATGCTCTGCACCAAGCTTCCCACCATCGACAATGGCGGTGCGGTGTTCGAGACCCTGCCCGATGGCACCCGCGGCATTGCGGTTACGTTCACCCTCAAGCCCGGTCTGAAATGGGGCGATGGCGTGCCGGTGACGTCCAAGGACATTGTGTTCACCTGGAAAGTCGGCGGCGATCCAAAATCCGGCTATTCCATCCCGCATCCGTGGGAGCGGGCGAAATCGGTGGAGGCGGTGGATGACCGCACGGTGATCTTCCATCTCGATCATATCGACACCTCTTATAACAACTGGTCGCAATTGCTGCCCGAGCATCTGGAGGCCGAAGCGGCGAAGGGGGAGAATGCCGGGGATTACGGCAAGGCCTCGCTTTATGCGCGCCAGCCGATCAATCCGGGCCTGTATAACGGCCCCTATATCGTCACCAGCTACGAGACGAGTGCGCAGATTGTGCTGGAAGCCAACCCGTATTGGCCCGGCCCGAAGCCAGCCCTCAAACGCATCGTGCTGCGTGACATCGAGAACACCGCCGCCTTGCAGGCCAATCTCGAATCCGGTGATATCGACATGACGCCGGGCGAGGGCGTGGGACTTTCCATCGATCAGGTGATCGCGATGGAGAAGAAAGAGCCCGAAAAATTCGTCTACCTCTACAAGCCCAGCCTGACCTATGAGCACATCGATTTGCAGGCCAATAACCCGCTGCTCGCCGACGTGCGGGTGCGCCGCGCGCTGCTATTGGCCATCGACCGGCAGACGCTGGTCAGCAAGCTGTTCGAGGGCAAGCAGCCGGTGGCGGCCAGCTGGGTCAATCCGCTGGACGGCAATTACACCAAGGACACCGCGAATTATCCCTATGACCCGGCCAAGGCGCGCGCGCTGTTGAAGGAGGCGGGCTGGACACCGGGTTCGGACGGCGTGTGTCGCAATGCCAAGGGAGTGCCATTGCAGCTGGAAATCGCCACCACGGCGGGCAACAAACTGCGCGAATTGACCGAACAGGTGCTGATCAGCCAGTGGAAGGCGTCGTGTATCGCTGTCTCGGTGAAGAACGAGCAGGCGCGCACGTTCTTTGGCGAAACCATGCGCAAGCGGCTGTATTCCGGCATGGCGATGTATGCGTGGTCGAGCAATGTCGACGAAAGCCCGCGCCGGACGCTGCATTCCTCGCAAACCCCGACGGACGCCAATGGCTGGGGCGGGGCGAATTACATCGCCTTTGCCAATCCGCAGATGGATGCCGATATCGCCGCCATCGAAGGTGAGCTGGACGCTGCCAAGCGTCGCCCGGTTTGGGCGGAGATGCAGCGCATCTATGCCGAACAGGTGCCGGTGCTGCCGTTGTTCTTTCGCGCCGAGCCTTACGCCCTGCCAAAATGGCTCAAGGGCTTCACCGCCACCGGACATGGCGATTACAGCCCGCTCTGGGCGGAGAATTGGCGCGCCGAATGAAGCGTCTTGTGGCTGCTCTGTGCCTGACTCTCATCCCCTTCCTCGCCTCAGCGGCCCCGCCGCGTGAGACGCTGACCATTGGGCTGTCGTCTTTCCCGACGCAGTTCCATCCTTACGCCGATCCCGAGGCGGTGAAGGCCTATATCGAGGGCTTCGCGCTGCGTCCGGTGACGGCGTACAACGCCGAGTGGCATAACACCTGCCTGCTCTGCACCGATCTGCCGTCGCAGGATTCCGATACCGTCAAAATCGAGGAACGCCCGCCCGGACTGCCCGGTATGGCGGTGACGTTGAAATTGCGCCCTGGGCTGAAATGGGGCGATGGCGCACCCGTGACGGCGCATGACATTGCCTTCACCGCCAAGGTCGGCCGCGACCCGCAATCCGGCTTCGCCAACACCCGCGCCTGGGGCAAGGTGGAGAGCGTGGAGGTGGTGGACGAGCAGACCGCCATTCTGCATCTGGACGAGGTGAGCAGCGCATTCGACCGCATTGGTGAATTGCTGCCCGAACATCTTGAAGGGCCCATTTACGATAAATTCGGCCCCACCGAATATGTGCACCAAAGCCTCTACAACCGCGCTCCCACCACGCCCGGACTGTGGAACGGGCCGTATCTCGTCAGTCAGGTGACGGGTGGCAATACGGTGGTGCTGACCCCCAATCCGTATTGGTCGGGCAACCCGCCGCAGATCAAGCGCGTGGTGTTGCTGGCGGTGGAGAATTCGTCGGCCCTGCTGGCCACCTTGCTGGCGGGCGATGTGGACATGACGCCGGGCGAGGGCGTCGGGCTGACGGTGGATCAGGCGCTCACCTTGGCGCGCACGCAGCCCAAGCAATTCGATTACGTCTTCCGCCCATCGCTGGGCTTCGATCACATCGATCTGCAGCTGGACAACCCGATCCTGGCCGATGTGCGGGTGCGGCGCGCGCTGTTGGCGGCGATCGATCGCCCAACGATTTCGGAAAAGCTGTTCGACGGCAAATTCTCCGTCGCCGACAGCTTTGTCAGCCCGCTGGAGCCGGTGTTCGACCAGGATGTGCCGCGTACGCTCTACGACCCCGCCGCCGCGCGTAAGCTGCTGGCTGAGGCTGGGTGGAACAAGGGCGCGGATGGGATTTGCACCGATGCGGCAGGGCATCGGCTGAATGTGGAGTTCCGCGTCTCGGCTGGCAACAAACAGCGCGAGTTGATCGAGCAAGTGATTCAGAGTGAGTGGAAGCAGGTCTGTGTCGAGACCACCATTCGCAACGAATTGCCGCGTGCTTTGTTCGGAAACACGCTGAAAAACCGCACGTTTTCCGGGGCTGTGCTCTATGCTTGGTCCTTTCCGGTGCAATCCAGCCCGCGCCAAATTCTGGGCAGCGACCAGATTCCCACCGCCGAGAACAACCATTCCGGCACCAATTATCCAGGTTGGCGCAGCGACGTGGCCGATCAGGCGATCAAGGTGATCGAAACCGAAATTGACCCCGATAAGCGCCGCGAGGCTTGGATGGCCATTCAGCGCGCCTATGCGGAGGACCTGCCCTCGCTGCCGCTGTTCAATCGGGTGGAAGTGCATCTGATTCCGAAATTTCTGCACGCTCTGGTGCCCACCGGACATAACGATACATCGGTGTTATGGGCGGAAGATTGGCGGATGGACCCGTGATCACCGCCCCGCTGCTCGCCGTGCAAAACCTCCGCATCCGCTTCGGCGCGCGGGACGTTGTCGCCGGTGTGGGGTTCAGCCTCGCGGCGGGGCGCACGTTGGGGGTGGTGGGGGAGAGCGGCAGCGGTAAGACGCTCACCTCGCTGTCTCTGCTCGGCCTTGTGCCGTCCGCGGGCGCGGTCAGCGGCAGTGTGCGCTTCGATGGGCAGGAACTCATCGGCCTGGACGAACCCGGCTGGCGTCCCGTGCGCGGTGGTCGGATTGCGATGGTGTTTCAGGAGCCGATGACCGCGCTCAATCCCACCATGCGCATTGGCCACCAGATCGCCGAGGCGCTGGTGCTGCATCGCGGTTTTGGCTGGATGTCAGGTGAGGCGGAGGCGGTTCGCCTGCTCGACGCGGTGGGCATCGCAGGGGCGGCGGCACGGGTGCGGGCCTATCCGCATGAACTCTCCGGCGGCATGCGTCAGCGCGCGATGATCGCCATGGCCTTGGCCGGCGAGCCCGCTCTGCTGATTGCCGATGAGCCGACAACGGCGCTGGATGTGACGATTCAGGCGCAGATTCTCGATCTGATGGCCGAATTGCGGGATCGCACCGGGATGGCGATGCTGTTCATCAGCCATAATCTGGCGGTGGTCGGCGAAGTGGCGGACGAGATTATCGTGATGTATGCCGGGCGAATCGTCGAACGCGCGCCTGCGGACACGCTGCTGGCCACCCCGCGCCATCCCTACACGCAAGGGCTGATCGCAACGCTGCCAAACCCAGCTCGTCGCAGCGCATATCTGCCCACCATCGCAGGTCATGTGGGCGAGCGACCGGGCGGCGGCTGCCAATTCGCCCCCAGATGCAAGCTCGCCGCCGATATCTGCCGCCATGCCGAGCCGGAATTGCGCGACGTGGCCGAGGGGCACCAGCTTGCCTGTATGCGCGCATGAGCCCCCTGCTCGAAGCCCGCGACATCTCGGTGCAGTTCCCCACCGCCGCCGGTCTGGTGCGCGCGGTGGAGGGCGTGTCGCTGGCCGTGCAGCCGGGTGAGGTGTTGGCGCTGGTGGGCGAAAGCGGCAGCGGTAAATCGACGGTCGGCTTTGTGTTGGCCGGACTGCAAACGCCCACGCGCGGGCAGGTTCTGCATGACGGGCGGGTGCTGGACCGCGCCGTGTGGCGGCAGATCAGGCGCGAGGTGCAGATCGTCTTCCAAGATCCGTTCGGCGCCCTCGACCCGCGCATGTTGGTGGGCGACATCATCGCCGAGCCGTTGCGGCTGCAACGTCTGGGCAACGCCGTCGAGCGTGCCGCCCGTGTCGCGCTCTTGCTCGATCAGGTCGGGCTGCCGGGCGAGGCGGCCAGCCGGTTTGCGCATGAATTTTCCGGCGGCCAGCGCCAGCGCATCGCCATCGCCCGCGCGCTGGCCCCCAAGCCACGGCTGATCGTGGCCGATGAGCCGCTTTCGGCGCTGGATGTGTCGGTGCAGAGCCAAATTCTCAATCTGCTCAAGGACATTCAGACCGCCGAGCAATTGGCGTTGCTGTTCATCAGCCATGATCTGGCGGTGGTCAACCATTTGGCCGACCGCGTGGCGGTGCTCTATCTCGGCCGATTGGTCGAACTCGCCCCGCGTGCGGCGCTGTTCGCCGCCCCCGCGCATCCCTACACGCGGGCGTTGCTTGACGCCGTGCCGCGCATTGGGCGCAAGCGGCTGCGTGGGCAAGGCGTGATTGCGGGCGAAATGCCGAGCCCGCTCGCCCCACCCTCCGGCTGCGTCTTTCACCCACGTTGCCCTCAGGCTCAGGCGATCTGTGCCATCCTTGCCCCACCTTGGCACGAACCACGGCCCGGGCAGGCGGTGTTGTGCCATTTCCCGCTCGGGGAGGGTGCGCAATGAACCGCTTCATCCTCCGCCGCCTGCTGCAATCCGCCCTGGTGCTTCTGGTGATGAGCTTCGTCATTTACGGCTTGATCGGCCTGATGCCGGGCGATCCGCTGGACGTGATGGTGGCATCCGTCCCTGGTGTGACGCCGGAGCAAATTGCGCGGCTGCGGGCGATCTATGGCCTCGATCAGCCGCTGATGCTGCGCTATTTCCATTGGCTGATGGCGGCCTTGCAGGGCGATTTGGGCTATTCGCGCAGTCATTCCGTGCCGGTGCTCGCCGTGCTGGCCCCGGCCTTGTGGACGACGTGCAAGCTGATGCTGATCAGCTTTGTCGCAGCCGTCGCCCTCTCCTTCGTGCTGGGTATCACCGCCGCGCTCAAACCCGGCGGCTGGCTGGATGGGGCGATCGGTCTGGTGGCGTTTGCGGGCATTTCCGTGCCGGTGTTCTGGCTTGCCTTGATGATGATCCTGGTCTTTGCCGTCGAACTGCATTGGCTGCCGGCCAGTGGTGGCTTCACGGTGGGCGATGGCGGTTTTGTCGATCAATTCCGCCATCTGGTGATGCCGGTGACAACGCTGGCGCTGGCCACCACCGGCGGCTTCACCCGCTTCGTGCGCGCCTCGATGATCGAAACCCTGCGCGCCGACCACATCCGCACCGCGCGGGCCAAGGGCAATCCGCCGTCGCGCGTCGTGCTGGTGCATGCGCTGCGCAACGCGATGATCCCGGTGCTGACGGTGATGGCGCTCAGCTTCGGCAGCCTGTTCTCCGGCGCCTTGCTCACCGAGACGATGTTCGCCCAGCCCGGTATGGGCAAGCTGATCTATGACGCGATTTTGTCCAATGATTTCAACCTTGCCCTCTCCGGCCTGCTGTTCGCCACGCTGATCACCTTGCTCGCCAACCTCGCCGCCGATCTTGCCTATGCGTGGCTCGACCCGAGGATCAAGCTATGAGCGCGGCAAGCGGCATCTGGGCACGGCGCTGGCAGCGGCTGCGCGGCCATCGGGCGGGGATGGCGAGCCTGGTCCTGCTCGCCCTGTTGCTGCTCTTTGTGCTCGCCGATGTCCCGCTGGAGGCCATCACCGGCATCGACCCCAACGAGGCCGATCTGTTCGCCCGCTTCGATCCGCCGAGTTGGGCGCATCCGCTCGGCATGGACGAGGCGGGGCGGGACGTGCTGTTGCGGCTGATGGTGGGCGGACAAATTTCATTGCTCGTCGGCCTGTTGGCGACCTTGCTGGGGGGGATGATCGGCATCGCCGTCGGCGTCGCCGCGGGGTTCTGGGGCGGCAGGCTCGATGCGCTGCTGATGCGTGTCACCGATGGCATGATCGCGCTGCCCTTGCTGCCGCTGCTGATCGTGCTCGGTGCTGTCGATCTGACCAAAATCGGCTTTTCCAGCGAATTCGCCCATTCGGGAGCGGCGGGGTTTTGGCGCATTGTGGTGATCATCGCCCTGGTGGACTGGACCGCCATCGCCCGCCTGGTGCGCGCCTCGACGATGCAGATCCGGGAGCGCGACTATATCCGCGCTGCCCGTGCGGCGGGGGCGGGGTCGTGGGACATCATCGCCACCCATATTCTGCCCAATATCGCCACCCCGATCATCGTCGCCCTCACCCTGACGGTGGGGCGGGTGATTCTGTTCGAAAGCGTGTTGAGCTTCCTGGGCTTCGGTGTGGTGCCGCCCACGCCGAGTTGGGGCAACATGCTTAACAACGCACAAGAACTTGTGACGACAGCGCCTCTTCTTGCCGTTTATCCTGGAGCGCTGATATTTCTCGTCGTCATGGCGGTGAATTTCCTCGGTGACGGTCTGCAACACGCCTTTGATCCGCGTTCGGAGCAACCAGAATGACCAAACAGATGCTGCTCAACGCATTCGATATGAACACCGTCGGCCACATTCAGCACGGCATGTGGCGCCACCCGCGTGACGAATCGCATCGCTTCGGTGAGCTGTCCTATTGGACCGGGCTTGCCCGCACGCTGGAGCGCGGGTTGTTCGATGGGCTGTTCCTGGCCGATGTGCTGGGCGTGTATGACGTCTATGGCGGCGGGCCGGAGGCGGCCATCCGCAACGCGGTTCAGGTGCCGCTGAACGATCCGATGCTGCTGATTCCGGCAATGGCCAGTGTGACGCAGCATCTGGGCTTCGGTGTCACCTGCACCACCACCTATGAGCCGCCTTTTCTGTTCGCGCGGCGGATGTCCACGCTCGATGCGCTGACCCGTGGACGGATCGGCTGGAACATCGTCACCGGCTATCTCGACAGCGCCGCCCGCGCGATGGGGCTTGCGGTGCAGGTGCCGCACGATGAGCGTTATGATTGGGCCGATGATTATCTCGATACCGTCTATCGCCTGTGGAATGCCAGTTGGGACGATGACGCGGTGGTGATGGACCGCGCCAGCGGGGTGTTTGCCGATCCGGCCAGGATACGCCGGGTGCAGGGCGTGGGGCGATACGCGATGGATGCGATGCATCTCTGCGCCCCCACGCCGCAGCGCACGCCGCTGCTCTATCAGGCGGGCGCCTCCACGCGCGGGCGGCAATTCGCGGCCCAACACGCCGAATGCGTCTTCCTCAACGGCACCTCCAAGCCGCAAGTCGCCACCTTGGTCGCCGATCTGCGGGCACAGGCGTTGCATCCGCTGAAGGTGTTCGTGGGCGCGACGGTGGTGGTGGCGGCCAGTGATTCCGAGGCGGCGGAGAAATTCGCCGATTATCGGCATTACGCCAGTGTGGAGGGCGCTTTGGCGCATTTCTCCGCCTCGACCGGCATCGATTTCGCCAAGCTCGACATGGACGCCCCAATTCCCTCAGCGCCGGGCCAATCGAACCAATCCAATGTCGAAGCCGTCACCACGCGGGCGGCGCAGGTATGGACGAAGCGGCGGTTGATCGACAGTTTCATCCTCGGCAGCCGTCAGCCGCCCATCGTGGGCGGGCCGCAGACGGTGGCGGACGCGCTGATCGCCTGGATGACGGAGGCCGACGTGGACGGCTTTAACCTCTCGCGCACCGTGATGCCGGAATGTCTGGAGGATTTCGTCAATCTCGTCGTGCCGGTGTTGCAGGAGCGCGGCGTGTTCAAGACCGAATACACCGAGGGGCCGCTGCGGCAGAAACTCTTCGGCCATCCGCGTCTGCACCCGGATCATCGCGGGGCGTTGAGGGTTTCTTAACCTTCTCGCGTCACCTTTGCGGGCAGTTGGCCCGAGGGTTTGAACGCGATGGCCGTGCCGGAAGATGGCTGGATCAACGGGGTTTATGAACTGCTGACGGGCGAGGCTCCGCCGGGCGGCGGTGGATTGCCCGGATTTGCAGTGCGCGACCACCGCAATGGCCGCCGCGATCTGATGGCGGTGCAGGTGGCGCGCGATGCGCCTGCGCGGTCGCTGGCCATTGGCGCGCTGTCGAACCAGACGATCGAGAACATGATCCTCCCCGTGGCCAGCGGTGTCGGAGTGGCGCCGGGCGGGCGTGAGGGCTTTTTTGTCGTCCAACCGGCGGCCGCCGGGCGGGCCGTGCTCGATTCATCATTGCCTGTCACGCCGTGGGGTGAGCGTGCATTGTTGGACAATTTGCTGCGTCCGGCGGCGATTGCGCTGGACCGGCTGCATCAGGCAGGCTTCACCCACCGCGCCATTCGCGCCAGCAACGTCTTCCAGCCTTGGGAGGGCGCATCCGTCGTGCTGGGTGGGGCATGGGCTGCCCCACCCGGCGCCTTGCAGACTGCCGTCTTCGAGCCGCCCTACAGTGCCATGTGCCATCCCAGTGGGCGTGGAGAGGGCAGCATTGCCGATGATGTCTATGCGCTTGGCGTTTTGCTGATCGCGCTCGCCACAGGTGAGATGCCGATGGCGGGGATGAGTGCCGAGGAGATTATTCACCATAAGCTGGAGCGCGGAAGTATCGCTGCTGTGATCGGGCGACATCGCATTGCTTCCGGCATTGTGGACTTGGCGCGTGGGATGTTGGCCGAAGACCCGGATCATCGTCCATTGCCGGTGTTGTTGGCCGATCCGCTCGCGGCCCGTTCCCGCCGCGTGGCCGCCCGTCCGCCGTCTCGGGCACAGATACCGATCGATGTGGCGGGGCTTGCTGTGTGGGATGCGCGCTCACTGGCCTTCGCCCTCCAGCGTGCGCCGGAGATTGGCTTGCGGTTGGTGCGCGGGCCAGAGATGGATATCTGGCTCCGCCGCGCTTTGGGAGACCCGGTATTGGCCTCGCGGGTGGAGGAGGCGGTACGTGACGCCATCAGCCCGCAAGAGAAAGGCGAGCATTCTGTCGGCCAATATCTGTTGCTGCACGTCATCATCGTGCTCGATCGTTTTGCACCGTGCTGTTGGCGTGGGGTGGCGTTTTTTCCCGACGGCATCGGCACCTTGGCCGCGGCTGCCGATGGCTCCGGCGACCGGATTGGGCTGCGTGACGTGATCGGCAGCTTTTTGCTCAGCGATGCGATTCCGCTGTGGAGCGATGCCGGCGAGCGGCGTGCGGATTCGGCGGTGCTGCGGCTCGATTGGCGACAGAATCGTATGCTGCTGCAAACGCCCAGTTGGGCGGGAGGCTTCGCCCGGCTGCGCTATGCCCTCAACCCCGTCCAGCCCTGCCTGTCGCCGATGGTGGGCGAGAGTTGCGTGGTGCGACTCTCCGATGCGCTGCCTGCGTTGGAACGCCAAGCGTCGGGCAGGGAGTGGGTGATTGATGCTGAATTGGCGGGGTTTCTGTCCGCGCGCATGAAGGGGCGGCTGGACGCTGAGTTCAGCACGCTGTCGGTGCCGGAAAACCGTGAGATCGATCCGCCCGGCCATCGCGGCCTTGCGCAATTGCGCATCCTGGCGCGCCTTGCCGAAGCTGAACCGATGCGGCGTTGGCCTGTGTTGGCCAAAACGGCACTGCCTTCGGTGGAGCCCGTGACTTTGCGCTGGCACGCCGCCACGCAACGCGCTCAGCGGCGGAAAATTCTACGCAATGCCGCACAAGAGGGCGCATTGTTGCTGATGCTGGCCGCGCTCGACGATCCCGCCAGCCTGCATGACGATGCCCGCCGGGCGCAACTTGCCGCTGACCGGGTGCTGAGGCTGGAACATGAACTCAGTCAGATCGCCACACAGCAAGCCCGCCGTCGTATCGATGCCCGCCGCTCCGCCCAGGAAGTTGCCGCCGCTTGCGGTACCATCCTGCTGGTCGCCGTGGTTGTGTGGCGGGCAATGCCGTGATGGGCGGTGGCGCGCTGCGGGGGATCGTGGTGCCAGGGATGCTGCTTGGCGGCGTGATTGCGTTGGCGGTCTGCGGTGCGTTGCCAACTTTGAGCCTGTTTCTGCCTGCCCTGTTGATGCTCAGCCTCGAACAGGAGCCGGGACGACCGATGACACGCACGTTGTTGCTCTTCGGTCTTGTCGGTGCATGGGACCCGCTTGCGGCCTTTTGGCGTGCCGGGGGGGGGCATCCGATGGATTGGATGCAACTGCTCGACCTTATCACCCTGGCGCATGCCTGGCTGGCGCAATGTTTGGGGTGGCTGTTGGCGGAAGGTCTGACGCTGCTGCTGGTCTATGTGGCGGACCGTCAGGCGGCTCGGGTCGGAGGCATGGCACAGTCGGAAATCCACGCCCTGGATGCAGAGTGGAAAGCCCCTGCCGATGATGGATAGACCCGCCTCAATAATCCAGGCGAGCGCACCAGTTCTTGTGCCAGGGTGCGATGGCCGACACCGGCAAGGGGCGGGCGATCAGGAAGCCCTGCGCTTGATCCACGCCCAGGCGCAACATGCGACGCCAGATATCGGCATCCTCGACCCCCTCAGCGACAATCAGCAGATTGGCCGCGCGGGCAGAGGCGATGGTTTTGGCAAGGAATTCATTGGCAATGACCGAATCAGGGCTCTCGCGCACCAGATTCTTATCCAGTTTGATGGCGGTAAAATGCATGTCCAACAAGGCGTTATGGTCGCGCAGATCGGGGCCCACATCGTCGATGGCGAGTTGATATCCCATACCACGCAGTGTGGTGGTGGCGTGACGCAACCGCCCGAGTTCGCTGACCGGGCGGCTTTCGGTCAATTCGATGCTGATCCGTTCTGCCGGAAGCCCCGCCTCACGGCGACGCTGCTCAAGCCAGGTGAGGGCCTCGGGGATCAGCAGCACATCGAGCGGGAAATTCAACGCCAGACCGAGGCCAAAACTGCCCAGCCGACCTTCGCTCCAATCCGTGAAGGCGCGGGTGACGACCGCCTGGGTGAACGGCCAAGCAAGACCGGCATTTTCAATTTTCGGCACAAACAGATCAGGCAGCAGCATACCCAACGTGGGATGTTCCAGCCGGGCCAGCACCTCAAGATAGATCGGCACGCCGGTATCAAGCCGCACCACCGGCTGATACCGGGCAGAAATCATCGAAGAATCAAGGGCATAATTCAAATCTGTCTGATTGAGGCTATCGCCGCTTGTGTGCTTGGATGAAATTGGGCGGGGTTGTTCCAGCACATCGGCCAGCCAATCCGGCGTCGGGTGCGGCACAAACACGGCGGCATGCGGCATGCGCGGAGCGTGTTGGGGGTCTTGTTCGCCCAGCAGCACCAGAGTGACGCCGGAAGATTGACCGATGGTGAGATCGAGCACCTCGGGCAGCAAATTCCCCGCGCAGCGTGGCTGCAGCAGCAGATGCGACACTGGCGGGAACCCGCCTGACAGTCTCGCCAACACCTCCTCGGGGTTGGAGGTGATGTGCAACTGCGTCAGCCCAATTTCATCCGCCTGACGATGGATGTCATCCAGCCAGAGCGGATCATTGCCAAGAATGACCACATTACGGGGGAATTTCTGACCGGGGGAGAAAAATTCTGTCATTTGCTGACACAATCCGGGCTCTTCGCCAGCCGCGCAATGGCGGAAATGGCTGCAACGCTTGCATGACCCGGTAAATATTGTGTCACTATCCACGCTTCTTCATCGGCCAACCCTGGCGCAGCCCTGACGTCAACGCCTATCGATCAGCATACTGCGCTCATCGGCAATCGTCAGCCGACAGGTAGTCGAAACATCGCGCGAAATAAAGAACATTCTTAATCGCGAAATCGTGATGTTGCAGGCAATGCAGTGGCACAACCTGCAACATCAAATGTCGTACAATAAGAAAAACAATACTCCTACCTCTTGGCGCGCGCCGGATCGGTTGGCACCGCAATGTCGCGCCGCAATTGCTTTTCGCCTAGGAAAAGCAGAATTGGCGCGGCAATGAAAATCGACGATGACGTGCCGACAACGATACCAAACAGCATGGTCCAGGCAAAACCTGACAGCGATGATCCGCCAAACAATGCAAGCGGCAGGCTGGCCAGGAACAGCGTCATTGACGTGCCCAGCGTGCGGTTCAGCGTTTCATTGATCGACAGGTCGATCAGTTCACGCAGCGGCATGGTTTTATATTTGCGTAGATTTTCGCGCATGCGATCATACACCACCACCTTATCGTTGGTGGAGTAGCCGATGATCGTCAAAATGGCGCCGACCATCACCAGATCGAAATCGAAGCGGGTGAGGGCGAGAAAGCCGATGGCCTTGGTGACGTCGAGAATCAGCGTCACCACCGCACCGACGGCGAACTGCCATTCGAAGCGGAACCAGATATAGACCAGGATCATCAGCAGGCTCAGCCCGAGCGCGAGCATGCCATCCTGAAACAACTCGGCCGAGACGGACGCGCCGACGGCATCGGTTTTCTCGATGCGCGTGCCCGGCTGCACTGTTTCCAGCGCCGCGCGCACGGTTGCCACCACTTTCTGTGTCGCGGCCTCCGATGGCGTGGCTTGCAGGCGGATGGCCACGTTCTGCGGTCCGCCAAATTGCTGCACCAGCGGCTCATGCAGCCCCGCCTGTGCCAGGGCTGTGCGGATGGCGTTGAAATCGGCAGGGCCCGGTGTGAGCACCTCCATCTTGATGCCGCCGGCAAAGTCGATGCCGAGATTGAGGCCGGGATGGAAGAACAGCACGATGGAGGCTGTGGACAGGATCGCCGAGACGATCAGACCGGCAAAACGACCCTTCATGAATTTGAAGTTCGTGCCGTCTTGAACGAGGCGGAAGGCGGGGCGGAAGAACATCAGATCGTCCTCAAACCGGCAGCGTCTGCGGGCGGTGTTTCACGAACCAGCGCACCATCAGCAAGCGCGCAAGCATGGTGGCGGTGAACATCGATGTCGCGATGCCCACCGTGATTGTCACCGCAAAGCCGCGCACCGGGCCGGCACCAAAGAAAAACAACATCACGTGTGCCAGAAATGCGGTCGCATTACTGTCAATGATGGTCGAGAAAGCACGCTTGAAGCCGGTTTCCATCGCCGAGAGCGCGGTGCGACCGTTATGGGCTTCTTCACGGATACGCTCGTTGATCAGAATATTGGCATCCACCGCCATGCCGAGGGTGAGCAGGATACCCGCCATGCCCGGCAAGGTGAGCGTTGCCTCGAACAGTGAGAGAATGGCCATCATCAGCACCAGATTGGCCACCAATGCGATGTTGGCGAACCAGCCAAACAGGCCATAAAACACGCCCATATAGACCATCACGCAGAGCAGGCCGGCGCCAAGGGCCAGCGCACCGGCGCGGATCGAATCCGCCCCAAGTTCCGGCCCCACGCTGCGTTCTTCCACCACCGTCAACGGCGCGGGCAGCGCACCGGCGCGCAGCAGCACGGACAAATCGGTGGCCGAGCGGGCGTCAAACCGGCCGGAAATCTGACCGCGTCCGCCGGTGATCGCCTCACGGATCACCGGGGCGGAAATCACCTTGTCATCCAGCACGATGGCAAAGGGATGGCCGACATTGCGCGAGGAGATATCGGCAAAGCGACGTGTGCCGATGGAGTCGAAGGTGAAATTGACCACCCATTCACCGGTCTGGCTGTTCTGGCCGGCTCGCGCATCGGTGAGATTGGCACCGTCAACTTCGACGCGGCGACGCACGGCGATTTTCTGGCCCGGCGCGTTTTCCATCGGCAGGAAATCCACGCCCGGCGGCGGAACCGGCGAATTCATATTCGCATTTTCGTCGGTCAGCCGGAACGTCATGCGGGCGGTTTTGCCGAGCAATTGCTTGATGCGGTCCGGGTCTTCAATACCGGGCAACTGCACCACGATGCGGCTGTCGCCCTGGCGGGAGATTTGCGGATCGACCACGCCGGTCTCATCGATGCGGCGGCGGACGATTTCGATGGATTGTTCCACCGCTTGCGTCGCGCGGGCCTTCAGGCCGGGTGCGGAGAGGGTGGCGGCCAGCTGACCGCCGCCGAGATCGGAAAATTCAAGATCGTTGGTGCCATTGGCGTTCACGCCCAGCGGGGTGATCGCCACGCGGGCAGCGTCAATCTGGCTGGCATCGCCAAGCTTGATCAGGATGCGGTCCTGATCCGGCTGCGGGGTGATGACATAACGCTCCACCTTGGCTGTGCGCAGAGCCGTGCGGGAGGCGTCGGCAAGACCGTCGAGGCGTTCGCGCACCACGGTGCCCATATCCACTTCGAGCAGCAGATAGGAGCCGCCACGCAAATCGAGTCCCAGATGGATCTTATTCCACGGCAGCCAATCCGCCGGCGCGTTGATCGCGTTGGGCAGACAGAGCAGCGCACCCAGGAGACAAACTCCCAGCACGAAGGCGGTTTTCAGGCGACTGAAATACATCATGCGACGAAAGCGGCTCCGGTTGGTGCGCGTGGCTATGGATCGGGTCAGCGCAGAACGGCGCAGAAAGACCATGAAGAGACGGTTGGCGCAACACCGTCTGACTGCTATCGCCCGCAAAGCACAGGAGCACGCCATGAGCAAGTTGCGTATCGGGGTTGCCGGAGCCGGACATTTCGGCCGGTTTCACACGCTAAAGGTTGCTGCATCCCAGCGCGCCACGCTGTCGGGCGTCTATGATCGCGACCCGGAGCGGGCGGCCATGGTGGCAAGGGAAGTGGGGGCATCGGCCTTCGGATTCGCGGAATTGCTGGCGGTGAGCGATGCGATAGTGGTCGCTGCCCCGGCGGAGGCGCATTTCGAGCTGGCCGGCGCGGCGTTGCGGGCGGGCAAGCATGTGCTGGTCGAAAAGCCGATTGCCGCCACCCTGGAGGAGGCGGACGCGCTGGCGGAATTGGCCAGCGCGCGCGGGCTGGTGCTGCAGGTCGGCCATCTGTTGCGCTATTCGGCCGAGCATAAGGCGATCAGCGAGCGCATGCAGCGCCCGCTCTATATCGATTGCGTGCGAATCGCCCCGTTCAAGCCGCGCGGCACGGATGTGTCGGTGATCCTGGATTTGATGATCCACGATCTGGATTTCGTGCTCTCGCTGGTCGATAGCCCGATTGCCAGCGTGGATGCGGTGGGCGCTCCGGTGGCGAGCGAGCATGAAGACATCGCCAATGCGCGCGTGCGGTTCGAGAATGGCTGTGTGGCGACAATCACCGCGAGCCGGATCTCGCTCAAGACCGAGCGCAAGATGCGGCTGTTCAGCCAGGAGGGCTACATGTCGGTGGATTTCGGCAGCCGCAAGCTGACGATGATCGGCCGCGAACGTGGCTTCCCGATCCCCGGCACCGGTGGTGGCAAGTTCGAGGAAATCGGCTGGAAGGATCACGACACGCTGGAGGCCGAGCACGCGGCCTTCGCGGCGAGTATTCTGGATGGCGCGAAAGTGTTGGTGGATGCGCAGGCCGGACGCCGGGCATTGGCGGCGGCGATTGCGGTGACGGAGAGCATGGCGGCGTCGCGCGCGGTGGCGCAGGCGCATGGGCTGATTAAGTAGTCGATGAAATAGGGTGGGGTGGCGTGCCTTCCCACCTTACGCGAGAAGGTCCAACACCTCCCGCGCCGCAGCCGTGGAGGGCAGCATCCCGTCGGGGCGCAAGCTGGCCATCACCGCGCTGAAGCCGTCACGCTGTGTCTGCGCCACCGCCGGCTCGCGCACCAATTGCGCGACGGTGGCGGCGAGTTTTTCCGCCGTGCAATCCTCTTGCAGCAATTCCGGCACCAATCGGCGGCCGGCCAGCAGATTGACCATCGCCACGTGCGGAATCTTGATCATCCGCCGCGCGATCATCGCCGTCAGCGGATTGACGCGATACGTCACCGCCATCGGCACCCCGGCCAGCGCCAGTTCCAGCGTGGAGGTGCCGGATTTGGTGAGTGCCGCCGCGGCCGCCGCATAGGCGTCATGCTTGTCGTCCAACTCGGTGACGATCACTGGTGGCACTTTCCAGCCCGATGTCGCCGCCCGCACGGTGTCGGCCACCGCACTGGCCACCGGCACCACCGGCACCAGACCGGGCAGGCGAGGGGCGAGCAGTTCCAGGGTGTGCGCGAAGACCGGCAACAGGCGCGGCACTTCGCTGCGGCGGCTGCCGGGCATCAGGATCAGCACCGGGGCGTCGGCTGCGATGGCGTGACGGGCGCGGAAGCGGGCGGCATTGCCGGTGTCGGCGCCGGATTCGAGCACCGGATGCCCGACGAAACGGCCCTCCAGACCATGTTGGGCGAACCAATCGGGCTCGAACGGCAGCAGGCAGAGCAGGCGGTCCCATAATCCGGGGAATTCATGCACGCGCTTGGGCTTCCAGGCCCAGACCTGCGGGGCGACGTAATGCACGAGCTTGATCTCGGGGCAGGCTTTCAGCACGCGCAGGGTGAAGCCGGGGCTGTCGATGGTCACCAGCACGTCGGGCTTGCGGGCGTGGATGTCGGCAATCGTCTCTTGCAGGCGACGGCGCAGGGTGCGGAGTTTCGGCAGCACCTCCAGCAGCCCCATCACCGCCAATTCGCGCATGGGAAACAGGCTGTGAAAGCCGAGTTCCTCCATGCGCGGGCCGCCAATGCCGCTGAATTCCAGCCCGCTGCGTTCGGCGCGCAGGGCCCGGATCAACCGCGCCCCCAGCACGTCGCCACTTTGCTCACCAGCGATGATGTAGATGCGGCTCATGAGAAACTCGCGGGTTGGGCGGCGGGCGGAAGGGCGGGATGGTCGCGATGGTTGCGCACGGCCCCATCGGCACGCACGGCGGCGAGGCGGGCAGGGTCGAGATCGGCGAACACCCAGCCGTGGCGGTCCATCTCGCCCTCGGCCACGATGCCGTCATCGGCAAAGCCACGATCCACCGGGCCGTAAATACCGGCATGGCCGTGGTTTTCATCGAGCGTTGCGCATTCTGGCGCATGGCCCACGGTGGGGGCGAGGGCGACGAAGCATTGATTTTCCATCGCCCGTGCCCGCGCTGCGATGCGCACGCGGTTGAAACCGGCCAGCGTGTCGGTGCAACTCGGCGCCAGGATCAGCCAGGCGCCTGCCTCGGTCTGTGCGCGGGTGAGGGCGGGGAATTCGAGGTCGTAGCAGATCGAGATGCCGATGCGGCCGAACGCGGTGTCGAACACCGCAGGCGGCTGGCCGGGATCGATTCGCCAGAGCTCGGATTCAAAGCGCGTCATGCAATGCTTGTCCTGAAAGGCGACGCTTCCATCCGGCGCGATCAACGGGGCGCGGTTGTGGATCTTGGCCCCATCGCGGCAGGGCAGCGTGCCGGGGAGCAGCCAGATGCGATGTGTGCGGGCGATGTCGCGGGCGGCGGCCAAGACGTGGGGCGTATGGGCACAGGCTGTGTGCAATTCGCCGATCAGATCGGGCGTGGCCTGAGCGGCGGATTCCAGCGTTGCGTATTCCGGCAGCACCAGCAATTCGGCACCCTGGCTGGCGGCGAAGGCGACTTCCCGATCCAACCGCTCGGCCCAGCCCGCCACATCCGGTTGCGGTTGCACCTGCCATGCCAGCGCGCCGAGGCGGACGGGTCTCACAGGCGATGCATCCAGAAACGCAGAATGTTCTGCACCTTGGCCGCGCTGTCCACCTGCTTCCACGTCATCGTGCAGGTGAGGTCGGTCGGCAGATAGCCGCGTTTGCGCCAGAAATTGTCGAGCGGGATGGCGTCACGCGGGCGCAGCGGGTGATCGGACGGGCGCTGCACGGCGCAGAATGTGGTGCTGTCCACCCCCGGCAGGCTGCGTGCATGGGCCTCGCGCCATTGGAAGAACCGCACGCCGATGCCCTGGCCGCGATATTGGCGGAGCAGCACGCTTTCGCCGAAATAGCAGAACCGGCTGAGATCAAGCCCGGCGTCGCGGAAGGGCTGGGTGACGTGATCATCCTCCTCGGTCATGGCGAGGCAGGTGGAGGCCCCCACCGCCTCGTCCCCATCGAAGGCGATGGCGATGCCGGAGGTGGTGGATTTGGCGAACCCCTCCATGAAGCCCTGCTCGGAGGTCATCGAGCCGTCATAGAGATAGGGCCATTCGCGAAACACCGCCACGCGCAGGGCGGACAGCCGGGTGATGTGCGGGGCGATGGCGGGGCCGGTGAAGAATTCGGTGCGGATCATGCCCCAGCAGATAGCCCGGCTGCGCGCGGCTGGGAACCATCCGGCGTGCCGAGATAGACGGCCTGCACCACCGGATCGGCGGCAATCTCGGCAGGCGAGCCTTCGGCCACCAGCCTGCCGCGATCCATCACCAGAATGCGCGAGGCGAAACCGAACACCGCGTCCATGTCGTGCTCGGTGAACAGCACGGCGATGCCGTCGGCGGCGAGGCTGGCGATGAGTTGCATCGCCGCGCGACGTTCCGGGCGGGCCATGCCTGCCGTGGGTTCGTCGAGCAGCAGAACGCGCGGGCGGGCGGCCAGCGCGATGGCGAGTTCGAGGCGTTTGGTGTCGCCATAGGCGAGCGTTGCGGCATCCTGCTCGGCCAGGGTTGAAAGTCCCACGCGGGCGAGCAGGGTGTCTGCCTCAGCCATCGCCTGCGTGTCCGCCGCCCGCCAGAAGCGCCAGAGACGGCGATGGGCGGCGAGGAGGGCGGTTTGCACGTTCTCGCGCACCGACATGGAGGCGAAGATCTTCGCAATCTGAAAACTGCGCGCCACGCCCGCGCGGGCGAAATCGAGCGGGCTGCCGGAGAGCGGTTGGCCGTCGAGGCCGATTGCGCCGCGGTCCGGGGCAATCTGGCCGCCGAGCATGGCGAAACAGCTGGATTTGCCCGCGCCGTTCGGCCCGATCAGCGCCACCATCTCGCCCGCATCCACCGACAGGCTCACCCCCCGCACCGCCGCCACGCCACCGAAGCTTTTCGTGAGATTTTGCGCGGAAAATAGGCTCATTTCACCAATCCCTGCGGTCGCCACAGGATCAGGGCCAGTAAGGTGATGCCGAGCAAAGCGCGCCAGTAATCGGAGGCGAGCAGCAGGGTGTCGAACAGCCCGGTATAGGCAAGCGCCCCCACAACCGGCCCCACCATGCTCTGCACCCCGCCCAACAGCACCATCGCCAGCGCGTCCACCGAGCGGAAAATCGCGAGACTGCCGGGGAAGACGCTGCCCTTGGAGAAGGTTGAAAGCCCGCCCGCCAGACCCGCCGCCGCGCCCGCGAGCGCAAAGGCCGCCAATCGCAGCTTTGCGCCATCGATGCCAGACGCCGCCGCCCGAGACGCCGCGTCCCGGCTGGCGCGCAGGGCGTAACCGAACGGGGCGAACAACGCCCGTCGCAGCAGCAACACGCCGCCGACACTCAGGCAGAGGCAGAGCAGGAAGAACAGTCGCGCGCCCAGTCCGGAAGGCGGCCAGATGCCCAGAATGCCGTCATCGCCGCCCGTCACCTCGCTCCATTGGGTTGCCACCGCCCAGGCGATCTGCGCGAAGGCCAGCGTCAGCATCGCCAGCGACACGCCGGACAGCCGCACCAGCACCAATCCGACAATGGCCGCAACCGCCCCCGCCGCCAGCACGCCCGCCAGCAGCGCCAGCGGCAGCGGGGCAGCGAGGGTGGAGGTGGTCAGTGCCACCGCATAGGCGCCGATGCCGAACCACGCCGCATGGCCGAAACTGATCATCCCGCCCGGCCCGAGCAACACATGCAGCGAGGCGGCGAACAGCACGGCGATTGCCATCTCCTCCAGCACCGAGCGCGCGAAATCGCCGCCCGCAAGGCCCACCGCCAGCGCCAGCAGCACCACCGCCAGCCCGGCGATTCTCTGCCAAGGCGGCGCGGCGCGGACGCGATGGAAACGTTCGCCGTCATTCTCCTGAGTCTGTTTTTGACCCAGCACCCCCTGCGGTCGCAGCACCAGCACCAGCGCCATCAGCACGAAGACCAGCACGAGGCTGGCTTTCGGCAACAGCAGAATGCCCATCGCCTGCATCACACCCACCAGCACAGCGGCCAGATAGGCCCCGGCGATGCTGCCCATGCCGCCCACCACCACGACGACAAAGGCGTCCGTCACCACGCGCAGATCAATGCCGAGATTGGCGGAATTCTCCGGCAAACTCAGCGCGCCGCCCAGCCCGGCCAGACCGGCCCCCAGGGCGAAGACAGCGGTGAACAGAAAGCGTTCATCCACGCCGAGGGCTGACAGCATGTCGCGATTTTCCGTCGCCGCCCGCAGCAACACGCCAAACCGTGTGCGCGCCATCACCATCCACAGGGCCAGCAGCACCAGCGGGCCGATGGCGATCAGAATGAGGTCATAGAACGGAAAACGTTCGCCCAGCAGGGGCACGAAGCTGCGCAACCACACCCCGCGCGGCAGCGGCAGATCGGCGGGGCCCCAGATGTGCTGCACGCCGTCCTGCATCACCAGCAGCACGGCGAATGTGGCCAATAATTGCAGCAAAGCCGGGGCGCGATAGAGGCGACGGAGCAGAGTTGCCTCCAACGCCGCGCCGAACAGCGCCACGCCCAAGCTTGCCATCACCACGCCCGCCGCGAAACTCGCCGGATCATGCGGCAGGCGGCTGAGCACGCTCCAGCCGAGATAGGCCCCCAGCATGCACAGCGAGCCATGCGCGAAATTCACCACACGGGTGACGCCGAAGATCACCGACAGCCCGCTCGCCACCAGAAACAGCGAGGACGCGCTGGCGAGACCCGTCAGAGCCTGGATCGCCAGCGTGGAGAGCATCGAATTATCCCGCCGGACGCAGGGTTTTCACCATGTCGTCGCTCGGCAGCGCGCTCGCACCATCGACATAGCGCCAATTGACCATCACGCCGTGGCCGTCCTTGAGCGCGGTGCGGCCGACATAGGTGCCGAGGGTGGATTGATGATCCTGCGCGCGCCACATCGCGTCGCCGAACGGGGTTGCGAAATGAGCGCCGGCAAAACCTGCCGCCATCGCGTCCTGGTCGGTGGATTTCGACTTCGCAATGCCTGCGGCAATCGACTTGATCAGCGAATAGCCCACCACCGAGCCCATTTTCGGCGCTTCGTTGAACTTTGCCTTATAGGCAGCGATGAAGTCGGTGTTCGCCTTGTCCGTCACCCCCACCACCGGATAGCCGGTCACGATCCAATCCGACGGCGCTTCATCGCCGAGGGCTTCCAGATATTCCGGCTCACCCGATAGCACGCTGACCACCGCACGGCCATCGAACAGCCCGCGCGTGTTGCCCTGGCGGACGAAATTGGTCAGATCCGCGCCGAAGGTGACGTTGAAAATCGCCTGCGGCTTGGCCTGTTCGATGGCGGCCACCACGGCACCGGCGTCGATCTTGCCCAGCGGCGGCAACTGGTCGGCGACGAATTTCACATCCGGGCGGCGGGCGAGCAGCAATTGCTTGAACCATTTCACAGTGGAGGTGCCGTATTCATAGTTCGGGGCCACCGTCGCCCAGGTCTTGGCAGGCAGCTTGGCGGCTTCTTCCACCAGCATCAGCGCCTGCATGTAGGTGGAGGGGCGCAGGCGGTAGGTGTAGCGATTGCCCTTCTGCCAGACCAAGGCATCGGTCAGCGGCTCACCGGCCACGAAGAGGCGTTTGTTTTGCAGCGCGAAATCGGAAAGGGCCAGGCCGACATTGGACAGATAGCCGCCCGCCAGCACATCCACCTTCTGCTCGCCAACCAACTCGGCAGCCAGACGCAGCGTATCATCAGGCTTGCCCGCGTCGTCGCGCACCAGCAATTCCAACGGCCGCCCCAGCACGCCCCCGTCAGCGTTGATTTGCGCCACGGCCAGTTCCATGCCCTTGCGATAGGGCAGGGTGAAGGCCGGAATGGCGGTGTAGGAGTTGATTTCCCCGATTCGGATCGGTGCTGCGGCGGCCGCAAATGCCGGGCGCAGAGCGCCTGCGGTGAGTGCGGCGCCAGTTGTGGCAAGCAGGGTGCGGCGGTTGAGGCTCATCTGGGAACTCTCCGGGGCAACGTCTTGTGCGTTGCGACAGAATGGCAATGCGCGAGACATCGGGGCCGTTACGGCCAGATGTCAACCTATGTGTTTCAACCTCAGCACATGGCAGTCGCCGGTTGAGGGATTGCTGGGCGGATTTCCCTCGCACGCTATGAGGGCTATATCGCTGGCCGTTCGCAAGGAGATTCCATGCTCGACAAGCTCGAAGACCGGCTGGGCAAGCAGCAGGCAACCGTTACCAGTAAACAGACGGCGTATGTTGCAGCGATGAAGGCCCGTGTGGCGCGCGAGGAAGCCGAGCGTCTGGCCAATCGTATTCCGCGTGCGGAAAAGCATTTCGCTGAACTGAAATCGGCCATCACTGTGCAGATCGCCCGCTTTGCCCGTGTGCGCAAAGGCCGCCCTGGCATCGAATCACTCAAACCCTTCCCGGTGGCGCGCGAGTTCGACGGCTTCAAGGGCGCGCATCTGGATGTGCGCAACGCCGAAGACGTCGCACATCACGTCTGGGCCGCCTTCGTGGCCTGGGGGGCGGAAAACCGCCTCGATCTGGAGATGGTGGAAATCGAGAACGGCGAGCACGGCGTTCGCGTCTCGGTGGCGCTGGCTTAAGCCCTCCACCGACCTGATTTTCCGCGCCTCATCGCACAGAGCGCAGCACAGCAACCCAGGAACCATAGGCTCAGCCTGTGAGTCCTGGGTTGCTGTGCTTTGGGCGGATGACGGCAGAGGCGCGCCGATCAACGCATGCCCAAACAAAAACAACGTGGCAGGAAGAGCTTCCTGCCACGCCAATCTCACGCCGAGAGATCGCCAATCACAAGCTGCCCGAAACGGGCAGCCGGATCACTTGATCTTGGCTTCCTTGAAAACGACATGCTTGCGGGCAACCGGATCATACTTGTTGAATTCCAGCTTGCCGGTCTGGGCGCGCGCGTTCTTCTTGGTGACGTAGAAATACCCGGTGTCTGCGGTGGACACGAGTTTGATCTGAACAGTGTTCGTCTTGGCCATGGTCTCAAACCTCTCGAAGGAGGCGGAAAATGCAGATCAGGCCTCGCGCAGTCAAGAGTGCAATGCACTCACGGTGCGACGGGGGCGCGGATCAGGGCCGCGTCATAGGCTTGTGGCGTGTCGAGCAAAAATTTTGCCGCCATCATGTCCGAGTCGCGGCCCTCGGAAGCCGGACAGGCATTGCGGATCTCCAGCACTTCGGCGGGCAGCAAGGGCGGACGGGCGTCTCGGTTGCGTGAGACGGCCCGCTGCATCGGCTGGCGACCTTGGGCGAGTTCGGCCAATTGGCGATGCAGATTGTCCTCACCGAGCGACGTGCACACCTGCGGCATCACGCCGAGCGCCTGCAATGGCCAGCCCAGCGGCGCCAGCACCCGACTCCATGTCAGGATCAGCGCGCCCCCATCGGGCAGTGGCAGGATGGTCTGCACCAGCCCCTTGCCCAGCGTGGCACTGCCCACCACCACGGCACGATGTTGATCGGAGAGTGCCGCCGCCAGCACCTCGGCCGCACTCGCCGTGCGACCGTCAACCAGCAGAATCAACGGCAGGCCGTGCGTGAGATCGGTCCCGGCGGCATGGAATTCATGACGGGCGGCGGGGTCGCGTCCGGCAGTGGAGGCGAGCAGGCCGGAGGGCAGCAGCAATTCCGCCACCGCCACCGCCTGCTGCAACAGCCCGCCGCGATTGCCGCGCAGATCGAGCACCACCGCTTTGGGCGGCTTGGGGCCTGCCAGACCGCGCACCAGTTCACCGCCCAGGCTCTCGGCCGTGTTGCGGGCAAAGCCTGTGATGCGCAGCACCAGCAGATCATGATCCCGGCTGGCGAACACGGTGGGCGGCGTGAGAATGGCGCGGCGCAATTCTATCTGGCGCATCGGACGGTTTTGCGTGCGCACGGACACCTCGACCGGGCTATCCTCAGGCCCTGCCAGCAGGGCGCTGACGGCGTTCAGGTCTGCATCGTCCAGCGACAGGCCATCAATGGCAGAGAGGATGTCACCGGGCTTGATATCGGTCTTGGCGGCGGGGCTCGCCGGCAGGATGGCGCGGACAACGAAGTTGCGGCCGATCGTGCCGATATCCAGCCCCACCCCGGCACGGCCATTGCGGCGGATCTGCTCCTCGCTGGCCTCACGCGGGGAGGCGTAGCGGGAATAGGGGTCGAGATGGTTGAACAATTCATCGAAGAACGCGCCGATCACCCCGGTGGCACCGGCATGGCGCACCGGCTCTGAATTGTCCCATCCTGCCCGCGCCAAGGCCGCCACCGCCTCACCCCAGGCGGAGCTGTCATTGCCGGGCAGCTTCATGGAGAGCAGGAGTTTGCCGGAGAGATTGAGCGTCAATGTCTGCTGGGTTGCGGTGGCAACGAGGCGCGAATCGAGGGTGTTCAGGCCGCGCAGACCCCAGACTGCAAGCTGTGCGGTTGATTCCGGCTCCAGGATGCGCGGGGCCATGAATGTGAGCGCGGTGCTGACAACATCGGCGATCAGACGTTGATCGAAGCTCGCCGTGCTGCTGAAGGATTCGGCACGCGAGCGCGTGGGAAGGACGAAGGTGAGCAGCACAAGCAGCAGCACCATCCGCAGATCGAGCAGTTCAGCCCGATGCGGCCTCACTTCCGCCGAGCCTTCTGCCCGCCCTTCCTGGACGGTTTTTCCGGCGTCTTGGCGAATTTCGGCGCTGACTGCTTCTTCAACGACGACCCACCACCCGGCGGTCGCGCCGCAAGCGGGGTGCCGCCGAGCAGATGGAAGATCAGCCCGCCGGTGATCGGGCTCGCCTCCGACAGGCGCGCCTCCACGTTCTGCGCCAAGTGATATACATGGCGGCTGCGTTTGCCCGACAGGGTTTGCGTCGCTTCGTCGAACATCCAGAAATCGTCCGGAAGGGAACCGATCGGCACGAGTCCCGAGGCTCCGTTCTCGATCACTGTGACGAAGAGGCCAAATCGCGTCACGCCCGAAATGCGTGCCGGGAACACAACGCCTTGCTTATCTGCCATGAAAGCAGCGAGGTAGCGGTCCACCGCATCGCGTTCGGCCAGCGTGGCGCGGCGTTCGGTGGCGGTGATGTGCTCGGCGCTGTCGGCAAACCGCGCCGCTTCCTCACCTGAAAGCCCATCCGGACCGAGCTTGAGGCCGGCGATCAGCGCACGATGCACCAGCAGATCGGCGTAGCGGCGGATCGGGCTGGTGAAATGGGCGTAGCGCATCAGCGCCAGACCGAAATGGCCGATATTCTCCGGGCTGTATTCCGCCTGAGACTGGCTGCGCAGCACAACCTCGTTGACCATCGGCGCTTCCACCCGGTCGGCCACTGTCTTGAGCACATGGTCGATGTCGCGCGGATGGATCTGGTTGCCGGGTGGCAGCGAGATGTCGAATTGCCGCAGGAATGTGCGCAGATTATCGAGCTTCTCATCCGATGGCGGCGCATGCACGCGATACATGCACGGACGGGCGAGGCGTTCGAGTTCCTCGGCGGCGCAGACATTGGCCAGCACCATGAACTCCTCGATCAGCCGGTGGCTGTCCAGGCGCGGGCGCGGCGCGATGGAGGCAACCTTGCCATCCTCGCCGAGCACCACCTTGCGCTCCGGGATATCGAGATCAAGCGTGCCCCGCGCCACGCGGGCGGCGAGCAGTGCGCGGAAGGCGTCATACAGCGCGGGCAGCGGCAGATGGGTCTCGGTGCCGGCATCATGCACCTCCTGCACCTGTTCATAGGTCAGCCGGGCGGCGGAGCGCATCAGGCCGCGACCGAAGCGATGGCGTTGCTTCTGACCGGCTTTGTTGACGATCATCTCCACATAGAGACAGCCGCGATCTTCATCTGGCTTCAGGCTGCACCAGCCATTGGACAAATCCTCCGGCAGCATCGGCACGACGCGATCGGGGAAATAGCAGGAATTGCCGCGCAGCCAGGCATTGCGGTCCAACGCCGAATCCGCGCGAACGTAATGTGCCACATCGGCAATCGCCACGATCAGCCGGAAGCCGTCCGGGTGCGGTTCGGCATAGACGGCATCATCGAAATCGCGTGCATCGGCACCGTCGATGGTCACCAGCGGAATCGGGCGCAGATCGTCGCGCTTGCCGAGCGGCACCCCTTTGGCACGGCGGGCTTCGGCCAGCGCATCGGGCGGGAATTCCTGCGGGATGTCGTGCATGGCGATCACCATCAGGCTGACCGCCTTGGCATCGCCCAATTTGCCCAGCCGCTCGATCACCCGCACCGGCTTGGGGCCAAGCCCCAGGCTGGGCAGCGGGTTGGCGAGCACGATATCGCCGGGCTCGGCGCCGTTCTCCTCCCCCAGCGGCACCACCCATTCCGCCTTGACCCGCTTATCCGTCGGCTCG
Organism: Acetobacteraceae bacterium; assembly: GCA_031291725.1. Classification (GTDB taxonomy): domain Bacteria; phylum Pseudomonadota; class Alphaproteobacteria; order Acetobacterales; family Acetobacteraceae; genus CAIQQQ01. Next base: position 80,142 of record JARLIM010000015.1, read on the forward strand.
ATCCGCCCGCCGCGCGGATGGGCGCGGAAGATGCCGAGGATGCGGCCAGGGGCGTCGGTGAGGCGTTTGAGGGTGCGGCCTTCATATTTGCCGCCGCCAATCGGACGCAGACGGGCCAGCACACGCTCACCGGGGGCGAGTGCCGGGCGGCCTTTGGCTTCGGGGGCCATCAACACCAGCGGCGGCGGACCATCGGCCTGCCAGCCAACCGGGCGGGCGGTGGCTTCGCCGTCATGATCGATGCCGACCACCTGCACCACCATCGCCTCGGGCAGACGACCGGGCGGGGTGAAGCGTTTGTGACCGGCGGGCGCCACCTCGCCTTCGGCGGCCAAAGACTTCAGCAGATCGCGCAACTCATGGCGCTGTGCGACGCCGAGATTGAAATGCTGGCTGATCTCGCGCTTGCCCACCCGCCCCGGTGCCGAGGCGATGAATTGGCGCACCTCTTCACGCGACGGCAGGTTGGGCGGCGCGTCGGATTTGCGCCGTTTCATCTCAGCTTGCGGCCTTCTTGGCTGCGGGTTTCTTCGCCGGAGCCTTCTTGGCAGCAGGCGCCTTCTTGGCAGAAGCCGCCTTCTTGGCGGCAGGTGCTTTCGCCTCGGCCGCAGGTTTGTCTGCCTTCGGCGCCTTCACCGCCTTGGCCTTCGCGGGCGCTGCTTTTTTCTTCGCCCCCGGCTTGGCCTTCAACGCCTTGCCCTTCTCGGCGAGCAACGCCAGCGCATCGTCGAGCGAAATATCGTCCATCGACACATCGCGCGGCAGATTGGCCACGATCTGGCCATGCTGCACATATGGCCCGAAGCGGCCCTTGCGGACGATCACCGCCTCCTTGTCCTTCGGATGCACACCCAACGTGCGCACCGAGGCGAGTTTCTTGGCCAGCACATCGACGGCGCGGTTGAGACCGACGGCCAGAACGTCGTCATCCTTGTCGAGCGAGGCGAAGATGTTGGCCATCTTCACATACGGCCCAAACCGCCCGATGCCTGCCTCGATCGGCTCTTTCAACTCCGGGTGAATGCCCACGATGCGCGGCAGCGAGAGCAGGCCGAGCGCCTGTTCCAGCGTGATCGTCTCGCCATCCATGCCTTTGGTGAGCGAGGTGCGGCGGGGCTTGACCTTGCTGCCCGGCTCCTGCTCGCCCTGCTGGGCATACAGCCCATACGGGCCGCGACGGATGGTGATCTCCTCGCCGGTGGTCGGATGGGTGCCGAGATTGCGCATCCCCTCCTTCAGCGTGGCCGATGCCTCGTCCTCGCCACCATCGACTGCCAGCCTGCGGGTGAAGGAGCAATCCGGGTAGTTCGAGCAGCCGATGAACGAGCCATGCCGCCCCAGACGCAGCCCAAGCCGCCCCTTGCCGCAGGACGGGCACACGCGCGGGTCGGTGCCGTCCTCACGGGCGGGGAAGAAATGCGGGCCGAGCTCCTCATCCAGCGCGTCGATGACGTTGGAGATCTTCAGGTCTTTGGTCTCGGCGATCGCCGCCGAGAAATCCCGCCAGAAGGCATGCATCACCGCGCGCCAATCGGCCTTGCCCGCCGAAATCTCGTCGAGCTGATCTTCCAGCCCGGCGGTGAAGCCGGTGTCGACATAGCGTTCGAAGAAGCTGGTCAGAAAGGCGGTGACGAGGCGGCCGCGGTCTTCCGGCACGAAGCGACGCTTGTCGATTTTGACGTAGTTGCGGTCCTGCAGCACCGAGATGATCGAGGCATAGGTGGAAGGGCGGCCAATGCCGAGTTCTTCCATCTTCTTGACCAGGCTGGCTTCCGAATAGCGCGGCGGCGGCTGGGTGAAATGCTGCTCGGCGGCGACGGATTTGGTGGCCACCGCATCGTGCTCGCTCATCGGCGGCAACATGCGGTTGTCGTCGTCGTCCTTTCCGGTGGCGTTCTCGTCCACTTCTTCGCGATAGAGCTTGAGGAAGCCGTCAAAGGCGACAATCGAGCCATTGGCGCGCAGCACCGGCGATGTCGGGTTTTTCGGCTCGGCGAGGTCCACAGCGACCTGATCCAGCTCTGCCGCCGCCATCTGCGAGGCACAGGCGCGCTTCCAGATCAGCTCATACATCCGGCGCTGATCATGCGACAGATGCCGCGCGACATCGTCCGGCGTGCGGGTGATGTCGGTCGGGCGGATGGCTTCGTGCGCCTCCTGGGCGTTCTTGGCCTTGGATGTGTATTCGCGCGGCTGGGCCGGGACGTAATTGGGGCCGAAGCTGTCACGCACATGGCCGCGAATGGAGTCGATGGCTTCGCGTGCCATCGAAACACCATCGGTTCGCATATAGGTGATCAACCCGACCGTATCGCCGTCGATATCGACACCTTCATAAAGCTGCTGCGCCAGACGCATGATCTGCTGGGCGGACAGGCCGAGCTTGCGTGAGGCGTCCTGTTGCAGGGTGGAGGTGGTGAAGGGCGGTGGCGGGTTGCGGCGGACGCGCTTGCGTTCCACCGACTGCACGGCAAGCTTGGCGGCCTGCACCTGGGCGCGGGCGGCTTCGGCCTTGTCCTGGTTGGGCAGATCGAATTGATCGAGCTTGCGGCCATCCAGATGCGTCAGCCGGGCGGCGAAGGGCGCGCCGGCGGGGGTGGCGAGGGCAGCTTCGACGGACCAGTATTCGCGGGTTTTGAAGACCTCGATCTCCGCCTCGCGTTCGCAGATCAGCCGCAGGGCGACGGATTGCACCCGGCCGGCCGATTTGCTGCCCGGCAGCTTGCGCCACAGCACGGGGGAGAGGTTGAAGCCCACCAGATAATCCAGTGCGCGACGGGCCATATAGGCCTCGATCAGCGGCTGATCGAGCGCGCGCGGATGGTCCATCGCATAGCGGATGGCGCTGCGGGTGATCTCGTTGAAGGTGATGCGCTGAACGTCGATGCCTTTGAGGAGTTTCTTCTCCTCCAGCATCGCGCGCACATGCCACGAGATTGCTTCGCCCTCGCGATCCGGGTCAGTGGCGAGATAGAGGGTTTTGCTGCCCTTGAGCGCCTTGGCGATGGCGGCCATCTGGCGCTGGCCACGCTCATCGGCGGCCCAATCCATCGCGAAATCTTCCTCGGGGCGCACGGAGCCGTCTTTCGGCGGCAAATCGCGTACGTGTCCGAAGCTCGCCAGCACGGTGAAACCGCCGCCGAGATATTTGTTGATCGTTTTGGCTTTCGCCGGGGATTCGACAACGACAACGTCGGTCATGTGCTGGTCACGCTCAACTGCCCTGGTGACAGCAGGGCGACCCGGCTGCCAGGCAGAGCCTCGACACGTCCCGCCAACTCAAGGTCCAGCAGGGCAGCCCGGACCTCAGGTGCCGAGAACTGGCAGTGCGCGATCAGATCGTCAACTGCGGTTGGTACGGGGGAGAGCAAAGCAGTGACCGCTGCGACGGCCTGCGGAGGCGCGAAATCGGCAATTTCCGGCGGTCTGGGGCGGGGTGCCTGGGTTTCACGGGCGAAAAGCGGGTCGCGTGAAATTCCTTCGAGTTTCGGATGCGGCGGCAGATTGGCAATCACATCGTCGGCTGTCTCCACCATCTGCGCGCCCTGTTTGATCAGCCAGTTCGAGCCGTGGCAGCGCGCATCCAGCGGCGAGCCGGGGACGGAAAACAGCTCGCGCCCCTCTTCCTGCGCCAGCCGGGCGGTGATCAGGCTGCCGGAGCGGAAGGCGGCTTCCACCACCACCACGCCCAGCGAAAGCCCGGCAATGACCCGGTTGCGGCGCGGAAAATGCCGGGCCTGCGGGGCGGTGCCGAGGGGGGCTTCGGCGACCACCAGCCCGCGTTCGGCAATCTCGGCCAACAAATCCGCGTGTTCGGGCGGATAGGGGCGGTCGAGCCCGCCGGCGATGCAGGCAATCGTCTCCCCGGTCTTGAGCGCCCCACGGTGGGCGGCGGCATCGATCCCGCGTGCCAGGCCGGAGACCACCGCCAGCCCGCGCCCGGCAAGGTCGCCCGACAATTCCGCGGCAAAGCGCATGCCGTTGGCCGAGGCGTTGCGGGCACCGACCAACGCCACGCCGGTGCGCGAGAAATATTCGGTATTGCCCAGCACGGCGATGGCGGGTGGGGCGTCGTTGAGCAGAGCGAGCAGCGGCGGATAATCCGGCGTGTCGACGAACAGGAAATGCCCGCCGAGTCGCGCCACCGCCGCCATCTCCCGCTGCACGCTGCCGAGGCTGGGCGTGTCGAGCGGCTGGCTGCGTCCGGCGCGGCTGGCGATGGCGGGCAATTCGGCCAAAGCTGCCTCGGCACTGCCGAAACGCTGCATCAGCCGACGATACAGGATCGGCCCCACCCCGGTCGTGCGCGCCAGTCGCAGACGGGTGGGGCCATCCTTCATGACTTTTGGCCGATCCGCGGCTCCGTGCCCGCCAGCAGGCGGCGTATATTGGCGTGGTGTTTGATCCAGACCAGGACTGCGATCATCGCCGCCAATTCCACCCGATCCGTGCGGCCATCGATCAGCCAGATCAGCAAGGGGGCGGCCGCACAGGCGGTCAACGCGGCGGCCGAGGAGATTTTCACCAGCCGCGCCATGACAATCCACACCACGCCCGCCGCCAACCCGGCGAGGGGGGAGGCTGAGATCAGCACGCCGAAGCCGGTGGCGACGCCCTTGCCGCCTTTGAATTTCAGCCAGACCGGGAAGAGATGCCCCAGCACCGCCGCCAATCCGCCCACCAGCGCACCGAGCGGGCCGAGCGAGATGCCGATCAACACCGCCGCCGCCCCCTTGAGCGCATCGAGCAGCAACGTCGCCGCCGCCAGCCCCTTGCGGCCGGTGCGCAACACGTTGGTCGCGCCGATATTGCCGGAGCCGATTTTGCGAATATCGCCAATCCCGGCCATCGCCGTCACGATCAGCCCGAACGGGATGGCGCCGAGCAGATAGCCCGTCACCGCCGCCACGATCATCGCCCTATCCATGGACGCGGCGTCCAGCCTTCCAGGTGCCCGCCACCCGGCCTTCCAGCGCCCGCCCGTCGAACGGCGAGTTCTGCGCCTTGCCGGGCAGGGTGCCGACATTGACCTGCCAGACCCGCTCCAGATCGAACAGACACAAATCCGCCGCCGCCCCCTTGGCCAAGCGCCCAGCCTCGGCGCCGAGCAGACGGGCAGGGGCCGCGGTGAGCAGTTCCAGCACGCGCAGCAGCGGCAGATGTCCGCCGTGGAATTGTGCCAGCGTCACGCCGAGCAGCGTCGCCAGCCCGGTGCCGCCGGCTGCCGCCTGAGCGAAGGGCAGGCGTTTGTCATCCGGGTCGCGCGGCTGATGGTCGGAGGCGATGGCGTCGATCGTGCCATCGGCAAGCCCAGCCAGCACCGCCAGCCGGTCGGCCTCGGTGCGCAGCGGCGGGGAGAGCTTGGCGTAGGTGCGATAATCGCCGATCGCCGTCTCGTTGAGGTCGAAATAGGGCGGGGCGGTATCGCATGTGACTTTGATGCCACGCGCCTTCGCCCGCCGGATCACGTCCAGAGCTTCGCCGGTGGAGATATGGGCGAAATGCACCGCACCGCCGGTCATCTCGGCCAGCCGCACATCGCGCGCCACGATGATCGCCTCCGCCGCTGCCGGAATGCCGGGCAGGCCGAGGCGGGTGGAGAGCTCGCCCTGCGTCGCCGCCCCGCCTTGCGCCAATTCCGGATCTTCCGGGTGCTGCACGATCATCGCGCCGAAGCCCGACGCATAGGACAGCGCCAAGCGCATCAGACGGCTGGAGCCGATCGCCCGCGCTCCATCGGTGAACGCCACCGCCCCGGCTTCCCGCAACAGGCCGTATTCGGAAATCTCCTCGCCCAGACAGCCGCGTGTGGCCGCGCCATAGGGGATGATGGTGATCCGCCCGGTCTCCTCGCCGCGCGCCCGCAACAACTGCACCAGCGCCGGGTCATCGATGGCGGGCGCACTGTCCGGCATGGCGGCAACCGTGGTGATGCCACCGGCAGAGGCTGCCAGGGCGGCGGAGGCAATCGTCTCGCGATATTCGCCGCCCGGCTCGCCGAGTTCGACGCGCATATCGACCAGACCGGGGCAGAGCACGCCGCCATTGCCATCGACGACCGGCACGCCCTCCGGCCGCCCGAGCGCGTCTCCGAAATCGGCGATGCGGCCGGATGTCACCAGCAGCGCGCCGTGCTGATCCAGCCCGGTTGCCGGGTCGATCAGACGGACATTTTCGATCAGAACATCAGACATTGCGGCGGCTTTCGCGCGAGAGGATGTCGAGCACGGCCATGCGCACCGCAACCCCCATTTCCACCTGTTCCTTGATCACCGAGCGCACCGGATCGTCGGCCACCGCCGAGTCGATCTCCACGCCCCGGTTCATCGGCCCCGGATGCATGATGATCGCATCTTTCTTCGCATTGCCGAGCTTTTCGAAATCCAGCCCGTAAAAGCGGAAATACTCACGTGCGGACGGCACCAGACCGCCCGACATCCGCTCGCGTTGCAGGCGCAGCATCATCACCACGTCAGCACCCGCGATGCCCTTGGTCATGTCGTGGAACACCTCCACGCCGAGGCGCGCGCATTCCGCCGGAATGAGCGTCTTCGGCCCGACCACCCGCACAATCGCCCCCATGGCCGAGAGCAGATGAATGTTCGAGCGGGCGACGCGGGAATGCAGCACGTCACCACAGATCGCCACGATCAGCCCTTGCAGGCGGCCTTTGCGGCGACGGATGGTGAGGGCATCGAGCAGCGCCTGTGTCGGGTGCTCATGCGTGCCGTCTCCGGCATTGATCACCGCGGCATCGACCTTCTGCGCCAGCAAATTCGGCGCACCCGATTGCGCGTGGCGCACCACCAGCAGGTCGCACATCATCGCGTTCAGCGTGGCGGCGGTATCGAGCAGGGTCTCGCCCTTGTTCACCGAGGAATTGGAGACCGACATATTGATCACATCCGCCCCCAGGCGCTTGCCGGCCAGTTCGAAACTGGTGCGGGTGCGGGTGCTGTCCTCGAAGAACAGATTGATCAATGTCCGCCCGCGCAGCAGATCGCGCTGGGTTTTGCCGGAACGGTTGAGGAGCACATAGCTCTCGGCCAGATCGAGCATCATCTCGATCTGCGGCGGGTGCATCCCCTCGATTTGCAACAGATGCCGGTGGGAGGCGGTCACGGCGATTCCTTCATGCTCCATCCAATCGAGTGACGTGCCACACGGCGGGGTGTGGGCGCAATATGGGGGAATGCGGAGATGGGCAGATGTGGGGGGATGCGGCCAAATCCGCGATGGAGTTCGGCTCTTCGTGCCGCAAGCACGGTCGCACCACCCGACAGCTTGTCATGCCCCTCCTCGCTGGACGCCAACCATTGTGCGGTGCCATAACAGCGCGATGTGATGCAAAGCGCGGTCTGCGCGTGCGGGTAAGGCAAGATGATCCTCCTGATCGACAATTATGACAGCTTCACCTTCAACCTCGTCCATTTCCTGGGTGATCTGGGCGCGCGTTGCGATGTGGTGCGCAACGACAAGATCACCGTCGAGGAGGCCATCGCCCGTGCGCCGGAAGCCATCGTGCTCTCGCCCGGCCCCTGCACGCCCAACGAGGCAGGCATCTGTCTGGATCTGATCGCCGCCGCCGCAGGTAAAATTCCGCTCTTTGGCGTCTGCCTCGGCCATCAGGCGATGGGCCAGGTGTTCGGCGGCGATGTCATCCGCGCGCCCAAGCCGATGCATGGCAAGGTCAGCCCGGTCTTCCACGACGGCAAGGGCGTCTTTGCCGGTCTGCCCAACCCGTTCGGCGCCACGCGCTATCACTCGCTCACCGTCGATCCCGACACGCTGCCCGATTGCCTTGAAGCCACCGCCTGGACCGAAGACGGCATCATCATGGGGCTGCAACATCGCACGCTGCCGGTGCATGGCGTGCAGTTCCACCCCGAAAGCATCGCCAGCGAGCACGGCCATCAGATACTTCAGAATTTCCTTAACATTGCGCGTGGCAGCAACAGCCCGGCACGCCCGTCTCAGGTGAAGGCAGCCTGATGAGCGGCAATCTCAAACCCGTCCTCGCCCGCCTCGCGCAGGCGGAGACGCTGAATTCCGCTGAGGCGGAGGAGGCGTTCGGCATCATCATGGCCGGTGAGGCGACGCCCGCGCAGATTGCCGGATTGCTGATGGCCATGCGGGTGCGGGGAGAGACGGTGGCCGAGATGACCGGGGCCGTGCAGGCGATGCGCGCACGGATGACCGCCATCGAGGCGCCTGAGGGGGCGATCGATGTGGTCGGCACCGGCGGTGATGGGGCTGGCACCTACAACGTCTCCACCGCCGTCACCTTCGTGTTGGCAGGGCTCGGCGTGCCGGTGGCCAAGCACGGCAATCGGGCGCTGTCCTCGCGTTCTGGGGCGGCGGATGTGCTGAGCAGCCTGGGCGTGAATGTCGATGTGGCGCTGGACCGGCTGGCCGATATCCTGCTGCGCACCCATTGCGTCTTTCTGTTCGCGCCGCGCCATCACGCAGCACTGCGCCATGCCGCCGGTGTGCGGGTGGAGCTCGGCACGCGGACGATTTTCAATCTGCTGGGGCCGATGGCCAATCCGGCCCGCGTGAAGCGGCAATTGACCGGGTTCTATGACGCGCGCTGGCTGCGCCCTGCGGCGGAGACGCTGCGCAATCTAGGCACCACGGATGCGTGGCTCGTCCATGGTCAAGGACTCGATGAACTGACGCTGGCCGGGGAAAATCAGGTCGTCAGCCTGCATGATGGCAACATCGTTGAATTCATCCTCACGCCCGAGGATGTCGGCCTGCCGCGTGCGCCGATCTCCGCCATTGTGGGGGGGGATGCCGAGTATAACGCCGCAGCCCTGCGCGCGCTGCTCGCCGGACAGCCCTCGGCCTATCGCGACACCGTGCTGTTCAATGCCGGGGCCGCCTTGGTGGTGGCCGGCCGTGCTGCCACCGTCCAGGAAGGTGTGATCCAGGCCGCACATTCCATCGATTCCGGCGCGGCGCAGGCCGCCCTTGCAGCCTTGATCCGGGAAACCGCATGACTCAGAAGATGACGACCGAGAGCGACGCATTGGCGCGCATCTGTGCCGATACGAGCCTTGAGACCGCCCGCCGCAAGGCTGCGACACCGCTGGAAGCCATCCGCGAGCAGGCCCGCAACGCCAAGCCCACGCGCGGTTTCGCCCGCGCTTTGGTGCACACCGCCACAGACCGCTTCGCGCTGATCGCCGAAATCAAGAAGGCCTCGCCGTCCGGTGGTCTGATCCGCCCGGATTTCGACCCGGCAGCCCTCGCCCGTGCCTATGCGGCGGCGGGGGCGACGTGTTTGTCGGTGCTGACGGACGCGCCCTATTTTCAGGGCCATGCCGATTATCTGCGCGCGGCACGGGCGGCGGTGGAGCTGCCGGTGCTGCGCAAGGATTTCATCCTGGACCCGTGGCAGGTCTATGAGACCCGCGCGATGGGGGCGGATTGCATTCTGTTGATCATCGCAGCGCTCACCGATGATGAGGCGCGCGAGCTGGAACAACTCGCCCACGCGCTCGGGCTGGATGTGCTGGTGGAGGTGCATAACCGCGAAGAACTGGATCGCGCGTTGTCGCTGCAATCCCGGCTGATCGGCATCAACAACCGCAATCTGAAAACCCTCAAGACCGATATCAACACCACCGTTGAACTGGCCGGGCTGGTGCCGCCGGATCGTTTCCTGATCGGCGAGAGCGGTCTGCGCACGCATGCGGATTTGCAACTTCTGGCACAGGCCGGGGTGCGCAGCTTCCTGATCGGCGAGAGCCTGATGCGGCAGGACGATGTGGAAGCGGCCACCCGCACGCTGCTGTTCGGATGAGCGGCGAGGCCCCCAAGCTCACCCATTTCGACGCGGCCGGGAAGGCTGCCATGGTCGATGTGGGGGCGAAGGCCGAAACCGTCCGTGTGGCCACCGCGCGCGCGCGCGTGGTGATGCAGAAAGCCACGCTCGATCTGATCCGTGCGGGCGATGCCAAGAAGGGCGATGTGCTGGGGGTGGCACGGCTGGCCGGGATCATGGCCGCCAAGCGCACCGCCGATCTCATCCCGCTCTGCCACCCGCTGCCGATCACCTCCGTCAGCGTCGATCTCACGCCCACAGGCGATGATGCGGTGGAGATTGCAGCCACCGTGCGCACCACCGGCCGCACCGGCGTGGAGATGGAGGCGTTGACGGCGGCGTCGGTGGCGGCACTGACGGTCTACGATATGGTCAAGGCGGTCGATCGCGGCATGCGCATCGAGGCGTTGCGCGTGGTGGCGAAGTCCGGCGGCAAGTCGGGCGATTTTACCCAAGAATAAGGTGGGAGTGCGGCGATGATTTCGGTTGAGGACGCCCGAGCCCGTATCCTCGCCGGTCTTGAACCGACCGGCGGTGAAGTCGTGGGCCTTGCCGAAGCCGCAGGCCGCGTGCTGGCCGAGGATATCCGCGCGCGCCTGACCCATCCGCCGCATGATGTCTCGGCGATGGATGGTTACGCCATCCGTGCCGCCGATCCGCAACCGCGCCGGGTGATCGGCGCCGCCCCGGCCGGGCATCCGTTTGCAGGTGAGGTTGGCCCCGGTGAGGCGGTGCGGCTGTTCACCGGCTCGGTGGTGCCTGCCGGCGCCGACACCGTGGTGTTGCAGGAAGACACTGACCGCAGCGGCGACGAGATCACCATTCGCGAGACGATCCGCCCCGGCCAGCACATTCGTCGCGCCGGGCAGGATTTCCGGGCGGGCGACGTGATGGTGCCCGCGCGATCCTGGCTCAATCCACGTCGCATCGGGCTGATCGCTGCGGCCAATCATGCCTGGGTGCCGGTGCATCGCCGCCCGGTGGTGGCGATTTTGGCGACGGGGGACGAAATCGTGCTGCCGGGTGAGCCGGTGGGGCATGGCGGGATTGTCAGCTCCAACGCCCATGCCCTTGCAGCCCTCGTGCGGGCCTGTGGCGGCGAGGCGATGGTGCTGCCGATCGCCGGTGACAGCATCGACGCCATCGCCGCTGCCGCCCATAGCGCCCGCCATGCCGATATTCTCGTCACCACCGGGGGGGCGAGCGTGGGCGATCATGATCTGGTCGCCCCGGCCTTGGCCACGCTGGGCATGCAGCTCGATTTCTGGAAAATCGCCATGCGTCCGGGTAAGCCGCTGATGCATGGCATGGTGGGCGCGGTGCCGCTGATCGGGCTGCCGGGCAATCCGGTGTCGTCCTATCTCTGCGCGGTGCTGTTCCTCAAACCGGCCATTGAACGACTGCTCGGCCTGCCGGGCGCTGCGCCGCAATCGGTGCCGGCGCGGCTGGTGAGCGATCTGGCGGCCAATGACAAACGCGCCGATCATCTGCGCTGCCGCCTGCATGTCGAACCTGATGGCAGCCTTCGCGCGGAGCCGTTCAGCAAACAGGATTCCGGCATGCTGAGCGCGCTGGCCCGCGCCGATGGCGTGATCCAACGCGCCCCCTACGCCCCCGCCGCCACAGCCGGGGACGTGGTGCCTGTGTTGCGCTTCGATGCGCTGGGCGGCTGATCAGCCGCGCAACGCCTCCCATAGACGCTGCGGCGTATAGGGCATCTGCGGCAGGTCCCGCCCTTCGAGCGCGTCATAGACCGCACTCGTCACCGCGCACAGCGCCCCGGTGGTGCCCGCCTCGCCCACGCCCTTGACGCCAATCGGGTTGAACGGGGAGGGCGAGTTCACCTCGTCCAACTCATAGCTGGGGAAGTGATCGGCGCGCGGCAGGGCGTAGTCCATCAGGCTGGCGGCGAGAAGCTGGCCGGTTTCGGGATCGATCGTCGCCTCTTCCGTCAACACCTCGCCCACACCCTGGGCAATGCCACCATGGATTTGCGCTTCGGTGGCCTGATGATCGATCGTCACCCCGGCATCGTCGACGGCTATGTAGCGCAGCAGCGTGCTGACCCCGGTCTCCGGGTCGAGCTCCAATTCCACCACATGGCAGCCGGAGGGGAAGGCGTTGGAGGGGGGCTGCTTGCCCAGGGCGGAGAGCGGCGTGTCGAGCAGGGCGGCAATCGGGCAGATTTCGCTGCCATCCGGGCGCAGCGCCGCCGCATTGCGCAGGGTGATCTGCTCCGGCGCCAGATTGGCGCGCAGACCCGCCCGCTTGCGCAGTTCGAGCGCGATCTCATCGGCCGCCAGCGCCACCGCCGAGCCTGCCGCAATCGTCGAGCGGGAGGCGTAGGAGCCGGCGCCGGTCAGTTTGGTGTTCGGGTCGCTGGCCTGGAGAATGGTGTGGATTTCATCCAATCCCAAACGCGGGGCGGCGATCGTCGAGAAGGTGCGGGCATGCGACTGCCCGGTGCTGGCGGTGACCGTCTCGATCACCAGCTTCGGCACGCCGCCCTCGGCCGAAAGCGTCAGCGCCGCCTCATCCGGGAAGCCGCCGCCGCCGGAGACTTCGATGAACAGCGTGCAGCCGCGCCCCAGAATTTGCCCACGTGCCGCGGCCTCTGCCTTGCGGGCGGCGAAACCGTCCCAATCGGCCATCTGGCGGGCGCGGGCGATCAGGCCGGGGAAATTGCCGCTGTCATAGCGCGCATTGCTGCCCGGCACGGTGTAGGGGAACGCCTCGGGCGGGATGGCATTGCGCAGGCGCAACTCCAACGGATCGGCCCCGATCCGCCGCGCCGCCACATCCACCAGCCGCTCGATCAGCAGAGACATCTCCGGCCGTCCCGCGCCGCGATAGGGGCCGGTGGGCACCGCATGGGTGAACACCAGCCGCAACTCGGCGGCGGCCTTCGGGATGGTGTAGCAGCCGACCAGCGATTGCAGCGGGTTGTTGATGGCGGCAAACGCGGCGACAACGGTGATATAGGCGCCCAGATCGGCCACGTAATCCATCGAGAACGCGGTGAAGCGCCCCTGTTCATCCATCCCGAGCTTGCCCGAGACGCGTACGCCGCGCCCATGCGTGTCGGTGAGGAAGCTTTCGCTGCGCGTGCCGGCCCAATGCACCGGCCGGCCCAATTGTTTGGCCGCCATCAGCACCGCGACATATTCCGGATAGGCGATGTTGCGCGGGCCGAACCCGCCGCCGACATCGCCGCCGAGCACATGGAAACGGTCGGCGGGCAGGCCGAAGACGGCGGAGAGATCGCGACGGATCTCGATCACGCCCTGATGCGGCACCCGCAATTCATAGCGACCCTCCGCCGCATCCCACAGCCCCAACGCCGCGCGCGGTTCCAGCGTGACGGGGGTCAGGCGCGGCATTTCGATGGAGGTTTCCACCACATGGGCCGACGCCGCCAAGGCCGCCGCAATCTCCGCCGCGTCGCCGACATTGTGGCGCAAAGCGAGATTGCCGGTCTCGTGCACCGCCTCGGAGCCTGCCGCTTCGGCGGCGGCCAGGCCGATGGTGGCGGGAAGCATGTCGTAATCGACAAAGATCGCCTCGGCCGCATCCATCGCCTGCGCCGTGGTCTGCGCCACCACCATCGCCACCGCCTCACCGATATGGCGCACGCGGTCGGCGGCGAGCACCGGGCGGTGTGGGATGTTAAGGCCCTTGCCGATGCGGTCGATCACCGGGAAATTCTTCAGCCCCGCCGCCACGCAATCGGCACCGGTGAGAATGCACAGCACGCCCGGCATGGTTGCGGCTTCGGACGTGTCGATGGAGACGATGCGGGCATGGGCGTGGGGAGATCGCACGAAAGCGGCATGGGCCACACCGGCACGGCGTTCGTCGGCGGTGTAGAGGCCGCGTCCCGTCACGCGGCGGATACGATCCTGCTCGGCCTGCGGCATTGTGGCTGCAACGTGACCCATCCGCGTTTCTCCCCAGATTGCCATCTTGTATGCTGGCAATTTTTATCAAATGATATTTTAGTGCTGTATCGGCAGAACGCAAGATTGAGCTTCAAGCTCAACATGCATCGGGAGGCGGGGATGAGCGAATTGCAATTGGCGGGCGGTCGGGTGCGGGCGGCTGTTTACGGTGCGGGGGCGCCGCTGGTGCTGTTTCACTCCCTGTTGGCGGATCGCTCCTCGTTCAACGGGGTGATCGACGCCTATGCGGCCCATTTCCGCGTCATCGTCCCCGAACTGCCGGGCTTTGGCGACTCCGCATTCGTGCCGGGCGGGTTGCTGCCGGTGGCGGAGCGGATGGCAGAGGCGGTGGCGGAACTCGGCGGCCCGGTGCGGTTGCTGGGCAATGGCTATGGCGGCTTCGTGGCCTTGCAGATGACGTTGAAACATCCTGATCTGGTCTCGCGTCTGGTGTTGGCCGATGCCGGATCCTGCTTCTCCGAACCCGGCCGGGCGGCGTTTCGCGGCATGGCGGCGGGGGCTTCGGCGAAGGGGCTGGAGGGGATTGCCGATGTTGCCATGCGCCGCCTGTTCGCACCGGACTTCCACGCCGCCAATCCGGATTTGGTGGCCCAGCGTCGGGCGATCTTCCTGACATCGCAGCTGGAGACGGTGGTGACGGCCTGTGCTGCGCTGGCCGGGATGGATCTGCGCCCCGACCTCGCCGCCGCCAGCATGCCGGTTCTCGTGGTGGTCGGCGCACAGGACGAGGCCACCCCGCCGCCGATGAGCGAGGAAGTGGCGGCATTGCTGCCCAATGCTTCTCTGACGGTGCTCGACGGCCTCGCCCACGTGCCGCAATTGCAGGCCCCGGCGCGGTTTGTGGCCGCAACGCTGCCGTTCCTGCTGGAATAGGATGGAGCCGCGCTACGGCGTGGCCACCTCGGCTTCCAATTCCATCGCCTGATTCTTCAGCAACTCCCGATACGGCCCGGCGCGGTGGCTGAGCACGTCGGGCGATCCGTCATCGATCACCCGGCCATTCTCCATCACCACGATGCGGTCGAAATTGCGCAGGGTGGACAGGCGATGCGCCACCGCGATCACCGTGCGGCCCTGCATCAGATTGTCCAGCGCATGCTGAATCGCCGCCTCGCTCTCGCTGTCCAGCGCCGAGGTCGCCTCATCGAGCAGCAGGATGGGAGCGTTCTTCAACAGCGCGCGGGCAATCGCCAAACGCTGGCGCTGGCCGCCGGAGAGCTTGGCACCACGGTCGCCCACCATCGTGTCATAGCCTTCCGGCAACGCCTCGATGAAATCGGTGCAGCGGGCGATCCTGGCCGCGTCCAGCACCTCCTCGGTCGTGGCCTCCGGGCGGGCATAGCGGATGTTTTCCAGCACGGAGCGGTGAAACAGCGAGATATCCTGCGGCACAATCGCCATCGCCGCGCGCAGGCTCACCTGCGTCATTTCGGCAATGTCCTGGCCATCGATCAGCACGGCCCCGCCCTGAATATCGTGGAAGCGTTGCAGCAGCGAGACCACGGTGGATTTGCCGGCGCCCGACGCCCCCACCAGCCCCACGCGCTGGCCGGGTTCGATGCGCAGATGGAAATGATCCAGCACCGCCCCGCGCCCCGGATAGGCGAAGGTGACATCGCGGAACTCCACGCCGCCCTTCTCCGCCTGCAACGTGCCCGCATTCGGCCGATCCGGCAGATCATGCGGCACCAACAGCGCGCGCAACGCCTCGGCCATGCGGGCGACGTTCTGGGTCAGATCGACCAGGCTCACCGCCAGATCGCGCGTGCCGTGCAGAATGGTGAAGCCGAGCGAGCAGATCAGCGACACGTCGCCCACCGTCGCCTTGCCGTCCTGCCAGAGCATCAACCCCCAGGCGAGCACGCCGGCGGTGACCACGGCCGTCATCAGCGCATGGATCAGGCGCAGGCGTTCCATATAGAGCAGCGAGCGACGACGGGCGCCCATTTCCGCTTCCATATGGCCGGAGAAGCGTTGCTGCTCGCGAAACGTCGCCCCGAAGGCGCGCACCACGGCCATGTTGCCGATCACGTCCACCAGCTCGCCATCCACCCGCGCCGCCTGATCGGCATAGGCGGCGTGGCGCGGCGTGCCGTTCTTGGCGAGCAGGAAGACAATCCCCGCCATCGCCGCCGACACAGCTGCCATCGACAGCGCCATCAGCGGCGCGACCGAGATGATGTAGCAAATCGCCATCGTCACCGCCAGAATGGGCGGCAACACGTTCCAGGCCAGCACGTTCTCGGTCTGATAGATCGACTGCGCCGTCGCGGTGATCCGCCCGGCCAAGGTGCCCGGCAGGCGCTCGG
The DNA here is from genome assembly GCA_031291725.1 of Acetobacteraceae bacterium. Lineage (GTDB taxonomy): Bacteria > Pseudomonadota > Alphaproteobacteria > Acetobacterales > Acetobacteraceae > CAIQQQ01. The sequence continues at coordinate 96,239 of JARLIM010000015.1, forward strand.
CGTAATAGGCGGGCGAATGGCCGGACAGATGCCCGAACAGCTCGCGCCGCACATCGCCCGTCACCCGCACGAAGGTGTAGGCGGCCACCGTGCAGCCGACGCGCCACATCAGATTATCGGCGGTGATCAGCGCACAGAGCAGCGCAAAGGCCTGCCACACATGGCCGCCACCACCCACACCCTTGGAGACCTGATCGATCAACGTCTTCAGGCCGTACTGCGTCGAGACCGCGGCGAACACGGCCAGGATGACCGAGATCAGCACGGTTGCATGACCAAGCTTGTGCAGCATCGCATAGCGCCAGAGCAGGGCGATGGGGCGGTTGCGGTAACGGGTCAGATCGGCGTGGGGCATACGGTGAGCCTCGGCTGCGGGCATCGTGCGTGTCGCGATGTCGGGATTACCCGATCTTATAGACGGGCATTAAGGCAAATTTTGGGAATGGCTGCCACAAGCCACATTTGGCACTCCTGCGGCCACACGTTAGGTTGACAATCCAGATGCAGGATACCACGCCATGATCAGCTCTTCGGGTCGCAACCATCTGCGTTTCGACTTTACCCGTGCTGATCCTGGCCTGCCGCATGCCGGATTCAGCGGGGCGGAGCCGGACGGCACCTGGGTGGATGGCGATTATGCCGAGGTGACACTCCCACTGGCCAAGCTCGCCGGGCGGTATCTGCTGGTGCAGGTGGAGGTCTTGGCCTTCGTCATCGATGACGTGCTGCCCGCGCAAACCGTCCATGTGATGCTCAATGGCGGCGAGATCGATGATTGGACGCTGACCCAGAACACCTTCCGCATCCGCGCTTTGGTGTTCGACCGCGCGGAACTGCCGCCGGGGGATAGTCTGACGCTCGGCTTTGCGGTGCCAGACTGCAAATCTCCCGCCGAATTGCACCTCAACAACGACACACGCAGGCTTGGCCTGAAAATCCGTGCCATCGGCATTGAGGGGATGGCCGAGCGGCCCGGTCGGGATTGGCCGGTGCATCAGGCGGGGCGGCGCATGGTCGGCTCGGAGGCGTGCAAGACCTGGGATGAACGTCTGCTCTCCGGCTTCTGGGGCCGCTACATCACCGGCCCGGCGGTGCTCGATATCGGCTTTCGCGGCTATGAGGGCCGGGCGCAGCCGATTGTCGATGGCGCCATCGGCATCGATCTCGACTATCCCGGCTATGACGGTCGCACGCTGCCCTTTGCCGATAACAGCCAGGATGCGGTGTTCTCCAGCCACTGCCTGGAGCATATTCCGGCCTATATCAACGCCCTCCAGGATTGGCATCGGGTGACGCGCATTGGCGGGCATCTCATCGTCGCCGTGCCGAGCGCGCAACTCTACGAACGCCGCCGCCGCCCGCCTTCGGTCTTCAACGACGACCATCAACGCTTCTACACGCCGTCCTCACTGCTGGCGGAATTCGAAGCCGCCTTGCCCCCGAATTCCTACCGGGTGCGGTTCCTGGAGGAAAACGATCGCGACTACAAATACGATATCGGCCTCAACGATCATCCGCATGGCTGTTTCGAGATCGTCATCGTGGTGCAGAAGATCAAAATTCCCAGCTGGAAGCTGATCGACTAGAGCACGTTTCGACCAGATGGAATCATCTGGTCGAAAGGTCGTGCTCTAGAAATATATGATTCTAGAGCAACTTAGTCCAACCAGACTGACCGCGCAGCGGTCCGGTCAGGTTGGACGTTGCTCTAACCATCGCGCGCAATCGGCGGCACATCCTTGGCGAACCACAATTCGGCATAGGGATTGTCGTTGTAGCGCGCAATTTCGCTGAAGCCCGCGCGGCGATACAGCGCATGCGCCTCGGTCAGCGCGCCGTTGGTGTCCAGTTGCACGCGCAGGCATCCCGCCTGCCGGGCAATCTCCTCCACACGCTGCAACATCGCCCGCGCCACGCCCTGGCCGCGTGCGGCGGGCGAGGTCCACATCCGCTTGATCTCCGCCGTCTGCGCATCGATCCGCCGCAACCCGACACAGCCCACCGCTTGGCCATGCACGCGGGCGACGAGAAACCAGCCATGCGGGGCGGTGAGATCGTCCATCGGCTCGGCCAGTGCGGCCTCGGCATGAAAGCCGAGGGCAAAGCGTGTGGCGAGCTCGCCGAAATATGCCGCCAGGCAAAGCCGGGCTTCCGCGCTGTGCGGGGAGAGTTCCGCAATCTCAATCATGAGCTATCTCAATAACAAATCGCAACGTTATCGACGTCTTTCCACGCCTGACCTTAGCAGAGTTTTCCAAATCCTTCCCGTCGTGCCCAGCTCAGCACGCCACGCGGCAGCGGAATCTTGAACGGCTCCGGCTTCGGGCGCGGTTGACGGGGTTTGCGCGGTTTGGGCGTGCGTGGCGGTGTGACGGTCCACGGCAATTCCATCGCCAAGGCGCGACACAAGGGCCGCAGAATCCGCCGCGCCTGTGGGGACGCTTCCAGCAGCGCCGTCATGTCCGGCGTGGCCAGCACGGTCTGCAACTGCACCCCGAATCCCGCCGCCTGATGTGTCCCCGCCAGCACCAACCATCCGAACTTGCGCGGCTGGCCGGCGCCACGACCCAGCGTCGGCGCATGACAGGCCATGCCCCGATTTCGCGGCCCCTGCCGCGTCACCCGCCACAGCCGCCCGGCGCGAAACCGCACCAGCAGTTTTTCAATCCGGTCGAACGTCGCGTTGATTTTACCATACATCACGCGGGCCAGGCCGGGCGTCATCGGCCATGTTCCCAACACCGCCAAAATCCCGCGCAAAATCGTCCGCAGCGATGCGGAGATGTCAGGCGCGGACAGGGGTGGGGCTGATTCCATCCACCAGTGTAAGTCACAGCCACTGGCCCGATTCAAGCAAAATCCATATGCGCATGCAAACCCCTGCCTCCCCACCGATCCGTCGTCAACTCCGATCTCCGCATATGCCTGTCTGGGCGAGGATGGGCTTTTTGCTGACGGCGATGCCGCAATCCCACCATCCCCCTTGCGTTCTTTCGCCACAATCGGCTTCTACCTCTCCCACGTGCCAACACGCATTCAAACGAGGCTCCATACCATGCGTATCGCCCAGATCGCGCCGCTTTTCGAAGCCGTTCCGCCCAAGCTGTATGGCGGCACAGAGCGGGTGGTGTATTCACTCACCGAAGCGCTCGTTGAACTCGGCCATGATGTCACCCTGTTCGCCTCGGGCGACAGCGTCACCTCGGCCAAGTTGGAGCCGGTCTGGCCGCAGGCGATCCGGCTTGATCCGGATATCAAGGATTGGGTGTCCACCTACGCCATTCTGATGGAATATGTCCGCCAGCGTTCGGATCGGTTCGACGTGCTGCATTTCCACGTCGATTACTGGCCGAACTCGCTGTTCTCCCGTCAGGACGTGCCGTTCGTCACCACGCTGCATGGCAGGCTCGACCTGCCGGAATTCGCCGCCGTCTATCGCATGTTCCCCAACGTGCCGCTGGTCTCGATTTCGGACAATCAGCGCAGCCCGGTGCCGGATCTGGGGTGGGCGTCCACCGTCTATCACGGCATGCCGCAGAACCTGCTCACCCCGCAGCCCAACAAGGGCGGCGAGCCATATTTCGCCTTCCTCGGTCGCATCTCGCCGGAAAAAGGCATCGAGCGCGCCATCCGCATCGCCCAGGCCTGCGGCGTGAAGCTCAAGGTGGCTGCCAAGATCGACAAGGCCGACCAGGACTATTTCGACCGCGAAGTGGCGCATCTGCTCACCACCGGCGGCGTTGAGTTCATCGGTGAGATCAACGACGCGCAGAAGCCGGAATTCCTCAGCAACGCCAAGGCCGTGCTGTTCGCCATCGACTGGCCGGAGCCGTTCGGTCTGGTGATGATCGAGGCGATGGCCTGCGGTTGCCCGGTGATCGCCTTCCGTCGCGGCTCGGTGCCGGAAGTGATGAAAGACGGCGTCTCCGGCTTCATCGTCGACAACGTCGAAGAAGCCATTGTCGCATGCGGCAAGCTCGACCAGATCGACCGCACGGGCGTGCGCGCCTATTTCGATCAGCGCTTCACCTCGCACCGCATGGCGCAGGATTATGTGACGGTGTACGAAAAGCTGATCGCCGCCAAAAAGCGCTGATCGCCGGCTGATCTGCCTGCCTGTTGGATCCGGCGCCACCCCGTTATTGCGCAATGACGGGGGGCGCTGGTTCACGCCGAACGCATCAAACCGCCAGAGTATGATAACCGAGGGTTCAACCCTGACCACTCCAACCCCACCCCGTCATTGCGGCACGCCGTGCCGCAATCCATCGCTGGGTTGGCTGCATCGCGGTGGATTGCTTTGCGCAATGGCGGGGGGCGCTGGTTCACGCCGAACGCATCGACGCACTAAGCGGCCACCGGCTCCAACACGCCGACCGAGACTTCATGCAGATCGGCCAGCATCGACTGGCCGGTCTGGGTATGATGCAGGATCTGGTTGCGGCTGTCGCGCGGGTCCGGCTCGCGGCGGATCAGATCGAGCTCGGCGAGCTTTTCCAGCGCGCGCATCACGATCAGGCGCGGCATTTCCATCTCCTGCACAAGACCGCGCATCGTCGCAGCCTCCGGGCAGAGATAGCAGGCCAGAAAGACGCCGAATTGTTGCGTCGAAAGGGCAATGCCCTCGCGCCGCACCAAGCTGACGACGACATGCCGCAGCAAATCTACGGCAAAATCAGCATCCTGAGACGCGGTGGTGTCTTGATCCATCGGGCTGCCATTCCATCGAAGCGCATGTTTCATGATTTAGATTGTCTTTTTGCGCCAGCAGACAACCCCCCTGCAACGGAATTCATTCTCCCGGCTCGATCGTGCGGCATTTACGTTTTGTGTGAGGCTGGTGTGAGAGCTTCGCGGATGTCGCCTGATGCAAATCTGGGCCAGTCTGGGCGCAAGCCGCAAGCGGCGGAATTGGGGAGAGGCGTTTCATGAGCAAGGTACTTCTTGTCACCGGCGGCAGTGCGGGCATTGGCGCGGCAACCGTGCGCTTGGCGGCGCGACAGGGCTGGCGGGTGGCGTTTTCCTATCGCAGTTCATCCGCGCTGGCCGAGGCGCTGGAAGCCGAAATCACCGCGTCCGGTGGCGAGGCCAAGGGCTTCAAGGCCGATGCCGCCGATGAGGCGCAGACAATCGCGCTGTTCGAATGGATCGACGCCGAATTCGGCCGGCTCGACGGCGTGGTGACGAATGCGGGCATCACCGGGCCGACATCTGCCATCGAAAACATCACCGTCGAGGTTCTCGATTCCGTCCTGGCGATCAATGTGCGCGGCGTGTTCCTGACGGTGCGTGAGGCGGTCAAGCGGATGGCGACAGATCGCGGCGGGCGCGGCGGCAGCATCGTCAATCTGTCCTCGGTGGCCGCTTCCCTCGGCGGGCCGTTCGATTGGGTGCATTACGCCGCCTCCAAGGGCGCGATTGACAGCTTCACCATCGGTGCCAGCAAGGAACTCGCCGGGCGTGGCATTCGGGTCAACGCCGTGCGTCCCGGTCTGATCGACACCGAAATTCATGCCAAGGCAGGGCTCGGCGACCGTTTGGCCAAGCTCGGGCCGTCAGTGCCGATGGGCCGCGTCGGCACCGCCGATGAGGTGGCGGAGGCGATTTGCTGGCTGCTGTCGGATTCGGCCAGTTACGTCACAACGGCCAATATCCCGGTGGCGGGCGGGCGCTAGCAGGCGGCTGAAAACCCGTTCGCGGAAAAGGGCCGCCTCATCACAAATCCAAACGCGCCTGCCGCGCAACGCCACCCGAGACGGTGGCGTTGAACTCCCCATCCGATACCATCACCCGCAACGCCGCCCCTGGCCTGGCCTGGGACAGCTTGCTCACCGGATGCCCCTTCGCATCGAACACCAGCGCATAGCCGCGCGCCAGCACGCCGTGATGAGACACCGATTCCAACCGTGCGCCCATCCCCTCCAGCCGCGCCGCTTGTTCGCGCAGACGGGCCAGCAGCGGGGCTGGGTTGAGACGGGGCAGCAGAGCGCCGGCTTTCGCCGCCCGTGCCGCCATCGCCCCACGTCCCGCACTGCGCAGCCGCTCGCCCGCCAGGGTGAAGGCCGCGCGGCGTGTGCTCACCAATCCCGGCAGCGCCAGCGTCAAGCGCGCGCCCGCCTGCGCCAAGGCCGTGCGCCGCACCCGCACCAAGCCGGGCAAAGCCAGTTCAAGCCGCGCCGTGCGGTCATCCAGCCGTTGACGCGCAAGGCCGGTGATCGCGCCCAGATCGGGCAATCCGCGTTCGGCGCGTTGCAGGCGCAGCCGCTTCTCCTGCGCCATCCGCCCGAGCGATCCGGCGAGGCGTGCGGCCTTTTGCAGCAGATCGGCGAGCAATTCCGTCCGCTGCGGCACCGCCAGCTCCGCCGCCGCCGTGGGGGTGGGGGCGCGACGATCCGAGGCGAAATCGATCAGCGTGGTGTCGGTCTCGTGGCCCACGGCGGAGATCAGCGGAATCGTGCTCGCCGCCGCCGCCCGCACCACCGCCTCATCGTTGAACGCCATCAAATCTTCCAGCGAGCCGCCACCGCGCGCCACGATCACCACATCCGGGCGTGGAATCGTCCCCCCAGCGGGCAAAGCCGAGAAACCGCGAATGGCGGCGGCGATTTTCTCAGCCGCGCCCTCGCCCTGCACCGGCACCGGCCAGATCAGGATATGACGCGGAAATCGCCGGGCGATGGTGGTCTTGATGTCCTGAATCACCGCCCCTTGCGGGCTCGTCACCACCCCCACCACCAGCGGCAACACCGGCAGGCGGCGCTTGCGGTCGGCGTCGAACAGCCCTTCCGCGCCCAGCTTGAGCCGCAATGCCTCGATGCGCGCCAGCATCGCGCCCATGCCGGCATATTCCATCCGGTCCACGATCAGCTGATAGCTGGAGCGGTCGCCATAGGACGACACCTTGCCCTGCGCGATCACCTCCAACCCGTTTTCCGGCGCCAGCCCGAGTCGCGACACCGCGCCCTTCCAGACCACGCCGGAAATCTTGCCGCCTTCATCCTTGAGCGAAAAATAAATATGCCCGGAGGGATATCGTTTGAGTTCGGTGATCTCGCCGCGCACCCGCACCCGGCCAAACGCGCCTTCCAGCGTGCGTTTGACCGCGCCCGAGATTTCAGAAACCGAGTATTCCGGGATATTGCTGCTTCGCTCTTCCATGCCGAATGGATTATGCCATGCCGCACGCGCCGGGAAGGGTGTGCAGGATAAGGAATGCGACGATGCGGGTTCTGGTGGTGGGCAGTGGTGGTCGTGAGCATGCGCTGTGCTGGGCGCTGAAGACCTCGCCCTTGCTGAGCAGGCTCTGGTGCGCCCCCGGCAATCCGGGCATCGCCGAGCTTGCCGAATGCGTCGGCATCGGCGTGCTCGACATTCCGGCCCTCGTCGCCTTCGCGCAGGAACATCAGGTCGATCTCGTCATCCCCGGCCCGGAAGCGCCGCTGGTGGCCGGGATCACCGATGCCATGGAACGCGCGGGCATTGCCTGTTTCGGCCCCTCCGCCGCCGCCGCCGAACTGGAAGGCAGCAAGACCTTCACCAAGCAGGTCGCCGACGCTGCCGGCCTGCCCACCGCGTTGTGGGAGCGGTTCGACGATGCGCTGTCCGCCGCCGAATTCGTCCGTCGTCGCGGTGCGCCCATCGTCATCAAGGCCGATGGTCTGGCGGCGGGCAAGGGTGTCGTCGTGGCGCAGACCGAGGCGGAAGCACTCGCCGCCATTCAGGATTTCATGACCGATGGCACGCTGGGTGTGGCGGGTGCGTCGGTGGTCATCGAGGAATGCCTCGTCGGTGAGGAAGTCAGCTTCTTCGCACTGTGCGACGGCACCAACGCCATCGCGCTCGGGGCCGCCCAGGATCACAAGCGCGTCGGCGATGGCGATGTCGGGCCCAACACCGGCGGCATGGGGGCCTATTCCCCCACGCCTGCCTTCGGGCCGGAATTGGAGCAGGAGGTCATGGCCCGCTTCATCCGCCCGACACTGGCCGAGATGGCGCGGCGCGGCACGCCGTTTCGGGGCTTCCTGTTCGCCGGGCTGATGCTGACCCAGAGCGGGCCGAAGCTGATCGAATACAATGTCCGCTTTGGCGACCCGGAATGTCAGTGCCTGATGCTGCGGATGAAATCCGATCTGCTGGCGGCCCTGATTGCGGCAATGGATGGTGAATTGGCGGCGTTTGATCTGCGTTGGCACGATCGCGCGGTGGTCGCGGTCACGATGGCGGCACAGGGCTATCCGGCCAAGCCGCGCAAGCACACCGTCATTCGTGGGCTGGAGGCCGCCGCGGCCGAGCCGGGGGCACACGTCTTTCATGCGGGCACGGAGATGCTCGATGGCCAATTGGTGGCCAATGGCGGTCGGGTGCTGACCATCTGCGCCGCCGCCCCCACCATCGCCGCCGCCCGCGATGCCGCCTATCGGGCGGTGGACAAGGTGATCTGGCCGGAGGGCTTCTGTCGTCGCGACATTGCGTGGCGGGCTTTGGCGCGTGCGGATGTGTGACAGGTATTGGCCCATTCTGATGACTGTTACAGAAATACCGATTTCAGAACGGCCGAAGTCGCGCTAGCCTCGGCCCGATGAGACCGCAATGAACGCTGATCCAGGCCCAAACCTGCCGCTTGAAATCGGTTTTCCCGACCCCTCGGTGAAGCATGGGCGGGAGCGTGCCAGACAGATTGGCCTGTTCCGCCTTGGCGTTCTGATCTCGCTGCTGACCGCCCTGATGGCCTTGGCCGCGTTCACCGTGGTACAGCAGCGCATATCCGCGGAGCGCGCGATTGCGGACAGCCAACATCAGATCGCCTTGCAGCATGCCACGGGCGCGCTGGCAGACAAGGTGCGCGCGCTGTTCAGCTCACAGGATCAATTGGTCCGGCTGGCGAGCTTGGAGCTGCGTCTGGCGGAGTGTTGCGACAAGAGCGCGCGTGATGCTGCCGATGCGGCTTTGGTTGAAGCCGTGCGGCAAAATCCGCTGGGCTTGCAGGCGTTGGCCTTACGCGACGAGACCGGGGCCACGCTGCTCTCGGTCGGTGTCGATCCCCAAGGTGCGCCCAACGAGCCGGTAACGGCGCTGGGGATGGGCCTGTCGTGGCGCACTCCGACCGGCCGTCATATTGCGCATTTCACCCGGTTGATGCCGAGTATGCCCGGCGTGATCCTGCGGGTGACGGTCGATCTGGACGTGCTTGCCAGTGCAGCTGAAGTGGCGGCGCCGCCCGGCAGTGTCACCCGTCTGTATCGGCTGTTCGATGGCGCGGAGTTGGCACCGTTGACCTTCGCCGAGATCATGCCAGCTTCCACCCCGGTGGCGCCGATTGCGTATCTGGACCGCGAGACGGTTGGCCAATTCGCCAGCAACGACCACGGCTGGATCGTCACCAAGGGGCCGCACAGCGTCACGTCGATGATGGCCTTCGTCACGCTGCACGAACTCGGCTTGGTCGTCTCTGCCCGGCGGGTGGAAGCACGTGCCACGGCGACGCTGCCGATTGGCGAGCAAGCGTTGTGGTTGGCCCCGATGGCGGTGCTGCTGGCCGGGCTGGTGGTCACCGCGATCATTCTCAATGTCGCCCGTCGCCACCATGCGCGCTTCCGGCTGGAAGAAGCGGCGCTGGCAATGGTCGGGCAGCAGGCCGCGCAACGGGAATTGGAAGCGCTGGTCACCTGTTCGCCGGCGATGCTCTACCGTGGCCGCATGACCGTCGGTGGCGAATTTGTGCGTGAATATCTCACCCCGAACACCCTCCAAGTCACCGGTTGGTCGCAGGACGTTCTCACCGACCCAGACAAATTGTGGGATTTGCTGACCGACGATGACCGGTTGCTGCGCGAGATCAATCACAAGCGGGCAGCGCGCGAAGGGCGCTCGGCGGCCGAGTATCGTCTTCAACGCCCCGATGGCAGCTTCGCCTGGCTGCGCAATGAAGCCGTGGCGTTGCGGCAATTGCCGGGGGGCGAGGTGGAAGTGGCGGGGGCGATCTCCAACATCACCCGCGAGCGCGAGATCGCGGCCTATGCGGCGATGCAAAACCGTTTGGCCTCGCTGGGCGAAATCTCCGCCTCGCTGGCGCATGAATTGACGCAGCCGATGACGGTGATCGGCATTGCATCGGCTCTGGCGCAACGTGCGCTGGATTCCCAGCCGGAGAAACTTGATCTCTCACGCCATCTCAAGACCATCGGCGAGCAGACCGAGCGGGCCTCGGACATTATTCGCCATCTGCGCGCCTATGGCCGGATGGATGGCGGCGCGTTGGTGGATGTGTCGCTGCGGGCGGCGGTGCATGGTGCGCTCGGGTTGGTCGGCATGGCGCTGCGGGAATCGGCGGTCGATGTGGTGGTGGAGATTGCCGACGAACTGCCGCCCGTGCGTGCACGACAGGTGCAGGTGGAGCAGGTGCTGGTCAATCTGATCATCAACGCCCGAGACGCGATGAGCGCCAACCCGCCTTCCGCCCGTCGGGTGACATTGCGCGCGCGGGTGGTGGGGGGCTCGGTGCGCCTGGATGTGGAAGATACCGGCCCCGGCGTGCCGACCGCCTTGGTTGAACGGTTGTTCGAACCGTTCTTCACCACCAAATCCGCCGGCGAAGGCACCGGGCTGGGCCTGTCGCTGTGTCAGACGATGATGCGCCAATTCGGCGGTTCGATCAGCGTGGCCAATGGGCGCATGGGCGCGGTGTTCACCCTGCAATTCCCAATCGATACAGCGAAGAAGGCGTAAGGCGGACACAGGCGGCGCGTCCGCCCTCCATCATCAAGAACGCGCCGCCTCCAACGCCTCTTCCGCTTCCAGCCACGCCGCTTCCGCCGCCTTGATGTCGCGGGCGATGTCGGACAGGCGGGTTTTGGCGGAGATCATGTCGCTCACCCGATGCGGCTGATAGATCGTCGGGTTGGCCAGCACCGCCTCGACCTTTTTCTGCTCCTCGGTCAACTTGGCGAGCTTCTCCTCCGCCGTGCGGGCCACTTTCTTCAGCCCGTTGAGTTGGGCCTTGTTGTCGGCCTGCTTCTTCTTGACCTCGTGCTTGCCCTGCATGCCGGTCGCATCGCCGCGTCCAGCCGGGCGGCCGGTGATGCGGGCGCGCTCGGCCAGATAGAGGCGGTACTCGTCCATATCGCCGTCATAGGGCCGCACAGCGCCCTCGCCGACCAGCCAAAGCTGATCGGCCACCAACTCCACCAGCGCCGGATCATGGGTGATCAGCAGCACCGCCCCGCTGAACGCGGTCAGCGCGCGCACCATCGCGTCCTTGGCGTCGATGTCCAGATGGTTCGTCGGCTCGTCGAGGATGAGCAATTGCGGCGCATCGCGTGTGGCCAGTGCCAGCAGCAGCCGCGCCTTCTCGCCCCCTGACAGCGCCGAGATCTTGTTGCTCGCACGGTCGGCATCCAGGCCGAAACGGGCGAGTTGGGCGCGGCATTGCTGCACGGTGGCGGTGGGAAGGGCGCGCTGCATGTGATCGATCGGCGTCTCATGCGCGATCAACTCGTCTTCCTGATGCTGCGCGAAGAAGCCAACCTTGAGCTTCGGATTGCGAAATCCCTTGCCGCCCATCTGCTCCATCCGGCCGGCGACCAGCTTGGCGAAGGTGGATTTGCCGTTGCCGTTGGCGCCGAGCAGCGCGATGCGGTCGCCCATATCGATGCGGCAGGCGATGTTGCGCAGCAGCGGCTTGCCGTCATAGCCAACCGAGACGCCCTCCATCGACAGCATCGGCGGCGAGAGTTCCACCGGCTCGGGGAAGGCGAAGCGTGTCACGGTCTCTTCAATCACGCTCTCGATTTGGGGCAGCTTGGCAATGGCCTTGATGCGGGCCTGCGCCTGCTTGGCCTTGGTGGCCGAGGCGCGGAAACGATCGACGAATTTCTGCAAATGCGCCTTCTGATCGGCCACTTTCTCGGCCTGCGATTTCAACTGCATCGCGCGCTCGGTGCGGATGCGGACGAATTCGTCATAGCCGCCAGGGGTGAGGCTGATTTTCGCCTGATCCAGATGCGCGATGCTGTCCACGCAGCGATCGAGCAGGCCGCGATCATGCGAGATCAGCAGACAGGCACCGGGGAATTTCGCCAGCCAGTTTTCCAGCCACAACGTGGCTTCCAGGTCCAGATGGTTCGTCGGCTCGTCGAGCAGCAGAATATCCGGGTTGGAGAACAACGCGGTCGCCAGCGCCACGCGCATGCGCCAGCCGCCGGAGAATTCATCCACCGGGCGTTGCTGGGTGTCGGCATTGAAGCCCAACCCCGCCAGAATCGCCGCCGCCCGCGAGGGGGCGGCATCGGCACCGATGGTGTAGAGCCGGTCATGCACCTCGGCCAGCCGCATCGGCTCGGTGTGCGGATCATCGGCCTCCGCCATCAGGGCGGCGCGTTCCTCATCGCCGGCCAGCACGGTGTCGAGCAGCGATTGCGGGCCGGAGGGCGCTTCCTGCTTGAGGTAGGACAGCTTGGCCCGGCTGGCGAGGCGAATTGTGCCGTCATCGAGCGCAACCGTGCCGGTGATGGCGCGGAACAGTGTCGACTTGCCCGCCCCGTTGCGGCCAACGAGGCCGATGCGTCGACCTGGATCGATCGTCAGATCGGCCTGGTTGAGAAGGGTGCGCCCGGCCATGCGGATGGTGACGCCAGAAAGGACAAGAAGACTCATGCTGCGGCTCGTAGCGCGTTGGGGGCATGCGGGGGAAGGGGTTGTCCGGGTATCCGCCCTGTTCTAAAGCGCCGCATCGCAGCAATTCTTGCAAAGAGAGAACTCTTATGGCCCTCGAACGCACTTTTTCGATCATCAAGCCGGATGCCACCCGCCGCAACCTGACCGGCGCGATCAACGCCGTCATCGAAACGGCCGGTCTGCGCATCGTCGCGCAGAAGCGCATCCAGATGACCACCGCCCAGGCCGAATCCTTCTACGGCGTGCACAGCGAGCGCGGCTTCTTCCGCGATCTGGTCAACTTCATGACCTCCGGTCCGGTGGTTGTGCAGGTTCTGGAAGGTGAGAACGCGGTTGCCGCCTATCGCGACGTCATGGGCGCCACCAACCCGGCCAATGCCGCCGAAGGCACCATCCGCAAGCTGTTCGCCGAGAGCATCGAAGCCAACTCCGCGCATGGTTCGGACAGCCTTGAGAACGCCGCCATCGAGATCGCTTATTTCTTCGCTGGCACCGAAATCGTCGGCTGATATCACGCAGCCGCCCCTCGGGGCGCGATGGCGATATGATCACAAAAACCCGTCAGCACATGCTGGCGGGTTTTTTGTTGGAACGGTGAGGAGGAGGCTCGCGCAGACCCGGATGAAACATCCCCGTCATCACGCCTTGCCGACATCGACCTCCACGAAGGCTTTCGACAGCGCCGTGACCGGGATCAGGCTTGGCTGGTCGAAGCCCCACGGATTGAGTGCCTTGACATAGGTGGCACCGCCCTGCGTCACCAGACCGTCAAACATATAGGCGTGGTCGCCGACGAGGTTGTAGGTGCTGTTGCCGGACATGCTGGTGTCCAGCACGATCATGTCGTTGGCTTTGATCAGCGTGTTGAAATTCGCAGTCACCTGGGCGGCGGTTGAGCCGAATTGCGTGGGCGAATACCAGGTGGCGGCATTGCCGGTGAGTTCTTCCATCGCATACACCGGCGAGCCGCCATTCATGATGCTGCTATAGCCGCCGCCAAGCTGGGCAAAAGCGTTCTCCAGCACCTGCGGCCAGATTTCCTTCACCCCACCCACCACATCCTGCGATGCGCCGTTATCGACGGAGTAGCTGGCGAAATTGTTGGTGACGGTTTTGGTGGTCGCCACCAACTCGGTGATGGAGGAATGTCCCACTTTCACCGTCTCGAACGCATACAATTTCACCGTCTCGGTGCCATTGCTGTTCTGGGTGATCATGTTGGTGATGAAGCTCGGATCGGTCAGCACGATCTCGCCGATGGAGGAGAGCAGATAGCAATCGCCGATCTGGCCCTGATTGATATCCGACACCGCCACGGCAGAGGTGTTGCCCGTCTCGGTGAGGTAGAGCGCCATCTGTTCCGTCGTCGAGCCGATGGTCCCTGTCAGAGTGGTGGTGGTCGTGCCGTACAGGCCGCCTGTCGGGTCAGGGGCGGGGGCGTAGTCCGGGATGGCGGGAGCGGCGACACTGTCGGCATAGCTCTGTCCGCTGCCGGAACCATCGATGGCGGCGGCATTGCCGTAAAGGTCAGCCCAATTCTGTTTCATCGCCGTAAAGCCCTTCCTCAAGCCGGACCCGCAGGACCGTTATTTAGGCAGACCTTTATCCGGCTTGCCGGAGAAGATCCTCGCGCGCATTTGTTGCCAATGCGTCTGCTCGCTCATTCATAGCATTGCCGGAATGCCCTCGCACCCATTTCCATTCGATTTCGTGTCGTTTGGCGGCATCAAGAATGCGTGTCCACAAATCCATATTGGCCACCGGATCGCCGCTGGCGTTCTTCCAGCCCTTGCGAACCCAGCCCGTGTGCCACCGCGTGATGCCGTTCTTGAGGTATTCGCTGTCGGTGTGCAGCACGATCTTGCAAGGCCGCTTGAGAACCTCCAGCGCCTCGGCGGCGGCGGTGAGCTCCATGCGGTTGTTGGTTGTCTGTTTCTCGCCACCGGAGAGTTCGCGTTCCGCCGATTTGAATTGCAGGATCGCCGACCAGCCGCCCGGCCCCGGATTGGGCTTGCAGCCGCCATCGGTCCAGATCAGCACAAGGTCGGGCATGGCAGTGTCTGCGGTGTCATCCGCCATAATCGGTCTCGCTGTTGGCATGCAGGTGGAAGCGCAGGCGGCGGACGTAATCCATCGGGTCCTTGCGGGTGACGAACGCGCCGGGCGGGGTGTTGACCCAATCATAGAGCCGGGTGAGGGCAAAGCGCATCGCTGCACCCTGGCAGAGCACCGGCAGGGCCGCCAACTCGGCCTTCTGCATCTGCCGCACGCGGTTATAGCCGCCCAGCAGGGCTTGCCCCTTGGTGATGTTGAAGCTGCCATCCGCCTCGAAGCACCAGGCGTTCAGGCACACCGCCACGTCATAGGCGAGCAGATCGGTGGCGGCGAAATAGAAATCGATCAAGCCGGAGAGCTGCCCGCCCAGGAAGAACACATTGTCCGGGAACAGATCGGCGTGGATATGCCCCACCGGCAGATTTGTGGGCCAAGCGGCGAGGATTTTCGGCAAGGCGGTTGAAAGCTCATCGCCCAAGCCGGGATTGACCTCATCGGCACCGCCGATGGATTTCGCCAGAAGCGGTCCCCAACCATCCGGGCCGAGTGAGTTGTGGCGGCTGGCGGCATAGCCCTGGCCTGCGATGTGCAGCTGTGCCAGCGCCGCACCAAGTGGCGCGCAATGCTCCTGCCGCACCCGACGTGGCCAAACGCCGGGCAGGAAGGTGGTGATCGCCGCCTTGCGTCCCGCCAGATGGCGCAACGCCACGCCATCGCGTCCGCGCACCGGCAGCGGGCAGGTGACGCCGTGCTGGGCAAGATGCTCCATCAGCCCGATGAACCACGGCAGATCGTCGAGATCGACGCGCTCCTCATACAGCGTGAGGATGAAATCGGCCTCGGTGGTGCGCAGCGAGTAGTTGGAATTCTGCACGCCCTCGGCGATGCCGCGAAACGCGACCATCCCGCCGATATCATATTCGTCCAAAAACGCCGCCAGAGCGTCATCGGTTACTTCGGTAAAGACAGCCATCAGCGACGCTAGCCCCGGAAATGCAGGCCGCACCATGCCCAAGCCGGGCGAATTCGTCACGCGATTTGCACGCAACCCGGCACATCGGCAGACAGGGCGGGCCGCCGCTATCCGCCCATTGCCACATGCCAATCGGTGATCTGCACATCCAGTCGCTGCGTCTGGGCACGTGGCGGCAGCAGCAGCAATGCCTCGCCATCCGTCCAGCGCCAGGCGATGTCGTCATGCCGTTCCAACGGATAGAAGCCGCGCACCAAGCCGGGATTGTCCAAGGCGATCTCCGCCTCCTCCAGGCTCAGACGCAGCAGCGCCACGCCGAGGGGGCGGCAATCGCCATCGGCAAGGAACGTCTCGCTCACCAGGCGCACCGCCGCCGTGCGGGCCGGGACGGAGAAATGCAGCCACGCCCCGCTTGGCATCGCCTCGGCAGCAATCAACGCCACCTCCTCCCCCCCGGCATATGCCCGCAGGGCGATAATCTCGGCCAGATCGGGCGGGGCATCGCAGTCGTCGTCATAGGCGGCAAGGTTGAGCGCCACGCCATCGATCACCAGCCGCTCGGCACCCTCGACGGCCAATTCCACCCAGGCCGAATCCGGGTCCGCCGCGGCGGGCAGGCAGAGTTGGGCGGCAGGGATCGGTGTGGCCATCGCTTGCGCCAGCGCGATCTCCTGGCGTGGAACCAGCAGCAGATCGGCAATCGGTCTGTCTTGCCCCAATGAATCGCGCGGCAGCAGCGCAACGCGGGCAGGGGGCGCGCATGGGGTCAACTGGCTGACCGGACGAAAATCCATCCTGCCCGCCGCTTGCACCAGCACCGCATCCTCCAAGGCACATAATGCCAATGCGCGCGGAGTTGGACCGATCGCCGGGTCGAGCACGAGGCATTGCGCATGGGCGGGCAGCCGAAGTGCGGGGGCGTGCGGGCAGGGGGAAGTTATGGCGGACATGCGTCGATCCTGACTTGCATGAAGCCAGTCAGCGGCCATTCTGTGTTTGGGCGCAATTCAGGGAAATTGCGCATCCGTGGGGACGGGGAATTTCATGTTGGCAGCAAGCTTGGCGCAGAGACTGGCGCAGCGTGGGATTTTCTATGGCTGGGTGATGGTGGGGCTCACCTTCATGATCACCCTGTCCACCGCCTCGGTGATGGGCCTGGTGGGCGTGCTGATTCTGCCGTTCAAGGCGGAATATGGTTGGACGGCGAGCCAGATCGGCGGGCCGTTGAGCCTGCGTCTGGCGCTGTTCGGCCTCACCGCCCCCTTCGCCGCCGCCTTCATGGCGCGCTACGGCGTGCGCCGCGTGGTGGCAGGGGCGTTGATCCTGATCGTTTCGGGTGTGGCCATTGCCACGCAGATGACCCAGCTGTGGCAGCTTTGGATCACCTGGGGGCTGATGGTCGGACTCGGCACCGGGCTGACCGCCCTGGTCCTGGGGGCCACCGTCTCCGGGCGCTGGTTCACCGCGCGGCGTGGTTTGGTGATGGGCATGCTGACGGCGGCCAATGCCACCGGCCAGCTTTTGTTCCTGCCGCTCGCCGCCTGGCTCGGCACGCATTATGGCTGGCGGATGGCGGTGATCCCGGCGACGCTGGCCTGCTGCTTCGCCTGGGCGATGATGCTGCTGTTCGGCTGTGAATATCCGGCCGATATCGGCCTTGCTCCCTATGGTGAGACCGCCATTCGTCCCCGCCCGGCGCGCATTGCCGGCAATCCGTTTGCCTCCAGCCTGAAAGTGCTGGGCGAAGCCTCCGCCTCGCCGACATTCTGGATGCTCTTCTTCACCTTCTTCGTCTGCGGCCTGTCCACCAACGGCTTGGTGCAGAACCATTTCATCCCGCTCTGTCACGATATGGGGCTGGAGGAGGTGGCAGCCGCCGGTGTGTTGGCGATGATGGGCGCGTTCGATTTCGTCGGCACCATCGGCTCCGGCTGGCTGACCGACCGTTTCGACAGCCGCAAGCTGCTCTTTGTCTATTACGGTCTGCGCGGCCTGAGCCTGATCGCGCTGCCCCACACCGATTTCAGCTTCTTCGGCCTGAGCATCTTCGCCATCTTCTACGGTCTGGACTGGATCGCCACCGTGCCGCCGACCGTGCGTCTGGCCGCACAGGAATTCGGGCGGGACAAGGGGCCGCTGGTGTTCGGCTGGGCGTTTGCCGCGCATCAATTGGGTGCGTCGGTGGCGGCCTCGGCCGGTGCGATGATCAAGGACGGCTCCGGCTCCTATTTCCCCGCCTTCACGGCGGCGGGTATCGCCTGCATCCTGGCGGCGGCGGCGGCGCTGTGGGTGAAGGCGCGGCCGGCGCATGCGATTGCCTAGCTGACGCCGTCATAGCACATTTCGGCATCGCATTTGCTTGATCGCATGTGCGTGAGGGTATCTCAGCTATCGCATCGCAATCATCGGGGGCCGCATGACATCGACCGCTTTGTGGATCCGTGATCCGCTCGCCATCCTGGCCGATGGGGCCGAGCGTGGCATTGTCGTCAAGAACGGCCAGATCGTCGAACTCGTCCCCGCCGGGCGTGCAGCACCGCTGACGCCGGATTGCGCGGTCTTCGATGCCGGTCGCCACGTCATCATTCCCGGCCTGATCAGCACGCATCATCATTTCTATCAAACCCTTACCCGCGCCACGCCAGCCGCCTTGAACCGGGAGCTGTTCCCCTGGCTGAAGGCGCTCTATCCGATCTGGGCAAAGATCACGCCGGAGATTCTCGATGCCGGTGTCACCACGGCACTCGCCGAATTGCTGCTCTCCGGCTGCACCACCACCACCGACCACCATTATCTGTTCCCGCCCGGCCTGGAACACGCCATCGACATCGAGATCGCCGCTGCCCAGAAATTGGGCATTCGCGTGGTGGTCACGCGCGGTTCGATGAATCTCTCCGAACGCGATGGCGGTCTGCCGCCGGACAGCGTGGTGCAGGATGACGACACCATTCTCGCCGACAGCGAACGCCTCGTGCGCCAATATCACCAGCAAGGCCCGCACGCGATGGTGCAGGTGGCCCTCGCCCCGTGCTCGCCCTTCACCAACACCAAGCAGTTGATGGTGCAGACGCTGGAATTGGCCGAGAAGCTGGATGTCCGCCTGCACACCCATCTGGCCGAGACGCAGGATGAGAACGCGTTCTGCCTGGAAAAGATGGGCTGCACGCCGCTGGATTATCTGGAAGATGTGGGCTGGCTGTCCAACCGCACCTGGCTGGCGCATGGCATTCACTTCAATTCGTCTGAAATCAAACGCCTGGCCAAGGCGGGCACCACGGTGACGCATTGCCCGTGCAGCAATCAGATCCTCGGCTCCGGCCATTGTCTGGTCTGTGAGATGGAAGATGCCGGGATGAAAGTCGGCCTGGGCGTGGATGGCTCGGCGTCGAACAACCATTCCAACATGATGGATGAGGTGCGCACCGCCTTCCTGTTCCAGCGCCATCATTACGGCGTGCTGAAAGTCACCCCGGCCGATGCGCTGCGTTGGGCCACCACCGGCTCGGCCGCCTGCGTCGGGCGGCCGGAACTGGGGGCGATTGCCGTGGGCATGGCGGCGGATCTTGCGATGTTCACCGTCGAGGAACTGCGCTACGCCGGGGCCATCGACAAATTACAGGCGCTCGTGCTCTCCGGTGCCTCACGCGCGGATCGGGTGATGGTGGCCGGGACATGGCGGGTGATTGACGGCCAAATTCCAGGCTTTGACGTCGCCGCCCTGATCGCGCGGCAGAATGCGGCGTCGGTCAGGCTGCACAGTTTGTGAGTGCGCTACCCCGCCGTCGCCACCTCACGCCCGCGCTGCAACAACGCAGAAATCGCCGCCTGAATCTCTTTCGAGCGTGAGGGCTTGCGCAGCAATTGGCAATTATCGCCAAAGCCGTCGAGCAGCTTGGGGTCGGAGAAGCCGGAGATGAACATCACCGGAAAGCCCGGCTTGCGCTCCAACAGCCAGCGCGCGAGATCCGGGCCGCTGATATCGGGCATGCGGACATCGGTGACGAGAATATCCACCTCTAACCCGTCCTCCAATGCCTGCATCGCTGCCCGCCCGCCCGGCAGGGATGTGACCACATAGCCCATGCTGTCGAGCAACTCGGCCATCACGTCCAGCACGCTCGGCTCATCATCCACCAACAGAACACGCACCTGTGCGTCGTCCGCGACCGGCGGTGGCGGGCGGGGGCTGGCGATGGCTGGTAGCGCTGAAACCGGCAGCAGCACGCGCACCGACGTGCCCTTGCCGAGGGTGGATTCAATCTGAACCGTGCCGCCGGATTGCCGTGCCAGCCCGTAAGCCTGGCTCAACCCCAGGCCGGAACCGCTGCCGGGTGGTTTGGTGGTAAAAAATGGCTCCACCGCCCGCGCTTGCACCGCCTCGGACATGCCGGTGCCGGTGTCGGTGACATCGAGCACAACATAATCGCCTGCAGCGGGGGTCTCTGGATCAGGGCTGGCAGCAAGCGTGCTCTGCCAGGCTGTGATGGTCAGCGTGCCGCCATCGGGCATGGCATCGCGCGCGTTGATGGCCAGATTGAGGATCACCAATTCCAATTGGCCGGTGTCCACCAAGGCCGCCGGAACGCTGTCTGCCACGTCCACATTGACCACAATGCCGCCGCCACAGGCGCTGCGCAGCAAAGGCAGCATGTCGGCAATCAACTCTGCCAGCCCGACGGCGCTGGGTTGCAATGGCTGGCGGCGGGCGAAGGCGAGCAATTTATCGGTCAGCGCCGCCCCCCTGTCCACCGCGCCGCGGATCACCGACAGGCGGTGGCGGCGGATCGGGTCGGCTTCGTGCGCGTCCAACCGCTCCAGATTGGCAAGCATCACCGAGAGCAGATTGTTGAAATCATGCGCCAGACCGCTCGTCAGCTGTCCCACCGCCTCAACCCGCTGCGCCTGTCGCATGGCGGATTCGGCTTGGTCGCGCTCGTCGATCAATTGGCGCAAGGACGCCGCCAAGGCCTCCGCATTGCTCTGCGCCTCGACGGTTTTGCGCTGCATGCGGTGAAGGTCGGTGATATCGGTATGGGTGCTGATGCCGCTGTCATCTGGCGCGCGATGTTCGCTCACCCTGATCCAACGATCGTCGGGCAAGGCAAGCACGAAAGGGGCGCCCGCGAATTGCAGATTATCGGCCAGCAGAGCGACCGCCGTCTCGCTGCCCGGCGCGCCGTCCCAGCATTGGCGAACAATCCATGCCAGGCTTTTGCCCACCGATTCTGCTTCGCTCTTCAAGCCGTACATCTTGCAGAAGCGTCGGTTGGCGAAGAGAATTTCGCCCTTGAAATCCCGCACCATCAAGCCATCGGCGATGTCGTCGATCAGGCTGAGCGCGGGCGCTTTGCCGTGGCGGGCCATGTTGTTGGCCAGTGTCTCGGAATCGAGCGCGGGCGGGGCGATCCGGGTCCAAATCCGCATCTGGCCGCAGCCCGGCACCGCCATCGATGCCACCCGCAGCCATTGGCCATCATGCAAGAATTCAAACGGCTTGAACTGGTTGCGGTGCCGGTTGATGCCGTGAATGATGTAGGTTTCGATGTGTTCCTGTTCGGATGAATCAAGTCGCGCACGATAAAATCGGCGCAAATTGTCGCGGTAAGGTTCGCCGACATATATGTGGCCGTCATGCTCGGGAAAAATGTTTAAAAAAGTTTTGTTCCAAAGCGCCGCAGATTCATTTTCATCAAGCACATAAGCGCCAATCCCAAGAGAATCGAGCGTTTCCAAGACAGATGACGCGGGGATGGGTGTGTTGTGCAATTTTTAGTTCATCATACTGTTTGCGAAAGTGAATAATGTATCTTGCTCGGCGGATCGATACGCGATCATCCCAGTGGGTTAAACCGGAATCAAGCGAGTTGTGCTACACAAAATATGTAACATCCCTCCGGCCGATTGATGGCACTCGGTCGGACCGGGCTCTGGCCGTGGCCATCTCGTGTTTATTGTTGCGGCAAAGTCATGGCAAGAATGGCGGAAGGTAACGTCAGCCCGTCATTGCAAACGCGGTGCAAAGATCGACCGTCATGGCGACAATTCAGCGATGAATTTTTGAGATGCGGTGACGGCGGTGGCCTGATAATCACGGCCTCCACACTCAGCGCCGGAGGGGCTACCTCCTTTAGCAGCCTGTTAGCCCATCGCATCCCGGCCCATCGCCAGGAACTTCTCGCGTCGCTTTGCCACCAAAGCCGAGGCTTCCAGCTTCAGCAGCGGCTCAAGTGCCGACTGAATCGCCCGGCCCACGCTTGCCACCGCCGCTTCGGTGTCGCGATGCGCACCGCCCAGCGGTTCGGGCACGATGCTGTCGATCAGCTTGAGGCGGTTGAGATCCTGCGCCGTCAGCTTCAACGCTTCCGCCGCTTCCGGGGCCTTCGCCGCATCGCGCCACAGGATCGAGGCGCAGCCTTCGGGGGAGATCACCGAATAGATCGCGTGTTCGAGCATCAGCACCACGTCACCCGAAGCCAACGCGATCGCGCCACCAGAGCCGCCTTCGCCGATGATGGTGGCAATCAACGGGGTGCGCAGATCGATGCAGGCTTCAATCGAGCGGGCAATCGCCTCGGCCTGACCGCGCGCTTCGGCATCGATGCCGGGGAAGGCGCCGGAAGTATCGACGAATGTCAGAACCGGCAGGCCGAAATGCCCGGCCATCTCGATCAGACGGCGCGCCTTGCGGTAGCCCTCGGGCTTGGCCATGCCGAAATTATGCTTCACCCGGCTTTCGGTGTCGTGGCCCTTTTCGGTGCCGATCACCATCACCGAGCGGCCATTGAACCGGCCCAGACCGCCGATGATCGCCGCGTCCTCGGCAAAGGCGCGGTCGCCGGCCAGCGGCGTGTAGTCGGTGATCAGCCCGGCAATATAGTCGCGCGCCTTCGGACGCCCCGGATGGCGGGCGACGAGGGTCTTCTGCCAGGGGGTGAGCTTCGAATAGGTCGCGCGCAATTGCTTGTCTGCCTTGTCGGTCAGACGTGCGATCTCGTCGGCGATGTTCAGCCCGTCCGTCTGCTGCATCGCATGCAGTTCGGCGATCTTGGCATCGAGTTCAGCGAGCGGTTTTTCGAAGTCGAGAAAGTGACGCATGGCGTCGCTCTAGTGCCTCTTGTTGCGCAGTGCAACGGGGGCGTTTGCCAGCGGATGGTGCGCCTGCACAAGCTGTTGCAATCGTTCAGCAAGCACATGGGTGTAGATTTGCGTTGTCGCGATATCGGCATGGCCGAGCAGCACCTGAAGGCTGCGCAAATCGGCCCCGCGTGCCAACATGTGGCTGGCAAAGGAATGACGCAGCACGTGCGGGCTGACGCGCGCGGGCGCAATTCCAGCCCCCATCGCCACCTCTTTCAGCAGTCGCCAGAACGCCTGCCGCGTCAGGGGCGCCTTCGGATCGCGCCCTGGGAACAGCCAAGCGCCCTTGGCGGTCAGCAAGGGGCGGGATGCTGCGCGGGCAGCGTCGGAGAGCGGCACGATGCGTTCCTTTCCCCCCTTGCCGCGAATGAGCAGCAATTCGGCATCACCGGCCAAAGCGCGACGCGGCAGGGCGAGCAATTCGCTCACCCGAAGCCCGGTGGCGTAGAGAATTTCCAACGCCGCCGTCATCATCTCCGCGCGCGGATGCAATGCGGCGGCTTCGAGCAGGGCGTCCACCTCGGCCTCGGACAGATATTTCGGCAACGCGGCCCGCATGCGCGGCGAATCGAGCTGGTGCGTCGGATCGTCCGCCCGCACGCCATCGCGCAACAGAAAGCGAAAGAACTGCCGCAGACAGGACAGACGACGCGCCTGGGTGCGTGGTGACATCCCAGCCTCGGCAATGCTGGCCAGATAGGAACGCAGGGCTTGTTCGCTCGCCTGCGCCAGCCCGCCCGTGTGAATGGCGGCGTCTTCGAGGTCGGCAGAGTAGGCAAGCAGAGTGTTGCGGGCAGCGCCACGTTCGGCGGCCTTCATCTCCAAAAATGCCTCGATATGCCGGTCCATCGGGGGTTTTTCTGAGATTATCGGACCGACACGGTCATGGGGTTTGGCCGACATGGTCGTTGGGCATCACTTTATGGATGCTGACCGGGTGCGGTTCGGGTGGAAAGGCACCGAGAGCGAGAAAGCCGACAGCGGCTGCCAGAATGACCAGCAGAACCGCCAATAAGAGCCAGCGAACCATCAAACCCCCAATCCCGGCAATAAAGATGCGATCCGGGCCTCACCCCCGGTTGGCGAGGGTGTCGCGGGTCGTGCTACCGTGCCGCGCCATGACACGCAACTCCGCCCCCCCTCCGATCAAGCCCGGCCCGCTCCAGGAAGAATCGGTCGCCCTCCCTCCCAGCCTCTCCGGGCGATCGATTGTGCTCGTCGGCCTGATGGGGGCTGGCAAGACCTCCATTGGCCGCCGTCTGGCCGCCAGGCTGGGGCTGCCGTTCCACGATGCCGACGTGGAAATCGAACTGGCGGCTGGTTGCACCATCTCTGAACTTTTCGCCCGCTTTGGTGAGGCGGAGTTCCGCGCCGGTGAACGCCGGGTGATCCGTCGTCTGCTGGCGGGTGAGCCGATGGTGCTGGCCACCGGCGGCGGTGCGTTCATGGATGCCGATACGCGGACCTGCATACGGCGCGAGGCTGTCAGCCTGTGGTTGCGCGCCTCACTGCCCACGCTGGTGCGCCGGGTGGCGCAGCGCACGCATCGGCCATTGCTGGCTGGCGGCGATCCGGCGACGATTCTACAAGGCCTGATGGAAAAGCGTCATCCGGTCTATGCCGAAGCCGATATCGTCGTCGATTGCACCGACGAAAGCCCGGATCACACCACGTCGCGCGTGGTGGAGGCGCTGGTGAATTTCCACGCCCCGCGCCGTCTTTCCTTGGCTTTGTCCACCGGCAATTATGATGTGGTGGTGGGCGAGGGGCTGCTGGAGCGTGCCGGTGGGCTGTTGGCTCCGGTGCTGCCGCAGAAACGCTGCATGATCGTCACCGACACCGCGGTTGCCGCGCTGCATCTGGACACGCTGCGGCGCGGGCTGATGGCGGCGGGCTTCGAATGCCATGCCATCATCGTGCCGCAGGGCGAACGTGCGAAGAGCCTGAGCGAATATGGCCGGGTGATGGATGAGATGCTCGAAGCCCGCGCCGAGCGTCGCACCGCCGTGATTGCCCTCGGTGGCGGCGTGGTGGGCGATCTGGCCGGTTTCGCGGCCGCCACGCTGATGCGCGGTGTGCCCTTCGTGCAAATTCCCACCACGCTGCTCAGTCAGGTCGATTCGTCGGTGGGCGGCAAAACCGGCATCAACACCCAGCACGGCAAGAATCTGGTCGGCGCATTCTATCAGCCGCGCATGGTGCTTGCCGACACTGGCACGCTGGCCACCCTGCCGCCGCGTGAGTTGCGGGCGGGCTATGCCGAGATCGTCAAGGCTGGGATCATCGGCGATCTGGCGTTCTTCCATTGGTGCGAGGCGCATGGCCACGAAGTCGTCGGCGGCAATCGGCAGATGCAGGCCGAGGCCGTGCTGCGCGCCTGTGCCTTCAAGGCGCAGGTCGTCGGTGACGACGAACGTGAGGAGAAGCCGAATAACGGTCGCGCTCTGCTCAATCTCGGTCACACATTCGGCCACGCCATCGAGGCCGAATGCGGCTATGGCGTGGTGCTGCATGGCGAGGCGGTGGCCACCGGCATCGGTCTGGCCTTCCAACTCGCCACCCGACTCGGGCAGGTCAGCCAAGCCGATACGGATCGGGTGATCGCGCATCTGAATTCCGTCGGTCTGCCGGGTGAGATGTCGCTGCTCAACCGCCGCCTATCGGCATCGCGGCTGATTCACCACATGAGCCGGGATAAGAAGATGCGCGACGGCAGGATTCACCTGATTTTGCCCACCGCGATCGGTCAATGCCACACCACCAACGACACGCCGCCTGAGATGGTGCGCGAGACTTTGCTGGCTGCCGGCTGCGCGGAATGACATTTTCGCGCGCAGTCGTGAAGTGTTGTCGAATGTCATGGCATTGCAATGTGTGAATTTGCTTTGATAATGGCAACATTGCGCGAAATTGACGCAATACGACCAAATTGAGCCAAATCGGCTGACCGGCAACGGTGGCTGAACGTGGCAAGGGGGTATCGGGTGCGCGTCTTGGTTGTTGAAGATGTTGCAACTGTCGCAGCCAGAATTGCTGCTGCCCTCCGTGCGGAAGGCATGGAAGTGCTCTGCGCCCCCACCGGGGCCGACGCGCAACAGGCGCGCGGATCGTTTCAGCCCGATATGGTGCTGCTCGATCTCTCACTGCCTGACGTGAACGGCCTCGATCTGGTGCATGGCTTTACCGCCGGCGGTGCCGGGGTGATTGTTGTCACCGCCAGTGCCGAGGAAGAGGCGCGGGTGACGGCGCTGGATACCGGCGCGGATGACTATATGGTCAAGCCGGTGCTGGTCAACGAACTCTCCGCCCGCATCCGTGCGGTGCATCGCCGCCTGCAAGGCCGCGCAAAACCGATGGCCTCGCTGCGCATTGCCGTCGATCCGACACAGCGTCTGGTCACGATGCCCGATGGCCAGAACACTGCCTTGACCGAGGCGGAGATGCTGACGATGGAGGCGCTGTTGCAGGCCAATGCACAGCCGGTTTCCCGCGACGACATCAGCCTGCTCGCCTTGCGCCGCAAGCTGCATGACGATGATCGCAGCGTGGATCAGTTGGTGATGAAGCTGCGCCGCAAGCTGGGCGAAATCGGCTGTGGCGAGCGGGTGATTCTGTCCGTCCGCCGACAGGGCTACGTGATTTCCACCCCAAGCCTGTTCCAACTGATCTCCGAGGACGAGACGGCATAATTCACCCACGGCACCGCCGGAAACTGTGGGCGGGTGATCAGCCCGGAATCGAGCGCGTCGAGCAAGGCGGGGATTTCCGAGGCATCGGCGAGCAGGGCACCGCGCGCATCGCGCAGACCCACGCCATCGTCCTCCTCGGTGAGCATCATGTCATGCCACGCCACCCGCATGCCGTTGCCGCGCAACAGAATGGCGGGGGCACCGCTTTCGGTGCGGGCGGGCTGCCAATACAGCCTGCGCGCGGTGCACCAGCGGGTGAGGTGTTTGAGTTCGGCAGTACTGGGCATGACAAATCCCCGATTCGCTGCCCGATTATATATTTTGCCGAGACTCAAAGGGTTAACGCGGGCTTGCTTTCTGTGTCGTCAGGCGCAGCCATTCGCACGTGGCGGCATCAAGATGTGGGGCCAGCGTATCGAATACCCGCAAATGGTAGGCATCGAGCCAGGCCGTCTCCTCCGCGTTGAGGCCGTCCCAGTCGATCAGACGCGGCTCGAACGGGGCGAGTGAGAGGGTTTCGAAGCTGAGGAAACGCCGAGTCGCAGCGGGCAGGGCGGCCTTTTGCACCAGCACCAGATTCTCCAATCGGATGCCGTAACCATTGGGTTCGTAATAGCCCGGCTCGTTGGACAGGATCATGCCGGGCTGCAAGGCAATCGGCCGGGCGGCGCGGGAGAGGCTGACCGGGCCTTCATGCACCGAGAGATAGCTGCCCACGCCGTGGCCGGTGCCGTGATCGTAATCCAATCCCACCTGCCACAATGCCGCACGGGCGAAGCCGTCTATATGCGCCCCCGTCACACCGGGCGGGAAGACCAGCCGGGCGATGGCGATATGGCCACGCAGCACGCGGGTGAAGCGTTCGCGCAATTCGGCCGGGGCGGCATCGGGGCCGGTCCAGATCGTGCGGGTGATGTCGGTGGTGCCACACAGATACTGCCCGCCGCTGTCGATCAGATAGACCTCGTTGGGCTGCAATCGGCGGTCGGACTCCGCGCTGGCACGGTAATGCACAATCGCGCCATGCGCGCCAGCGGCGGTGATGGCCGGAAAGCTCTCCCCCTGAAAATCCGCCATCTGCTGCCGCAGGGCGAGCAATTTCGCCGCCACCGACAATTCGCTCAGCGCCTCCCCCGCCGCAAGGCTGGTGTCGAGCCAACACAGAAAGCGGGTCATGGCGATGGCATCGCGCAGATGGGCGTCGCGGCTGCCTGCCTGCTCGGTGGCGTTCTTGCACGCCTTGGGCAGCAGGCAGGGATCGAGCCCTGATTCCACCTCGGCCCCTGCGGCGCGCAATGTCTGTGCGAACCAGGCGGGTGAGCCCTGCGTGTCCACTCGCACCTTCTGCCCGGCCAGGGCGGCCAAGGCCGGCGCGAGGCTGGCGCGGTCGGCCACCGTCACATCGGCGCCAAGCCATGCCTGAATGCTGGCCGGGATTTTCGATGGCGTGGTGAACAGCGTGGCGTTTGCGTCGTCATAGAGCAGGGCAAAACCGAGCAGAAACGGCGTGAATCCCACATCCTGGCCGCGAATGTTGAACAACCATGCCACCGAGGCCGGATCGGACATCACCGCAGCCTTCTGCCCGGCGGCGCGCAACGTGGCGGCGAGTTCCTGGCGTTTCTCAACGGATGACGTGCCCGCGAATTCCAACGGATGCAGCACCGCCACACCGGCGGGCGGGGCCGGGCGGTCGGACCAGATCGCATCGACCGGGTTGGCCTCCAATGCCACCATCTCAAGCCCCGCCTGCGCATAGGGGCGCAGCGCCTCCTCCGAGATCAGCCAAGGATCATAGCCGACGCGCTTGGCCCCGGCCTCCACCAGCCAACGCGCCGCTGGCTCCTCGGTCAGATGCCTGCGTTCCCAAATGCCGCCATCGGTCTCGGTTTGCAGTTGCAGCGTGTAGCGGCCATCGGAAAACACCGCCGCCCGCCACCGCGTGACGGCGGCCAATCCGGCGCTGCCGGTGAAGCCTGTCAGCCAGGAGAGCCGCTCAGCCGAGGGCGGCACATACTCGCCCAAATGCTCGTCAGCCCGCGGAACAATAACGCCATCCAGAGACCATTCGCCCAGCACTGTCCGCAGGGCAGCAATCTTTGCCGAAAATGCCATTATTCCATTGCCTTTATTGCGCGTCATTGGCGATCGATTGAAATGATAAGCATGCTTTCGTCGCATGGCTGGACCAGTGAACCGTGTGGTTCACATGCCCAGGCTTGAGCATATGTTGCGCTGCACAAGAGCCGCGCGACGCCTTCAGACCACCAGCGCCCAACACGGTTCCACCCTATTGTTCCGAATTTGGAGCTTGAACGATGAACATGCGCGTTGCCAAGGAAGAGATTTCTCTCCTGATGCCGACCAGCCTTTCGCACTATGCCGATGAGCCCCGCTTTGCGGTTGAATCGACGGGCACTGGCTTCTTCACCAAACTGCGCGCCGCCCTGCGTTGGGTGGCCGAACTGCCGGAACGTCATGCGGTTCTGATGGAACTCAACGACATGTCCGACCGCGAACTCGCCGATATCGGCCTTCAGCGCGCCGAGTTGGCCCAGGTGTTCGACCCGGCCTTCCAGCCCCGCCGTGGCTTTGCCGGTCAGTGATCTCCGGCTGAGCGACGACGACGCAAAAAAGCCCGGCTGGGAAACCTCGCCGGGCTTTTTGCTGTCTGGGGCACATGGCATTCTTCGTGGATGCCGCGACGATAAAGGCGAAGGCGCACTCCGAAATCCTGCGCCTTACACCATCTCCTCATGCCAGGTCCGCCGATCCTTGGCGATCATGGCAACCGACGCCGTCGGCCCCCACGTGCCGGCCGTGTAGGCGCGCGGCGCGTCATCCGTGCTGGCCCAGAATTGCAGGATCGGCTCCACCCAACTCCAGGCCGCCTCCACCTCGTCACGTCGCATGAACAGGGTTTGATTGCCGCGCACCACGTCCATCAGCAGCCGCTCATAGGCATCCGGGTTGCGCACGGCGAAGGTCTCGGCGAAGGACATATCCAGCGGCACCCGGCGCAGACGCATCCCGCCCGGACCCGGATCCTTGATCATCAGCCACAATTTCACGCCCTCATCCGGTTGCAGCCGGATCACCAGACGGTTGCTGCGCACCGGGCCCGCGCTTTTGTCGAACACCGAATGCGGAATCGGGCGGAAGGCGACGACGATTTCAGACACGCGCGACGGCAGGCGTTTGCCGGTGCGCAGATAGAACGGTACCCCCGCCCAGCGCCAATTGGCAATCTCGGCGCGCAGGGCGACGAAGGTTTCGGTGTGGCTGTCCGGGTTGCCGAGTTCCTCCAGATAGCCCGGCACCGCACCGCTGGCCGAGGCGCCCGCGCGATACTGCCCGCGCACGGCACTGTCGCGCACATTCTCCGGCGTGATCGGGGCAAGCGCCTGTAGAACTTTCAGCTTCTCGTCACGCACCGCGTCAGCCGCCAGCGTCGGCGGCGGTTCCATCGCCACCAGACAGAGCAATTGCAGAATATGGTTCTGCACCATGTCACGCAGCGCACCGGCGGTGTCGTAATAGCCCGCGCGACCCTCCACGCCCAGGGTTTCGGCCACCGTGATCTGCACATGGTCGATATGGGCCGCGTTCCAGACCGGCTCGAACAACGCATTGGCAAAGCGCAGCGCCATCAGGTTCTGCACGGTTTCCTTGCCGAGATAATGGTCGATGCGATAGACGCGGCTTTCCGGGAAATGTCGGCCAATGGCGTCGTTGACCGCGCGGGCGGAATCGAGGTTCTTGCCGATCGGCTTCTCCACCACCAACCGCGCCTTGGCCGCCAATCCGCAGGCTCCCAGGCGCTCGCAGATCGGCACGAACAGATCGGGCCCGGTGGAGAGGTAGCAGACCAAAATCCGCTTGGTGTCGGCAAAATGGGCCGCCAACTCGGCCCAGCCTTCCTCGCCGGTGGCATTGACCGGAATGTAGGAAATGCGCGCCAGGAACCGCTCAATGGCCGCCGCCTCATGGTCGCTGGCCCCCACATGCGTGCCGATGGCCTCGCGCGCCATCGCCCGGAACGCCTCGCTGGACAGGTTGCGCCGTGAGACGCCCGTAATCGTTGCCTCGGCCGGAATCTGCCCGTCGGCGTCGCGATGGTAGAGGGCGGGGATCAATTTGCGGATGGCAAGGTCGCCCGTGGCACCGAACACCACCAGA
The DNA here is from genome assembly GCA_031291725.1 of Acetobacteraceae bacterium. Classification (GTDB taxonomy): domain Bacteria; phylum Pseudomonadota; class Alphaproteobacteria; order Acetobacterales; family Acetobacteraceae; genus CAIQQQ01. Next base: position 126,944 of record JARLIM010000015.1, read on the forward strand.
TCGAACGGCTCGACGGCTATCACCTGAGCAACCATGCAGCACCTTCCCCCTCGGAACCGAACACGTCTCTATGTGCAATGCAGCATAAACACACCAAGCGACGCTGTGGGCAGAAATTCTGCAATGAATGGCGCAAGGGGTGGCCGGGCGGGAAGGGGCGTGATCAAATCGCGGCAAACGGAGGGATATTTCATGACCGCTGCTGATGCCATCGCCGCCTATCACGAGGAACTGACGGCCATTCGCCGCGACATTCACGCCCATCCCGAAATCGGCTTCGAGGAAAAGCGCACATCAGAGATCGTCGCCGCCAAGCTCGCCGAATGGGGGATCGAGGTGCATCGCCATGTCGGCGGCACCGGCGTGGTGGGGGTGCTGCGCAAGGGCAACGGCCAGAGCAGCATCGGCCTGCGCGCGGATATGGACGCGCTGCCGATGGAGGAATTCACCGGGCTGCCTTACGCCTCCACCAGCAAGGGCCGCATGCATGCCTGCGGGCATGACGGGCATACCACCATGTTGCTCGGGGCTGCGCGCTATCTGGCCGAGCAGGGCCATTTCAACGGCACGGTCAATTTCATCTTCCAGCCCGCCGAGGAAGGTTTGGGCGGGGCGGAGGCGATGATTGCCGATGATCTGTTCGCGCGGTTTCCGTGCGATTCGGTGTTCGGCATCCACAACCGCCCCGGCCTTGCGGTCGGCAAATTCGCCATCCGTGCGGGTGCGATGATGGCGGGCGGCGCATTTTTCGACATCACCATCAGCGGTCGCGGTGCACATGGCGCGCGGCCGGAGGAGAGCGTGGACCCGGTCGTGGTCGCCGCCGGGATCGTCAACGCGGCACAAAGCATCGTGGCGCGCAACGTCAAGCCGGTGGACACCGCCGTGCTCAGCATCACCTGCATGGAGGCGGGCGGGGCTTACAACGTCATTCCCGAACGCGCGGTGCTGCGCGGCACGGCGCGGGCGTTCAAGCGTGAGACGATGCAGCTGATGGAAGACCGGCTGCGTCAGGTGGTCACCTCGGTGGCACAGGCGCATGGGGCGACGGCCGAGCTGGATTTCCGCTTCCTCTTCGCGCCCTTGGTCAACGATGCGGAAGAGACGCGGTTGTTTGCCGATTCAGCCGCAGGGTTGGTGGGTGAGGAGAATGTGGAGCGCAACGGTCCGGCCGTGATGGGCTCGGAGGATTTCTCCTTCATGCTCGAAGCCTGCAAGGGCGCCTACATCAATGTCGGCAACGGTGTGGACAGCGCGCCGGTGCATAATTCGCTCTATAATTTCAATGATGACGCCATCCCGGTCGGCGCGGGTGTGCTGGCGGCGATTGTGGAGACAAAGTTGAAGCCGGGTGTGGAATAAGGGCGCGATTGTTCAGTATTTCTTAAGCTTTTGCGTGCAGCCTGTGCTCTGCCTTCAACGGTGGAGCTGGGCATGCCCGGAACTGGCAGGAAGCTGCTGATTGTCGAAGATCAGGAACTCGTCGCAATGACGGTTGCCTCGATCGTCTTGCGGCTGAATTACGACCTTATCGGCTCTGCCGCCTCGGCGGAGCGGGCGCTGGCATTGGTGGAGGAACATCAGCCGGATGTGGTGGTGATGGATCTGCGCCTCAAAGGCGGGCGGGATGGGGTGGAAACCGCCCGCGCCATTCAAGCCCGTTCGTCTGCACGGATCGTGTTTTTGACCGGGGCAGGCGATGTGGAATCGGTGGCGCGGATGCGCTCGGTGTCGCCGGTTGGCATCGTCTTGAAACCCTTCCGCCGGGTGGACCTCACCCGCCAACTCACCGCCGCCGTCGGTGGACGGGCGGAAATGGTGGCGGGGTAAGATTCTATCCGGCCTTGCGCAACACCAAACACGCCCATTGGCCTTCGCGGATCACCCGCTCCAGCTTCAGCCCATAATGCGCGCCTTTGACCCAATTGATTTGGCTGCCGAGCAGGCCCGCCAAAATCGCCGTGCCGTTGGGGGCCAGAGCGCGGGTGAGGTGCTGCGCCATCTGCGTCAGCGGGCGGGCGAGAATATTGGCGAAGATCAGATCATAGGGCGCATGGCGGGTCAGCACCGGGCTGGTCCAGCCATCGGCCCGCAGCACGCGCAATTGGTTGTGCAATTGGTTGCGCCGCGCATTCTCGCGGGAGATGCGCACGCTCCACGGGTCGATATCGGTGGCCAGCACCGGGCGGTGCAGCAATTTTGCCGCCCCCATCGCCAGAATGCCCGAGCCGGTGCCGAGATCGAGAATGCGGCGCGGGCGGCGATGGGCAATGCTCTCCAACGCGCGCAGACAACCGCGTGTTGAGCCATGTTCGCCCGAGCCGAACGCCACACCGGCATCCAGATCAATGGCAATCCGCCCGGTCGGCGCATGACCGGTCAGATGGGTGCCGCGAATGGCGAAACGCGCACCCACCAATTGCTCCGGAAACGCCGAGGCGGTGCGGGCCAGCCAGTCATCGGCGGGCGTCTCAAACCGCCTCACCACCGGCTCGAAGCCGGTCACGAGGCTGGCAATCGCCAAACCTGCGGCCAGTTCATCCTCATAGGTGCCGCGCTCCTTCACGCCTTCCACGGTCCAGATCCGGGTGTCTTCATCCAGAAAGAAGCCGATCGTGCCACAGGCTTCGCTCATGGCGGCTTCAAAGGATTCGAGGAATTCTTCCGGCACCTCGATACTGACAGTCTCAAGCCCGGTGGCGTGGCGGGAGAGTTTATGCTTGGTCATGCTGGCTCCACAAAGCGGTCCAGCACGCGCTTGCTGCCGGATTTGTCAAAATCGATATCCAAACGATCATCCTCGACGGCCGAGACCGTGCCGGGACCGAATTTCTCATGAAACACCCGGCTGCCCACACCAAACCGCGCGGTCTGCGCCGGGCGGGCGGGCTTTTCCCAGGCGGAAATCTGCTTGGCCTGCCCGAATTGCGGGCGGCGTGCGGTGAGCGGGAAGGCGGAGGAAAACACCGGCGCCTGGGCCATGCGCTCGCGCTGCATCAACGCCGAGCCTTTCCGCTGCACGCCCTGCTGGGGCAATTCGTCGAGAAAGCGGCTGGGGATCGCGCTTTGCCAATTGCCGTAAATCTGCCGATTGGCGGCGAATGAGATGATGGCGCGCTGGCGGGCGCGGGTGATGCCCACATAGGCCAGACGGCGCTCCTCTTCGAGCCCTTTATTGCCGCTCTCATCCATGCTGCGTTGGCTGGGGAACAGCCCGTCCTCCCAGCCCGGCAGAAACACCGTGTCGAATTCCAACCCCTTGGCGGCGTGCATCGTCATCACCGAGATGCGGTCCGTCTCGCCGCTCTCCTCATTCTCCATCACCAGCGAGACGTGATCGAGGAAACCGGCGAGGCTTTCGAAATCAGCCAGCGCGCGGGTGAATTCCTTCAGGTTTTCCAGCCTGCCCGGCGCCTCGGCCGATGTGTCGGCCTTCCACATCGCGGTATAGCCGCTTTCATCCAGCGCGGTTTCCAGCGTCAGCACATGGCCATCACGGCCAAGCTGCTCGCGCCACCGGATCAGACTGTCAAGCAGGCCGCCGAGGCTCTCCTTCAGCTTGCCTTTGATCTTGCCCGAGGCGACCAGCCGGGTGGCGGCTTCCAGCAGCGGAATCTCATGCGCGCGCGCGCTCTCGTGCAGCATTTGCAGCGTCGAATTGCCCACGCCCCGGCGCGGAGTGTTGACGATGCGCTCGAACGCCAGATCATCCGCCGGTTGCTGGATCAGCCGCGCATAGGCCAGCGCATCGCGGATTTCAGCACGTTCGTAGAAGCGCAGTCCGCCGACGATGCGATAGGGCAGGCCCAGCACAATGAAGCGTTCTTCAAACGCGCGGGTCTGAAAACCGGCGCGCACCAACACCGCCATCTGGCTGAGCTTGTGGCCCTGGCGCTGCAATTGCTCGGCCTCCTCGCCCACCATCCGCGCCTCTTCGATGCCGTCATGCAGGGCGACAATCCGAATCGCCTCACCCTCGGCATCGTGCCGACCGGGGCGCAGGGTTTTATCGTGGCGGCCTTCATTGTGCGAAATCAGCGAGGCGGCGGCGGCCAGAATCGGCGCGGTGGAGCGGTAATTCGCCTCCAGCTTGACAATCTTCGCCCCCGGAAAATCCCGCTCGAAGCGCAGGATATTTTCCACCTCCGCCCCGCGCCAGGAATAGATCGACTGATCGTCATCCCCCACGCAGCAAATATTCTGGGCCTGACCTTGCGGGCGTTGGGCAAGCAGACGCAGCCAGAGATATTGAATCGTGTTGGTGTCCTGGTATTCGTCCACCAAAATGTAGCGAAAGCGGCGGTGGTAATCGGCCAGTATCTCGGGATGGCCGCGCAATATTTCCACCATATGCAGCATCAAATCGCCGAAATCCGCCACGTTGAGGGCGCGCAGGCGGCTTTGATAGTCGCCATACAGCGCCTTGGCCTGCCCATTGGCGAAATCGCTCTCCTCGGCGGCGGTGATGCGCGCAGGCGTCAGGCCGCGATCTTTCCAGCGTTGAATGATCGCCATCAGCGCGGGCGGTGCCCAACGCTTGCTGTCGATTCGCGCCGCTTCCATTACCTGCTTCAACAGACGCAACTGATCGTCGGTGTCGATGATGTTGAATTGCGGCGTCAGCCCCACATGCTCGGCGTGCCGACGCAGCATGCGGGCGCATAGTGCGTGGAAGGTGCCGAGCCAAAGCCCTTCGACCGGCTGTTGCAGCATCGCCGCAATGCGTTCGCGCATTTCGCGCGCGGCCTTGTTGGTGAAGGTGACTGCAAGCACTTGGCCGGGAAAAGCGCGTTTTGTCAGCAGGATATGCGCAAATCGCGTGGTGAGCACGCGCGTTTTGCCCGTCCCCGCACCGGCCAACACCAGCAGCGGGCCTTCGGTGGTTTCCACCGCAAGACGTTGTTCATTGTTCAGGCCGGAGAGATAATCAGACATCGTGGCGAGGGTATAGAACAGGTGGCGAACACGCAAAACCCGGCTGTCAGGTTTATGGCCTGGTCGGCACGGCATGGCTCGGTTCTGTTGGCGGTGGGCATCTTCGCCGGATTGCTGTTTCCGCCCTTGGCCCATGCGATGGTCTGGTTCGTCACGCCCAACGTGGTCCTGCTGGTCACCTTCGTGCTGTTGCGTGTGGATGTCTCGGCGGCGATCCACCATCTGCGCCGTCCGTGGCGCCTGGTGGCCATTGTGGCGTTCACCCTGGTGGCCTCACCGCTGATCGCGGCGGGCGTTCTGCATTTTGTACCGATGGATGCGGGGTTGCGGGCGGCGGTGATCATCTCGGCCACCGGGGCGGCGGCCACCTCCGGCGCGGCGTTCGCGCGACTGGTGGGACTCGACCCGGAACTGACGCTGATTGCCACGCTGGCGAGCATTTTCCTCGTCCCGCTGACCGGCCCGCCATTGTCGGATTTTCTGGCCGGTGTTGATCTGCACATCACCGTGGTCGGCTTCATGCTGCGGCTGGCGCTGGTGGTCGGCGTGCCGTTCCTGCTCTCCCTGTTCATCCGCCAGACCGCCGGACGGGCGCGGTTGGAGCCGTTGGGACCGGCGATTGACGGCGCGGTGGTCTGGCTGGTGGTGCTGTACGGCTTTGCGGTGATGGACGGGCTCCAGGCCAAATTCCTCGCCGATCCGCTGTGGGTGGGGGAGGCGGTTCTGGCGGCATTCCTTGCGAATTTCGGGCTGAATCTGCTGACGACGCTGATATTCAGCAGCCTTGGCCTGCGCAGCGCGGCCTCGGCGGGCTTGATGAGCGGCAATCGCAACATGGCGCTCTATCTGGCCGTGCTGCCAAGCGGTGCCGATCACCGCATCGCGATGTTCTTCGGGCTGGCGCAAATTCCGCTGTTTCTCAGCCCGTTTTTGCTGCGACCGATCTATCGGCGGATTTTGCGGTAGGGTGGGATCCCTTCGGGATCCCACCAATCACGATCCGGGATTTAGACGGCTATACGTCGAATAGGGCCAATCGGCCGGGGCGGCGACATAACCGTGCTTGACCGGATTGATATGGACCTAATTGACATGGGCGGCAGAGTCCATACAGCGTGGAGATGGTCGGGCAGAACAACCCAGGCGTCTATGTGAAATGGCGAAAGCTGGCGCACCCGGCGGACCGATGCGCGAAGTAGATCGATGCGCTCGACCAAAAGGTGCGAACCACGATCAGCCAGATTGACGGTGAAGAAATAGGTGCCGCCTGCGACGCGGTTGCGGCGATATTCGGGCATTGGGTGACCCTCCGTGGAGGGGGTGGGATGCCTTGGGGCATCCCACCCTACAATTCGTATACTTACGGAGCCTTCGGCCTCACCCCCAGAATATGCGCGATCGCATAGGTCAGATCCGGGCGGTTGAGCGTGTAGAAATGGAACTGATCAATCCCGTTCGCCCGCAACAGCCGCACCTGCTCGGCGGCCACGGCGGCAGCGACCATACGGCGGGTTTCGGGGTCGTCTTCGGTGCCTTCGAACATCGTCTCCAGCCATTTCGGCACCGAGGCCCCGCACATGGCCGAGAATTTCGCCGCCTGGGCGAAGTTTGAGACCGGCATGATGCCCGGCACGATGGGGGCCGTGATGCCCGCCGCCAGACAGCGGTCGAGGAAGCGCAGATAGACGCCGGTGTCGAAGAAATAATTGGTGATCGCCCGCGTCGCTCCGGCATCGAGCTTGCGCTTGAGGTTGTCCAGATCGTCTTCCGGCGACAGCGCGTCCGGATGCGTCTCGGCATAGGCCGCCACACTGATTTCGAAATCGCCGATCCGCTTCAGCCCGGCCACCAGATCGGACGCATAGGCATAGCCGTCCGGATGCGGCGCATAGGCACCGCCGCCCGGCACGTCACCGCGCAGGGCGACGATATGGCGAATGCCAGCATCCCAATAACGCCGCGCCACCTCGTCCACCTCGTCACGGGTGGAGGCCACGCAGGTGAGATGGGCGGCGGGGGTGAGGCTGGTTTCACTGACAATGCGTGTCACGGTCTGATGCGTCCGCTCCCGCGTCGAGCCGCCCGCACCATAGGTGACGGAGACGAAATGCGGCGACAGCGGTTCCAGGCGGCGAATACAGGCCCAGAGTTGGTTCTCCAGCGCCTCGGTGCGCGGCGGGAAAAACTCGAAGCTCAGCGCGGGCGGCGCCGCGGTGGCATCCAGCGCGGGCAGCCCGGCAAAGCGCGGGCCGCGCAGCCAGTCCGGCAAGGAGGATTGCGGATGTTCCGCAGCATTTTTGGGAGGATGGGTCTCATTCATAAAGACATCTTTATAAGTTGTTGAATGGCTCGGCAAGCGCCCCCCGCGTGATCGTGAGCATAAAAGACGTCGCAGCCACTGGTCGAAGCGCATGAAGTTGCCTAAGTGCTGCTTGAAGAGTTGCGCACTGTCATGCGTTGGCATGGCGGTGGCGGGCAACATGTCCGATTTCGAAGAATGCAGGGGAAGCTGATGTCAGGCTTCAACCGTCTTTCACGTATAGTGCCAGCGTTGGTTCTGCTGCTCGGAATGGGCACGCTGTCTGGCTGCGCCACGCCGCCGCCGGCGGACGATCCGGATGCGGTGGCGGAATATCGTGAGACCAATGACCCGATTGAGCCGACGAACCGGCTGATTTACGCCGCCAACGATAGATTCGACAAAGCGATCTTCCGTCCGTTGGCGGTGGGGTATCGCGCTGTGCTGCCGCAAACAGTGCGCGACCATACGCATAATTTCCTGGGCAATTTTGGCATGCCCGTTCAGATGATCAACGACATACTGCAAACCAAGCCGCGTCATGCCGGTGACAGCATGATGCGATTTGTTACGAACACCACGTTGGGTGTTGGTGGTATATTCGATGTGGCGACTGATTTTGGTTGGCCAGACCATGACGCCGATTCCGGTATGACATTGGCATTGTGGGGCGTGCCGACCGGGCCTTATCTTTATCTGCCGCTGTTCGGCCCTTCCAGCCCGCGGGAGGGCGTTGGGTTGGGGATGGATTACATGCTGGACCCGTTCAGCTGGATCGGGGTGGACAATACAGACCGCAATCTGGGCTATGCCAAGATGGGGCTTTCCGCAATCGATGAACGCGCGCGGGTGATTGACGATCTCGATAAGGTCACAGGACAGGCGCTTGATCCCTACGCGACCATCCGCAGCCTTTATCGTCAGCATCGGCAGTCGCAGATCGATGATGCCCGAGACGATTCGAAGCCGACGATCCCCGCCTGGTTTCCCGCCGCGATGCGTCATTCGTCCAAGCCGACCACCGCCAGTGCAACGCTGCAATGATTGAGTTTCAAACCCATTGGTTCCCAATGCTATCAGGACGCACCATGTCTGCTGATCGTTTGACGAATTTCCGCCCCACCCGTCGCCATCTGATGGGCCTGAGCACGGCCGTGGCGCTGGCCATCTGCTCGCGTGCTGCCCGCGCCGACAGCGACACGGACCGCGCCACCGCGTTTATGACGCAGATGGTGGCGGAATTGATCGCCGTGGTGAACGGATCGTCTGACACCAGCGGCAAGGCGGTGGCGTTGCAGAAGATTATCGATAAGGACGTGGATGTGAACGGCATCGCCCGCTTCTGCCTCGGCCGTTTCTGGCGTCAGGCATCGCCCGATGAGCAGAAGCAATACATCGAACTGTTTCACAAGGTTCTGTTGAAGAACATCACCGGCAAAGTCGGCGATTACAGCGGCGTCGATATCTCGATCCAGAAGACCTTCACCCGTGATGACGGCATTGTGGTCAGCACCAGCGTTCTGCGCCCGAACAATGCACCGGCGAAGGTGGATTGGTTGATGACGGTGGAGAGTGGACATCCGTTGGTCATCGACGTGATCGCCGAAGGCACCAGCCTGCGCCTGACCCAGCGCAACGATTATTCGGCCTTCCTGACGCGCAACAACAACAGCGTGACGGCGTTGCTCGATGCGCTGAAGCAGCAAGCCAACGGCTGATCGAAAATCATTAAATATCGAATTAAAATCTCTCGGCCCGCTTGAAGCCGTGCTGCGTTGCACCATATTGTTCGATATCGAACAATATGGAGGCTTCGATGGCAAAGATCGCGATTGTGTATTTTTCGGGCTATGGCCACACCAAAAAGCAAGCAGAGGCGGTGCTGGCCGGGGCGGCGGGGGTTTCCGGGGCGTCGGCTGGGGTGGTGGCAATCAATGCCGAAGGGCTGATCGCCGAGGAGGACTGGGCGGCGCTGGCGGCGGCGGATGCGATTATCTTTGGCTCGCCCACCTATATGGGCGGCCCGGCGTGGCAGTTCAAACGTTTTGCCGATGCTTCGTCCAAGCCCTGGTTCAGCCAGTTGTGGAAGGACAAGATCGCTGGTGGCTTCACCAATTCGGCGACGATGAACGGCGATAAGGCCAGCACCATTCAGTATTTCATGACGTTTGCGATGCAGCATTCGATGATCTGGCTGGGCACCGGCCTGATGCCGTCCAACTCCAAAGCGGCCACCCGCAACGACATCAACTATGTCGGCGGATTCAGCGGCGCGTTGGCGGTCTCGCCCTCCGATTCCTCACCGGATGAAGGCCCGCTGCCCGGTGATCTTGAAACCGCCAAGCTGTTCGGTGCCCGCATCGCTGGCTATGCGGTGAAAACACGCGGTTAGAGAAGCATCGGGTGAAGCGTCTTCGCTTCGCCCGATACATCGCCGCTCAAACAAAGACTCAGAAATGGCTCCACCCGCCGGTGCTGAGCGCCATTGCCGCCCCATCGGGGCCGATGACGCACACACCGGCGGCAGGCGGCGTGAAGACGCCGATCCGCGTCACCGCCACACCCAACGCCGCCGCATGCGCCTGCAACGCCTTGGCATCCTCGGGTGCGATGGCCAGCAGCAACTCGTAATCATCGCCCCCGGTCAGACAGCGCACCAGATCGCCCACCGCCCGCGCCTGCGCCGAGAGCGGCACATCGGCGGCGATGATCTCCGCTCCCACGCCGGAGGCCCGGCAGAGATGACCCAGATCCTGCACCAGCCCGTCCGAGACATCCATCGCAGCGTGCACCAAGCCGGCCTTTGCCAGCCCAAGGCGCGGCTGTGGCAGGCGATAGCGATGCGCCAGGAAGCCATCCGGGTCGGCAAGCTTGCCCTGTGCCGCCAAAAGCCCCAACGCGCCATCGCCGATGCTGCCACTGACCCAAACTTCGTCGTCCACCCGTGCCCCGTTGCGGCGAATGGCCTCGCCGGGGGCGACATGACCCAGAATGGTCAATGAGAGCGAGACCGGGCCGGGGGTGGAGGTGCAATCGCCCCCCAGCACGGACAGGCCGAACTCCGCCTGATCGGCAGCAAGCCCGGCGGCGAAGGCGGCGAACCAGGCGTCTTGGGTGTCGCGCGGCACCGAGATGGTGGTCAGATAGCCGAACGGCACCGCCCCCATCGCGGCAAGGTCGGAGAGGTTGGTGCGCAGCAACTTGCGCGCCACCGCATCGGGGGCGTCATCGGGCAGAAAATGCACGCCCGCCACCATCGCATCGGCAGCGATGACCATCTCACGCCCGGCAGGCGGGGCGAAGACGGCGGCGTCATCCTGCAAATCCAGCGCATCCGGCCCGGCCAGCGGGCGGAAATGGCGGGCGATGCGGTCGAATTCGGTGGGGAGGGTCATGTCCCCACATCACCACGAAAGCGGCGGGCGGAAAACTAGGCGGCGGAAAATTCCGAAGGGCGCAGCAGATGCGCCATGCGGTCCAGCACGCCATTGGCCATGCGCGGCTCATCGCCCTCGAAGAAGCCATGGGCGACGTCGAGATATTCGTTGATCACCACCTTGGCAGGCGGGCCATCCTTCTGCGCCAATTCTGCCGAACCGGCGCGGATCAGCGCGCGCAGCACCGGGTCGAGCCGGTCGATCTTCCAATCCGTGGCCAGCGTGTCGGTGATCATCGCATCCAGGCGATCCTGCTCCCGCACGGCAGCGCGCACGATGGCGGAGAACAGGCGCACATCCACCTCATGCACGCGGCCATCCTCGAATCCCTCGCTGCCTTCGGTGACGCCGAAGCGGAAGCGGATGAATTCGTCGATCACCGTCTCAGCACTGGTCGGGCCCTGTTCAGACTGGAACAGCGCCTGCACGGCTGCCACCCGCGCGCCCGTGCGCGGACGCGGTTTGCCTTGTGCTTGCTGTCCCGAACCCGTCATTCCATCGCCCCCAAATGCCGCCCAACCACAATTTGCCGCAGACACGCGGCCGCTGCCTCAGCGCCCTTGTTGTGCCCGTCCGAACCGGATCGCGCCAGAGCCTGTTCCTCGGTTGCAACGGTCAGCAGACCATTGCCCAGCGCAAGCGTGTGATCGAGGGCCACTCGCGTCAGACCCTGCATGGCTTCGCGGCAGACATGTTCGTAATGATCAGTCTCACCCTTGATCACGCAACCCAGCGTTACATAGCCGTCATAGTGGCGATGTCCGCGCACGGCATAGGCGACGGTGGCCGCCAGTTCGAGCGCACCGGCGATGTCGAGCACCTCCGACGTGCCACCGGCCGCCGCCACCATCGCCACGGCGCCATCGCGCAGGCCATCGACGATCTCGGTGTAATACGGTGCGCGCACGATCAGAATATGCGGCGCACGGCCAGGGACGACCGGAACGCTGATCGAGGCATCAAGCTGCGTGCTCATTCTGCGATTCCGCGTTGGCCGACAATGTTCAGTCCGTAGCCTTCGATGCCCACGATTGTGCGGTGGGTGTTGGACAACAAAATCATGTCCTTCACCCCAAGATCGAGCAAAATCTGTGCGCCGATGCCGTAATCGCGCAGGAATTTCGGATGCGGATTGTCGGTGTCCAGATGCGCCACACGCTGTGACAGGCCGTTGGCGCGGGTATCGCGCAGCATCACCACCACGCCGCGCCCTTCATCGGCAATCGCGCGCATCGAGGCGTGCAGGCGCTTGATGGTGGCGCCACCGATCACGTCGTCGATCAGGTCCACGGCATGCATGCGCACCAGCACCGGACCGGGGGCTGTCAGGTCGCCCTTGGTCATCACCACATGCTCGGCGTATTCGACCGTGTTGGCATAGACCGCCATGTTCCACTCGCCGCCAATGGCGTGGTCGGTGGTGGTTTCCGCCACGCGCTGCACCAGCTTTTCGGTGCGGCGGCGATGGGCGATCAGATCGGCGATGGTGCCGAGCTTGAGATTATGATGCTGCGCAAACGCCACCAGATCGGGCAGACGCGCCATCTCGCCATCGTCACGGATGATCTCGCAGATCACGCCGGCCGGAATCAGCCCCGCCAGTCGGGCGATGTCCACCGAGGCTTCGGTGTGCCCGGCGCGCACCAGCGTGCCACCCTCGCGGGCGAGCAGCGGGAAGACGTGGCCGGGTGTGGTGATGTCGTCGCGCGTCGAGTTCGGGTTAATGGCGCGTGCGACCGTCAATGCTCGATCCGCCGCAGAAATGCCGGTCGAGACACCTTCGCGGGCTTCGATGGAGACGGTGAAGGCGGTCTGGTGCCGGGTGCCGTTGGACTGGCTCATCAGCGGCAATGCCAGCTTCTCCACCTGGCTGCGTTCCATCGCCAGACAGACCAGGCCGCGCGCATGGCGGATCATGAAGTTGATCTGCTCGGGGGTGGCAAACTGCGCCGGGATGACCAGATCACCCTCGTTTTCGCGGTCTTCGTCATCGACCAGAATGAACATCCGCCCCGCGCGGGCCTCCGCGATCAGGTCTTCGGCGGAGGCGAGGTATTCGCTGAGGGATTTGGTGAGCAACGTGCTGGTCATGCGAACTCCTGAAGGCGGGCCACATAGCGCGCCAGCGTGTCGATTTCGATATTCACCGGCGCGCCCACCGCGAGCGTGCCGAAATTGGTGTGGGCTTCGGTGTGCGGAATGATGTTGACGCCGAAGCGGGTGCCTTCGACCTCATTGACGGTCAACGAAACCCCGTTGATCGCCACACTGCCTTTGGGCGCAATGAAGCGGGCCAGTGTGCTGGGCACATCGAAGCGCCAGCGGGTGGAGCCGTGGTCTTGCGTGGCCGAAATCACCTCTCCCACGCCATCGACATGGCCGGAGACGATATGGCCACCCAATTCGTCGCCGATTTTCAACGCGCGTTCCAGATTGATCGGCGTGCCGACCTGCCAGGAACCCAGCGTGGTCTTGGTCAGTGTCTCGGCGGAGGCCTGCACGGTGAAGCTGCAGGCATCGCGTTCGATCACCGTCAGGCAGCAGCCGGAGCAGGCGATGGAGGCGCCGAGCGGGATGTCGGCGGTGTCGGGCCAGGGCGTGGCGATCACCAAGCGCATCGTCTCGCCCGCCGCCAACGGGGTCAGGCTGCGAACCGTGCCCACGGCGGTGATAATTCCGGTAAACATTCAGCCCATCCCCGTCGCCGCCGGAAGCACAGCCCGGCGAAACTCACTGCGTATATCGTGGCCGATGCCGCGATGCGCAACACGCTCAAAGCGCTGCATATCTGCCAGACGCGATATGGCCATGTCGCGCACCGCCGCCAGGGCGTCGCCGCCGAGCACGGCCGGGGCGTGATACCACACCAGCCGATCCACCAAATCCGCCGCCAACAACGCCGCCGCCAATTGCCCGCCACCTTCCACCAGCACCCGCGTCAACCCATGTGCGCCAAGAGCGGTCAGCAGAGAGGCCGCATCACGGCGGTCGGTTGCGATGATCTCAACGCCTGCGGGAAATGTCTTACGGGGTGCATCCGGCGCACAGACCAGCCACACCGGCGCGATATGCGCAGTTTGAACGAGGCGGGAGGTGAGGGGGGTGCGTAAATCGCTATCGGCGATCACCCGCACCAACGGGCGGGTGCGGGCACCGTCGAGCCTGCATGTCAGATCGGGGTCGTCGGCCAGAGCCGTGCCGATGCCGACCATCACCGCATCGTGCCGCGCGCGCAGCATCTGCACATCGCGCCGTGCTGCGGTGCCGGTGATCCATTTGCTCTCACCGCTGGCGGTGGCAATCCGGCCATCGAGGGTGGAGGCGAGTTTCAGCGTCACCATCGGCCGGCCCAGCGTCACCCGGCGAACGAAGCCTTCCGCCACGGCATCGCCTTCTGAGCGCAACACATCCTCGGTGACGGCAATCCCCGCTGCCTTCAGCAATGCCACGCCACGGCCCGAAACACGCGGATCAGGGTCGCTGGAGGCGATCACCACCCGTGCCACGCCCGCCCGGATCAATGCCTCGGCGCAGGGCGGGGTGTGGCCGTGATGCGAGCAGGGTTCGAGCGTGACATACACCGTCGCCCCGCGTGCTGCCGCGCCCGCCATGGCGAGCGCCTGGGTTTCGGCATGGGGACGTCCGCCGATGGCGGTGGTGGCGCGGCCAAGCACGCGGCCATTCTTCACGATCACACAGCCCACCGAGGGGTTCGGCCAAGTCTGCCCCAATCCCCGCTGGGCGAGGGAGAGGGCGGAGCGCATGTGAGCGTGATCGTCGCTCATTCCGTCAACGGCGCGCCATCCAGCCCGCCGAGGAAGGCCTCGAAATCCTTCGCCTCGGTGAAGTTGCGATAGACCGAGGCAAACCGCACATAGGCCACCGCGTCGATGTCCTTGAGGGTTTCCATCACAATCTCGCCAATCGCCGCCGAGGACACATCCGCCTCGCCCGAGGCTTCGAGCTTGCGCACGATGCCGTTGACGATCTGCTCGATCCGCTCATCCTCAACCGGGCGTTTGCGCAACGCGGTGCGCACCGAGCGGGCGAGCTTGTCGCGGTCGAACATCTGGCGGCGACCATCGGATTTCACCACCATGATCTCGCGCAGCTGCACCCGCTCAACCGTGGAGAAACGCTGCCCGCACCCGGCGCAAGACCTGCGCCTGCGGATGGCCGAGCCGTCTTCCGTCGGTCGGCTATCCTTCACCTGGGTGTCTTCATGTCCGCAAAACGGGCAGCGCATAATGTGTTACCGGTAGATCGGGAAGCGGGTGCAGAGGTCGAGAACCTCAGCGCCCACCTCGGCTTCGGCAGCGTTGTTGCTGCCATCGTTGGAGGCCGACAATCCGTCGAGCACACGCACGATCATCTTGCCGATCTGGCGGAATTCCGCCTCACCAAAGCCGCGCGAGGTGGCGGCGGGCGAGCCGAGGCGGATGCCGGAGGTGATGGCGGGCTTGGCCGGGTCGAACGGGATGGCGTTCTTGTTGGCCGTCATATGCGCGCGTTCCAGCGAGCCTTCCGAGGCCTTGCCGGTCACGTTCTTCGGGCGAAGATCGACCAGCATCAGATGGCTGTCGGTGCCGCCGGTGATGATGTTCAGGCCACCTTCCACCAGCGTCTCGGCCAGCGCCTTCGCGTTGTCCACCACCTGCTTGGCATAGACGCGGAATTCGGGGCGCAAAGCCTCACCGAACGCCACCGCCTTGCCCGCGATGACATGCATCAGCGGGCCGCCTTGCAGGCCAGGGAAGACTGCGGAATTGATCTTCTTGCCCAGATCGACATCGTTGGACAGGATCATGCCGCCACGCGGGCCGCGCAGGGTCTTGTGCGTCGTCGTCGTCACCACATGGGCATGCGGCAGCGGGCTGGGATAGACGCCACCGGCCACCAGACCCGCGAAATGCGCCATATCGACCATGAAGATCGCACCCACCTCGTCGGCAACGCGCCGGATGCGGGCGAAGTCGATGATGCGGGCATAGGCGGAGCCACCGGCGATGATCAGCTTGGGCTTGTGTTCACGGGCAAGGGCTTCGAGCTGGTCGTAATCCAGCAGACCATCCTCGGCGCGCACGCCATATTGCACCGCATTGAACCACTTGCCGGACTGGTTGACCGAGGCGCCATGCGTCAGATGTCCACCGGCATCCAGGCTCATGCCCAGAATGGTGTCGCGCGGCTGCAACAGCGCCATGAACACCGCCTGATTGGCGTTGGCACCGGAATGCGGCTGCACATTGGCGAATTGGCAATCGAACAGCTTCTTGGCGCGGTCGATGGCCAGCTGCTCGGCGACATCGACATAGACGCAACCGCCATAATAGCGACGGCCCGGATAGCCCTCGGCATATTTGTTGGTCAGCACCGAACCCTGCGCTTCAAGCACAGCGGCAGAGACGATGTTTTCAGACGCGATCAGCTCAATGCCGTCCTGCTGGCGGCGCAGTTCCTGGCCGATGGCGGCGTACAGGTCTGGGTCGGCTTCGGAGAGCGGGGCTGAGAAGAAGCGTGCCAGCGAGGCGGTGGTGGAGAGGTCGTTCATCGGTTCAGACTCCGGGCTCGATCTTGGCGATGCGGCGCTGATGGCGTCCGCCTTCGAATTCGGTGGCAAGGAAGGTGGCGAGGATATCGAAAGCGGCTTCTTCGCCGATCATCCGACCGCCGAGCGAGAGCATATTGGCATCATTGTGCTGACGGGCGAGCCGGGCGGAGGTGGTCTCATTGACCATCGCGCAACGTATCCCGGCATGGCGATTGGCCGCATAGGACATGCCAAGCCCGGTGCCGCAGACCAGCACGCCGAAGCGCGATTCGCCGCTGAGCACGGAGTTGCACACCACATGGGCGAGGTCGGGATAATCAACGCTATCCGTCGAATGGGTGCCGAAGTCGCGCACCTCATGGCCTGCCTTGCGCAGCCATTCGGCCAATGCGTCCTTCAGCTTGAAGCCGCCGTGATCGGCACCGAGAGCCACGGTGAATTTGATCTGGTTCGTCATGCGCGGCGTGTAGCATGGGATTCGCACCGACACGAAACTTTCATGCCGCAGAGGAGGGCCGCAGAGGAGGAATGTGAGGGGGTACGATGACGCAGTGAGAGGCTCAGCCGACAATCATCATTCTGCAAACCGTGATCGCGCCTAAAATTGCGGCGGCATATCCAACCGCACCGCTTCAATCCCACCCGCCTCGGCGGGGAAGCGTGTCAGCACCAGCGGGTCGTGGCCGGGGATGACATGGTCCGGCCCATCGGCCAATTCCTCGCACACCCGCCAGCCCTCGGCCATTTTGTGCACATTGACCACCAACGGGAAGGGTTGGCGACGGCGGATATTCTCCCAGAAATGCGTGGCGTCCGATGCCAGAACCACCCAGCCACGGGCGGTGTGCACCCGCACGATCTGCAATCCGCCGCTATGGCCGCCGACCAGATGCAAAGAAATCCCCGGCGCCAGCGTGGCGCTGCCGTCATGGAACAGCACGCGACCGGCATAGACCTGCCGCACCGTCTCCAGCACATCCTCCAACTCCATCGGCGCGCGCAGCACCTGATGGCACATGCAGCGGCCGGTGGCGAAAGCCATCTCGGCGTCCTGCAAATGGAAGCGGGCCTTCGGGAAAGCGTCGAGGCAGCCGGCGTGGTCGTAATGCAGATGGGTGAGGATCACATCATCCACCTCCGCCGCATTCACCCCCACCGAGGCCAGCGATTCCACCGGGCTGCGCAGCAATGTCCGCCCGCGTTGGCTGGCGATTTTCTGACCGAAGCCGGTATCGACGACAAATAAGCGCCCCTCGCCCCGGATCACCCAGACATAATAATCGATCGGCATCACCGCGTGATGATCGTCCGGGAACAGAAAATTCTCCGCCTTCGTGCGGTTCTGCATCGTGGCGTAGCGCAAAGCGAGGATTTCGTACTGGGGCAGGGTCATGGCGGAAATTATGCACGGATTACGTTGGCCGAATAGGCACAACGCTTGCTTGACGTGCCCCCGGATCGCTCCAACCATGCGGGGTGAGAATTTTGGTGGGTGCGATCCCGCAGGAATCGCAGCTTACGAGATGGGGGAGATCGGGATTGGCTGGAGCCGAATTGCTGTCCATCACCGGCCTGCGCACGCAATTCCCCGGCGACTCCGGGCCGCTTTCCGTCGTCGATGGCGTCTCGCTCAGCCTCGCACGCGGGCAGACGCTGGCGGTGGTGGGGGAGAGTGGCTGCGGGAAATCCATGCTCTCGCTGTCGATCATGCGCCTTGTGCCCAGGCCGGGGCGGATCGCAGCGGGGCAGATCCGCTTCGATGGCGTCGATCTCGCCACGCTGTCGGACCGCGAGATGCGCGCCATGCGCGGCAATCGGATCGGGATGGTGTTTCAGGAGCCGATGACCAGCCTCAATCCGTCCTTCACCGTGGGCGATCAGCTCACCGAGGCGATGCGGGCGCATGATCCGCGGGCGAGCAAGGCGGCGCTGATCACGCGGGCGGTGGCCGCACTCGACCGCGTGCGGATTCCCGCCGCGTCGCGCAGGCTCGACGATTACCCGCATCAACTGTCCGGCGGCATGCGGCAGCGCGTGATGATTGCCATGGCGCTGTCCTGCAACCCGGATCTGCTGATCGCCGACGAGCCGACAACGGCGCTCGATGTGACGGTGCAGGCGCAGATTCTCGATCTCATCCGTGCCTTACAGGCCGAATCCGGCATGGCGGTGCTGCTCGTCACCCATGATCTGGGCGTGGTGGCGGAGGCGGCGGATCAGGTGGCGGTGATGTATGCCGGTCGTGTGGTGGAACGGGCACATGTCGCCGATGTGTTCGCCGATCCGCAACATCCCTACACGCTCGGCCTGCTCGGCTCGATTCCGCGTCTGGAGGAGGATCGCGCGCGGCTGTTGGCCATTGAGGGCGCGGTGCCGCCGCCCTCTTTGTTGCCGCCGGGCTGCCGATTCAACCCGCGCTGTGTGTTCGCCGGCGATCTTTGCCGTTCGGAGTCCCCGGCATTGCGGGAATTGGGGGCAGGGCATGGCGTGGCCTGCCATTACGCACCGGTGGAACATCTCGGGGTGGCGGCATGAGCGCGCTGGTGTTGGACGTGGCGGGGCTGGCCAAGCATTTCACCCGCTCCAGCGGCGTGTTCCGCAAAACGACGAGTGTGGTGCGGGCGGTCGATGGCGTGTCGTTCTCGCTGCGGCGGGGCGAGACGCTGGCGCTGGTGGGAGAGAGCGGCTGCGGCAAATCCACCACGGCAAGGCTGGCATTGCGACTGATCGAGCCAAGCGCCGGATCGATCCATTTCGAAGGCAGCGACATCAGCGAACTTCAGGGCGCGCCCCTGCGGCGGTTGCGGCGGCGGATGCAGATCGTCTTTCAAGACCCGTTCGCCTCGCTCAATCCGCGCATGCGGGTGGGGGCGATTCTGGAGGAGCCGCTGATTCTGCACGGCCTGGGCGATGCCGCCGCGCGCAAGGCGCGGGTGGCGGAATTGCTCGGGCTGGTCGGCCTCTCACCATTGCACGCAATGCGCTATCCGCATGAATTCTCCGGCGGCCAGCGTCAGCGCATCGGCATTGCGCGGGCCTTGGCCGTCGAGCCGTCATTGGTGGTGTTGGACGAGCCGGTCTCAGCGCTCGACGTGTCGATCCAGGCGCAGGTGGTGAACCTGCTGAAGGACATCCAGGCGCGGATGGGGCTCGCGTATCTGTTCATCGCGCATGATCTGGCGGTGGTCAAACACATGGCCGATCAGGTGGCGGTGATGTATCTGGGGCGGATTGTGGAAATCGCGCCGAAAGACACGCTGTTTTCCGCCCCGCGCCACCCCTATACCCGCCTGCTGCTCTCCGCCATTCCGCGCCCCGATCCGCAGCGCGCGCGGGAGGCGGTGCCGGTGGGCGAATTGCCAAGCCCACTCTCCCCACCTTCCGGCTGCCATTTCCACCCGCGCTGCCCGTTTGCGTCGGAAGTGTGCAGAGTTGAGGCACCTGCCTTGGTCGATGGCGTTGCATGCCATCACGCAGCGGAGTTGCCCGCGTTTTGTGCAGAAGTGGCAAGCCCGGTGGACCCACGGGCAGCGAAGCGGATTGCGCTGTATGCCGCGCGACGAGAATAGGGCTTACGGCCCGTAAAGCGTCTTCGCCGCTTCCCGCAGCGCCTGTCGCGACGCATCGCGGCTGTAGAACATGTGGCCGCCGGGATAGACCTCGAAATCAATCCGGCTGCGTCCCACACTCTGCGGTATCTGATCCAATTCCAGCTTGGTGGCGAAATAGGGGGTGATCAGGTCGAACAAGCCGTGTGCAATCAGCACATGCAGCTTCGGATCTTCCGCCAAATCCTGCCGTAAGGCGGTGGTGGCTTCCGGTTTGAGCCAGTGATTGCCAAAATCCCACGCCTTGAAGACCGTGTTATTGCTCAACCAATATTGCCCATCCGGCAGCCAGTTCAGCTTGCGGGCATAGATGTCATAGATCGCGCTGGTGAATGGGGCCGACAGGGCGTCGGTCATGGAATCGTCGTGCTCGCTCCAAGCGCGTTCCGGGAACGGGTCGGGCTTGGTCACAGTGGCGTCGTAGTGGCTGGCAACCGCGTTCTGGCTGCGGTTGGATTCGCGCAGATAATCCTGGTCATTCACCTTGGCATGCCGCAATTGCAGCAATGCCGGGTCAAGCCCCGCCAGTGCGGCGAGCTTTGCCGTGCGACGCGCCACCGAATCCGGGTCTTCGCCGCGCAGCAGATCGGCGACGTAATCGGTCTGCGCATAGTCCTCCACATCCTTCATCTCCGCGCGGCTGACCGCCCCCTTGCGGGCACGCTCGGCGGCGACGAGGCTGGGCAGTTGCTCCATCCAATCGATCACCTGCAACGCCGATGAACGATTGCCGAAATCAAGAATGGGCGAAATCAGCACCAGGCCCCGAATGCCGATCCCCTGATCCGCCGCCAGCGTCCGCACCACGCGCGGCCCCCGAAAGCCGCCATAGCTTTCGCCGACGATGAATTTCGGCGACGCCATGCGGTGGTTCTTTTCGAGCCAGATCCGGATCGCCTCAGCGATGCTGGCCACGTCACCGCGCACCGAATAGTATTTCTTGCGGTTCTCCTCGGTGTTCACCAACAGCTTGCTGAAGCCGGTGCCCACCGGGTCGATGAAGACGATATCGGTGAAATCCAGCCACGTATCGTCATTTGGCACAGGCAGCGCATCCGCCGAAGGCCGTGCGGCGTCCGAATCCATGCGCATCCGCCATGGTCCCAGCAGTCCCAACTGCAACCATGCCGAGCCTGAACCCGGCCCGCCATTGAACGCGAATGTCACCGGACGTTTCTCAGGCGGCAGGTCGCCGCTGGCATAGGCGACGAAACCAATCTGCGCCTGTGCCACACCCTCGGCATTGTCCAACGTCACGGCACCTGCCGTGGCGGTGATGTCGAGCTTGCGACCGGCGAGGTCGAGTGTGTGATGCGTCACCGATTTCAACGGCAGCAACGCCACCGCATGGGGCGGTTTGGCATCCTCAGCACTGCCGCCGGGCTTGGATGGCGACGATGGCACCGCCTGCGCCAGCGCCGGCTGCACCGGCACCGGGGCGGCGAGCAGCAGGCAGGCCAGCAGGGCGGCGCGATACTTCACGTGTTGTTAAACTTTTCCAGGAACGTCGCAGCGTTCGGAGTCGTCACCTTCCCCTCCGGCGAGGCGTGATCGATCAGTTCGGGCAACACATGGGCGAGCAATTGGTCGAGTTGCGCCAAGGTCACGCCAGTCTCTTTGGCCCAGGACTCGCGGCGCTCCAGCGGAATGATGCTGGCCACTTCATCGGGGGTGATCGGCTCGTTGTGGTCAGGCCCAAGCCAGGAGCGCACTTTATCGCCCAAACCGGCATTTTCAAATTGTGCGATCAGCACCGGCAACCCGCCGCCTGTCGCCCCTTCGGCCGCACCGAGGAATTCGCTCAACAGTGCCGGAAGCGCTGTCATCAATGTCGCTGTGCTGCCGGCAATCTGGCCCAGAAATCCACTCATCGGGCGTTCTCCTCTTCTGTTGCAGCACATTAGCGCAATCTGGCCGCTGTCGCCATGATCCAACGCAAGCAACGCCTT
The DNA here is from genome assembly GCA_031291725.1 of Acetobacteraceae bacterium. Classification (GTDB taxonomy): domain Bacteria; phylum Pseudomonadota; class Alphaproteobacteria; order Acetobacterales; family Acetobacteraceae; genus CAIQQQ01. The sequence continues at coordinate 148,723 of JARLIM010000015.1, forward strand.
CACCGCCGTGCAACGAACGCCTATTCTATGCCGCGAGGGGGCCACGAGAGCCTTATTGGGAGAATTGCAGTGTCCAAAAGTTATGTCAGCGGACCGTCCTTGAAGCCGCTGCTCGGTGACACAATCGGCCAACGTTTCGATCAGGTTGTCGCCGAACTGCCTGACGCGCTGGCGCTTGTCGTGCGCCAACAGGGCGTGCGGCTGAGCTGGCGCGAACTCGCCGCCCGTGTCGATGCCTTTGCCGCAGGCTTGCTCACCCTCGGCCTCAAACCCGGTGACCGTGTGGGCATCTGGTCGCCCAACAACGCTGAATGGGTGATCACTCAGCTGGCCACCGCCAAGGCCGGTCTGATCCTGGTCACCATCAATCCGGCCTATCGCCTGGCCGAGCTGGAATACGCCCTCAACAAGGTGGAATGCGCCGCTCTGGTGACGGCGACATCCTTCAAGTCGAGCGATTATGCCGGCATGCTCGCCACCTTGCTGCCGGAGTTGGTGGGGGCCACTCCGGGCGCGCTTGCGGCGGCGTCTGTGCCGAGCCTGCGCAGCATCGTGCAGATCGGCGATCTCACACTGCCCGGCGCATTCGCCTTCGCCGCAATTGAAGCGCGTGCGGATGCCGATGCGATGGCGAATTTGGCGGCCTTGCAGGATGTTCTGCAATGCGATGACGCGATCAACATCCAGTTCACCAGTGGCACCACCGGCCAGCCGAAGGGCGCCACGCTGACGCATCACAACATCCTCAACAACGGCTATTTCATCGGCGAGACGATGGCCTACACCCAGGCCGACAGCGTGTGCATTCCCGTGCCGCTCTATCATTGCTTCGGTATGGTGATCGGCGTGATGGCGTGCCTGACGCATGGCTCGGCGATGGTCTTCCCCGGCGAAGGCTTCGACCCGCTTGCAACTCTGGAGGCGGTGGCCGCCGAACGTTGCACGTCGCTCTATGGCGTGCCGACGATGTTCATCGCCCAGCTCGATCACCCGGATTTCGCGACATTCGACGTCACCTCGCTGCGCACCGGCGTGATGGCGGGCAGCAATTGCCCGATCGAGTTGATGAAGCGCTGCATCGCCGCGATGAATTTGCGCGACATGACCATCTGCTACGGCATGACGGAAACCAGCCCGGTCAGCTTCCAAACCACGCTGGACGACCCACTCGAACGCCGCGTTTCCACCGTTGGCCGCGTGCATCCGCATATGGAGGCCAAGGTGGTCGATGCCGAGGGCCGTATGCTGCCATCGGGTCAGCCGGGCGAACTCTGCACGCGCGGCTATGCGGTCATGCTCGGCTATTGGGCCGATGAGGCCCGCACGCAGGGTGCCATCGACGCGGCGGGCTGGATGCACACCGGCGACCTCGCCACCATCGACGCGGAGGGCTATTGCGCCATCGTCGGCCGCATCAAGGACATGGTCATCCGGGGCGGCGAGAACATCTATCCGCGTGAGGTGGAGGAATTCCTCTATCGCCACCCAGCAATTGCCGATGTGCAGGTGTTCGGCGTGCCGGATGAGAAATTCGGCGAGGAACTCTGCGCCTGGGTGAAGCTGCGCGCCGAGGCGGAGCTTTCCGCCGAAGACCTGCGCGCCTTCTGCCGCGATCAGATCGCGCATTACAAAATTCCGCGCCATGTCCGCTTCGTCGCCGAATTCCCGATGACGGTGACGGGCAAGATGCAGAAATTCCTGATGCGCGAGGCGATGGAGAAGGAGTTAAAGGGCGGGCTGTAAATGGCCGATTGGGGCAATTCGCACCCAGCGCGAAGGTGGCAGATGCAGAACGAATTTGGCAGGCTGGCGCTTGCCTGTGGTGTGCGGGCATTCATCGCCGTCGGCCTCATTTTGGTCGGCAGCCACCTCGCGCAGGCCGGGCCTCATTCCGGTCGCGGCAAGGCAGAGGCGGCGGCATCAGGCTGCCCTGCCATCGCCGCGCCACCCTATGCCGGGCCGATTTTTGATGCGATGGCGCAGACCGACCAGTCTTTGGATGCCGAAGCGGCATTGGCCACGGCTCGGGCCGAGGGCGTGGTGAAGTTGGCGCTGTTTGCCCGCGTGCATCGCCATCAGGACGGCCGTGGGTTGGTCGATCATCTGGCGGCAAAATATCCTGACTTCATTGTCCGTGGCGCGCCCAAGGAATGGGACATGCCGCGCGATCTGCCGTCGATCTATATCGACGAAGTTCTGGCGGGCGTCGCAAGCGGCCATTTTCGCTTTGTCGGCGAAATTATCTACACCGAGGGCAACAAGGGAGAAGGCGAAGTCACCGAGGGTGGCGAGCGCTACACCGATCCGACTCTGCCCGGAACCAAGCATCTGCTCGACGGTCTGGCCGGCACAGGGATCCCGGTGATGATGCATTGGGAGGCGTATAGCTGGGCACGCGACTGGCCACATTTCGACCGGCTCTACAGTGCCTACCCGAATCAGATTTTCGTCCTGCCGCATCTTGCCTTCGCTTCGCACGATCAGGCGGCGGAAGTGCTGGCCGCACATCCCAATGTGTGGGCGACGATTTCGAAAAAGGACAAGGACAACGTCAATCTGGTCGACGAGGACAAGGAGGAGGAGACGGGTGAGTCGCTGGTGGATGAGTGCTCTCAGCTCAAGCCGGAATGGCGTGATCTGCTGGTGCGCTATTCAACCCGGCTGATGTTCGCCACTGACGCGCACAAGGAACGACGCTGGGTGCAATATGTCGAGATTATCCGTCGCTGGCGGGCGATCCTCGGCCAGTTACCCCCCGATGTGGCGGCGGCGATTGCGCACGGCAACGCCGAACGGCTCTACCGCAGCCCGATTGGCAACTGAAAATTCGCTGAGGGGGAAACATGGGCCAGGCTGCACGTCAGTCAGCCCGATCATCACGCGCTGATATGGCGCATCGCACAGCCTGCACCACAAAACCCCGCCGGATCGCTCCGACGGGGTTTTTTGCATCAATCCGGTGAGGGATATCAGCCGCTGTAGTACATTTCGAACTCAACCGGGTGCGGGGTGTGTTCGAAGCGATACACTTCCTGCCACTTCAGTTCGATATAGCTCTCGATCTGTTCCTTGCTGAACACGTCGCCCTTCAGCAGGAAGTCGTGATCGGCTTCCAGAGCGCCCAGGGCTTCGCGCAGCGAGCCGGAGACGGTCGGGATGCCCTTCAGTTCTTCGGCCGGCAGGTCGTACAGATCCTTGTCCATCGGGTCGCCCGGGTGGATCTTGTTCAGGATGCCGTCCATGCCCGCCATCACCAGCGCCGAGTAGGCCAGGTACGGGTTGGCAAGCGCGTCCGGGAAGCGGACTTCAACGCGCTTGGCCTTCGGGTTGGTGGTGTACGGAATGCGGCACGAAGCCGAGCGGTTGCGGGCCGAGTACGCCAGCAGCACGGGGGCTTCGAAGCCTGGGATCAGGCGCTTGTAGCTGTTCGTCGTCGGGTTGGTGAAGGCGTTGACGGCCTTGGCGTGCTTGATCACGCCACCGATGAAATACAGGCACATTTCCGACAGATCGGCATAAGCATTGCCGGCGAAGAGCGGGGTCTTGCCCTTCCAGATCGAGAAATGCGAGTGCATGCCCGAGCCGTTATCGCCATAGATCGGCTTCGGCATGAAGGTGGCCGTCTTGCCGTAGCTGTGCGCGACGTTGTGCACGCAATACTTATAGATCTGCATGCGGTCGCCCATCTGGCACAGCGAGCCGAACTTGAAGCCAAGCTCGTGCTGGCTCTGCGCCACTTCGTGATGGTGCTTCTCGATCGGCAGGCCCATTTCGGCCATCACCGAGAGCATCTCGGCGCGCAGGTCGGATTCGGTGTCCACTGGCGGCACCGGGAAGTAGCCACCCTTGATGCCCGGGCGGTGGCCCATATTGCCTTCCGGGTAGTCCTTCATCGAGGCATCCGGGCCTTCGATGGAGTCGATCTTGTAGGTGCCGTAGTTGCCGCCGGTGCCGAACTTGATGCTGTCGAAGATGAAGAATTCGGCTTCAGCGCCCACCGAGATGGTGTCGCCAACGCCCGTGGAGGCCACGTATTCTTCTGCCTTCTTGGCGGTGCTGCGCGGATCGCGTGCATAACGCTGGCCGGTCGAGGGCTCATAGATGTCGCAGAAGATGATCAGCGACGGCTTGGCCGCGAACGGATCCAGCACGGCGGTGGCCGGGTCGGGCATCAGGATCATGTCGGACTCGTTGATGGCCTTCCAGCCAGCGATCGAGGAGCCGTCGAACATGATGCCGTCACGGAACGCATCTTCGTCCATCGTGCTGATGTGCTGGGCAGTGTGCTGCCACTTGCCGCGCGGATCGGTGAAGCGCAGATCGACGAATTCGACCCCGTGCTCCTTGATCATCTCAAGAACTTTTTCGACGCCGTTTGACATACTCATATCCCTAATTTTCGTGCGCAAGATTGCTCTTGGCACCGCAACGAGGCCGCACGATGCGGGCCCCGGGATCGACCAGGGCGGCTGCCCGGATCGGAATTTCGCGCGTGATCTGCCTAATCAAGAATGATGCCAGATGCATCGGACCCAATCAGACCGCATCGTGGCCACGCTCGCCGGTGCGAATGCGGATCACTTCATCGATGCTGCTGATGAAGATTTTGCCATCGCCGATGCGGCCAGTGCGGGCGGCCTGGGTGATGGCCTCAACCGCGCGCTCGACCAGATCGTCGTCGCAGATGATCTCAATCTTCACCTTCGGCAGGAAATCCACCACGTATTCGGCGCCACGATACAGCTCGGTATGGCCTTTCTGGCGACCGAAACCCTTGGCTTCCAACACCGTGATGCCCTGCAAACCCACTTCTTGCAGCGCGTCCTTCACTTCGTCGAGCTTGAACGGTTTGATAACCGCTTCAATCTTCTTCATCGCAGTAATGCGCAGCGGTTGCCCGTGCGTCTCCCTCTCAGTCGGCCGCCCTACCCGACACGCCAGGAGGTACGGTGCCAAAACCTTGCACGCCGCGTGCCAAGGCGCAATTGCGGTTCTAGCCGCCGACATTCCCGCTTGCAAAGGGTGGGCTGCACAGTTTTTCAGCACGGGCTGCACACGCAGTGCTGCACATTGATGAGGCAGGTGCACTGCATCATAATGGGCGTCTGCCCAATCCAAGGACGCTGCGATGAAAACGCCGAACACGTTGCTGGCCAACACAGGGACCACCATCTTCACGGTGATGTCGGCTTTGGCCACTGAACACGGTGCGATCAACCTGGGGCAGGGCTTCCCAGACACTGAAGGCCCGGCCGATGTGGTGCGGGCGGCGGCCGATGCGCTGCTCGACAATCGCAACCAATATCCGCCGCTGACCGGCGTTGCGGAACTGCGCCAGGCGGTGGCTGCTGCCAATAAGCGCTTCTACGGCCTCGATTTAAATCCGGTCAACGAAGTCTGCGTCACCTCCGGCGCCACCGAGGCGATCACCGCCAGTCTGATGGCGGTGCTCAATCCGGGTGATGAGGTGGTGCTGATCGAGCCGCTGTATGACACCTATCTGCCGGTGGTGCGCATGTTGGGGGCGGTGCCGAAGCTGGTGCGTCTGCAACCCCCGCATTGGGAGTTGCCGCGCGACGAACTGGCCGCGGCTTTTGGTCCGAACACCAAGGCCATTCTGTTCAACAGCCCGATGAATCCCACCGGCAAGGTGTTCACGCTGGCCGAACTCGCCTTCATCGCCGATCTGGTGCAGCGCCATGACTGCTACGCGATTTGCGATGAGGTCTATGAGCATCTGACCTTCGATGGCTGGAAGCATATTCCGCTGATGACGCTGCCCGGCATGCGCGCGCGCTGCCTGCGCATCGGCTCGGCCGGCAAGACGTTCTCCCTCACCGGCTGGAAGATCGGCTATGTCAGCGGCGATGCCTCGCTGATCCCGATTGTCGCCAAGGCGCATCAGAACCTCACCTTCACCACGCCGCCCAATCTGCAGCGGGCCGTGGCGGTGGGGTTGGCCAAGGGCGACGACTATTTCGCCTCGCTGTCCAGTGAGCTTGAAGCCCGCCGCGACCGACTCGCCAATGGGCTGGCCGCGTTGGGATTCGGTGTGCTGCCAACGCACGGGAGCTATTTCGTCTCCGCGGATTTCAGCCATCTCGGTCTTGGCATGGATGACGTGGCATTCTGCCGCCATATCACCGAACACGCCAAAGTGGCGGCGATTCCGGTGTCTGCTTTCTATGAGGGCGATGCACCGCGCCACTATGCGCGTTTCGCATTCTGTAAGAAATTCGAGGTTCTGGACGAAGCACTCGCGCGTTTGGGCAATTTTGTGCGCGCAAGGCAATTGACGCAGGCCGTGCGTTCGGCTTAAACCCCGCCTCCCCTGCGGCGGCGGTCTTAGCTCAGTTGGTAGAGCGCCAGGTTGTGGTCTTGGATGTCACGGGTTCGAGCCCCGTAGATCGCCCCAGGGGGAATTCCTGAGATTTGAATCGTCCAGCACGCGAAACGCACTTGCAGCGTGGCGCGTCTAGTGCATGCTTGCTCCGACGCCCCGGCATGGCATTGGCCAGCCTCAGCAGATGGAGTTCGATCGATGAAGCGATTGGGTTTGTTGGCCACTGCCGCCGCTCTGGCACTGAGCGTGGTTCCTGCCTTTGCCGCCGATGACGTGATCATCGGCGTGATCTATCCGCTGACCGGCAACAGCGCCCCTGTCGGGCTCGACGCCAAGGTGGCCTATGACGTGACGGCCGAGATCATCAACGGCACGCATGCCCCGCTGCCGATGCTGATGGGCAAGGGCGGTGGATTGGACAAGCTGGGCGGCGCCAAGATCAAGCTTGTCTATGCCGACAGCCAGAACGACCCGCAAAAGGCCCGTGCCGAGGCCGAGCGTCTGATCACCCAGGAACATGCGGTGGCCGTTCTTGGCGCCTATACCTCGGCGACGGCCGCCACGATCAGCCAGGTCACTGACCGCTACGAAATTCCCTTCGTCAATGCCGACAGCACCTCACCCAGCCTGAGCCAGCGCGGCCTGAAATGGTATTTCCGCACCACGCCGCATGATGAGATGTTCAGCCAGGCGATGTTCAAATTCTTCGCCGATGAAGGGGCCAAGACCGGCCATAAAGTGACGAAGATCGCGCTGTTCCACGAAGACAGCCTGTTCGGCACCGATAGCTCGAACGTGCAGCTCAAGCTTGCCGCCGACGCGAAGATCGACGTGGTGGCGGATGTGAAATACCGCGCCAATTCACCCTCGCTTTCGGCGGAAGCGCAGAAGCTGAAAGCGGCCGACCCTGATGCCATCCTGCCATCGTCTTACACGTCAGATGCCATTCTGATCATGAAGGCGATGCATGAAATCGGCTACACGCCCAAGGCGGTGATGGCGCAGGCCGCGGGCTTCCAGGAATCGGGTTTCCTGGCAGGCGTGGGGCCGCTGTCTGAAGGCGTGTTCAGCCGCTCCTCCTTCGCGCTTGATGCCGTCAAATCGCGTCCGGCCATTGAGCCGGTCAATGCGCTCTACAAGGCGAAGAACAACAAGGATCTGAACGACAACACCTCGCGTCAGGTCACCGGGCTGGTGGTGTTGGCCGACGCCATCAATCGCGCCGGGTCCACCAAGGCCGAGGCCATCCGCACGGCGTTGATCGCCACCAATGTTCCGGGCAATCAGACCATCATGCCATGGGCGGGTGTGAAGTTCGACGAGAACGGGCAGAACATCGAGGGCACGCCGGTGATCCAGCAGGTCTCGGGTGGCACTTATCACACCGTGTGGCCGGCCGACGTGGCCACCCAGCCCGCCGTCTGGAATGTTGGCAAGTAAGCAGTGACCTTCGACCAGATCATGCAGGTCGCGTTGAGCGGCCTGCTGATGGGGCTGATCTACGCGCTCGTTGCCGCCGGCCTCAGCCTGATCTTCGGGCTGATGGATGTGGTCAACTTCGCGCATGGTGAGTTGATGATGGTGGCGATGTATGCCGCCTTCACGCTCTGGCAGGTCAGTGGCCTCGACCCGATGATCATGCTGCCGCTGGTGGCGTTGCTGATGTTCGGCATCGGCATGGCGGTCTATCGCCTGTTGATTGCCCGTGCCTTGGCGGTGCGGTTCAACAAGGGCATGGTGCAGATTTTCGTCACCTTCGGCTTGGCGATCTTCATTCGGGGGGCGGCCCAGATGGTCTTTGGCGGCGAGTTCCGCGCCGTCACCGGCACGGCGCTGGCCGATCGCTCCTGGCATCTGGGCGGCATCTTCCTGCCGTTGCCGCAATTGGCGGCGGGCTTTGTCTGCCTGCTCGCCTTCGGGGGATTGTACCTCATCGGGCGCACCGAATTCGGCCACGCGCTGGAGGCCACCCGCGAAGATCGGGATGCGGTGGCGTTGATCGGCATCGATCGTGACCGCATCTTCTCCCTCGGCTGGGGGCTGGGGGCGGCCACGTTGGGCGTGGCGGGGGTGATGCTGGCTGGCTTCTATTACGTCTCGCCCAATGTGGGCGCGAATTTCGCGCTGATCGCCTACGTCACCGTGGCCCTTGGCGGCTTCGGCTCGTTGATGGGGGCGCTGGTGGCCGGGTTGTTGATCGGAGAAGTGGAGGCGGTGACGGCGCAGTTGCTGGAGCCGTCGCTGAAGCAGGTGGGCATGTTCGCGATCTATCTGGCCGTGCTGATGTTCCGCCCGCGCGGGCTGTTCGGGAAGATTTAGTGCAGAACGCCATCACCCTGCGCCGTCGGCGCGAATTGATCACGGCAGGCGTTCTGGTGGCGCTGCTGATCGTGCTGCCTTTGCCGTTTCACGATCCCTATACCCGCAATCTGATGATCCTGACGCTGCTTTATGCCGCGCTGGCGCAGTCCTGGAACATTCTGGGCGGCACGTGCGGGCAGATCTCGCTCGGGCACTCGCTGTATTTCGGCGTGGGTGCCTATGTCTCCACATTGCTGTTCGTCTGGCATGGTGTGCCGCCCTGGTTTGGCATGCTCGCTGCTGCGGCGGTGGCGGGCTTGCTGGCGCTGCTGGTGGGCTGGCCGTGTTTTCGGCTCTCTGGCCATTATTATGCGATCGCCACCGTCGTGGTGCAGGAGATCGCGTATCTGCTGTTCCTGAACTGGGATGACATCGGCGGTGCCTCGGGGGTGTATGTACCGTTTCACGGCCAAAGCTGGCTGAATTTGCAGTTCCGCACTGCCAAACTGCCCTATTTCTACGTCATGCTCGGCTTCTTCGCCCTCACCTGGATCGCCGCATGGTGGATCGAAGGCTCGCGCTGGGGGTTCTCCTGGCGGGCGGTGAAGGATGATGTGATCGCGGCCCGCAGCCTCGGCGTGCGCGTCTTCCCGTCCAAAATGGCGGCCGCTGCCATCTCGGGCGGGTTGACCGGCATAGGCGGGGCAATTTTCGCGCAATTCGTGGGCTATATCGACCCCGACTCGATCCTTTCCGGCCCGCTCTCTATCCTGATCGCACTGCCCGCCGTGCTCGGGGGCGTCGGCACGCTGTGGGGGCCGTTGTTGGGGGCGGCGGTCTTGATCCCGTTGCGCGAATTGTCCTCCACCTTCCTGGGGTCGTCCGGCAGCGGTGTGGATTTGATGCTCTATGGTGCGTTGATCATGGTGGTTGCACTCTGGCGGCCGCAGGGTCTGGTGTCTTTGTTTCAGCGGGGGCGCAATGGCAGCGCTTCTTGAAATCCGCAATCTCTCCAAGAGCTTCGGCGGTGTGGCGGCGAATGTGGAGATTTCGTTCGACGTGGCTCCGGGCGAAATTCTCGGCCTGCTCGGCCCGAATGGCGCGGGCAAGACCTCGCTGTTCAACTCGATCTCCGGCGAGGTGACGCCCGATGCCGGCGAAATCCTGCTCGAAGGCCGCCGCATCTCCGGTCTCGGTCCGGTCGCCTGTGCCATGGCGGGCATTGCGCGGACGTTTCAGGTCGTGCGCAGCTTTGACAGCATGAGCGTGCGGGAAAACGTGATGGTCGGTGCCTTCACCCGCCTCGGCAGCACCCGTGCCGCGATGGCGCAGGCCGACGAGACGATGGAATTTTGCGGCCTCACCCGCCGCGCCGACGCGCCTGCCCACATGCTCAGCCCGGCCGAAAAGCGCCGTCTGGAAGTGGCGCGCGCCTTGGCGACCAAGCCTAAAATCCTGCTGCTGGATGAAATGCTCACCGGCCTGACCCCCACCGAGGCGCAAGAGGGTGTGGCGTTGGTGCGGGCGGTGCAGGCGCAAGGGGTGACGATCCTGATGGTCGAGCATGTGATGGAAGTGGTGTTGCCGCTGGTCTCGCGCGCCATCGTGCTCAATCTGGGCCGCGTGCTGACCACCGGCACACCGGCTGAAATCGTCAAACATCCCGAGGTGATCCGCGCCTATCTGGGAGATCGTTATGCTGCGGGTTGATCACCTCAATGCTTCCTATCGCGGTCTGCACGCACTGCATGACGTCTCGCTGGAGGTGGCGCAGGGCGAGATCGTCGCGGTGGTGGGGGCCAATGGTGCGGGCAAGACCAGGCTGCTGAAATCCATCTCCGGCCTTGTAACCACCGAGGGCAGCATCACGCTGGATGGCAGCGAACTGCGCCGCCTCAAGCCGCATCTGATCGCACGTGCGGGGGTGGGGCTGGTGCCGGAAGGTCGGCGGCTGTTTCCGCGTCTGTCGGTGGAAGACAATCTGCGCCTGGGTGCCTATGCCATCCGTGGTCCGGAGCGCTTCAAGCCGCTGGAGCTGGTCTTCGAACTCTTCCCCCGCCTGCAGGAGCGCCTCGGCCAGCGTGCCGAGACCTTATCCGGCGGTGAGCAGCAGATGCTGGCCATTGGCCGCGCCTTGATGTCACAGCCGCGCTTGCTGATGCTTGACGAGCCGAGCCAGGGCATCATGCCCAAGCTGGTCGATGACATCTTCCGGGCGATCACCCGCATTCGAGCCTTGGGCATGACGGTGCTGCTGGTGGAGCAACGTCTGGTTGAGGCGCTGGAGATCGCAGATCGCGCCTATGTGCTGCAAACCGGCCGCATCGTCATGTCCGGCCCTGCCGCCGACATCGCCGCCAATGGGGCCGTGCGGCAAGCTTATCTGGGGCTGTAGGGAATGAGCGGCATCGAGACCTTTCTCTATGCGCTTGTGGCTCTGTTGGTGATCATCGACCCGCTCGGCACCTCTGCGCTGTTCAGCGCAATGACGCCGCACGATACCGTCGAGGAGCGGGCGACTCAGGCCAAGCGGGCCTGCTTGATCGCCTTCATTGTGCTGGCGCTGTTCGGTGTGGCGGGGGAGTGGCTGCTGCGTGCTCTTGGGATCGGCTTGCCCGCCATGCGGGTGGCAGGAGGCATTTTGCTGTTCATCTCGGCCGCCGACATGGTCACCGCCCACGGTGTGATGCGGGCCACATCGGATGAGCGCGCGATGGCCACGGCAAGCGAGACGGATATCTCCGTCTTTCCACTCGCCATCCCGCTGCTGGCCGGCCCAGGCTCGATGACCACGATGATGCTGCTGCATTCCCGTGCGGAGGGCAGTTGGGTCAATCTTGCCGCGCTTGAATTGGCGTTGCTGGTGGCGATGGCAGGGGCGTTGCTGTGTCTGCTGCTCGCCCGTCATGTCCAGCGCGTATTGGGGGCAACGGGGGCGAATGTCGTCGGCCGCGTGCTCGGTGTGCTTCTGGCCGCCCTGGCGGCTCAGATCACCATCGACGGGGTGCGCCAGAGCCTGAATTTGCCCTGAACAATGGGGCTATCCCCTCCCTCAACGACATCGGTGCGACGCCCAACTCGCTGATCATCCGGCTGATATCGACGATCCGGTCCTCATCCAGATTGTAGAGATCGTCCTGGGCGGCCAGTCGCAGGCTGGGGATGGCCGCGCTGAAAGGGGAGAGGAAGCGGATCAATCCGCGCGGCATGGGCATGGTGTAGGGCATGCGGACCCCGGCACAGCTGGCGATCTCCATCAGAAAATCTTCCACCGTCACCGGCTCTGGCCCCGCAATGGCCACCACGTCCGCCACCGGCCAATTGCGATCCAATGCCGCCAATGCGCAGCGCACCACATCGTCCATGGCAATGGGCTGGATGAAGGTGTCGCCCGAATTGGGCAGCGGCAGCAATGGCAACATGCGCAGCAGCCCGGCCCAATGCCGCACCGGATCGCCGCTCGATAAGCCGTAAATCATCGAGGGGTGCAAAATCACCCCGGGGCGACCGGAGCCGAGCAGCATCCGCTCCCCCTCCATCGCCGTCAGCCCCGCAATATCCGGCTCGCGCAGATAGCGCCGCGCATCGCCCATGATCACCAGCAGCACATCCGGGTTGGTCGAGGCGAGGATGGTGGAGAGGTGGTGCGGCGAGACACAGCACAGCAGGCGGGACGCATCCGCGAGGGCGATCCGCAGCGCATAATCATCCATCAGATTGGCCAAGCGCGGCTTCGCGGGGATGCCGAGCGCATTCCAGCGATCCGGGTCGCGCACCAGCGGAACCACCTCCACGCCAGAGGCCAGCAATTGACGACAGACAGCCTGACCAATGCGACCGGTGGCACCCAGTACGTGTACCGGATCTATCGTGTTGTGCAGCTTGATCGGCGTTCTGATCGTCACAGCCGGTCTCCTGCGGCGAAGGTCTCTGCCAATCCGGCCTCCAATGCGCGCGGCTGCACGCCCAATGCGGTCAGCATCGGCGCAATGTCAAAATCCTTATCCTCCAGCAAACGCCGGATTTCGCCCGAATCCACTTTCGGCAAACCCGGCACACGCCGCGCGATCGCCGCTCCCAGCATCAGCAATGGGGCAGGCAGCGAGATGACCCGGCGTGGCTTCATCCCTGCCGCGTGGGCAATCTGGCGGGTGAATTCGGCGTAGCTGACCGGGTGCGGTCCCGCGATCACCAGCAGATTGGGCCCATTCCAACTCCGCCCCAAGGCGGCGAGAATGCAGGCGATGACATCCTGCGCATGAATCGGCTGCAACATCGCCCGCCCACCGGCCGGCAGCGGCAGAATTGGCAGGCGACGCATCAGCCCGGCCAGGCGCTGCACGTTGTTCTCACCGGCAGCGCCATAGAACATGGTGGCATGCAGCATCACGCCATGACGACCGGATTGCAGAAACGCAGTCTCGCCGGCGATCACCCCCTTGCCATGCGCATCCGGCCAGCGTGTGTAGCGCCGGGTGGATCCGAGCAGAACAAGGGTGGTGGCAGCAGGCGTGGCCGCGATCAGGGCCGCCGTCTGGCTGGCATGCAGACACGACACCACATGCGTGGCGCGGGACAGTGCGGTCGCATCCATCTCCTGCAAGGCAACCACCTCAACGCCCAAAGCTGACAGGGCAGCGCACAACGCCCGTCCAGGCTGCTGTGCGGCACCAAGGACATGGATACGGGCGGGCAGGCAATGTTGCGAATGGGTCTGCATGCGCCTTTCTATCCATCCCGCCGCGGCATCGCCAGAGGTGACGGCGTATGCGGTATTATAATACCACACATTATTCGCTTGACCGCAGCGCTCTAAGCCTGCATATCCCGCCGCCTGTTGGCCGGTATTGGTTGCCGGCGAGAAGGATTGTTTTCATGACCACCTCCATGACTCACACCACCGCCGCGCTGAAGCCGGCTGAGGTGAAAAAGGACTGGGTGCTGATCGACGCAGAAGGCCTGGTTCTGGGCCGCCTGGCTTCCATCATCGCCAACCGCCTGCGCGGCAAGCACAAGGCGACGTTCACCCCGCACGTTGATTGCGGCGATAACATCATCGTCATCAATGCCGACAAGGTGCGCGTGACCGGCAACAAGCTGGACCAGTCGGTATTCTACTACCACACCGGCTATGCTGGTGGCATCAAGGGCCGCACCCTGCGTGACCGTCTGAGCTCGGCGCATCCGGAACGGGTGCTCGAAAAGGCCGTCGAGCGCATGATCACGCGCGGCCCGCTGCAGCGCGCACAGATGAAGCATCTCTACATCTATGCCGGCGCCAGCCATCCGCATGACGGTCAGCAGCCCACCAAGCTGGACGTCGCTGCCCTGAATTCGAAGAACACGAGGGTCTGAGACCATGTCCGGTACTGACAAGACCACCACCGGCGGCCATACGCTCGCCGATCTGAAGAACCTGGCCGTTGCCACCGCGGCCGGCGTTGAAGCCACCCCGGTGCGTGAGCCGAAGCGCGACGCGCTGGGCCGCTCCTACGCCACGGGCCGTCGCAAGAACGCGATTGCCCGCGTGTGGATCAAGCCGGGCAAGGGCGACATCATCGTCAACGGCAAGCCGGTCGGCGTTTATTTCGCCCGCCCGGTGCTGCGCATGCTGATCACTCAACCTTTCCTGATCTCGGATCGCTACAACCAGTTCGACGTGTTCTGCACGACGAATGGCGGCGGTCTGTCCGGTCAGGCGGGTGCGGTTCGCCACGGCATCTCGCGTGCGCTGACTCATTACGAGCCGGGCCTGCGCGGCATCCTCAAGATTGCCGGCTTCCTGACCCGCGACAGCCGCGTGGTCGAGCGTAAGAAATACGGTAAGGCCAAGGCGCGTCGGAGCTTCCAGTTCTCCAAGCGCTGATCGGCTCCGTCCGGTTGGATACGAAAAAGGGTCTGCCGCAGGGCAGGCCTTTTTTTGTTGCCCTCTACGCCTTGGCCAATCTCCGGCTCACCATCCAATTGGCGGCAGCTCCCGCGAACATAATCAGCGTGGTGGCCAGAAACACCGAGCGCATGCCGAAATGCCCCCCCACGAAGCCGCCCATCAGCGGGCCGATCACCTGGCCGGCATATTGGGCCGAGGTGCTGTAGCCCAGGATCGTCCCGGCGGCCCCCGGCGGGACGTTGTGGCGGATAGTGGCGCTCACCGCTGGCATGATCCCGGCTAGCGACATGCCCATCAGGCAGCGCAGCGCGATCAACTGCCAACTGGCCGCAACGAAAGCCTGTGGGATCAGCAACAGACCGCACACGGCAAGACACATCACAATCACATTCCACGGCCCAATGCGATCGGCAAGCTTGCCCAGGCGCGGGGCGGTGAAGATGCTGCCAATCGCCGAGGCCGCCATCACCAGCCCTGCGGTGAACACCACGCGCTCCGGCGGCACCAACTCACCGACATAGACGGTGATGATCGGTTCGATGGACATGTTCGCCAGCATCAGCAGCATTGCCGTCACCAGCATGGTGATCACCGGGCGGCGATCCGGCACCATCGCCCAGGCTCCACGCACCACCTTGCGCACACCTTTCTCGAACGGCGCCCGGTCTTCGCGGACCAGGAAAGCGGTGCCGAGGAAGGCCAGGAAGATCGCTCCGCCTGCCAAAAAGAACGTCTCGCGCAGCCCGATCAGACCGGGCAGGGTGCCACCGATCAGCGGGCCGAGCAGGGTGCCTGCCATCACCCCCGTGGACAGCACGCCCAACGCCCACCCGGTGCGCTGCTTTGGCGTTTGCGTCGCCACCAGCACCACCGCACCGGAGGCGTAACCGCCCAAAATGCCCGCCGCCAGCCGCAACGCCACCAATTGCCAAATATTCTGCGCCACCCCGATCAACGACATGCAGATTGCCATCGATAGACAGGCCCGCATCAGGATCAGCTTGCGGCCATACAGATCCGCCACCCGGCCCCAGATCGGTGCCATGATGCCTGCGCCCAGAAAGGTGATGCCGAATGAAATGCCGGACCATTCCACAATCGCGGCGTGCCCGGTGACGCCCAATTGCTCCACATAGATCGGCAGGAACGGCAGCAGCATCGTCATCGCAGCAATCGTGGTGAACGAGCCTGCAAGGCAGACGAACATGTTGATCCGCCAATGCGGCGATTCGTCGCTTATGTCGGGGTTGGACATGTCACCATTTCGGGTCAGCGCTGATAGGGCAGCGGTAGCAGCTCCGCCACGCTCAGCTTGCGCTCACCCGACACGATCACCCAGGCCGTCGGCGCGTAATCTGCCAGAAGCTCACGGCATGCCCCGCAGGGGGGGACCACGGCGATGCTTTGCTCCGGCTCATCCGGCTTGGGATGGCGCACGGCCACCGCTGCGACAATTTTGCCGCCGCCTTCCAGGAGGGCGCCTTCCAAAATGGCGCGGCCCAGGGCAATCGGCTCGGCACAGATCGACAGCCTGCCCACGGTGGTGCCGAGGTGCAGGCCGGTCCAAATTCGCCCCCGATCGTCACGCAGGGCCGCGGCCACCGTGTGCCAGTGCGGGCGGTGATGCTGTGCAATCACCGCCCGTGCCGCTGCGATCAGGGCGTTGTCGTCTTCATCCAGTGGCGTCCCGTGGTGCGGGAGCGGGTGGTCATTCGGCAGCTTCTGCGTCCTCGTCGCTCGGGGCCGCCAGCATCATGTTGGCCACAACGCCGGCCTGATCACGCACCCGCTTTTCGATGGAATCGGCCATTGCCGGGTGATCGCGCAGGAACTGTTTGGCGTTTTCGCGGCCCTGGCCGATGCGTTGGCTGTCGCAACTGAACCAGGCACCGGATTTTTCCACCACACCCGCCTTCACGCCAAGATCGACCAACTCGCCCACCTTGCTGATGCCTTCGCCATACATGATGTCGAATTCCACCTGACGGAAGGGCGGGGCCAGCTTGTTCTTGACCACTTTCACCCGCGTCTGGTTGCCCACCACGTCGTCACGGTCCTTGATCTGGCCGATGCGACGGATTTCCATGCGGATGGAGGCATAGAATTTCAATGCATTGCCGCCGGTTGTCGTCTCCGGGTTGCCGAACATCACGCCGATTTTCAGACGGATCTGATTGAGAAAGATCAGCATGGTGTTCGAGCGCGACACACTGCCGGTGATCTTACGCAGCGCCTGACTCATCAGACGGGCGTGCAGGCCGACATGGCTGTCGCCCATCTCGCCTTCAAGTTCGGCGCGCGGCACCAGGGCAGCGACAGAGTCGATCACCAACACGTCAATGGCACCCGAGCGCACCAGCGTGTCGGCAATCTCCAGTGCCTGTTCCCCGGCATCGGGTTGCGAGATCAGCAGATTATCCACATCCACGCCCAGCTTGCGGGCGTAGATCGGGTCAAGCGCATGCTCGGCATCGATGAAGGCACAGGTGCCGCCGCATTTCTGCGCCTCGGCAATCGCGTGCAGCGCCAAAGTGGTCTTGCCGGAGCTTTCGGGTCCGTAAATTTCGATAATGCGTCCGCGTGGCAGACCGCCAATGCCCAGCGCCAAATCCAGCCCCAGCGAGCCGGAGGAGATCACCGGAATCTGCTCCTCGCCCGCCTTGGCACCCATCTTCATGATCGAGCCCTTGCCAAAGGCGCGCTCGATCTGCGCCATCGCCGCGTCAAGCGCCTTGTTCTTGTCCATGGAAACCGGCTCCCGAACTATTTTTGCCATCGTCGTCCCGCCTTTTGCTCTCGACTCTCTCACACTGAAGATCGGAGCCGCAACCGCACGTCGCGCGGCGTTAAGGAATTGTTCGATATATGTTCGATCATCGCCTGCGATGGAAGAACAAAAAGTGATCAAGCTGCATTTTTGCTATCTCCGTCCACCAAACGCGCCACTGCCTGCACCAATTCGGCGAGGCTGTAGGGCTTGGCGAGAAAGAGCGTATCAGGATCGGTAATCTCCTGGGAATTCTGGGTTTCTGCGTATCCCGAAACCAGAATGACGGGCAAATGGGGACAGGTGGTGTGCTGTCGGACGGCTTGGGCGAGGGCAATGCCGTCCATGCCCGGCATCACCAGATCCGTGACCAATGCGATTGCCCGAGTGGGCACATTTTGCAGCGACTCGAGTGCCGAGTCGCCGCAATCAGCCTCCAGTACCTCCCACCCGGCGCGTCGCAACGCGCGCGCGGCAAGGCGGCGGACGGCATCCTCATCATCGACGAGCAGCACCACGCCCTGATGTTGGCGTGGCAGGTTGAGTGGTGGCGGTGTGGCTTTGGCCGGGGGGGCTCAGGCAGTGCCTCCTCGGCCCCATCCCACCGCGGCAGATAAATGCGAAAGCTGGTGCCGCGCCCGGCCTCGCTGTCCACCGCCAGAAAGCCATCCGATTGGCGGATGATGCCGTGCACGGTGGACAGCCCCAACCCGCTGCCGCCGCGTTCACGCTTGGTTGTGAAGAACGGGTCGAAAATGCGCGGCAGCACCTCCGGCGGTATGCCCTGGCCGGTGTCTTGCACCTCGATCATCACGTAGCGGCCGGGCGGGATGGTCTCCGCGCCATGCAGCATCGGGCGGTAGAGCGTAATGTGGCCACTGCGCAATGTGAGGTCGCCACCTTTCGGCATCGCGTCGCGCGCATTGACGGCCAGATTGATCAGCACCTGATCCAACTGCGTCGGGTCTGCCCGTACCCGCCGGCCGGGCTGTTCGAGGGCGAGCAGCAGGCGGATTTGCCCACCGAGCAGACGTCGCAGCAGACCGCAGACATGTTCAATGGCGGCATTGACCGCAATCACCTTCGGCTCCAGCCGCTGTTGACGACCAAAGGCGAGCAGTTGGCGCACCAAGGCGGCCCCACGTTGAGCGCTGTCCTGGATTTGGGCGGCGTCCTCCCGTGTCTCCCCCTCGGCCTCACGGGAGAGAATGCCGTCCGCCGCGCCCAGAATGGCGGTGAGCAGATTGTTGAAATCATGCGCAATGCCGCCCGCCAATTGCCCGGTTGCCTGAAGCTTCTGGCTGTGGGCCAGCCGCGCTTCCAATTGGCGCTGTTCAGTGAGATCGACAAAGCGCAGCACAGCGCCGCCGCTTGCCGTGGCGCTGCCGTGTCGCAAAGGCAGGAATATCACCCGCACCTCGGCGTCCTCCGCCAGTGAGAGCGCGGAGGTGAAACTGCAAGCGGTGCAAGGCTGGGCCTGCAAGGCGGCGTGCAAGGCGCGCCAAGCCGCCTCCCGCAGGCTCGGGGGAAACAATGCCACCGCCCTGCTGCCACGCTCCGGCAATCGCCCGCCTATCATCGCAGCCAAGGCCGCATTGCCCCGCATCAGTTGGCCTTGTGCATCAATGGCACAGGCCGGGCCTGCCGCGTCATCCAAGGCCAGGGCGGCGAGCGGGTCGGCGAGATCGGCCAGACGTGCGAGCGGGGAGGCTGATAGGGCATGCAGCCACGCATGCCAACGTTGCCACAGATGCTGGAGCATGGCCTTCATGCGCCCACCCGTCGTGCCGGACGCAGTCGCCACACATAGGCAATCAATTCCGCCACCGCCTGGAAATGCTCGGCTGGCACTTCTGAATCAAGCGGCAATGGGTAGAGCGCGCGGGCGAGGGGCGGGTTGGCGATCAGCGGCACACCCGCGTTGCGCGCCACGTCGCGAATGCGCGCCGCCACCTCGTCCACCCCCTTGGCGATAATGCGCGGTGCGCCGCCCTGGCCGCGCTCATAGGCGAGGGCGACGGCATAGTGCGTGGGGTTCGTCACCACGAGAGTGGCTTTCGGCACCGCCTGCAGCATGCGGCGCTTGGCGCGTTGCAGGCGCATTTGCTTGATCCGGCCTTTAACATGCGGGTCGCCCTCGCTCTCGCGCGCTTCGTCCCGCAGATCTTGCCGTGTCATCCGCAATGAGGCGTGAAAACGCAGATGCGTGCGCAGTATATCAACCGCAACCACCGCCGTCTGGACCGTTAAAACCGCGATCGCCACGGCCATGACCCGGTCCTGCAGTTTTTCGGAAAAAGTCACGGGTGTCCAAAACAGGCTTTGCGACAGCATCGGCAGCATGCCGCGCAACACGCCCCAGGCGAGGAAACCCATGACGGTGATTTTGAGCAATGCAAGCCCGGTATCGGCCAGCTTCTCTCGGCTCAGCAAACGGCCAAGGCCGGTGCGCGGATCGATGCGCGAGATATCCGGCATCAGAGCCTGTGGACGCAGGAGAAACCGGGTCTGGCCGAACACCGCAACACAGGCCGCCAGCACGGCGGCGACACAGAAGGGCCACACCAACTGCAACACCACCCGCCCCGCCAGGGCCAGGGCAGCTTGCGCGTCAAGCAGATGTGCGCTGCCCAGCATCCTGGTCAGGATCGCCACGTTCGGCCGCGCCATACCTGGCAAGACCGCACCGAGCAAGGCTGCTGCTGCCACCAATACGGCCAATCCGGCGGCTTCGCGAGAGAGTGGGGCCTGTCCATCGTCACGCGCCTGTTGCAGTCGCCTGGCGGAGGCGGCTTCGGTGCGATCCTCGCGCTCGCTTTCCCCCGCCATGCTCTATTGTCCCGGCAAGGTGGTCAGCACATTGCGAGCCGAGCCAATCCAGGCATCGAGCAGCGGTGGTGCCAACAGCCCAAGCAGTGCAACTCCGCCGAGTAATTGGCCGGGGGCGGCGGCAAAATGCAGCTGTAGATGCGGCACCAGCCGACCGATCAATGCCAGAGCTGTGTGGTAGACCAGTCCTGCCAGCAGAAATGGTGTTGCCAACCGCAAGGCGAGTGCGAAGGAGAGTCCCACGGCCTGAATCGTCGCCTGCGCACCATCGCCCACCGGAAAGGCATGCCCAGGGGGCAGCAGGGCATAGAGGCCGGATAACGCGGTCAGCGGTGTGCTCCACAGCCCGGTGATCAGCAACAGTAGCGGGGCGGCGAGACCCAGCATGCGCGATAGCGCGGCGCTGCCGGCGCCCAGAAAAGCGTCGGGTTGGATGACGTTTGTCATGCCGACCGCCCCGGCGATGATCTGCCCGGCCATTGGCAAGGCCAGCAACACCAGCCGCACCAGCCAGCCAAACCACAGCCCGACAGCGACCTCCCGTACTAGCATTCCCGCCAGTTCCAACGGGGCCGCCGGCATCGGCGGTACCAATGGTGAGAGCAGGGGGAACAGCAGAACCACCAGGGCAAGCGCGCTGCCCAATCGGATGGTGGCGGGCGTTTCCGCTTCGCCAAAGCCGGGCAGCAGCATCATCGCAGCACCGAGCCGCGCCAGCAGCAGCAAGGCGGCAAAGCCCCATTGCGGCAAATCGGCCAGCAAGGCGGCGGTTGGGTCAGCGCTCATCCGCCACCTACTTGGATCAGATGATCGAATAAGTGTGTGGTGTAGTCACGCAATGTGGTGAGCATGAACGGCCCGGCCAGCACCAGCGTGGTGACGATGGCCGCCACTTTCGGCACGAAGGCCAAAGCTGGCTCGTTGATCTGAGTGATCGCTTGGATCAATGACATCACCACACCGACCGCCAATCCCACCGCCAGCACTGGGCCGCCGAGCTTGAACAGCACCAGAAACGTGTCGCGCAGCAATTGGGCGAGGTCGGATTCCTGCATGGTGGCCTCAAATTGCCATGTGCATGATGTCTTGATAGGCCTGCACCACTTTGTCGCGCACGGCGATGGTGGTTTGCAGCGACAATTCAGCGCGTGAGACAGCGGTGACGACATCAAGCAGATTGCCTTGCCCGTTGATGGCGGATTTTGCCTGCGTTTCTGCCTGCGCGCTCTGATCGGCCACGCTTTGCAGCGCGTTGGTGAGCATCGCGCCGAAATTGCCGGTGCTGGGAGATGTGCCGCTCGCGCCGCCTACCTGTTGCATGGCGCGATAGGCCTGCAAGGCGGCGGTGGGTGTGATCGCTCCTGCTGCCACGGCGGCCTCCTTTTCTATTTCAGCATCGCGATGGTGCGGGTCAGCAGCCCGCGCGTGACCTGCATGGCTTGCAAATTGGCGCTATAGCTGCGCTGGGCGTCACGCATGTCCATCACTTCGACGAAGCTGTTGACGTTGGGCAGGCTGACATAGCCGCGCGCATCGGCGGCCGGGTTTGACGGGTCGTAACGCTGCGGAAAGGCCGCCGGATCGGTGCCGACTTTCTTCACCTTCACCGCATCCACCCCTGATGCGCGATCAAGCTGATTGGCAAAACTGACGGTTTTGCGGCGATAGGGGCTGGCCCCCGGCGTGGAGCCGGTGGTGTCCTGATTGGCGAGATTTTCGGCAATCACCCGCAACCGCGTGGTCTGCGCCTGCATGCCGCTGGCTGAGATATCGAGCGCCTTTTCCAGATCCATAGCCATCGATCTCCGTTCTATTTGCCGAGCACCATGCGGAACATACCTAGGTATTTCATATAGATGGCTGTAACAGCCTCATGCTGGGAGTCAGTCTGGGCGATGCGCTCCATTTGTTGGTCCACTGAAATCTGATTGCCATCGGGTGCCTTTTCGCCGCGTAGCAGGGCGGTGCCTTGGTCAGACGAAATCAGGCCGGGTAGGTGCATCGCGTTGGTCTGCACCGGCGCATCGGGCGGCATTGCCTCAATCGGTTGGCGCAGATTGGCCCCAAGCACGTCTTCAAACGGCTTCACATCGCGCGCCGCCCAACCCGGCGTATCCGCATTGGCGACGTTTTCTGACAGCACGCCCTGCCGCGCCCCCAGCCATTGCAGGCGGCGTTCGGCCAAATCGAACAGGCCGAGCCCGGATGCCGGGTCCGCATTCTGTCCGCCAAGGGTCATTTTTGCCTCCGCCGCTGCTCGAACAGCAGTATCGCCGCGAGAAGTTAGGAAAGCCTTAACGAAGCTGTGGAATTCTTGCCGCACCCGCAGGAGGTGGTTTGCATGCTGATCATCAGGCGCTATCGTTCGATCAAAACCAGGGAGAAATTCCATGCGCCGGACCGGATTGCCGCAATCGGCAGCACGTACAGCCATTGTGATCGGCGGCTCGATCGGCGGTCTGATAGCGGGCTTGCTGCTGCGCCGTGCGGGATGGCAGGTGTCGATCTACGAGCGCTCTCCGGTGAAATTGGCCGGGCGCGGTGCGGGCATCGTCACGCATCGGGAATTGTGGGATTGCCTGTTCGCCGCCGGAATCGACCCATCGATGGAAGATGGCGTTCTGGTGGACGAGAGGGTCTGCCTGGATATCGAGGGCCACGAGATCGAGCGCGTGGCGTTTCCGCAGATCATGCAATCCTGGGACCGGCTGTTCGGTCTGGTGCGCGAGCCTTGGGGCGAGGCGGATTACCATATGGGCCGCGAATTGGTGGGCATTGCGCAATCCGATTCGAGCGTGACGGCCCAATTTGCCGATGGCAGCACGGCCAGCGCCGATCTTCTGGTGGGTGCTGACGGTTTCCGCTCCACGGTGCGGCAGTTGGTGGCACCGCAAATTCAGCCAATCTATGCCGGCTATGTCTGTTGGCGCGGCATGGTGGAGGAGGCCGAGCTGCCGCCGAAAGCGCATGATGCGTTGTTCCACCTGTTCGGTATGTGCCTGCCGAAGGGCGAGCAGATGGTGGTCTATCCCGTCACCGGAGAGGGGGCGGATACGCGGCCAGGGCATCGGCGCGGCAATTTCGTCTGGTATCGCCCGGTGGAAGCCGAGCGTGATTTGCCCGATCTGCTCACCGATGATGCGGGGCATACGCATACGCTGTCCATCCCACCGCCGTTGATCCGGGCCGACCACATCGCCCGGTTGCGGGTGGATGCGCAGCGCCTGTTGGCACCGCAATTCGCCGCCTGGGTGGAGGCGACGAAGGCTCCATTCCTGCAACCGATTTACGACTTCGAATCCGAGCGGCTGGGTTTTGGGCGGGTGGTGCTGGTGGGAGATGCGGCGTTCCAGGCACGGCCACATATCGGTGCGGGTGTCACCAAGGCTGGGCAGGATGCGATTGCGTTGGCCGATGCGTTGGCCCGGCATGACAGCATTGGTGCGGCTTTGGCGGCCTATGAGGCCGAGCGCGTGCCGGAGGGCAAGCGGATCGTGCGCCGCGCGCGCTATCTGGGTGCCTCGATCACCGCCGCCTTGCCGCGGGAGCATGTGTTGACGCCAGATATCGATCATTCGGCACGGGCAGTACTGGAGGAGACGGCAACGCTGGTATTCTGAACTGACGGCACGTGCGGGTGCGCATTGTCATCGTCTTGAGATCGACAGCATGCTGGGCATGGCTAGGCTCACGCGGCCATAGGCGGTGGAGAGCTTTGCAATGCGCAAATTCGTTTTGATGATGGTTCTGATGATGTCCACAGTGACAGCCGCCTCCGCTGAAGCGCCACGCAAATTGCTGTTTGTCGATACCGGCAACACCGGTCGCAGTGTGACGGCCGAGGCTCTGGCCAATGCAGATATTGCCAAGGGCAAGCTAAACATTCGCACCATTTCGCGTGCGGTGGATAAGAACCCGTTCGAAATTCACCCGGAAGCCAATGTCGTCACTCTGCTCAAACAGCGTGGTCTGGACGTCTCGGCGCATCTGGCCGCCCAGATCGATGCCCAGGATGTCAGCCACGCCGATCTGATCTTAACCATGACGGCCAAGCACAAGGCCAAAGTGCTGGAACGCTTCCCGCAGGCGCAGGGCAAGGTGTTCACCTTGTCCGAATACGCCACCGGCACCGACACCGAAGTACCAGATGCCTTTGGCAAGCCGATGGATGTCTATGTGGCAATGCTCAAGCAGGTCGATAGCTATGTGGCGCAAGCGTTGAAGAAAATAGCCGCGCCGTCAGGTTTTTAAATCGCCAAATATTTCTCACGCACATCGCCGGCCGCATGCAGAGCCTGTGCGTCGCCGGACCAGACGATTTCGCCTTTCTCCACCACGAAATGATGGTCGGCGAAACCCGGCTGTGCATCCACTTCCTTGTCGATGACGATCTGCGCCAGCCCTTCCTCACGCAGGCGACGCAGGGTGCGCCAGATGTCTTGGCGGATCACCGGCGCGAGGCCTTCGGTGGCCTCGTCGAGGATCAACAGGCGCGGATTGGTCATCAGCGCGCGGCCAATGGCGAGCATTTGCTGTTCGCCGCCGGAGAGTTGGTTGCCGCCATTGCTCAGCCGCTCGCCCAGGCGCGGGAAGAAGCCGAGCACGCGCTCCAAATTCCATGGCTTGGCAATATCGGCGCGCTTGATGGCGGCCATTTCCAGGTTTTCCCGCACCGTCAGGTTCGGGAAAATATGCCGCCCCTCCGGCACCAGCCCGATGCCGAGTTGCGCGATGCGGTGCGGCTTCCAGTTGGTGATGTCCTCACCGGCAAAGCGGATGCGTCCGGCGCGGGCGGGCAGCAGGCCCATCAGGCTGCGAATGGTGGTGGTTTTGCCCATGCCGTTGCGGCCAAGCAGCGTGGTCACACCCTTCTCCGCCACCGAAAAGGACATGCCGAACAGCACCTCCGAGGCGTCGTAACCGGCGTGCAGGCTGGAGATTTCAAGCAGCATTGCCGGTTCCCTATCCATGCCCGAGATAGGCGGCCTGCACCGCCGGGTTGGCGCGGATCTCCTCCACCGAGCCGGTGGCGATCAGCCGCCCCTGCACCAGCACGCTGAGCCGGTCGGCGAGTGAGAACACCGCCTCCATATCATGCTCCACCAGCAGCATCGCGTAATCGGATTTCAGTTCGGCGAGCAGGCGCGTCATCCGGATGCCGTCCTGCTTGCCCATCCCGGCCATCGGCTCGTCGAGCAGCAGCAGCGCCGGGCGCATCGCCAGCGCCATCGCAAGCTCCAATTGGCGACGCTCACCGTGCGAGAGCAAGCCTGCGAGCACATGCAGCCGATCCGCCAGACCGCAGCGCTCCAGCGCCTCGGCGGCTTCGGCGTTGAGCGGGCGGTCGGCACCGGCCTGTCGCCAGAAGCGGAAGGAATGCCCCTGTCGGGCTTGCACCGCGAGGCGGACATTCTCAAGGGCGGTGAAATCCGGCAGCACCGAGGTGATCTGGAACGAGCGCGCCAGCCCCATCAGTGCGCGGCGATGCGAGGGCAGGGCGGTGATGTCCTGGCCGTGGAAGAATATCTGCCCGGAACTGGGCGGCAACTCGCCCTGCAACTGCGCGATCAGCGTGGTTTTGCCCGCGCCATTCGGCCCAATCAGCGCGTGGGTTTCACCCGGCAGCACCGAGAGCGAGACATCGCCGGTGGCCACCAGACCGCCAAATCGGCGGATCAGATTGCGGGTTTCGAGCAAAGGCGCGCTCATGATTGCACCCAGCGGCGGATTGCGCCGATCAACCCATCATGCAGCCACACCGCCATGCCGATCACGATCAGCCCGAACGGCAGCTGCCACGCATTTGTCAGGCTCGACAGCCCGAGTTCCAACAGCAGAAACAAGGCCGCCCCCAGCACCGGCCCCCACACCGTGGTCAATCCGCCCAGCACGCACATCACCACCAAATCGCCCGAGCGCACCCAGGACATGTCGGCAGGCGAGATGAATTGCTGGCCGCTGGCCATCAGCGCACCGGCCAGACCCGCGATGCCGCCAGACAGGGCAAAGGCGGTCAGACGGTAACGGGTGGGCGGAATGCCGAGCGCCTTCACCCGGCGCTCATTCTGTGCCGTCGCCCGCAGCACCATGCCGAACCGGCTGCCGACGAGGCGTTGCACCAGCACCATCACCACGGCAAGCGCTGCCAGCGAGACGTAGAAATAGACCAGGCGTTTGGAGGGATCGAGGCCGGCAAGGGAGAGGTCGCCCTGGATTTGCAGCCCGTCCTCTCCGCCATATTTCTGCAGCGCCACACCCAGATAATAGAGCATCTGGTTGAAGGCGAGCGTGATCATGATGAAATAGGCACCGTTGGTGCGCAGGCTCACCACCCCCATCAAAGCCGCCGCCCCGGCGCTGACCAGCACGGCCAGTGGCAAGGAGATCAACAGATTGCCGGTGCCTGCATAGGCGATCGGGCCAAGATGCAACGCCTCGCCGTTGAAATCATGCCAGGCCAGAATGCCGATCACATAGCCGCCGACGCCGAACAGACCGGCATGCAGCAGGCTGACCATGCCGCCAAAGCCCAGCACGAGGTTCAAGCCCACGGCCGCGATGGCGAAGACCACCACGCGGCTGGCCACCTTGATGGCGAAGGGCTGGCCAACGGCTTCGGCAATCGGCGGCACCACCGCCAGCACTGCAAGCAGCAGCAGGATCGCGAACCAGTCGCGCCGGTTCGGAGTGGGAGCAAGATCAGCCATGAACCGGGAACAGCCCTTTCGGTTTCCACGCCAGAATCACCGCCATGGCGAGGAAAATCACCATGCTGCCCAAAGCGGGAGAGAGCAGCACGCGGCCAAATGTATCGATCAGCCCGATCATGATCGCCGCCACCAGCGCGCCGTTGATCGAGCCGATGCCGCCAATGACGGTCACGACAAGGGCGAGGATCAGCACCGGCTCTCCCATGCCCACCTGCACCGCCAGAATCGGGCCTGCCATCAGACCGGCAAGACCTGCCAGGGCGGCACCGGCGGCAAACACACCGATGAACACCATCTCCACATTCACCCCAATGGCCGAGGCCATCGCGCGGTTGGAGGCACCGGCGCGCACCCACATGCCGATGCGGGTGCGCATGATCATCACATACAGCAGCAGCCCCACCACCAGCCCCACGCCCAGGATCACCAGCCGGAACACCGGATAGTTCATGCCGGGGAACAACTCGATGGAGCCCGCCACCGCGTCTGGCAGGTTGAAGCGCATCGGCACCGCGCCCCAGATCAGTTGCGTCACCTGATTGAACACCAGGATCAACCCGAAGGTGACGAGCACCTGATCCAGATGCGAGCGATGATAGAACCGCCGCAGCAGCGCCACTTCCAGCAGCGCGCCAATCGCCGCCGTCGCCACCACGGCCACCACGGCACCGAGCAGGAAACTGCCCGATTTATCCGCCACGGTGGCCGCGATGAACGCGCCGAGCATGTAGAGCGCCCCGTGAGCCAGGTTGATGAGGTTCATGATGCCGAAGACGAGCGTAAGCCCGGCCGACATCAGGAACAGCATCACGCCCAGTTGCACGCCATTGAGCGTCTGCTCCAGGAAGAGAGGCAGCGACACGTTTAGTTCGAAGCCGCCGGCATGTGGCAATCCTGCACGTACGGGTCGGCCAGATCGGCGGCGATCAGTTCCTTCATCGCCATCACCACCCGGCCCTTATCGTCCTTGACCGCTTCGGTGAGGTAGTAATCCTGGATCGGGTAATGGTTGGTGTTGAAGCGGAACTTGCCGCGCACGCTGTCGAATTTCACCGTTTCCAGTGCCTTCTGGAACGCTGGTTTGTCCTCGATCTTGCCACCGATGCTCTTCAGCGCCGCATCGAGCATTCGCGCGGTGTCGTAGGCCTGTGCCGCATATGGGGCGGGCAGGCGGTGGTATTTGGCCTCGAAATCGGTGACGAATTTCTTGCTCGCCGCGTTGTCGTAATGCTCATTCCAGAACGCCGAGGCATAGGCCCCCAGCGCCGCATCGCCCATCGCGGGCAGCACGGTCTGATCGAAGGAGAAGGACGGTCCGAACAGCGGCACTTCGGTCTTCATCCCAGCCTGGGCGTATTGCTTGACGAAGTTGATGCCCAGGCCGCCTGGATAGAAGAAATACACCGCATCCGGCTTGGCCGCGCGGATTTGGGCGATTTCAGCGGCGTAATCGAGCTGGGTGAAGCCGGTATAGACCTCGCCCACCACATCGCCCTTGAAGCCCATTTTGAAGCCCGCCAGCGAATCCTTGCCCGCCGGATAGTTCGGCGCGAGCAGATAGACGCGCTTGATACCCTTGTTGGTCATATACATACCAATGGCTTCGGCCGGCACGTCGTTCTGGAACGAGGTGGAGAAGTAATGCGGGTTGCATGCTTTGCCCGCCTGCTGTGACTGGCCCGCATTGGGGGAGATGACGAACACGCCCGCATCCAGCGTCGGCTTGGCGATGGCCAGCATCACGTTGGAGAAATTCACCCCGGTGATGATCTGCACATGGTCGCTTTCGACCATTTTATCGGCCAATTGGCGGCCCACATCGGGCTTGGCCTGATCGTCGGCCTGGATCACCTCCACCTTGCGCCCGCCCAGCGTGCCGCCGGTGGATTCAAGGCCGAGATTGAACCCGTCGAGCAATTCCTGGCCCAGCACGCCGCCGGGGCCGGAGAAGGTGGAGATAAAGCCAATCTTGATCGGCGCATCGGCAGCATTCGCCGCGACCACACATCCGGCTGCCATCGTGGCAGCAAGCAACAAACGACGCATTTTATTCCTCCCAGGCATAGGTGTTTTGCACTATAATGCACATTCAGCGACATCGTGTATAGCAGCTTTGCGACTCATACGCAGGTTCGGCAGCGTGGCGATCACGGGGGAGATGGGTATCGCGTGTGTCCCGACAGCGCGCCGAGGTCACCGCACCGCGCCCGCACCCTCCGCCAGTCCGGAGCCGCCATAAAGCCATTGCAAGCTGTCATAGTAATCATTGGGCGACATCGCCTGCATCATCGCATTGCGCAGCGCCGCGTGGCCGCTGGCCGGGTGATAGATGTGGTCGCCCACCAGACGCGACTGAATCTGAATCCGCGCCGTCCGCGCCGTCCGCTTGCCGCGATAGGCTTCGAACGCCGTCTCGATGTCGCCGGTGGTGTTCGCCACCTCATGGCTCAGACACACCGCGTCTTCCATCGCCATGCAGGCGCCTTGCGCCATGTATTGCAGCGTGGGGTGGGCCGCATCGCCGAGCAGCACCACGCGGCCGTCGCGCCAATTCAGGATCGGATCGCGATCGCACAGCACCCATTTCTTCCAATCCGTGCCATGCGCGATGATCTTCTGCGCGCGCGGATGCACATGCTGGAAGCCCAGCATCACCTCCTCATGCGACACCGGCTGCCCTGCCACCGGCTCCGGCGCGTCATTGTGATAGGTGACGACGAGGTTGAACGTCTTCCAGCCGGAGAGCGGGTAATGCACGATGTGGCATTTCGGCCCGGCCCAAAGGGTTGCGGCGTTCCAGCGCAGATCTTCCGGCATCTGCTCGGTCGGGATCACCGAGCGATAGGTGGTGTGCCCCGTCACCCGCGCGGTGTCGCCCACCATCTGCGCGCGAATTTTCGACCACAGCCCATCTGCGCCCACCAGGGCGGCACCGGTCAGCGTCTCGCCTGATTTCAGCCGGGCGGTGACGGAGCTGCCATCCTGATCGTAGCCGATCACCTCGGTGGAGGCGCGCAGATCGATCAGATCGCTGGCCATGGCGGCATTGAGGAACACCGAATAGAGATCGCCGCGATGCACCACCGCATAGGGATTGCCGAAGCGGGCGCGGAAGGGATCGTCGAGCGGGATTTTGGTGATCTCCTCCCCACTCATCGCATCCATCAGCCGCAGCGCGTCGATATAGACCGCCATTTTGCGGGCGGCATCGCCCACGCCGAGATAGTCGAAGGCATGGAAGGCGTTCGGCCCCAGTTGAATACCGGCACCGATTTCGCTGAACACCGCCGAGCGTTCCAGCACGATGCTGCGCACGCCCCGCTGCGCCAAGCCCACTGCCGCAGCCAGCCCACCGATGCCGCCCCCGGCGATGACGATCGGAAGAGAGCGGCTCATCGTGCGCGCTCTTCGTAATAGCCGAGCTTTTCCTGCAATGGCTGATCGTGCACGCGGATCAGGAAGGCAGGCTCGCTGCCGGTGTTGCGATGCTCGATCTCGGCAAACACCGGGGCGGAAAAGCTGTCCTTGCTCGTCCAGTCATGCCGCACGCCGTTGACCACGCTGCTGCCCTGGCCTGCGATGACGTGAAACAGCGCCGAGGCGGATTTCAGATCCGGGCGCAGAACCTCCCCCGGCCGCAGCATCATCGCGGTGAAGCCCAGCACATGCATGCAATGCCCGCCGGTCTCCGGGTTGATGTAATCGAGCTCGACCGCTTGGCCCTCATAATGCGGGGCCATCCGGCGCAAGGCCGCCTCGGTGCGCGCCCAGGGATAGCGCATCTGCGGGAAGGCGGCGGGCGGTGGTGCGTTGCGGCGTCGCGGCGGGGCGAGACCGGCGGTGGCGTATTCGACCTCCGACGGGTCGGGCCGGTTGCGCGTGGCCTGCAATGGCGCTTCGACGGCGTAGGAGCCTTCGAGATACATGAACAGCGGCAAATCCAGCGCATCAAGCCAGATCACCGGCGCGGTGCCGCTATGGCCGTGATCGTGCCAGCAGCCGGTGGGGGTGAGGATCAGATCGCCCGCCTGCATCGGCAGCTTCTCGCCATCGACCACCGTATAGGCGCCTTCGCCCTCCACCACGATGCGCGCGGCAGATGGGGTGTGCTTGTGGGCCGGGGCCGTCTCGCCCGGATTGAGCAATTGCAGCCCGGCATAGATCGTCGATGTCGCCTGCATCGATGCAGGCCCGCGACCCGGATCGATCAGAAACAGCACGCGCCGCTCGGCCTTTTCCACCGGGGTGAGTTCCCCCGCCTGGATCACCAGCGGCCGGATGGTCTGATACGACCACAGATGCGTCCGCGTGACCGGCTTCGGCCCGCCATGCGGCAGCGCGTTGCGCATCTGCGGCCAGAGCGGGCCGACCGAGGCCGCCGCCATCGCATCACGATAATCCTGCGGCAATTCTTCGAGTGTGCCGAGCTGTGCTGACATTTGTGCCTCCCCTTGCGCCGGATTGTTCATCCGTCCTGTCATTGATGTAGATCAAACATGACCTATTGCATGCTTGTCAACAGCATACTTATCATATGAAACTCGGTTCGAAGTCCGCTGCGGGAATGATGGCGGCAGCAAGAATGGGGAAGATGCGGTGAACAACATCGGAGCGATGGCACTGTCGGATGATGACCGAATGCCGCAGGCGGAGATGCACAGCATGCCCGGCCACCTGATTCGCCGCATGCATCAGGCCTCACAGGCGATTTTCGATGGCGAGATGTCACGCACCGGTTTTGATCTCACGCCGGTGCAATATGCAGCCTTGGCCGCGATTGCCGAGCGGCCGGGGTTGGATCAGGCAAGCCTTGCCTCCGCCATCGTCTTCGACCGCGCCACCACTGGCGGTGTGATCGATCGGCTGGAGGGCAAGGGCTATGTGCGCCGCGAAATCGACCGTGCGGACCGTCGTGCGCGGCGGCTGTTTCTGGAACCGGCAGGCGAGGAGGCGCTCGCTCAGGTGACGCCCACCGTGCGGCAGGTGCAGGCGCTGACCTTGCAGGGCTTATCGGATGCTGAATGCGCCACATTATTGGCCTTGCTCGGCAAGGCGCTGGCCGCCGTGGGCGATGTCAGCCGACAATCCGCACGCGAGCGGGGGTAAAAGGGCCAAACCGCGCGGGCGTTTCAGTTCGGCACCTTGCTCTGATACGCCTGCTTGCTGGCCTGCGCTGTCAATTTGGTCCCCTCGGCCACGTCGCCGTCGTCATAGAGGATGCGCATCGACGCGCCCTTGAGATCGTCATATTGGCCGGAGCGCACCGCCCAGAAGAACATATATAGCCCGATCAGCGCCACAGTCAGGCTGCCACCGATCAGCCACAGGATCACCGTCATGCTTTGCCTCCTCTGTGCAGGCGCATGCTGTTGCCCATCACCAGCAGCGACGAGGACGACATCGCTGCCGCCGCCAACCACGGGGTGACGAAGCCTGCGATGGCCACCGGCACCACCAGCATATTGTAAATCAAGGCAAGAGCCAGATTTTCGCGCATGATGCGTTCGGTGCGCCGTGCCAGTCGCAGGGCAGCGACCACCGGGAAAAGCAGGCGGCCCTGGAAGACCAGATCGGCCACGTTCTGACTGATATCAGCCGCACTGGAGGGCGACAGCGACACATCGGCCGCCGCAAGACAGGGGCCGTCATTCAGCCCGTCGCCCACCATCAGCACATGCCGACCTTCTGCCCGCAATTGCTCGACGAGTGCCATTTTGGCGTCCGGGCGCAGGCGGGCGTGCCATGTGCGAATACCGAGATGCTCAGCCACGCGGCGCACCGCGACCTCGCGATCACCCGAGGCGAGGATGACCGTGACATCCATTTTCCACAGCGCCTCCAGCGTCTGCGTGGCATCGCCGCGCAATTCTTCGTCGAAGGCAAATCGCACTGGGGCGTGGCCGGGGCGGATGAACCACAAGCCGGGCAGGCCTTCATCCTGGGCATCGACACCGCAGAACGCCTCGCTGCCCAGGCGGATTTCACCCTTGGGTGTGGTCAGGCTTAGGCCCTGACCGGGATGCTCCACCACGCCTTCGGCCGCCACCACAGGTCCGGCGGCGGCACACAGCGCGCGGGAGAGCGGATGCCTGCTATGGGTGGCAAGGCTTGCTGCGGCTTTAAGATCGGCCGCATCGACCGTGTTGGACAGCGCCAGATCCGGGGTGGAGAGCGTGCCGGTTTTGTCGAACACCACCGTGTCCACAGCTCCCAAACGCTCCAACGCTGTCGGTGATTTGAGCAACATGCCACGGCGCAGCAATTCACCGCTGGCGATCACCTGTGCGGCGGGCACGGCAAGGGCGAGCGCGCAGGGGCAGGTGACGATCAATACCGCGCAGGCGATCAGCAATGACCGATCGACGGGGGCGCCCATGCCGTAATGCCACCCCAGAAACGTGACGAGTGCGGTGATATGCACCACCGGCGCATACCGCTTGGCCACCCGGTCGGCGATCACCACGAAGCGGCCACGGCGGCTTTCGGCGCTGTCGATCAGTCGCGCCATTTCGGCCAGCAGCGTGTCGCCGCCGGAGGCCGTGGTGCGCACGGTGATCGGCGCCCCCAGATTGACCATGCCGGCAAACACCGCGGCGCCTTGAGTGGCGGCTTCCGGCAGGCTTTCCCCGGTGACGAGGCTGGTGTCGAGCGACGTCTCGCCCTCGGCGATCACCCCGTCCACGCCGATTCGCTCGCCCATCGAGACCACAATGTCGGTGCCCGGCAGCACACGTTCCGGTGCGCGGCGTTCCAGCGTGCCATCGGGCAGCCGCACGGAGACTTCCGCCCCACGCAGCGACAACAGGCGCTCGGCGGTGGCGCGGGCCTGGCCACGGGCGCGATGATCGAGGACGCGGCCGATCAGCAGGAAGAACAGCAGCGTCACCGCGCTGTCGAAATAGGTATGCGCACCGCCGCGCATCGTCTCCACCAGACTCATGCCGCTGACCAGCAGCACGCCGAGGGAGATCGGCACGTCCATATTGGTGCGACCGTGGCGCAGCACCTGCCACGCACTGAAGAAGAACGGCCGACCGGCATAGGCCACAGCGGGCAGGGCAATCAGCGCCGAGACCCAATGCAGCAATTCGCGTGTCGCCGGTCCCATGCCGTCGGACAATCCGGCCCAGATGGCAATCGACATCAGCATCACATTGCCCGCCGCAAAGCCCGACACGGCAAGGCAGCGGATCAGGTCGCGCTGCACGCGGTCGGTCTCCGCCTGCGATTGCGCGGCGTGATAGGGGATCAGGCGATAGCCGAGGCGCTCGACCTCACTGACCAGCCGCGCACCTTCCTGGATCGCCCCACGCCAGACCAGCCGCAGCCGACCGGAGGTGAGATTGACGCGGCCTGCCACCACGTTCGGCTCACGCCCCAGCACCTGCTCGATCAACCACACGCAGGCTCCGCATTGCACGCCGTCGATGGTCAGTTGCAATTCGGTGCTGCCATCGCGCAGCGTGTGGGCGAAGGCAGCGAGATCGCAGCGCTCCTCCACATCCGGGCGCGGTGCGCGCTGCGCGGGGTCCAAGGTGCGGGACTGGTAATATTGCCCCAGCCCCATCCCCTGAATGGTGGCAAATGCCGCCTCGCACCCATGACAGCAAAATTCCCGGCCCTCTGGAGAGGGTTGCCCGCAATGTCGACAGAGATCGGTTGCCCCCGCACCCAAATCTGCCGGGGCAGGACGCCCGGCGATTGCGTTCACTTCACCAGCACTCGCCGCGTGACGGTGTATTTATCAGCGCCGGAGGCCACCAGGATCGTCAGATCCCATTGACCAGCCTGCGGCAAGGCCTGTTCCGAATGGAACTGAGAGCCCGCATCGGCGTCGAAGACCAAGTCGGTGGTCATCGACGGACCGACCGGACGGTGGGCGGTGGCCTGAACCATCGGGTTGGCCAAGGGCTGCCCGTCCCGCCCGGTGACATTCAGCACCGCATGCCCACCATCGGTCTTGGCGTCGACATTCCAGCCAAGGGCGGCTTGTTGGGCTGCTGTGTCGAGAATCTCTTCGTAATTGTTGGAGGTCTCAAACCCGCCATGCACATTCTCCCCAGGGAAGGTGTGCAGGGCGGCGTAGATCATCCCGGCGTTGACGATAACCACCACTCCCAAAGCCGCCAGCGAGGCAATGGGGAACCACCGCCATGCCGAATTTTGCTTGTCAGACATCTCAATGCACTCCCGCATCTGCATTCGCTGCCGCTTCTGGGCCGAGGAAGACCGCATGATAGATGGTCTTCTCACCCGTGTTGGTGTTGCGCAGGGTAAAGTCGAACTTGGTCGACGCGCCATGATCGGGGGCCATCACCAGCACGCGGAACGCACCCACCTGATCCGGACCAACCGGCAGATGCAGCACTTGCTCACGATCTTCATGGGTCTCTGACATCGCCATGCTGGCATCTGCTATGCCGGCCATGCCGAGATCGAAAGTGGCCGGGGCGTGCGTCTTGTTGGTCACTTTGATGGTGTAGCCATTGCGGATCGAGCCATCGGCGATGCGCACGAACAGCGGTGCGCGGTCTTGCAGGACAGACAGATTGATCGTCGCGCGGTTGGACATCGCAATCACCATCACCGTGATCGCCACGCTCATCGCCGACAGATAAATGATCGTGCGTGGGCGGAACAAATGGGCGGGCAGGTGAACGCCTTTGGCAATGGCTGCCTGACGTTCCAACGTGTCCCAGGCGATCAGCCCGGTGGGACGGCCAACTTTCTTCATCGCGGTATCGCAGGCATCGATGCACAGACCGCAGCCGATGCAGGGCAACTGGATACCGTCACGAATGTCGATGCCGGTGGGGCAGGCGGTCACGCAACCGCCGCAATCGATGCAATCGCCGTATTTCTCGCCGGTGGTGTTGTTGCGCTGTGCCTTCAAATGGCCGCGCTTTTCACCGCGCCAGGATTGATAGGTGACGATGAAGCTCTGCTCGTCCAGCATCGCGGACTGAAAGCGCGGCCACGGGCACATGAAGGTGCAGACCTGCTCACGCGCCCAGCCGGCCAGCAGATAGGTGCTCGCGGTAAACAGGAAGGTGAAGCCGTAAACGGCCGTTCCTGCCTGTCCCGTCCAGAAGCGATGCACGATGGACGGCGCATCGAGGAAGTACATGATCCACGCCCCGCCGGTCCAGAAGGCGATGGCCAGCCAGATGGCATGCTTGGCGACTTTGCGCCATGCGGTGTCGAAGGTCATCTTGGACGCATCCCGGCGCATGCGCTGGTTGCGGTCGCCCTCGATCTGGCGCTCGACGAGCATGAAAAGGTCGGTCCAGACCGTCTGTGGACAGGCAAAGCCACACCAGACGCGGCCGAAAAGAGAGGTGACAAGGAAGAGGCCGAGGGCCGCCAGGATCAGCAGGCCGGTGAGATAATAGATATCCTGCGGCCAGAATTCGAGATTGAAGAAGTAGAAGCGGCGATCATAGATATCCAGCAGGATTGCCTGATTGGGCTCACCGACACCCCGGTCCCACCGGAACCAGGGCACGATGTAGTAGAATCCGAGGCAAAGGACCAAAATGGCCCACTTCAGGGAACGAACCTTTCCAGATACGGCTTTCGGATAAACCTTTTTGTGGTCCTCGAAATACTGCATGAAACCTTCGGCTTCAGGCTCCGTGGTCTGATCCGGTTCCGTCTTACCAATGTGGGCCATTTGGGCCTTGTCCTCTGACATTTAAACGAACTCTTACTCGCCGCCGCCAAGGTCATGGACATAGATCGCCACGCTCTTGATGGTTGCGGTATCGAGGCGGCCATTCCAGTTTGGCATCACGCCCATATGTGGTGACGTGACCTGACGCACGATAAGATCGCGTGTGCCACCATAAAGGTGAATTTTGCTGGCCAGACGCGGAGCGCCGACGTCGCGGTTGCCTTCGCCGTTGTCACCGTGGCACGAGGCGCAGTTGGCGGCGAAGATGTCCTTGCCGGCTGCGATGCTGGCAGGTGCGGCGTCCTTGAGAGCCAGACCGAAGAAGGCCGTGCTGACATAGTCAGCCACTTGCTGGATCTCTTCTGGCTTGAGCAGACCGTCAGTGCCGAATTTTGGCATCTGGCTGTCACGCGCCGCATCGTCACCGCTGCGGATGCCGTGGGTGATGGTTTGCTGAATGTCTTCCAGCTTGCCACCCCACAGCCACGAGCCCGCCGCCAGGGCCGGGAAGCCCGGATTGCCTGCTCCACCAGCACCATGACAAGGCTGGCAGTTATTGGCGAAGGTGATGCGTCCCGCCGTCTGGGCTGCGGCAAGCAGTTCAGGGTTTTTGCGGATATCGTCGAAGGAGGCGGCTGCCACCTTGCTCATCACCGCATTACGCTCGGCGGCAAACCCCTTCACATCGGCCATCACGTCGTTGCGGGAGGAAGCCCCCAACAAGCCATGAATGTAGCCCTTGCCGTATGGAAAGGAGGGAAAGAACACAAAATACACCAACGCCCACAAAATACATGCAAGCCAAGTATACAGCCACCATTTCGGCAGCGGTGTGTTCAACTCTTTCAATCCATCCCACTCGTGGCCAGTTGTGTCTGTCCCCGTGTGTTCGTCACGTTCGATATTCAGTGCCATGGATCAGCCTCCTTGCCGATCGTCGTCGAGGGGGATCTGGCCGTGCTGCTGCAGCGCTGCCTTTCGGCTGGGCCAGTAAGTGGTGACAAAAATGCCAACGAAGATCAGCACCATCGCCACCACCCCGTAATGCCGGAACCAACCGGCAAATGAGATGAAGTCGATCACTGCTGGGGGTTCTCCGCGCTCGGGTCGGTGAAGTCCACCATCGTGCCCAGAACCTGAAGATAGGCCACCAGCGCATCCAGTTCCGTCACCTCATGACCATTGCCCGGCACCAGATTGGCCTTCGGGTAACGCTTCATCAGGGCGTCCGTGTCTGCGCCAGGGGTTGCCTGGGCTTCAAGGTCAGCCTTGGCCTGCGCCACTTCTTCGTCCGTATACGGGACGCCGACAATGCGCAGGGTTTTCAGCTTCTCGGCGATATTGTCGTATTTCAGCGGCGTTTCAGCCAGGAAGCGATAGGACGGCATGATGCTTTCCGGCACCAGCGATTGCGGGTGGATCAGATGCCCGTAATGCCAGTCGTTCGAGTATTTGCCGCCCACGCGGGCCAGATCAGGCCCGGTGCGCTTGGAGCCCCACTGGAACGGATGGTCATACATGCTCTCGGCAGCGAGGCTGTAATGGCCATAACGCTCCACCTCGTCACGCAGCGAACGGATCATCTGGCTGTGGCAGAGGTAGCACCCCTCGCGCACATAGATGTCGCGGCCAGCCTGTTCGAGCGGTGAATAGGGACGAACCCCCTTCACATGCTCGACAGTGGTTTCGATGGTGAACAGCGGGACAATTTGCACCAGACCACCGATGGAGATGGTCAGGATTGCGAGGATTATGAGCAGAAACGCATTCCGCTCAATCGTCGCATGAGAGAAACCACGAGATGCCATTGTCTTATTCTCCCGCTGCCAGGGCTGCGTTGGGCAGCATCGATGCCGCCGAGCGCGGGCCACGGATCGTCTTGTAAGCGTTATAGACCATGATCAGCGCCCCCAGCAGGAAGAACAGCCCGCCGAACAGACGGATCATCAGGAAGGGATGCACGGCCACGACCGACTCAACGAACGAGTACTGCAGGAAGCCCTGCGCATCGTAGGCGCGCCACATCAGGCCTTCCATGATGCCGGCCACCCACATCGAGGTGATGTAGAACACAATGCCCAGCGTCGCCGTCCAGTAATGCCACGAGATCAGCTTCACCGAATACATCGCATCACGCTTCCAGAGCACCGGGATAAGGTAGTAGATCGCGCCGAAGCTGATGAACGC
The DNA here is from genome assembly GCA_031291725.1 of Acetobacteraceae bacterium. GTDB lineage: Bacteria > Pseudomonadota > Alphaproteobacteria > Acetobacterales > Acetobacteraceae > CAIQQQ01. Next base: position 187,423 of record JARLIM010000015.1, read on the forward strand.
CACCCAACCCAGAGCACCCGAGTGAACGTGACCAATGGTCCAGTTCGTGTAGTGCGACAGGGCGTTGACGTCGCGGATGGCCATCACCGGGCCTTCGAAGGTGGACATACCGTAGAAGCCCACGGCCGTCACCGAGAAGCGCAGGCCTGGATCGGTGCGCAGCTTGTCCCATGCGCCCGAGAGCGTCATCAGGCCGTTGATCATGCCACCCCAAGACGGCATCCACAACATGACAGAGAAGGTCATGCCCAAAATCTGCGTCCAGTCCGGCAGTGCGGTGTAATGCAGATGATGCGGGCCGGCCCAGATATACAGGAAGATCAGCGACCAGAAGTGGAAGATCGACAGGCGGTAGGAGTAAACCGGACGGTTGGCCGCCTTGGGGATGAAGTAATACATCATGCCCAGGAAGCCGGCGGTCAGGAAGAAGCCGACGGCGTTGTGGCCATACCACCACTGCACCATCGCATCCTGCGTGCCCGAGAAGAGCGAGTAGCTTTTGGCACCGAAGAACGACACCGGAACCGCCATGTTGTTGCCAAGATGCAGCACCGCCACGGTCAGGATGAAGGCCAAGTAGAACCAGTTGGCAACGTAGATGTGCGGCTCTTTGCGCATGATGATCGTGCCGATGTACACGATGGCATACAGGACCCAAATCATCGTCAGCCACAGGTCGAGGTGCCATTCCGGCTCGGCGTATTCACGCCCTTCCGTGAAGCCCAGCACGTAGCTGAGTGCGGCCATCACGATGAAGAACTGAAAAGCCCAGAAGATGAAATTCGCCAGCGCCGACCCACCCCACAGGCGAACCTGACAGGTGCGTTGGACGACATACATCGAGGTGCCGAACAGCATCGATCCGCCAAAGGCAAAGATCGCACCTGACGTGTGCACCGGGCGCAAGCGGCCGAAATTGGTGAACGAGTAGCCCAGGTTCAATTCAGGCCAAGTCAATTCGGCTGCAAGGTAGCAACCGACAGCAAACGCCACCACTGCCCAGAAAATAGCAGCAATGATGAACTTACGGACGACTTCCTCGTTATAGGTCACGGGAGCCGATCCGGTGGTGACATTAGCCATGTCCGGCCTCCTTGTGCGCAATGGCGCGCGCGGCGTCACGATAATCGTAGACGCGCTTGATGGTGCTGAAGCCGAACAGGAAAGCAAAGATCACCAAGCCATAGCCGAAGATCTCGATTTCCACGTCGACGGCCCGGGCTGCCAGCAGCAGCCCAAGCAGACCAAGGGGAACCATCATGAACCCCACGATCGAATTTGCAGTTTGATTATCCATGTGCGCATGCCTCTGCACGGTTGACTCGTTCGACGGAACAACCTCGCATGACGCGGCGCAGCAGAAATTGACCCAAATCAAGGCGGCTTACGGTAAAATGGACAAGCTGCAATCAAGAGGATTGCTTCGATGATTGATCATTCGGCGATGCTGTCCAGCTTGTGTGGACCTGATGGTGCGCCTAACTTATTGACGTTGCTTGGATCTCTGTTCTTGGCGGGTGTGGTGGGCAGTGTCGCGCATTGTGGTCCAATGTGCGGACCTTTCGTTTTGGCGCAGGTTTCACGGAACTGGGCGCGTCTTAAATTAGATGACATGTGCCCACGCCAGCGCGTGCGGCAGGGGCTGCTTTTGCCCTATCATTTTGGCCGTTTGCTCACATATAGCGGACTCGGTGCAATCGCCGCTGCGTCGGGGGCGGTGGTGGGGAAGGTGCCCGGGCTTGGTGTTATCCCATCTGTCTTATTGTTACTCGGTGCGTTAATGCTGTTCGGTCAGGCAATGACAAAATTGCTGCCAGCGCGGATGGCGGGGTGGCTGGCGGCGGTGCATCTGCCGTGGCGGTGGGGGGCGCCATTGTCGCGCTTGGCCAATCGCATCGATCGCGATTCACCGCGCGGCGCAGTGCTCTTTGGTGTTGTGTTGGGATTTCTGCCCTGTGGTCTGCTCTATGCCGCCTTGGCGGTTGCGGCTTCGACTGCCGGTCCGTTGGACGGGGCTTTGGCCATGTGTGCCTTCGGCTTGGGCACGGTGCCGAGTCTGGCGGCCTTGGGTGTATTCGGCCAGATGGTCGGCCGGCATTGGGGGGGGGTGGTCACGCGCGTGGGGCCGGCCTTGCTGCTGCTGAATGCGGTGATTCTGACGGTGATGGCGTGGCAACGCTTTGCGGCTTTGGTCTGAATTTTGCGTTGAGCTGCGATCGCGCGCGACATCGTGGCTTGGGCCTGATAAATTGTCCTCTCCCGTGTCGAACTGCGCTGTCCTGCCTGGGGTGGGACGGTCGGTTTCGTGCGGTCTGGAGTCATCGCGAGGCAGTCTCGCCAGCAGCGGAAGAGCGTAAGTTTGTCCCATCCGGTTGCAATTGACGAAATGGTGGATGGAAAGGGAGGGCTGCGACCGCAATGGCGCGGGCTGATCGGCACATTCGCGGCACTAGGTGGCGGAGGATTGGCGGAACGTGGCGCGCGTCTGCGGCGGGCCTTCGAGGAAGAGGGTGTCACCTCGATGCTGCCCGGTCCCTCGACCACCGACCATATCTGGCGCTGCGACCCGGTGCCGCTGCCAATTCTGGCAAGCGACTTCGCCGATATCGAAGCTGGGTTGATCCAACGTGCGCGTTTGCTGGAGGCGATTCTGGCTGATCTCTATGGTCGGCAGAGCCTGCTGGCCGATGGCACGCTGCCGCCGTCTTTGGTCTATGACAATCCTGGATTCCAGCGCGCCTGTTGCGGGATGCCGCAGGATTCGGGGCTGCATTTCTATGCGGCCGACCTGGTGCGTGGGCCGGATGGGGCGTGGCGCGTGCTGGCGGATCGCACGGCGGGGGCGGGCGGGATTGGCTTTGCGCGGGAAAACCGCCGCATGCTCTCGCGCGTGCTGCCGGAACTGACCCGTCCGATGCAGCTGCGTCATCTGCGGCCGTTTTTCGATTTCTGGCAGGATTCACTGCACAAGCTTGCCCATAACCCAGCCTTATCCGCCACCCGCAGCGGCGGTCCGGCGGTGGCGCTGCTGACACCGGGCACCAGCTCGCCGCAATGGTTCGAACACATGTTCCTGGCCCGCGAACTGTCCTGCGCCCTGGTGGAAGGCGGCGATCTGACGGTGCGCGGCGGTGTACTCTATCTGAAGACCTTGCGCGGCCTGCAACAGGTCGATGTGCTCGTCCGACGCTCCGAGGGGCGGCTGATCGATCCGTTGGAGTTGGACCAGCGCAGCCATATCGGCGTGCCCGGCCTGATGGATGCGGCCCGCTCGGGGGCGGTCAAGATTGCCAACGATCCAGGGGCCGCCGCTGCCGAAGCTCCGGCGCTGGCGGCGTTTCTGCCCAATTTGTGCAACCGGCTGCTTGATGAACGGCTGATGATGCAAAGCGTGCCCACGTTGTGGCTCGGCGAGGCGCGGGCGCGGGCGATGGTGCAGCAAGACCCGAATCGCTGGCTGATCCGACCGGCGACGGACGGCAATGCGCATGCCATGACGCCGGCTGAGATGCTGCCGGCCGATCGTGAAGTGCTGATGCGCAAGATCGAGCAACGGCCTTGGGATTGGGCGGCCTCGGCCATCATCCCGCCTTCGGTCGCCCCCTGCCTGCAAGGCGAGCGTTTAGAACCGCTGCCGGTGGTGTTGCGCGTGTTTCTTGTGCAGGACCAAGGCGAATGGCGCGCCATGCAAGGCGGCCTCGCGCGGGTGGTGGAGCCGGGGCAACTCGCCGGCAGCCTGCCGATGGGCGGTCTGTCGAAGGATGTTTGGGTGCTCAACGAGGAACGCTCGGACGTCATCGGCCCCGCACCGCTGCCGGCGCCGGTGCTGCGCATCCGCCGCACCTCGGGCGATCTGCCGTCGCGCGTGGCGGATAATCTGTTCTGGCTCGGGCGGCATGTGGAGCGGATGGAACGCTCTGGCCGCCTGATCCGCGCCGCCGTCTCCCGCCTCGCACGCGGGGCGACCTTGGCGCCGCGTGAGGTGGTGGAGCTGCAATCCGTCGCGCGCTGTCTGGTGGAGGCAGGCTGCATTTCGCCCGATTTCGTGCGGGTTGAATCCTCCGGTGCCGGGCTGGCCGAGGCGTTGATCGCCACCACGCGAGACACCGGCGCGCTGATGCAGCAATTCGCCAACATCTCCCGCCTGACGGAGAGTGTGCGCGACCGTCTGACCGGCGATATGTATGCCACCTTTACCCAAACTCTGCGTTCGGCGCGGGAAGATGCGCTCAATGCCGGGCGCAGCCTGGACGGATTGAGCCATGCGATGGTGTCCATCCAACGCTACACCAACGCGGTCGCCGGTGTGGCGGCGGAAAGCATGGTGCGTGGCGGCGGCTGGATTTTCCTCGACCTGGGCCGACGGATGGAGCGCGCCCATGCAGTGACGAGCGAGATTGCCATTGCCATCAACCAGACCCCGCCGCGCATCGAGACCGGTTTGCGGCTGGCGTTGGAATTATGCGACAGCGCGATTACCTATCGCACGCGCTATATGAATGTGTTGCAGCCCGCCCCGGTGCTCGATCTGGTGCTGGCCGACCAGGGCAATCCGCGTGGGTTGGCGTTCCAGCTGGTGGCAATTCACTCGCTGCTCGATGAATTGTCCGAACCCGGCCCGCGTGAGATGTTCGCAGGTGTGGCGGCGGGGCTGGTGGCAGAGGTGGAGGCGCTGGTGGAAGGTGTGTTGGCCGCCAAGGATCAGGCGCTGGCCGCCTCCGATTTGCCGCCGATGCTGGAGGGCATTGCCAACACCATCGGCGACCTGTCCGACCGCATCACGCGGCGCTATTTCGCGCTGCTGCCGGTGGCCCGCAGCGTGGGCACGGGCGAAGCCGATGACAGTGAAGACACCGAGCAATTGCAGGGCGTGGCATGAGATACCGGATCAGCCACACCACGACCTATGATTATGCACGGCCCGTCGATCTGGCGAGCCACATGCTGCACCTGCTGCCACGCGATGTGCCGGGGCAGAGTGTGATGTCTGCCGCCTTGGAGGCCGAGCCGCTGCCGGGGCGGATGAATCTGGCCGATGACCATTTCGGCAATCATGTCTCCTGGATGTTCCTCGACCGCAGGCATGACAGGTTCTCGGTCACGCTCAAGGCGGAGGTGGATGTGTTCTTCCAGCCGCCCCCGCCGGTGGACGAGACCCTGCCGTGGGAAGATGTGGCGGCCGTGGCGTTGGCCGGTGGGCCGGGGGCGTGGCAGGCGGCGGAATTCCTGTTCGACAGCCCGATGCTGCCCGCTGAACCCGCCGCCGGTGCCTATGCTGTGGTCAGCTTCCCACCGGGGCGACCGGTCTTGGAAGGCTTGCTGGATTTGAATGCGCGCATTCGCAAGGAATTCAGCTTCAAGCCGGGTGTGACCAATGTGCAGACCACGGTGGCCAAGGTGCTCTCACAGCGTGCCGGGGTGTGTCAGGATTTCACCCATCTGATGATCGCCGGCCTGCGCGCCATCGGGCTGCCGGCCCGCTACGTCTCAGGCTATTTGCGCACCCGTCCACCTCCAGGCCAACCCGCCCGTCGCGGCGCGGATCAGTCGCATGCCTGGGTTGGCGCCTGGATGGGGCCGGCACATGGCTGGGTGGATCTCGATCCGACCAATAATCTGGTGGTCAAGGATGAGCATGTGGTGCTCGCCTATGGTCGCGATTACAGCGATATCAGCCCAGTGCGCGGTGTCATTCTCGGCGGCGGGCGGCATAACGTGTCGGTGGGCGTGGATTTGGAGGCGGTGGAGTAAGATGACAACCAAGACAAAGCTGGATGCAATCAAAAACACGCTGCCGCAAATCGTTATGAGAAATTGGGAATAACGTAAATCGACCTTGACGGATCGGTTGGGCCTTCTCATTTCCGCTGAGTGTGATTGACTGTGTGCGGATTTGTGCCGCACCCTTGGTGGACGATTTGGGGAGAAGACAATGCCGCAGGTAACGTTGACGGTGAATGGCAAGAGCCACACGGTCGAGGTCGAGGGCCGCACTCTGCTGGTGGAGCTGTTGCGCGAAAAGCTCGGTCTGACCGGCACGCATGTGGGCTGCGACACCAGCCAATGCGGGGCTTGCACGGTGCATCTCAATGGCACCTCGGTGAAATCCTGCACCACGCTGGCCCTTCAGGCCGATGGTGGGGTTGTGACCACGATTGAAGGTCTGGCGGCCGCCGACGGCACGCTGCACCCGATGCAGGAAGCCTTCCGCGAACATCACGCGCTGCAATGCGGCTTCTGCACGCCGGGCATGGTGATGTCGGCGGTGGATCTGGTGAACAGCAACCCGCAGGGCCTGTCCGAGTCGGACATCCGTCACGGCCTGGAAGGCAATCTCTGCCGCTGCACCGGCTATCACAACATCGTCAAGGCTGTCGCCGCCGCGTGGCCGGTGATGCACGGCAAGGAAACCGTGGCAGCCGAATAAGCCGCTGTTTCATCGTCCAAAAAGAACAAAGGCGCGGGGTGAACCTCGCGCCGACAGCTCCGGGAGAGAGCAATGAACGCGATTTTCGAAGGCATCGGCGCCTCCGTTCGCCGCAAAGAGGATCTGCGGTTCCTCAGCGGTCGCGGCCACTATACCGACGACATGAACCGTCCCGGCCAGACCCATTGCGTTCTCAAACGCTCTGACCGCCCGCATGCCATCATCACATCCATCGACACCAGTGCAGCCCGCGCCGCACCCGGTGTGGTGGCGGTCTTCACCCATGCCGACCTTGATGCCGATGGCGTCGGTGGCGTGCCGTGTGGCTGGCAGATCCATTCCAAGGATGGCTCCCCGATGGTCGAGCCCGGCCACCCGGTGCTGGCCACTGGCCGCGTGCGCCATGTCGGTGACCCGGTGGTGGCGGTGATCGCCGAGACCAGGCAGCAGGCACGCAATGCCGCCGAATTGCTGGTCATCGACTATCAAGACCTGCCCGCCGTCGCCCACATCGCCGACGCCATCGCGCCCGGCGCGGCGCTGGTGCAGGAGGCCGCCGCCGGCAACACCTGCTTCGATTGGCACATCGGCGACAAGGATCTCGTCGATGCCGCCTTCGCCCGTGCCACGCATCGGGTCAAGCTCGACCTGACCAACAACCGCCTCGTGCCCAACGCGATGGAACCCCGCGCGGCGATTGGCGATTACGATGCGATGAGCGGTGATTACACCCTCATCACCACCAGCCAGAACCCGCATGTCATCCGGCTGCTGATGGGGGCCTTCGTGCTGCACATCCCCGAGCATCGCCTGCGCGTGCTGGCACCCGATGTGGGTGGTGGGTTCGGCTCGAAAATCTATCACTATGCCGAAGAGGCCATCGTCACCTGGGCGGCGGGCAAGCTCAAACGTCCGGTGAAATGGACAGCCGATCGCTCGGAGGCCTTCATGTCCGACGCGCATGGCCGCGACCATGCCAGCACGGCGGAAATGGCGCTCGATGCGGAGGGCAATTTCCTCGCTTTGCGCGTGGCGACGGTGGCCAATCTCGGCGCCTATCTCTCCACCTTTGCCCCCGCCGTGCCCACCTATCTGTCGGCGACGCTGTTGGCCGGGGTCTACAAGACGCCTGCAATCTATGCCGAAGTGCGTGCGATCTTCACCAACACGGTGCCGGTGGATGCCTATCGTGGGGCAGGGCGGCCGGAATCGACCTTCCTGCTCGAACGCCTGCTCGACACCATCGCGCATGACACCGGCATTGACCGCATCGAACTGCGCCGCCGCAATTTCATCCCCACCGACGCCTTCCCGTATCAAACCCCGGTGGCGCTGCAATATGACAGCGGCGATTATGTCAGCACGCTCAACGCGGCCCTGAAGGCCGCCGATTGGGACGGCTTCGCGGCCCGTCGTGCCGAGGCGAAAGCGCGTGGCAAGCTGCGCGGCATCGGTGTCTCCACCTATGTGGAAGCCTGCGGCATCGCGCCATCCAAGCTCGTCGGTGCGCTCGGTGCGCGTGCGGCGCTGTATGAGGTGGCGCAGATCCGCGTCCATCCCACTGGCTCCGTCACCGTCTTCACCGGCACGCACAGCCATGGCCAGGGGCATGAGACGACCTTCGCCCAACTCGTCGCCTCGCAACTCGGCGTGCCGTTCGAAAATGTCGATATCGTGCACGGCGACACCAACAAGATCCCGTTCGGCATGGGCACCTATGGCAGCCGCTCGCTGGCTGTCGGCGGCACGGCGATGGTCAAGGCGATGGATAAGATCATCGCCAAGGGTAAGAAAATCGCCGCCCATCTGCTGGAAGCCTCGGTGGACGATATTGAATTCGCCAACGGCAATTTCACCGTGGCGGGCACCGATCGCGCCAAGAGCTTCGGCGAAATCGCTCTCACCGCCTATGTGCCGCACAACTACCCGATCGAGGACATCGAGCCGGGGCTGGAAGAGACCGCCTTCTACGATCCGGCCAACTTCACCTTCCCCGGCGGCTGCCATGTGTGTGAGGTGGAGGTTGATCCCGAAACCGGAGTCACCACGGTCGTCAACTTCACCGCGGTCGATGACGTGGGCCGGGTGATCAACCCGATGATCGTCGAGGGCCAGATTCAGGGCGGTGTGGCACAGGGCATCGGGCAGGCATTGCTGGAAAATGCGGTCTATGACGAACAGGGGCAACTCGTCTCCGGCTCGTTCATGGACTACACCATGCCGCGCGCCGATAATCTGCCCAACATCTCGGTGGGCACCGAGACCACGCTGTGCACTCACAACGCGCTTGGCGTGAAGGGCTGCGGCGAGGTGGGGGCAATCGGCTCGCCGCCAGCGGTGATCAACGCGGTGGTCGATGCGTTGAAAGACTATGGCGTGCGGCATGTGAACATGCCTGCCACGTCGCAGAAACTGTGGCAGATTATTCAGGACTCGTCGGCCCAGCCGGCAGTGGCCAATCTGTCGTCGAACTGAGAAGGGGACAGCACGATGTACGATTTCGCCTATGAAAAGCCGACCGCATTGGCGGCAGCCGTCGCATCGCTTGCGGGCGACATGGACGCCAAAGCGCTGGCGGGTGGTCAGACCTTCATCCCGGTTCTGAAGCAGCGTTTGAACAAACCGACCACGGTGGTCGATCTGGCGGCGCTCGGCCTTGTCGGCATCACCGTCACCGCCGACAGCGTGACCATCGGGGCGATGACCACGCATGGTGAGGTGGCGTTGTCCGCCGCCGTGCAGAAGGCCATCCCGGCTCTGGCCAATCTGGCGTCGATGATCGGCGATTGGCAGGTCCGCCATCGCGGCACCATCGGCGGCTCACTCGCCAATAACGACCCGTCCGCCTGCTACCCCTCCGCCGTGCTGGCGCTGGGCGCCACCATCGTGACGGATCGCCGCAGCATTGCCGCCGATGATTATTTCCAGGGCATGTTCACCACGGCGCTGGAACAGGGCGAGATCATCACCAAGGTGATCTTCCCGATCCCGCAAAAGGCGGCCTATCAGAAGTTCCGCAACCCGGCCTCGCGCTATGCGATGGTGGGTGTGTTCGTCGCCAAGACGGCCGCGGGCGTGCGGGTGGCTGTCACCGGCGCGGCACAAGGCGGCGTGTTCCGTCATGCGGCGTTCGAAGCGGCGCTGTCGGCCAATTTCTCGCCGGACGCGATTGCGGGCATTGCCACCTCGGCCGACGATCTGAACAGCGACATCCACGCCAGCGCCGAGTATCGCGCCCATCTGATCGGCGTGATGGCCAAGCGCGCGGTGGCGGGGACTTAACCACTCCCCAACCCCCCGCGCGATGGATGTCGGCACTTCGCGCGCCATGACGTGAGGGTGGGGGGTGTGGCCCGTGTCCACCCCCAACCCGTCATTGCGGCACAGCGTGCCGCAATCCATCGCTGTGTTTGGCTGCATTGCGGCGGATGGCAGCAACGCGCGCCATGACGGTGGGCAACCCGCAATCATCCGGGATGAGCTTAAAGTCGTCCCCTCACACCGCAGCTCGTAGGGTGGGTCGCCGCTATGGCGTCCCACCATCCCGATCAGAACGGCACCGCCAAGTCCCCTCACACCGCAGCGTTGAGATAATCCGCATATCCGAACAGCCCAACCTGGCCGCCGGTGTGCAGGAAGACCACGTTCTCATCGGCGGCAAAATGGCCCTTGCGCACCAGATCGAGCAGCCCGGCCATGCCCTTGCCGGAGTAAACCGGGTCGAGGAACACGCCTTCCGTCCGTGCCAGCAGCTTCACCGCCTCGGCCATGCCCGGCGTTGGGATGCCGTAGCCTTCGCCGACATAATCGCAATTGGCCACGACAGCCTCACGCGGCACCGCAGGCCCGCCGATCAGCGCCGAGGTGGCTTGGGCGAGTTTGTACACATTGGCTTCCTGTTTGTCCTTCGGCAGTCGCACGCCGATCCCGAGCACCGGAATGCCCGCATTGAGCGCGTTGAAACCCGCCACCAGCCCCGCCTGCGTGCCTGCCGAACCTGTGGCATGCACCACATGGTCAATCTTCAGGCCCATATCATTCGCCTGCGCCATCAACTCCAGCGCCACGGCGGCATAGCCCGTCGCCCCGATGGCGTTCGAGCCGCCGCCGGGGATCAGATAGGGTTTTTCTCCGGCGGCTTCCAACCGCGCGCCCACCTCCTCAATCGCCGCCTGCATGTCCGTGCCGCCGGGGCGATGTTCGATGGTGATGCCCATCAGATGATCGAGCAGCACGTTGCCGCCTTGCAGATAATCCTTGTCGTTGGTCTGCACGCGATGTTCGAGGACAGCGGTGCATTTCAGGCCGAATTTCATCGCCACCGCCGCCGTCTGCCGCACATGGTTGGACTGCACCGCCCCTTGCGTGACCAGATGCGTCGCCCCCTTGGCCAGCGCGTCTCCCACCAGGAATTCCAGCTTGCGCACCTTGTTGCCGCCGGTGGCCACCCCGGTGCAATCGTCGCGCTTGATCCACAATGTCGGCCCGCCGAGCAGTTTGGACAGATTGCCCATCTTCTCCAGCGGGGTCGGGGTCTGGCAGAGCTTGACGCGGGGGAAGCGGGCGAGATGCATCTTGAAATCCTCGGTTTTTTTGTCTGCCATCTGTAACGCTGGCCTGATCGGACTGTCAGACAGTCACGGGTGCAAATCAACCACCCCGCGCGGGTCTTGCCGCAGGGCTGCTGAGGCCCACCTGCAAGACGGTGCAACGCTGTGGCTTTGGGAAGGGGAACGCGATGCTGATCCGTAAACTGCGTGGCTGGAACATGCCGGAACGACTCGTCACACCGGAATCGGTGATGTTGGGCCGCCGTGCCGCCCTGGCGGGTGTCGCCTCGATTGTTGCGGCCGTGCCGGCGCACGCGCAATGGGCCAATCTGTTCGGCGGTGCGCCCGCACGCCCGGAACAGCCGCGCAAGCCGCTCGTCGCCAGCCGCAATGATCGCTATGTCGCCGGGCGGGCGATCACCGAGGAGCGTCAGGCGATCACCTATAACAATTTCTACGAATTCGGCATGTCCAAATCGGTCTATGGCGCCGCACAGGCGCTGGTGCTGGACCCGTGGAGTGTCGAGATCGCCGGTCTGGTGGCCAAGCCGCAGAAGATCGGGTTGGAGGATCTGCTCAAGCGGATGCCGTTGGAGGAGCGAATTTATCGTCATCGCTGCGTGGAAACCTGGGCGATGACGGTGCCGTGGACCGGCTTTCCGCTGGCCAAATTGGTCGAGATGGCCGAGCCGCAGCCGGAGGCGAAATACGTCGTCTTCACCACCTTGGCCGACGCCAAGACCATGCCCGGGCTTGGCCAGCGCTTCTATCCCTGGCCCTACACCGAGGGTCTGACTTTGGCCGAGGCGCGCAACGAATTGGCGTTCATGGCGGTGGGCATGTATGGCAAGACGCTGCCGCCACAGAACGGCGCGCCATTGCGGCTGGCGGTGCCGTGGAAATACGGCTTCAAATCGGCCAAGTCGATTGTCAAGATTGAATTTTCCGCCAAACGTCCCACCACCTATTGGGAGTCGCTGCAGGACAGCGAATACGGCTTCTGGGCCAATGTGAATCCCGATGTGCCGCATCCGCGCTGGAGTCAGGCCACCGAGACGCTGCTCGGCTCGGATGAGCGGGTGCCGACGAAAATGTGGAACGGCTATGGCGAATTCGTCGCAGACATGTACAAAGGCATGAGCAACGAGAAGCTGTTCATGTGACTGCCAAATCCTCGCTTTCATCCCGCATGATCGTCGGCAAGTGTCTGGCCGCGATGGGGGCGTTTTTGCTGGTGGTGTCGTTCGCATTGGCGGTGCTGGAACCACCGTTTCAATCGCTGGGGGAGTTCGTGGTCGCCCTCGATCAGACGCAGCTGATCTGGCTCAACACCCCGCCAGCGGGCGGGGTGGCGCGCATGCTGTGGGAGGCGGTGGCGGTGCCGTTGCTGGTCCGGCCGGATTGGTTGGTGCCGACGATGCTGGGCGTGGTCTGCGTCGGCTTGGCAGCGCAACTCACCTGGGGCAAACCCCACTCATAAGGCGGAAGCGGGACTGATGCAGGCAATTCTCCTGGTGGCGTTTGGCGGTGCGGCGGGCAGTCTGGCCCGCTATTGGATGACCCTGGTGGCCGCCCAATTGGTCGGCGAGACATTCCCTTGGGGCACGTTGGCCATCAACGTGATCGGCAGCTTCGTCATCGGTGGTTTTGCCGCCCTCACCGGCGGCGATGGCATCTTTGCCGGCAACATGTCGCTGCGCCTGCTGGTGATGGTGGGGATTTGCGGCGGGTTCACCACCTTCTCCTCGTTCAGCCTGCAAACCTTCATGCTGCTGCGCGAGGGCGCTTATGGCTGGGCGATCGCCTATGTGATGGGCTCGGTGCTGCTCTGCCTGCTCGGCACCGCGGCAGGCATGGCGGCGTTTACGCGCGGTTAAGCTCTCTGGCGCAGAATGTTGGGCATGATCGCCCGACGCTCCCTCTTCGCCCTCGTCTCTGGTCTGCTTCTGGCAGATGCCCCACCGCGCCCGATATTGCTGCCCGGAGAGGGCGGTGCACCGGTGTTGCTGCTGCCCAAGGGGGGGCGGGTTGCCTGTCCGCCGATGCGCGCGCGGGTGCTGGCGGAATTGCCATTCCGCGCCGGTCCGGTGGTGGCGTTGCGCTTCGGCTGGGATGCCGGGCCTGCCACGCAGGATCTGCTCGCGCTGATGGCTGAAGATGGCACGCTGCTCGCGTTGGAACGGCTGACATGGCAGCAGGGCGGTGCCAATTTCATCACCCGCTTTGCCATGCTGCCGGATCGCGAACATCTGGCGCTGGAACGCGCGGCCAATCTGCCGGGCAGCCCCCCGCGTCATGAAGGCTGGACGGATTATCTCCGGCGTGACCCCGCCGGTCTGCACGATGCGCCCGCCCGCCCGGTGCTGGCGGGCACCCTGCAGGCGGCCTTGTCGGCAGAGCGCGCGCGATTGGCCTATTGGGCTGGCGGGCAGGTGGCAGCGATGCCGCCGCCAATGCTGTCAGCCCTCAGCGCCTCACCCTTCGGCGAGGGCGCGACGGGCCACCTGGGCCAGATAGGATGAGGCAGCGGGCAGAATGGCGTCGTTATAGTCATAACCGTCATTGTGCAGGTCAATGCCCGGCCCGTTGCCGATCCAGACATAAGCGCCCGGACAGGCTTGCAACATCCAGCCGAAATCCTCGCCCGTCATCGCGGGCGGCAGATCGGTGCGCAGCGCGAGCCCCGCCGCTTTCGTCGCTTGCTCGGCCAAACGTGCTGCGGCGGCATTGTTGATGGTCGGCCCCACGCCAGGGACGATTTCGACGGCAATGCGCACGCCCATCATCAGTGCCACCCCCTCGGCCACCCGGTTCATGCCGTCTTCCAACGCGCGGCGGGTCTCCTCGGTGTAATAGCGGCAGGTGCCGCGTAGGACGACCTTGCCCGGAATCTGGTTCATCGCCCCGCCCGCTTCCATCACCCCCAGGCTGATCACGCCCGCCTGCAACGGATCGACATTGCGGGCGACGATGGATTGCAGGCCGACGATCAGATGCCCGGCGGCCACCACCGGATCGCGCGTCAAATGCGGCAAGGCGGCGTGGCCGGAGGTGCCGTCGATGGTGAAATGGATGCGCGCGCCTGCCGCCATCACCGGGCCGTGATGCACCGCAACCGTGCCCGCCTCAAGTCCCGGCCAATTGTGATAGCTGAAGATGCGCTCCATCGGGAATCGGGTGAACAAGCCGTCCGCCATCATCGCTTTCGCCCCACCCTGGCCCTCTTCGGCGGGCTGGAAGACAAAATGCACCGTGCCGGACCAGCTTTGGTCGGCCTGCAACAAGGCCGCCGCCCCCAGCAGCGAGGTGGTGTGGCCGTCATGGCCGCAGGCATGCATCACGCCCGGATGGGTGGAGGCGTGCGGCAATCCGGTTTTCTCGACAATCGGCAACGCATCCATATCCGCCCGCAAGCCCACGCTGCGGTTCGAAGACCCGCGCGAGATGGTCGCCACCACGCCATGCCCGCCGATTCCGCCGGTCGACTCGATGCCCAATTCGGCCAATTTGGCCTGCACAAAGGCCGCGGTCTCCTTCTCCTGCTTGGACAATTCCGGATTGGCATGCAGATGCCTGCGCCATGCGGTGAGTTTTTCGACGAGGGTGGCGTCCATATTGAGGGGTCTCCAACGCTGGATCAGCCAGCAATGCTGTCATGATATGCGCATTTGCGCAGAAAATTCATCCCACCAAAGATTCCGCATTGCGACACAATCTCTGCCGCAATGTCGCCATTTGTAGGTGCGACAAATTGGGTGTTCGCAAGGGTTCCCGGCCAAAGAAGCACCGCTTCTGAGGGGTGTCGGGAGGATTTGCGGCTCCAGGAGGCTTCTGTGACGCGTCTGCCCACTCCCATTCGTCGTGATAATCCATTCGGGGCCGATGTCACCGAGCTGCGGCCCGGTTTCGCAAGCCCGACGATGAACCGCCTGGTTGTGATTTCCAACCGTGTGCCGCTGCCCTCCAACGGCCCGCGCGCCGGTGGTCTGGCCGTGGCGCTGGACGGGTTGATGGAAAAGCGCGGCGGTTTGTGGTTTGGCTGGTCTGGCACGGTCTCGCCGACCGCTGCGCAGGACGGCGTGACCGTCTCGCGCACCGGCGGTGTGGATTACGCCACCACTGACCTCACGGCAGAGGAACATGACCGCTATTACAACGGCTTCTCCAATGCCGTGCTGTGGCCGTTGCTGCATTCCATGCCGGATTTGATCCAGTATGACCGCACGGATGCCCAGATTTATCGCGATGTGAACGCCCGTCTGGCGCGTGAAGTGCAGGGGCTGATCGGCCCGGACGATCTGGTCTGGGTGCATGATTACCATTTGCTGCCGCTGCCGGCGGCGCTGCGGGCTTCGGGGGTGTCCAACCCGATCGGCTTCTTCCTGCACATCCCGTTCTGCGCGCCGGACGTGCTCGAATCGGTGCCGGATATGGGCGAGTTGCTCACCGGCCTGCTGGCGTCGGATCTGATCGGTTTTCAGACCGACACCGACATGTCCAATTTCGCCGCCTCTGCCGTGCAATTCGCCGGCGCCACCCGCCTGCCGGGCAACACGCTGCAGGTGCAGGGGCGTCGGGTGCTGCTGGGGGTGTTCCCGGTGGAAATCGACGCGCATGAATTCGCCGCCCAGGCCGAAGCCAATGCCCGCAAGCTGCCGGTGGTACGCCTCAAGCAGAGCCTGCCGGGGCAGACTTTGGTGCTCGGCCTGGACCGTTTGGACCCGACGAAGGGGCTGGTCCAGCGCATCTCCGGCCTGCGTCGCCTGCTGGAGACGCAGCCGCAGTGGAAGCGCCGGATGACGCTGCTGCAGGTGGCGGCGATCTCGCGCAAGGAAGTCGGCTCGTATCGCAATCTGAAGGCGGCGTTGGATCGTGAATCGGGCAGTCTGAATGCCGATTTCGGTGAGCCGGATTGGCTGCCGCTGCGCATGATCTCCCACGGTGTGGACCGTGCGACGGCTGCAGGCTTTATGCGCACCGCCCGCGTCGGCCTCGTCACCCCGCTGCGCGACGGCATGAATCTGGTGGCCAAGGAATTCGTTGCCGCCCAGAATCCGAACGATCCCGGCGTGCTGATCCTGTCGCGCTTTGCCGGTGCCGCCCAACAGCTCGATGCCGCCTTGCTGGTCAACCCGCACGACACCGATGCGATGGCCGAAGCGATGGCAACCGCGATGACGATGAAGCTCGGTGAGCGTCGTGAGCGTTGGCAGTCGCTGTGGGGCGCCATCGAATATCGCACCCCGGTGGCCTGGGGCCGCCTGTTCCTGGCCTCGCTGCTGCGCGGTGCGGTGCGGGGGCGGCTGGAACTGGTCAGCGACGATCAGCAGATGATGGCCAATGCGGGCTAAGCTGCTCTAAAATATTATGTTTTAGAGCACGGGTCGGCCGATTGAGTCCAATCGGTCGAACCGTGTCCTCTGCCGGATAATGTTGGTGTGAAACGTGTTCGCACCAACCCTTCATCGCCTTGGCCCGCTGCATCAGCCTCTCGGCCTCACGCGGTTTTGCCAGACACCGCCGCCTCGGCAAACGTCGCCATCCCGCTGTGGCAGGCCAAGGCGGCGCGTAGGATCAGAATGGCCGTCGCGGCCCCCGATGCTTCGCCCAGTCGCATGCCGAGATCGAGAATCGGCTGCTTGCCAATCGCGGCGAGCAACCGGCGATGCCCGGTCTCGGCCGAGGCGTGGCCAATTTCCACATGCCCAAACCCGCAACCGGACAGCAGGCCCAGCGGGGCGGCGGCGGCGGTGCTGACGAAGCCGTCAAGCAGCACCGGAATATTCAGCACACGGGCGGCGAGTGTTGCCCCGAAAATCGCCGCCAATTCACGCCCACCCAGGCGCGCGGCCAGTTCAACCGGCGATGCGCCCTGATGCAGCGCCACCGCGCGGTCGATGGCGGATTGTTTGCGCCGCAGCCCGGCATCGTCCACGCCCGAGCCGCGCCCGGCCCAATCGGCCCCGCTGCCACCGAACAGCCCGCATGCCAAGGCCGCAGCCACCGTGGTGTTGCCAATGCCCATCTCGCCCAGACAGAGCAAATCCGTCGCGGGGGAGACCGCCTCGAAGCCAATGGTGAAGGCTTCAACGAAGGCGGCTTCATCCATCGCCGGGGCTGTGGTGATGTCGGCGGTCGGCTCATCCAGCCGGATTGGGATCACCCGCAACAGTGAGCCCGCAACACGCGCGATCTGGTTGATCGCAGCCCCGCCCGAGGCGAAATTATGCACCATCTGCGCCGTCACCTCGGGCGGAAACGGCGAGACGCCCTGTGCCACCACGCCGTGATTGCCCGCGAAAATGATCGTCTCCACCCGGCCGAGCATCGGCATGTCGCGCCGTTGCCAGCCGGCAAGCCAGGCAACCAGCGCCTCCATCCGTCCCAGACTGCCCAGCGGTTTCGTCAACGCCTCCTGCCGGGCGGCGACGGCGGCGGCGGATTTATCACGTCCGGCAGGCACGCGGGCGCAGAGGGCTGTGATGTCGGCGTAGGAGGTGAACTGTGTCATGCGACGGGCTCCTCAGCGGCAAAGGCGTGAAAAAACCGCCACTCCCCCAACCGAGCCGTGCCCCGTGCGGGCCGAGATCGCGGCCCGGGCCGTCGATCGGCCGGGCGAGCAAGGCGGCAGGCGGCGTGGGCTGCGACATATTCAGCCTCGATCTGATCCAGCGTCGGCGGCACGATGGCGGCCGCATAGAGGCACACATCACAATTTGCCAAAATATTCCGCCCGCGCCGGGCGATCAGATCAGTCGCCCTTGGCCCGGTCCCGATGGCATGCACGCTCATGCCGCGATCACCGCCAAGGCGCAGGTGGCGCGGGGGTGGGCGATGCGGCTTTGCAGCAGAACGGCATTCTCCCCAGCCGCGGCCAATGCGGCGGCTTCGGCGACCGACGGCGTGCCCGCCATCCGCATCGAGACGGCGGAATGCGTCTTCACCCGCTCCGCCACCGCTGCCATGCCCGCATCGTCAACCCAACGGATCGGCAAGCCCAAACGATCTGCGAGTGCGAGCAATCCGGCCTCGCGGCGTTTGAAGCTGGGGGCGGCAAGGGCGGTGGCCGCCGTGCCGCAGGAGAATTCGGCCGCCCGCAGAACGGCCTGCAACTCCTCCACGCCGCATCCGGACATGCAGCCGAAACCGGCGGTGATCATGGCTTTGCCAATGCGGATGGCCGTGCGGCCATGGCGGGGCGGAATGGCCGCTTCTTCCGGGCGAGAGGCTGCGGGTTGCGGTCAATGCCGATGGCGCGGATGGAGGCGAGATGTGTTGTCATCACCGGACGCCGGATGTTTCCGCGGCAAGATGTTGCACGATGGTGGTCAACGGCTGACGATACAGTTCAGCCGTACCATCGGCGCGACCATTGCGGACCAGAGTCCACGCACCAGCGTCGCCCACCAGGGTCAGCGGCGAGCGAGTTGGGCGGGCACAGCCTTTCTTGCAGCCGGAGACATGCAGCACGCCCTGCCATGTCAACTCTGCGGCCACCAACACCCCGGCTTCTTGCGTGTTCACGCTGGCCGAGGCGCAGTACGGCGCACCGGGGCAGGCTTGCACGCGCAGCAGCGGATCGCCTGGGTCGGTGATCGCCTTGGTCGCCGGCAGGGCCAGACGGGGCAGGGCGGTGATGCCGGGGATCAGCAAAGCACGGAATGGGGTCAGCCGCAGCGTGCTGTCGCCGCGCATCTCGGCCAGATCAGCCAGCGCCTCCAGATCGGCAGCCTGCAACAAACCGAACGGCAGGCCCAGGCCGAACGCTCCCGGCAACGCGCCGATGGCAGGCCGTGCCGGGCGCAGCAGCCGCATGGCGGCGGGCGAGAGTCCGGCTGCGGCGAAAATCGCATCCGCATTGGCCTCGCGCATCCGGCGCAGCGGCCCTGCGGCGATGAAGGCGCGGATCAGGTTCAGCGTGGCATCCACCGCCTCATCCTGCTTCACACGCGCGGCCATCACGCTGCCATCCAAAGAGATCAGCACGCCGTCACGGTCGGGCTGCAGCAGAATGTCGCAGGCCACATCGGACATCGGCAACGCCCCGCCACCATCGACAACGATGCCGAATTTGCCATGCAACGGCGCGAATTCGGTGCGGCGGGCAAGGGTGTCATCCAGTCTGCGCACCAGATCGAAGCAGCCCGGATGCAATGCCGGATCAAGCCCGATCAACGGCGGTGCCGCCACGTTGCGGCGCGCTTCTGAGGCAGGGTCGGGGTTGGCCAGGCCGAGCGCGACGATGATCCTGGCGAATTCCGCCGCACTTTCCTCGGTGAAGCCGCGCAGTTGCAGATTGCCGCGATTGGTCAGCCCCAACATGCCATTGCCCAATTGCCGCGCCGCATCGGCGAGTGCCCGCGCCTCCGGGGCTGGGATCACCCCCAGCCGAGGCTTCACGCGCAGCAACATTCCGTCCCCCGATTGCATGGGTGCGAACAGCGAGGGGCACCAGCCGCGACGGTTCATCCTGCTCTCTCTCCCAATCCCAGGTCATTGCGGCGCGGACGCCACCAGCCCCGTGCGCGCGGTGGCGAATCGCTCCACCATATCCGCCCGTGCTGTTGCGTTCATGGCGCTCAAGAAAGCATCGACCTCGGGATTCCCCAAGGTCGCATCCAACAGCGGCTCACAGTGCCAATCGCGCCGGAATGGCATCGTGGCGGCAAAACCCACCAATCCCGGCACAGCCCGCGCAATCTCCGCCGAAGCTCGGTCGTCATGGCGTATCTGCCCTGCAATTCACGCCGGCTTGGCCGCGTCTACGACGGCGATCAGGCTGGCTTCGTCCACACCCAGCGCGTCTGGCATGGCGCGCAGGCATGGGCGGTCTCGCGGATGACGGCGTCGCCTTGTCCGCCTTGAGCGTGTGCCGAGGATTGTCGCCCCATCAAGCCGCAATCTTCTGCGGCTTGGCACCGAACAGGAACTCCACCTCGTCGTATTCGAGCGGCGGCAATTCGTCGCCTTCCTCGAAGGCCAGCTTGGCCAAGGCGGCCTTGCGTTCCTGCATGTCGATAATCCGCTCCTCCACCGTGTCGGCTGCCACCATCTTGTAGACAAAGACGGATTTCTTCTGGCCGATACGATGCGCGCGATCCGATGCCTGGTCTTCCACCGCCGGGTTCCACCACGGGTCGTAATGGATGACGGTATCGGCCGAGGTCAGGTTCAAGCCGCGACCACCCGCCTTGAGGCTGATGAGGAACACCGGCACTTCGCCCGCTTCGAAACGGCGCACCGGCGCCGCGCGGTCACGTGTGTCGCCGCGCAGTTCGACGAATTTGATACCGGCTGCTTCCAGACGCGGCTTGATCAGATCGAGCATCGAGGTGAACTGGCTGAACAGCAGCACGCGGCGGCCTTCGGGCAGCATCTCGCCGAGCATCTCCATCAGATCGTCCAGCTTGGCCGAGGCCAGCACGTCCTGTGCCGCCTTGAGCTTGACCAGTCGTGGATCACAACACACCTGACGCAGCTTCAGCAGCGCATCGAGCACCACGATGCGGCTGCGGGCGAGGCTGGTGGCGGCAATCTGTTCGCGCACCTTGTCATAGAGCGTCGCCCGGATCGTCTCATACAGCTCGCGTTGCGCGGGCGAGAGCGTGATGCGGCGCAGGATGGTGTGCTTGGGCGGCAGTTCCGTCGCCACTTCGGATTTGGTGCGGCGCAGGATGAACGGGCGGATGCGGCGGACGAGCTGAAGGCGGCGCGTATTGTCCTCCTTCTTCTCAATCGGCGTGCGGAACCGCTTGCCGAAGCCTTTGCGGTCGCCCAACAGGCCGGGCATCAGGAAGGCGAACTGGCTCCAGAGTTCTTCCAGATTGTTCTCGATCGGCGTGCCCGACAGGCACAGGCGATGGCGGGTGTTGAGCTGGCAGACCGCTTTCGTCGCCTTCGCGTCGGGCGATTTGATCGCCTGCGCTTCGTCGAGCACCACAATATGCCATGCCAATTCGCTCATCTCCTCGATGTCGCGGGCAAGCACGGTGTAGGTGGTGATCACCACATCGAATTGATCGATCTCCGCACGGCGCTCATGGCGGTCGATGCCGTGCAGCACCGTCACGCGCAGATTGGGCGCGAATTTGGTCAACTCGTTCGTCCAGTTCGGCACCAGCGAGGTCGGCACCACGATCAGCACCGGGCAATCCAGCCGACCTGAGGCCTTTTCAATGGAAATATGCGCAATCGTCTGCGCTGTTTTGCCCAGGCCCATATCGTCGGCCAGGAAGGCGGAGAGGTTGTTGGCGCGCAGATGTTGCAGCCAATCGACGCCGTGCTGCTGATAGGGGCGCAGCGTGATGGTGAAGCTGGGCGGCACCTCGGCGTGTTCGATCACCGGGGCGTCGCGGAATTTCGCGCAATATTCCTCAATCGCCGCCGCATTCTCGTAGCGCGCGGTGAGCAGTTCTTCCAGATCGATGATCTGGCTGGCTTCCACGGCCGGCAGCAGCAGCGTGTCGTCTTCGGTGGTACTGGCCGATTCGACCAGATCGCTCATCACCGACAGCAACGGCGCAATGCGGTCTGCCGGCAGGCGAATGACGCGGCCATCGTCGAGGCTGGTGATGATGAAGCCATCGATCACCTGTGCGGTTTCCATGCCGCCGCGTTCGAGCAGGCGGGTCAAAATCGGCAGCAGCGGGCGGCGGAATCCGTCGATCTCGATGCCGAAATCCAGCGTGAACTGACCGCCCTCGGCGTCTTTGACGCGCATGTCGAACGTGCCGATATCCTCGGCAATCTTCGGGCCGAAATCCGGTTCGATCTCAACCTGCCAACTGGCTTCCTGCAACACCGGCACGCGGCGGGCCACGAAGCCTTCCCATAATTCCGGCGCATCCCGGCCCAGGAAGGTCATCACGCGGCGGCCGCGCGGGCTGTCCGGGTGCGGCACGCGCATCTGCACGAAGCCGTCTGTGCTGAGTTGATCGAACGCCTCGGCCTCGCCGGTATCGTCGCGCAGGAAGCTGTCCGCGCCGAGCTGACCGGACTGAACCATCTTCTGTTCGCTGTCGAGTGCGACGACATCCTGCCCGTAATCAAAGGCGACGGTGGCGACATCGAGCAATTGCAGGCGGCCGAAATCGTCCGGCACCTGCATGCGCAGCAGATGCAGGCGCGGGGTGAACAGGCGTTGCGGCGTGGTGGGGGCGAGTTCGGTCAGTGTGGGCACATTGCGCCGTCCGCCGCCGCGTCCGCCTCCCGCCGCCCGCGTGCGCGCCTGTGGCGGTGGGGCGGGTTTGCGCAACGTGAGTCGGCCCAGTTTGCCGGTTTCCGAATCGACGTAGAATTCGGTGGTCGCAGTGTCCAAAATCGCCGATTTCGGCGGCAGGTTGAAGGGCCGGTCTGGCTCGCGCAGCCGCTCGACACCATAGGAGAGCCGCTTGCCGGTGGCCTGCCAGCGTGCCTGACCCGAACGGGCGAGGGCTTCGAGCAATTCAGGGGCCGCCGCACGTGAGATCAGCGTCTCCGACATGTCTCCGCCTCCGAGCAGGCGGGCAAGATTGTGGCTGGCTTCGAGGATGTTGCTGTCGGCCAGCACTTCGGCAGGGGTGGCGAGCACGGTCTGCTTGGTGCGCTCATTGACCAGCTTCGTGACCACCATACAGGCGGCGGGCGGCTTGGCGGTGGTCAACTCCAGCACCAGACGGCGGCGATCCTGCACCGGCGTGGCAGCGACGGCTTTGGCGGCCTTTTTCACCGGGGCCGCCTTGCGCAACGCCGGGAAACGCTCCAACGCCTTGATGGCAATCGCGGCGCGATGCGCACAGCCGGGTTGGCGACAGGTGCACGAGCCGGTGAACCCGACCTCCTTGCCATCCTTGATCGGCGTCAGCCGGGCGGCCTGATGCATGCCGAGATGATCGACGGTGCCGGAAATGCTGTCGCCGTCTAGCTCCACATCAACCTGACCAAGCAGGATCATACTGCGGCCTCGGGTGATGGCTTTCGGTTCGAAGGCGCGTGAGAGGTCATCGATGGTGAACGAAATCGGCATGCGGCGATAAAAACCCTGGGCAAAGTCGAACCATGCGGCTCGGGAGGAACCGCGCCATCGTGCAGTCTAGCAGCGGTTGATTGAAAAATCCTGGACGAAACACGCACAAGGCAGCTTCGCTACATAGTTTTTTGCACCGCACCAACCGCCCACGGCGCAGTCCGGCCATCCGCAGGCGTTAACCGTCGCTTCATCCGGCTCTGTTTTGATGTGCGCGCAGGCAAGGAGGCGGCTGATGTCACACGGCATCTTTGGGCGGTTGGACGATCTGACGGATGGCCTTGGGGCGGTTCTGATGCTGTTCGGCGCGGCGCTGACCATTGGGTTGCTGGTTGGCATCACCGCCCAACATTGGGCGACGGACCCTGGCAATGCCGCTTTCCTCAAATCCGGGCGTACGGTTCCGAGGGATGTGGCGGCGTATGGCTACACATCGATGAATGATTTCAACTCCGATCACCTCCGGGAACAGGCTACCATCACACAATTGTTGCAGGCCCCGGTGGGCTCCCAATCACTGTGGGAAAATCCCGAAACCGGCAATCGCGGGGTGATTTGGGTGATGAAGGAGCGGCAGGTTGAACGCGGTGCCCAGCCGGGGCAGACCTGCCGCGATCTGATGCGCCACACGCTGCTCAACAATGCCTATCGCAACACTGTCGGCAGCACCTGCCGTGACAAGGGCCAAGCTTATTCGGCGGAGATTGCCTGGACACCGGAATAGTGTGCGCGTTCACAATGCCGCTGCTCAGACGTTTCCTGGCCTCGTCATTGTGCGCGCAATAACGCAGAACCCCCCCTACACCACCGACCATGCCGTCTGTGCCCCGCCGCCGAAGACCACGACATGGTCCTGCTCCACGGCCACACATTCCGGCGCGTGCCCGCTGCGTTTCTCCAGCGTCACGGAGCCTGAATTGACCGGCAGCCCATAGAAGGCCGGGCCGTTGAGCGAGGCGAAGGCTTCGAAATGGGCGAGTGCGCCTTCCTCATCGAACACCTGCACATAGGTCTGCAACGCGGTGGGCGCGACGAAGCAGCCGGCACAGCCGCAGGCGGCCTCTTTCAACTTTGCCATGTGCGGTGCGGTGTCGGTGCCGAGGAAGAAACAGCTCTCCCCACCCGTCGCGGCCTTGCGCAACGCCAGACGATGCCGTTCGCGCTTGGCGATCGGCAGGCAATACAGATGCGGACGGATGCCGCCCTGGAAGATCGAGGTGCGGTTGATCACCAGATGATGCGGCGTGATGGTGCAGGCCATATGCGATGCGTGCGCGCGCACGAAATCCACCGCCTCTTGCGTGGTGGCGTGTTCGAGGACGATCTTCAGCCCCGGATGCGCCTTGGCCAAGGGTGCCATCCTGGTCTCCAGGAACACCGCCTCCCGGTCGAAAATATCCACTGCCGGGTCGGTCACTTCGCCATGGACCAGCAATTTCATGCCGATTTTCTCCATCCGCTCCAGCACCGGGCGGATGAGGGCGATGTCTGTCACCCCGCCATGGGAATTCGTCGTCGCCCCGGCCGGATACAGCTTGGCGGCAACCCAGATGCCTTCGTTGTAGCCGCGCTCGATCTCATCGGGGTCGGTGGTGTTGGTCAGATAGCAGGTCATCAGCGGTTCGAACTGCGCGCCAGCGGGCAGGGCGGCCCGAATCCGGTCGCGATAGGCGGCGGCGAGGGCGGGCGTTGTCACCGGAGGCACCAGATTGGGCATGATGATGGCGCGGCCGAATTGGGCGGCGGTGTAGGGCAGCACCGCCTGCATCATCGCGCCGTCGCGCAGATGCACATGCCAGTCGTCCGGACGGCGGATGGTGATGCTCTGGGTGCTCATGCGCGGTGTGCCCTCTCGGTCAGTGCAGTGCGGAGGATGTCGGCGCCTTGCATGAAATCCTCCATCGTCATCGCCTCGCGCGGATTGTGCGAGCCGTGCTCATTGCGCACGAACAGCATGACACTGGGTATCCCGGCAAGGGCGAAGCTGGTGGAATCGTGTCCGGCCCCGCTGGCGATGGTCTCATCGGCAATGCCCGCCGCCCGGATCGCCGCGCGCATGACCGAAACCAAATCCGGATCCATCACCGAAGGCGGCACATCCACCCGCCGCCCGGTGTCGAAACGCACCCCGCGTTCGCTGGAAATCCGGTCGCATTCGGCCAGGAACAGCGCGTGGAAGCGCTCCAGCGTCGCCTGCGACTGACTGCGCAACTCGAAGGAGAAGCTCACCTTGCCCGGAATGCGGCTCATCGCGTGCTCGGCCGGATCGGTGCCGACGACGCCGGTGGTGACGACCAGATCCTCGCCGGCTTCGATCGCCTTTTGCCAGTGCCGATCGATCACGTGCAGCAATTCGGCCACGGCGAACATCGCATCATGGCGCAGCCAGCGCGGCACCGCCCCGGAATGGCCGGGCTCGCCATGGCAGATCACCGCACGATGGCGCACATTGCCGCGAATGCCCGTCACGGCGGCCACCGGCAGATCGCGCGCCACCAGAACCGGCCCCTGCTCGATATGCAACTCGAACCAGGCATCGACCGAGGCCGGATCGAGCAGCATCTCGCCGCGTGCAATCCGCGCCACATCGGCCCCCACCTCCCGCATCGCATTGCGCAACAGGCGGCCGGATTTCACATGCGGCAGGTTCAGATCGGCATCCGATAGCTGGCCGAGCAGGGCGGAGGAGCCAACCAGCGCGCGGCCGAAGAACGCACTTTCCTCGCAGCGCATGACGTAGAGCTTGATCGTCCGACGCGGCACGAAGCCATCCTGTTTCAGCCGGGCGAGCGCCATCAGCCCGGCCAGCACGCCGGCCGCGCCGTCGAAATTCCCGCCTTGCGGCACGCTGTCGACATGCGAGCCACAGGCGACGAAGGGCAGATCGGGCTCGGCGCCGTGCAGCGTGACGACCAGATTGGCCGCCTCATCGCGCGATGTGGACAAGCCGCGCGCTCGGGCGGTGCGGTCGATGAGTTCCATCGCCGCCTGCTCGCCTGCGGCATAGGCCTCGCGGGTGATGCCCACGCCGTCATCGCCGATGCGGCGCAGCTCGGCGAACATCACCTCGGCCATCGCCCAGCCGGCCGGATCGTTGAGCCGGGCTTCCGGCTGCAGCGCGTTCACGTCACGGTCTCCATTTCCGCCGTCTCGGCATGATCGGCCTCCAGCCGGATCGCCCCGGTCAGTTCCGCCACCCGCGCCAAGCCGTGCTGGGTGCAGAAGCGGTCCAGCCCGTCGATGATGTCGGTCATGGTGTCGGATTTGAGGAAGCTCGCCGTGCCGACCTGCACCGCCGTGGCCCCGGCGATCATGTATTCGGCGGCATCCTCGGCGCTTGAAATTCCGCCGCAGCCGATCACCGGAATGCGAACGGCGCGGGCGGTTTGATAGACCTGACGCAGCACAATCGGCTTGATCGCGGGGCCGGACAGCCCGCCCATCGTGTTGCCGAGCCTGGGGCGGAACGTCGCAAGATCGATCGACATCGCCAGGATGGTGTTGGCCACCACCACCGCCTCCGCCCCCGCCGATTCGGCAGCGCGCGCGATCTCGGCGATGTCGCCGACATTGGGGCTGAGCTTGGCCCAGACCGGCAGTGGCGTGGCCGCGCATATCTGGCGGATCACCGCCTCCGTCGCGCCGGCGCGCTGGGCGAAGGCGCGGCCGTCCTCTTCGATGTTGGGGCAGGAGATATTCGCCTCGATCGCCGCCACACCGGCAACGCTCACGGCGGCGGCAATGGCGGCGAAGCCTTCGGCGGTGGGGGCGGAGATCGAGACCACCAGCGGCGCGCGACACCTGCTGTAATGCGGCAGCGTGTGGCTGAGAAAATAGGCAACCCCCTTGGAGGGAATGCCGATGGCGTTGAGCATGCCGCCTTGCACCTCCGCCACCCGCGGCAACGGATTGCCCGCGCGCAGTTCGGCGGTGATGGTCTTGGTCACCAAGGCACCGAGCCGGTTGAGATCGAACACGCCCCCCATGCCCTCGGCAAAGGTGCCCGAGGCGGGCATGACCGGGTTGGCCAGGGTGAGGCGGCCGATGCGGACAGACATCTGTGTCATGCCACCGCCTCCTGCAGATCGAACACCGGCCCATCCCAGCAGACGCGCTTATGGACAATCTCGCCGCCCACGTTGAAATCGCGCACGCAGCAGAAACACATCCCCAGACCGCAGGCCATTTGCTGCTCCAGCGCCACCTGACCGGGGAGATCGAATTCGCGGGCCAGACGTTGCATCAGGCGCAGAACGCGCTGCGATCCGCAGGTGAACAGCGCATCGCAGCGATCATCGGCAATCATCATGCACAGCAGGCGGCGCAGATGGGCGGGGTCGGAACTGCCGTCGCTGTCGGTGACGGCGATCACCTTGGCCCCATGACGGCGAAACAGATCCTCGGACATCACGAGTTCCGGCGTGCGGGCGGAGAGAATGGCCGTCATGCCGATCCCCGCCGCCTCTGCCGCCACGGCCAGCGGCCCCAACGTGGCCAGACCGGCCCCCCGGCCAATGGCCACCACATGCCGCCAGGCGGGGTCGAGCACAAAGCCCTGACCGAGTGGGCCGAGCAGCGGCAGCGCGTCGCCGGGCCGGAGGGTGGCCAGCCCGCGCGTGCCGACACCGGCCACTTTGTAGAGAAACGAGACGGTGTTGGCCGTGATGTCCGTGCCATAGACGCTCATCGGCCTGCGGAAAAACGGCGCTTCACCGGGCGGGGCAGGGCAGAGCAGTTGGAAGAACTGCCCAGCCCGTGCCTGCGCCGCGAGCGCTGAGGTTTGCACCACCAAATGGCGATACTCGCCATTCACGGTCGCGTTGTGCAGCACCAGGCTCACCTCCTCCGCCACATGCGGGCGGAAGGCACCGGCGCAGGAGGCGGGGGAGGTGATGTTCATCGCTCAGGTCAGCTCCGCGCCGCGCCGTTCCGGGATCAGGAACCAGAAGGCGACGATGTCCAGCACATAGATCAGCGAGAGCAGCGCGATGGCGGTGTCGAAGCCATAGTCTTTCGTCCAGGCGGCAATCGCCACCGGCCCCAGACCGCCCACGGCACGGCCGATGTTGAACAGCACGTTCTGCGCGGTGGCGCGGGCGGCGGTGGGATACAGCTCGCTCATCAGCGCGCCATAGCCGCCCAGCATGCCATTGACGAAAAAGCCCATCGTGGCCCCGCCGATCAGCAGCGCATTCGGGGTGCCGAGCCGCGAATAGACCAGCACCATCACCGCCGAGCCCACCATCCAGGTCAGAAACGCCGGACGACGACCGATCAGATCGGCCACCATGCCGAAGATGTAGATGCCCAGCGCCATGCCCAGGATCGTCACCGCCGTCCATGTGGCCGATTGCGTCAGACCGAAGCCGAACCGGCTGGACAAGTAGTTCGGCAGCCAGATCATCACGCCGAAATAGCCGAAATTCTGCACCGAACAGAGCACCACCATGCCCAGGCTCGCGCGCATCGTCGGGCCGTCCTTGACCAGCAATTTCAACGCCGATTGCTTCGGCGCGCTGGCGGTGCGGGCGACGAACAATTCCGGCTCATCCAGCCCACGCCGGATGAAGAACGCCGCCACCGCGGGCAGCATGCCGACGACGAACATGCCGCGCCAGCCGATCATCGGCAGCAGCAGCGGGGTGACGAGGGCGGCGGCCAGCACGCCCGCCTGCCAGCCAAGCCCGACATAGGACGACGCCCGCGCCCGCTTTGAGGCAGGCCACGCTTCGGCCACCATCGCCATGCCGATGCCGAACTCACCCCCCAGCCCGGTGCCTGCGATGGTACGGAAGGCGAGCAAGCTCCAATAGCCCTGCGCCAGCGCACACAGGCCGGTGAAGATTGCGAAAATCAGGATGGAATAGGTGAGAACCTTCACCCGTCCGATGCGGTCGGACAGCATGCCGAACCCCACGCCGCCAATCACCGCGCCAAACAGCGTCGCCGTCACCAGCGTGGCCGATTGCGCCGGGCCGAAGCCCAACTCGGCGGAAATCGCGCGCAGCATGAAGCCCAGGATGAGCAGGTCGAACCCGTCCATCGCATAGCCCACCGCCGAGCCGATCAAGGCTCGCCGCGCCGCCGGGGTGACGGCGTCTCCGGCCAGGGAAGTTGAATGCAAGCTGTTTGACACGTCCATGCCCTCCAAAGCCCGGATCGACCGGAAAGCGGAAGCCTCCGCCAATCGGGACCGCTCGCACAAGCGCAGATTTTGGTGCAGGCTGATGCCGATCCGGCATCAGGAGACCGAGATGAAAGACCCTCGTGTGCGCATCCATGCCGCCGCTTTGCATTATTTCGACGCGGTGCGGCGGGCGGGCTCGATCCGGGCGGCGGCGCGGCGGCTGAATGTGGCCTCCTCGGCGGTCAATCGGCAGATTTTGGCGCTGGAGGCGGAGGTGCAGTCGCCGCTGTTCGATCGTCTGCCCAGTGGGCTGAAACTGACGGCGGCGGGCGAGATTTTGGCGCATCACGTCATCGGCGTGCTGCGCGATGCCGAGCGTGTGCAATCCGAATTGGCGGCTTTACGCGGGCTGGAGACCGGGCATGTGGAGATCGTCACCTTGGAGGGCGTGTGCCATCGCATCCTGCCCGCCGCCATCGCCACCGCCCATGCCCGCTCACCGCGTGTGACCATTGGCGTGGGCATTCTGGGCACCGAGGATATTCCGCGCGCCTTGGCAGAGGGGGAGGCGCATCTGGGCTTGGCATTTGAGGTGCGGCGCCGGCCGGAATTGCGGTTGATTGCCGCACGCAAATTTCGCATCGGCGCCGTGGTGCTGCCCGATTCACCGTTGGCGCGCGAGGCGAGCCTGAATGTGACCGGCTTGCGCGGGCATCACCTGATCTTGCCGAAATCCAATTTCGCCAACCGCCAGCAACTGCATTCGGCCCTCACCCCCGACGAATTCGCCGCCGGAGGGCGGATCGAAGTGGGCTCGATCGATCTGATGAAGCAATTGGTGCTGCGCGGCCTCGGCGTGGGGCTGATGACGATGGTGGGCGTGGAGGATGACGTGGAGACTGGCCGCTTGGTGCATGTGCCGCTGCGGCAGGGGCGGGGATTTCTGGAAAGCGAACTCGGCCTCTACGCCCGCGCCGACACCGCGCTGCCGCTGGCGGCAGAGGTGTTTTCCCAGCATTTGGCGGGCGTGTTGGCTGACAGTCAGATGTGATGAAGTCTGGATAGACCGCCATACTCAATTCGCTGGAATATGCGTGCTCATCCGTCGGGCCGCCTGTTCCGATCCGGCATCGGCGGCACGTTGCAGCCATGCATAGCCCTGACCGTCGTCTTGCCTCTCGCCATTGCCTTCGAGATACATATTGGCGATTTGCCGCATCGACTCTGCATTGCCCAGTGCCGCCCCCTTGTCGAAATACTGTCGGGCAAGCTTGAGGTTTTGCGCAATGCCACGGCCCTGCAAATACAGAATGCCGATATTTGTCATCGCATCGCCATTGTCTTTCTCGGCGGCGACCATGAACCAACGCATCGCCTCTTTCTCATCCACCCGCGTGCCGCGTCCGAAGCGATAGGCAATGCCGAGACGGTAGGCCGCCGGAATATTGCCGCCGGCGGCCGCCTTCGAATACAACACAAAGGATTTCGTGCGATCCTGCACCACGCCGGTGCCGCCGTTTTCCTCGATCATACCAAGCTGATACTGCGCCTCGGCCAATCCGGCATCGGCGGCGGGTTGCAGCCATTGCCGTGCCTCCGAGAAATCCTGCAATTCGCCGTTGCCCTGGGCATACATCACGCCGATACCCAACTCACCGCGATGATCGCCCTGGTTCTTGGCGATCATGAAATCATCCACCGCCGTCTGATATTTGCCATCGGCCAGCGCCGATTCAGCCGCCTCAATGGCCTGATCGGCCGTCAGCTCAACCATTTTCGGCGCAGGGGCCGAGCAGGAGGCCAGCAGCAGCAGGGCCGCGGCGGACAAAGACGGCAGGGTGCGAGACATGCGATTCTCCTCAATCTTACAGCGACTCTAGCCGATCTGGCCCCGCGTGTAAGCAAGTCCGCAGTGAATTCGCCGTCAAAGGTCAGGGGGCAATCGCTTGGGCCGGGTTGGCGTCCGCCGCTGCGTGCGCTACGTGGGTATTTCGTTTTTGTGCGCGATCTCCAGGGACCACCACCTTCACCATGACCAGCAGCAACGACATCCGCGCGACCTTCCTCGAATATTTCGCGCGCAACGGCCACACCGTGGTGGAAAGCTCGCCCCTGGTGCCGCGCAACGACCCGACTTTGATGTTCACCAATTCGGGCATGGTGCAGTTCAAGAACGTCTTCACCGGCCAGGAAAGGCGCCCCTATTCGCGCGCCACCACCGCGCAGAAAAGCGTGCGCGCCGGCGGCAAGCACAACGATCTTGATAATGTCGGCTACACCGCGCGCCATCACACATTCTTTGAAATGCTGGGGAATTTCTCCTTCGGCGATTATTTCAAGGAACAGGCGATCACCCATGCCTGGACATTGCTGACCAAGGATTTCGCCCTGCCGAAGGATAAGCTGCTCGTCACCGTCTATCATGAAGACGAGGACGCGGCCGATCTGTGGAAGCGGATCGCCGGTCTGCCCGATGAGCGCATCATCCGCATCAAGACCAGCGACAATTTCTGGCGCATGGGCGACACCGGCCCCTGTGGCCCGTGTTCGGAAATCTTCTACGATCACGGCCCGTCCATCCCTGGTGGCCCTCCCGGCAGCCCGGATGAGGACGGGGACCGCTTTATCGAGATCTGGAACCTCGTGTTCATGCAATACGAGGAAGGCCCGCCCGGCACGCGCACGCCGCTGCCGCGCCCGTCCATCGATACCGGCATGGGGCTGGAACGCTTTGCCGCCATTCTCCAAGGCAAGCACGACAACTACGACACCGACACCTTCCGCGCACTGATCCAGGCTTCCAGCGAAGTGGTCGGCCAGCCTGCGGATGGAAAGTTCAAGACCAGCCATCGCGTGGTGGCCGATCATCTGCGGTCAACCTCGTTCCTGATGGCCGATGGCGTGCTGCCGTCCAATGAAGGCCGTGGCTATGTGCTGCGCCGCATCATGCGCCGTGCGATGCGTCATGCCCACATGATGGGCGCGCGCGATCCGGTGATGTGGCGTCTGGTGCCCGCCCTGATCCGTCAGATGGGCGCTGCCTATCCGGAACTCGGCCGCGCGGAATCGCTGATCACCGAGACGCTGCGTCTGGAGGAAACCCGCTTCAAGGCGATGCTGGATCGCGGCCTGGGTCTGCTCTCGGAAGAAACCGGCAAGCTGGGGGAAGGTCAGGCGCTGGCGGGTGACGTGGCGTTCAAGCTGTATGACACGTTCGGCTTCCCGCTCGATCTGACGCAGGACGCTTTGCGCGAGCAGGGTCGTGCGGTGGATGTGGCAGGCTTTGAGGCGGCGATGGCCGATCAGCGCAAGCGCGCCCGTGCCGCCTGGGCCGGTTCGGGGGAGGCGGCCACCGAGAAGCTGTGGTTTGAGCTGAAAGAGAGCGTCTCCACCGAATTCCTCGGCTATGCCACCGAATCCGCCGAGGCCGAAATTCTCGCCGTGGTGCAGGACGGCAAGATTGTCGACAGCGCGCCGGTGGGGGCTTCGGTTGCCATCGTGCTCAACCAGACGCCGTTCTATGGCGAATCGGGCGGTCAGGTCGGCGATCACGGCGTGATCACCGGCGCCGGTCTGCGCATCGCTGTCTCGGACACGCAGAAGAAGCTCGGCGATCTGTTTGTCCATCTCGGCACCGTCGTCGAGGGTGAGGCGAAGGCAGGCACCGCCGTTGTGGCGGTGGTCGATCACGCGCGTCGCACCGCCATTCGCGCGCATCACTCCGCCACCCATTTGCTGCACGAGGCGCTGCGGCGTCGGATGGGCAATCACGTGGCGCAGAAAGGCTCGCTCAACGCGCCGGATCGCCTGCGCTTTGACGTCAGCCAACCCACGCCGATCGGCCGCGAGGACATCGCCTGGGTTGAAGCCGAGGTGAATGCCCGCATTCGCGAGAACACCGAAGTCACCACCCGTCTGATGACGCCCGATCAGGCCGTCGCCGAGGGGGCGATGGCGCTGTTTGGCGAGAAATACGGCGAAGAGGTGCGCGTGGTGGCGATGGGGGCCGGGGAGGGCAACCGTGGTGCCTATTCCATCGAGCTGTGCGGCGGCACGCATGTCAAACGCACCGGCGATATCGGCCTGTTCCGCATCGTGGCGGAAGCGGCGGTCTCGGCAGGTGTGCGACGGATTGAAGCCGTGTGCGGCGAAGCGGCTCTGGCCGTGGTGGCGGAGAACGATGCACGTCTGGCCGATATCGCCGGGCTGCTGAAGGCGCAACCCAGCGAATTCGGCGATCGCATCACGCAATTGATGGCCGATCGACGCAAGCTGGAACAGCAGGTGGTGGAGCTGCAGAAGAAGCTCGTCACCGGGGCGTCGGCAGCGCAGGACGAAGAGATTGGCGGCGTGAAGCTGGCCGCGCGCAATCTGGGCGATGTTCCGGCGCGTGACCTGAAGGGCTTGGCCGATGCCATCCTGAAGCAACTCGGCAGCGGCGTGGTGGCTTTGGTCTCCACGGCGGAAGGCAAGGCCTCCATCGTGGTCGGCGTGTCGGCGGATATGACGGGCAAGATCAGCGCCGTCGATCTGGTGCGCGCGGCCTCGGCGGCTGTCGGCGGCAAGGGCGGCGGCGGACGCCCTGATATGGCGCAGGCAGGCGGCCCGGATGCGGGTCAAGCCGATGCGGCGTTGGAGGCTATTCGGGCGGTGTTGGCAGGGTAGATTCTCCGGTCGTTTGTCCGCCAAGACGGGGGGAAGTCGTTCATCCCTAACCCCCCCCCTCAAACCGTCATTGTGGCACGCAGTGCCGCAATCCATCGCTGAGTTGGCTGCATCGCGATGGATGGCTGCGCTCCGCGCGCCATGACGGATTGAGGAATCCTCAATAACGTTGCGTTAGGCTTGGCCCAACATCCCCAACGCATGCGCCACCGTCTGGGCGCGCACCTGCGAGCGATCCCCTGGAAACACCACGCACTCGGCTCTGACGCCCGCCTTGCTGGCCAATCCGAACCACACCAGCCCCACCGGCTTCTCCGCCGAGCCACCGCCCGGCCCGGCCACACCCGTCACGGAAACCGCCGCATCCGCCTTTGAGCGCTGCAACGCGCCCGCGGCCATCGCACGGGCGACGTCCTCGCTCACCGCGCCCACACGCGCAATCAATGCCGGATCGACGCCGAGCAACTCCGTCTTGGCCGCGTTGGAATAGGTGACGAAGCCGCGATCCACCACGTCCGAACTGCCGGCGATGGCCGTCAATGCGGCGGCGATCAGCCCGCCGGTGCAGCTCTCGGCGGTGGCGATCCTCCAACCTTTGGCGCGATAGGCGGCGAGCAGGGTTTCGGCTTGCAGCAGGGTTTCTTCCGGCACCATCAGCGGTCTTCCTTCACGGCCTCAATCTCACCATCGGCAATCGCCGCACGAAAGCGGCCGAAATCGCGTTCGGTCTGATCGGCATAGAGCAATGCAAAATGCGCCACCGCGTCATCGAAACTGTCACCCTCGCCCAGATACCCCGCCACCATCGCCGCATCCCCGGCGCGGGCATGTGCTCGCGCCAATGTGTGGCCGCAGAGTCGCGCGGTGAAGGGCAACGCGTCGGCTTCGATCTCGCTGCCAATGACAGCCAGATGCGGGTCTTTCAGGCGGCGGACATAGAAATCCCGCCCCTCTGCCTGCGTCCATCCCAGGAACAGATCGGGCTCTGCCTGCATCAGCCGCTGACCGACCACCACGCGCTGGCCTTGATGCGTATAGACGCTCGGCCCGGCATAGCGGGCGAGCACGGCTTGCGAGGCTTCCTTCAACTGGAGCAGTAACGTGTCGCCATCCGGCGTGGCATACAGACCGATGGCACAGAACGTGCCGACACTGCCCACGCCGACCGCCTTGAACGCCACATCCTGCAACCGATAGCGCCGCAGCAGCATCTGCCGTTCCTCCGGCAGGCTGTCCTCCCAGGCGGCGAAGGCGGCATGGGCGATGGCTTCGTGCGCGCCGAGGCGGAAGATCACCGGCGGACGTTCCGGCAGATGCCACCGTCCGCGTCGTGAGATCAGGTGCCGATGCCCCTCCCAGCCCGCCTGCACAATCGCGCCCAACCGCACGCGCTCGCGCTTGCGCACATCACGCTCGCCAATATTCTCAATGGCTTCATCCAGCAGCACCCGGCTGCACCAAGCGTCGAACGGTGCTGTGTGGGCGAGGTGCTGGATTTCGCGGCGATAGGCCCGCACGGCGCGACGTGCCAAGGCGCGACAGGATTTGTCGGACAGATCCTGCACCCGTCCGGCCACCACCAGACTGGTGGCGAGGCGTTTGAGATCCCATTCGAACGGGCCGGGAATGGTCTCGTCGAAATCATTGGCGTCAAACAACGCCTCACCCGCCAGCCCGGCCACTGCGCCGAAATTGGCCAGATGCGCGTCGCCGCCGAGTTGGACGATGATGCCGCTATGCATGTGCGGACCGATATCCGCCGCCATCACCGGGGCGGCGCCGCGCAGAAATGCAAACGGATCAGCCATCATCCGGCCATAGCGTATTGGCAATAATGCAGCGATGCGACCCGTATCGGCGGCTGTCAGCAAGGCCACCGGATCGGCGCGATCAGCGGCCGGAGACCACTCGCCATGTGCGCTGCGGGCGATCACCGCCCGCCTTGCTTGCCCGGCGGTCTGGCGGTCGGCGACACTGAGCAGCATGGCGCGGTCGGCCATTATACCAGACCTGGCACAGCAGCACGCAGGGCGAGGAGCAAGACGGCGGCGATGGCTCCGGCGATCACGTCATCGAGCATCACCCCCACCGCTCCACCCTGACGATCCGCCCAGCCAATCGGGCCGGGCTTGGCGATGTCGAACAGGCGAAACAATGCGAAGGCCAAAGCCAGGCCGGGCAGGCTGGGATGCGACAGTGCCAGCATGGCAATCCATTGCCCGGCGAATTCATCGATCACCACCCAGCCCGGATCTTCCCTGCCGCCTGCCGGGCCGATGCTCGCCAATCCCAACAGGATCGACGCCGCCACCGCCATCGGCAACGCCCAGGGCGAAAGCGTCATCAGCCCAGCGCCCAACGCCAATGCCAGCAACGAGCCCGCCGTGCCGGGGGCCTTGGGCGAATAGCCGCTGCCCAGACCGCTGGCGATCAATCGGGCGAGTCTGCGTGAGCGTGTTGGCATGTCAGCTTCCTTTGCCCAGGAAATGCGCCAGCGGATGCTCGGCCGCACCGGCACCGTGGGCGGCGTAGACCACCTCGTTCTCGATCACCCGTTGCACATAGTTGCGGGTTTCGGCGAATGGAATCTGCTCGATCCAGTCCAGCATATCCACCTGGCCGATGCGCGGGTCGCCATTTTGGCCGATCCATTCAGCCACCCGCCCCGGCCCGGCATTGTAGCCCGCCACCGCGAAGGGCACCACGCCGCCGAACTGATCGACCAGACCGTGCAGATAGACCGAACCCAGCCGGATGTTGAGCGCGGAATCGACGGTCAGCCGATCGATGGCCAGCTTGGCGCCGATCTGTTTGGCCACGGTGCGTGCGGTGCCCGGCATGAGCTGCATCAAACCACGCGCGCCCACCGGGCTGATGGTGCTGCCGTCGAAGCTGCTCTCCTGGCGGATGATCGCATAGGCCAAGGCGGGATCGAGCCCGGTATCGGCCGGGATCGCCACCGGCGTCGGCCAGCCGGTTTCCAACTCCACCACACCGTCTCGCCCGGCATTGCGGGCGAGATCGACGGCAATCTCGGGGGCACCGAGCGAGGTGGCGATGCGGGCGACGAGTTTGCGGTCGGCGGCATCGGGTGAGATCGCATCAAGGCGGAAGAGGAAGGAAATCGCGCGGTGATTTTCCCCCCAACTGATCAAATAGGCGGCGGCACGCCCCACTTCGCGGCTGGCCAAGGCGGCGAGGCGGTCCATATCCGGCGGCGGATAGATCGCTGCACGAATGCGGGCAAACGGATCGTCGCCAAGGGCAATCGTCGCGATCTGGCCGTAGAAGCTATTGGGGTAGGCGGCCGATTTTTCATATTCCGCCGCCGCGCCCTTGGCGTCGCCGCTGGCAGCAAGGGCACGACCGAGCCAGTAATGCGCGCGCCCTTGGGTGATGGCGGCCTTGGATAGGCTGGCGAGTTTGCGAAAATGCACGATCGCCACATCTGGGCGATTTTGGCGGCGCAGGGCGATGAAGCCGGCCAGGAATTGCGAATCCACCGCCGGTTCGATGGCGGTCTGCACGCTGTCATCGGCCAGATCATAGGCACCATCGGCGTCACCCGCCGCCAGCCGATGCCGCGCCAACCGATTGCGCTCATCCCAGAACGCCGCGCGCTCCCGGCTTGTGGCTTCCAAGCCGAATCCAGTCGAACGCCACAGCGCCAGCGCGTCGTCATCCCGATTGGCGCGGCGCAGATAGCGCAATTGCTCCAACACCAGCGCGGCGTCTTTCTGCTGTGCCGCGGGCAGGTTGGCGCTGAGGTTGAGCGCGTTCGGCGTATCCCGCCGCAGCGCGATCAGCGCCTCGGCACGTGGGCGGTCGGCGGTAGCTAGGCGCGACAATTGGCGTCCGGCAGCACCAAGATCGCTCTGCACCAGCCGGTCAAAACGCAACATTTCAGCACGCGCGGTCAATTCCGAACCGAATTGCTTCAGCACCGGCGCCTCGACGAATTTCTCGCCGCTCGCCCAAGCCCGATTGGCCAATTTCGCCGCATCCGCCATCCGCCCCGTATGCGCATAGGCCAGGGCGCAGCGCAGCACGGCGCCGGTCAGATTGGGCGGAAAATGATCGCAGTCTGAGGCCGCCTGCGTGTCATCGGCCAGGGCGGAGAGGGCTTCATCACGCCTGCGGGCGAGGGAATATTGCAGCGGCCAATCCGGGCTTGCGGCCATGAAATGCACGATATCGTCAAAACTCGCCGCCCCCGGCGCCATGACGCGAAAATATTCGACGAGCTTGGCCACCAACGGATCTGGGTCGGCTGCGGCCACGCGGCGGGCGTCATCCCAGCGGTCGGCATGGATCAAAGCGGGCAGATCGGCCGAATTCAGCGGCGCTGGCGGCGGCGGGGCCGCGTGTGCCGGGGTGATGAAGGCCAGGAGAATCATCGCTCGTATCAGTCGCATGCAGAGCTTCTAGCGCGCCTCGCCCTTGCAGCGCACCCCCCACGGCCCTAGCTTTCGTGTTCAATTCAAAAGCTCCCTCCGGAGGATCGCCGCCATGTACAAGGGCTCTCTCGTCGCCCTCATCACGCCCATGACCGCCTCTGGCGAGCTGGATGAGGATGCGTTTGCCCGTTTCGTCGAATGGCAGATCCAGGAAGGCACCAAAGGGATCATCCCCGTTGGCACCACGGGCGAGTCGCCGACGCTGAGCCACGACGAACATAAGCGCGTGGTGGAAATCGCCGTGAAGGTATCGGCTGGCCGAATTCCGGTGATGGCGGGCGCCGGCTCGAACTCCACCTCGGAGGCCATCGACCTCACGCGCCATGCCAAGCTGGCCGGGGCCGATTCGGCGCTGGTTGTCACGCCCTATTACAACAAGCCGACGCAGGAAGGGCTGTTCCTGCATTATCAGGCGATTGCCAACGCGGTCGATCTGCCGGTGTTCATCTACAACATTCCCGGCCGCTCGGTGGTCGATATGAGCGTGGAGACGATGGCGCGGCTGTCCAAGCTGCGCAACATCATCGGCGTGAAGGATGCCACGGCCAATCTCACCCGTCCGCTGCACACCACGGCGGCGTGCGGCCCTGATTTCATTCAGCTTTCGGGTGAAGATCACACAGCGCTCGCCTTCCTGGCGGCCGGTGGTCACGGCTGCATTTCCGTCACCGCCAACATCGCGCCACGCCTGTGCAGCCAGATGCATGCCGCGTGGCAAACCGGGCATATTGCTGAGGCCATGGCGATCCAGGCGCGTCTGGTATCGCTGCATGACGCCATGTTCTGCGAAACCTCGCCCGGTCCGGTGAAATTCGCAGCCTCGCTGCTTGGCCACACCGTCGACCATTGCCGCCTGCCGCTCGCCCCGATTGCGGAGAGCACCAAATTGCGCGTGCAGGCTGCGATGGTGTCGGCGGGGCTGCTCAACTGAGCGCATCATGGCCAAGGAAAAGCGCACATCGAGCCTGATCAGCCACGGCTTGGCTGCACAGAACCGCAAGGCGCGGTTTGACTATACGATCAAGGAAACCCTGGAAGCCGGCATCGTGCTGAAGGGGCCGGAGGTGAAGTCGCTGCGTCATGGACGGGCGACGATCACCGAGGCCTGGGCGGGTGAGCGGGATGGTGAGTTGTATCTGTTCAACTGCTACATCCCCGAATACCAGGGCGGCATTCTGTCGAAATTCGAGCCGCGTGCACCGCGCAAGCTGCTGGTGAAGAAAAAACAGCGTGTCGCGCTGTTCAACTCCATCGCGCGCGATGGCCATTCCGTGGTGCCGTTGTCGATCACCTTCGACGATCGCGGCATTGCCAAGGTGGAACTCGGCGTCGGTCAGGGCCGCAACAAGGCCGATAAGCGCCACGCCATCGCCGACCGTGACTGGGCGCGCGACAAGGCCCGATTGATGCGCGACCGAGGGTGAGCATGCGGTGGCGTTTGGCGGCCGTGCTGGCAGTGCTGGCGCTGGCCGCGTGTGGTGCTGAGCCCGCGCGACAGGATCCAATAGCGGCGCATGATGGCACGCTCGTCAGCCTGAGATTGACGCCTGACGACCTGACTTCGCCCATTCTCGTCGCCCGTGTCTGCGTGCCGCCCGGTGCGGTGCCGTGGCGGGTGCGATTTCCACTTGCGTTGATCAATCACGGCTCACCCGGCCCGGATGAAGACCGCACTGCGATGCAACCGGCCTCGTGCGACAGTCCGCCGATGCGTTGGTTCACCGCCCATGGCTATGTGGCGATGGCATTGATGCGGCGAGGCTTCGGGGGCAGTTCCGGCGGGCCGGTGGAAAATCTCGGTGCCTGCGTCGCCCCGGATTATGCAGCCTCGGGTGAGATCGGCGCGCAAGACATCGCCGCCGGTGTGCGGGCTGGCTTCGCTCTGGGCGTGGTGCAGCCGAAAGATGCCATCGTGGTGGGACAATCGACCGGTGGCTGGGCGGTGTTGGCCTATACCGGTCATGCCGACCCACGGGTAAAAGCCGCCATCGTCTTCGCACCCGGGCGCGGGGCGCGCGCCTATCCGCCGCCCGATTCGGTCTGCCGCCCCGATTTGCTCACGGACGCCGCCGCCCAATTCGGCACACATGCGCATCTGCCGGTGCTGTGGCTGGCCGCGGCCAATGACAGCTTCTTTCCGCTGCCGATCGCCGAGGGGCTGCATGACGCCTTCACCGGGGCAGGCGGGGACGCCAGCTTCGTCAAGCTCGACCCGTTCATGGAAGAAGGCCACGCCATTTTCGCCGCGCCGGGTGGGGCGGAGATGTGGGGGGCGATTGTGGGAAAATTCCTGTCACGTCTGCCGCCCGGCTGAGTCGTCTTGTCGGCAGCCGTTTCAACCCCAGATCAGGGTTGCCGAGGAGAGGATCATGAGCGGTTTCAAAGATAAGCTGATTGACACCAAACAAGCCTGGGCGAAGGCCGGTCGCCTGCTGACCGGCACCACCGCCGCCCCCACCCAACGCCTGCCGCCCGGTCAGCGTCTGGTGAAGGATTGGCCGGTGCTCGATCTGGGCGTGCAGCCGGAGATCACGCCTGCGGCATTCTTTCTCGATATTGGCGGCGCGGTCGAAAACCCGCAGTACTTCAAGCTCGATGATCTGATGGCGCTGCCGCAGCAGGACAGCGTATCGGATATGCACTGCGTCACCGCGTGGTCGCGCTATGACAACCATTGGCAGGGCGTCTCATCGCGCACGCTGCTCGATCTCGTGCGTCCGCTCCCCGCTGCGCAGCATGTGATTTTCCAT
This sequence comes from Acetobacteraceae bacterium, assembly GCA_031291725.1. Lineage (GTDB taxonomy): Bacteria > Pseudomonadota > Alphaproteobacteria > Acetobacterales > Acetobacteraceae > CAIQQQ01. The sequence continues at coordinate 228,403 of JARLIM010000015.1, forward strand.
TCCCATGACGGCTACACCACCAATGTCCGGCTCGACCAATTCGCAGATGATGACGTCTTCCTGGTGCATCGCTGGGAGGGCGAGGCGATCTCGCGCGTGCATGGGGGGCCGGTGAGGGTGCTGATCCCGAAATTGTATCTGTGGAAATCCGCCAAATGGGTGAACCGCATCGAGATCGCCACCGCCGACCATCCCGGATTCTGGGAACGCAACGGCTACCACAACAACGCCAACCCCTGGCTTGAGGAGCGCTACAGTGCATAACATCACCCGCCGTTTCACCCTCGCCGCCTCTGCCGGATTGCTCGCCACAGGTGTGGCCCGCGCCGCCGAGCCGATCCGCGCCTGGAAGTTCAAATTCAGCTCGATTGAAGACGGCACGCTGGATTTGGCCGATTACAAAGGCAAAGTTCTGCTGGTGGCCAACACCGCCAGCTTTTGCGGCTTCACTTATCAGTATGAGGGTCTGGAAAAGCTGCACGCCGCTTTGAAGGATCAGGGCGTGGAGGTGATCGGCTGTCCGAGTCAGGATTTCAACCAGGAGAGCGGCAAGAACGCCACCATCAAGGATTTCTGCGATGCCACTTTCGGCGTGCAATTCCCGATGACCGGCCTCGTGCACGTCAAAGGCCCGGATGCAGACCCGTTCTATAAATGGGTGAAGGCCGATCAGGATGGTTGGGAGCCGAGTTGGAATTTCAACAAGGTTCTCATCGGCCGCGACGGGCTGATCCAGGGCACGTTCGGCTCACTCGACGAACCCGGCGGGCGCACGCTGACCAGGGCGTTGGACAAGGCGATGCGGGCTTAAGATCTGGCCGCTGTCACCCGGTCATCGCCCACAACGCCCATAATGGCGACGCGATAGGCCTGCCTCATCCACGCCCAAACTGATATGGCGGCCAGCCATAATGTTCGTGGATGCTGGCGAGGTAGGATTCGTCCGTGAGGATGTTCGATTCCCAAGCCGGGCTCGATCGGACCTGCTCCTGCACCAAATCCAGCTGTACCGTCTCGGTCGCCGCATCAATGTGCCGAACCGCGTGGGGGGAGATCAGCACCCGATCGCCGACGCCCCAATTGCTGGTCGCCACAACAAGATAGTGGATCAGCCAGTCAGTGGTGTCGATCACCGCGTCATGCAAATGGCCGATGGGTCCGTCTTTGGCGTCGTTGTGATAGCCGTGCACTGTTTTGAAGCTGCACAGATGCGGGTCACAGCCCGTGCCGTCGAGACTGGTGGGCGGGGAGGCGGGATTGAACTGCGGACCGCGTTCCAGCCCGCCTTGCGTTTGGCGTTCACCGAAAATCGAGCTCTGCCAATCCTGGTCGATATCGTAATAAGCAAACATCCGCCTCTCGAAATCCAGCGTCACAGGCTGGTCTTTTTTCAGGGATGGCGCCGCATTGATCAGATTGCGCGCCAGGCGGACCTGAAAAAATTTACCACCTTTGTCGAACAGATTGATCGACGAGGGGTGAAACAGCACATGCCTGCGCGTGAGCCAATCACCGGTATCGGCCGCCAGCCAGCGCAATTTCCAGGTGATGTCGTCAAACAGAATGTCCCGAACGATCCCGATGGAGCCGTCAGAGGCTTCAACTTCGTAGTCGATCAGTGTGGAGACAAGTCGCAGCATGAGGACATTCCTGCACCGGAGTGGAGCCGGACCAAGCTAGCACGTGCCGGAAGATCGAGCCAGGAATTGAAACAAACCGATCCTATCCCAGGCGCTGCACCACCCCACGCACCACGTTTTCAAACATCTCGGTCGTCAGCCGCCGCGTGTTCGTGTTGTAGCGCGAGACATGGTAGGAATTGGCCAGAATGCGCCCATCCGGCAGAGTGTGAAACGCCCCATGGGCGAACACGTAATGGGCAGGGCGTAGGCCGAGCGCCTTCAGCAAGCCCTTATGCGCATCCAGCCCCAGCGTCATGATGATCCGCAGCTGTGCGAGGCCGCGCAATTCGGCGATCAGGAACTGATTGCAATTGTTCAGCTCCTCGGTCTCCAGCTTGTTCTGCGGCGGCACGCAGCGCGCGGCGTTGACGATGCGGGTGTTGAGCAGTGTCACCCCGTCATCCGGCTCAGCGCGATAAAGGCCGCGCGCCAAGCCGAATTTGATCAGGGTGCCATAGAGCAGATCGCCGCAATAATCGCCGGTAAAGGGGCGTCCGGTGCGATTGGCACCGGCCACACCCGGCGCCATGCCCACCACCAGAAACCGCGCATCCTCCGGCCCGAACGACGGCACAGGGCCATTGAACCAATCGGGATGCGCCGCCCGGTTGGCCGCCCGGTAAGCAGCCAGTCGTGGGCAGAGTGCGCAATCATGCGCAGGCGAGGCGATGCTCACGTGCTGTGCGTTCAGGCGAGATCGCCATCCGCGTAAGGCTCGGCCGGGGTCTGCCGGATCGGGGTGGTGCGCACCGGGCGTGGGTCGGTCTGGCGGCGGGTGAATTCCGGCGCGATGTCCACCAGATCGATGAACTGATCCGCCTGACGCCGCAACTCATCGGCCACCATCGGCGGCGAGGTACGAATCGAGGAAATCACCGACACCCGCACCCCACGGCGCTGCACGGCCTCGACCAGACGACGGAAATCGGAATCGCCGGAGAACAGCACGGCATGGTCGATCTTGTCGGCCAGTTCGAGCATGTCGATGGCCAATTCGATGTCCATATTGCCCTTGATCCGACGGCGGCCCTGCGCGTCGGTGAATTCCTTGGCGGGCTTGGTCACCAATGTGTAGCCGTTATAGGCCAGCCAATCGGTCAGCGGCTTGAGCGGAGAGTATTCTTCCGTCTCCAGAACGGCAGAGTAGTAATAGGCGCGGATCAGATGGCCACGCTTGCGAAAAGCGTCGAGCAGGCCACGATAATCGACGTCAAAGCCCAGATTGCGGGAAGCAGAATAGAGGTTGGCGCCATCGATAAAGAGCGCCATGCGCTCCGTGGGCAAAAAATGCATCTTGCGTTGTCCTGTAAAGAATGTCTGAACGAAATCGGCCGATAAAATTCCATTGTGTTTTTTGGAGCCATGACGCGACCGTCGCCCAATGCGATGTTAGACGTAAAAATGTGACAGCGGAAAGCCCTAAAGTTGCAACACGCCAACGTCTCAATCGATGTGTTTATCGCCATTGGCGGCAACCTGCCTGACAATGCGGGGCGCAGTGCTTTGCTCAATTGCCGTGCGGCAGCAGAAGCGTTGCGCTCTCTTCCCGGTCTTCACTTGGCCGGTCTTTCGCAATGGTATGAGACGGACCCAATTCCCGCCGGTGGGCCAACCTATATCAATGGTGTCGCTTGGCTGGTCGGGCAGGCGGAGCCAGTGGATCTGCTGCGGCGACTGCAAACCATTGAGGAGCGCGGTGGGCGGCTGCGTTCGGTGCTCAACGCCCCGCGTACGCTCGATCTGGACATCATCGCCATCGGCCAGACGGTGCGCGATGCGCCCGATCCCATTCTGCCTCATCCGCGCGCCCATCTGCGCCGCTTCGTCATGCAGCCACTCGCCGATCTGCGGCCGGACTGGATTCACCCGGTGTTGCGGCAATCGGCGGCGGCGATTTTGGCGGGTTTGCCGCGGCAGGGCATTCGCCGGTTATAGGGGCCATGCACGCAAGCTCTTGCGCAACGCAGCATCGGACGTCATATAACCTGCTTCCTTAAGTCCGTATTCCGGAGCTGATCGCATGGCGCGCGTAACCGTCGAAGATTGCGTGCAACGCATTCCCAACCGCTTTGAGCTTGTTCTGCTGGCCGCCCAGCGGGCGCGCAACATCTCGCGCGGCGAAGAAATCACCGTTGACCGTGACAACGACAAAAATCCCGTCGTGGCACTGCGTGAAATCGCCGATGAGACGATCACGCTGGAAAAGCTCAACTCGGATCTGCTGAAATCCCTCTCGCGCGCGCCGGAACCCGAGCCCGCCGATGAGGAGGTTCTCGACCTTATCCCGACCGAGCAGAACATTTTCGGCCTGCAGGACATCTCCGACGCCGACGAATCTTCGTCGCTGCCGATGGATGGCGAAGATCTGTCGTCTGACGATATGGCAGCTGCCATTGAAGCCGAATTGGGCGGTCGCGGCCGTCGGTAAGCGGCCATGAGCGTCGGCGCCCCTCATTTCTGGCGCGCCGGCGCCACCCTTGCCCCCGACGGCGCCACCGGTGCGATGATCGACGCGGCGGGGGGGGCGCTGATCCAGCGTGTTCGCGCCTATGACGCCAAGGCCGATGTCGGCCTGATCTCCAAAGCCTTGCGCGTCGCCGCCGATGCTCACAGCACGCAAAAGCGTGACAATGGCGAGCCCTACATCATCCATCCGCTGGCGGTGGCCGATATTCTGGCCGGCTATCGGTTGGATGCGGCCTCGATCTGCACCGCTCTGCTGCATGATGTCGTCGAGGATACCGGCGTTACCCTGCCGGAGATGACCAAGCAATTCGGGGCTGAAATCGCTGGCCTCGTCGATGGCGTGACCAAGCTGACCCGCCTCGAACTGCAATCGGATCGCACCAAGCAGGCCGAGAATTTCCGCAAGCTCGTCCTGGCGATGAGCAAGGACATTCGTGTCCTGCTCGTCAAACTGGCCGACCGGCTGCACAACATGCGCACCATCGGTGCGGTCAGCCAGCTCAACCGTCGCCAGCGCATCGCCCGCGAGACGATGGAAATCTACGCCCCACTTGCCGAACGCATCGGTATGGAGGCGGTCAAGACCGAGTTGCAAACGCTCTCCTTCGCGCAACTCGACCCGGAAGCCTTCGACTCGATCCAAGCCCGGCTGAACTTCCTGCGCGGGCAGGGGGCGGATGTGATCGAGGAGGTGCGTCAGGAACTCGCCCGCGTCTGCGCCGAGCATGGCGTGCAAGTGGTCGAGGTGACGGGGCGTGAAAAATCGCCCTACTCGATCTGGGAGAAAATGCAGAAGCGCAACGTGCAGTTCGAACAGCTCTCGGACATCATGGCCTTCCGCCTGATCGTGCCGACGCGCGATTCCTGTTACGCGGCCTTGGGTGCCATCCATGCCGCCTATCCGGTGATTGCCGGCCGCTTCAAGGATTACATCTCCACCCCGAAGGCCAACGGCTATCAGTCTATCCACACGGGTGTGACGCTGCGCGAGCCGCGCAACCAGAAGATCGAAATCCAGATCCGCACCCCCGAGATGCACATGATCGCCGAAAACGGCGTGGCGGCGCATTGGGTTTACAAAACCTCGGGCTCCGGTCCGCAGGAGGCGCAGGATTTCCGCTGGGTGCAGGATTTGCTCGAAATCCTGGAAAACTCCACCCCGGACGAATTCCTGGAGAATACCAAGCTCGAACTCTACCAGGATCAGGTGTTCTGCTTCACGCCGAAGGGGCAGCTGATTCAGTTGCCGCGTGGGGCCACGCCGATCGATTTTGCCTATGCCGTGCATTCCCAGGTGGGCGACACCTGCGTGGGCGCCAAGGTCAATGGCCGTCTGCTGCCGCTGCGGCATGAGTTGCAGAATGGCGATCAGGTGGAAATCCTCACCTCGCGCGGCGGCACGCCCAGCCCGCAATGGGAACGCTTCGCCGTCACCGGCAAGGCGCGCGCCCGCATTCGCCGCTTCGTGCAGCAACAGCAGCGTCAGGCCACGCGCGATCAGGGCAAGGCTACCCTGGCCAAAGCCTTCCGTCAGGATGGTGTGGACGGCTCGGAAAAAATGCTGGAACCGGCGCTGAAGGCGCTCAAGCAGGCAACGCTCGAAGATCTCTACGTCAATGTCGGCAATGGCAATCTGTCGCCGAAGGATGTGGTGGCGGCGGCTTATCCGGAACTGCGTCAGGCCCCACGTGCGCCGCGCATGCTGCCCAATCTGACCAATCATCGCAGCACCCGCACCACGCCCGTCGGCCATCATCTGCCGATCACCGGCTTGGTCCCCGGCATGGCGATCCATTACGCCGGCTGCTGCCACCCGCTGGCGGGGGATCGCATCGTCGGCATCGTCGCCACCGGTAAGGGGGTGACGATTCACACCCGCGATTGCCCAACGCTTGAGACCTTTGCCGATACGCCCGAGCGTTTCATCGACGTCGATTGGGACAGCTCGGCTTTCACGCCGCAAAAGGGCGACCTGAATGGCCATATCGGTCGGATCAGCGTGATTGCCCATAATGAGGGGAAGGCATTGGCGAGTGTGGCCAATGCAGTGTCCAAACAAGATGCGGCGATCACCAATGTGAAGATCGTCAACCGGCAGGCCGATTTTTTCGAAATGCTGGTGGATGTCGAAGTGCGCGATCTGCGCCATCTCAGCAACGTCATCGCCGGGCTGCGCGCCACTGAGGGCATTCATCAGGTGGAGCGCGCGCGCGGATGATCATCGGTCTGGGCTCGGACATTTGCGATATCCGCCGTATCGAGAAATCCATCGAACGCTTTGGCGATAAATTCCTCCAGCGGGTTTTCACCGCCACTGAAATTGCCAAGGCCGAGCGTCGCTCTGGCACAATGCGCACCGGCACCTATGCCAAACGCTTTGCCGCCAAGGAAGCGATGAGCAAGGCGCTCGGCACCGGGTTCCGAAAGGGTGTGTTCCTGCAAGATCTGGCGGTGGTGAATTTGCCGGGCGGCAAACCGTCAATGCAGCTCACCGGCGGGGCTGCCGCCCGACTGGCAGACATCACACCGCCGGGGATGCAGGCACAGATCGATATCACGCTCACCGATGAATACCCCTATGCCTTCGCGCAGGTGATCATCTCGGCGTATTGATGGTTTTGGCGAAGGCCTGATCGCCATCCTACGCATTGCTAACCATTTCGAAACCCCCGATTGCTTGACACAGGCGACGGCTGAGGCCATCCACTGGGCAACATGTCTGGATCGAACACCTCCATGAGCAAACGCAGCTCGAGCACGCTGGTCGAGAATATCAAGACCATCGTCTACGCCGGTCTGATCGCCATCGGCATCCGCACCGTGGCTTTCGAGCCGTTCAACATTCCGTCAGCCTCGATGGTGCCGACGCTGCTGGTGGGTGACTACCTGTTTGTCTCGAAATACAGCTACGGCTATTCGATCCACTCGCTGCCGCTCTCCCCGCCGCTCTTTCACGGCCGCGTGTTCGGCAAGCTGCCCGAACGGGGCGATGTGGCGGTGTTCAAGCTGCCGCGTGACAACTCCACCGATTACATCAAGCGCATCATCGGGCTGCCTGGCGACCATATTCAGGTCAAAGCAGGCCAACTCTACATCAATGGCACATTGGTGCCGCGCGTGGCCGTGGGCAGCTACACCGCCGATGAGGGCTATACCCGCACGGTTGCCAAGCGTTTCACCGAAACGCTGCCCAATGGCCGCGTGCATGACATCCTCAAAATGTCTGACGGTCCGCTGATGGCGGCACCCGATGTGGATATGAACAACACCATCGAATACGTCGTGCCGGAAGGCTTCGTCTTCGCGATGGGAGACAATCGCGACAACAGCCTCGACAGCCGTGTGCAGAGCGAAGTCGGCTTCGTGCCGCTGGAGAATCTGGTCGGTCGGGCCGAATTCATCTGGTTCTCCATCGATGCCAAGGAACCCGCCTGGGCGGTGTGGGCATGGCCGATGGAAATCCGTTGGTCGCGCATCTTCCAAGGCATCCACTGAGCACGCCCTTGACCCCTGTGCCCTTAACGGCCGCGGCTGAAACCGCCCAGACCATTCTGGGCCATTGTTTCGCCCGTCCTGAATTGCTGATGGAAGCGCTGACCCACCGGTCGGCCGCACTCGATCACTGGGTGGGGAAAACCGTGTTTTCCGCCAGCAATGAAAGGCTGGAATTCGTCGGCGATCGGGTGCTCGGTTTGCTGATCGCTGAGTGGATTTCCGAACGCTTCCCCGCCGAAAACGAGGGTGCGATGGGGCGTCGCCTGGCGTTGCTCGTCTCGCAACCGGTGCTCGCCGATATCGCCGCGCGATTGGGGCTGGATGACTGCCTGTCGCTGTCGCCGTCGGAGACCCGTGCCGGTGTCAGCAAGCGCGCCACCGTGTCTGCCGATGCGTTGGAGGCGGTGATCGGCGCGCTGTATCTCGATGCCGGCATCGAACAGGCCCGCCGCTTCGTGCGCAGTGCCTGGGGGGCGGTGATCGAGGCGCAGAAAGTGCCGCCCAAGGATGCCAAGACCGGCTTGCAGGAATGGGCGATGCAACGCGGGCGCGGGCTGCCGACATATAAGGTCGTCGCCGCCACCGGCCCGTCGCATGCTCCGGAATTCGAAATCAGCGTCTCACTCGGCAAAGAGACGCAAACCGCCAAAGGAAGCAGCAAGCGGCAGGCCGAACAGGAAGCCGCCGCCAAGCTGCTGGAGAAATTGCAATCATGACAACCCGCTGCGGCTTTGTTGCCCTGATGGGCGCGCCGAACGCCGGCAAATCCACCCTGCTCAACCGCCTCACCGGCGCCAAGCTCTCCATCGTCTCGCCCAAGGCGCAGACCACCCGCTTCCGGGTGCTCGGCATTCTGATGCAAGACAATGCACAGGTGCTGCTCGTCGATACCCCCGGCATCTTCAAACCCAAGCGCAAGCTCGACCGTGCGATGGTCAACGCCGCCTGGACCGGGGCGGAGGACGCCGATCTGATGGTGCTCATCGTCGATGCCAAGGTGGGCATGCGCGACAATGTGCGGGAGATCGCGCAAACCGTCAGCCAACGTGGCGGGCGGGCCTGGTTGGTGCTCAACAAAACCGACCTGATCGAACCGGCGGCCCTGTTGCCGCTGATCGCTCAGCTCAACGAAATCGCCACCTTCGAAGAAACCTTCATGGTCAGCGCCAACACCGGCGAGGGCGTGGCCGAACTCGCCGCGGCCTTTGTGCGCGTGGTGCCGGAAGGGCCGTATCTCTACCCGGAAGACGATCTGACCGACCTGCCGGACCGTCTGCTGGCCGCCGAATTGGTGCGCGAGCAGATCTTCCTGCAAACCCATGAGGAAGTGCCCTACGGCGCCACCGTCGAGACCGAGAGCTGGCAGGAGCGCAAGGACGGTTCGGTGCGCATCGACGCCACGATCTACGTCGCACGCTCCGGTCACAAATCCATCCTCATCGGTGCCAAGGGCGCGCGGATCAAGGAAATCGGTGAAAAGGCGCGCGGCCAGTTGGAACATCTTCTCGAACGCCGCGTGCATCTGTTCCTCAACGTCAAGGAACGGGCCGGCTGGGATGAAGAAAACGCCCGCCTGCGCGCGATTGGCCTGGAAGATCCGGGTAAGTAAGCCCCAATACCGTCATTGCGCTGCTCATGCCATGATTGTTTATTAACAAATCGGAACAATAAGGGCGCATCTCTCCCTCACTCTCCGTTATCCCGGCCAAATCCCTGCCGTCGCGCCGCCGACAACACCCCCCTCGGCAGGGGAATTCGCCCAAAATCAATCGGTATTCGCGGTTTGCGCACCCGAGGCTTCCGCGGCCGCACCACCGGCTCCGGCACCACCACGCCCGGCCGCAGCATCGACGTCTCAATCGCCAGCATCCGACACACCGGCCGCAGAATCCGTGCTGCTTGCGGTGATGCCTTCAGCAGCTCCACCATGTCCGGCTGCTCCAGAATCACCCGCAACTGACAGCCATAGCCCGCCGCTTGATACCCCGCCGCCCGCATCAGCCAGCCGAAACGGCCCGGCCACATCCGGGCACCGGTCTTGGCAGCAGCACGATCGCCCGCCCGCACCCCAGAGGCACGCACCAGCAGCCGCCCGGCCTGAAAGCGTGCCACCAACCGCTCAATTTTCGTCGTGATTTGACCGAGCCGCCGATACAGCAGCATCATCACCAGATGGCTCAACATCCCGCGCAGATGCCAAGCCCCCAGCTCTGCGCGCAGCGCACGCAGCACCGCAGGCAAGCTCAGATACGGGGAAGGGGCTGCGGAGGATTCCATCTGAACTAACAGACACGTTTGGTGGTCTAACTCAAGAGAAATCGTTCAATCCGTCCAAACCCCCATCCCCCCGTCATGGCGCTCGTGTTGCTGCCATCCATCGCGATGCAGCCAGACTCCGCAATGGATTGCGGCACTGCGTGCCACAATGACGGTTGGAGGTGAACACGGGCCACGCCCCATCCCCCCGTCATGGCGCGCGCAGCGCAGCCATCCACCGCGACGCCGCCAACCCCGCGATGGATTGCGGCACTGCGTGCCGCAATGACGGTTGGAGGTGAACACGGGCCACGCCCCATCCCCCCGTCATGGCGC
>JARLIM010000016.1 GCA_031291725.1 Acetobacteraceae bacterium
CGGTATCGACCCGACGCAGCCGATTGATCCCGAGGCGTATCGCCGCCTGCCGGTGTTGACCCGGCAGGACGTGCAGAAACACGGCGAAAGATTGCATGCCCGTCGCCTGCCCGAGGTGTTTGGCAGCACGTTACCTGTCGCAAGCGGCGGCTCCACGGGTATGCCGGTGAGGGTGATTAAGTCGGCACTGGATCGGGCAATATGGGAGGCGATGCTGCTGCGTGAAGACGCCTGGCATTTCGATGGCCACCGAGGCGATTGTTGCAATATTGGCCCGACGAGCACGCAGTTCGATACCGTTCAGGCACGAACCCCTCAAGGCTCGGTGCGCCCCGACTGGGGGGCTCCAATCGGTGTTCTGTTTGAAACCGGCAAGTTTTACAATATGGATTCGGCGTTGCCTCTTGCCAGCCAGATGGCGTTTCTGTGCCAGCATGACCCCGAATATCTCCATACAATGCCGAGTGTTCTGAACCTACTGCTGCACTACGCTGAAGAGACTGGCATGCGGCCTCAGCGTCTGCGCAAGGTATGGCTGAAAAGCGAGATGATAACCACCGCGTTGCGCCGACGCTGCGAGGCGGTTTTTGGAGCCTCCATCGTCGCCAATTATTCTTCCGCGGAAACCGGCTACGTCGCTTTACAGTGTACGAAGGGTGATGGCTATCACGTCAGCGATGAAACCCAGTTGGTTGAAATTCTGGATACTGACGGCCGGCCTGTACAGGAAGGCGAGGTTGGGCGTGTTGTCGTAACACCCTTGCACAATTTCGCCATGCCACTGCTGCGCTACGAAATCGGCGATTGGGCGGAATTGGGGGGCTCTTGTTCTTGCGGACGCTGTTTGACAGTTCTGAACAACATCGTCGGCCGCATACCCGACGATGTCGTCTACCCAGATGGAAGTCGGAGAAGGCACAGCTTCCACCATTACGGCCTGTCCGAAGTGCGAGCGGTACAGGAATTTCAGCTCGTCCAAGCCACATTAGAACGTATCGAGCTCCATGTGGTCGCCAGCAGAGCTTTGACGGTGGCCGAACGTGAAACGCTCATGACGCTTCTAAAAGGGGCGTTTAGCGCTGAGTTCGAGTTTGAAGTCATCCAGATCGACCGAATTGAACGCACCGCCGCCGGCAAACTACGGAGCTTCGTATCGCGTGTGACGTAGTTGCGGATTGAGGTTCGCGGTGAGTTGGGTGGAATTTTGCGTTTGGGGTATGGCGCAAACAGGAACAACCCCAGCAACTCTACTGAGGTTGAAGTGATTGATATAATTTAGCAAATGAAGCTGGTTGCGGGGGCGCGATGCCGCTTATACCGAACGACTTTCAAGCCCTTCAAAACGTAAGTGGTCGCGCGAGCGCGCCACCATCTTGATTTACTAACGGTGGTATAGCGCTCAATTCCGATGGTTTCGGCGATATCGCATCAGTGACGCTCTTTGCATCGTTCGCCGTGCGCTGGCGTATGCCCCGATCCGCTAAACCTCAACAGACTGAGGTCCTCTGGTGTAACAGCGAGTCGGTCCTTCATCGATCTCGCATGAGCGAGGGTAACTCGTCGCTCATGCCACCGCGAGGTAGCTGGCGGGATCAAACCGATCCTCGATCTCGTATAACATCGGGTCTCCCGACGAATGCACGTCAACTATGCCGTGCCAAAAGTCGGTGCGATTTCAGGAATTTGAAGAGTGAAATGGACGAGAGCGTTGTGTTCCGCCGAGAACTGACCCGGGTTTTCCGTTGAGAAGAGACCCGCCTTGAGGCGGGGGCGGCGTGTTCAAGTCATGATTTTGTCCTTTCGCGTTTGGTGGTAGCCTTCACGAATGGACGTTACGCAACTCAAAACGCTCATTCACGTCGCCGAACTCGGCAGCCTGAGCAAAGCGGCTGACCGGCTCAACATCGTGCAACCCGCACTCAGCCGGCAGGTGCGGATGCTCGAACACGAATTGGGCGTCCTCCTTTTCGAGCGTCACGGTCGCGGGATGGTGCTGACGGATGTCGGGCGCGACATTGTGGCGCAGGCGACAGCGGTAATGGCGGCATTGGACGCCATCCGGGACGTGGCGGCGGGCAAGGATGCATCCTATCGCGGGCTCGTCATGGTCGGGGCGCCCCCGACCGTTGCCGAGATCGCGACCCTGCCGCTGGTCAACCGCATCCGCGAGCAGCACCCCGATCTGTCGCTGCGCCTCCTCTCCGGGTTTTCTGGCCATCTCCTCGACTGGTTGCACCGTGGCGAGGTGGACGTTGCGGTGTCTTATGATCCCGAGGCGCTGAGATCCGTGCGTATCGAACCCGTGATGATGGAAGCGTTGCTGCTCGTCGCCCCTGGAGACGCTGGCCTCTCGCTCGACCATCCTGTGCCGTTCGCCCGCTTGGCGGAACATCCGCTGATCATGCCTAGCCCACGCCACGGCTTGCGTCGCATTCTCGAAACATGCGCCAAACGTGCCGGTGTCGAGTTGAAGGCGCAGCTTGAAGCGGACTCGTTTCGCGCGATGGTCGATCTTGTGCGGGACGGGCACGGCATGACGGTACTGCCCTTGGCTCCGATCTTTTCGATGGTCGAAGCGGGCAGCCTGTCGGTGGCCCGGCTCGTCGATCCCAGCCCATCGCGCAAGCTGGTCATCGCTTATCCGGCCGATCGCCCGGTGAGCCCGGCTGCGAAATTCGTCGGACGCACCATCGTCGACATCGCAGCCGATCTGGTCGCCCGCGGCATATGGATGGGCAGCATGTTGACGGAGAAGGGCGCGACGTGAAGTTGCGGCACTCCGACCGGCAAGCGATAGAATTTCGCGATATCTGTTAGCTCCTGATGTTTCTTCGGCCCGGCGCGGGCATGCGTCATTGATCCGTCAAACAAAATGGTTTGGTTGGCGATGACCAACTGAGCGACGGCATCCAAGAGCAACAAACCGAAACGGCTTAATCGATCAGATTTCGGTCCGCGTCCGGAGCCAGCAGGCCCGCGACCTCGAAGATGTTTACGCTCGGCCCCGACAGCGCCGCCTGGATCGATGCTTTCTGGGGGAACACGCGACATGAGCCTGACACAGCCGACGGCCGTCCAAGACGGTGCCCACGATCTGCGCCACCGTGTCGCCGGCGTGATCAGCGCCAGTGCCGGCAACCTGATCGAATGGTTCGATTTCTTCGTCTACGCCTACACGGCGATCTACTTCGCCGGTGCATTCTTCCCCAAAGGCGACAAGTTGAGCCAATTGCTGTCGACCGCTGGCGTGTTCGCCGTGGGCTTCTTCATGCGGCCGGTTGGCGGTTGGTTGTTCGGCTGGATTGCCGACACGCGGGGCCGCAAACTGGCGATGATGCTGTCCGTTTCGCTGATGTCGATCGGCTCCCTGCTGGTCGCGGTGCTGCCGACCTATGCGCAGATCGGCCTCTTCGCCCCCGCCTTGCTGGTCATCGCCCGCCTGATGCAGGGGCTGTCGGTCGGCGCCGAATACGGCACGGGCGCCACCTATATTAGTGAGGTGGCGACCAAGGGACGGCGCGGATTCTGGGGCTCGTTCCAGTATTTTACCATCGTCGCGGGCCAGTTGCTGGCGCTGCTGACTCTGGTGGTGCTGCAGCAATTGCTGTCCGTTGACGAGTTGAAGGCCTGGGGCTGGCGCATCCCCTTTGTCATGGGCGCGCTCAGCGCGCTGGTGGTGATCTATCTGCGTCGCTCGATGACCGAGACCACAACCCATGCCGAGCGTTCACAAAAAAAGGCCGGCTCACTATCGGGCATGATGCAGCATCCCAAGGCCGTTCTGCTGGTGCTGGCCTTCACGGGCGGCGGTTCACTCTATTTCTATACTTTCACCACTTACATGCAGAAGTTCCTCGTCATCTCGGCCGGCATCAAAGCCGAAACGGCCAGCTTGGTGATGACGGCTGCGTTGATCGTTTTCATGGTGGCGCAGCCGCTGTTCGGTCTGCTGTCCGACCGGCTTGGAGTGCGGACGCATATGCGCCTGTTCACCGGCTTGGCGGCGGTCCTGGTGGTGCCGATCATGATGGCGATCCAGCATGTCTCCGGCCCATTTGAAGCCTTCGCGCTGGTGGTGGCCGGGCTGCTGATCAACGCCTTCTACACACCGATCGCCGGTTTGGTGAAAGCCGATCTGTTCCCGAAGTCAGTGCGCGCGCTCGGCGTTGGCTTTCCTTATGCCCTGGCCAACGCGATGTTCGGCGGCACGGCCGAATACGCTGCGCTGTGGCTGCGTTCCAACCAGATCGAGAGCGCATTTTTCTATTACGTCGCAGCCCTTTCGGTCGTCGGCCTGATCGCCGCCTGGATGATGCCGGACCTGGCCAAGCATGGCTACCTCGATGGCGATGGCGAGATCGAGGCGAATATCGGCCTCGGCAAAAATTGACCAAGTGTCGCGATAGAATTTCGGCATAGCTCGATGAGCGACGTTCTATTCGAAATTCATTTGAACGCCCCCTATCCACTCAACACGACGTGCAAGTCACAGGAGAACAATGCAGTGGTCGAGCCACAAAACAGCAGCGAGCCAAACTGGCGCCGCGACGTCTTCGACGTTCTGAAGGCGCATGACGTCCGCCACATCGTCTATGTGCCCGACGCGGGCCATTCGGTCGCGATTGAGCTGGCGCATGCCGACAACAGCATCCGCACCGTGGTGCTCACCACCGAGGAAGAGGGCATCGCCTATCTCGCCGGTGCCTGGCTGGGCGGTGAGCGCGGCGCGCTGCTGATGCAGTCCTCCGGCGTGGGCAACTGCATCAATACGCTCGGCCTGACCACGATGGCCCGCTTTCCGTTGATGATGCTGGTGACGATGCGCGGCGATTGGGCCGAGTTCAACGCATGGCAGAACCCGATGGGCCAAGCCACCGACGCAGCGCTCAAGCTGATGGGCGTGATGACGTGGCAGGCCGATGTGCCGGCCGACGTTGCCCCCCTGGTGCATGGCGCGGCAACGATGGCGTTCAATGGTGATTCGGCCTGTGCGGTGCTGCTGGGTCAACGGCTGATCGGAGAGAAGAAATGGGCGCGCTGAATCAGGGTTCACTGGAGCGCCGCGCCGTGGTGGCGCGCTTGCTCGAAGGGCGGAAGGATCTGCTGGTCGTCACCGGTCTCGGCTCGGCAGCCTATGACGTGATGGCGGCAGGCGATCATGACAACAACTACTACCTCTGGGCGGCGATGGGATCGGCGGCGATGGTGGGTCTTGGCCTCGCCAACGCGCAGCCCAACAAGCAAGTGCTGGTGGTGACTGGCGATGGCGAACTGCTGATGGGCCTCGGCGCCCTAGCCACCATCGCCGTGCAGCAGCCGGCCAACCTAGCCATCGCGGTGCTGGACAACGGCCATTACGGCGAGACCGGCATGCAGGTCAGCCACGCCGGCTATGGCGTCGATCTTCACAAGGTCGCGGCGGCGTGCGGCTTTGCGTCCACGGTGGAGATCACCGGGATGGACGGTGTGGATGCGTTCAGGGCCAGCCTGGCCGTACAATCCGGCCCTCGGCTCGCCACCATCCGCATCAGCGCCGAGGAGCCGCCGCGCGTGCTGCCGCCGCGTGATGGCGTGCACGTCAAGAACCGCTTCCGCGCGGCGCTTGGCTTTAACCCGATCTGATCGCGGAGACTCGGATGACTGCCCTCGCCCGCTTCGAAAACACCATCGATGGACGCACTCAACCGAGTGCGTCCGGCCGCTGGTTTCCCACGCTCAACCCCTATACGGGGGCGGCATGGGCCGAGCTGCCCTGGTGCGATGGGGCGGATGCCGATGCGGCGGTGGAAGCCGCACATCGCGCTTTTATTTCCGGCGATTGGCCGGCGATGACAGCCACCGCGCGCGGCAAGCTGCTGCGCCATCTCGGCGATCTCATCGCCCGTGATGCGCAGGCGCTCGCCGAGATCGAGGTGCGCGACAACGGCAAGCTGCTCGCCGAGATGGTGGGGCAAGTGCGCTACATCCCCGAATGGTTCCACTATTACGGCGGTCTGGCCGACAAGATCGAAGGGGCAGTGATCCCGTCCGACAAGCCGCAGATGTTCACCTACACGCGACGCGAACCGCTCGGCGTGGTGGTGGCGATCACGCCCTGGAACTCTCCGCTGCTGCTGCTCGCCTGGAAGCTGGCCCCGGCGCTGGCGGCGGGCTGTACCGTGGTGATCAAACCCTCGGAATTCACCTCCTGCTCGACGCTGGCGCTGATGGCGCTGATCAAGGAGGCTGGATTTCCGGACGGGGTGGTCAATACCGTCACCGGCTTCGGGGCCGAGATCGGCGCGGCGTTGGTCAGTCACCCCAAGGTTGCCAAGATCGCCTTCACCGGCGGCGATGCCACCGGCGCGGCGGTTTATGCCCAGGCGGCGCAGCAGATCAAGCACGTCACGCTCGAACTGGGCGGCAAGTCGGCCAACATCATCTTCGACGACGCGCAAATCGACGATGCGGTGCGCGGCGCGATCTCCGGCATCTTTGCTGCCTCTGGCCAGACCTGCATCGCCGGGTCGCGCCTGCTGGTGCAAAGGCGCATCTGCGATGAGGTCACAAGCAAGCTCGTCGCTGTGGCCCGCACCGCCAAACTCGGCGACCCGATGCAGGCAACGACGCAAGTCGGCCCGATCACCACGCAGCCGCAGCGTGAAAAGGTTCTGGGCTATATCGACATAGCCCGCAACGAGGGCGCGACCTGCTTGCTCGGCGGCCGAATTCCAGACGCGCCAGGTCTGGCCCAGGGCTGGTTCGTCGAGCCGACGATCTTCGGCGGCGTGTCCAATGACATGCGCATTGCGCGGGAGGAAGTGTTCGGCCCGGTGCTGTCCATCATTCCCTTCGACGATGAGGACGAGGCCGTCGCCATCGCAAACGACAGCATCTATGGCCTCGCCGCCGGTGTGTGGACGGGCAGCATCCGCCGCGCCATCACCATGCCCGATCGTCTGCGCGCCGGGACGGTTTGGGTGAACACCTATCGCGCCGTCAGCTATCTCGCCCCGTTCGGCGGCTACAAGAAAAGCGGCATCGGGCGTGAGAGCGGCAAGGCGGCGATCGAGGAATATCTGCAGACCAAGACGGTCTGGATCAACCTCGCCTCCTCCGTACCAGACCCATTCGTGATGCGCTGATCACTCCATACCTAAGAAGCAAGAAGAACCTCTGCGATGCAAACCACCGCCGGCGAAGGCTTTGACGAAATCCGCGACGCGATCCGCGCGCTGTGCGCCGATTTTCCGGCGGAATATCACCGCAAGATCGACGAGGAGCGCGGCTATCCCGAGGCGTTCGTCGACACGCTGACCAAAGCCGGCTGGATGGCGGCCCTCATCCCCGAGGAATATGGCGGCTCCGGGCTCGGCCTCACCGAAGCCTCGGTGATCATGGAGGAGATCAACCGCGCCGGCGGCAATTCCGGCGCGTGTCATGGCCAGATGTACAACATGGGCACGCTGATCCGGCATGGCTCGGAAGAACAGCGCCGCCGCTATCTGCCCAAGATCGCCACCGGCGAGCTGCGCCTGCAATCGATGGGCGTCACCGAGCCCTCCACCGGCACCGACACCACCAAGATCAAGACCACGGCGGTGAAGAAGGGCGACCGCTACGTCATCAACGGCCAGAAGGTGTGGATCTCGCGCATCCAGCACTCGGATCTGATGATCCTGCTGGCGCGCACCACGCCGCTCGATCAGGTGACGAAGAAATCCGAAGGCATGTCGATCTTCCTCGTCGATCTGCGCGAGGCCATCGGCAAGGGCATGACGGTCCGGCCGATCCTGAACATGGTCAATCACGAGACCAACGAGTTGTTCTTCAACGATCTGGAAATCCCAGCCGAGAACCTGATCGGCGAAGAAGGCCAGGGTTTCAAATACATCCTCACCGGCCTGAACGCCGAGCGCACGCTGATCGCCGCCGAGTGTATCGGCGATGGCTATTGGTTCATCGACAAGGTGACGGATTACACCCGCGAACGCACGGTGTTCGGCCGCCCGATCGGCAAGAACCAGGGCGTGCAGTTCCCGATCGCCGAGAGCTTCATCGAAGTCGAGGCGGCCAACCTGATGCGCTTCGAGGCCTGCCGCCGCTACGACGCGCACCAACCCTGCGGCACCCAGGCCAACATGGCGAAATATCTGGCGGCGAAGGCGTCGTGGGAGGCGGCCAATGCCTGCCTGCAATTCCACGGCGGCTTTGGCTTCGCCTGCGAATATGACGTCGAGCGCAAGTTCCGCGAGACTCGGCTGTATCAGGTGGCGCCGATCAGCACCAACCTGATCCTGAGCTACGTCGCCGAACACGTGCTCGGCCTGCCGAGGTCGTTCTGATGGCCCTGCCCCTGCACGGCATAACCGTCCTTGCCCTCGAACAGGCGGTGGCCGCACCGTTCTGCACGGCGCGCTTGGCCGATGCCGGAGCGCGGGTCATCAAGATCGAACGGCCAGAGGGCGATTTTGCGCGCGGTTATGACGATGTGGCTGCCGGACAGAGCAGCTATTTCGTCTGGCTCAATCGCGGCAAGGAATCGCTGGCGCTGGATCTCGCTACGCCAGATGGGCGCGCGGCGTTGCACTGCTGGCTTGGACAGGCCGACGTGCTGGTGCAAAACCTAAAGCCTGGAGCGCTGGCGCGTATGGGGTGGAGCTTCGAGCGCCTGCGGGAGGAATTCCCACGACTCATCGTCTGCTCGATCAGCGGCTATGGCGAAAGCGGCCCACTGGCACCACGCAAGGCATATGATCTGCTGGTGCAAGCGGAGTCAGGCTTGTGTTCTGTCACCGGCGGTCCGAGCGAGCCTGCGCGTGTTGGCATTTCGGTTGTCGATATCGCCACTGGCGCCACTGCGCACGCGGCCATCCTCGAAGCCCTGATCGGGTGGCAAACGACCGGCGCGGGCGCCGATATCCGCGTCTCGATGTTCGATGTGATGGCGGACTGGCTGACCGTTCCGCTGCTCAATCATGAGGGCGGCAAATCGCCCAAGCGGCTCGGCCTCGCGCATCCCTCCATCGCGCCCTATGGCGTGTTCAGCACACGCGACGGCAAGCAGTTGCTGATCTCGATTCAGTCGGATCGCGAATGGGCGAAATTTTGCGCTCTGTTCTTGCAACAGCCGGATGCGGCGCATGATGCGCGCTTCGCCAGCAATGTTGTGCGCGTGCGCAACCGGGCCGAGACCGACGCGCTCGTCGCCGCCGCCTTCGCAGAGCGTGACGCCGCAACCGCGGTGACCGCGCTGATCGAGGCGGACATTGCGTTTGCGTCGGTCAACGACATGGCGGGGCTGTCTGAGCATCCGCATTTGCGCCGGATCACAGTGGCCACACCGAGCGGACCGGTCGCCTACCCCGCCCCGGCGGCGCGTTTTGTGGGGGACGACCGCAGCTATGGGCCGGTGCCAGCGATTGGCGAACACAGGTCGCAGTGAGGAGGACCATATGACCGACATCGACACTTGGCGCGGCTGGATCGGCCGCGAACAGACGCAGGATGACCTGCTGACGGAAGACCTTGCGCGCAAGTTCCATGCGATGCTCGACCTGCCGGGCGATGCGCCGCGCCTGGGCGAGGCGGCGCCACAGCTCATTCACTTCTGTCTCACCCAGCCCGCCGCAGCGACGGCCACTCTGGGTGAGGACGGCCATCCGGCGCGGGGCGGTTTTTTGCCCCCAGTCGCACTCCCGCGCCGGATGTGGGCCGGAGGTTCCCTCAGCTTCCATCGTCCGTTGCGGGTGGGTGACGCGGTCCGGCGCATCTCGCGCATTGAGGAAGTCACGCTCAAACATGGCCGCACTGGCAGATTGTGCTTCGTCACCGTGGCCCATCGCATTGAGGCGGGCGGCGAATTGGCCGTCGAAGAGCGCCAGGACATCGTCTATCGCGAAGCTGATAGCGCCGCCAAACCCGCCACACCGCCCACCGCAGCGGCACCCGGCACACGGACTCGCCCGCAGCCGGTTTCAGCGCCACTGCTGTTTCGCTATTCGGCACTGACTTTCAACGGGCATCGTATCCACTACGATCATCCATATGTCACCCAGGTCGAAGGCTATCCCGGCCTTGTGGTACACGGCCCGATGCAGGCGACGTGGCTGCTGCATTACGCCACCGAGCTGCGCGGCGCGCTGCCGCGCAGCTTCACATTCCGTGGCCAGTCGCCGTTGTTCGACAATGACGTTGTCTCGCTCAATGCAACCGATGCTGGCGACAGCATGAAGCTCTGGACATCACGCACCGGCGGACCAGTGGCGATGGCGGCGGAGGTGTTCTGGTGAACAACACCCGTCTCACCTTCCCCTGCCCTCTCTGCGTACCCGACCACCAGCCCGAACGGCTTGCCAAGGGCCGCCTTCGACGGGATCGCCGTCGAAAGGGCGGTGCGTCTGAAAGAAACGGGCGTGGTCAGTGAGGTCGTCGTCGTCGCCATCGGACCCGCCCCGGCATAGGACACACTGCGCTCGGCATTTGCTGCTGATCCCGGGCCTGTTGAATGACGCCGATCTGTGGGCCGACCAACTGGAGGCACTCGGTGATCTTGCGGCATCTTCGGTGCTCGACATCACCCAGGGTGAGCGTCTGGAAGAGATCGCCTCGGACCTGCTGCGTGACGCTCCAGAACGGTTCGCACTCGCTGGATTCTCGCTCGGCGGCTACGTTGCGCTTGAGATTGCGCGCCAAGCACCCGAGCGGATTGAGCGGCTTGCCCTACTCGATACCTGTATCAAGCCGGACTCATCGGAGCGTGCTGCGCAGCGGCGGGAGATGAACCGGATCGCGCTCTCACCGGGGACATTCCACGGCTTCGGCGAACGGTTGCTCGACACCTATCTGCACCCTACCAACCGGAGCAACGCAGAGATTGTCGAGCGCATCCGGGGCATGACACAGCGGCTTGGGCCTGAGATTTTTGTTCGGCAGAATTCGCTGGAACGCAAGGACGGGACGACCATCCTCGCCGCCTTGAAATGCCCGGTTCTGGTGATCTGTGGCGACAGTGATCGATTGACGCCGCTGGCCGATCACTTGGAGATGGTGACGATTGCACAAGACGCCCATCTGGTCGTGATCCACCAGAGTGGTCACATGACACCACTTGAGCAACCGGGCGAGGTCACCCGCGCGCTGCGTCGTTGGATGTGACGTGTACCCCTGAATGTTACCGGTCAAAATGGCCTGCTGCCGGTTCCGTGGACACTCGGTTAAGCTAATTGCGCCATCTTCTCAAACTCGGCTGGGCTGAGATAGCCCAGGGTCGAGTGTCTGCGAACCACGTTGTAGAAGCGCTCGATGTAGTCGAACACATCCGCCCTGGCCTGATCGCGGGTGCGATAGACCTTGCTGGCGGTCCGTTCGGTTTTCAGCGACGAGAAGAAGCTCTCCATTGCCGCATTGTCCCAGACGTTGCCGGATCGGCTCATCGAGCAGATGACGCCGTTGTCGGCCATCAGGCGCTGGAACTGCTCGGATGTGTATTGGCTGCCGCGGTCCGAGTGGTGCAGCACGTCATCAGGCTTGCCGCGCCGCCAGATTGCCATGACGAGCGCGTCGGTCACCAGTTGCGCCGTCATCTCGGCCTTCATCGACCAGCCGACCACGTGACGTGGTGATGCCTGGCCTTTGGACGCGAAGAAGCCGCCTTGGATTTGGGTTCCGCGGCGGCTTTTAAGATATTGATTTTAGGCGAAGATTTGGTTGCGGGGACCAGATTTGAACTGATGACCTTCAGGTTATGAGCCTGACGAGCTACCGGGCTGCTCCACCCCGCGTTGGGTGATGTGAGTGTGAGTGTGAGTTGGACAAAGAGATAAAGGGTGGATTGGAAGACCTGGCGGCGACCTACTCTCCCGTGCCTTGAGGCACAGTACCATGGGCGCTGGGGCATTTCACGTCCGAGTTCGGGATGGGATCGGGTGTAGGTTCCCCGCCATAGCC
>JARLIM010000001.1 GCA_031291725.1 Acetobacteraceae bacterium
AACCGAAGGCACAGGCCGCAGGAACAATCCATTCCCGTTCGCCCAAATCCGACCCCAGCCTCGATATTTGGAGGGGACAAAGAAGGGGACGATTGCGATTATCGCTCGGAAACCCGCAGAAAAGGCAGGGAAATGGCGGAGAGGGTGGGATTCGAACCCACGGTACGCTTACACGTACAACGGTTTTCGAGACCGTCACAATCGGCCACTCTGTCACCTCTCCGCGGCCGGGAGGCGCCTTATAGACAGGCATGCGCAGCGATGCAACGGGGGATCGTCACGTTTGCTGCGCATTCTGATTGACTCGTGCGGCAGTCAGGCTATAAGCCGCCCTTCCCGATGCACCGGGTGCTCGTCGCCATCAGCGATGCGGCACGCGGAATTCTGTGTCTCTTGTTTCTATTTGCCTCGCTCAGGACGCAATCACGATGTTCGCAGTCATCCGCACCGGCGGAAAACAGTATCGCGTCAGCCCGAATGACGTGCTGAAGGTCGAGAAGATCGAAGCCGAAGCCGGCACGACCGTGACCTTCACCGATGTCCTCGCTCTTGGCGGCGAAGGCAAGTTGACCCTTGGCGCGCCGGTTGTGGCTGGCGCTTCCGTCACCGCCACCGTCGTCGCGCAGGATAAGCTCGACACCGTGATCATCTTCAAGAAGCGTCGTCGGCAGAATTCGCGCCGCAAGAATGGCCATCGTCAGCCGATGACCGTCCTGCGCGTGTCCGAAATCTCCGCCGCCTGATCAGGAGCACCATTCCATGGCACATAAAAAAGCTGGTGGTTCGTCGCGCAACGGTCGCGATACCGCAGGCCGCCGTCTCGGCGTGAAGAAGTTCGGTGGCGAGAGCGTCATCGCGGGCAACATCATCATCCGTCAGCGCGGCACCAAGGTGAAGCCGGGCACGAATGTTGGTCTGGGCAAGGATCACACCATCTTCGCGCTCGTCGATGGAAATGTGAAGTTCTCCAAGACCGGTGATGACCGCGTGGTCTGCTCCGTTCAGCCGCTGCCGGTCGCTGCCGAGTAATCGCGCACGACCCGTTTGAGTTTTCCGAAGGGGTCGGCGCAAGTCGGCCCTTTTTGGTGTTTTAGGCATATGTCCCGATGAAATTCCTCGACCAGGCCAAGATCTATTGCCGCTCCGGCGATGGCGGGGATGGCGTGATCGCATTCCGCCGCGAACGCTTCATCGAATATGGCGGCCCTGATGGTGGCGATGGCGGCCGTGGCGGCCATATCGAATTTGTCGCCATGCAGAACCTGAACACGCTGATCGATTTCCGCTACACCCAGCATTTCCGCGCCCGCAAAGGCGGCAACGGCGCCGGGTCTGACCGCACGGGCGCGGCGGCGGAAGATGTGGTGATCCAGGTTCCGGTCGGCACGCAGATTTTCGCCGATGATCAGGAAACCCTGCTCGCCGATCTCGACGTGCCGGGCAAGCGCATCCGGCTGTTGCGCGGTGGCGATGGCGGGCATGGCAACACGCATTTCAAAACCTCCACCAACCGCTCCCCGCGCCGCGCCGATGTGGGGTGGCCGGGGGAGGAGCGTTGGATTTGGCTGCGATTGAAGCTGATCGCCGATGCCGGGCTGGTCGGGTTGCCCAATGCGGGCAAATCCACCTTCCTGTCGGTGGTCTCAGCCGCCAAGCCGAAGATTGCCGATTATCCGTTCACCACGCTGCACCCGCAATTGGGTGTGGTGCGGCTGTCGATGACGCAGGAATTCGTGATCGCCGACATTCCCGGCCTGATCGAGGGGGCGCATGAAGGCGCCGGATTGGGCGACCGCTTTCTCGGTCATGTCGAGCGTTGCGCGGTGCTGTTGCATCTGATCGACGGGGCCGCCGGTAAGGTGGTGGATCAGTGGCGCACGATTCGCGAGGAGCTGGAATCCTATGGCGGCGGGCTGGTCGGCAAGCCGGAGATCATCGCGCTCAACAAGACCGATGCGATGACCCCGCGTGAGATTTCGTCGCGCAAAGCAGCGCTGGCCAAGGCGTCGGGCGCGAAGGTGATGCTGGTCTCCGGCGTCTCCGGTGAAGGCGTGAAGGAAGTTCTGGGCGCATTGTGGGCGGCGATTGTGGAGGCGCGGGCGAAGACATGAGCGAGCCGCCTGTTTTCGGCAAAGCGCGCCGGATCATCGTCAAGATCGGCAGCGCGCTGCTGGTCGATGAGGCCAAGGCGGCCCCGCGCATCGCATGGCTGGAAGGCGTGGCGGAAGACATAGCTGCTTTGCGCGCTGCGGGATCGGACGTGATCGTCGTCAGTTCCGGCGCGATCGCCCTGGCCCGTCGCAGCCTGAAGCTGACGCAGAAGAAGCTGAAGCTGGAAGAAAAGCAGGCGGCGGCGGCGGTCGGACAAATCCGTCTGGCGCAGGCCTGGGCGGAGGGGCTGGCGAAGCAGGGTCTGACGGCGGCGCAATTGCTGCTGACGTTGGAAGACACCGAGGATCGCCGTCGCTATCTCAATGCGCGTGAGACTCTGAACACGCTGCTCGGCTTTGGCTGCATTCCGGTGATCAACGAAAACGACACCGTGGCGACGGCTGAAATCCGCTTCGGCGACAATGACCGCCTCGCTGCCCGAGTCGCCGAAATGGTGCAGGCGGATCAGCTGCTGCTGCTGTCCGATATCGATGGCCTCTACACGGCCGATCCGCGTCGCCATGCCGATGCCAAACATATTCCAATTGTGGAGCACATCACCGACGATATCGAGGCGATGGGGGGCGAGCCGCCGCCGGGCTATTCCTCGGGCGGTATGCGCACCAAATTGGTCGCCGCCCGGATTGCCACCAATGCGGGCTGCGCGATGGCGATTGGCCTGGGCCATGTCGAACGGCCGCTGCGCGCATTGCAGAACGGCGCGCCGTGCACCTGGTTCCTGCCCAACCCGGAAGGCCGCTCCGCCCGCAAACGCTGGATCGGTGGCTCGTTGCAGCCAGCCGGTGTGCTGATCGTCGATGAGGGTGCCGAGAAGGCGCTCAAACGCGGCAAATCGCTGTTGCCCGCAGGCGTGCGTGAACTGACCGGCAGCTTCGAACGTGGTGACGCCATCGAGGTGCGTAATTCTGATGGCCGCGTGTTGGCGCGCGGGCTGTCGGCCTATTCAAGTGCGGATGCGACCAAGATCATCGGCCATCAGTCGAGCGAGATCGAGACTTTGCTCGGCTGGCGTGGGCGTGATGAGGTGATTCATCGCGATGATTTGGTGTTGATGTAACACGCGCCCGACGTTGAACAATTGACAAAAACCGGGGACACTTCCCTTCGGAGACCGCCATGCATATCGAGCAATCCGCCATCAGCCAGTGGCTCAGCGACGCGGCCCATGCCGCCCGCGCGGCGTCGGATGTGCTGGCGCGGATGCCGGGCGCACAGCGCGATGCCGGCCTGCGCGCAGCTGCTGCTCAGTTGCGCGCACACTGTGCCGAGATCGTCGCCGCCAACGCGCAGGACGTTACCGCCTTTGACGCCGCCGGTGGCTCGTCTGCCTTCCGCGACCGCCTGCTGCTCACCCCCGACCGTGTTGAGGCGATGGCAGTGGGATTGGAGGAGATTGCCGATCAGCCCGACCCGCTCGCGCGCGTGCTGGCCGAATGGACGCGTCCGAATGGCTTGGTGATGCGCCGTGTGGCGCAACCGCTCGGCGTGATCGGGATGATTTATGAGAGCCGCCCGAATGTCGGCGCGGATGCGGCGGGGATTTGCCTGAAATCCGGCAATGCGGTGATTCTGCGTGGTGGTTCGGACAGCAGACACTCCGCCCGCGCCATCCACGCTGCTTTCGCCGCTGGACTGCGCGACGCGGGAATTCCCGAAGCGATGGTGCAAATCCCCCCCACCACAGACCGCGCCTATGTGGCGGCGATGTTGGCGGCGAGTGGGTTGATCGATCTGATCATCCCGCGCGGTGGCCGCACCCTGGTCGAACGTGTGCAGGCCGAAGCCCGCGTGCCGGTGCTGGCGCATGCCGAGGGCCTCTGCCACACCTATATCCACGCCGCAGCGGATGCGGAAATGGCGCGCACAATTCTCGCCAACGCGAAGATGCGTCGTACCGGCATTTGCGGATCGACGGAGACGCTGCTGATTGATGCGGCCATCGCGCCCATATTGCTGCCAATGTTGATCGAGGATTTGGCGCAACTCGGCTGCGCGTTCCGCGCCGATGAGGCTGCTCGCGCCATCGTGCCGGGTCTGGCGGCTGCCGCACCGGAGGATTTTGACACTGAATGGCTGGCGGCGATTTTGTCGGTCGCGGTGGTGGACGGGTTGGAAGCGGCACTGGCCCATATCGCCCGTCACGGCTCCAGCCACACTGAGGCAATTGTGACGGAAGATGCGCACGCCGCCACTGCCTTCCTCAACCGCTCCACCTCCGCCGTGACGATGTGGAACGCCTCCACGCAGTTCTGCGATGGCGGTGAATTCGGCTTCGGGGCGGAGATCGGCATCGCCACCGGGCGTGTGCATGCGCGTGGGCCAGTGGGGGCGGAGCAATTGACCACCTATCGCTATCTGGTGATCGGCACAGGGCAGGTTCGACCCTGATCGCGCATGACCCGATTCCGTGCTGGGGCGATCGCAGGAATGCGCGTGTCGGGCTGCTCGGCGGGTCGTTCAATCCGGCGCATGACGGCCATCTGCATGTGGCGGAATTCGCGTTGCGGCGGCTGCGATTGGATCAGGTGTGGCTGATGGTCTCGCCGGGCAACCCGCTGAAACCTCAGCGCGGCATGGCCTCGCTGGCCGAGCGACTCGCCTCGGCGCGGCGGATTGCCGATGGCAGGCGCGTAGTGGCAACCGCTGTTGAGCGGCGATTTCATACCACGTACACCGTCGACACACTGCGATTGCTGCATCGCCGCTTCCCCAACACGCGCTTTGTGTGGTTGATGGGGGCGGATAATCTGGTGCAATTGCCGCGCTGGCGGGAATGGATGGCAATTGCGCGCCATACGCGCTTTGCCGTCATGCCCCGTCCGACCTACAATCACCGCGCGCTGTCGGGAATGGCCTCACAGCGTCTGCGTTCGTCACGTATTCTGGAGCGGAGTGCTCCGGCCCTTGTGGGTCTTGCCGCTCCTGCCTGGGTGTTTCTGACGGCTTCGCAGAATTCACAATCAGCCACCGCCATTCGCGCCCGTTCCCAGGAGTAGAGCGTCATCGCCCGCAAGCCCACCACCCCGAAGCCGCCCGTCGCCGCCAATGGCGACATCCCCGCCAAGGCCCCGCGCAAGCGTGCCGCGCCGAAGCCGGTTTCAGACATCCCGGCCACTCCGGGCACGCCGCGCAAGAAGGCGGTTGCCGCCGGTCCACGCAAAATTGCCGCTGAGCGTGTGCGCGAGCGCGCCGCTCCGTCGCGGTTGGATCAACTGCAAACCATCATCCTCGCCAGCTTGGAAGACGATAAGGCGGAGAACATCGTGGCCTTCGACCTCGAAGGTCGCGCCTCGTTCGCCGACCGCATGGTGATCGCCTCTGGTTTGGCCGATCGCCAGATTGCCGCGATGGCCACCCATCTGGAAGACAAGCTGGAAGAGGCCGGCCTGAAGCGCATTCAGATCGAGGGCGCGGGCGGCTCCGATTGGGTGCTGATCGACGCCGGCGATATCGTCATCCATCTGTTCAAGCCCGAAGCGCGCGAGATGTATCAGCTCGAACGCATGTGGGGTCCGGACGAGGACGGCTCCGCTGGCTGAATGGCGCCTTGTGGCGGTGGGCAGGATCGGCTCCGGACCGGAAGCCGAGCTGTTCGACCGCTACAATGAACGTCTGCGCCCCAAGCTGAACGTGATCGAAATCGCGGACGGCAAGGGCAGCCCCATTGAGATCAAACGCCGCGAGGCCGACGCCATCCTGGCCGCCATTCCCGACGGCGCGTTCGCTGTGGCTCTCGATCTCGGCCCCACGGCACCACGCTCCGAAGTGCTGGCCTCGCGCCTGTCGATGTGGATGGAGACCGGCAAGCCGCTGGCTTTCATCATCGGCGGTGCGGAAGGATTGGAGGCGCGCGTGCTCAAGCGCGCCAATCACGTGCTCTCCCTTGGCCCGTTGACATGGCCGCATATGCTGGTGCGGGTCATGCTGGCCGAGCAACTCTATCGTGGCCGCGCGATTGCCAGCGGTCATCCGTATCATCGCAGCGGGCGGCCGGAGTGATGTTGGCGCGTGGCGGAAGGGCGTGGATCTAGCAGGCTGCTGAAAAACTCTGTCGGTCGGCGCGGCGGCCCTTTTCCGCGCCAGGGTCGTTCAAGGCTTGCCACGATGCACACACATCGTGTCTTCGCCTTGGCCTTTCTGGCACGAAAAATGACTCGCCGCCCCTCCGCGAACAGTTTTTCAGCAACCTGCTAGCCTTTCATCCGCTTCGCCACGTCGGCCAGTTTCACCGCCGGATCGGCCAATTCGGCCGCACTGACCGCGCCACCGAGTTGAATGATCTGCTTGGCAAAGCGCAGATCGCGCACGGCGTTCAACCCCACCGCCGCCACCAGCCTGTCGCCTGAGATTTGCAGCAACAGCCCGGCAAACCCATCGAGATCGCCGCGCACCACTTCGTGCGTGTCATCCCCTGCAATCCCGGTGATTTGCATGTTGATGCCGTATTGATCCGACCAGAACCACGGCACTTCGGCATACACCGTCTCAATGCCCGCGATGTTCCTGGCCACCGCAATCGCCTGGTTCTGCGCGTTCTGCCACGATTCCAGTCGCAGGGACTGCCCCAGAAGCGGGTTGAAATGCCGCGTCACATCGCCCGCCGCCCAGATGGCCGGGTCTGACGTTCGGCCATATTCATCGACGACAATCCCGCCATTGACCGTAAGCCCGGCGGATGCCGCCAGCCCGTCTTCGGGAATAACACCGATACCAACCACCACCACATCGGCGGATATCGCACGCCCATCCGCCAGATGCAGCATCGGCGCATCATCCGGCCCATCGATGCGCAACAGCTCCACCCCAAGACGCAGATCGACGCCCTTCGCACGGTGCAATCCAGCGTAGAGGTCAGAAATCCGTGTCGGCACGCCCCGCGCCAGCACGCGCGGTGCGCGTTCCAGCACCATCACGTCGGCCCCATGCCC
Source organism: Acetobacteraceae bacterium (assembly GCA_031291725.1). GTDB lineage: Bacteria > Pseudomonadota > Alphaproteobacteria > Acetobacterales > Acetobacteraceae > CAIQQQ01. The sequence goes on from JARLIM010000001.1 coordinate 7,101, forward strand.
ACGTGCGGCAGCGGCGCATTCCAGGCCGATGAAACCGGCGCCGATGACAGCAATCCGCTTGCCCGCCACCATGAACGGCCGTAACCGCGCGGCATCTTCCAGCGTGCGCACCGCCAGACATGCCGGATGATCGCCACCTGGAATGTTCAACGGACGTGGGGATGCACCGGTGGCGAGGATGAGGGTGTCATAGCCAGTCGTCGTTCCATCGCTCAGCGCCACGTGCTTGCCGGCACGGTCAATCGACACCGCCGACACCCCGAGCCTGCACTCTACACCGTGGGCGGCGTACCACTCTGCCGGACGCACCCAATCGATCTTCGTGCTGGCCGGATCGAGCAGCATCTCTTTCGATAATGGCGGTCGCTCATAGGGCAGATGCCGCTCGCTGGCGATCAGCGTGACTGCCCCGGCAAAGCCATTGCCGCGCAACGCCTCAATGGCGCGACCGCCCGCCTGACCGCCGCCGATGATCACCACGCCGGTCATCAGGCGTGCGCCCGACGGCGCATGGCCGCCCCCGCCAGACGCTGCAATGCCTCCACCACCGCCTCCGGGCTCGCCTTGTTCTGCCCGGCGATATCCAGGGCGGAGCCGTGGGCGACGGAGGAAAACAGAATCGGCGTGCCGATTGTCATTCCCGCCGTTCGATTGGTGGCCAGCAGTTTGGCGGCAAGATGGCCCTGATCGTGGACCATCACGATGAAGGCATCGAAGCCCTGCTTGTGAAACATCGTGTCCGCACCGAAGGGGCCATGCACATCAATCCCGGCTTGCCGGGCCGCTTCCAGGGCAGGCGAGATGATTTCGATTTCTTCGGTGCCGAACATGCCCCCCTCACCCGCATGCGGGTTGAGGCCGGAGAGTGCGATGCGAGGGGCGGCGATGCCGAGGCCACGCAAGACGTCGTCGGTGGCGCGCATCACGCTCATCAACCGTTCATGGGTGATCAGATCGATGGCGCGGCGCAGGCTGACATGCAAGGTGGTGTGCACGATCCGTTTGCCGTCAAAATTCAGCATCAGAAAGGCGTCGTCTATCGGCGTGCCGGTGCAGCGTGCGACGAAGCTGGGATAGCCGTCGAACACGATCCCGGCCTTGTGGATGGCAAGCTCGGTCTGCGGACAGGCGACCACCGCGTCCACCTCGCCGCGCATCGCTCCCTGAATGGCAAAGGCGGCCGCATCGACGGCGGCTTGGCCGTGCTGGGCGGCGATTTCACCGGGCAGCAAGGGGGCGTTGCGGAATTGGTCGAGATCGATCATCTCCACCCATCCGCCCGACTTCCCGGCCTCGGTGAAATGGCCGAGTGAAGCGATGTCGGCTTCGATATGGCAGGTCTGTGCGTGCCATTCCAGCGCATGGCGGTCGCCGACGAGCACCAGTTGGCAGAGCTCGGCCACACGTGGATCGAGGGCGGCTTTGAGTGCGATTTCCGGTCCTATCCCAGCCTGATCACCCAGGGCCAGCGCGATGCGGGGGAGACTCATGTGGCACCTTCTACAGTTCCAGTGTTGGGGTCGATCCAGATCTGGCCGTCCTGTACCGTGACAGGCCAGACGCGCAGTGGTTCGGTGCACGGGGCGGCGGTGGGGGCGCCGGTGATGAAGTTGAACTTGCCCTGATGGAACGGGCACTCCACCTCGCAGCCTTCGATAAATCCATCGCTCATAAAGCCCGGCCCGTGCGTGCACAGATCGGCGGTGACGTAATATTGGCCGTCATAGAGATAAACCGCATAATCCCGGCCATCGTGCCCGACCTGCAAGGCAGCGTCTTCGCTGACGGCATCGACACTGCACAGGGCTATCAGATCGCTCATATTCTCTCCCCAAACGCCACAGCGATGTTCACTGAGCGCACAAATAAAATCCATTACGCACAATGTCGCCAACCGAAGCGGTGAAGTCAATTCGCGCGGAGGCTGGACCGGCTGGCCAGATCACACTAGACTTGTTCGCTCAGCGCACATTTGGGGTGGGTTTTCGGTATGTCGTCGTGCGAGATAGAGGATGAAGATCCCACCGAAAGCCGTAATTACGTCACCGCCTTGGCGCGTGGGCTGGAGGTTATCAGGGCGTTCACTGGGCATAATCAGCAGATGACCCTTGCTGATATCGCCCGTGTGTCCGATCTGCCCAGGGCGACGGTGCGACGGTGTCTGATCACCTTGCAAACGTTGGGATATGTCGAATCGCAAGGCCGCTTCTTCTCGCTCACCCCGCACGTGCTGACGCTGGCGCAGGCTTATCTGCGCTCCTCGGTGCTGCCGCGCGTGGCGCAGCCGTTTTTGGAGGGGGTGAGCGAGGCCACGGGCGAAAGCTGCTCGGCGTCGATTCTGAATGGAGCAGAGGTGATTTACGTCGCCCGCTCCAGCCGCAAACGCATCGCTTCGCTGCATCGCGATGTCGGCACACATCTGCCCGCTTATTGCACCTCAATGGGCCGCGTGCTGCTCGCCGCGCTATCGCCGGCTGAGCTCGATGGGTTTCTGGGCCGTGCGGTGTTGGAAGCCCATACACCGCACACCCTCACCGACCCCGCGCCATTGCGCGCGGCCTTGGCGCGGGTGGCGCTGGAGGGATTTTGCGTGGTCGATCAAGAGCTTGAAATCGATCTGCGCGGCCTGGCCGTGCCGCTGCGCAATGGCTCGGGGCGGGTGGTGGCGGCGTTGAACATCTCCACCCAGGCCGGTCGGACGACGCGCGAAGAGATGCTCTCCCGCCTGCTCCCGGCCTTGCGCAACGCTGCCGCCGAGATGCGACCGCTGTTGCTGGGTTGACGTCGTTAGGTTCCTTACGATTATCTGGCCGACAAAGTGAGGGGGGAACCACATGTCCAAGCTGAACCTGTCGATTGCCATCGGCGACTATGACCGCGTGCGTCCGCTGCGCAATGGCGACGTGCAGATCGACGGCACCGATCCGGTGTTCCTGGCGCTTGACCCGGAAGAAATCTTCTTCCGCGCTTTTCGCCATGAGGAATTCGATGTGTGCGAACTCTCGCTGTCTTCCTTCACGGTCAAGACGGCGCTGAAGAATTGCCCCTATGTCGGCGTGCCGGTATTCCCCTCGCGCGCCTTCCGCCATACCTCGATCTACAAGCGCACGGATCGTGGAATCAACACGCCGGCCGATCTGAAGGGCAAGCGGATTGGCACGCCGGAATATCAGCTGACGGCCAATGTGTGGGCACGCGCCATTCTGGAGACGGAATATGGCGTCAAGCCGTCCGACATCACCTGGGTGCGTGGCGGTATGGACACGCCGGGGCGGGTGGAAAAGATCAGCCTCAATCTTGGGCCGGATGTGAAACTGGAGAATGCCCCGGCGGATCGCACGCTCAACCAGATGCTCGAAGCGGGCGAGATTGACGGCATCATCGGCCCGCGTGCGCCGGCGGCGTTCGAGGCGGGCAATCCGATTGTCGATTGGCTGTGGCCGGACGTGGATGCGGTCGCCGCCGATTGGTACAGGCGCACCGGGCTGTTCCCGATCATGCACATGCTCGGCGTGCGGCGCGCACTGGTGGAACAGCACGAATGGTTGCCGTTCGCGCTGCTCAAGGCGTTCGAACACTCCAAACAGCTGGCTCTCAAACGCCTTTCCGACACCTCGGCGACCAAGGTGACGTTGCCCTTCGTGGAGGAAAGCCTGCGCCGGGCGCGCACGCTGATGGGGCAGGATTTCTGGACCTATGGCTATGGCCCGAACAAGCCAACGCTGGACGCCTTCCTGGGCTTCCATCATCGCCAGGGCTTGTCGCAACGTCTGGTGGCAGCCGAGGAGTTGTTCCATCCGTCCACGTTGGAAGCGTTCAAGATCTAGTCTTACTGTGTCATAAACCTCTTGTACGATTCGACGGCCTGTGTGTACGAGTGGAGATTCTCACTCGTGGAGGCGGGTTGTGGCTCTCTCGTTGGATACAGGCAGCAGCGAATCACGGTTGGCCGGCTATGTCGAGGC